>NZ_JBIVLA010000005.1:0-66353 GCF_044751065.1 Streptomyces sp. NPDC088746
TTTTCCCCTTTTTTTTTTTCCCCCCCCCATTTTTATTTTGGGGTGGGGTGTTTTTAAAACCCCCCCCTTTTTTTTTTTTTTAACCCCCTTATTCGGGGGGGGGGGGGGCCCCCGGGCCCCCCCGCCCCTCTCCTTCAGCCCGGGATGACACCCTCAGGCGGCGTGTCTCAGATGGAGACGCCGTGCGAGCGCAGGTAGGCGATCGGGTCGACGTCGGAGCCGTAGCTCGGGCCGGTCCGGACCTCGAAGTGGAGGTGCGGGCCGGTGGAGTTGCCGGTGGTCCCGGAGAGGCCGATCTGCTGTCCGCCGGTGACGGTCTGGCCGGCCGAGACCTCGAGCGAGGACAGGTGGGCGTACTGGGAGTACATGCCGTCGCTGTGCTGGATGACGACCTCGTTGCCGTACGAGCCGCTCCAGCCGGCGGAGACCACGGTGCCCGGACCGATGGACCGGACGCTGGTGCCGGAGGCCGCCTGGAAGTCGGAGCCGGTGTGGTAGCCGCTGGACCAGCTGGCGCCCGAGGCGCGGTACTGGGTGGTGACGTTGGCGTTCTCGACGGGGGTGACCCAGCCGGAGCCGGTGCTCTCCTGCGACGCGCCGGAGTCGGCGGTCTCGGCCGCCGGAGCGGAAGCCGCCTCGGCCGGCGCGGCCTTCTTCTCGGCCGGGGCGGCCTTCTTCGCCGCCGACGGGGCGGACTTGGAGGGCGCGGCCTCGGCGGAGCCGGAAGCCTTGGCGCCGAGGGTCAGCTTCATACCCGGGAGGATCAGGCTGGGGTTCTCGCCGACGACTTCGCGGTTGTCCTGGTACAGCTTCTGCCAGCCGCCCTTGATCTTCTGGTCGCCCGCGATCTTCGCCAGGTAGTCGCCGGAGACCACGGAGTAGGTCTTCGGGGCGCTCTTCGCCGACGCCGGGGCGCTGTGCGCGGCTGCGGACTTGGCGGCCGGCGCGGCCTGCTCGGCGGCGTGCGCGCCGGTGGCGCCGATCAGCGGGAGGGCGAGTACGGCGCCGCCGGTCCCTGCGGCAAGGACGCCTCGGGAGATCGGGCCGGTCCTCGTACGACGGTGCTTGCCTTTTGCGGGCATGGGGATGTCCTCTCCGGCGCCTGCGAGGTGAGCTGTCGGGTTCGGACTGGAGATGCCCGGCCGCGCGGTGCGCGTCTTGACCCCGAGCCGTACCGGATCCCTCCGGCCGGCGGCTTACCTGGTTCCCCCGCTCCTGCCACACGTGAGTCGGTGCGGATTCCGGGCGGCGGCAGGATTAGGCGTTCCGTCCGGATGGACCGTGACCGTAAGCGAGCCGGGACGTCGCGAACAAGCCGTGGATTCCGAACCGGAATCCACGCTTCAATTCCGGCGCGGAATTACCGTCACACTCCGTGGATTACGGATCTTGGCTTTCCGCACGGCGTCCGGAATACCCCCCGGCACCTTCGCCACACACCGTCACGGATATGATCCCGCTCACCTGCCTCACCCCATCTCCCGCACAAGCAGGGCATGTTCCGCTAAATACACCAATACGGACATGACGTGATCTCGTCCGCCCGGGGAGACCAGGACCACGGCCGCCGAGACGGTTGCCCGATGCAGCCATGTCGTATCGTCGCGGGCGTGCCCCCGTCGGCGAGCGGCGCCGACGCCCGACACCCCAGGAGCCCTTGTGACGCAGCTGCCAGAGGTCCCGCCGGTCGGCCCCGAGCCGACGGACGTCGACCTGACCGGTGTCCGCAACTTCCGCGACGTCGGCGGGCTTCCGACCGTCGACGGCGGCACCGTGCGGTACGGGCGCCTCTACCGCAGCGGCCATCTCGCCCACGCCACGAAGGCCGACGCCGCCTTCCTCGCCGGGCTCGGCCTGCACACGATCTTCGACTTCCGCAACGCGGCGGACCACAAGCTCGACGGTCTCGACGTGGAGCTGCCCGGCGTCCGGAATGTCAGCATTCCTCTCTCCGACCCGGCGGACGGCGCGGAGTTCTGGCGGCTGGTGCGCGACGGGAACATCCAGCAGCTGCGCTCGATCCTGGCCGACGGCAAGGGGACGGGGCGGATGATCGCCTCGTACCGCTCGATCATCAAGGACCGCACCGCCGAACACAGCCGTGTGCTGCACGCGCTGGCCGAGGACAGCGTGCCGGCCCTGATGCACTGCGCGGCGGGCAAGGACCGGGCCGGGCTGTCGATCGCGGTCTCCCTGCTCGCGGTCGGCGTCGAGAAGGAGGCCATCGAGGCCGACTACCTCAAGTCGAACGACGCGCACCGCCGCTACAAGGTGCGCCGCAGCGACACCTCGCCGGTGGGGATGTCCGACGAGGTGATGGAACTGCTCAATCCGCTCTTCGGCGCCCGCGCCGAATACCTCGCCGCGGCGTTCGACACCATCGACGAGGTCTGGGGCGGCACCGACCGGTATCTCCTGGAAGGGCTGAAGATCAGCGACGGGACCCGCGCGAAGCTGCGTGCGCGACTCGTCGAGGGCGCGTGACGCCTGGGCGTCAGCCCTTGCCGGCCACGGTGAAGAGAAGGAAGAGGAAGCCCGCGATGACGTGTCCGGCCACGAGGTAGGCGAAGAGCCGGATCACGACGCCGCGGGGCATCCGCCTCTCCTGCGTGTCCTTGCTCTTCGGCCTGCGCGGGGTGAGCGGGTCGTAGTACTCCGAATCGGACATGACAGTCCTCTCTTCCGGCCGCTCGGGCCGGGGTGGCGAAGGGGGCGCGCGGTGCGGGTGCGCGGGATCAGAGCCGGTGGATCCCGCTGCCCAGGCACAACTCGGCGGCCGGGCTCTGCAGCAGCGTGTGGACGAAGAGCAGTCGCGCCCCACCGGGGTCGAGAGCCGCGATCCGGTGCGGGGTGAGCGAGTCGAAGTGCGCGCTGTCACCCGGATCGAGGTCGTGCACGGTCTCGCCGAGCACGACCCGCAGCCTGCCGTCGAGGACGTAGAGCCACTCCTCTCCGGGGTGGACGCGCACGAGGTCGTCCTCCACGCCGTACGGGACGCGGACGTGCAGCGCCTGCATGGCGCGGCCCGGCCCGCCCGCCTGCCGGTAGAGCCAGCCGCCCTGCTCGGTGGAGCGGGGCGTGCCGGCGGGCGGGCCGCCGCGGACGATCGCGTCACGTTCGGGCGGCATCTCGCCCAGGAGTTCGGAGACGGTCGTACCGTAGACCCGGGCGAGGCCGAGCAGCATCGGCAGCGAAGGCTGCCTCCGGCCCGTTTCGAGCCGGGAGAGGTGGGCCGGGGAGAGCCCCGCCCGTCCCGCCGCGCTCTCCAGGGTGAGGCCGCGGTTGCGGCGCAGGTCGCGTAGGCGCGGCGCGACCCCCGGGAGTTCGTCGGCCACCCCTCCGTCAGGAGGTTTCATGCCTCCATTGGGCCAGGATTTTTCCTCTGAGGCAAATAATTTGCCTCAGAGGCAACATCAACGGTTGACCACGGCCTGTTTCACCAGCGTCCTGCCGAAGTCCC
Organism: Streptomyces sp. NPDC088746; assembly: GCF_044751065.1. NCBI lineage: Bacteria > Bacillati > Actinomycetota > Actinomycetes > Kitasatosporales > Streptomycetaceae > Streptomyces > Streptomyces sp. NPDC088746. The sequence goes on from NZ_JBIVLA010000005.1 coordinate 3,461, forward strand.
ACATCAGCCCGCCCCCGCTGTGTGCGTCGTCCATGACGGCGGTGAAGGCGGTGACGAAGCGGTCGACCTCCGGCTCCCCGATGACCAGGGGCGGAATCAGCTTGATCACCTCCAGGTGATCACCGGATACCTGGGTGAGGATCCGGTGCTTCTGGAGCAGCGGCACGACCACCATCTGGGCGAAGAGCCCCTTGCGGGCGGCCTGCAACATCGTCCATCGGCTGCGGAGCTTGAGGGAGGACGGCCGGCCGAACTCGATGCCGATCATCAGGCCCCGGCCGCGCACCTCGTGCAGCAGCTCGTAACGGCCGACCAGCGCGGCGAGCCGCTCGCGCAGGAGATCACCGGTGCGGCGGGCGTTCGCGACGGTCTCCTCCTGCTCCATCACCGCGAGGACGGCGAGCCCGGCCGCCATGGCCTGGGCGTTGGACCCGAAGCTGGCGGAGTGGACGAGGACCCGGTCCATCGAGGAGTAGACACGCTTGAAGATCCAGTCCTTGCCGAGTGTCGCCCCGACCGGGACATAGCCGCCGGAGAGCGCCTTGGCGACACAGAGCAGGTCGGGTTCGACGCCCCCCTCGTGCTGGTACGCGTAGAAGTCACCGGTCCTGCCCAGTCCGGTCTGCACCTCGTCGGCGATGAGCACGGCCTTGTGCCGGTGCAGCAGCTCCTGCGCCTCGCGCAGGAAGCCGGGCGGTGAGGCGTGGACGCCCTTGCCCTGGATCGGCTCCACGACCAGCCCGGCCACGTCGCCGCGCTTCAGCTCGCGCCGCAGCGCGTCGAGGTCGCCGAGCGCGATGGCCGTGTCGGGCAGCAGGGGTGCGAATCCGTCGCGGAAGCCCTTCTCACCGTTGACGGAGAGCGAGCCGGTGGTCAGTCCGTGGAACGCGTGGTCGCAGTAGAGGATCCGCGGCTTCCCGGTGGCGTAGCGGGCGAACTTCAGCGCGGTCTCGACCGCCTCCGTACCGCTGTTGCCGAAGAACACCCGGTCGAGGTGCGGGCTGTGCGCCAGCAGCTTCTCGGCCAGCAGTCCGGGCAGCGGCTGGCAGTCGAAGCGGGTGAGGTCGGCCGTCGAGGCGTCCAGGACGTCGTGGAGCGCCTTGCGTACGACGGGGTGGTGCCTGCCCAGCCCCATCACACCGAAGCCGGCGAGCATGTCGAGGTAGTCGTTGCCCTCCGCGTCCCAGAAGTACGCGCCCTCGGCCCGCTCGTAGACCTTGTCGAAACCGAGGGTGTGCAGCATTCGCGGCAGCTGGTGGTTGAGGTGCCGGGTGTGGAGCTCGTAGCGTTCGGCCCCCCGTTCCGCGAGGAGCCGCGTCAGGTCGAAGCCCGGCTGTTCGTCCTTCATGCCCCGTTCTCCTTCGGCGTGTTCCGCTCTCGCACCGCCGTGCGGCGCTCCAGCGCCGCGCTGATGCGTCCGGCGATCTCCACCGGGGTGAGCCCGATCTCGGCGAGTACCTCACCGCGCCCGGCGTGCGCGAGGAACTGCTCGGGGATGCCGAACGTCCGCAGCGGTACGTCGACTCCGGCGTCCCGCAGGGCCTGGCCGACGGCCCAGCCGACCCCGCCCGACCGGCTGTTGTCCTCGACGACCGCCACCAGCCGGTGCTGCGCGGCGAGTGCGGGCAGCTGCTCGTCGACCGGTTTGACCCAGCGCGGGTCGACGACCGTGCAGCGGATCCCGGATCCGGCGAGCAGGTCGGCGGCCTGCAGACAGACCGGCGCGAGCACGCCGACGGCCACCAGCAGGACGTCCGGGTCGGGAGCCCGGTGCAGGACGTCCATCCCGCCGATCCTCCCGACGGCCGCGACCGGCTCCCCCACCGACTCCTTGGGGAACCGGACCACCGTGGGGGCGTCGTCGACGTCGACGGCCTCGCGCAGCTCCTCACGGAGCCGGTCGGCGTCGCGCGGGGCCGCGATCCGCAGACCCGGGACGACCTGGAGCACGGACATGTCCCACATGCCGTTGTGCGAGGGGCCGTCGACCCCGGTGACACCGGCCCGGTCCAGCACGAAGGTCACCCCGCAGCGGTGGAGGGCGACGTCCATCAGCAGCTGGTCGAAGGCCCGGTTGAGGAAGGTCGCGTAGACGGCGACGACCGGGTGCAGGCCTCCGGTGGCCAGCCCGGCGGCGGAGACCGCCGCATGCTGCTCGGCGATCCCGACGTCCCAGACCCGGTCGGGGAACTCCGCCGCGAAGCGGGTCAGCCCGACCGGATGCAGCATCGCCGCGGTGATCGCGACGACGTCCGGGCGCTCGGCCCCGATCTCCGCGATCTCGTCGCCGAACACCGACGTCCAGGAGGGCGCGGCGGGCACGACGAGTGGTTCGCAGGTCATCGGGTCCATCCTGCCGACGGTGTGGAACCGGTCGGCGTCGTCGGCCAGGGCGGGCGCGAAGCCACGTCCCTTCTCGGTGAGGCAGTGCACCAGCACCGGGCCGTGGAAACGCTTGGCCCGGTGCAGTGCGGACTCGACCGCCGCCGTGTCGTGCCCGTCGACCGGGCCGACGTACTTGAGGCCCAGGTCCTCGAACATCCCCTGCGGCGCGAAGGTGTCCTTGAAGCCCTTCTTCGCGCCGTGCAGCGACCCGTACAGCGGCTGTCCGATGACCGGCGTCTGCTGGAGCACCTCCTTGCCCCAGGACAGGAAGCGCTCGTAGCCGTCGGTGGTGCGGAGGGTGGCGAGGTGGTCGGCGAGCCCGCCGATGGTGGGGGCGTAGGAGCGCTCGTTGTCGTTCACGACGATGATCAGCGGGCGGTCCCTGGCCGCGGCGATGTTGTTGAGCGCCTCCCAGGCCATTCCGCCGGTGAGGGCCCCGTCGCCGATGACCGCCACGACATGGCGCCCGCGCTCCAGCACCTCGTCGGCCTTGGCGAGGCCGTCGGCCCAGCCGAGCACGGTGGAGGCGTGGGAGTTCTCGATGACGTCGTGCTCGGACTCCTCGCGGGAGGGGTAGCCCGAGAGGCCCCCCTTGCTGCGCAGCTTGGAGAAGTCCTGCCGCCCGGTCAGCAGCTTGTGCACGTAACTCTGGTGCCCGGTGTCCCACAGGATCCGGTCCACCGGTGAGTCGAAGACCCGGTGGAGGGCGATGGTGAGTTCGACCACGCCGAGGTTGGGGCCGAGATGACCGCCCGTCCTCGCCACCGCCCGGATGAGGAACGCCCTGATCTCCTCGGCGAGTTCACCGAGTTCCGGTCGGCTCAGTGCCTTGAGATCCTGCGGCCCCTTGATGGATTCCAGCATCGTCACGCCCGGGCCCCTCTCTCTGCTCCTGCTATCGGCTCACGGTCACGGCGGGGGCCCCGCCGGGCGCCCCCGCTTCCTCCATACCCTCCGCGATCTTCATTGCTTCCTCGATGAGGGTCTCCACGATCTTCGACTCCGGGACGGTCTTGATGACCTCGCCCTTCACGAAGATCTGGCCCTTGCCGTTGCCGGACGCCACACCCAGATCGGCCTCACGGGCCTCACCCGGACCGTTCACGACACAGCCCATCACCGCGACCCGCAGCGGGACCTCCATGCCCTCCAGACCCGCACTGACCTGGTCCGCGAGCTTGTACACGTCCACCTGCGCACGCCCGCACGACGGACACGACACGATCTCCAGCCGCCGCTGCTTCAGATTCAGCGCCTCAAGGATCTGCAGCCCGACCTTGACCTCCTCCGCCGGAGGCGCCGACAACGACACCCGGATGGTGTCCCCGATGCCCTCCGAGAGCAGCGCACCGAACGCCACCGCGGACTTGATCGTCCCCTGGAACGCCGGACCGGCCTCCGTCACACCCAGGTGCAGCGGATAGTCCGACTGCGCGGCCAACTGACGGTAGGCGTTCACCATCACGACCGGATCGTTGTGCTTCACCGAGATCTTGATGTCCCGGAAACCGTGCTCCTCGAACAGCGACGCCTCCCACAGCGCCGACTCCACCAGGGCCTCCGGCGTCGCCTTGCCGTACTTCTTCAGCAGCCGCGCGTCCAGCGAACCCGCGTTCACCCCGATACGGATCGGAGTACCCGCGTCACCGGCCGCCTTCGCGATCTCCTTGACCTTGTCGTCGAACTGCTTGATGTTGCCCGGATTCACCCGGACCGCCGCACAGCCCGCGTCGATCGCCGCGAACACGTACTTCGGCTGGAAGTGGATGTCCGCGATCACCGGGATCTGCGACTTCTTCGCGATCGTCGCCAACGCGTCCGCGTCATCCTGCGTCGGACACGCCACCCGCACGATCTGACAGCCCGAAGCCGTCAGCTCCGCGATCTGCTGCAACGTCGCACCGATGTCCGACGTACGCGTCGTCGTCATCGACTGCACCGACACCGGTGCGTCCCCGCCGACCGCCACCGACCCGACCTGGATGCGCCGCGAGGGGCGGCGCACCGCGAGGGGCCGGGCCGGCAGCTCGGGGAGACCCAGTACGACCGGCTCTCCTGCTCTCATGACGTCACCGGTTCCCGCCGATCGTCTCCCGGGCCGCTCGCAGGGATTCCTTCAGCGACCCCATGGTGGCGAGCACGGCGGTGGGCTCGTAGCCGCAGTGCGCCATGCAGTTGGCGCAGCGTGGGTCCTTGCCGCGGCCGTACTTGTCCCAGTCGGTGTCCTCGATGAGCTCCCGGTAGGTGGGGACGTACCCGTCGCTCATCAGGTAACAGGGCCGCTGCCAGCCGAAGAGCGAGTAGTTGGGGATCGCCCAGGCCGTGCAGGCGAAGTCGGCCTTGCCCTCCAGGAAGTCCAGGAAGAGCGGCGAGTGGTTGAGCCTCCAGCGGCTCCGGTTGCCGCCCGCGAAGGACTTCTTGAAGAGCTCGCGGGTCTGCTCGACACCCAGGAAGTGCTCCTGGTCGGGGGCCTTCTCGTAGGCGTAGGCGGGCGAGATCATCATCTCGTCGACCTTGATCTCGTCGTTGAGGAAGTTCAGCACCTCGATGACGGTCTGCGGGGTGTCGGTGTTGAAGAAGGTGGAGTTGGTCGTGACCCGGAAGCCGCGCCGCTTGGCCTCCTTCATCGCCTCCACCGCTTCGTCGAAGACGCCTTCCTTGGCGACCGACTCGTCGTGCCGCTCGCGCAGCCCGTCGATGTGCACCGCGAAGGCGAAGTACGGCGACGGGGTGAACTTGTCGAGCTTCTTGCGCATCAGCATGGCATTGGTGCAGAGGAAGACGTATTTCTTCTTCGCCACCAACTGACGCACGATCTCGTCGATCTGCGGGTGCATCAGCGGCTCGCCACCGGCGATGGAGACCATCGGGGCGCCTGATTCCAGCACCGCCCCGACCGCCTGGGCGACCGGCATGCGCTGCTTGAGCACCCCGGCCGGATGCTGGATCTTCCCACAGCCCTCGCACGCGAGATTGCAGGCGAACAAGGGCTCCAATTCGACGATCAGCGGGAACTTCTCACGCTTGCGGAGCTTCTGTTCGAAGAGATACGTCGCAACCTTGATGGACTGACGGAGCGGCATGGCCATCTGGGCTCACCTCCTGGGGAGCAGCAAAGATCGGTGCCATTCATGGAAAGCCGGAAGGACAGCACGGAGAACGCGGAATGCCGATATTCCACCGCGGACCGTGCCGATGCGGACGAGCTCATGCTCTGGGGCGTCCACGACCACCCGTACGGCGGCAACGGGGCGTGGCCCCGTCCGTACGGCGGTGCGGAGGGTGGCGGCGGACTCCATGTCCACCGCGATGGCGCCGGTGGCCCGGAGCGAGGCCCGTTCCGGACCCCGGACGACATGTGCGGACCCGCCCAGCGGACCCGTGTGGACGGTACGTCCGGGCGCCGCCCTGACCAGTGCGTCGACCAGCAGGCCGGTGCCCGTGCAGCTGGTGGTGCCGCCGTGGTCGCGGGTCTCCTCGGCCACCACCAGATCGCCCGGGTGCATGCCGGGTTCCAGCCCGGCGCAGAAGCCGGAGGCGATGACCGCGGCGCCTCCGGCCCCGTCCTGTCCCAGGGCGAGCCGGACGGCGCTCTCGGCGGCCCGGGGGCCCATCCCGGACCTGATGATGGTCACGGGCCCGGGGCCCGGGGCGCCGCCTCTCCTGCCGGTGCGCAGGGCGAAGCGCTCGATGCCGAGCGCGCAGGCGATCAGCAGCGGCGTGGTGGGAGCGGGCGGCTCCTGTGGACCACCCATCGGCTCAGGCCCCCTTGCCGGTGCCCGCGCCGATACCGGCCGCGGTGGCGAAGGGGTCCCCGTAGACGTACCGGCCGAGGGCGGTGAGGGGGAACACCTGCCGGTACAGGTGGTAGTTGATGGAGAAGTCCCACGGGAAACCGGTCCCGGTGAAGTGCGGTTCGTCCCAGGATCCGTCCGGCTGCTGGGTCCCGGCCAGCCAGGCGACGCCCCGTTCCACGGACCTGCTCTCCCGCTCCCCCGCGGCCAGGAGGGCGAGGAGCGCCCACGCGGTCTGGGACGCGGTCGAGGTGCCGTGGCCGATCCACTTCTCCTCACGGTAGGAGCGCAGGTCCTCGCCCCAGCCTCCGTCGTCGTTCTGGACGGACTTCAGCCAATCGACGGCCCGCCGCACCGACGGGTGCGCGGCCGGCAGCCCGGCGGCGATCAGCGCGGGCACCACGGAGCCCGTCCCGTAGATGTAGTTGACGCCCCACCGGCCGAACCAGGCGCCGTTCGCCTCCTGTTCGGCGAGCAGCCACTCGATGCCCCGGCGGGTACGGGGATGGTCCGCCCGCCCCTCGACGGCGAGCATCTCCACCACGTGTCCGGTGACATCGGCCGACGGGGGGTCGATGACCTCGCCGAAGTCGCAGAACGGCAGGCGGTTGGGGAACGGGCTCGTGTTGTCCGCGTCGAAGGCTCCCCAGGCACCGTTGCGTGACTGCATGCCGAGGTTCCAGCGCACTCCGCGCGCGATGGCGGCCTCGACCCTGGCCGGATCCGGGTGGCGGACGCGGCGCAGCGCCAGGACGACTTCGGCGGTGTCGTCGATGTCCGGGTAGTTGTCGTTGTGGAACTCGAACGCCCAGCCGCCCGGCGCCAGTTCGGGCTTGCGTACGGACCAGTCGCCGGGCCGCACGATCTCCTCGCCGAGCATCCAGTCGGCCGCTTTCACGAGCGCCGGGTGGTCGGCGCCCACACCCGCGTCGGCGAGAGCGATGGTGGCGAGACAGGTGTCCCAGACCGGGGACTGGCAGGCCTCGATCATGCGGGCGCCGTCCTCACGCCACACGGTGAACCGGTCGAGCGACTCGAGCCCCGCCCGCATGACCGGATGGTCGAGGTCGTAGCCGAGCAGGTGCAGGGCGATGACGGAGTACACCGCGGGAGGCTGGATGCCGCCCCAGCAGCCGTCGTTCTCCTGGCGTTCGATGATCCAGCGGGCGGCGGCGTTCATGGCGCTGCGCCGCAGCCTGCGCGGGGCCACCTTGTGGTAGAGGTGCAGCGCCCGGTCGAGCCGCTGGAAGACTCCGTCCCAACTCGCGGCCGGGGCGGCGGGCTTGGGCGGATTGGGGCACGCCGGATCGGTGTGCAGCTCGTCCAGGGTGAACGGGGCGGGGCGTACGGGCCGCTTCGCGGACACGATGGTGAGCGGCACGATGGTCTGGCGGGCCCAGCATCCGAAGTCGTAGATGTTGAGCGGGACCCACTTCGGGAAGAACATCAGCTCGGGCGGGAGCTCGGGCAGGTCGTCCCACTTCCACCAGCCGAAGAGCGCGAGCCAGATCCGGGTGAAGACCCGGGACTCCGCGATGCCGCCCTGTTCCCTGACCCAGCCCGCCGCGCGGATCATGTGGGGGTCGTCCGGCAGATCGCCGGCCAGCCTCAGCGCGACGTACGCCTCGATGGTGGCGGAGAGGTCGGGCGGCCCCTCGTAGAAGGTGTTCCAGGTGCCGTCGCCCAGCTGCTCGCCCCGGATGAAACGGGCGGCGGCCTTGACGGTGTCCGGGTCCTGGATGCCCAGGAACTGACGCAGCAGCAGGTCCTCCGCGTCCATGGTGACGTTGGTGGCGAGGTCTCCCTTCCACCAGCCCTGCTCGTCCTGCCTGCCGAGGAGGTGCTCCACCGAGCGTTCCGCGGCCTGCCGCGCGACGGCCAGGATGTCGTCCGCGGCGTTGGTTGATTCGGTCGGATCGCTGGCCGAGGCTGCGCGGAGGTTCGCGGCCCCGGTGCTTCCGTCGGTCGTCGCTGTCATGGCTTCCCCTTCGTGCAGTCTGGTCCTCTGCTGTGCTGGGGTCTCCGTCGGCGGGCGCCCCGTGGGGCGCCCGCCGGCGACTGCGAGTCATATCTGGATGGTCATCATCTCTTTCGTACGACCACGAAGTCGGCGAGCTCGGTGAGCTGCGCCCGTACTCGTTCCGGCATGTCGACGCCGTGCAGCGCCTCGATGGCTACCGCGTGCTGACGGCGGGCTTCCTGGGCGGTCCATTCACGGCCGCCCGCCTCCTCGATGAGTGCCGCACGGGCGGCGAACTCCTCTTCGGAGAAGCTGTCGAAGTCGTTGCTCTTCGCGTCGGCGGCGAGCAGCTCGCCCAGGCGCTCCGAGGCCGGTCCGCCGGCGGCGAGCGCGGCCACGACGGGCAGGGACTTCTTGCGCTGGCGCAGATCGCTCCAGGTCTGCTTGCCCGTGGACTCCGGGTCTCCCCAGATCCCGAGCAGGTCGTCGACCGCCTGGAAGGCGAGGCCGAGGTGGTAACCGTAGGCCTCCAGGACGTCGGCCGTACGGTCGTCGGCTCCGCCGAGCACGGCGCCGATGGAGACGGCGCAGGCGAGCAGGGCGCCCGTCTTGTTGCCCTCCATCTCCAGGCACTCCTCGACGGTGACCCGCTCGCGGTGCTCGTAGGAGATGTCCTGGGCCTGACCGTCGATCAGCTTGCGGCTGGCCGTGGTCAGCCGGCGGGCGGCCCGGCCGGCCTCGACGGTGCCGAGCTCCAGCAGGATCTCGTTGGCCAGCGCGAAGAGCGCGTCGCCGACGAGGATCGCCTGGGCGGGGCCGTGCACCTTCCACACGGTGTCACGGTGCCGGCGCTGCTCGTCGCCGTCCATCAGGTCGTCGTGCAACAGCGAGAAGTTGTGCACGAGTTCGACGGCTACGGCTCCGGGGATGCCGGCCTCCGCCGGGGCACCCGCCGCTTCCGCGGACAGCAGGGCCAGCGCGGGACGCACCGCCTTGCCCCCGTCGCCGTCGGCCGGCCTGCCCTGGGCATCGATCCAGCCGAAGTGATAGGCCGCGACGGTGTCCATGGGCGGCGCCAGCCGGTCCACGGCAGCTCGCAGCACCGGCGCTGACAGGGCCCTTCCGCGCTCCAGAAGCGCGGTGACGTCCGTGGTGTCCGCCACGGTGTCGTAAGCCGGATTCGCCGGGGTCACAGACTCTCCTCTTGTTCCGGTGGTACTGCTCATGCCGCCTCCTGCAGCGGATGTTCGTGTGGCCGGCCGAGGGCCTGGAGCGCGGCGTCCGCGGCACTGAAGCCGCTGCGGACGGCACCCTCCATCGTGGCGGGCCAGCCGGTGGCGGTCCATGCTCCCGCCAGGTGCAGCCCGGGGGCGCGGGTGTGCGTGCCCGGCCGCAGGCGGCCCACGCCCGGCGTGGGTGCGAAGGTCGCGGTGCGCTCGCGGGTGACGAAGAAGTCGCGGATCCCGGCCCCTCGGGCTGCGGGGAGGAGCCGTTCGAGCTCGGGCAGGTACCGCTTGCGCAGCTCGGCGACGGGCAGGTCGATCTCGTCCCGCGCCGCGGACTGGGACACCGCGAGGTACTGCCCGGCGCCCTGGAGTCCGGAGGACGCCGTGCGGTCGAAGACCCATTGCACGGGTGAGCCGAGGGCGGCGAAGAACGGTCTGCGCAGCACCTCGCGGTCGTAGACGACGTGCACGTTGAGGATCGGTGCGTCGGTGAGGTCGAGCAGCCGGCCGGGGTCGTCGAGCGCTCCGTCGGGCAGCAGCCGGTGGGTCTCCCCCTGCGGCACGGCGAGGACGACGGTGTCCGCCTCGAATCGTTCGCCGTCGGTCCCGACGGCCCAGCGGCCGTCCTCGGTGCGGGTGAGGGAGCCGGCCCGGGTGCGCACACGGAGCTCGGCACCCGCCGACTCGAGCGCCTTGCGGGCGAGGGTGTCGTGGAGGTCGCCGAGCGGCACGGCCGCCCAGCCGATGTCGGCGGCGCCCGGCTCGGAGAGGAGGCCCGTCTTGAAGACCTTCGCGGCCAGCGCCATCGAGGCGTCGGGCGCGGTGGCGTTGAGTGTCGCGACGCCGACGAGGTCCCAGAGGGCCTCGATGGCGCGGCTCGACTGTCCGTGGCGGCGGAGCCAGGTGGCGAAGTCGATGCCGTCGAGCGCGGGGTCGGCGGGGTCGAGACGGCCCAGCGCCAGTGCGGCGCGGGCGACCCCGGCCTTGTCCGCGAGCGAGAGGTGCGGGTAGGCGGCGAGCCCGCCGGCGAGGTGCAGCGGTACGGGCAGTCCGGTGCGGCGCAGCCGCCCGAGCCGCGGACCCGCGGTCCGGCCCACGTCGAGCACGGGCACGTCGAGGCGGTCCTGAAGAGGGGCCAGGTGGGCCCCTTCGATCCGGTCCAGGAACCAGCGGTAGGCGGTGCAGCAGCGCAGGTAGACATGCTGGCCGTTGTCGACGGACAGGTCGCCGCGCCGGAAGGAGAAGGCGAGCCCGCCGAGCCGGGGGCGGCCTTCGAGCAGGGTCACGTCGAGCCCCGCGTCCGCGAGACGCAGCGCCGAGGTGACGCCCGCGAGCCCGCCGCCGACGACCACTGCCCGGGAGGACCGGGGGTTCCGGCCGGTCATGCCTGCTCCCTTCGCCGTGTCGTCGCAGACAGGGACGCACCGCGGCGCCCCGGGGTTGCCCGCCCCCGGACCCGGATCGGACCCGTCATCAGACCCTCCCCCTCGCCGTCCGGCGTGAGATGTAACGCGCGTCGAGACCCGACAGGCCGCGCACCGCAACGTACGCCTTCTCATGGCCGGGCAGCGAGACCCTGCCGCGCAGGACCGCCTCGGGATCGCGTTCGATCCGGTCGAGGAGCCGGCGGTAGATGCCGGCCATGGCGGCCACGCAGGCACCGCTGCGCCGGTCCAGCATGGGCAGCAGCCGGTAGCCCTCGGCGAAGAGCGCCCGGGCGCGCCGGACCTCGAAGTGCACCAGCCCGGCGAAGTCGGCCCCGGGGGGCGGGGTGGCCCGGTGGAATCCGGCGGAACAGCCGAATTTCGCGAGGTCGTCGGCGGGCAGGTACGTACGCCCGTTGCCCGCGTCCTCGCGGACGTCGCGCAGGATGTTGGTGAGCTGGAGTGCGAGGCCGAGGGTGTCGGCGTACTCCGCGGCCCGTTCGGCGCCCGGTGCGCCCGCTTCCGTCCCGAAAACGCCCAGGCTGAGCCGCCCGATGGCACCCGCGACACACCGGCAGTACGCCTTGAGGTCGTCCCACGTCTCGTACGTCGCTCCGCGCACGTCCATCAGGACACCGTCGATGAGCTCGTCGAGACCGCCGAGCGGCAGCGGGAACCGGTGCGCGGCGTCGGCCAGGGCGACCGCGACCGGGTCGGTGTCGTCCTCCTCGACCGCGTTGTCCCGGATCCGGACGAGCAGTCCCCGGGTGTCCTCCAGCCGGGTGCGCTTCGTCTCCGGATCCAGCTCGCCGTCGCCGATGTCGTCGACCCGACGGGAGAAGGCGTACAACGCCGACATGGCCTGCCGCTTCTCGTACGGCAGCAGTCGGATGCCGTACGCGAAGTTGCGGGCCTGCTGTCCGGTCACGGCCTCGCAGTAGCTGTACGCGGCCTGTACCGGTGCCGACATGTACGTCGTCTGTCCCTCCACGGTCCGGCTCACCCCTCTCTGTGCGCTCTTCGCAGGACGTCTCCCACCTCGCGCAGCAGCCTGGGCGCGGTGGGTCTGGGCGGTCCGGGCAGTACGTCGAAACCGGCGGCCGTGACCGCGCCGAGGGCGGCCCGTCCTCCGCCGACGAATCCGGCGAGCAGCAGCTTGAGCCGGCCGTGGACGCTGCCCACCAGGGGGACTCCCTCGTCCAGCAGGTCGCGGGCGCGCTCCGCCTCGAAGGCGATCAGCGACCGCACCGCCGCGCCCGCGGACGGTGCCGCCAGGTCCGGTTCGCCGACGTGGAAGCGGGCCATGTCCTCGGCGGGCAGGTAGATCCGGTCGCGGCCGAGGTCCTCGGCGACGTCCTGGAGGTGCTCGGCGATCTGCAGCGCGGTGCAGACGGCGTCGGAGCGACGGATCCGCTCGGGGCTCGCGGTGCCGGTGATCTGCAGGACGAGGCGGCCGACGGGGTTGGCCGAGAGCTCGCAGTAGGCCAGCAGATCCCCGTAGGTCCCGTAGCGGCGGACCTTCTGGTCCTGCCGGTTGGCCTCGACGAGCCCGAGGAAGGGTTCGGGGGTGAGGGCGCAGCGCCGCACGGTGGGGCGCAGGGCGCGCATCAGGGGGTGGTGCGGGTCGTCGCCGGTGGACCGGAAGACGCGGTACAGATCGGCTTCGAGCGCGTCCAGGACGGCGAGCCGGTCCTCGGCCTGTCCGGGTTCGAGCCCGAGGTGGCGGGCGTCGGCGCCACCGGGAGCCAGGTCGCCGTCACCGATGTCGTCGACGAGGCGGGCGAATCCGTAGACGGCCATCAGGTCGTCGCGCCATGCCCGGGGCAGGAAGAAGGGGGCCACGGGGAAGTTCTCGTCGGCGGCCTTGTCGAGCGTGGCGGTGGCGGCGTCCGAGCGCGCCTGCTGGGTACGGGTCACTGCGTACCGCCCGACGCGGGGACGGCGAAACCACGTCGGAGCTGGAGATTTTCCATCATTGCCGTCATATCTCCCGTTCTACACTGCTGACCCAAAACATCCCTTTTCGGACACGCCGCTCGTCCGGCCGAGTGCGACACGCACACAACGGGCGATGCGCGGGGGCGTATCACCCCACATAGCCGCGAATCAGCACCGTCCCAGCTTACGTTGTACAGCTCACAGGACTGCGCCGGGGTACAGCGCGCCCTCGTGCAACGCATCGGCCGCCGTCAACCTTCCCCGGATCCCGGGCAATTGACGTCATCCGCCGGGAGGAGATCCACCCGGGACGCCTACGGCCCCGCGGGTCCTCCAGCGCGGGCCCGCACACCGCGGGGCCCCCGCCGCTTCGCTCCGGCGGGGGCCACACGTACGCGACGGTTACTTGCCCGTCTCCCGCTCGTAGGCCTTCAGCACCTCTTCGGTGGGGCCGTCCATCAGGAGCTCGCCCTTCTCCAGCCACAGGACCCGGTCGCAGGTGTCCCTGATGGTCTTGTTGTTGTGGCTGACCAGGAAGACGGTGCCGGCCTCCTTGCGCAGCTCGCGGATCCGTTCCTCGGAGCGGACGCGGAACTTGCGGTCACCGGTGGCCAGCGCCTCGTCGATCATGAGGACGTCGTGGTTCTTGGCGGCCGCGATCGAGAAGCGCAGCCTGGCCGCCATGCCGGACGAGTACGTCCGCATGGGCAACGTGATGAAGTCGCCCTTCTCGTTGATCCCGGAGAAGTCCACGATGTCCTTGTAGCGCGCGCGGATCTCCTCGCGGCTCATGCCCATCGCGAGACCGCCGAGCACGACGTTGCGCTCACCGGTCAGGTCGCTCATCAGAGCCGCGTTGACACCGAGCAGCGAAGGCTGGCCGTCGGTGTACACCTTGCCGTGCTCCGTCGGCAGCAGGCCGGCGATGGCCCGCAGCAGGGTGGACTTGCCGGAACCGTTGGTACCGATGAGACCGATGGCCTGGCCGCGGTAGGCGGTGAAGGAGACACCCCGCACCGCGTGCACCTTGCGCACGCCGCGCGGTTCGCCCTTGCCCCGGCGCATGATCCGGCTCAGTGCCGCGGTGGCGCTTCCCTTGCCGCCACCTGTGCCGTTGACCCGGTACACGATGTGCACGTCGTCCGCGATCACGGTGGGGATGTGTCCCTGGGACTTTTCCTCAGCCACGGCCGTACCGTTCCTCTGCCTTCCAGAAGTACACGAAGCCCACGACGCCCACCACGAGCGCCCAGGCGAGCCCGACGGCCCAGACGTGCTGCGGCAGGTTCTCCGAGCCGTAGCCGTCGATCAGTGCGAAGCGGACCAGGTCCATGTAGATGGCCGCCGGGTTGTACTGCAGCACGTCGGCGATCCACTGCGGCTTGTCCGCCAGCATTACGGGAATCGAGAACATGACGCCCGAGGCGTACATCCAGGTACGCATCACGAACGGCATCAGCTGGGCGAGGTCCGGAGTCTTGCTGCCCAGCCGTGCCATGACGAGCGCCAGGCCGGTGTTGAAGAGAAACTGCATGGCCAGCGCCGGGACGACGAGCAGCCAGGAGAGCGCCGGGTAGCTGCCGAAGCCCACCGCCACGGCCACCAGCACGATCATCGAGTACAGCAGCTGCTGGAGCTGCTGGAGCGAGAACGAGACGGGCAGCGACGCCCGGGGGAAGTGCAGCGCCCTGACCAGGCCGAGGTTCCCCGAGATGGAGCGCACCCCCGCCATGACCGAGCTCTGGGTGAAGGTGAAGACGAAGACACCGGTCACCAGGAACGGGATGAAGACCTCCTGGGTCATCCCCTTCCGGGTGCCCAGGATCAGCCCGAAGATCAGGAAGTAGACCAGGGCGTTCAGCAGCGGCGTGGCGACCTGCCAGAGCTGGCCGAGCTTGGCCTGGCTGTACTGCGCGGTCAGCTTCGCCCTCGAGAACGCCAGGATGAAATGCCGACGGCCCCAGAGCTGCCGGATGTACGCGAACAGCCCTGGCCGGGCGCCGCTCACCGTCAAGCCGTACTTGTCGGCCAGCTGGGACGCGCTCAGTCCCTCGTCGGCGGACGGCGGGCTGCTCAGCGCAATCCCGCCGTCATGGGTCGTGTCACTCACAGTTAAGAACTCTCGTCTTCACGATGCGCGGCCGGTCGCGGGCGCGGCCGAGGCGGACAGGTTCCCCGTACGGAATGAATACGGTTCATGGTCTCAGAGGAAGAGCCTCTCAGATCACCGGTGGCCGGCCCAGCCTGGTCAGCCGCCATACCGTACGCCACCTCATGGGGCGCCGGGGCCCGCAGGGCTTGGTCCAGCCTTCCCGGAAACCCCCGAACCACGCCTTCAGGGCGGGCAGGGAGGGCCTGCGGACCAGCGTGAGGAGCAGCCAGACCCCGACGTAGAGGGGGACCAGCGGTGCGGGCAGGTTGCGGCGGGCGAGCCAGACGCGGTTCCGGGCCACCATGCGGTGGTAGACCGCGTGCCGCGAGGGAGCGGTCGTGGGGTGGTTGAGCACCATGTCCGAGCGGTACTCGATCATCCAGCCGGCGTCCAGGGCCCGCCAGGCGAGGTCGGTCTCCTCGTGCGCGTAGAAGAACTCGGCGGGGAGGGGGCCCGCCTCGGCGATCACCTGGCTCCGCACGGCGTTCGCGCCGCCGAGGAACGTCGTGACGCGGGAGGAGCGCATCGGGTCCGAGGCACGCAGCCTCGGCACGTGCCGCCGCTGGGTGACGCCGGTGTCGGGGTCGGCGATGCGGAAGGTGACGATTCCCAGCTTCGGGTCCGCCTCGAACGCCTGCCGGCAGAGCTCGGCGGTGTCGGTGTTCGGCAGATGCCCGTCGTCGTCGAGGAAGAGCAGGGCGTCCACGTCGGCTCCGGACGGGCCGAACGCCTCGATGCCGACGTTGCGGCCGCCGGGGATCCCCAGATTCTCGGGCAGCTCGACGGTCCGTACGCCCGGGGGGACGTCCGGGACCGGAGCGCCGTTGCCGACGACGACCACCTCGATCCGGTCGCCGTCCTGCTTGGCGACCGAATCGAGAAGGGCGCGCAGTTCGTCGGGGCGGTTGCCCATGGTGATGATGACCGCGCCGAGTTTCATGGGTGAGCTCACTTCAGCCTGCTGGACGCCAGGATCGACACCAGGTGCAGGACGGTCTGGAGAAGGGCGATGCCGGCCAGCACGGCGACCGCGAGGCGGCTGAAGAAGAGGTCGTCCCTGACCGTGTCGAGGACGGCGACGACCAGGATGACCAGCGACGCCTCGATGCCGAGGATCAGCCGGTGGAACTTGAGCGCGCCGGCGGCCCGTCGGGCGAACGCCATACCGGAGGAGCGCGGCTCGGAAGCGGCTTCCTTGACGGGCGGCAGTCCGCCCTGGTGACGGGCCACGCCGACGAGGTCGGTCTCCGCCTTGATCAGGATGGCGCCCAGCGCGGCGAGCGTGCCCAGGAAGGCCCACAGCCAGTCGATGCGTCCCGGGCCCCACAGATCGGCGGCGCGCAGGCCGAAGCCGACCAGCACCGCCGCGTCGCACAGATAGGCGGCCACCCGGTCCAGGTAGACCCCGCCCAGCGAGTACTGCTTCTTCCAGCGGGCCACCTCGCCGTCGACACAGTCGAACAGCAGGTAGAGCTGGACCGCGACCACGCCGAGCAGGGCCCCGGGGATGCCCGGGACCAGCAGGGCGGGCGCCGCGAGGACACCGGCGACGGTCATCACGTAGGTCAGCTGGTTGGGCGTGATCTTGGTGTTGACGATGTGCCGGTCGATGCGCAGGGAGATCTCGCGCATGTAGAGCCGCCCCGCCCAGTGCTCGCCACTGCGCCGGTCCTTCACGCCCGGAGGGTGCACGACCGGACGGAGTTCAGCTATGGATGGCTTTTGCATAGTCGGCGTACGCGTCCCTGATCTGGTCGGTGGACAAGTTGAGGTGTTCCAGGATCGTGAAGCGTCCCGGGCGCGTCTGCGGGGCGTAGTCGACCGCCCGCACGAATTCTTCGGGGGTGAAGCCGATCTCGTCCGGCAGCACCGGCAGCCCGTGACGCCGCAGTACGGACGCCATGAGCAGCGACTCCTCGTGGGCGCCCCGCAGGTGCATGGCGAAGCAGGCGCCGAGGCCGACCTGCTCGCCGTGGCTGGCCGCGCGCTTCGGGTACAGCAGGTCGAAGGCGTGGTTGATCTCGTGGCATCCGCCCGAGGCCGGACGCGAGTCCCCCGCGATCGACATCGAGATGCCGGTCAGGACGAGGCCCTCGGCCAGCACCTTGAGGAAGGCGTCGTCGCCGATCCCGCCGGGGTGGCGCAGCACGGCCTCGCCGGCCTGGCGGGCCATGGCGGCCGCGAGCCCGTCGATGTCCTCGCCCCTGACCTCGTGGGCGAGCTCCCAGTCGGCGACGCACGAGATGTTGGAGACCGCGTCTCCGATGCCCGAGCGCACGTAGCGTGCGGGCGCCTCGCGGATCACGTCGAGGTCGATGACGACGGCGATCGGCGTGGGGACCCCGTAGGAGCCCCGTCCGTTGTCGTTGTCCAGGGTCGCGACCGGGGAGCAGAGCCCGTCGTGGGACAGGTTCGTCGCGACGGCGACCATGGGCATGCCCACACGCGCCGCGGCGTACTTCGCCACGTCGATGATCTTGCCGCCGCCGAGGCCGACCACGGCGTCGTAGCGGTTGCCCTTGATGCCGTCGGCCAGCCGCACCGCGGAGTCGATCGTGCCGTCGGCGACCGGGTACCAGTCGGCCCCCGGCAGCACCGGGGCCAGCCTCTCGCGCAGGGCGCGCCCGGAGCCTCCGCTGATCGCGATGGCGAGCTTGCCCGAGGCGGAGATCCGCTGGTCGGCGAGGAGACCGGCCAGATCGTCCATCGCGCCGCGCCGGATGTCGACGACGACCGGGGACGGGATGAGGCGGGTCAGTACCGGCACGCGATCTCCCTGCCGCGGGCGAGGTCGTCGTGGTTGTCGATCTCCACCCAGGTCACCTCGCCGATGGGCGCGACGTCGACGGTGAAGCCGCGGTTCACGAGCTCCTGGTAGCCGTCCTCGTAGTAGAGGTCGGGATCGCGCTCGAAGGTGGTCCTCAGCGCGTCGGCGAGCTCCTCGGCCGCCTCGGGCTCGATCAGTGTGACGCCGATGTACTCGCCGGTCGCGGTGGCCGGGTCCATCAGCTTGGTGATCCGGCGGACGCCCTTGCCGTCCTCGGTGATGACCTTCATCTCCTCGTCGGCGAGGGTCTTCACCGTGTCGAGGGCGAGGATGATCTTCTGGCCCCTGCCGCGTGCGTCCAGGAGGGTCTTCTCGACGGAGACGGGGTGCACGGTGTCGCCGTTGGCGAGGATGACGCCCTGCTTCAGGACCTCACGCGCGCACCAGAGGGAGTAGGCGTTGTTCCACTCCTCGGCCTTGTCGTTGTCGATGAGCGTCAGCGTCACGCCGTACTTCGCCTCGAACTCGGCCTTGCGGGCGTAGACCGCCTCCTTGCGGTAACCGACGACGACCGCGACCTCGGTGAGTCCGACCTCGGCGAAGTTGGCCAGTGTCAGGTCCAGGACCGTCTTCTCGCCGTCCACCGGCACCAGGGCCTTGGGCAGCGTGTCCGTGTACGGACGCAGACGGCGTCCGGCACCGGCAGCCAGTACGAGGCCGATCATGCGAGTTCTCCTTCGTCGTGTACGGCGGGGGCCGAGGAGGACACCCAGAAGCGGATGGACTCCACGAGCACCACCAGAGCCACGGCGGCCGCGAACGCGGTGAGAGCCGTGGTGAAACCTGAACCGGAGGTCAGTACGGCAGCGAGTACGGCCACGACCAGGGTCCGGCCCTCGTGCCCGCCGATGGTGCGCACCAGCCACTGGGGCGGCGCTCCGGTGCCGCCCCGGATGCGGTACACCGTGTCGTAGTGATGGTAGGCGACGGCCGAAACCAGGCCGAATGCCGCGGGAACGGCGTGCGGTACGTCACTGCGGGCGGCCAGCACCAGGACCGTGCAGTATTCGGCGGCCCGGAAGAACGGGGGGACGAGCCAGTCGAGCGCGCCCTTGAGCGGCCGGGAGACGGCCAGCCCCGAGAGGGCCGCGTACACCGCGGCGGCGCCCACGGTCAGCCAGCCGCCGTAGGGGGCGAACAGCGCCGCGGCGACCATGACCACGGCTCCGGCGAACGCCAGGAGCGGGGCCGTGAAGCCGCCGCCCGGACGCCGGAGCACGGCGGCGACGGCCTGGGCGGCCGGGCCGGAGTCGGCCAGCTCGGCCAGCGCCCGGGCGGCCCGGTCGGTGCGCTTCGCCTTGCGGGTCAGCGAGCGGAGCAGCCGGCCGGCGGTGGTGTAGCAGGCGGCCAGGGCACAGCCGATGAGCAGGGCGTAGAAGACGATCCGGGGCGTGGTCACAGCGGTGAGGACGGCGATCATGGCCCAGCGTTCGCCGATGGGCAGCACTATCATCCGGCGCAGCCAGACCGTCCAGCCGACGCTGTCGAGCTTGTCGGAGAGCGCGGCGGTGGGGCTCGTGTTGGAGACCGCGTCGTGGTTGGCCTCGTTGAACGAGAAGTCGACGACATGGCGGCAGGCCTGGAGCACCATCGCGCCGAGCGCGAGGACCCATACGTCGTCGCCGCCCCGGGCGGCGCCGAGGGCGAGCCCCGCGTAGTACGCGTACTCCTTGGCCCGGTCGAAGGTGGCGTCCAGCCAGGCGCCCATCGTCGAGTACTGGAGCGAGTAGCGGGCGAGCTGCCCGTCGGTGCAGTCCAGGACGAAGGAGAGGAGCAGGAGCACTCCGGCCGCGACATAGCCGCCGCGGGTGCCGGTCGCCGCGCTGCCGGCCGCGATGAGCGCGGTGATCAGCGAGGCGGTGGTGACCTGGTTCGGGGTGAGGCCCCGGCGGGCGCACCAGCGGGCGATGTAGCGGGAGTACGGGCTGATGAAGAACGTGGTGAAGAAGCCGTCGTGGGCCTTGACCGCGCTGCGCAGCCGTACGGCTTCGTCGTCGACGGCGGAGACGGCGGCCTGCGCGGCGCTCCGCTCCCCGGGTCCGGTGGGCACGGAGGCGGTGAGGGAACCGAGTTCGGGGCGCTGCACCGCGGTGCCCTCCGCGTCCAGCGCGACGGCCAGCCGGCCGGGCACGGTGCGGTCCTCGGCGACGGGTTCGGCGCCGGGGGGCGCGACGGGGCTCCCCGCGCCGACGGCGGCCACGGCCCGCTGGAGGGCACGGAGCAGCGCGGGGCGGGCCTCGGGCTGCGCGGTGAGCGCTCCGGGGATCGACGCGGCGACGAAGCGGGGGTCGGTGAGTCCGAGCCTGAGCGCGTGGACATGGCCGACGAAGCGGGGGTCCACGAGCGCGACGCGCCTGCTCGCGGGGACTGCGGCGAGCAGGTCGGCGGCCTCGGAGGCGTCGGCTGCGGCAGTCACGTCGAAGCCGAGTGACCGCAGATCGTCCTCGAGCGACGATCCGGGTACCGGCGCACCGGTGAGGATGGCGGTCGACAGACGAACTCACTCCTTGGCACTGAACGGGAACGGCGCGCGGACAAGCGGCCCGGGGGTGGGCCGGTGGCGCGTCGGCTGAGGCTATCGGATGAACGGAAGACCGAGTTCACCGCCCGTTCGTGCTCCGTTCGGCCGAATCGGCCATCATGCGGCGCCGTTCGCGATCATCATCGTCGATCAAGGCCTCGCCCCACAAACCGCGTCGGGGGAACGCATAAGCTGACCCGCATGACGTGGTTGATCACTGGCGGGGCCGGTTACATCGGGGCACATGTGGTGAAGGCCATGATAGGGGCCGGGGAACAGGTCGTCGTGCTCGACGACCTCTCGACCGGCATAGAGGCACGGCTGCCCGCGGACGTCACGCTCGTGCGGGGGTCGGCCTCGGACCGCGAGGTCCTCGACGGGGTCCTGACGGAACACGCCGTCACGGGTGTGGTACATCTCGCGGCGAAGAAGCAGGTCGGCGAGTCCGTCGAGAAGCCGCTGCTCTACTACCGGGAGAACGTGGCCGGGCTCGGAGTGCTGCTGGAGGCCGTGGTCGCGGCCGGTGTACCGCGCTTCCTCCTCTCCTCGTCGGCGGCGGTGTACGGCGTCCCGGACGTGGAGCTCATCACGGAGGAGACGCCGTGCGCGCCGATCAATCCGTACGGCGAGACCAAGCTCGCCGGGGAGTGGCTGGTGCGCGCGACGGGCCGGGCCCACGGCATCTCGACGGCCTGCCTGCGCTACTTCAACGTGGCGGGGTCCGCCGAGCCCGAGCTGTCCGACACGGGTGTCTTCAACGTCGTACCGATGTTCTTCGACCGGCTGACGCGGGGCGAGGCGCCGCGGGTCTTCGGTGACGACTATCCGACGCCGGACGGCACCTGTGTACGCGACTACATCCATGTCGCCGATCTGGCGGAGGCGCACCTCGCGGTCGCCAGGCACCTGGACAGGACCTCGGACGGCGGAGACCTCACCGTGAACATCGGCCGGGGCGAGGGCGTGTCCGTGCGCCGTCTCGCCGAGCTGGTGGGCGAGGTCACCGGCCTGCGTACGGAGCCGGTGGTCGACCCGCGCAGGCCCGGGGACGCGGCCCGGGCGGTCGCGTCCGCGGCGCGGATGACCGGGGAGCTGGGCTGGACGGCACGCCGGGACGTGCGCGAGATGGTGGAGTCGGCCTGGGAGGGCTGGTGCCTGCGCCACCCCGGGGCCCGCGCCGCGCAGTGAGGGCCCAGGCCCCGGCGACACTCTGACCTGCGATCGTTTCCGCAGGTCAGAGCTCATGACAACGGTGTTCAGTGCCGTGTTGCCCCCTACCCCGCCCCCGTAGTTCACTGGCCGCATCGGGCGAGGCGCGTCAGACGTGTCCGAGGGACACGACGGCTGTACGGAGGCGTTCACATGGGGGCTGGCCACGATCACGGACACACGCACGGAGGGCCGCCCCCGACCGGGACGGCCGCCGCCGCGTACCGGGGCCGGCTCCGGGTCGCCCTGGGCATCACGCTCGGCGTCATGGTCCTGGAGATCGTCGGCGGGCTGCTCGCGAACTCGCTCGCCCTGATCGCGGACGCGGCCCATATGGCCACCGACGCGCTGGGGCTGGGGATGGCCCTGCTGGCCATCCACTTCGCCAACAGGCCCGCGGGCCCCAACCGCACCTTCGGTTTCGCCCGCGCCGAGATCCTCGCCGCGCTGGCCAACTGTGTGCTGCTCCTCGGCGTCGGCGGCTACCTGGTCTTCGAGGCGGTCGAGCGCTTCATCACTCCGGCCGGGACCAGGGGCGGCCTGGCCATCGCGTTCGCCGCTGTCGGCCTGGTCGCCAACGTCGTCTCCCTGTCCCTGCTGATGCGCGGGCAGCGGGACAGCCTCAACGTCCGGGGTGCCTATCTGGAGGTCGTCGCCGACACGCTCGGCTCGGTGACGGTGCTGGTGGCGGCGGGCGTCATCATGGCCACCGGCTGGCAGGCCGCCGACCCCATCGCCTCGCTGCTGATCGGTCTGATGATCGTCCCCCGTACGGTGAAACTCCTGCGGGAGACGCTCGACGTACTGCTGGAGTCGGCGCCCAAGGGGGTCGACATGGACGAGGTACGCGCCCACATCACGGCCCTGCCCGGTGTGCTGGACGTCCATGACCTGCACGCCTGGACGATCACCTCGGGCATGCCCGTCCTCTCCGCCCACGTGGTGGTGCACCAGGAGATGCTGGACTCGATCGGTCACGAGAAGCTCCTGCACGACCTCCAGAGCTGCCTCGGCAGCCACTTCGACGTCGAGCACTGCACCTTCCAGCTGGAGCCCAGCGGTCACCAGGAGCACGAGGCACGGCTCTGCCACTGACAGCCGCTCCGGCGCCCGGTGCTAGGGTCGGCGGGTCCGGAACCCGTGAGAGAGAAGGAGCTGAGGTCGATGACTGTCGCGACGACGGCTGCCCGGCGCAGCGAACGGTCCTCCCTCATCGTCTCCCGGGTCACCGGCTGACCGCTCGGCTCTTCATACGCCGCGTCGGCCGGGGCCCTCTCACCCAAGGGTTCCCACCTTGACCGACCACACGTACAACGCTTTCCCCGAACGGCGTCACCGGCTGCTCCCGCGGGACCCCGGTTCGGACGCCACCACACTGCGGCTGCTCGCCATGGCGGGCCCGCTGCCGGACCGTCCGCGCGTCCTCGACCTGGGCTGCGGCCCGGGCGGGGCCGCTCTGCTGCTCGCCGCCGAGGCGGGCGCCCGGGTGACGGCGGTCGATCCGCACCAGCCGTTCCTCGACGAGCTCTCCGCAGCCGCCGGCGAGCGCGGGCTCGGTGACCGGATCCGTACGGTCCGGGCGGACACGGCCGGCCTCGCCGGGGCCTGCCTCGCCGACGGGTCCTACGACCTGGTCTGGGCCGAGGGTTCGGCGTACGTCACCGGGTTCGACACCGCGCTGCGGGACTGGCGGCGGCTGCTCGCGCCCGGCGGCTCGATCGTGATCACCGGGCGCGGCCGGACCACCGGCTCGTCGTCGGCTGCCGTGGCGGCGGGCTTCCATGTGCTCGGGGTGCCGACGGGTCCCGGCAGCGACCGGGACGGCTATGTGCTGCGCCCCTTCGATCCCCGCTGGAGGACACGTCCCGAGACGCCGGCGGACCGCGCCGCGGTCCACCGGGTCGTGGCTGCGGCCTTCCCGACCCGGGACGAGGCCGATCTGGTCGACGCCCTGCGCACCGACCCCGGTGCCTGGATGCCCGGCCTGTCGTACGTCGCCGAGGCTCCGGACGGTTCCGTTGCGGCCCACGCCCTGCTGACCCGGTGCCGTGTGGGGGACGCCCCGGCGCTCGCGCTGGCGCCCGTGGCGACCTCTCCCGAACACCAGCGCGGCGGTGCCGGGCGTGCGGTGGTCCGGGCGGTGCTGGACGCCGCACGGCTGCGGGGCGAGTCACTCGTCCTGGTGCTCGGGCATCCGGAGTACTACCCCGCCTTCGGATTCGTCACGGCGTCGCGGTTCGGCATCCGGCCGGGCTTCGAGGTTCCCGACGAGGCGATGATGGCGCTGGTCCTCGACGATTCCGTACCGGTGCCGAAGGGAATGATCCACTACCCGGCGGCCTTCGGAGTCTGACGCCGTGTCCGTCCCGCCGCGCCCTCGGGGCGGGGCGGGGCGGACATGCCAGCACCCGAAGTGCGGACAAGCGGCTTTTGTACGGCAGACTTGACCGCACTCGAGGGGTCCGGCGCACGAGGCCGGGAACCAAAGCGAAGGATGGGTATGCCGACCACACCAGCAACCGCGGCGAACAGCTCGTCGAACGGCACAGCAGACGCGATCATGCTCGAACTGGTCGATGAGAACGGCACCACCATCGGCACGGCGGAGAAGCTCGCCGCTCACCAGGCCCCCGGCCAGCTGCACCGGGCGTTCTCCGTCTTCCTCTTCGACGAGCAGGGGCGGCTGCTGCTGCAGCGCCGTGCGCTCGGCAAGTACCACTCCCCCGGCGTGTGGTCGAACACCTGCTGCGGCCACCCGTACCCGGGAGAGGCGCCGTTCGCGGCGGCCGCCCGGCGTACGTACGAGGAGCTGGGGGTCTCGCCCTCGCTGCTCGCCGCGGCGGGCACGGTCCGCTACAACCACCCCGACCCCATGTCGGGTCTGGTGGAGCAGGAGTTCAACCACCTGTTCGTCGGCATGGTGCAGGAGCGCCTGCGGCCGGACGAGGAGGAGGTCGGCGAGACGGCCTTCGTGACCGCCGGTGAGCTGGCGGAGCGGCACGCCGCCGCGCCGTTCTCGGCGTGGTTCATGACCGTGCTGGATGCCGCCCGGCCCGCGATCAGGGAGCTGACGGGACCGTCCGCGGGCTGGTGAAGCCGCTCACGGCGCCGGGGGCGGTCAGAGCTGCGTCTTGAGTGGCAGCGCCGCCCAGATGATCTTGCCGCCGCCCGCGGTGTGCTCCACGTCGCAGGTGCCACCCGCCTCGGCGGTGATCTCACGCACCAGGAGCAGCCCGCGGCCACCGGTCTGCGCGTAGTCGGTGACCAGCGCCGTGGGGCGGTAGGGGTGGTTGTCCTCGACGGAGACCCTGATCCACTCCGCGCCGATGGCCACCTCGACGGCCAGCTCGGGCGAGAGCAGCGCCGCGTGCCGGACCGCGTTGGTGACCAGTTCCGACACGATCAGCAGCAGCCCCTGGAGGATGTCGTCCTCGACGGGTACGCCCTGCCGGTCGAGCAGGTCCCGGACGGCGTGCCGCGCCTGCGGCACCGAGACGTCGACGGCGGGGGCTGTGAAGCGCCACACCCCCTCGTACGGCACGGGATGGGCCGGAACACTCCCACGGCTCTCCATGGACCGCCACCCGCTCTCGATTCGCATGTCGCTGACTATCGAGTAATGAGTGTCGGGAAGAGCGTGGTCCGGACTGCAGCTCTGACCACAAGTGCTCACTTCTGTAAGCAATTTGACCGAGTGAGTATGACAGCGTCAGGTGATTGGACTACTTCTCGCCCTTTTCGGGCGTCATCTGGTCCGTCACCGGACTGACGCCCCGTCGCCCGCCGTTGCCGGCGGCCGCCGCTCACGGATTCGGGCCGCACGGATAACATCCGGCGCATGGACCTCAGGGAGCAGGCGGTTCGGACGGAGCCGCGACTGGAGCACACGGTCGTGGACGGCGTCGCCACCGTCGTCATCAGCAACCCCGCCAAGCGCAACGCCATGAGCGCGGAGATGTGGCAGGCGCTCCCGGTGCTGCTGGAGGGGCTGGCCGCCGACCCCGGCGTGCGGGTCCTCGTGCTCACCGGCGCCGGTGACACCTTCTGCGCGGGTGCGGACATCGCGTCCCTCCAGGACCCCCGCGGGCGGCCGCAGGCACTCGCCGTCCGGGCCGAGGAGGCCCTGGCGGCCTTCCCCCGGCCCACGCTGGCCGCCGTACGCGGGTACTGCGTGGGCGGCGGCAGCCAGCTGGCCGCCGCCTGCGATCTGCGGTTCGCCGAGGAGGGCGCTTCCTTCGGCGTCACCCCGGCCAAGCTCGGGATCGTCTACCCCTCCTCGTCCACACGCCGGCTGGTCGCGCTGGTCGGCCCGGCCGCCGCGAAGTTCCTGCTGTTCTCCGGGGAGCTGATCGGGACGGAACGGGCCCTGCGCACGGGGCTGGTGGACGAGGTACTGCCGGAGGGCGGGCTGGCGGCCCGGGTCTCCGCGTTCGCGCGGGTCCTCGCCTCGCGTTCACAGCTGACCCAGGCCGCGGCGAAGGAGTTCGCCGACGGCCGCGAGGACCGGGACGCGTACTGGGCGCGGCAGGCACGAGGCAGCGGCGACACCGCCGAGGGGGTCGCCGCCTTCCTGGAGCGCCGCGCTCCCCGTTTCACCTGGACGACGGGGGAAGCCGGAGCCGCGCCTACGTCAGGATGAAGCGGCTCCTCGCCCGCCACTCCTCGACCATGGCCACCGGGGCCTTGGCGGGCGAACCGCAGTCGTAGGGCGGCTGGGGGTCGTACTCGGTCAGCAGCTGGACGGTCCGGGCGTGGTCGTCACCCGCGATCCTGCCGAGCAGGGTCAGGCCCATGTCGATGCCGGAGGAGACACCGGCGGCGGTGACGTACTTCCCGTCCGTCACCACCCGCTCGTCCGTCGGCTCGGCCCCGAAGGTCTTCAGGACGTCGAGGGCCAGCCAGTGCGAGGTGGCACGCCGGCCGGTGAGCAGCCCGGCCGCGGCGAGCAGCAGGGAGCCCGTGCAGACCGAGGTCGTCCAGGTGCTGGTGGCATCCGCGGTCCGCAGCCAGCCGAGCAACGCCTCGTTCTCCATCTGGCCGCTCTGCCCGGGCCCTCCCGGCACGATCACCACATCGGGAGCGGGCACGTCGGCGAGAGCCCGGTCGGCGACGAGCGAGAGGCTGCCGCTGTCGTTGCGCACGGGCCCGGGCCGCTCGGCGACGAAGACCGTCTCGGCGCCGGGGGCCCGGCTGAGCATCTCGTAGGGGCCTGCTGCGTCGAGCGCGGTGAAGCGGTCGAAGAGCACGATGGCGATCCGCATGGTGTTCCTTCCGTCGGTGCCGTGATGGTCGGGGCGTGTCAGGCGGGCTGGGACCGGAAGCGGCGCCGGTATTCGGCGGGCGCGGTCCCGAGTGCCTTGACGAAGGCGCGCCGCATCGCTTCCGGAGTGCCGTAACCGCTGGCCCGGGAGATCCCGGTGACGCCGTCGGTCGTGTCCTCCAGCAGCCGGCGGGCCTGTTCGAGGCGGACGCGCTCGACGTACCGGCCGGGGGTGAGCCCCGTCTCGGCCTGGAAGGCGCGGGCGAAGTGGCGCGGCGAGAGCCGCGCGCGTTCCGCGAGTGCCTCCACGGAGAGGTCGGCGTCCGGGTGCTCGGAGATCCAGTGCTGGAGCTCGCGGAGGGGTTCACGGACGGCGGTCTGGGCGGTGAGCTGGGCGCTGAACTGCGCCTGGTTGCCGGGGCGCCGCAGGAACACGACGAGATGGCGGGCGACGGTGAGCGCCACGTCCCGGCCGTGTTCCTCCTCGACCAGGGCGAGCGCGAGGTCGATGCCGGCGGTGACGCCGGCGGAGGTCGCCAGCCGTCCGTCGCGTACGAAGATCGGGTCCGGGTCCACACGCACCGCCGGGTACGTCCGGGCGAGCGTCTCGCAGACGGACCAGTGGGTGGTCACCCGGTGGCCGTCGAGCTGGCCCGCCTCGGCGAGGAGGAGGGCGCCGGTGCACACCGACACCAGTTGCCGGGCCCGGGGGCCGTGGGCGCGGATCCAGTCGACCAGCTCCGGGGCGGGTGTCCTCGTCCCCGCGCCTCCCGGCACGAGGAGCAGATCGGGCGCCGGGGCGTCCGCGAGTGTGCCGTCGGGGACGAGGGTGAGGCCGCTGGAGCAGCGGACCGGGGCTCCGTCCAGCGAGGCGGTGCGCAGGTCG
Source organism: Streptomyces sp. NPDC088746 (assembly GCF_044751065.1). NCBI lineage: Bacteria > Bacillati > Actinomycetota > Actinomycetes > Kitasatosporales > Streptomycetaceae > Streptomyces > Streptomyces sp. NPDC088746. Next base: position 31,043 of record NZ_JBIVLA010000005.1, read on the forward strand.
TACGAGACGCCGGGGAAGCGGGAGGCGCCGGCGAAGACCTCCATGGGGCCGCTCACGTCGAGGCTCTGAACGCCCTCGAAGAGGACGACGAGTACGGATCGCTGCTTCATGCCCCTCATCCTGGGCGGACGGCCCGATGGCCGCAATGACGAATTTCCCACCTTTCCTGCCACGAGTGCCTCACGGCCGCCCCGGCCCTGTTCCACGTACCAACCAGTCGGTAACGTGCGGGCATGAGTACTCTTCCGCCACGTGCCGGACGCCGCTGCCACAACGCGCTCAATCCGATGCACTCCTGTGTCTACTTCTCCCCCGACCTCGGCAAGGAGTTCGGGGAGCTCGGCATCGACAACGAGAGCCGGGTCTACTTCGCCGCGCGCGGCGCCGCCCTGGGTGCGGTCGGAGCGGGTGCGGTCACCGCGACCTTCTACAACTTCAACCACGAGCTGGTGGGCCGCCATCTGCCGGCCGTCTGGTCGGACATCACCCCGCAGGCGGCACTCGACGCCCGCCTGCGGGCCGCCGACTCGACCCTGCGCCGGGTGCTCGGCGAGGAGACCCTCGCGTCCCCGGAGATGGCGGAGGCGGCCCGCCTGGCCCTCACGGCCGCCGAGGCCTGCACCCGCCACGCCCGGCCCCTGTACGCCGCGCACGCGGATCTGGAGGTGCCGGAGCAGCCGCACCTTGCCTACTGGCACGCGACGACGCTGCTGCGCGAGCACCGCGGCGACGGGCACCTGGCCGCCCTCCTGACCGCCGGTCTCGATCCCGTCGAGGCCCTGGTGAGCCACACCGCCACCGGCAAGGGCATGGCGCCGCGCTGGATCCTCGCCACCCGCGGCTGGCGGCGCACCGACTGGGACGCGGCGGTGGAGCGGCTGCGTGAGCGGGGTGTCCTGGACGCGGCGGGCGAGCTGACCGAGGCGGGCACCACGCTCAGGGCGGACCTGGAGGAGGCGACCGACCGGATGGACTCCGCGCCGTACGAACACCTGGGCGCCGACGGCGTGGAGAGGCTCACCGAGCTGGGCCGGGGATTCCTGTTCGCCGCGGCCTCGGCGGGCGCTTTCCCGGAAGACCTGGTCGGCAAGGGCTGAGCCCGTACACGTTTACGAGGCGGGGAACCGGCCAGGCGGCAGAGACACCCTACGAAGGAGGCACACCGTGTTCCGTGCGATCGCAAACGCTCTGAGTACCGTCGGCTCGGCCATCGCCACCGTGGTGACTCTGCCCTTCCGCCTCCTGGCGAGCCTCTTCGGCGGCGCCTCGCGCAGCGGCAGGACCCGGCGCGCGTAGCCGGTCCTTCGGCAGGACGCCGGGGCCGTGATCGAGCAGGTCACGCGACACGGCCCCCGGCCACCCGGCACAATGCAGGCGAAGGGGCCCACCGGGTGTGGAGCACCCCAGTGGCACAGCCAGCACAGCCAGTACGAGAAGGCGAGTCGGGAAAACCGTGACGACGTCCATCGAAGGCAGGATCGCCGAGGAGCTCGGCGTACGTGAGCGTCAGGTGAAGGCGGCCGTCGACCTGCTCGACGGCGGGTCGACCGTGCCGTTCATCGCGCGCTACCGCAAGGAAGCGACCGAGATGCTCGACGATGCGCAACTGCGCACGCTCGAGGAGAGGCTGAGGTACCTGCGAGAACTCGAGGACCGCCGTACGGCGGTCCTCGAGTCCGTCCGTGAGCAGGGCAAGCTCGACGCCGCCCTGGAAGCGCGGATCCGGGCGGCCGACACCAAGGCGCGCCTGGAGGACATCTATCTGCCCTTCAAGCCGAAGCGCCGGACGAAGGCACAGATCGCACGCGAGGCCGGCCTGGAGCCCCTCGCCGACGGGCTGCTCGGCGACCCGTCCGTGGACCCGCTCGTCGCCGCCGCGGCGTTCGTCGACGCCGAGAAGGGGGTGGCGGACCCGGCTGCGGCGCTGGAGGGCGCCCGGGCGGTCCTGGCCGAGCGTTTCTCGGAGGACGCCGATCTGACCGGCGAACTGCGCGAACGCATGTGGTCGCGCGGCAGGGTCGTCGCGAAGGTGCGGGACGGCAAGGAGGAGGCGGGCGCGAAGTTCGCCGACTACTTCGACTTCGCCGAACCCTTCACGGCGCTGCCCTCGCACCGCGTCCTCGCGATGCTCCGGGGCGAGAAGGAGGACGTGCTCGACCTGGTCCTGGAGCCGGAGGAGCCGTCGGAGCAGCCCGGCCCCTCCTCGTACGAGAACATGATCGCCCGCCGGTTCGGGGTCGCGGACCGCGGCCGGCCGGGGGACAAATGGCTGGGCGACACGGTCCGCTGGGCCTGGCGGACCCGGATCCTCGTGCACCTGGGGATCGACCTGCGGCTCCGGCTGCGCACCGCGGCGGAGGACGAGGCCGTGCGCGTCTTCGCGTCGAACCTGCGCGATCTGCTGCTCGCCGCCCCGGCCGGCACCCGGGCGACGCTGGGGCTCGACCCCGGATTCCGTACGGGTGTGAAGGTCGCCGTCGTGGACGCGACCGGCAAGGTCGTCGCGACGGACGTCATCCACCCGCACGTGCCGGCGAACAAGTGGGACCAGTCGCTCGCCACGCTGGAGCGCCTCGCCAGGGAGCACCAGGTCGACCTGATCGCGATCGGGAACGGAACCGCGTCCCGCGAGACCGACAAGCTCGCGGGTGAACTGTGCGACAGGCACCCGGAGCTGAAGCTCACCAAGGTGATGGTCTCGGAGGCGGGCGCCTCCGTGTACTCGGCGTCGGCCTTCGCCTCGCAGGAACTCCCGGACATGGACGTGTCGTTGCGCGGAGCGGTCTCGATCGCGCGCCGGCTCCAGGACCCGCTGGCCGAGCTGGTGAAGATCGACCCGAAGTCGATCGGCGTCGGCCAGTACCAGCACGACCTGTCCGAGGTGAAGCTGTCGCGCTCCCTGGACGCCGTGGTCGAGGACTGTGTGAACGGCGTCGGCGTCGACGTCAACACGGCATCGGCGCCGCTGCTTTCGCGGGTGTCGGGCATCGGCTCCGGGCTGGCCGAGAACATCGTGGCCCACCGGGACACGAACGGCCCGTTCCGCTCCCGCCGGGCGCTCAAGGACGTGGCACGGCTGGGCCCGAAGGCGTACGAGCAGTGCGCGGGCTTCCTCCGGATCCGGGGCGGGGACGACCCGCTGGACGCGTCGAGCGTGCACCCCGAGGCGTACCCCGTGGTGCGGACGATGGTGAAGCGTACGGGCGGCGACGTGGCCTCGCTGATCGGCAGCACCGAGGTCCTCCGGTCGTTGCGGCCGGACGATTTCGTGGACGAGAAGTTCGGTCTGCCGACGGTCACGGACATCCTCAGGGAGCTGGAGAAGCCGGGCCGGGACCCGCGGCCCGCCTTCCGGACGGCCACCTTCAAGGAGGGTGTGGAGAAGCTCGGGGACCTGGCTCCCGGGATGGTGCTGGAGGGTGTCGTCACGAACGTCGCGGCGTTCGGCGCGTTCGTGGACGTCGGTGTCCACCAGGACGGTCTCGTCCATGTGTCGGCGATGTCGCGGACGTTCGTCAAGGACCCGAGGGATGTCGTGAAGCCCGGCGACATCGTCAAGGTGAAGGTCATGGACGTCGACATCCCGCGCAAGCGCGTCTCCCTGACCCTGCGGCTCGACGACGAGGCCGGGGCGGACCGGAGCGGCGGACAGGGGCCGCGGCGCGAGAAGGGCGGCCAGGGCGGCGGGGAACGCCCGCCGCGCCAGCGGCAGGCGCAGGGCGGTGGCCAGGGGGCCCGCCAGGGCGGTGGCCAGGGCGGCGGCCAGGGCCGTGACCGGCGTGGGGGCGGTGGCCAGGGCGGCGCACCGCGTCCGGCGGCCGCGCCGGCCAACAGCGCGATGGCGGACGCGCTGCGGCGGGCCGGACTGGGCGGCTCCGACTCGGGCGGCCGCAAGCGCTGAGCCGGGACGCGGCGACGGGCGGGCAGGAACTTCTCCTGCCCGCCCGTCGCCGTTACTGATCGTCCGTCCCGCTGTATTGACCGCTACGGGTGAGTGACGTACGGTCACGGCGATTCATGTACGCGAACTCGGTTCACCATGCAGATTTCTGCACCGGAGCCGGGGGACGGCTTCACCACTGCGCCAACCACCGCACCACCCACCGTCAGGTGCCTGCGGAGAATACCGCGGGCGGTGAAAGGGATGCTCGTGAATACAGAGAATCAGCAGGTCAGAAGACGGGGCGGTCGAGCGGCCGCCACCCTCGTCGCCATCGTCTCACTGCTCGCCGCAGGACTCACCGCACTCTTCGCGACCGGCTCCGCCTCGGCAGCTCCCGCCGTCGGCTCGTACAGCCTGGCGAACGCCGCCAGCGGTCTGTGTCTGGGAGTGCCGAGCTCCAGCACCTCCGCCGGGACGCAGCTCGCGCAGAGCGCCTGCAACGGCGCCGCCGCACAGACCTGGAAGCTCACCGCCTCGGGCAGCGGCTACACCCTGGTCGCCGCGCACAGCGCCAAGTGCGCCGGGGTGCGGGACGCCTCCACGAGTGCCGGCAAGGCCGTGGAGCAGCAGAACTGCGGCGGTACGGCCACCCAGGTGTGGACCCTGACCGCGGTCAGCGGCAGCACCTACCGCGTCGTCAACAGCAACGGCGGCAAGTGCCTGAACGTGAAGGACAGCTCGACGGCGTCCGGCGCCCTGGTCCAGCAGAACTCCTGCGACTCGGTGAGCAGCAAGAACTGGACCTTCACCGCCGCGGGCACCGTTCCGACGGACCCGCCCACCGACCCGACGGACCCGCCGACCGAGCCGCCCACGGACCGGCCGTCGTGGCCGGCCGCCAACGGCAGCCAGGCCGTCTCGTCGACCATCGAGGTCTCGGGCACGTACGACGGGGGCATGAAGCGCCTGTACGGCAGCGGTGACCTGGGCAGCGGCGGTCAGGACGAGGACCAGCCGCCGATGATCAAGCTGGCGGACGGCGCCACCCTGCAGAACGTCATCCTGGGTGCCCCGGCCGCCGACGGTGTGCACTGCGCGGGCACCTGCACGATCAAGAACGTGTGGTGGGAGGACGTGGGCGAGGACGCCGCGACCTTCCGCGGCGGCTCCTCCTCGACGGTCCGCACGATCGACGGCGGCGGCGCGAAGCTGGCCGAGGACAAGGTGTTCCAGCACAACGGCGTCGGCACCCTGGTCGTGAAGAACTTCCAGGTGGACGACTTCGGCAAGCTGGTCCGTTCCTGCGGCAACTGCTCCACGCAGAACGCCCGGCACATCCAGCTCCAGAACATCTGGGCGACGGCCCCCGGCACGAGCCTGGTCGGCATCAACACGAACTACGGCGACACGGCCCGGATCTCGGACGTCACGATCTACGAGGACGGCGACCGTGACATGAAGATCTGCACCAAGTACAAGGGCACGACGAGCGGCGAGCCGAGCGAGATCGGCTCGGGCGCGGACGGCACGAACTGCATCTACTCCTCGTCCGAGATCAGCTACGTCGACTGAGGCACCGGTGTACCGGCCCCGCTCCTCCCGTACGACGGGACGGGCGGGGCCTTCGCGTCAGGCGGTCTCGGTGACCTTGCCGCCGGCGATCTCGACGCGGCGGGTCGTCCGGACGGCGTCGAGCATGCGCCGGTCGTGCGTGACCAGCAGCAGCGTCCCGGTGTACGCCTCCAGCGCGGACTCCAGCTGTTCGATCGCCGGCAGGTCCAGGTGGTTCGTCGGCTCGTCCAGTACGAGCAGGTTGACCCCCCTGCCCTGCAGGAGCGCGAGCCCCGCACGGGTGCGCTCGCCCGGGGAGAGGGTCGTGGCCGGCCTCAGCACATGGCCGGAGCGCAGACCGAACTTGGCGAGCAGGGTGCGCACCTCGGCGGGCTCGGTGTCGGGGACGGCCGCGCAGAAGGCGTCCAGCAGGCTCTCCGGGCCGTGGAACAGCTCGCGGGCCTGGTCGACCTCGCCCACCACGACGCCCGAGCCGAGCGAGGCGTGGCCCGCGTCGAGGGGGAGCCGTCCGAGGAGGGCGGCGAGCAGGGTGGACTTGCCCGCCCCGTTGGCCCCGGTGATGGCGACCCGGTCGGCCCAGTCGATCTGCAGGGTGGCCGGCCCGAAGGAGAAGTCCCCGCGGACGACGGCGGCGTCGCGGAGGGTGGCCACGACGGAGCCGGAGCGCGGTGCGGAGGCGATCTCCATCCGCAGCTCCCACTCCTTGCGGGGTTCCTCGACGACGTCGAGGCGCTCGATCATGCGCTGCGTCTGCTTGGCCTTGGCGGCCTGCTTCTCGCTGGCCTCGCTGCGGAACTTGCGGCCGATCTTGTCGTTGTCGGTGGCCTTGCGGCGGGCGTTCTTGACGCCCTTGTCCATCCAGCCCCGCTGCATCTGGGCGCGGCCCTCCAGCGCGGAGCGCTTGTCGGCGTACTCCTCGAACTCCTCGCGCGCGTGGGTGCGGGCGCGTTCGCGCTCCTCCAGGTAGGAGGCGTAACCGCCACCGTAGAGGTTGATCTCCTGCTGGGCGAGATCGAGTTCCAGGACCTTGGTGACCGTACGCATCAGGAACTCACGGTCGTGGCTGACGACGACGGTGCCGGCGCGCAGGCCTGACACGAAGCGCTCCAGGCGCTCCAGGCCGTCGAGGTCCAGGTCGTTGGTGGGCTCGTCGAGCAGGAAGACGTCGTAGCGCGACAGCAGCAGCGAGGCCAGGCCGGCGCGGGCGGCCTGGCCGCCGGAGAGCGCCGTCATCGGGAGGTCGAGACCGATGGTCAGACCGAGGTCTGCGGCGACCTCCTCAGCGCGTTCGTCCAGGTCGGCGCCACCGAGGGAGAGCCAGCGCTCCAGCGTCTCGGAGTACGCGTCGTCCGCGCCAGGCGCCCCGTCGACCAGTGCCTGGGTGGCGGCGTCCATGGCGGCCTGGGCGTCGGCGACCCCGGTACGGCGCGCGAGGAACTCCCGTACGGACTCACCCGCACGGCGCTCGGGCTCCTGCGGGAGGTGCCCGACGGTCGCGGTGGGCGGGGAGAGCCTCAGCTCGCCCTCCTCCGGCCGGTCGAGCCCCGCGAGCAGGCGGAGCAGCGAGGATTTGCCGGCTCCGTTGGCTCCGACGAGACCGATCACGTCGCCGGGCGCGACCACGAGGTCGAGTCCCGCGAAGAGTGTGCGGTCGCCGTGCCCGGCGGCGAGTTCCTTGGCGACGAGGGTGGCAGTCATCAGGGTGCTGATCCTAACCAACCGCGGGGGCCGGTTCTCCCGCCCTACGAGGGTGCGACCATGGCCCTTCCCGTCCTCGGCACACGCGAGGGCGGCACGGAGACGGGGGTGAGCACGGTGGCGGACGTGATCGTGGTGGGCGGCGGGGTCAGCGGGCTGACCACGGCGCTGCTGCTGGCGGAGCGCGGCCTGCGGGTGCGCGTCTGGTCCAGGGACCCGGCAGCGGCCACGACCTCGGCCGTGGCCGGTGCGCTCTGGTGGCCGTACCGGATCGAGCCCGAGGCTCTGGTGGGTGACTGGTCGCTCGAAACCCTCCGGGTCTACGAGGAGCTGGCCGCCGCCCCCGCCGAGACGGGCGTCCGCATGGTCGCCGGGGTGCACGGGGGCGAGCGCCTGGCCGCGCTCGGGCCGTGGGCCCGCCGCCTGGAGGGCGCGTCCGAGGTGCCGGAGGGGCTGCGGGTCACGCTTCCGCTGATCGACATGCCGGCCCATCTGAACTGGCTGGAGGGCCGGCTGTCCGCCGCGGGGGGCGTGGTCGAGCGGCGTACGGTGCGTGGCTTCGCGGAGGCGGCGGCCGAGGCGCGGGTGGTCGTCAACTGCACCGGGCTCGGCGCGCGCGACCTGGTTCCCGACCCCGGGGTCCGGCCGGTCCGAGGGCAGTTGGTGGTCGTGGAGAACCCGGGCATCGAGGAGTGGTTCACCGAGGCGGATCCGGCGTCGAGCGCGACGACGTATCTCTTCCCGCAGCCGGACGGGCTGGTGCTGGGAGGCACGGCCGAGACGGACGACGCGCGCACCGCGCCCGATCCGCGTACGGCCGCGGAGATCGTGGCGCGGTGCGCGCGGATACGGCCGGAGATCGCGGGGGCCCGGGTCCTCGGCCACCGGGTGGGGCTGCGGCCGGCCCGCGACGCGGGGGTGCGCATCGAGGCGGAGGAGCTGCCGGGCGGCGGACTGCTGGTGCACAACTACGGCCACGGCGGCGCCGGGGTGACGGTGGCCCGGGGCTGTGCGCGGGCTGCGGCCCAGCTGGTGGACTGAGCCGCGGTCCCGTCAGGCCGGTGGGTCGTGCTTGTGGCGTTCGTCGGTGGTGATCTCCGCGGTGCCGGGCCCGATCCGGATCTCGAAGTCCCCGTCGTACTTGGCGTGCCCCTCGATGACGGCGGACTCGACGGCCTCCACGCCGAACTCCCTGCGGACGATCATCGGGTCCTGGCGCAGGTCCCTCATGAGCGCGACGCACATCCCGATCATCACGATGGTGAAGGGGGCGGCCACCAGGATGGTCAGGTTCTGGAGGCCGGCCAGGGCGTCCCCCTGCCCGTCGCCGATGAGCAGCATGATCGCCGCGACGGCCCCGGTGACGACACCCCAGAAGATCACCACCCACTTCGCGGGTTCGAGGACGCCCTTCTGGGAGAGCGTCCCCATCACGATCGAGGCGGCGTCGGCGCCGGATACGAAGAAGATGCCGACCAGGATCATGACGAGGATGCTCATCACGGTGGCGATCGGGTATTCGTGGAGGACCCCGAAGAGCTGGGCCTCGGGGGTGTCACCGACGCCCCCGAGCTTTCCGTCCCTCTGCAGCTCGATCGCCGAGCCGCCGAAGACGGCGAACCAGATGAGGCTGACCGTGCTGGGCACCAGGATCACGCCGCCGACGAACTGCCGGATCGTGCGACCGCGGCTGATCCTCGCGATGAACATGCCGACGAAGGGCGTCCAGGAAATCCACCACGCCCAGTAGAAGACGGTCCAGCTGGCGAGCCAGTCGGCGACTTCGCCCTCTCCCGTCGCCTCGGTCCGGCCGGCGAGCTGGGCGAGGTCACCGAAGTACGCCGCGATCGAGGTGGGCAGCAGGTCCAGGATGATGATGGTGGGGCCGACGACGAACACGAAGATCACCAGGATCAGCGCGAGCACCATGTTGATGTTGGAGAGCCACTGGATGCCCTTCTCCACACCGGAGACCGCCGATGCGACGAAGGCGGCCGTCAGGACCGCGATGATCGCGACCAGCAGGCCGGTCCCGGTCTTCTCCATCCAGTTGAGCTCCTGGAAGCCGCTGCCGATCTGCAGGGCCCCGAGGCCCAGCGAGGCCGCGGAGCCGAAGAGCGTCGCGAAGATGGCGAGGATGTCGATGATGCGGCCCACGACCCCGTGGGAGTGCCGCTCGCCGATGAGCGGGATGAACACCGCGCTGATGGTCTGGCGCCGGTGCCGCCGGTAGGCGCTGTAGGCGATGGCCAGCCCGACGACCGCGTAGATCGCCCAGGGGTGGAGCGTCCAGTGGAAGAGGGTGGTCGCCATGGCCGTCTGCATGGCCTCGGCCGCGTCGGCGGGGTGCGTGCCCGGGGGCGGATTGACGAAATGGGCCAGCGGTTCGCTCACTCCGTAGAACATCAGGCCGATGCCCATGCCGGCGCTGAACATCATCGCGACCCAGGAGACCGTCTTGAATTCGGGCTTCTCCCCCTCCTGACCCAGCGAGATCTTCCCGTAGCGGCTGATCGCGAGCCAGAGGGCGAAGACCACGAAGCAGGAGGCCGCCAGCATGAAGGCCCAGCCGCCGTTGTGGATGAGTCCGGTGAGCAGTGTGCTGGAGACGTCCGTCAGCGAGTCGGTGGCCGTGGCGCCCCAGATCACGAAGGCGATGGTGAGCACTGCGGAGACGCCGAACACCACCCGGTCGGTCGTGGCACGGCGGCCGTGGTGCGGATCGGTGGGCAGATCGGCCGTTACCGGCAGATACTCCCCTCGCCCACCCGTTCTCTGCTCATCGTGTGACACAAATGGCACCTTTCACGCAATGCGAGTATTTCGCTCTCCGTAGGCAGTACCACACTCGGTGCGCGTCTTCCGGGATCCCCGAGCGGTACACGCGCGGCCGTTTCGGAGTGAACGGGTCCGCGTCTCCGGCATCGGCCGCCTCCGGCCGGGCCGATAGGCTGACGGCGTCCGTGCCCGAACCCTCCGGTCCCAGCCGTTCCCAGCCCCGGGCGCGCGTGTACGAGGAGCGACCTTGCCCGACCCGACCCCCGATCCGCACCGTGACGCCCGGCCCACCCTGGAGGCCGTGGCGGCCCGCGCCGGAGTGTCCAGGGCGACGGCGTCCCGCGTCGTCAACGGCGGCGCGGGCGTACGCCAGCCCCTGGTGGACCAGGTGCGCAAGGCGGTCGACGAGCTCGGCTACATCCCGAACCACGCGGCGCGGACACTGGTCACGCGGCGCAACGGCGCCGTCGCCGTGATCATCGACGAGCCCGAGTTCCGGATCTTCTCCGACCCCTTCTTCTCCCGCCAGATCCGCGGGATCAGCCGCGAGCTCAACGCCCACGACGCGCAGCTGGTCCTGCTCCTGGTGGAGGGCAGCGGCGACTTCGACCGGGTCACCCGCTACCTGGCCGGCGGTCACGTGGACGGCGTACTGGCCTTCTCCCTGCACACCGACGACGAACTGCCCGCGATCATCCGGCGGTTCCGCGTCCCGACGGTCTACGGGGGCCGCCCGGAACACTCGGCGGCGGGCGAGGACACGACGCAGGTGCCGTACGTCGACTGCGACAACCGGGGCGGTGCCCGCGAGGCCGTGCGTCATCTGGTCTCGCTCGGCCGGCGGCGCATCGCGCACATCGCCGGGCCCCGGGACCAGACGTCGGCGCTCGACCGGATCGACGGATACCACGACGTGCTGCCGGACGCGGGAGCGGAGCTCGTCGCGGACGGGGACTTCACCGCGGAGGGCGGAGCCCGGGCCATGTCGGACCTGCTGGACGCCCATCCGGATCTCGACGCCGTCTTCGTGTCCAACGATCTGATGGCGTCGGGTGCCCTGCGGGTGCTGCGCGAGCGGGGCGTCCGGGTGCCGGAGGACGTGGCCGTGGTCGGGTTCGACGACATGACCTCGGTCGCGGAGGCCTCCGTGCCCCCGCTGACGACGGTCCGTCAGGACGTGGAGGGCATGGGGAGGCTGATGGTGCGGCTGCTGATGGAGCGGCTGAACAGCGACACCGGGGCGTGGCCCGAGTCCGTGATCACCCCGACCGAACTGGTCCGCCGGGCCTCGGCCTGAGCCCTCCCCCGGCCCGCCACTCGGCCCGCGCCGACCTGGCGAGCGGCAGGTAGCGCAGCCGCTCCGGGAGCAGGGGCACGATCCGCCGCACCACGGCGCCGAAGCGCCGGAGGCGGCGCTCCTGGTCCGGGGTCCAGTCGAGCCCTATGGCCTCGCGGGCGTCCGGCGGCATCAGCCCGACGGTGATGAACCTGCGGAACCGCGCCAGCGGCGGGAGGAGCACCGGCCACAGCGCCTTCAGGACCACGCGCAGGGCGAGGGGCCCCCGGTCGGGCGGTGGCACGGGAGCGTCCGTGGCGACCAGTTCCCGTACGACGACGGTGGCCTCCACCTCGTCGGCCAGCATCGCGCGGTAGTACGGCCAGAACTCCTCGATCGTCTGCGGCATGTCCCGGTCGTGGATGCCGAGGATCCGGCCGACCTGGAGCCACTCCCCGTACAGGGCGCGTTCCTGCGCCTCGGTGAGCGGGCGGACCAGGTAGCGCGACGCGTGCTGGTAGACGGGGAAGCCCGTGGCGTGCACCCACGCGTAGTTCGCGGGGGTGAGCGCGTGGTAGCGGCGGCCGCGGGTGTCGGTCCCCTGGATCGTGCGGTGCAGCTTCCTGAGCCTGCGCCCCTCCTCGGCGGCGGCCTCTCCCCCGTACACCCAGAGCTGGAGCGAACTCAGGGACCGCTCGCCGCGCCCCCAGGGGTCCGTACGGAAGACCGAGTGGTCGTCGACGCCGGCGCCGACGGCCGGGTGGGCGACCTGGAGCGTGAGGGCGGCGGGCAGCATCAGCAGTCCCCGGATATCGCCCGCGAGGCTCCACAGGACGCCGCCGGGCGGGGGCGGTGCGGGCTCTCCTGCGCTGGTCATGCGGATGCTCCCAGAGGTCGGCGGGCGCTCGGGCGGCGCCCGGACCGTGTGTGTTCCAGTATGCGATCCCGCAGCAGTGTTGACGCGCCGCGTGAAACAAGTCAATAGTATTTGTAACTTTGACTCTCCAGGGCGAGAGGTTCGGCCATATGCCTTGTGCAGCACGTGTGTTGAGCAGAGGAGGGCACACACCATGGGCCGCTACAGCCGATTGCGCGAGATACGCCGGATGGACCCCGCCGCCGACTGCGCCGAGATACTCCGGCTGATGTCCCAGTACGAGTTCCCGTGGGACTACCGGCAGGGCATCAGCGTCGCCTTCCTGCGCGACTACGGGGTTCCGAGGATCTCCGTACTGCTCGACCGCACCCAGGAGTTCGAGCGCAACGGCCAGAAGCGCTACGACGACACCGTCCTGTTCGGGTACGAGATGGCGGCCGAGGGCTTCGACTCGGAGCGCGCCAGGGCCGCCGCCCGGCACCTCAACCGGATCCACGGCAGGTACCGCATCCCGAACGAGGACTACCTCTATGTGCTGGCCACCACGGTGGTCGGCCCCAGACGCTGGATCGACCGGTTCGGGTGGCGGCCCCTGTGCGCGCAGGAGGCGGGGGCGCTGGCGGAGGTGGGGCGGCGGATGGCGGCCATGATGGGCATCGAGGGCGCACCCGGCACCTACGAGGGGTTCGAGGAGCTGCACGACTCCTACGAGGCCCGGATGTTCGCGTACGACCCGGCGAACCGGCGCGTCGCCAACGCCACCTTCCGGGTCATGGCCGCCTGGTACCCCGCCCCGCTGCGCCCTCTGGTGGCCAGGTTCTCGCTGGCGCTGCTGGACGAGCCGTTACTGCGCGCGCTGGGCTTCCCGGCGCAGCCGCGGTGGGTGCGGGCGGCGGCCGTCCGCCTGGTGCACGCCCGCTCGTACGGCGTACGACTGCTGCCCGCGCGGCCCCGGTGGCTGCCCTCCCGCCCCCGGCCACGCAGCTACCCCTTCGGATACCAGCTCGACGACCTCGGACCGCACTGGGCGCAGAGCCGCCCGCTGGAACCACTGCCGATGGAGAAGTCATGACGACCGGAACAGACCGTGCGGTGCACGGCATCGACGACATCCGCGCCGCGGTGGCGCAGGCCAGGAGCGCCGGCCGCGGCTGGGCAGCGCTCGGGGCGCGGGAACGGCGCGCGTCGCTCCTGCGCTGGAAGCGTGAACTGGCCGGACGCGCGGACGAGTTCGCCGAGGTGATCGCTGCGGAGACCGGCAAACCGGCGCATGACGCCCGCTCCGAGGTGCTGCTGACGCTGGTCCATCTGGACTGGGCGGCCCGCAACGCCCGCCGGGTGCTGGGCAGGCGGCGGGTGTCGTCCGGTCTGCTGTCGGTCCATCAGCGGGCACTTCTGGCCTACCGCCCGCTCGGGGTGATCGGCGTGATCGGCCCGTGGAACTACCCGCTCTACACCCCGATGGGCTCGATCGGCTACGCCCTCGCGGCGGGCAACGCCGTGGTGTTCAAGCCGTCCGAACTCACTCCCGGGGTCGGGGTCCTGCTGGCCCGGAGCTTCGGGGAGGCAGTGCCGGACCACGCGGGTCTGCTGCGGACGGTCACCGGGCCGGGGTCCACCGGGGCCGCACTGGCCGGAGCGGAAGGGCCGTCCGGCGTGGACAAGGTCGCCTTCACCGGCTCGCCCGGCACCGCGCGCAAGGTCGCGGCGGCCTGCGCTGCCACGCTCACACCGCTGCTCGCCGAGTGCGGGGGCAAGGACGCGGTGCTGGTCGCGGCGGACGCCGATCTGGACGCGGCGGCCGACGCGATCGTGTGGGGCGCGATGGGCAACGCGGGCCAGACCTGCGCCGGTGTGGAGCGGGTGTACGCGGTGGCCTCGGTGCACGAGGCGCTGTGCGCGCGCATCGTGAGCCGTGCGCGGGCGCTGGTGCCGGGTGACGCCTACGGCCCGCTCACCCTGCCGTCCCAGCTCGGTGTGGTGGAGCGCCATGTGAAACAGGCGCTGGTGGACGGCGGCACCGCCGAACTGGGCGGGCCCGACGCCCTGCGGAACCGCGTGCTCGGGCCGGTGGTCCTGTCGGGTGTCCCGGAGGACTCACCGGCCGTCACGGAGGAGACCTTCGGCCCGGTCGTCGTGGTGAACCCGGTGCGCGACATGGACGAGGCGGTGGAGCGGGCCAACGCGTCGGCGTACTCCCTGGGCGCCGCCGTCTTCACCCGCTCCCGGGCGGCCGGGCTCGCACTGGCCGAACGCCTCGGCTCCGGCGCCGTGTCGGTGAACTCGGTGCTGGGCTTCGCCGCGATCCCGTCCCTGCCGTTCGGCGGCGCGGGCGAGTCGGGGTACGGACGGATCCACGGTGAGGAGGGGCTGCGGGCCTTCGCCGCGCCGCACTCGGTCACCGTACGGCGGTTCGCGCCGGCGGTGGACCTGACGTCGTTCTCGACGCCCCGGGAGAAGGTCGCCCGGGCCGTCGAGCTGGGCAGGAGGCTGCACGCCCGGTTCTGAGGGCGTTCACCCGACGCCGAGCAGCGGCACCAGGTAGCGCCTGGCGAACGTGCCCACCTGCTCGTCGTCGTCCAGCTCGAAGCAGCTCACAGGGTTGAGGAGGAAGGAGACGGTGATCCGCACCATGAGCTCGGCGACCGGTGTCGTGTCCGTCTCCGGCCGCCCTTCCGCGCGCTGGGCGTGGCGGAGCCGGTCGGCCAGATATCCGCGCATCGCGAGGAAGGCGGGCCCGCTCTCCAGCGTGAGGAAGGGGAGCATGATCTCCGGCTCCAGCCGCAGCAGCCCGCCCACCAGCGGGTGTTCACGGATGTGCTTGAGGACGGCGACGAAGCCGGCGACGAGCCGCTCCTCCATGGTGGGCAGTGCGGCCACCGCCTTGTCCACGTCCAGGACGAATCGGCGGTACTCCCGCAGCAGGCAGGCGGAGACCAGGCTGTCCTTGTTGCCGATCCGGCGGTACACGGTGACCCGCGAGACCTTGGCCCGCTTGGCCACGTCGTCGACGGTCGAGCGGCGCAGTCCGAAGGTCATGAACTGCTCGCGTGCGGCGTCCAGGATCTGCTCGCTCAGCGCGTCGGACGGTGGGGTCTCGCCGAGCGCCTCGGCCAGCAGTGTCTCGTTGGTACCCGGTGCCGCCATGAGCCCTCCCCGTACGTCGTGACCACTCAACCATATCGACAACGCGACAAAGTTACCTGGTCCGCTTCTTTGTAACTCTCCCGCTTCTTCGTCACTCCCCTATGGAGGCTTCCATGTCCACCGACCACGCCCTCCCCCGCTGGCTCTCCGCCGAGCAGCGGGCCTTCGTCGGCGCCCTGCGCGACTTCGCCCGGCGCGAGTGCGGTACGCGTGAGCAGCGCGACGCGCTGGCGGCGGAGGCGGGCGGCCCGCACGCGCCGTCCCTCTACGCCCGGCTGGCGGAGCTCGGCTGGCTCGGCGTGTGCCTGCCCGAGGCGTACGGGGGCTCGGGCGGCGGCATGACGGACGCCTGCCTCTTCCTCCGGGAGACGGCACGCGGCCTCGTACCGGCGGGCGGGTTCATCACCTCCGTGATCACGGCGAAGGCGTACGAGCGTTTCGGCAGCGAGGCCCAGTGCAAGGCGGCGATCGGTGGTGCGGTGGACGGCCAGGTGCTGTCCATCGCGATGTCCGAGCCCGAGGCCGGTTCCGACGTGGCGGCGCTGCGGTGCAAGGCCGAACGGACGCCGGACGGGCGCTGGCTGGTCAACGGTCACAAGACCTGGATCTCCAACGCGCATCTGGCCGAGCACATCCTGCTGGTCGCCCGGACCGACGCGAGCGGCGCGAAGCACGAGGGGCTGACCATGTTCCACGTCCCGGCCGGGACGCCCGGGATCGAGATCCGGCCCATCGAGACGATGGGGGGACGCGAGGTCAACGACGTCTTCCTCACCGATGTCTCGCTGCCGGCCGACGCGGTGGTGGGCACGGCCGACCGCGCCTGGACCCAGCTGATGGCCGGCCTCGACGCGGAGCGGCTCTTCCTGGCGGCGAACATGCTGGGCCTGGCGGAGCGGATCCTGGAGGACACCGTCGCGTACGTGCGGGGACGCGAGCAGTTCGGCCGCCCGGTCGGCTCCTTCCAGGCGCTGCGGCACCGGCTGGCCGATCTGGCGACGGAGATCGAGTGTGCCCGGCTGCTGGTCTTCGACGTGGCGGCGGCCTGCGACGCCGAGCCGGAGCGGCTCTTCCCCCGCCAGGCCTCGATGGCGAAGCTCAAGGCCACCGAGACGGCCCGGCACGCGGCTCTGGAGGGCATGCAGATGATGGGTGGCTACGGCTACGCGACGGAGTACGACATGGAGCGGCATCTGCGGGCGGCTGTCGTGTCGACCGTCTACGGCGGCACGAGCGAGATCCAGCGCGACATCATCGGCAAGAGCTACGGCCTGTAGGGCACCACGCGGGCGGCACTCAGCCGAAGTCGTACACCGTCACCTCGATACCGCGGCTCACCAGCCGGTCGGTGAGGAGCGGCTCGACCCGGGACCAGGTGCCGCCCGCCAGCCCGCAGCCGATCCTCGGCATGTGGGCCGACGCGCCCAGCTCGGCAGCCTTGGCGGCCACCTTGTCCAGGCCGGCGTCGATCGCCTCGTAACGCACCGGCACGCCCTTGCTGCCGGTGCGTATCCCCCGCTGCCCGACCAGATTCGCCACCCAGGTGTACGGGCCGGCCTGGACGAACTGCACGGCGCCCAGGCCGAAGTCGTTGCCCGCGCGCTCGCGGTGCCAGCGGCGGTACGCGGCCTCCGGCTCGGGCCAGCGGCGGGAGAGGGCCAGAACGAAGCCCTTCCCCCAGCCGCCCAGGTCGTTGCAGCAGTGCACGATCAGCTTGACGCCCTTGCCCCGGGGGCTGGTGGCGTCGCCCTGTACGTAGGTGATCCCCGACATGCCCTCACCGTACGTCCCCCCACCGACAACCGGCCCCGGGTCAGGCGCCGCTCTCCTCGTAGAGGGCGTCCAGCACCTTGCCGTACTGCTCGCGGACCACGCGGCGGCGCAGCTTCAGCGAGGGGGTCAGCTCGCCGGTGTCGGGGCCCCATTCCCTGGCCAGCAGCCGGTGGCGTTTGACCTGCTCGGTGCGGTTCAGCCGGGCGTTGGCCGCCTGGACGGCGCGGTCCACCTCTTCGCGTACGGCGGGGTGGTCGGCGAGCGCCGCCAAGTCCTCGCCGGCCTCGATGCCCTGGGCCGCGGCCCAGGCGGGTGCCATCTCCGCGTCCAGGACGAGGAGCGCCACCAGGTAGGAGTGCCCGTCGCCGTGGACGAACGCCTGGCCGATCAGCGGGTGTTCCTTGAGGGCGTTCTCCACCAGGGCCGGGGAGACGTTCTTCCCGGTCGAGGTGATGATCATTTCCTTCTTGCGGTCGGTGAGCCACAGGTAGCCGTCGTCGTCGATCCGGCCGATGTCCCCGGTCGGGAACCAACCGTCCGCGTCGAGCGCCCGTTCGACGGTCCCGTCGGCGCGCAGGTACCCGGCGAACACCGTCTCGCCCCGGACCAGGATCTCGCCGTCCTCGGCGATCCTCAGCTCCAGCCCGTCCAGCGGCCTGCCGACCGAGCCGAGGCGGAACCCGGAGGGGCTGTTGGTGGTGAACACGCCGACCGTCTCGGTCAGTCCCCAGGCGTCCATGATCACGATGCCGAAGCCCGCCCAGAAGCGCACCACGTCCAGCGGCATGGGCGCGGAGGCGCTGGCCGTCCACACCAGTCGCTCGAAGCCGGCGAGGGCGAGCACCGGGTCGAGGACCGTCTCCTTGGCGCGGCGGTAGGCGGTCTCCAGCTCCGCGGGCGGCTGTTCGCCCCGCTCGCGGAAGGCCACGTGCTCGCGGGCGGTGTCCCCGGCCGCCTCGATCGCGGCCCGCTGCCCCTCGGGCAGGGTGGCGAGCGCGGCCCTGACGGAGGCGGCGAGCTTCTCCCACACCCGGGGCACACCGAAGAACTGGGCGGGGTGCAGGGCGCGCGCGGTGGCCGCGACGGCCGCGGTGTCGGCGCAGAGATGGACGTGGGACGCCCGGAAGACCGGCAGGTAGATGCCCAGCATCCGCTCGGCGATGTGGGCGAAGGGGAGGTAGCAGATGTGCGCGACGTGGTCCGGGAGTTCCACCACCCGGTCCAGGGCCAGCGCGTTGACGACCACGCTGCGGTGGGTGACGGGCACGGCCTTCGGGTCGCCGGTGGTGCCCGAGGTGTAGACGACCGTGAGGGGGTCGTCGGCCACCGATGCCTGCCAGGCCGCCTCGAACTCCTTGTCGTCGTAGGCCTCTTGCCCGGTCGCGTACAGGGAGGCGTACGTCCGGTCACCGGCACCCTCCGGCTCCACGACGAGCAGCGCCTCCAGGGGGACGGTGCCGTCCGCGAGGAGGGGCTCCCAGCGTGCGCGTTCCCGCGCCCCCTCGACGACCGCCAGCCGGGCACCGCTGTGCCGGGCGATGTGGGCGATCTGCTCCGGGGCGGCGGTGCCGTAGACGGTGACCGGTACCGCGCCGAGGTGCGTGAGGGCCAGGTCGCTGAGCCAGTGTTCGGGGCGGTTGCCCATCATCATCAGCACCTGCTCGCCGCGCCGGACGCCCTGGGCCCCGTACCCGGCGGCAAGCACCGCGGTCTCGCGGCGCACCTCCCGCCAGGTCAGGGTGGTCCATCCGTCGCCGCCCCCCGGGCTCCGCCAGGAGAGGGCGGGCAGGTCCCCGTGGTCCTCGGCGTTACGCGCCAGCAGGGCCGGCAGCGTGAGCCGGTCGGTCTCGGTGGGAACTCGCAGGATCGTGGTCACGGCCGTCTCCTGTTGCCGTCGGCCGGGCGCTGTACGGGCCCGTACCGGAGGGAATGACGCGCTTCGATGGTGCCGGAGACTTTCACACCACCGGTGAGACAGCAATACTGTTGCACCCGATTGGTACAACTCCGCCGGTGCGGACCCCCGTGGGTGTCGACGGACCAGGGCGCCCACCGGAGTTCCGGCGGACGCCCTGGCACGGGTCGGTGAGGGCCTACTCCTCGCAGCTGCCGGCGAAGGTCGCGCGGGTCGCGACATCGGTGGCCGCCGCCGTGGTGTCCGGCCAGGTGACACGTCGGCCGTCACCGAGGGACGGGGCCGGCTGGGCGCCGGAGGAGCAGGAGACGCGGCTGAAGTTGTTCAGGCCGGCGAGGACGTTCAGCGGCCGTGGGCGACGTAGGTGTGCCCGTCGGGTAGCGCGGCTTCGCGACCGGCACTTTCACAACAGTGGTGATACAGCAATACTGTTGCACCTGATCGACCCAGGCCCCGCAGGACGGGCCTGCCCGCGACAAGGAGCAGCCATGGCAACCGGGACCGACGAGCCGACGCTGACCGTCGACGAACTGGCGGCGCGCGCGGGAGTCACCGTGCGCACCGTGCGCTTCTACAGCACCAGAGGTCTGCTGCCCCCTCCGGTGATCGGGCCCCGGCGCGTCGGGCACTACGGGCACGACCACCTTTCCCGGCTGGCCCTCATCGAGGAGCTCCAGCACCAGGGCATGACGCTGGCCGCGATCGAGCGCTATCTCCAGCAGCTGCCGCCCGACCTGAGCGCGCAGGACCTGGCCATCCACCGTGCCCTGGTGGCGTCGTGGGCCCCGGACGCGGCCGAGGACATGGAGCGCGCGGAGCTGGAGCGCCGGGCGGGCCGGCCGCTCAGCGAGCAGGACGTGGACCGGCTGGGGGCCATGGGCGTACTGGAGCGCCCCGGGAAGCCCGAGGCGCCCTTCCAGGTGGATCCCGGTCTGCTGCGGCTCGGCGTGGAGCTCCTGGACGTACCGATCGCCCACGAGACGATCCTGGCGGCACGGACGGTCCTGCTGGAGCACACCCGGTCGGCCGCCCACGAGCTGACGCGGCTGTTCCGCGACGAGGTGTGGAACCCCTACCGGGAGCGGGAGTCGGACCCGGAGCACGTGAAGGCGATGAAGTCGCTCTCGGCCAATATGCAGCCGATGGTGCTCCAGGCCCTGCTGACAGCGTTCCAGCGGTCGCTGAAGGAGGAACTGCGGGCCGCGTTCACCGCGAGCGAGGAGAAGTGAACGCGGCCCGTGGGGCAGCCGTCAGTCGTGGAAGGTCTCGCCCTTCTCAGCCTTCTCCACCAGGTACGCGGACGGCAGGAAGCGGTCCCCGTAGCGCTCGGCAAGCTGCCGGGCGCGCGCCACGAAACCGGGCAGGCCGCCCTCGTAGCCGTTGATGTACTGGAGCACACCACCGGTCCACGCGGGGAAGCCGATGCCCATGATGGAGCCGATGTTGGCGTCGGCGACCGTCATCAGGACGTTCTCCTCCAGGCAGCGGACGCTGTCCAGCGCCTCGGAGAAGAGCATCCGCTCCTTCATGTCCTCGAAGGGGATGTCGGTGCCGGGCTTCGTGAAGTGCTCACGCAGACCCGTCCAGAGCGCGCCCCGCCCGCCGTCCTCGCCGTACTCGTAGAACCCGGCTCCCCCGCTGCGTCCCGGCCGTCCGAACTCGTCGACCATCCGGTCGACGACCTCGTCCGCGGGGTGCGTGGCCCAGGTGCCGCCCGCCTCCTCGACGGCGCGCCGGGTCTCGACGCGGATCTTGCGGGGCAGGGTGAGCGTCAGCTCGTCCATGAGGGAGAGCACCTTGGCCGGGTAGCCGGCCTGCGCCGCGGCCTGCTCCACCGACGCGGGCTCGGCACCCTCGCCGACCATGGCGACGCCCTCGTTGATGAAGTGGCCGATGACGCGTGAGGTGAAGAAGCCGCGCGAGTCGTTGACGACGATCGGCGTCTTCTTGATCCGGCGCACCAGGTCGAACGCGCGTGCCAGGGCCTCGTCGCCGGTCTTCTCGCCCTTGATGATCTCGACGAGCGGCATCTTGTCGACGGGCGAGAAGAAGTGCAGCCCGATGAAGTCCGCCGGGCGGGTGACCCCTTCGGCGAGCGCGGTGATGGGCAGCGTCGAGGTGTTGGAGCAGAGCAGAGCGTCAGGATCGACGATGTCCTGGATCTCCTGGAACACCTTGTGCTTGAGCGCGGTGTCCTCGAAGACCGCCTCGATCACGGCGTCGCAGCCCGCGAGGTCGGCCGGGTCCCCGGTCGGGGTGATGCGGGCCAGGAGTTCGTCCCGCTTCGCCTCGGTCGTGCGGCCCCGGGAGAGCGCCTTGGCGAGGAGCTTCTCGCTGTACGCCTTGCCCTTGGCCGCCGCCTCGGCGGTCACGTCCTTGAGGACGACCTCGATGCCCGCGCGGGCGCAGGAGTAGGCGATGCCCGCGCCCATCATCCCGGCGCCGAGGACGGCCACCTTGCGGACCTGGCGCTCCTCGACGCCGGCCGGGCGGCTGGCGCCGGAGTTGACGGCCTGGAGGTCGAAGAAGAACGCCTGGATCATGTTCTTGGCGACCTGGCCGGTGACCAGCTCGGTGAAGTAGCGGGCCTCGATGGTCTGCGCGGTCTCGAAGTCGACCTGCGACCCCTCGACCGCCGCGGCCATGATGTTGCGGGGCGCGGGCATGGGCGCGCCCGCCAGCTGCTTCTTCAGGTTCGCCGGGAAGGCGGGCAGGTTGGCCGCGAACTTCGGGTTGGACGGGGTGCCGCCGGGGATCCGGTAACCCTTGACGTCCCACGGCTGCTGCGACTCCGGATGGGCGTCGATGAAGGCGCGGGCCTTGTCGAGCATCTCCTCACGGGTGGCGGCGACCTCGTGCACGAGGCCGTTCTCCAGCGCCTGCCGGGGGGTGTACTGGGTGCCCTGGAGGAGGACCTTCAGCAGCGCGTCGGTGATGCCCATCAGCCGTACGGTGCGGGTCACACCGCCGCCGGCGGGCAACAGGCCGAGGGTGACCTCGGGCAGGCCGATACGGGAGCCGGGGGCGTCCAGCGCGATGCGGTGGTGGGCGGCGAGCGCGATCTCGTAACCACCGCCGAGCGCGGCGCCGTTGACGGCGGCGACGACCGGCTTGCCGAGGGTCTCGATGCGGCGCAGGGAGTTCTTGATCGCGGTACCCGCGTCGAACGCCGCCTGGGCGTTCTCGGGACCGATCCTGATCATGTCCTTGAGGTCGCCGCCCGCGAAGAAGGTCTTCTTGGCGGAGGTGTAGATGATGCCCCGGATGGAGTCCTTCTCGGCCTCGGCGCGCTCGGCGACGGCCGCGATGGACTCCTTGAAGCCCTGGTTCATGGTGTTGGCGGACTGGTTCGGGTCGTCGAGTACGAGGGTGACGACGCCGGTCTCGTCCTGTTCCCAGCGGATGGTCGTGCTCTCGGTCATTGCTGTTTTCTCCGTAAGCAGAGGGGCCGGGGACGGTCAGAGACGCTCGATGACGGTGGCGATGCCCATGCCGCCGCCGACGCAGAGGGTGGCGAGGCCGTAGCGCTTGTCCTGCCGCTCCAGTTCGTCGATGAGCGTGCCGAGGATCATCGCGCCGGTCGCGCCGAGCGGGTGGCCGAGCGCGATGGCACCGCCGTTGACGTTGACCTTGTCGAGGCTCAGACCCATGTCCTTGGCGAAGCGCAGGACGACACCCGCGAAGGCCTCGTTGATCTCGACGAGGTCGATGTCGTCGATGGTGAGCCCGGCCTTGGCCAGTGCCTTGCGGGTGGCGGGGGCGGGCCCGGTGAGCATGATGGTCGGCTCGGAGCCGGACACGGCGGCGGAGACGATCCGGGCTCGCGGGGTGAGGCCGTAGCGCTCGCCGGTCTCCTTCGAGCCGATCGCGACGAGGGCGGCGCCGTCCACGATCCCGGAGGAGTTGCCCGCGTGGTGGACGTGGTCGATCTTCTCGACCCAGTGGTACTTCTGGAGGGCCACCGCGTCGAAGCCGCCCATCTCACCGATCGTCGCGAACGACGGCTTGAGCGAGGCGAGGGAGTCGGCGGTGGTGCCGGGGCGCATGTGCTCGTCGTGGTCGAGGACGAGCAGGCCGTTGCGGTCCCTGACCGGGACGACGGAGCGGGCGAAGCGCTCCTCCTTCCAGGCGATCGCGGCGCGCTCCTGGGACAGGGCGGCGTACTCGTCGACGTCGCGCCGCGAGAAGCCCTCGATGGTGGCGATGAGGTCGGCCCCGATGCCCTGCGGGGCGAAGCCGGTCTCGAAGCTGGTCATCGGGTCCATGGCCCAGGCACCGCCGTCGGAGCCCATGGGCACCCGGGACATCGATTCGACGCCACCGGCCAGGACGAGGTCCTCCCAGCCCGAACGCACCTTGGCGGCGGCCAGGTTGACGGCCTCCAGACCGGAGGCACAGAAGCGGTTCTCCTGTACGCCGGCGACGGAGTCCGGGAGTCCCGCGGCGATCGCGGCGATCCGGGCGATGTCGGAGCCCTGGTCCCCGAGCGGGCTGACGACGCCGAGGACGATGTCGTCGATGGCCGCCGGGTCGAGGCCTGGGAAACGGTCACGGATCTCGTGGATGAGGCCGACGACGAGGTCGATCGGCTTGGTGCCGTGCAGGGCGCCGTTGGCCTTGCCGCGGCCGCGCGGGGTGCGGATCGCGTCGTAGACGAATGCTTCGGTACTCAAGGCAGCTGCCTTTCGGGGTCGGTGCGGGGCGGGGAGGTCAGGAGAGCAGCGAGCGGCCGATGATCTCCTTCATGATCTCGGTCGTGCCGCCGTAGATGGTCTGGATGCGGCCGTCGGTGAAGGCCTTGGCGACCCGGTACTCCGTCATGTAGCCGTAGCCGCCGTGGAGTTGGAGGCAGCGGTCGGCGACGCGCTTCTGGAGCTCGGTGGCCCACCACTTGGCCATCGAGGCGTGGACGGCGTCGAGCGTCCCCTCGGAGTGGTCGACGATGCACCGGTCGAGGAAGGCCCGGGTGACGGCGCACTCGGTGGCCATCTCGGCGATCTCGAAGCGGATGTGCTGGAGCTTGGAGAGCGGACGCCCGAAGGCCTCGCGCTCCTTGACGTACTCGGTGGTGATCTCCAGGAGGTGTTCGGCGGCGGCGATCCCGGCGACCGCTATGCCCATGCGCTCCTGGGCCAGGTTGGTCATGAGATGGATGAACGCGCCGTCGAGCTCGCCGAGGAGGTTCTCCTTGGGGACGCGTACGTCGTTGAAGAACAGCTCGGCGGTGTCCTGGGACTTCTGGCCGATCTTGTCGAGGTTGCGGCCCCGCTCGAAGCCTTCGGCGCCGCGCTCGACGACGAGCAGGGACAGGCCCTTCGCGCCGCCCTCCGGTGAGGTCTTCGCGACGACGATCACCAGGTCGGCGAGGATGCCGTTGGAGATGAAGGTCTTCGAGCCGTTGAGGAGCCAGTGGTCGCCCTTGTCCTCGGCGCTCGTGCGGATGCCCTGGAGGTCGGAGCCCGCGCCGGGTTCCGTCATGGCGATGGCGGTGACGGTCTCGCCGCTGCAGAAGCCGGGCAGCCAGCGCCGCTTCTGCTCCTCGGTGGCGAGGCCGGTGAGGTAGGGGCCGATGATGTCGTTGTGCAGGCCGAGCGCCAGCCCGGAGACCCCGGCCCGGGTGAACTCCTCCGCGAGGACGGCGCTGTAGCGGAAGTCGGTGGTGCCACCGCCGCCGTACTCCTCGGGGACGGCGAGCCCCAGCAGTCCCTGGCGGCCGGCCGCGAGCCAGGCCTCGCGGGAGACGATGCCGTCCTTCTCCCACTGCTCGTAGTGCGGGAGGACCTCCTTGGCGAGGAAGGTGCGGACGGTCTCGCGGAACGCGTCGTGCTCTTCGGTGAAGATCTGCCGCTGCACTTCAAGCCCCCTGGAGCCAGTTCTTGACGGTGGAGATCAGCCGCGCCGGCTCGGGACCGACGGGGGTGACGTTGAGCATGGTGACGCCGGCCTCGCGGAAGGCCTCGATGCGGTCGCGTACGTACCCCTCGGGGCCGCAGAGCGTCATGAGCTCGCAGAACTCGTCCGGGACGGCGGCCTCGGCCTCCCTCTTCTTCCCGGAGAGGTAGAGCTCCTGGACGGTGGCGGCCTCCTTCTCGTAGCCGTAGGCGACGGCGAGGTCGTTGTAGAAGTTCTTGCCGGGCGCGCCCATGCCGCCGACGTAGAGAGCGATCTGCGGACGGGCGAGATCGCGGAGGGCGGCGGCGTCGTCGCCGATGGCCAGCAGGCCGCCCGCGACGGTCTGCAGCGGGCCGAGCGACGGGTCGCGCTTCGCCGTGCCCTCGGCCAGGGCCGTGCCCCAGACCTGCTGGGCCTTCTCCGGGATGTAGAGGGTGGGCAGCCAGCCGTCGGCGATCTCGGCGGTCAGCCGGACGTTGGCCGGACCCAGCGAGGCGACGTAGAGCGGGATGGTGTCGCGCACCGGCCGGGTGAGGATCTTCAGCGGCTTGCCGAGCTTGCCGCCCTTCTCCTTCGGCAGGGGCATGTCGGTGATGCCGTGGTGGTCGATGACCTCGCGGCGCCAGATCCGGCGGCAGAGCTCCACGGTCTCGCGGGTCCGGCCGAGGGGTTTGTCGTACGGCTTGCCGTGCCAGCCCTCCACGACCTGCGGGCCCGAGGCGCCGAGGCCGAGCAGGGCGCGGCCGCCGGACACGGCGTCGAGCCCGGCGCCGGTCTGGGCGATGAGGGCGGGGGTGCGGGAGTAGACGTTGAGGATCGCCGCGCCGATCTTCAGGCGGTCGGTGCGGGCGGCGAGGTATCCCATGAGGGTGGGCGAGTCGAAACCGTACGCCTCGGCGACCCAGACGGCGTCGAGTCCGGCGGACTCGAGTTCCGCGACCTCGTCGCAGGCGGTGCGCGGGTCGCCCGCGTAGCTCAGCGGCAGGGAGAGTTCCATCAGCCGGTCGTTTCCTTTCCGGTGGTCATCAGGCCCGGCAGGTCCCAGTCCTCGGCGACGGCCTCGGTGTCCGCTCCGGGCAGGGCGGGTGCGCTGCGCACGGAGACGGGCGTCGCGGAGAAGCGCGGCGCGGGGGCGGGCTGGGTGAGTCCGCTGTGCTCCACGTAGGTGGAGCGGGCGGCGAGGTGGGGGTGACGGGGTGCCTCACGGAGCGAGAGGACGGGAGCCACACAGGCGTCCGTCCCCTCGAAGATCTCGGTCCACTCGGCGCGCGTGCGGGTGCTGAACCGGTCGGCGACCAGGGCGCGCAGCTCCTCCCAGCGTCCGAGGTCGTTGCGGTCGGGGGCCTCGTCCCCGAGTCCGAGGAGCCCGGCGAACTCCTCGTAGAAGCGGGGCTCCAGGGCCCCGACCGCCATGTGGCCGCCGTCGGAGGTCTCGTAGGAGCCGTAGAAGGGGCAGCCGCCGTCGAGCAGGTTGGAGCCGCGCCGGTCCTGCCAGCTGCCGGCCGCCAGCATGCCGTGGATCATCGTGGCGAGATGGGCCGCGCCGTCGACGATGGCCGCGTCGACGACCTGTCCGGTCCCGCCTGGCGTACGGGCGTGCTGGAGGGCGGCGAGCACGCCGACGACGAGGTAGAGCGAGCCGCCCGCGTAGTCGCCGACCAGGTTGGCGGGGACCGTGGGGGGCTCGCCGGATCTGCCGATCATGGACAGGGTCCCGGTGAGGGCGATGTAGCCGATGTCGTGTCCTGCCCGCTCGGCCAGCGGCCCGTCCTGGCCCCAGCCGGTCATCCGCCCGTAGACGAGCCGCGGATTGCGTTCCAGGCAGGCGTCCGGGCCCACCCCGAGACGTTCGGCGACGCCGGGGCGGTAGCCCTCGATCAGGACGTCGGCGCGCTCGACGAGGTCGAGGACCTGCCCGGATCCGCCCTCGGCCTTCAGATCGACGAGGACCGATCGCTTGTTGCGGTTGGTGAGGTCGAAGGCGGGTTCGATGCCGATGACCGAACCTCCCGGCCGGTCGACGCGCACCACGTCGGCGCCGAGGTCGGCGAGGAGCATCGCGGCGAAGGGCCCCGGGCCGATGCCCGCCAGCTCGACGACGCGCACCCCGGTGAGTGGGCCCTGCGGCCCGCGTCCTGTCGTTGCCATCAAGCCCCCAGCGGTGTGACACAACTGATGTAACATCGATGATGCTAAGAACGGACCGCACTCCGCACAACCCTTTTGGCCGAGCAAGCGCTTAGTTCCTTCTCCCGGATCCTCTCGCACCGAGGCCCTCCCCCGGCGGCACGGCACAGCGAACGCCTCCGCTACCCTCTGCCTGCTACATCGGCGCCGGCGCAGGCGGAGGCACTCATGAACAGGCAGAGCGGGGCAGAACGCCCTTATGACGTCGTCCTTTTCGGGGCCACCGGCTTCGTCGGGGCGCTCACGGCCGAATATCTCGCGGCGCACGCGCCGGAGGGCTGCCGCTGGGCCCTGGCGGGCCGCAGCCGCGGCAAGCTGGAACAGCTGCGCGAGCGCCTCGCCGGACGGCACCCGCGCTGCGCGGACCTGCCGCTGCTGACGGCCGACGCGGACGACGCCGACGCCCTGCGCGAACTCGCCGGGTCCACGCACGTCGTGGCGTCCACGGTCGGACCGTACGTCTGGTACGGCGAGAAGCTGGTCGCCGCCTGCGCGGAAGCCGGGACCGACTACACCGACCTCACCGGAGAGGCCGAGTTCGTCGACCGCGTGTACCTGGAGCACGACGCCGGCGCCCGCGAGACGGGGGCGCGCCTGGTGCACGCCTGCGGCTTCGACTCCGTACCGCACGACCTCGGTGCCTACTTCACGGTCCAGCAGCTTCCCGAGGGAGTGCCGCTCACCGTCGACGGCTATGTCCGCACCAACGCGGTCTTCTCCGGCGGTACGTTCGCCTCGGCGCTCACCGCGATGGGCCGCGGCCCGCAGATGGCGCGGGCGGCGCGGGAACGGCGCCTGCACGAGCCGCGCCTGGTCGGCCGCAGGGCCCGGGCCCCGCAGGGAGCACCGCACTTCAGCCCGGAGACCGGCACCTGGGCGCTGCCGCTGCCGACCCTGGACCCCCGGGTGGTGGAGCGGTCCGCGCGAGGGCTGGAGCGCTACGGCCCCGACTTCCGTTACCGGCACTTCGCCTCGGTGAAGCACCTGCCGGTGGCGATCGGCGGCACGGCGGCGACGGTCCTGCTGGCGGGGGCCGCCCAGATCCCCGCCGCGCGCGACTGGCTGTCCGCCCGGGTCGAACCGGGCACCGGTCCCGGCGAACAGCGCAGGAAGCGCAGCTGGTTCACCGTCCGCTTCATCGGGGAGGGCGGCGGCCGGCGGGTCTTCACGGAGGTGTCGGGCGGCGACCCGGGCTACGACGAGACGGCGAAGATGCTGGCCGAAGCGGCTCTGGCGCTCGCCTTCGACGACCTGCCGGCGACGTCGGGTCAGGTCACGACGGCCGTGGCGATGGGCGACGCGCTGCTGGAGCGGCTGACGGCCGCGGGGCTGCGCTTCCGGGTCGCGGCGGTGCGCTGAGCGCCGGCGCCGCGCGCGCGGGTCAGAGCATCCAGGACGCCAGTGTGACGACCATGGACACGGTCCAGCCGGCGCCCGCGAGGACGCCCAGGGTCATGCCCACGGCGACGCCGCGCTGGGAGAGACGTACGGTTCCGGTGCTCATCTGAGGTGCGTGGTGGTCGATCATGCGTACCAGCCTGCCCCTGATGTTCGACAAACAACATCCGTATTTGTACTCAGTCGGCAACAGATCTCCGGGCGGGGGCCCCGATCAGCCGATCGCTTCCTTCAGGGCGGCCCGGCAGAGGGCGTCCGCCCTGCGCGTGGTCTCCGGCTGACGGAAGTCGCGCGCCAGCGCGAGCGTATGGGCGCAGGCGTTGTCCAGGCCGGTGCGGTGACCGACGGAGACGAAGACGGGTTTCGTGTCGTCCTGCGTGCGCAGGGCCCGGCCCACCTCCTCGTCCCCGTCCAGGAGCGGGGTGAAGTCACCGCGCCGGGGGCCGGGTTGTGCGTAGCGGAAGGTGAAGGGGTTCTTCGCCACGCCGATGACCGGCAGGCCGGTGAGCACTCCGAGGTGGCTGGCGAGCCCGAACCTGCGCGGGTGCGCCCGCCCGTAGCCGTCGCAGACGACGAGCCCCGGGTCCACCGGCAGCCCCTCCAGCGCCGCCAGGACCGCCGGTATCTCCCGGAAGGCGAGGAGGCCGGGGACGTACGGGAACGTCACGGTGCCGTTCGCGGTGGAACGGGCGATGACCTCCAGGGTCGCCGCGTCCAGGACGACGGCGGCCGCGACGACGAGGTCGCGCTCGTCGTCGTACGCGACGTCGACACCGGTGACCCGCCCGGTGCCGGGCGGCGGGCCCGGCTCGTCCAGCACCACCTGCGCCCGCAACGCGTCCTGGACGGAGCGGGCTTCGGCCTCGTCGGCGGGCATCCGGAAAGTCGTCATGGCCGGTCAGTCTAAGGGCTGTCCCGTAATCCCTGGTGGATCAGCGCACGGCGTCAGATGCGGTGCATCGCAAGGCGGAGGTGCTTTCGCATACTGGATGTATTCGGGCGTTCCGACAACGCAGCGAGGTGCCGTAGCTGTCGTCGTGCGCCCGCCAGGGATTACGGGACAGCCCTTAGGCACCGGTAGCCTGGCGATCATGTTCGTACTCGAGTTGACCTACACCGCACCGGTCGAGCGCGTCGACGCCCTCATGACGGAGCACGTGGCCTGGCTGGACGCGCGGTACGCGGCCGGGGTGTTCATCGCCTCGGGGCGCAAGAACCCCCGCGACGGCGGTGTGATCCTGGCGGTGGGCGAGGACCGTGCGGAGATCGAGAGGCTCGCGGCTTCCGATCCCTTCGCGGAGCACGGGGTGTGCGCCTACCGGATCACGGAGTTCCTCGCGACGAAGACCGCCGACGCGCTGGCACCGTACCGGCAGCAACTGCCCGGCTAGGCCGCCTCCCGTGTCCGCCGGGCGGACGACACCCACTATCGCCCGGCTGCGCGCGTGCTGAGGTCCTCCTCCGTGATGGGGCGGACCACCCGGCAAGGCGTGCCGAGCGCGACGGTCATCGCGGGAATGCTGCGGCTGACGACACTGCCGGCACCGATGACGGACCCGTATCCGATGCGGACGCCGGGCAGGACCACCACGTTGCTGCCGATCCACACCTTGTCCTCGATCACGATCGGTTCGCAGAACCGCCCGAAGTCGGCACGTCGTGAGGGGTGCACCGGGTGTCCCGTCGTCGTCAGGGTCACACCCGGAGCGATCATGACGTCGTCGCCTATGCGGATGTCCACGTCGTCGACGCACGTCAGGTTGACGTTCCCGAAGAAGTCGTCGCCGATATGGACGTTGCTGCCGAACGCGGCGTTGAACGGCGGCAGCAGCACCGTACGTTCACCGACCGAGCCCAATATCTCGACAAGCAGCGACCGGCGCCTCTCCGACCGGCCCGGAGGTGTCAGGTTGTACTCGAAGATCTGCTCCGTGCGGCGCCGAGGGGCCAGGAAGGCCGCTTCCGACTCGGTGTAGACGAGCCCCTTGGCGATCCGGGCCAGAACGTCGTCCTCATGAGCATCCGCCACAACGAATCGTCCTTTCATCAGATTTTCCGGGGGGGCGGCTCTAACGCAGCCGCGCGACCCGGCCCTTCTCGCCCGCGGCCCAGCAGCCGCCGTCCGGGGCGCAGTCGACCGTGTCGTACGAACCGGTGTCCACGGTCAGCCAGGTGCGCCCGCCGTCCCGGGTGACGTCGGTGCCCGTCGGCCCCACGGCGAGCGCCGAGCCCCGGCTGTGGGGCAGCCAGGCGACGCCCGAACGGTAGGCGGGCGGCGGGGTGGCCGCGCTCCGCCAGCTCCGGCCGCCGTCCCCGGTGAAGGACGCGGCGTCCGGCGACGCCTCCTCGGCGCGGTAGTCGCCGCCGACCGCGATGCCGTGCGTCCGGTCCCGGAAGGCGAGGCCGAACACGCCTCGCGCGGGGTCACCCGCCGGGATCCGCGCCCCGGCGTCCGTCCAGGTCAGGCCGCGGTCGGCGGAGTGCAGCACCCGGGCGGCCGCCGCGCCGCCGGTGGCGAGCCAGACGTCCTCGCGGCCCGAGCTCACGAGGCACTGGCCGCTCGCCGCGAATCCGGCCTCGCCGGGCTGCGCCGCGGGCATCCCGGCATCGGGCAGCACCCGCCAGTTGCGCCCGCCGTCCGAGGTCGACAGGATGCGGAGCTTCCCGTCCACCGGGTCGCTCATCGCGAGACCGTGCCGGCTGTCGAAGAAGGTCAGACAGTCGTAGAAGGCGCGGGCGTCGGTGTTACGGAAGGACTCGGTCCAGGTCGCGCCCCCGTCCTCGGTACGGAAGACGCGGGACGCCTCGCCCTCGCCGATGGCCAGGGCCACCGCACGCCGCCGGTCGAAGGCCTCGACGTCCCGGAACTCCAGTCCGGCGGCGCCGTCCGGCGAGACGTCGCGCCAGTGGCGTCCACCGTCCGTCGTGCGCAGCACCGTGCCCCCGGAGCCCGCGACCCAGGCGGCGTCGCGGCCCACAGCGGCGAGACCGCGGAAGCGCGCGTCCGTGCCCGTCGCGGTGAGCGTCCATTCCGGCTTCCGGTGCTCGTGCCCGGCCGGAGTGGCGTGCGCCGAAGGTGCGGCCAGTGCGGCGGTCACCGCCGCCCCGCACAGGAGCGGTGCGATCAGCCGTCTCGTCTTCCCCATGGCCCTCATGGCGCTGGAAGCTAACCCACTGGTGGACGCGCGTCCAGGGTGCACCGCCCCGAACGGGGCAGTTGATCTGAGGGAGACCGGGCGGTGACGCAGCTCACGCCGCCCCCCGGTGCACGGATTCAGGCGTTCCGTCGTCTACTCCAATGCCGGGAACCGTTCGTCCGAGGCGAGAGGGAGCAGGTCTTGTCCAGCGTTATCGAGCAGTCCGTGCAGGCCCGTATGGTCGCGTCCGCGCCGCGTATGGAGACTCTGCCCGCCACACTGCACTACGACCGCAAGGACCCTTTCGCCGTCCGCATGGCGTTCCCGGCCCCCGCGACCCTCGAAGGCACCGAGGTGTCCTGGGAGTTCTCGCGTGAGCTGCTCGCCACCGGCATGGACGCGCCGGCGGGCCTCGGTGACGTCCGGGTCCGGCCGTTCGGTTACGACCGTACGGTGCTGGAGTTCCACGCGGTGGAGGGCATCGCCATGGTCCATGTCCGGACGTCCGAGCTGCGGCGCTTCCTGAAGCGGGCCCAGGAGCTGGTCCCCGTGGGGGACGAGTACCGCTTCATGGACCTGGACGGCGATCTGAGCGATCTCCTGGGCGGGCCGGCCTGAGACGACGGCCCGCCCTGGTGAAGCGCCTCCGGAATTCGGTTGCGTGGCCACGGGCCGGCTCGTAGCGTCGTCGATGTCCCTGTTGTCGTCGGATCGGAGAAGGACGTTGCTCCACATCTGAGGTGTCCGCGTTCCGCGCCGCGTGCCCTGCCGCACGCGTGCCCTGCGTGACCCCAGTGTCCGAGCCGTTCTCCGTGTTTCCTCGACGCAGCCGGGAGGCCCTTGTGCCTGCATCCACCACGCATATTCACTGCACCTCACTCTCGTTCGCCTGGCCCGACGGGAGTGAGGTCTTCGATGACTTCCACCTGGCCGTGGGCCCCGGCCGGACCGGACTGATCGGTCTCAACGGCTGTGGCAAATCCACTCTGTTGCGGCTGATCGCCGGTGAACTCACGCCGGCGGCCGGACACATCGGCACGGCCGGCGACATCGGCTACCTCCCGCAGGGCCTCGCCCTGGACGTCGCTCTGCGGGTGGACGAGGTCCTGGGTGTCGCCACCACGCGGGCGGCACTCCACGCCATCGAGGCGGGAGACGCCCGCGAGGAGCACTTCGCCGCCGTCGGGGACGACTGGGACGTCGAGGAGCGCGCCCGGGCGGTGCTCGACCAGCTGGGTCTGACCGCCATCGGTCTCGACCGGACCGTCGGCGAGCTGTCCGGCGGCGAGTGCGTACTGCTGCGCCTGGCCGCCCTGCTGCTGGCACGACCGTCCGTCCTGTTGCTGGACGAGCCGACCAACAACCTCGATCTGTACGCCCGTGGGCAGCTGTACGACGCGGTGGACGCCTGGACCGGGGTGCTGGTCGTGGTCAGTCACGACCGGGAGCTGCTGGAACGGGTGGACCGTATCGCGGATCTCCGCGACGGCGCGGTCACCTGGTACGGCGGCAGCCTGTCGGCGTACGAGCAGGCGCTGGCCGTGGAGCAGGAGGCGGCCGAGCGGATGGTGCGGGTCGCGGAGGCCGACGTACGGCGGCAGAAGCGCGAACTCGCCGATGCCCACGTCAAGCTGTCCCGGCGCAAGCGGTACGGGCAGAAGATGTGGGACTCCAAGCGCGAGCCGAAGGCGGTGATGGGCCAGCGCAAGCAGACCGCCCAGGAGTCGGCCGGCAAACACCGCATCATGCACACCGAACGGCTGGCGGACGCGGAGGAGCGCCTCGACGAGGCGGTCGAGGCGGTACGGGACGACGAGGCGATCCGGATCGAGCTGCCGCACACCAAGGTGCATCCGGGCACCGACGTACTGCTGCTCCGCGACCTCGAACTCGCCTACGGGGCGCGGGTACCGGGCGAGTGGGAGCTCCGCGGTCCGGAGCGGATCGCGCTGGTCGGCCGCAACGGGGCGGGGAAGACGACGCTGCTGCGCACGGTCGCGGGCGAGCTGGACCCGGTGTCGGGCGAGGCGGCCGCCCAGGTCCCGACGGGCTTCCTGCCGCAGCGTCTCGACGTCCTCGACGACGACCTGTCCCTGGTGGACAACGTGGCGCGCTTCGCCCCCGGCACCACGGACAACGGCATCCGCGCGAGGCTGGCACACTTCCTCTTCAAGGGCGGGCGCGCGGACCGCCCCGCCGGGACGCTCTCGGGCGGCGAACGTCTCCGGGCGACGCTCGCGGCGCTGCTGCTGGCCGACCCGGCGCCCCGGCTGCTGATGCTGGACGAGCCGACGAACAGCCTGGACCTGTCCGGCGTGCACCGCCTGACGTCGGCGCTGGCCGCGTACGAGGGAGCGCTGATCGTGGCGAGCCACGACGTGCCGTTCCTGAAGTCACTGGGCATCACCCGGTGGCTGCTTCTGGACGAGGACGGGCTGCGGGACACCACCCCCGGGCAGCTGCCGGGAATCGCGGGCGACGGCGCCTGACTTGTCCCCTCAAAGGCACCCATGACCTGCATGGATAACAGTGTGTGAGCGCGTACCGC
The DNA here is from genome assembly GCF_044751065.1 of Streptomyces sp. NPDC088746. Lineage (NCBI taxonomy): Bacteria > Bacillati > Actinomycetota > Actinomycetes > Kitasatosporales > Streptomycetaceae > Streptomyces > Streptomyces sp. NPDC088746. Next base: position 65,124 of record NZ_JBIVLA010000005.1, read on the forward strand.
GAGGACCGGGCTTGGCCGCGGCCTTACTGCCGCCTTAACCTACGGTCACGTAACCTACGTAGCCGTAAGTAATTCTCCCGTCCCCAGGAGCCCCCGTGACGATCACCTCTCCCCACACAGGCAGTTCGAAGGCGTGGACCGACGCCCAGCTGCTGTACGCGCTGGAAGAGGTGGTGGAGAAGGAACTCAACCGCCATCTCAAGGTCGCCAAGGACTGGATGCCCCACGAGTACGTGCCGTTCTCCGACGGCCGTAACTTCCCCGGCCTCTTCGAGGACGGGGAGGCGTGGGAGACCGGCCAGTCCAAGGTCACCGACATCGGGCGTATCGCCCTCGTCGTGAACCTGCTGACCGAGGACAACCTCCCCAGCTACCACCACGAGATCGCCTCCCTCTTCGGCCGCGACGGCGCCTGGGGCACCTGGGTGCACCGCTGGACCGCGGAGGAGGGCAGGCACGGCATCGTGATGCGCGACTACCTGCTCACCTCGCGCGCCGTGGACCCGGACAAGCTGGAGCAGTTCCGCATGGCGCACATGGCGGAGGGCTTCGAGTCCGACAACCGCCACTCCATGCTGCACTCGGTCGCGTACGTGGCCTTCCAGGAGCTCGCGACCCGCGTCTCGCACCGCAACACCGGCCACCAGTCGGGCGACCCCGTCTGCGACCGGATGCTGGCGCGGATCGCGACCGACGAGAACCTGCACATGGTCTTCTACCGCAACCTGCTGGGCGCGGCCTTCGAACTCGCCCCGGACCTCACGATGCAGTCCGTGCGCGACGTCGTCGTCAACTTCCGGATGCCCGGACACGGTATGCCCGGCTTCGAGCGGGCCGCCGCGCAGATGGCGATCGGCGAGATCTACAACATGCGGATCCACCACGACGACGTGATCCAGCCCGTCCTGCGCTACCTGAAGGTCCTCGACATCGACGGCCTCGGCCCGGAGGGTCTCAAGGCGCAGGAGGAGCTCGGGCTGTACATGAACGGCCTGGACAGCGAAGCGGCGAAGTTCGACGAGAAGCTGGCGATCCGCAAGGCCCGCATGGCCGCCCGGGCCGCACAGGGCTGATCCGCTCGGTACGTCCGCCCGGCCGGGCTCGGGATCCGCTCCCCGGGTCCGCCGGACAGCGGCGGGGGCCGCGGGTCGCCGGGGCCGCCCCGGTGGGGTAAACCCCGCCCCCCCGGCCCGGCGGACGGTCGCCCCCGCGTTTAGGGACGGGAGCTGT
>NZ_JBIVLA010000005.1:66363-631809 GCF_044751065.1 Streptomyces sp. NPDC088746
CCGGCCTGGCCGCCGGGGCGGCCCTGGGCTGATCGGCTCGTTAGGCCCGCCCGGCGGGGCGCGGCTTCCGCTCCCGGGTCCCGCGGCACTGCGGGGGCGCCCGCGTCACCCGTGCGCCGCCGCTGTGCGTTCACCCCGCCCCCACAGCACATCCAGACTGTCCCCACAGCTTTACGGAACGTACTCTGTGCCGGGTGAAACCAGTGACGCGTCTTGTTCTTTTCGGCGCACCGATCGCCATCGCCGCTTCGATCCTGTTCAGCGGTGGCGACTCGGAGCCGCCCGCCGTCGCCCGGCAGGCGCCCGAGAAGACCGGCACGGCGGCGCCGGCCGCGGCCGAGCAGGCCGACGAGCACGCCGACGAGACCGACGCCCTGCCGCCCGGCCTCGCCGCCCCGGCGATGAAGGAGACCGCGTCCCGGCTGGTCGCCAGCGCGGAGGCGTCCACCCTTGACTGGCGCAGCCAGTACGGGGCGATCGAGGACGTCGGCGACGGCACCGGCTACACCGCCGGTATCATCGGTTTCTGCTCCGGCACCAACGACATGCTGCAACTGGTCGAGGCGTACACCGAGGAGTATCCGGACAACCCGCTGGCCGCGTACCTCCCCGCCCTGCGCGCGGTGGACGGCACCGATTCGCACGAGGGCCTGGATCCGGGCTTCACCGGCGCCTGGCACAGGGCCGCGGAGGACCCCGCGTTCCGGAAGGCCCAGGACGCGACGCGCGACAGGCTGTACTTCGAGCCGGCGGTCCGTCTGGCGAAGATGGACGGCCTCGGCACCCTGGGGCAGTTCATCTATTACGACGCGATGGTCCTGCACGGGCCCGGTGTCGAGGCGGACGGCTTCTACGGCATCCGCGACGCCGCGATGGCCTCGACGGACACGGCCGCGGAGGGCGGCGACGAGACGGCGTATCTGAACGCCTTCCTCGACGAGAGCCGGTCGGCGATCAAGGCCCGTAAGGTGCAGCGCGACACGACCCGGATCGACACGGCGCAGCGGCTTTTCCTCCGCGAGGGAAATCTCGGACTGGAGAAGCCGCTGGTGTGGCAGGTGTACGGCGAGACCTTCCGGATCCCGTGAGGGGGAAGGTCTCTCACCCCCGGTGTTCAGCCGCGCTCGGACCGGCCTCTGCGCAGCCGGTCCCGCTCCTTCTCGGAGAGTCCTCCCCAGACGCCGAAGCGCTCGTCGTGGGCGAGTGCGTACTCCAGGCAGGCCACCCGGCCCTCGCAGGCGTTGCACAGCTGCTTGGCCTCGCGGGTCGAGCTGCCCGGCGCCGGGAAGAAGAACTCGGGCCCGGCCTGCGCGCACAGCGCGGTCTCCTGCCAGGTGAGCTCGTCGGAGGCGGTCATGGTGTTGATCGGCATGCGCCATACGGTGCCGGGTCGCGATAAACAAGTGATCAACGATTGTTCAACGGCAGGCCGGTCCGGGGCCCACTGCCTCTCCGGCCCGGTCCGCCCTACTCCATGGGTGCGGGCTTGATCACCGCGAACGCCGCACCCGCGGGGTCGGCGAAGGTGGCGATCCGTCCGACCTGCGGCACGTCCGTGGCCGGCATCGTGACCCGGCCGCCGAGCCGTTCCACGCCGGCCACCGTGGCGTCGGTGTCGTCCACGGCGAAGTACGGCAGCCAGTGCGGCCCCGCCTCGGCCTGGGCGGGCACCGCGTCGAGGGGCACGATCCCTCCGAAGGAGGAGTCGCCGCTCTTGTCACCGGCGGGCTGGATCATGGTGTAGGTACCGCTGGGGTACGACATCTCGTCGGTCTGCCAGCCGAAGACGGTGTGGAAGAACGCGGCCGCCGCGGGGACGTCCGGGGTGTACAGCTCGGACCAGATCAGCGCACCCGGCTCCATGATCATGCCCAGGCCGGTGTTCGTCCCGGGCTGCCAGACGCCGAAGTACGCCCCGGTGCTGTCCGTGAAGCCGCCCATGCGCCCGTAGTCGAGCACGTCCATCGGAGGAAACGCGGCGGTGCCCCCGGCCTGCTCGACCGTCCTCGCGGTGGCGTCGGCGTCGGGGGTCTGGAAGTACACCGACCAGGCGGGCTTCCCCTGGTCCTCCGGCACGGTCATCACACCGGCGACGGTCTTCCCCCGCAGCTGGTACATCCCGTACCCGCCGGTCTCGGGGCCGCCCGCCACCATGTCCCAGCCGAAGAGGCCGTTGTAGAAGGCGGTGGCCACGGCGAGGTCGGGGGTCCCGAGGTCGATCCAGTTGGGGGCGCCGGTTACGAAGGCCGGGTCGAGCATGGTGTGCTCCTCGGGCGGGGTCCGTGTCTCACGCGTCTTCCTCGCGCCAGACGTCCTGACCCTCCGAGTCTTGCACCGGCCACCGACACCCGCAGCCCCGGCGGGCCGGCGGAGCGCAGGGCGACCGCCCGGTGAGCACGGCGCCGACCCGCGCCCGTGGCACGATGGGAGGCGCCCGGGGAGGCACGGCCGCCGCCGGTCACGGAGGGGCCACGGGGACAGAAGGACGTACATGACGGGAAGAACGCCGGCGGGCCGGACGCCGACGGGCAGAGCCGCACGTGAGCTGCTCGACGAGGCCCGGACGCTCGCCGGAACGGCCCTCGCCGTGCTGGACGACCACCGCCGCGCCGTCGAGGCCGCGCACGCCGCGCTCACCCCCCTGCTGGACGCCCTGGTCGCCCTCGAACTGGCCGCCATCCCCGCCTCCAGGCTGGCGGACGTCACGGAGGGCCGGCTGCGGCTCGGCGCGCTGGAACAGGCCGGGTACAGGACGGTCGGCCGGGTCCATGGAGCAGGGCGTTACGAGCTCCGCCAGATCCCCGGTGTCGGCGCGCAGACGGCGGACCAGGCGCTGGCCGCCGCGCGGCAGATCGCCCACGCGGTCCGGGACACCGTCGCCGTACGGATGGACATGGACGCGTCGGACGCGGCGACGAACGCGCTGCTCGTCGCCCTTCACCGGCTGGTGGAGGGCGGCCCCGACGTGCGCCGGGCGGTCGACGCCGCCCGCCGTCTGTCCGCGGAGCTGGAACCGCTGCTCGTGGCGGCGGCGCCGGCCCGGAGCCGGCTGCGGATGCTGTTCTCGGGACGGGCCGCCGGCGCCCGGGTCCCGGCCGCCGTCGCCTCCGTACGGGCGGTGGTGCGGGACGCGGACGCGCGCGGACTGCGCACCCTGTTCGGGCAGGTCTCGGTCGATCTGCTGCGCGGTCCCGCGTCGGAGGCGGAGGCCTGGGTCGATTTCGAGCTGCGCTCGGCCGAGTACTACAGCCTGCTCGCCGAGCTGTCCGGCAGCGGACCGGACCGGGACGCGGCCGAGGGGTTCCTGCCCGCCGGGATCGCGGACCGGGTCCGCGGGCTGCGGCTCGACGACACGTGCCTGCGGGTCTCGTTGCGCGGTTACCAGTCCTTCGGAGCGCGCTTCGCGCTGGCCCAGAAGCGGGTGATCCTGGGCGACGAGATGGGGCTCGGCAAGACCGTGCAGGCCATCGCCGCGCTGGCTCATCTCGCGGCCGGGGGCGAGAAGCACTTCCTGGTGGTGTGCCCGGCGAGCGTCCTGATCAACTGGCGGCGGGAGGTCACCGCCCGCTCCACCCTGCGGGCCGTGCAGGTGCACGGCCCCGAGCGGCAGGGGGCGTTCGGCGAGTGGTGCGAGCGGGGCGGGGTCGCCCTGACCACCTTCGACGCGCTGTCCACCCTGCCGGAAGGCCCGGAGTCCGGGGTCAGGCCGGGCATGGTGGTGGTGGACGAGGCCCATTTCGTGAAGAACGCCGAGACCCGCCGCTCCCGGGCCGTGGGCGGCTGGACGCGGCACGCCGAGAGGGTGCTCTTCCTGACCGGCACCCCGATGGAGAACCGGGTCGAGGAGTTCCGGAGCCTGGTGCGGCAGCTGCGGCCCGAGCTGGCACCGCTGGTCACCTCCACACACGGCGTCGCCGGCTCGCACGCGTTCCGCAGGGCCGTCGCACCCGCCTATCTGCGCCGGAACCAGGACGACGTGCTGAGCGAACTCCCGGCGCTGGTGCAGGCCGACGAGTGGGAGGAGTTCTCCCCCGCCGACCTGGAGGCGTACCGCGAGGCGGTCGGCTCGGGGCACTTCATGCGGATGCGCCGCGCCGCGTACGCCCGCCCCGAGACCTCGGCGAAGCTGAACCGGCTGCGCGAGCTGGTCGCGGAGGCGGAGGCCAACGGGCTGAAGGTCGTGGTCTTCTCGTACTTCCGTGAGGTGCTCCGGACCGTCCGGGACGCCTTGGGCGACGGGGTGTTCGGTCCGGTCTCCGGCAGCCTCCCGGCGGCTCGCCGGCAGGAACTCGTCGACCACTTCGGCGCGGTGGACGGTCACGCCGTGCTGCTGAGCCAGATACAGGCCGGTGGCGTCGGGCTCAACATCCAGGCCGCGTCGGTGGTCATCCTGTGCGAGCCGCAGATCAAGCCGACGATGGAGCACCAGGCGGTGGCCAGGGCTCACCGCATGGGGCAGATACGGACCGTGCGGGTCCACCGGCTCCTCGCGGCGGACAGCGTGGACCAGCGGATGCTGGACATCCTGGCGCGCAAGGACCGGCTCTTCGACGCGTACGCGCGGCGCAGCGATCTCGCCGAGGCGACGCCCGACGCCGTCGACGTGTCGGACGGGGCCCTCGCCCGGCGCATCGTCGAGGAGGAGCAGCAGCGGATGGCGGCCGGGACCTGACCCGGGCCGGCCGCCCCCGTGCGCCGGCCGGTCTCAGTGTGCGTGTTCCTCGGCCGCGCCTGCCGCGTGGTGCGGCGGGTCGTAGCCCGGCACCGTGCCGTCCGCCTTGGCGACGAGCAGCAGGCCGGCCATCCCCATGTCGGAGTGGCTCTGGACGTGGCAGTGGTACATCCAGGCGCCGGCTCCCACGTGTTCGCCCGCGATGATCTGGAAACCGAAGGAGTCCGCCGGTCCGCAGATCTTCGTGTCGACCACGCGGCTGGGGTCGTCGGGGCCGGTGAGCAGCCCCGTCCTGTTGTCCGCCCAGCGGTGCCCGTGGATGTGGAACGTGTGGTAGTACTCGCCGTGCGTGATCATCACGACTTCGACCCGGTCGCCCACGGTGGCCTCGAAGTTCGGGCTCTCGTGGGCCGCCTTGTTGTTGATGGTCATGTCGTTGAAGACGATCGTGATCGTCTTGTCCGGCAGCACATCTCCCTTGCGGCGTACGACGAGTGGCCCGTACAGCCCCTTGCGGATGCCGCCCGTGCCGTGGTCCGTGCCGACCACGTGGTCGTGGTAGTGCCAGTAACCGGCGCTCCCCGCCTGCCAGGTGCCGTCCTTGCGGCGGCCTGGGGCGTGGGTGCGCCAGGTGTACGTCCGGGTGCCGCCGGGTTCGACGTGGCTGCGGTTCATCCGGGTGCCGTCGCTCGCGATGTCGTAGTCGACGCCGTGCACATGGAGGCTGGCGTCGACGTCCGTGGTGTTCTCGAACTCGATGTGCAGCGTGTCGCCCTCGGTGATCTCGATGAGCGGTCCGGGGATCGACGCCTTGCCCTTCTCGAAGCCGTAGCCGAGCTGACCGTCCGCCAGTTTCTCCGCGTACAGCTTGAGATGGCGGACGACGCCGCCCGCGGGGGCCGTCTTCGCGGGGTTCTCCGCGGAGGTGGCCTGCACGGCGCCGAGTGACATCGATGTCACGCCGGTGGCCGCCGCCACCCCGCCGCCCACCAGCATCCGGCGGTTGAAGGTCCTTCGGTCCATGTCGAACTCCCCACTGCGAGACGGAAACTGACGCGCTGCTCCCCTGGACGGCCCACACGGTAGCCGTGGGCCGGTGGTTTATCCACACTCAGGACAAAGTTCGTTCGATTGCTGCCATACCTATTGGCGAGCCACGAAAAGAGGTCTAGCTTCGTGCGCTGTCGCAGTGACCACAGAGGTGCGGTGACGAAGAAGTGACCAGAGAAGTGACCAAGAGGGGTGGGTGACCACATGCAGCGCACACCACATCACAGGTCCAGATCGCGCCGCGGAATCGCGGCGGCCGTGGCGGCAGGTGCCCTGACCGCGTCCCTGCTCGGCGGCAACGCGGCCACTGCCAGCCCTTATCCGGACCCCGGGCTGAAGGAACGGATGGCGACAACGTTGTCCCTTCCCACGCCGCCCGGTGGGGCCGACGTCAAGGTACTGGTGTTCCACGCCTCGGCCGGCGAGGAGTCGCCGACCGTGGACGCGGGCATCGCGGCCATCGAGAAGATCGGGCTCAGCGGTCCTGAGGCCGGGCGCTTCAAGACCGTCGCCACCGACGACGCCGGGGTCTTCACCAACGGCAGGAAGCTCGGCAGGTACAACGCGGTCGTCTTCCTGACCGGCGGCGGCGATGTGCTGGACCCGGAGCAGGAGGCTGGCCTGGAGGCGTACATGGAGGCCGGTGGCGGCTTCCTCGGCATCCATGACGCGGCGCGCACCGAACCGTACTCCGACTGGTTCACCGGTCTGGTCGGCGCCCGCCCGGCAGCGGACAGCCCGACAGGCGTCCAGCGGGCCACCGTGGAGATCGGCGACCGGCAGCACCCGGCGACGAAGAACCTCCCGCTGGAGTGGAAGCGCCCGGACAAGTGGCTGAACTGGAAGGACAACCCGTCCGGCGACGTGCACACCGTGGCCCGCGTCCGTGAGCTCACCTACACCCCGGGCAAGAGCGCCAACGGGTGGGACCACCCGGTCTCCTGGTGCCGGGACTACGACGGCGGACGCTCCTTCTACACCGCCATGGGCGGTACGGCGGCGAGCTTCGCCGAGACCGACTTCCGCGATCACCTGCGCGGCGCGCTCGCCTGGACGAGCCGTCTGTCGCAGGCCGACTGCAAGGCCACGATCGACTCCAACTACACGGCCGAGCGGCTCACCCAGCCCAATCAGCCCGGCCGGAACGACCAGATCGGCGAACCGCACGGCCTCGTGACCGCGAAGGACGGGCGGATCTTCTACATCGGGCGGGGCGGTGCGGACAGCAGCGTGCCGGTGGTCACCGACTGGAACGACCCGAACGTCGGCAAGGGCGAGGGCGAGATCCACGTCTACGACCCCGCCACCAAGAAGGTCACCCTCGCCGGCAAGCTGAGCGTCTTCGGCAACAAGGGCGGCGGCGACGAGCTGGTCAAGGTGGAGGAGGGCCTGCTCGGGATCGAGCTCGACCCGGACTTCGCCACCAACGGCTGGGTGTATCTGCACTACACCCCGCACGCGAAGATCGACCGCGACAAGCAGATGGCGGTGCGCCAGGTCTCGCGCTTCACCTTCGACCACGCCACGAACAAGCTGGACCTGGCGTCCGAGAAGGTGCTCCTGCACTGGCCGGTCCAGATCCACAGCTGCTGCCACGCGGGCGGCGGGATGGCCTGGGACTCCGAGGAGAACCTGTACATCGCGACCGGTGACAACAACTCCTCCCAGTTCAGCGACGGTTACTCCGGCAACAACCCGCAGCCGAACTACAAGGGCGTGTCCTTCGCCGACGCCCGGCGCACCGCGGGCAACACCAACAACCTCAACGGGAAGATCCTGCGGATCCACCCCGAGGACGACGGTACCTACACCCTGCCCGAGGGCAATCTCTTCACGGGCAAGGAGCCGGACGAGGGCGGCGGCAAGACCCGTGGCGAGATCTACGTGATGGGTGTCCGCAACCCCGCCCGCATCTCCATCGACAAGTCGACCGACACGCTGTACGCGGGCTGGGTCGGCCCCGACGCGGGAGCGCCGAGCACGACCTGGGGCCCCGCCAAGTACGACACGTTCGCGGCGATCACCAAGGCCGGCAACCACGGCTGGCCGTACTGCATGGGCAACAAGCAGCCCTACCGGGACCGCAACCTGCCCGATCCCACCAAGCCGCTGGACTGGTACGACTGCGACGCGCCGAAGAACGAGTCGCCGAACAACGACGGCCTGGTCAACCTGCCGCCGGTGACCGGAAACACCATCTGGTACTCCCCCCAGGGCGGCGGCGTCGACTACCCGCGCGACGAGAACGGCATCCCGAGCTACAAGGTGGAGGACCAGAAGGAGCTCCTGCCCTGGCTCAAGGGCGGCGGCCAGGCCACGATGAACGGCCCGGTCTACCGCTACGACGCGTCGAGCACCAGCGAGGCCAAGTGGCCCTCGTACTGGGACGGGAAGTGGTTCGTCGGTGACTTCTACGACGACACCCAGCCGCGTCACGCGGTGCTGACCGACCCGAAGACGGTCGGCAAGGGCGGCCTGCCCACGCACGCCGAGTCCCTGAAGAAGATCATTCCGGTCGGTGCCGACGGCATCCGCAACCTCATGGACTGGAAGTTCGCCCCGGACGGCTCGCTCTACGTCCTGGACTACGGGCGCGGCTTCTTCACCTCCGACTCCAAGTCCGCGCTGTGGCGCGTGACGTACAAGGGCGGCGGTCCGACCCCGGCCGCCGCAGACCTGGCCAGGAAGGCGGCAGCGCAGTGAGACACCCTTCACTCCTCGCGCGACGGCGGTACGGGCCCGCCCGGTGGTGGCTCGCCCTGCTCGGTTCGTTCCTGATGGTCCTCGGGCTGGCTTCGACCGCCGCGTACGGACGGGACGACAACCGGGCGGCGGCCGCGGCCGACCAGGTCCTCACCTGGACCGCCGGCGACCCCATCGACCACTATCTGACGGCGCCCAAGACCGCGGTGGCCGGTGCCGCGACCATCGTCTTCGAGAACAGTGCGGCCACGGGCAACACGACGGGCATGCCGCACACGCTGACATTCAGCGTGTCGGACCCGGAGTTCAACGACGACGTCGCGGTCAACATCCTGGCCAACCCCAGTGACAGCGAGGGCGGCAAGCACAGCGTCGAGGTCACCCTCACGCCCGGCCGCTACTTCTACCACTGCACGATCCCCGGCCACGGGTCGATGCAGGGCATCCTCACGGTGACCGAGGACGGCGGCGGTGGTGACGACACCACCGCACCCGAGACCTCGGCGACGGTGGACGGCGACAAGAACGCGGACGGCGCGTACATCGGCCAGGCCACCGTCACCGTGGCGGCGACCGACGCGGGATCGGGCGTCGACACCGTCGAGTACGCGGTCGGGGCGGACGGCGCCTGGCAGCCGTACACCGCCCCCGTCGTGGTGGACGAGGTGGGCAGCCACACCATCCGCTACCGCGCCACCGACAAGTCGGGCAACGCGGCGGAGGAGAAGTCCGTCGACTTCGCGGTCGCCGCGCCGCCGACGGACGACAAGACGCCGCCGGAGACCTCCGCGACCGTCTCGGGCGAGAAGGACGACGCGGGCGCCTACCTCGGCATGGCCACGGTCACCGTGACCGCGTCCGACACCGGGTCGGGGGTCAACACCATCGAGTACGCCGTCGGGGCGGACGGCGCCTGGCAGCCGTACACCGCACCTGTGATGGTGCACGAGGTCGGTGCCCACACGGTCCGCTACCGCGCCACCGACAAGTCGGGCAACGCGGCCGAGGAGAAGTCCGTCGACTTCACCGTCGTCGAGCCGCCCTCGCAGGACAAGACGCCGCCGGAGACCTCCGTGGTCGTGGCGGGCGACAAGAACTCGGACGGCGCGTTCATCACGAGCGCCGAGGTCACCCTCAGCGCGACCGACGACGACTCGGGCGTGGACAAGGCCGAGTACTCCCTCGACGGCGGCCCGTACCTCGCGTACTCCTCCCCCGTCATCGTCGACCGCGTCGGCCACCACACGTTCGCCCACCGGGCGACGGACAAGGCCGGCAACACCTCGGAGGCGAAGCAGAGCTCCTTCACCGTCGCGCAGAGCGGCGGTGTCCCGGCACCCAACTGCCCGGAGTTCGACGAACGGCGCACCGTCATCGTCGGCACGGTCGACACCGGTGTTCCCAACCGGCTCACCGGCAACCGCTGCACGATCAACGAGCTGATCGAGGACGAGAAGGACTGGTCCTCGCACGCGCTCTTCCTCAAGCACGTCGACAAGGTCCTGGACAAGCTGCTCACCGACGGGGTCGTCGACGCCCGTGAGCACAAGAAGATCTACCGGGCGGCCAAGCAGTCCGGCATCGGCAAGCCGGGCCAGGACGAGGGCTACCGCAAGCTCTTCGACGGCACGGCCGAGTCGCTCGCCAAGTGGGAGCAGGTCGGCGGCGGACAGTTCGCACTGAACGAGGAGGAGGGTTCGATCACCAGCTCCACCACGGTGGACGGCATGGGGATGCTCTGGTTCCCCTCCCGGCAGTACGGGGACTTCTCGCTGAAGCTCCAGTGGCGGGACGACGCCCCGGAGGGCGGCAACGCCAACGGCGGGGTGTTCGTCCGCTTCCCGAACGTCCACGACCACCCGGAGGAGTCCCGTCCGGAGTGGGTCGCCATCAAGTACGGCCATGAGATCCAGGTCAACGACCGGCCCGACGGCGACATGTACAAGACCGGGTCCGTCTACGGGTTCGACCGGGTCGGTCTCGGCGGCGCCGGGGTCACTCCCAAGGGCACCTGGAACGACTACGAGATCCGGGTGGTGGACCAGCACTACTCGGTCTACCGCAACGGTGTCCTGATCAACGAGTTCGACAACAACGGCGGGCAGCTCTTCGAGCCGCCGCGGGGCGACGACCCGGGCACCGACGGCCGGCGGTACGCCTCCGGATACATCGGGCTCCAGGTCCACAGCACCACGGACGTGATCTCGTACCGCGACATCCGTATCCAGGAGTTGTAGGGGCGAGGCGCACTCACGAGGCCGTGGCCGCATGCTCAGGCATGCGGCCACGGCCTCCGGGGTGCCGGTGGCGCCACACCCAGAAGACCGTGCAGGAGACCAGCGACCAGGCGGCCAGAACCAGGAAGGGGGCGGCGTACTGGTGGCCCTGGTAGTAGACCGCCGTGTGCTGGGCGTTGACCGAGGCACCCGGCGGCAGCCAGCGCCCGATCTCGCCGAGCGCCGAGGGCAGCAGCGGCCAGGACACCGCTCCCCCGGACGACGGATTGCCCAGCAGCACCATGAGCCCCCAGGTGGGGAGCATCGCCCAGCGCCCCATGATGGTGTTGAACATGGTGAAGACCATGCCCGACGTGAACATCGTGAACGCCAGGATCAGCCAGGACTCGACGAACGGCAGGTCCAGCGCGCCGATCAGCCAGTCCACGACCGCGGCGATCGCGAAGCCGCCGAGCAGGGAGTAGGCGACCGTGAAGGCGATCCGCTCCAGGGGATTCAGCGCCCGGGCGTGCACGCTGAGCTGGATGGCTCCGACGAAGCCGATGATGACGGCGGCCAGCGAGATGTAGAAGAGCGCCAGCCCGCGCGGGTCGCCCTCCTGGAGCGGCTTGACGTCCGTGATCGTGACCGGGACCCCGGTGGCCCTCGCGACCTTCGCCCCCGTCTCGGCGAGCAGTTGGGCGACCGTGGCCCCGGCGGCTCCCGCGATGTCCATGGCCACTCCGCGCTCGCCCGGCCGCAGGGTCACGAAGACCTTCTGCTCCTCCATGGCCTCGCGGGCCCCGGCCCGGGTGGCGTACGGGTGCAGCCGCAGGGAGGCGTCGAGGGCCTTCTCCATCCCGGCGATGAACTGCTTCCCGCCCCGGGCCTCGACGTCGCCGACCACCGCGGCGGGGATCCGGCGGGGCGTCGGGTCGGCCATCGTGTAGGTGTACGACCCGGCGAAGAGCCCGGCCGCCGCGGCGAGGATGAAGAGCAGCACGAAGGCGGGGACGTACGGAGACTGTTTGTACGATGCCCACTTCTCGGCCCGGGTCGGGGGTCTGCCGTGGGCGCCGTGCGCCGGGGGTTCGGCCCCCTCCTCGGCGCTCACGCGTCACCGCGGTCGTCGTGCCGGGCGCGGCTGGGCTGCACCCGCTTCGGCTCACCCGGCATCTTCGGGTACTCCGGCGGATAGGGCAGGTCGCCGAGCTTGTGCTCGTGCTCGTCCCGCCTCGCCAGTTCCAGCACCTGGTCGAGGCGGAAGGCGTGGTCGTCCATGTCGGCGTGCAGGTCGCCCACCTCGGCGTACCGGGCGGGCATGGTGCGCAGGTCGAAGTCGCGGGGCTCGGCGTCGTCGATCTCCTCCCAGCGCAGCGGGGCGGAGACCGGGGCGTGCGGGAAGGGGCGTACGGAGTAGGCCGAGGCGATGGTGCGGTCACGGGCCGTCTGGTTGTAGTCGACGAAGATCCGCTCGCCCCGCTCCTCCTTCCACCAGGCGGTGGTCACCCGCTCGGGCATCCTCCGCTCCAGTTCCCGTCCCACCGCGATGGCGGAGCGCCTCACCTGGGTGAACGTCCACTCCGGGACCAGCGGGACGAAGACGTGGATGCCCCGCCCGCCGGAGGTCTTGGGCCAGCCGCGCAGCCCGTGGTCCTCCAGGACCGAGCGCAGTTCATGGGCGGCCCTCACCGCGTCGGCGTAATCGGTGCCGGGCTGCGGGTCGAGGTCGATGCGCAGCTCGTCGGGGTGGTCGGTGTCCGCCCTGCGCACGGGCCAGGGGTGGAAGGTGAGGGTGCCGAGATTGACCGCCCAGAGGACGGCACCCAGCTCGGTGGGGCACATCTCGTCGGCGTGCCGGCCGCTGGGGAATTCGATCCGGGCGGTGGGGGTCCAGTCGGGGAGGTTCTTCGGCGCCCGCTTCTGGTAGAAGAAGTCGCCCTCGACCCCGTCGACGAAGCGCTGGAGGGTGGTCGGCCGCTCGCGCAGGGCACGGAGGATCCCCGGCCCGACGGCCTGGAAATAGCCGGCCACGTCCTTCTTGGTGTAGCCCTTCTCCGGGAAGTACACCTTGTCCGGATTGGACAGCCGTACGGCCCGTCCGTCCACGTCCAGCTCCACCGCTGCTCCTGCTCCCATGTCGGACACCGTAGGCCGGGCCCACATATGCCGCATATCGGAAGACGTGCTCCGCGCGGTGAGCGAGAATCGGGGCCATGGACCTGCCGGTGATGCCTCCCGTGAAACCGATGCTCGCCAAGTCCGTGTCCGCGATTCCCCCCGGTATGCAGTACGAGGCGAAGTGGGACGGATTCCGGGCGATCGTGCACCGGGACGGCGACGAGGTGGTGATCGGCAGCCGGACGGGGAAGCCCCTCACCCGCTACTTCCCCGAGGTGGTCACCGCCGTGCGGGAGAATCTGCCGCCGCGGTGTGTGATCGACGGCGAGATCGTCCTGCCGTACGACGGGCGGCTGGACTTCGACCGGCTGAGCGAGCGCATCCATCCGGCCGATTCGCGGGTGCGGATGCTGGCCGAGCAGAACCCGGCGAGTCTCGTCGCCTTCGACATCCTCGCCCTCGACGACACGTCCCTGCTCACCACCGCCCAGACCGAACGGCGGAGGGTCCTGGAGGGGGCGCTCGCGGACGCCTCGGCACCCGTCCATCTCGCCCCGTCGACCACGGACCCGGCCCTCGCCCAGGAGTGGTTCGAGCGGTACGAGGGAGCGGGGCTCGACGGGGTGATCGCCAAGCCGCTCGATCTGCCGTACCGGCCGGATGCCCGGACCATGTACAAGATCAAGCACGAGCGGACCGCCGACTGCGTGGTGGCGGGCTACCGCTTCCACAAGAGCGGCCCGGTGGTCGGCTCACTGCTGCTCGGCCTGTACGACGCCGGGGGCGCACTCCAGCACGTGGGAGTGTGCGCGGCCTTCTCGATGAAGCGGCGCGCGGAACTCCTGGAGGAGCTCGAACCGTTGCGCATCGACCCCGCGGAGCATCCGTGGGCGGCCTGGGCGGAGGCGGCGGCGCACGAGGGGGCCCGGCTGCCGGGCGCGCCGAGCCGCTGGTCCGGCAAGAAGGACCTGTCCTGGGTGGCGCTGGCGCCGGAGCGGGTCTGCGAGGTGGCGTACGACCACATGGAGGGTGACCGCTTCCGCCACACCACCCAGTTCCGGCGGTGGCGGCCGGACCGCACCCCCTCCGGCTGCACCTACGCGCAGTTGGAGGAAGTGGTGCGGTACGACCTGTCCGAGGTGCTCGACGGCCGCTGACCCGTCATGCGGTGGGCGTGGGGCAGGGCTCGTCGGTGGGCGCGTCCGTGGGGGCGTCGGCGCCGGTCTCCGTGGAGGGCGAGGGGCAGGCCGGGCCCGTGGTGCCCGGGTCGGGGCCCGGGGACGTGGTCGGGTCCGGTGTCGTGGTGGGGTCCGGCGTGGACGTCGGGTCCGGCGTCGTCGTCGGGTCAGGGGTCGTCGTCGGATCCGTGGGCCCGCTGTCGGTCGGGCCGGGGCCGGGTTCCGTGGGCGTCGCCGAACCGCTCGGGCCCGGGGTGCCGGAGTCCGTCGGGGTGGGGGCCGGGGAGGTGGACGGAGCCGGTGTGCGGGTGGGCTGCGGGCCGACGACGAGGCCGCCGCCCTTGCCGGGAGCGCCCCCGCCGACCGGGCTCCGGGGGGCTCGGGGACCTCCCGCACCGGGGCTCTTCGGGATCACGCCCTTGCCGTCGGCCACGGGGTGGACGCCCTTGCGGTAGAACTCCAGCCAGGACAGGACCGTACGGAGGTAGGTGTCCGAGTGGTTGTAGCTGAGGACCGCCCTGTCCAGGTCCGCCGGTACGGACAGGTCGCGGGTCCCGGCGCAGAGGTAGTGGCCGGCGGCGAGCGCCGCGTCGGCGATGTTGCCGGGGTCCTCGCGCCCGTCGCCATTGCCGTCCTGCCCCCAGTGGGCCCAGGTGGACGGGATGAACTGCATGGGCCCGACGGCCCGGTCGTACCGGGTGTCGCCGTCGTACGCGCCGCCGTCGGTGTCGGCGATGTGCGCGAAGCCGCTGCCGTTGAGGACGGGGCCGAGAATCGGCGTGAGGGTGGTGCCGGCGGCGTCCACCCGCCCCCCGCTCGCGTGGCCGGACTCCACCTTGCCGATCGCCGCGAGTAACTGCCAGGACAGACGGCAGCCGGGGTCGCTCCGGCCGAGCGCTCTCTGCGCGTCGCGGTAGGCGGCCAGGACGGTGGCGGGGATGCCCGCCTCGGCCCAGGACTGCGCCACGGCGGGGCGGGGCTTCCTGTCGGTGCTCTTCGGCGGCTCCGGTGACTCCAGAGGCGGCAGCTCGGTGTGGTAGCTGTCGTCGTTCGGCACCTCGGTCCAGACCACGTCGTCCGACGCCACGTTCTTCATGTCGTCGGCTCCGCCGCCGCCCGTGAGCCCCGGGGCCTGGGACGCGGTGAGCGCCGCCATCGCCGCGACCGCGGTGGCCGTGCCGGCGAGTCCGCGGCGCATGGTTCCGTCGAACCTCATGTGTCCTCCCTCTCCTGGGTCATCGCGTGAACGTGTCGATGGCCGCGATCCGCCAGGTGTCCCCGCGGCGGACTGCGTCCACGGCGAACATGGCGGCGGCGTACGTCGTCTCCTCCTCCTTGCCGGTACGGGTGTTGCTCTGGTCGGCGAAGACCAGCAGCCGGGCCCGGTCGCCGTCGAGCAGTTCGACGCCGCTCTGGGTGACGGTCGTGGTGAGGACGAGTTTCTGCTTCGGCGCCTGCGCGCGTACCTCCGCCAGCATGTCCTTGTGCTGCTGGACCGCCTTTCCGGTCAGGTGCTTCCGCGCGGCCTGGTCGGACTTGGACGGCGAGGCGTAGTCGTAGGAGAAGACCGCGCCGACGGCCTCGGTGATCTGCCCCTTGACCTCGCTGGTCCCGCCGATGTCGGTGAGGGCCGCGTTCTGCCGGCCCGGCTCGTCGCGCAGCGTGCCGGCCGAGGTGAACGACCAGACGGCGAAGGCGCCGAGGAGGACCGTCGCGGCGCAGAGGACGGCGGGCAGCCTGATGCGCAGGCGGGGCAGGCGTCTGCGCGGAGGTCCGTCGCCTGCGGCCTTCTCATCCGTCCCGGTCCCGTCCTCGGGCGCTTCGGCGGCGGCCGTGACCGCCGCTTCCGGTGGCTCCGCCGCGCCAGGTGTCCCGGGAGCTTCGGACGCCGGTCCCGGCGCCGCGGCCGTACGCGGCGGCGCGGTGGTGGCGGCGACGGTGGCGAGCCGGCGGCGGCGGTTGACGAGGTGACGGGTCGTCGACATGTCGGGGTCCTCTCGAAGGCGTGCGTGGCGGACGGGCGGGGTCAGCCGGCGGTGTTTCCGACGGGCGCCTGGCCGAGGGCGCTGAGCTTCCATCCGCCGGGGGTGCGGGTGAGCTGCCCCAGCATCCGGCTCTCCTTCACCGCGGGCTCACCCTCGGGGGCGGTGACGGTGACCCGCAGCGCCACCATCACACCGGCCTTCCCCTCCCGGTCGTCCAGCTCCGTCACCGCTCCGGACAGGACCTTGGCGGTGCTGACCGTCCTGGCCGCCTCGATCTGCTTGACGAACGCGTCCCGCCCGTCGACGAGTTGCTCGTGCAGCTCACCGGTGGTCGAGTCCTCCCAGCTGTCGAGCCCTTCGGCGAGCCGGGCGTGGTCCAGCGTGTTCATGTTCTGCACCGCCTGCTCCCCCGCCGCCAGGGCGTCGTCGCGGGCCTGCGCGTAGGCCGCCGAGTCGTCGTGTGCGGCGTCGTAGCGGGACCAGCCTCCCCAGCCCGCGGCGACGGCGGCCGCGACCGTCAGCGCGACCGCTGCCGCCCGCAGGGGATTCCTCGTCGTGCGTACCCGTGCCATTCGGTGCTCTCCCCTACCTGGAGGTGATGTCGACGATCCGCCAGTGCCCGTCCCGCAGTTCCGCGGTCACGGACAGCTGCGCCGCCGCCGTGGTGGCGGGCTTCCCGTCGCGCTCGTAGATCTGGTCGAGGAAGACGAGGAGGTGGGCGCTGCTGCCGGTGAGCCGGGTGACTCCGGCGCGTACGGCCTGGCTGGTGAGCGTCAGCTTCTGGTCCGCGGCCTGCTTCTCGACCTGGCCGAACAGCGCCGCGTACTGCTGGAGGGCCCGGCCGCCGAGCAGTTGCTCCGCCGACTCCTTGGTGGCGCCGGTGGCCTGCGGGCTGTACGAGAAGACTTTGCCCAGCGCGCTGCTCACGTCGCCGGCGACCCGGGTGGTCGCGGCGGAGTCCGTCAGGGCGTGGTTGGAGGTGGCGGGGGTGTCACGCAGCCGCTGCCCCTGGACGAACAGTGTGGCGCCCACGCCCAGCAGGGCGACTGCCAGCAGTGCCGCTGCGGGGCGGGTCCACCTCCGACGGGCGGAGGGGACGTCCGGCGCGTGATCCTCCTCCGGTACGGGGGCGGGGTTTGGCGGGATCGTCGCTGTTCCCGTGCTCTGCTTCATGAGCCGCTCCCGACCGATAGCGCGGCAAGTGCCTTGATCTTCCAGCCGTCCCCGGTCCTGGCGAGCGTCGCCTCGAAGCGTTTGCGCTCCGTCCCGCCCTTGCCGGTGCGCGGGGTGATCTCGACGTCGACGGTCGCGATGAGCGCCGCGGTGCCGGCCCGGTCGTCGAGCGCGGTGAGGGCGGCGTCGGTGACCTTGCCGCGTGCGGTGGCGCCGGACTCGGTGAGCTCGCCCGCGTCCTTCTTCCGGCTGCGCTCCAGCCGGTCGTGCAGCGGTCCGGTCGAGGCGTCGAGCCACGCGGTGAGCCCGGACTTCACACGCGCGGCGCTCTTGCCGTCCATGCTGGTCAGCCGGGCGAGGTGCCGCCTGCCGTCGGCGAGGGCGGTGTCGCGGCTCTTCGCGTACGCCAGCGTGTCGTCCCCCCGGGCCTGGGCGTACGACCAGGTGCCGAGCGCGCAGACCAGCACGGCGGCGAGCAGCGCGGCCCAGCCGAACCCGGTTCTCGTACGGTCGCTCATGAGCCGCCTCCCAGGCCGAGCAGGCCGGCCATGCCGTCGGCCGGCGGCGCGGTGGCCTTCCCGGTGGTGCCGAGCGTGTCCGGGAGGACACCGGAGCCCGGCGTGAACGGTTCGGGTACGGGGCCGCCCTTCGGGGCGTTGGCACTGCCGCGGACGTTGATGCCGCTGCCGGGCGAGGACGCGCAGCGGGCCTTGGTGTTGGCCGCGGGGGCCGCCGAGACGTCGGTGCCGGGGCGGTAGGTGGTGGAGCCGTATCCGGCGGTGCAGGGCAGCGGTTCGAAGAAGGTGACCGACATGCCGAACCTGGCCCCGTCCTGGTCGACGGCGCTGGCGCCGGCGGCCGCTACGGCGGGAAGCTTGACCAGGAGTTCCTCCAGTCCGCGCTGCCGTGTGACGGCGACCTCCGAGGTGGTGAGGAGGTTGGCGACGACCACGCCGAAGGCGGGGTCGAGGTCGCGCAGCAGGCCGCTGATCTGCTCGGTGGCATCGGGCGCCGCGGCGATGAGCCGGCGCAGGTCGGTGTCCGATCCCTTGAGTTCCGCGGCGAGTTCCTCGGCTCCGGAGGCGAAGCCCTTGAGTGCTTCGCCCTGTTCGTTCTGGGTGCGCAGCACGGTCTCGCCGTCGGCCATCAGTTTGGTGGTGGTCGGCAGGGCCTCGTCGGCGGCCTCGACGAACTCGCTGCCGGTGTCGAGCAGGACCTGGAGGTCGTCGCCACGCCCGCTGAACGCCGTGCCGAACTCGTCGACGACCGTGCGCAGGGCTTCCGTGTCGACGGAGGCCGTCAGGTCGTTGACGCCGACGAGGACGTCGGTGACGGGTGCGGGGATGGTGGTGTCGGCCTGGTCGATGACCGAGCCGTTCTCCAGGAAGGGGCCGTCCGCGCGGGTGGGGCGCAGGTCGATGTACTGCTCGCCGACGGCGGAGAGGCTGGCGACGACGGCCTGCAGGCTGTCCGGGATGCGCGGCGCGTCGTTCTCGATGCGCAGTTCGGCCTCGACCCCGTCGTCGGTGAGCTCGATCGGGCCGACCCTGCCCACGGACACACCTCGGTAACTGACGTTGGAGTGGGTGAACAGGCCTCCTGTCTGCGGTAGTTGCACCGTGACGGTGTAGTAGTCGCGCAGCCCGACGTAGTGGCCGAGGTCGGCGTACCGCACCCCCAGGAAGCCGAGGACGAGTACGGCGATGACGAGGAAGGCGATGTTCTTGAGCCGGATGGCGAGGGTGATCATCAGCGGGTGCCCTCCGTTCCCGGTGTGGTGACCGAGGGGAGCGGCAGGGGCAGCGCCGCCCCCGGCGTCTTCTGCGCGCCGGACGCCGTGGGCGGGGTGAGCCCGGGGATGACCTGGGTGCCGGGCTGGGCGGTCACGTCCAGGTAGACGTTGAGGTAGTCGCCCTTCACCCCGCGGAGCACCTCGTCGGTGAACGGGTAGGTGACCAGGACCTGGAGGGAGTCCGGCAGGTCGTTGCCGGAGTCGGCGAGCGCGGTGAGCGTGGGTGCGATGGCCTTGAGGTCGGCGATCATGTCGGCCTTGCTCTTGTTGATCGTGTCGACGGCGACGGTGGAGAGCGAGTCGAGCGAGCGCAGCATGGTGAGGAGCGATCCGCGCTGCTTCTCCAGGACCTTCAGACCGGGGCTGAGACCGGTGAGGACCGTGCCGACGTCCTGTTTGCGGGTGGCGAGGGTGGCGGAGAGCCGGTTGACGCCGTCGAGTGCCTGGGTGATGTCCTCCTTGTGGCCGTCCAGGTTCGTGACGAGGGTGTCGACCCGCTTCAGCATCGAGCGGATCTGCGGTTCCTGTCCGGCGAGTGCCTTGTTGAGCTCGGTGGTGATGGTCTTGAGCTGGTCGACCCCGCCCCCGTTGAGGAGCATCGACAGGGCGCCGAAGACCTCTTCGACCTCCGGATTGCGGTTGGTGCGGGAGAGCGGGATCCGGTCGCCGTCCTCGAGGGCGCCCCTGGCGGTGCCGGCGCTCGGGGGCGAGAGCTGGACGAACTTCTCGCCGAGGAGGCTGGACTGTTCGAGGTGGGCGTAGGCGTTGGCGGGCAGGTCGATCTTCCCGTTGACGCGCATGGTGACCTTGGCGGTCCAGCTGCCCGGGGTCAGGGCGATTCCGGTGACCCGGCCGACGGCGACGTCGTTGACCTTGACCGAGGACTGCGGGGCGAGACTGAGGACGTCGCCGAACTCGGCGGTGATCTCGTACGGGTGGTCGCCGAGGTCGGCACCGCCGGGCAGCGGCACCTGCTCGATGCCCGAGAACGACGGCAGGCCGACGGTCGTGGCGACCAGCACGAAGCCGACACCGGCGGCGACCAGGGCGCCGAGGCCCGTGACCGCGCGGGTGCCGGGGCTGCGCAGGGCCGGGCTCATGGGGACGCCTCCTTCTTCTCGTCCGTTCCGGGCTTCTTCGTCCCGGACTTCTCCGGGGTGCCGTAGACGGTGCCGACGGCGGGCAGTGGCAGTGCGGGAAGTGCCTTCTGCCGGGAGGCGTCCACCGGTGCCAGCCCTTCCAGGCCGGCGGCTCCGGCCTCGGTCCCGGTGAGCGGCCCGCCCATCGACAGTTCGTTGAGGTTCGTGCGCCCGTTGAGGGTGCGGTTCGCCGGGTCGTAGGCGTTCAGCACGTTGCCCGCCGCGAGGGGCAGCGTGTCGAGGGACTCGGCGAGCGAGGCGCGCTGGTCGACCAGGGTCTGGGTGAGCGGCAGCAGAAGGTCCACGTTCTGCTTGAGGGCGCCGCGGTTCCGCTGGATGAAGCCCTTGACCTGGCCGAGCGCCTTGCCCAGTTCCTTCAGGGCCGCGCTGAGGTTCTTCTTGTCGTCGGCGAGGAAGCCGGTGACGGTGTTCAGCTGCTGCTCCGCGGCCCGCACGTTGCCGTCGTTGTCCTTCAGCATCGTGGTGAAGGTCTGCAGGTAGGACAGGGTGTCGAAGAGGTTCCCGCTGCTCCTGTCGAGTGTCTTCGTCGCCTTGCCGAACTGTTCGACGGAGTCTCCGATGGCCTTTCCGTTGCCGTCGAGGTTCTTGGCCCCGGTGTCGAGGAGTTCCGCGAGCGCGCCGTCCGTGTTGGCGCCGTCCGGGCCGAGGGCCGTGGAGAGCTCGGTGATCGACTCGTACAGCTGGTCCACCTCGATGGGGGTGGCGTTGTGGGCGGCCGGGAGCACGGCGTCGTCCTCGAGCCGCGCTCCCCCGGTGTACGCCGGCGCGAGCTGTACGTACCGGTCGGCGACCAGACTGGGGGCCACGACGACGGCGTGCGCCCCCTTGGGAACCTCGACGCCCTCGTCGAGCCGCAGGGTGACCCTGACCTCCTTGCCGCTCGGCTCGACGGATTCGACGGTGCCGACCTTCACACCGAGGATCCGCAGATCCGATCCGGCGTACACGCCCGTGGCCTGGTCGAAGTAGGCGGTGACGGTGGTCTTCCCCTGGTCGTCCATCGCCATCACACCCGAGGTGGCGGCGACCGCCACGACGGCGAGCCCGGCGCCGATCCCGATGATGCGTGTGCCTCTCATGTCAGCGCCCTCCCTGCTTCGGTGGCATGCAGTCGCCGTCGTCGGGGGGTGTGCCGGCGGGCAGGTAGTTCTTCGGGACGACCCCGCAGACGTAGTTGTCGAACCAGCGGCCGTTGCCGAGGGTGTTGCCGACGAGGCGGTTGTAGGAGCCGGCCAGGGAGAGGACCTCGTCGAGGCTCTTGCGGTTCTTCACCAGGACCGAGGTGACCCGTCCCAGCGAGTCCAGGGTGGGTTTCAGCTGCTTGTCGTTGTCCGTGACGAGCCCGGTGAGCTGCGTCCCGAGGTTCCGGGTGCCGGTGAGCAGCAGGTGGATGGAGTCGCGGCGCGCCTGGATCTCGCCGAGGAGCAGGTTCCCGTCCTCCAGGAGGGTCTCGAAGCTGCTCTTCTTGCTCGCGAGCGTCTTCGTGAGCTGCTTGCTGCCCTTGAGGAGGGTGGCGAGCTCGGCGTCCCGCTCGGACACGGTCCTCGACAGCGCCGACAGCCCGTTCGCCGCGCTGCGTACGTCGGGTGGTGAGTCCTTGAACGTCTCGGAGATCGTCTCGAAGCTCCGGGCGAGCTGGGCGGTGTCGATCTCTTCGATCGTCTCGCCGAGTCCGTTGAACGCCTGGGTGACGTCGTACGGGGACGTGGTGCGGCTCGCGGTGATGCGGGAGCCGGGGTCCTGCCGGGCGTCGCCGAGGGGGTCGACGGCGAGGTACTTGTCGCCGAGGAGGGTCTTGATGGCGATGCCGACGGTGGAGGAGTTGCCGATCCAGGCGTCCTCGACCCGGAAGTCCACCTTCACCTTGGCGCCGTCGAGCGAGACGCCGGTGACCTCGCCCACCTTCACTCCGGCGATCCGTACCTCGTCGCCCTCGTCGAGGCCGGCGGATTCGGTGAAGTCGGCGCTGTAGGTGGTGCCGCCGCCGATGAAGGGCAGTGCGTCGGCGCGGTAGGCGGCGAGGCCGACGAGTGTCAGGACGAGGAGTCCGACGATGCTGACGGCGACGGGGTTGCGTTCCCGTACGGGCTTGATTCTCATCCCTGGCACCTCGGCTGGTCGATGGTGACGCCGGTGGGCGGCGCGCTGCCGTCCTCGGTCGTCACACCGTTGACCCTGGCTTCGCAGAGGTAGAGGTTGAGCCATGACCCGTACGAGGTGAGGCGGGTGATGGCCTCCATCTTGGCCGGGGTCTTCCGCAGGAAGCTCTCGATCTTGGGAGCGTTCTTGTCGAGCCCTCCGGTGAGGCGTCCGAGCTGGGCGATGTCCTCCTTGAGCGGCTCGCGGCCGTCCTGGAGGAGGTCCGCGGTGACGGTCGTGAGCGCGCCCATCGCCGTGACCGCCTCGCCGAGCGGCTTGCGGTCGCCGGAGAAGCCCGTGACGAGCTTCTGGAGGGTGACGACGAGGTCGTCGAAGCCCGCCTCCCGGTCGTTGACGGTCTTCAGGACCGTGTTGAGGTTCTTGATCACCTCGCCGATCACCTTGTCCTTGGCCGCGACGGTGCCGGTCAGCGATCCGACGTGGGAGAGGATGCTGTCGACGGTGCCGCCCTCGCCCTGGAGGACCTGGACGATCGAGCCGGCGAGCTGGTTGACGTCCGGTGGCGACAGCCCCTCGAAGAGCGGCTGGAAGCCGTTGAAGAGCTGGGTGAGGTCCAGCGCGGGTGTGGTGCGCGAGAGCGGGATGGTCTCTCCCGACCTGAAGCTCGCGCCGACGTGCCCGGCGCCCTGGTCGAGGTCGATGTAGCGCTGGCCGACCATGTTGAGGTACTTGATGGAGGCGGTCACCGAGGCGGGGAGCTTCCGGCCCTTGCGGACGGCGAAGCCGACCTCGGCCAGCCGCTTGTCGGCGACCTGGACGGACTCGACCTGTCCCACCTTGACGCCGGCGATGCGGACGCTGTCACCGACGACGAGTCCGGTCGCGTCGGTGAACCGCGCCTTGTACGAGACGGTGTCGCCGACGCCGGTGTTGGCGATGGACAGTCCCAGGACGGTGGTGGCCAGGGCGGTCACCACGACGAAGACGATCGACTTCACGAGGGGTCCCGCGAGGGAGCGGCGCTTCACTTGAGCTTCACCTCCGCACCGCGGAAGGCCGGACCGATGAGCACGCTGCTCCAGTCGGGCAGGGTCTGCGGCCGTACTTTCAGGGAGGGGGCGACGAGCTCGTTGACGAGCCGGCTCTCCTCAGGGGAGTTGGGCATGCCGAGGGCGGTGTCGGCGGGTCCGGTGTCCTGGCCGGCCGCAGCGGGGGCGCTGTCCTTGACGGAAGCGGTCCGGGCGTCGGCGGTCGGTACCGGCCTGCCGGTGTACGGCACCGAGTAGCAGTGCGGCCCGCCGGTCGCGTCGTAGACCGGGGTGTCCTTGCCCGCCACGTACTTGCCCTTCGACTCCACGGGCTTGAGCGTGACGTGGAGGCCGGGCCGGTCGGTGCCCTTGCCGAGCGCCTTGTCCATGGCGGGCACGAAGCCGGCCATCGTACGCAGGGTGCAGGGGAAGACGTCCGAGTACTCCGCGAGGAGTTCCAGCGTCGGCCGGCCCGAGGCGGAGAGATGGATGAGGTTGTCCTTGTTCTTGCGCAGGAAGGAGGTGACGTCCTGGGCGGAGGCGGTGGTGGAGCCGTACAGATCGGCGAGTTCCGCCTGCTGTTCGGCGATGGTGCCGCTGGTGGTGGTGAAGTCGGTGAGCGCGTCCAGGACGTCGGGGGCCGCGTCCGCGTAGAGCGTGCTGACCTTGACGAGTTCCTTGATGTCCGCGTTGAGCGTGGGGAGTTGCGGGTTGAACTCCTTGAGGTGGGCATCGAGGGTGACCAGCGTGTCGCCGAGCTTGTCGCCGCGTCCTTCGAGCGCCTGGGACACCGCGTTCAGGGTGGCGGCGAGCTTCTGCGGCTGGACGGCGGTCAGCATCGGCAGGACGTTGTCGAGGACCTCCTCCAGCTCGATGGCGTTGGAGGAGCGGTCCTGCGGGATCACGGCGCCGGCCCGCAGGGTCTGCGTGGTCGGGACGGACGGAGGCACGAGGGCGACGAACCGCTCGCCGAAGAGGGTGGTGGGCAGCATCTGGGCGGTGACGTCCGCGGGTATCTGCTCCAGCCGGCCGGGCTCGATGGCGAGCGTCAGCCGCGCCCCGTCCCCGGCCGCCTCGATGTCGCGCACCTCGCCGATCACGACGCCGCGCAGCTTCACCTCGGCGTTGTCGTGCATCTCGTTGCCGACGCTTCCGGTGCGTACGGTCACGGTGGCGTCGTCCGTGAAGTCCTTCTCGTAGACGGAGACCGACAGCCATACGAGCACGGCGGGCACGAGCACGAAGGCCACACCCGCGAGTCTGCGGCGCACCGTCTGCGCCGTTGGGGAATGCATCAGCCGGCCACCTTCACCGTTGTCGTCGCGCCCCAGATGGCGAGCGAGAGGAAGAAGTCGGTGACGCTGATCAGCACGATGGCGTTGCGCACCGAGCGGCCCACGGCCACGCCGACGCCGGCCGGGCCGCCGGTGGCGTGGAAGCCGTAGTAGCAGTGGGCGAGGATCACCAGCACGCTGAAGATCAGCACCTTGAGCACCGACAGCAGCACGTCGTCCGGGGAGAGGAAGAGATTGAAGTAGTGGTCGTAAGTGCCCGCCGACTGCCCGTTGAACAGCACGGTGATGTAGCGGGACGCCAGGTAGGAGGAGAGCAGCCCGATCGCGTACAGCGGGATGATGGCGACGACGCCGGCGATGATCCGCGTGGTGACGAGGTAGGGCATGGAGCGCACGCCCATCGCCTCCAGGGCGTCGACCTCCTCGTTGATCCGCATCGCGCCGAGCTGGGCGGTGAAGCCGGCGCCGACGGTCGCGGAGAGGGCGAGCCCCGCGACGAGCGGCGCGATCTCCCGGGTGTTGAAGTAGGCGGAGATGAAGCCGGTGAAGGCGGAGGTGCCGATCTGGTCGAGGGCCGCGTACCCCTGGAGGCCGACGACCGAGCCGGTGGCGAGGGTCATCGCGATCATCACGCCGATGGTTCCGCCGATGACGCCGAGGCCGCCGCTGCCGAAGGCGACCTCGGCGAGCAGCCGCTGCACCTCCTTGAGATAGCGGCGCAGCGTCCGGGGGATCCAGATGAGCGCCCGTACGTAGAAGGTGAGTTGCTCCCCCGAGCGGTCGAGCCAGCCGAGCATCGACATCGGTCAGCCCCCCTTCGGGGGGACGATCTGGAGGTAGATCGCCGTGAGGACCATGTTCACCGCGAACAGGAGCATGAAGGTGATGACGACGGACTGGTTGACCGCGTCGCCCACGCCCTTGGGGCCACCGCGCGGGTTCAGTCCCCGGTAGGCGGCGACGATGCCCGCGATGAAGCCGAAGATCAGCGCCTTGAGTTCACCGACGTAGAGGTCGGGCAGCTGGGCGAGGGCGGAGAAGCTGGCGAGGTAGGCGCCCGGTGTGCCGTCCTGCATGATCACGTTGAAGAAGTAGCCGCCGAGCGTGCCGACCACGGACACCAGCCCGTTGAGCAGGACGGCGACGAACATGGTGGCCAGCACACGGGGGACGACGAGGCGCTGGATCGGCGAGACGCCCATGACCTCCATGGCGTCGAGCTCCTCGCGGATCTTGCGCGAACCGAGATCCGCGCAGATCGCGGACCCCGCGGCCCCGGCGATCAGCAGGGCCACGATGAGCGGGCTGGCCTGCTGGATGACGGCGAGGACGCTGGCGCCGCCGGTGAAGGACTGGGCGCCGAGCTGTTCGGTGAGTGAGCCGACCTGGAGTGCGATGACCGCGCCGAAGGGGATCGAGACGAGGGCGGCGGGCAGGATGGTGACACTGGCGACGAACCAGAACTGCTCGATGAACTCCCGCACCTGGAACGGGCGGCGGAAGACCGCCCGGCCGACGGCCAGTGCGAGGGCGAACAGCTGCCCGGTCTGGCGCAGCGGGGCGAGGAGCCGCGAGGGCTGCCTCTGCTCCGGCGCCCGCGCCTCCTCCGCGGCCGGCACGGGTGGGCGTACGGGCAGTGGTGCCGTCATCGGCGCCCACCGTCCAAGGTCGGCGTGTAGCTGTTCAGGATGGCTGTACGGGCGGCCTCCGGCAGCTGGCCCATCATGGAGAGGACCCGCTCCCGGCGGCGCAGGGCGGCCTGCCGGACGGGAAGTCCCGGTGAGGGCTCCAGTTGCGGTACGACGGTGCGGGGCCCGGCCGTGTGGTCGAAGCCGTTGGTCTGCTCCGCTGCGAGGGTGGCCGCGTCCTTCTCCTCCGACATGCCGATGGGGCCTTCGCGGCGTCCGGCGAGGAACTGCGAGACGACGGGCATGTCGCTGGTGAGCAGGACCTCGCGCGGGCCGAAGGTGACGAGGTTGCGGCAGAACAGCATCCCCATGTTGTCGGGGACGGTGGCCGCGATGTCGAGGTTGTGGGTGACGATGAGCATCGTCGCGTCGATCTGGGCGTTGAGGTCGATCAGGAGCTGTGAGAGGTAGGCCGTACGGACCGGGTCGAGCCCGGAGTCCGGCTCGTCGCAGAGGATGATCTGCGGGTCCAGGACGAGGGCACGGGCGAGACCGGCCCGCTTGCGCATACCGCCGGATATCTCGCCCGGCAGCTTCCCCTCCGCGCCCAGCAGACCCACGATGTCGATCCGCTCCATGACGATGCGGCGGATCTCGGACTCCTTCTTGCGGGTGTGCTCACGCAAGGGGAAGGCGATGTTGTCGAAGAGCGACATCGAGCCGAAGAGGGCGCCGTCCTGGAACATGAGGCCGAAGAGTTTCCGGGTCTCCATGATTTCGCGCTCCGGGCTGTTCACCATGTCGACGCCGTTGATGAGGACACGGCCCTTTTCCGGCTTGAGTAATCCGATGATGGACTTCAGGAACACGGTCTTCCCGGTGCCGGAAGGCCCGAGCATGACACTCACCTCACCGGCCGGCAGGGTGAGGCTGATGTCCTGCCAGACGTTCTGCTTGCCGAAGGACTTCGTCAGGCCTTCGACGACTACTTCGATACCCATCGGCCCTCCCTCGAAGTGGTGGTGAACGACGTCATCTGTCAGCGCTCCGGCTCCGGTAAAAGCAATGGCGGCTCGTCACACATGCACCAGGAGGCGCACGTTATGTCCGTCGAAAGCGCGAGGACAAGCCGTTGAACAGCGGGAATCGCCGGACTTCGATCTCTGTGTGGATCACTTGTCACCGATTGACAAACCCGCCGGACGGCTTTGTCGGAATCTGCGCAAGCGCTCCGGGTGCTCCGGTGCCCCGTGGCCCAGGGGGGCCGGAGCCACGAGACACCGGCGGTCGGGAGAACCCCGCCCCGGGTGGGAGGGTTCGGGGCCGGATGAACTCCCGGAGGAATCCCGGGTCAAGGGGGTTCGACCAGGACTCCACGTGCGTCGAACGAGCAGGTACGGACGCGTTTCCGAGCTGCTCAAGCGGGACGCTACGGGCCGGTAACCTAAGTCCGCAATAGCACTTCACGAACTTTCTCCGAGGTAATTGCAGCGCACCGTTTTCTTGTGCACCGATGAGTAATCGGGCCGCGAAACCTGTCGAAAAGTGAGGGCCTCCCGGCCGAAGCGGCGGCTCCCGGAAGCGGGCCCGGACACGCCGAAGCCCGCCCCGACCAGGGTTCATTCGGCCGGGGCGGGCTCATGGGCGGTCAAGGTCCGGGGCGCATGAAGTGACAAGAAGCCGGAGACGGCGCCCCGTGCCGTTCTCGCCGGTTACTTCACCGCGGAATGCCAGCTCTCGGAGAGTTCCTTGCCCGCGTTGGGCACCGACAGGCCCGGCGCGGTGAGTCCGGCCGTGTAGGTCTTGGCGTCGTTCAGCACGAGGTTGTTCGAGCCGGCCGCGGCCGGCAGGCCGACCTTCAGGTCGATCGCCCAGCTGAGGATGCCGCCGAGACCGCAGCCGCTGGCCTTCGGCGCCGAGAACTGGCTGTCACCCTGGGCCGCCCCGGACAGGGCGATCTGAATCATCGACCCCTCGTCCGGGTTCGCCGTGCCGTCAGCGTTGAACCGGGAGGCGGAGAAGCTGGGCGCGCTGAGGTTCCCGGGGCGCAGGAACACCGGATTGCTGCTGCTTCCGATGTAGCAGTTGGAGCCCAGCAGCGGATTCTCCAGGCGGATCTTGACGGGCAGCTTGACGATCGGCCCGGAGGATATGCCCGCGACCAGGCTGAATTCGGTCGGCGTGCCGGCCGACTCCACCGTGGCGGTGACCTTGTTCAGGGTGGCGTTGGTGATCTGCCCGCAGACGGCCGAGACGACCGGGACGTTGCTGGGGCACATGATGCCGAGCAGACCACCGGGGATGGTGGTCTTTCCGCTGATGATCGATCCGGCGGCCGGGGGGACGACCGTATACGTCCCCTCGGCCGGGTGCTGGATGACGCCGAACTGCAGGTTCGTGGCCCCGGTCGTCGCCGTGGTGTTGCCCAGCTTGATCGTCCCGTTGGGCGAGGTGGACGTCACGCACAGCGGGACGTCGACGTCGCCGTCCGTCGCGAGCATGGCCGGGGCGTCCACCGGACAGCGGTCGAAGGGGGCCCACGAACCGTTCAGCTGGGCGGCGGCCGTGGCGGCACCGGCCGGGGTGGCGGTCAGGGGCATGACCAGAGCGGCGGACGCGGTGACGGCACCGGCGGCCTTGATCCAGGTCTTCGAGGCAGGTCTCATTGTTCCCTCAATTCGTCAGCGGCTCGCGGAAGATACTGCGTTCGGTGCGATGGTTCGGTAGGGCTTAGCGGGTCAGCGGGTCGCCTCGGGGATGTCGACCGGCTCGTACTCGTCCGTACAGACGGCACCTTCGGAACCCGGCGTGTGCTGTTGGGCCGCGCAAGGGGCCCCC
Source organism: Streptomyces sp. NPDC088746 (assembly GCF_044751065.1). Taxonomy (NCBI): domain Bacteria; kingdom Bacillati; phylum Actinomycetota; class Actinomycetes; order Kitasatosporales; family Streptomycetaceae; genus Streptomyces; species Streptomyces sp. NPDC088746. The sequence continues at coordinate 95,303 of NZ_JBIVLA010000005.1, forward strand.
TGCACCTGTTTGACGTAGCCCGGCACACCGGACAACGACGCGGTGAAGAGGCTGTCGAGGTCCTCGCCGGCGCCGCATCCACTGAACGGCGGGAGGGTCACCGACCCCGTCAGGACCCCTCCCGTCGCCAGGGTGTAGCCCGTCGTGACACCGTCCTTCGCCGTCATCCTGCCTTCCAGGGACAGGGTGAAGGGCTTGCTGGTACGGCAGTTGTCGCCCACGTCCAGGGGGACGCCGTTCACCTTGACGTCGCGGAGTCGGAGCATGAGGTCGAGGTCGATGGTCGTCACACCCTTGTTCGACATGTCGGACCAGTCGACCACCAGGTGCGACTTCACGTTGTAGTCCGGAGTCCCCTCTCCATCCACTCCTGGGGGGATCTGCGTCATCTCCAGGGTCGCGGTGGTCGGCATGAAGCCGAAGGTCAGGAAAGTGCCCGAAGCGGGCGGCAGCTGAGTCTTTCCCTCGTAGTCGAGCAGGGCGGTCGAATCCTGGTAGATGTGCGTGAATCCCGGCTCGGACAGGTCGACGCGGGTCGGCCCCTGCTGGATCTGCGTACAGGCCAGCGGAAACTTGGTCGCCCCGTCCAGCTTCGTCACGTTGGCATAGCCGGTCACATAGGCGTTCAGGTTCAGATCGTTGTCCACGTCGCCGACGCACGGAGGGGCGTCGGGAACAGCGGGCTGCTTCGCCCTGGCGCCGACCTCGGGCGTGGCCTCACCGCCTGACGACTCGCTCTCGGCAGGCGCGGATGCGGGCGGCGCCGACGCGGATGCACCGTCCCCGCCGTCACCACTGATGTCCATCTTCGCCAGCTCGGTCTCCTGCTCCGGGTCGAGGGCGCAGTTCAGGGAGATGGCGGACGGTTCCGCGGGTGTGCCCTGAGCGGTCTTCAGGGAGAGTTCCACCGAGAGTGCTCCCGCGTCGAAGACCAGGTCTCCGGGCGCCCCGGGCTTCACGAACGGGACGGTGCCCGAGGTGGTCAGCGGCAGACCGCCCTCGGCGGGGACCGGCACGGGCTCGGCGGTCGTGCCGATCCACTCGGCCTGCGCATGCTCGTCCTTCTGGGACACATCGACAGAGAGCTTCGTCTCCGCGCTCACGCTCGTCGCAGAGGACCCGGCCGGCACTGGGATCACACCCTCGGGAAGAGTCGTCTCCAGGACCACGTTCTCGGGCTGTATCGCCTGCCCGGGCCGAGCCGACTCGGGCAGCTGCGCGGTGATCCCGACCTTCACCGGCTGCCCGCCCTCGGGCAGATCGCACGTATAGGCCAGCTCCGCGTCGATCTCCTGCATTCCGGACGCGGCCTGCGCACCTGGGATCATCCCTCCGAGCAGCACCGCGGTGGCCACCGCCGCACCACGCGCCGTGCGCCTGCGTGCACCATTCATACGACTGCCTCTCACTGACGATCTCCCCTCTCGGACCGACCGGACGTGCATCGCGTGTCAGGCGGACTCGTCACGGGCTCCCTGCTCACTCATCGCGGGTGCGCGGCCGGATCAGGGGGTGAACACGATGGCCGGCTTGGTGGTGCCGCCGCTCGGCGTGGTCACGGAACAGAGTGCTTGGTACTCCCAGTTGTCCCCCACGGCCGCGAGCCCGGCACATCCCGGAGTAGCTGTCCCGACCGTGAGCTTGTAGGTGCCGTCGTCGTTGACGCGTTGTAGCTGTTCGCCATCAGCTTCCACGGGGTGGTCGTGTCGGCGGCCGGGTACAAGGGGCCGAACGGGCTGGTGCAGTTGCTCCAGGTCAGCGGGGCGATCGTGCCGACCTGCACGTTCGCCGTACCGAGGCGGTAGCCAGGTTGCCCCGTGCCGCCGACGACTCGCACGTGGTCGGAAGGTTGGCGTCGAGGCCCCATTGGAGACGGACGGTCCCGGAGCCGGCGGAGAAGGTCTCCACCGACAGCGGCACCGGCCGCCGTCACGGGCTCCCTGGGAGACCTGCGCACAGCTGGCTCCTCCGTTTCGGCAACGGTCCGGTGGGCACGGGGTCGCACGGCGGGCGGACCCCGCGGTGCGACCCCTGTTCATCCCTGAGTGGCTCGTGACCGGATCAGGGGGTGTAGACGATGGTCGGCTTGGTGGTGCCGCCGCTGGGTGTGACCGCGTTGTAGTTGGCGGTGTAGGTCGGGTTGTTGCCCACGGCCGCGATACCGGCGCAGCCCGAGGTGACGGTGGCGACGGTCAGCTTGTACGTGGCGTTGTTGCTGACTGCCAGCACGCCGGTGGAGTTGGTGTACTTGGCGGCGACGTTGCCCGTCACCGTGAAGGTGCAGGTGAGGACCTTCAGCGTGGCCTTGACTCCGGCGATGTACCCGTTGGTGACACCGGCGCTGTAGGTGTTCGCGGTCAGCTTCCACGGGGTGGAGGTGTCGGCGGTCGGGGTCACCGGGCCGAACGGACTGGTGCAGCCGCTCCAGGTCAGCGGAGCGATGGTGCCGACCTGCACGTTCGTCGTGCCGGAGGCGGTGGCCAGGTTGCCCGACGCCGCGGAGGACGTACACGTCATCGGGACACCGTTGAGGACGAGGGTGACGGTGCCGGAACTGGCCGAGAACGTCTCCGGCGAGTTGGGGCCGACGGTCCAGGTCGGAGCGGCGACGCCGGCGGTGGCGGTGGTGGCTCCGAGGGTGACAGCGGCCGCGGCGGCACCGGCCGCGATCGCGATCTTTCTGAGGGAGTTGCGCACAGTGAGTTCCTCCGATTCGCCAGTGCGGGTGCACTGTTGCGGGGAAGGCACCCGAATTCCTGCAAAGGCGCAGGGAGTGCCGCGATGAATCGTGTTGCGTGGGGGCCGTGCTGCGCTTTCAGCCACACACGTTCTGTGACAGGGCGTGACGTTACTTGCGGGAAACTTCGAGCACAATCCCGCCGGTCAAGATTGGTTGGGCAAGTTTTTTTCCTCGTCAGTAGGTCACTAATTCGCCTGATGCACTTGTCACTTCGTGCGCAATATCGCTGCGGAATGCCGCATTGCCGCCGGACCCGACTCGGCGCCGCCCTCGCCCGGGACGCCCGCGGAAAGCCGGAAGGCTGCCGGGGAGGATCTCCGGACACCCGCTCAGGACGGCCGGCGCGGCGGACATCGCACCACCGCGGCGACACCCTCGGTGCGTCCACGGCCGAAAACATTGTCCGGAAGTGAGCATTTACGGCCCCACCTGCACCGGAGCCCCACAGCAGGGCCAGGTTGTGTGCCCCCTGCACTTCGATCCTGTCCAGGCGGTGTGCACCCCGCCCGACTTGGTCTATCTTCGGCGCCGATGTTGGTATACACCTGTCGGTCCGTGGGAGCGCTTTCCCCCACACGTTCCACCCACTCCGGGCCCGGGAAGCAAGGGGACGGTCATGCCGAGACTCATCCAGCCGCTGGACACCGGAGACCCGCTGGGGCCCCTCCCCCAGGAGTTCGCCGCGATCATGCGGCCCGAACTGCCGAGCCTGATCAAAGAGATAGGCATGGAAGTGACCCGCGCCTATCCGGAATACGCGCGTCTGCTGAACGGCCCGAACGGGACATCCATCCGCATGGGCGTCGAGCAGAGCCTTTCCTCCTTTGTCGACCTGGTCGCCGAACCTTCGTCCCCCACGGTCCTGCGCGACGACATGTGCCGCAGATTCGGCAGGTTCGAGGCCTACGAGGGCCGCACCATGGACGCGCTCCAGGGCGCTTACCGCCTGGGCGCGCGCGTAGCACTGCGGCGGGCGAAGAAGGTGGGCCGGAGTTACAACTTCTCGCCGGCGCTGATGCTCAGCTTCGCCGACGCGCTCTTCGCGTACGTGGACGAGCTCGAGTCGCTGTCCCGTGAGGGCTACCTGGAAGTGCAGGCCCAGTCCGACCAGCAGAGCGAGGCGGTGCGCCGTCGGCTGCTGCATCTGATCCTCACGGGCAGGCCCGTGCCCCGCAGCGCCATCGCCGAGCTGTGCGAGCAGACCGGCTGGACGCTGCCCGAGCAGGTCACTCTCGTCGCGGTGCGCGCCCCGTCCGGCCTCGACCGGATCAGTGCCGACCACGACGTCCTGATCGACCCCGGCGATCCACAGCCGCACCTGCTGGTTCCCGGGCAGATGACCGACGCACGCAGAGCGATGCTCGACCGGACGATCCCCGGGGGTGGCGCGGCGATCGGGCTGACCGTGCCGACCGCGCTCGCCGCCGACTCGATCCGCTGGGCCCGGCGTGTCCTCGAACTGGTCGACGCGGGGGTCATCGACGACGCGCCCGTCATCCTCTGCGAGGACCACCTCATCACCCTGTGGCTCCTCTCCGACACCGCTCTCCTCGACCAGCTCGCCGAGCGCGAACTGGCCGCCGTCGCCGGCATCAGCCCCACACGGCGCGAGCGGCTGATCGAGACACTGCGGATCTGGCTCGACACCCGGGGCACCGCTGCCCAGATGGGCGAGCTGCTGGACGTGCACCCTCAGACGGTCCGCTACCGGATGCGGGGTCTCGAGGCCATCTTCGGCGACCAGCTGACCGATCCCGAGAGCCGCTTCGCGACCGAGGCCGTGCTGCGCGCGTCGCAGTTACGCGCTCGTGGCGGGCAGTCCCTGAACTGAGGGAGCATCACATACAGCGCATGGAGTCAACTTACCTCCAGGTAACGCGAAATAGACGGTCAGTCCCAAACGGTTGCGACACGGAGACGTTCTCAACAAGAAACCCGGAACTGCGTCCCGTTACATAGGGAGGAGCGGTGGCCCACCGGCCGCCGCGAAGCGCCACCTCCTGGCCAACCATCCGAGAGGGAACCCCCACATGACCGCCTCGCACCTCCTCGTCCCCGTGCCGATCCCGGACCGGGTCGCCGCACTGATCGGGTCCTGCACTCCGCCGCACATCCTCCAGGCGGAGTTCGACGCCGACTGCGCCGCTCGCGAGGTGCGCAGGTTCCGGGGGCCGAAACTCGGCATCGAGGACCAGGCCGACCGCGAACAGGCGCTGTCCGAGCTCGCGTGGGCCAACAAGGTGCTGTCCGCCCATCACCCGCATCTCGCGGTGCGCCACGACAGCGCCTGGTGACGCTCGCCTGCTTGCGCGGCGGCGACGGCCGACTTACCTTACTCAGAAGTAAGTTTACTCTGGAGTAAGGATTTGGCGTGGCCGACAACAGCAGCGGCAACCTCACCGACGAACTGTCCGGGCTCGACTTCGGTGCCGTCTCCCCGGAGGAGTTCGCACGGATCGTCAAAGGTCTGTCCGCCAAGCAGCTCGGCGAGGTCATGCACGGTGACCTGCGCGCCCGGGTGCTGAGCGAGGTCTTCGGCCGGATGCGGCAGCAGTTCCGCCCGGAGGCGGCGGGCGGGCTCAAGGCCCTGATCCGCTGGAAGATCACGGGCGAGAGCGAGGAGGTCTACGAGACCTCCATAGCCGACGGCACCTGCACGGTGAGCGCGGGCCGCTCCGACGCCGAACCCCGTACGACGCTGGTGATGGGCGACGCCGAATTCCTCAAGCTGGTCTCCGGCAACGGCAATCCCGTGACGATGTTCATGATGCGCAAGCTGAAGGTCGCCGGTGACGTCGGCCTGGCCTCGGGCCTGACCCGCTACTTCGACATCCCGAAGGCCTGAGCCCATGAGCTACTTCTCCCTCGCCCTGACCGAGGAACAGCGGGACCTGCGCGAGTGGGTCCACGGCTTCGCCGCCCAGGTGGTGCGCCCCGCGGCGGCCGAATGGGACGAACGCGAGGAGACCCCGTGGCCGGTCATCCAGGAGGCGGCCAGGATCGGGCTGTACGGATTCGAGTCGCTCGCCGACATGTACGGGGACCCGAGCGGGCTCTCCCTCCAGATCGCCAACGAGGAGCTCTTCTGGGGCGACGCCGGAATCGGCATGGCACTGTTCGGCACCTCGCTCGCGGTCGCCGGGATCTTCGCCTCCGGCACGCCCGACCAGCTCGCCGAGTGGGTCCCGCAGTGCTACGGCGACGAGGACGACCCGAAGGTGGCCGCTTTCTGCGTCTCCGAGCCCCAGGCCGGGTCCGACGTCTCCGCCATGACCACGAAGGCCCGTTACGACGAGGCCAAGGACGAGTGGGTGCTCTCCGGCCAGAAGGCGTGGATCACCAACGGCGGGATCGCCGAGATCCACGTGGTGGTCGCCTCGGTCGACCCCGCTCTCGGCGCCCGCGGCCAGGCCGCGTTCATCGTGCCGCCCGGCACGGAAGGCCTTGCGGCGAGCCGCACCATCAAGAAGCTCGGACTGCGCGCGTCACACACCGCGGACGTGTTCCTCGACGACGTACGCGTCCCCGGGCACTGCCTGCTGGGCGGGAAGGACAAGCTGGACGCCCGGCTGGCGCGTGCCCGTGAGGGCGGCACGGCCAAGGGCCAGGCGGCGATGGCGACCTTCGAGGTCAGCCGGCCCACCGTGGGTGCCCAGGCGCTGGGTATCGCGCGCGCCGCGTACGAGTACGCACTGGAGTACGCCGGTGAACGCGAGGCCTTCGGCCGTCCGATCATCGAGAACCAGTCGATCGCCTTCGCCCTCGCGGACATCCGTACGGAGATCGAGGCCGTACGCCTGCTGATCTGGCAGGCGGCCTGGATGGCCCGCAACGACCGGACCTTCGACGCGGGCCAGGGCTCCATGTCCAAGCTCCGCGCCGGGGAACTCGCGGTCTGCGCGACGGAGAAGGCGGTCCAGATCCTCGGCGGCGCCGGGTACAGCAGGGAGCACCCGGTGGAGCGGATGTACCGCGATGCCAAGATCTACACGATCTTCGAGGGCACGAGCGAGATCCAGCGGCTGGTCATCGCCCGGGCCATTTCGGGGCGTCACATCCGCTGACGCCTCGCCTCGGCCGCCCGGCCGCGAATCTGGTCCTGCCCGTGCCCGTCGTCCCTGGTCACGGGCAGGATTCACCTGTCCTCGGGCACTCCGCACCCCGCCTGGCTGGGCGTGGCGCCCAGCTCGGACGCCACCTCGCGCAGCGCCGCCGGCCGGGGTGCGGTGCCCGGGTGATCGGACCGCCGGTTCAGTCGCCCGTCGTCCCGTCGGTCCGCTCCCGCAGGAGATCGGCGTGGCCGTTGTGGCGGGCGTACTCCTGGATCATCAGTACGTAGACCGCGCGAAGGCTGAGGCCGGCCTCGGGCGTGGACATGAAGGTCTCGTCGAGACCGCGCCCGGCCACGGCCGCGTCGCACGCCGTGATCTCGGCCCGGTATCTCCCGAAGTCCCTCTCCGCGTCGGCCGGGTCCACGCCGTCGAAGCCCTCGTCACCGTCCGACGGCCCGGTGAAGACGTCGCCGACGGGCTCGCCCGCGAAGCTGCGCCGGAACCACCACCGCTCGATCTCGGCCATGTGGCGGACCAGACCGAGAAGGGTGAGGTTCGACGGCTCCACGGCCGCCGTCGCCAGTCTCGCCGCATCGAGACCCGCGCACTTGGCCAGCAGGGTCTCCCGATGCCAGTTCAGCCATCCCTCCAGCAGTTGGCGCTCAGGCAGCATGCCCAGGGTGCTCAGTGACGTGGTCCGCTCGGTCCGCGGTGCCGTCCACGTCATGCGCCCGCCCCTCCGACCGGGGTGAAGCGGACCGGCAGCGATGCCGGGCCCCGGGTGAAGACGCCCTCCTCGGCCGGGGTGAAGCCGTCGGCGAGCCGGAGGTCCGGCATCGCGTCGAGCAGCTGGTTCACCCCGGTCTCGACCTCGGCCCTGGCCAGCAGGGCACCCACGCAGAAGTGCCGGCCCAGGGCGAACGCCAGGTGTTCCGCGGCCGCGGAGAACGCCGTGGTGCTGGTCAGGTCGTCACGGAACAGGTCGAAGCGGTCCGGTTCGGTGTAGCGGGCCCCGTCCCGGTTGGCCGAGCCGATCAGACAGGTGACGGTGGCGCCGGCCGGGACGGTGCCCCCGGACAGCTCCACCTCCCCCGCCGTCTGGCGCATGATCATGTGGACCGGCGGGGTGTAGCGCAGCGTCTCGGCGAAGGCCCGGTCGATCAGGGACCGGTCCCGCTGTACGGCGGCGAGCTGCTCGGGGTGCGTGAGGAGATTGGCGAAGACCGAGGCGATGGCCTTGTCGGTCGTCTCGCCGCCGGCCGCGAGCAGCAGACTGCAGAACGCCTTGATGTCCTCGTCGCTCATCCGTACGCCGTCGACCTCGGCGGCGCAGAGCGCGGAGAGCAGGTCGTCCCCCGGCTCCTCCCTGCGCCGCTGGATGACGGGGATCATGTACTCGGCGAATTCCTGGCGGGTCCGTTCCCCCGCCGCCGTGACCGCGGGGTCGCCCGCCAGGTTGCCCAGGAAGGCGATGACGTTGGTGTACCAGCCGTGGAAGCGCTGGTGGTCCGCCCGGTCCAGGCCCAGCATGTCGGCGATGACCAGGACGGGGAAGCGTGTCGCGAACGCCTCGACGAGGTCCGCCTCCCCCTTGTGGCGGAAGGTGTCGATGAGCTCACGGGCGTTGCGCTCGATGACGGGCAGGAACTTCTCCTGGAGGTCGGCGCCTCGGAAGGCGGGGGCGACCAGGGCCCGGCGTACGGCGTGTTCCCTGCCGCTGAGCTGGAGGATGGTGCGGCCGTGGACGGGCTCCAGCTGCCAGTCGTAGTTCTCGGTGGTGAACTCCTGCGCCCGGTCCTTGAAGACGCGCTCGACGTCCTCGTACCGCGAGACGAGATAGCTCCCCGTGGCCTCGTGGTGGATCAGCGGGGCGCTCTCGCGCATCGTCCGGTAGGCCCCGTAGGGATCGGCGGCGAAGGCGGGCGAGAGAATGTCGGGCGGTGAGGACGCCTGGGACACGTGGGACTCCTGTGGGGCAGAGATCAGGGGCTTCGATGCGGTGAACGGGCAACACCAGCAAGGCTATTGACCGACAGCCGGATAGCGAACCCCCTGGGAGTATTTCTTGATCGCCGGGTCCGAGGCACCACGTCCGTCCGTCCTGTTCGTCACCGATCTCGCCTACGAGGCGCGCGGGCGGCGCTACTGCGACGAGGACATCTTCCTGACGTCCCGGCTGCGCGAGACCTTCGACGTCGCGCTCTGTCACCCCCGTGACGCGGCGGCGCTGCTGGACGGGTTCGACGCGGTCGTCGTCCGTAACAGCGGACCGGTCCTGCACTACCAGGAGGCGTACGACGCGTTCCGTACCCGCGCGCGGGAGTCGGGGACGCGGGTGTACAACACGCTCGACGGGCGCGGGGACATGGCCGGCAAACAGTATCTGGTCGATCTGAGCCGGGCCGGCTTCCCGGTCATCCCGACCGTGGACCGTGCGGCGGATCTCGGGCTGCTCCCCCGCTCGGCCGGCTATGTGGTCAAGCCCAAGCTCGGCGCGGACTCGGTGGGCCTGCGCTTCACCGAGGGACCTGAGTACCCCGAGGGCGCCGACGGCACGCTGCTCGTCCAGCCCAGGATCGACTTCCGCTACGAGGTGTCCTTCTACTTCGTCGACCACGACTTCCAGTACGCCCTCCACGCACCGCGTCCGGAGAGGCGCTGGGTGCTCGAACCGTACGCCCCGAGCCCTGAGGACCTGGACTTCGCACGCCGTTTCGTCGAGTGGAACACCCTCACACACGGCATCCAGCGGGTGGACGCCTGCCGGACGCCGGAGGGCGGCCTGCTGCTCGTCGAGCTGGAGGACCTCAATCCGTATCTGTCGCTCGACCGGGTTCCGGATGAGGTCCGCGCGGCCTTCGTCGCCCGGATGAGGGACTCCGTGCGGGAGCTGCTGGCCTGACCCGTCCGGCCCGTCCCCGCATGCGTGGGACCTGACCGGGTGTGAGGCTGCGAGGGTGACCACTGCCAGCGAGACCGCCCCCGCCGCGCAGAGTGCCGCAGCGCCGCCCGTCCTCGACCGCAGGCGCCGGAACATCGTATTCGCCACGATCGTCCTGGGGATCCTGCTCGCCGCGCTGGACCAGACGATCGTGGGAACGGCACTCCCCACGATCGTCTCCGACCTCGGCGGCGCGGAGCACATGTCGTGGGTCGTGACGGCGTATCTGCTGGCGGAGACCGTGGCGACGGTCCTGGTCGGCAAGTTCGGCGACCTCTTCGGCCGGAAGTTGATCTTCCAGATCTCGGCCGTCATCTTCATCACGGGGTCGTTCCTCTGCGGTCTCGCGTCCAACATGCTGCTGCTGATCATCTGGCGTGGTCTGCAGGGCATCGGCGCGGGCGGGCTCATGGTCACCGCCATGGCGCTGATCGCCGATGTCATCCCGCTGCGCGAGCGCGGCAAGTACCAGGGGGCGATCGGCGCGGTCTTCGGCGTCGCCACGGTGGTCGGACCGCTGCTGGGCGGGCTGTTCACCGACCATCTGACCTGGCGGTGGGCGTTCTACGTCAATGTGCCGATCGCGATCGTGGTGGTCATCGCGGCGGCCCGCACCATCCCTTCCGTACGCGCGGCGGGACGGCCGGTCATCGACTACCTGGGCATCGCGCTGGTCGCCGTCGGCGCCAGCGCGCTGATCCTCGGCACGAGCTGGGGCGGCAACGAGTACGCCTGGGGCTCACCGGTCATCATCGGCCTCTTCATCGGGGGCCTCGTCGCCCTGGCGCTCTTCTGCGTCGTGGAGACACGGGCGAAGGAGCCGATGCTGCCGATGCGGCTGTTCCGCAACCCGGTGTTCGCGGTGTGCTCCGTCCTGAGCTTCATCGTGGGCTTCGCCATGCTCGGCGCGATGATCTATCTGCCGACCTATCTGCAGTACGTCGACGGGGACTCGGCCACCCTGTCCGGGGTGCGGACGCTGCCCCTGGTGGTGGGACTGCTGGCGGCCTCGATCTTCAGCGGCAACGTGGTGAGCAAGACCGGCCACTACCGCTTCTTCCCCGTCGTCGGTTCGCTCGTCATGGCGGTCGGCCTGTACCTCCTGTCCCGGATGGGCCCGGGCAGCGGCATCTGGCTGGAGTCGCTGTACATGCTGGTGCTGGGCATCGGTATCGGCCTGTCGATGCAGGTGCTGACGATCGCCGTGCAGAACACGGTCGACTATTCGGACCTCGGCACCGCCACGTCCGGCGTGACGTTCTTCCGCACCCTCGGCAGCTCGTTCGGCACGGCGGTGTTCGGCACGATCTACGCCAACGCGCTGCGGCCGAATCTGACGCAGGGCGTCGAACAGGCGGCGCGGGCCGGCGGTGATCCCGCCTCGCTGGCGCGGGTCGCCGAGAATCCGCAGGCCGTTCACGCCCTGCCCCCCGAGCAGACCGCGCCCCTCGCCCAGGCGTACGCGGACACCCTGCACACCGTCTTCCTCTGGACGGTGCCGGTGGCCCTGCTGGGGTTCGTCGTCTCGCTCTTCCTGAAGCAGGTGAAGCTGCGCGACAGCGCCCGTGCGGGCTCGACCGACATGGGTGAGGGCTTCGCCCGGCCGAACACCGGCGACGCGGCGAACGTGCTCGAATCCGCCGTGGCACGGATCCTGCACCAGGCCGGTCCCGATACCGCCCGGCGGATCGTCGCGGCCTCCGACACCCGGCTCGACACGGCCGGGGCCTGGGCCGTGATGCAGGTCGACCTCTTCACCCGCCTGGTGGGCCACGCGGGACTCACCCTGATCGCCGCCCGGCACCGGGTCCCGCCGGAGGTGCTGGTGCCCGTCTTCGACCGGATGATCGAGGAGGGCTACCTCACCGGGGACGGCCGGCTCTTCACCCATACGGCGGCGGGCAGCCGTGAGGCGGCGACGATCTCGGACGCCTGGGGCCGCTGGCTCAACGAACGACTGGCCGAGGACGGCGCCCGGCCCGACGACCGGCAGCTGCGCGCGGCGGTCGACGTGATCGCCAAGCGGCTGCTCGCGGAGGACCTGGAGCACCAGCTCGCCCCGCCCGAGCGGACGGGGGTCCCGGCCTGATCCGGCCGTGGCTACTCGACGAAGACCGCGGTCTCGTACACCCAGGCACCCTGCTCGCGGACGAAGCGGCTCTGCTCATGGAGCGAGTCGGGCCTGCCGTCGTCGGTGTAGTGGGCGCGGAAGGTGACCGTACCGGTGGTGTGGAAGGCGCTGCCCTCGGTGGTGGCCAGGATCTCCAGCCGCTCCCAGCGCAGGGCCGGGTCGAAGTCGACGCCCGGCGGGCGGGACGCCGGGTGCCACGTGCGCAGCAGGTATCCGGCGTCCCGGACGACGAAGGCGGCGTACCGCGAGCGCATCAGCGCCTCACACGTCGGGGCGGCGACGGTGCCCGCGTGCAGCCGGCCGCAGCACTCCCCGTAGGCGGCCGGCAGGCCGCACGGGCAGGGAGCCTCCGGGGTGATCCGCGGAGGTCCTGCCTGCGGGGCGTCCGGTCGGCGGGGGCGTGAGGTGCGTCGTGACATGCGTCCATTGTGGCCTGCCGGCCGGCGCGCCCGGGAAACGGGGCAGGAGCCGGCGGTCCCCCGCCGTGCGCGGTCAGCGCTTGCGCGCCACGCCCGCGTAACCGGGGATCGGCTCGACGCCCGGTACGTCGATGACCTCGCCGAGCTCCGGGCGCCAGTCCGCGGAGAGCGAGACGCCCGGCTCGACGAGTTCGAGGCCGTGGAAGAACGCGGTGAGCTCGGCGCGCGAACGGGGCCGCAGGGTCATCCCCCGCGCCTTGTACATGTCACGGGCCCGGGCCGCACCCTCCGGGTCGAAGTCACCCGTGGTGTGTGACAGCACCAGATAGCTGCCGGAGGGCAGCTGCTCCACGAGGTGGTCGACGAGTTCGGCTGCCCCGTCCTCGTCGTCGACGAAGTGCAGCAGGGCGAGGAGGGAGAGCGCGATCGCCCGGTCGAAGTCGAGGATCTTGCCCGCCGCCTCCAGGATGGCGTCGGGCCTGCGGGCGTCGGCCTGGATGTATTCGGTGGCGCCCTCGGGCGTGGAGCGCAGCAGCGCCGCCGCGTGCGCGAGGACGATCGGGTCGTTGTCGCAGTAGACGACGCGCGCGTCCGGGGCGGTCCCCTGGGCGATCTGGTGAAGATTCGGCTCGGTGGGTATGCCGGAGCCGATGTCGAGGAACTGGCGCACGCCGCTCTCCGCGAGCCAGCGGGTGGCCCGGTGCATGAAGGCACGGTTGACCCGGGCCATGTCGCGGCCCCGGGCGTCCAGGACGAGCAGCTGCTGGGCCATCTGTTCGTCGACCGGGTAGTTGTCCTTCCCGCCGAGGAACCAGTCGTACATCCGTGCCGGATGCGGCTTGCTCGTGTCGATCTCGACGGCCTGGGGATCCTGCCCGGTCATGACGCACTCCGTTGGTCGGGGACTTCGGCGAACAGCGTGTGGTGCGACAATAGGCGGCCCGTGCGTCAGGTGAGGAGGAAATCGGCCTGCCCGGACTTGGCGCCCTGGATGAAAGCGGCGATCTCGCCGTTGGAGTAGATGAGGGCGGGCCCGTCCGGGTCCGCGGACTGACGGACCGCCACCCTGCCGTCCGCCAGCTTCATGGCCTCGATGCAATTGCCGCCGTTACCACCGCTCCACGGCTTGTACCAGCCTTCGGTGCCGAGGTCGGCGGCCGGCATGCCGTTGTATATGTGGTTCATCACAGCTCCTTGCGGAAGTCCCTGAGGATTTCCTTCGTGCGTTGTGCAGTTGCGGCCTGAGCCGCCATTCGGTCCATGACCTCGAGGTACGAGGCCACCTCCGGACGCGCGTCGAAGTACACGGCGCCCGTCAGGTACTCGCTGTAGACCATGTCGGGCAGCTCGGGGACCGCGAAGCGGAAGAGGACGAACGGGCCGTACGTGCCCGGGTGGTGGCCCGTCGCGAACTCCGCGATCTGGAGGGTCACGTTGGGCAGGTCGGTCGCTTCGAGCAGGCGGTCGACCTGGGCCCGCATGGCGTCGGGGCTGCCTACGGGGCGGCGCAGGACCGTCTCGTCCATGACCACCCAGAGCTTCGGCGCCTCCGTCTTGGTGAGCAGTGCCTGCCGCTCCATCCGCAGGGCCACATGGCGCTCGATGTCGGCGGGCCTGGTCTGGCCGACCGCGCCGGTGCGCAGGACGGAGCGCGCGTAGTCCTCGGTCTGCAGGAGCCCGGGGACGAAGTGCGGCTCGTACGTGCGCAGGAGGCTCGCGGCGCCCTCCAGGCTGACGTACATGCTGAACCAGTCGGGCAGCACATCGTGGAAGCGCTGCCACCAACCGGGCTTGTTGGCCTCTTCCGCCAGTTCGACGAAGGCGTCGGTCTCGTCGTCCGCGATCCCGTAGGCCTTGAGGAGGAGCTGGACGTACGGGATCTTCAGCCCGACCTCGGCGGTCTCCATCCTGCGTATGGTCCCCGGGGCGACACGGAGCACCTTCGCCGCCTGGTCCCGGCTCAGGCCCACGCGTTCCCGCAGGTCCTGCAGACGCTTACCGAGAACGACCTGGCCCACGGTCGGGGCCGACCGCGGTTCGCTCACTTCAGACCTCCCGATGCGCTGTGTGCGAGCAGTGTGCCATGCGCGGGGCTTCAGGGACACAGTCACTCTGAATTTTTCAGAGTGCCTCTTGCCAAGTGTTCTTGTCAGGGGGAGAGTTGGTAACCGAACCAAGTTCGCGTGGTCGCGCCTGCCCCCTTGCGGGAGGGTGCGAAGCGTGACACAGCCCCCACTGTGAGGAATCGGTCGTGGCACCTGGCAGTGCGCTCATCCCCCGGCTCATGGACCTCAGCCCCGGGGCGGAGGCGCTCCGTTACTGCTTCGCGCTGCCGGCGCACCCCGAGTCGGTCGCCGGTGCGCGGCGCCTCGCCCGGGCCCGGCTCGCGGACTGGCGGCTGACGGGGGACGCCCACGACGCGGCGGTGCTGATCGTCTCCGAGCTGGTGACCAACGCGGTGGTGCACACCGCGAGCGCCCGGGTCGTCTGCGAGCTCCGCTGCGACGACGGCCGCTTGCGCATAGCCGTACAGGACCAGGGACATCAGCCCGGCGGCCCCCGGCTGTCCCTCACCGCCGACGGGGAGCACGGGCGCGGGCTGCTGCTCGTCGACTCCATGAGCAGTGCGTGGGGATCCCACGACGCGGGGGACCACTCCGGGCGCATCGTATGGGCCGAACTGCCGTGCGGCCCGGAGCCGACATGTTGAAGCACGCCCTGTCCCAGCTGCTCGGCGCGCGCCGCGCCCGGGTCCCGGAGGAGGACGGCGCGGCGGGCCGGGTCCGGCTTCCGCTGCCGCCCGCGCTGTCGGCGAGCCTCGGCTACGACGCGGTGGGCGTGCCCGCGCGGTACGGATTCAGGCTGATGTCACATCTGCCGCGCGCCGGGTGCGTGTTCGCCGACGCCGACCGGTGGTGGTGGATCGTCCCGTCGGGTTCGGATCTCGATCTCGACTGGCCCGAGCAGGCGTCGTACGCCACCGGGGCCTACGTCCCCGCCGGGCGCCCCCGCCTGATCCACGCGCCGGACAGCCGGACGCCGTACACGCCGCCCATCCCGCTCTTCCTCATGGTGTGTCAGGTCACCGGTGTCGTGCCGTCCTGGGACCCCTCCGGCCGGCCGAAGGCCGTGCCCGCGCCCTGACCGGTCACGGCGCGAGGTACGCGAGCCCGGGGTGGACCTTCGTGTACCCGTCGACCAGCCGGCGGGCCACGGAGACGGAGTCGACCAGCGGGTGCAGGGCGAAGGCCTTGACGGCAGCGGCACGCGAGCCGGTCTCCGCCGCTTCGAGCACCGCGCGTTCCACGGCCTTGACGGCGGTGACCAGGCCGACCGCGTGGTAGGGCAGCGGGTCGACGGCCACGGGGTGGGCGCCGTTGGCGTCGACCAGGCAGGGCACCTCGATGACGGCGTCCTCGTCGAGCACCGAGAGGGTGCCCCGGTTGCGGACGTCGAGGATCAGGGAGGTCCGTTCGTTGCGGGCGACGGCCCGCATCAGGGCGAGGGCCACCTGTTCGTAGCCCCCGGAGTCCAGGTCGCTCTCCTCACGCTCGCCGGCCCCGGCCACATCGCGGTTCTCCGCCATGTACGTGGCCTCGCGTTCGGCGCGCGTACGGTCCCAGGTGGTGAGTGCCGGGGCGGCCGGGTCCTTCATCCGGGCGTAGAAGCCGTCCTGCTGGTCGCGGAGGAAGGCGCCGCGGGTCCGCTCGGCCTCCTGGTAGGCGCGGACCGCTTCCCGGTTGAAGTAGTAGTAGTGCAGGTACTCGTTGGGGATCGAGCCGAGGGAGCGCAGCCAGTCCGCCCCGAAGAGCCTGCCCTCCTCGAAGGAGCCGAGCAGCGCGGGATCGGCGAGCAGGCGCGGGAGTTCGTCACGGCCGTCGACCTCCAGACCACGCACCCAGCCGAGGTGGTTGAGTCCGACGTAGTCGACCCGGGCCCGGTCCGGATCGGCGCCCAGGACCCGGGCGATGCGGCGGCCGAGCCCCACCGGGGAGTCGCAGATCCCGATGACCCTGTCGCCGAGGTGCCGGGACATGGCCTCGGTGACCAGACCGGCCGGGTTGGTGAAGTTGATGACCCACGCGTCGGGGGCGAGCCGCGAGATGCGCCGGGCGAGCGCGACCGCGACGGGCACGGTGCGCAGCCCGTACGCGATGCCGCCCGCGCCGACCGTCTCCTGGCCCAGGACGCCCTCGTCGAGTGCGACGCGTTCGTCCGCGGCGCGGCCTTCGAGGCCGCCTACGCGGATCGCGGAGAAGACGAAGTCCGCGCCGCGCAGCGCCTCGTCGAGATCGTCGGTGGCGACGACCGCGGGCGCGTCATGAACGCCCCGCGCCTGTTCGTCGAGGACCCGGGCGACGGCGGTGAGCCGGTCCGCGTCCGTGTCGTACAGGGTCACCCGCGAGACGCGGCCCTCGGCGTGGTCGCCGAGCAGTGCCCCGTACACCAGAGGGACCCGGAATCCGCCGCCGCCAAGAATAGTCAGCTTCACGCTGCTCGATGGTACGGGCCCCGCAGCCGGTTGCCCCGGACCCCCGGGGGTCCGGGGCTCCCGGAACGGCGGACGGCGCGGGTGTCAGTGGCCGTTCCACCACCGCACGACGGCGCGCCAGATCTTCGTCGGCCCGCTCCGCTGCGCCGGGATGAGGGCTCCCTCCCCGGGCACCGCGTGCTGCGGCTCGGCGGTGCGGGCTACGGCCGGGACCGGGGCGGCCATGGGGCCGCGGGGGGTGACGGGCGACGACACCTCCCAGTCGACGTGCGAACGGGACCTGGCCACCGCGGGCAGCGGCTCGGCGTCGATCTCCTGCTCAGGAGTGGGGGCGAAGCCCGCCGGCAGGTCCACCAGGTGCCGTGACATGAAGTTCCCGGCCCACTTCAGCTTCTCCTCGTCGACACCGAGTTCCAGGTCGGGCAGGCGCATCAGCAGGGCGTCGACGCCGACGTCGGCGATGGCACGCCCGATGTCCTGGCCGGGGCACTCGTGGGGGCCGCTGCTGAACGCCAGGTGGGCGCGGTTGCCCTCCATGCTGACGGTGAGGTCGGGCCGGACGGCGGGGTCGGTGTTGGCCGGCGCGATGCCGACGATCAGGGCGTCCCCCGCCTTGATCTGCTGTCCGCCGAGCTCTGTGTCGCCCACCGCCCAGCGGCCGAGGACCGAGGTGAAGGGCGGCTCGTCCCACAGCGTCTGCTCGACCGCCTCGGGCACGGTCATGTGTCCGCCACTGAGCCTGGCCCGGAACCTGGGGTCCGTGAGGACCATGCGCAGCACGTTGGCGATCAGGTTGGTGGTCGTCTCGTAGGCGACGATCAGAACCACCCGCAGGTGCTCGCTGACCTCCTTGTCGGTGAGGCCGGCCGGGTGTTCGACCAGCCAGGTGGCGAAGTCCTCGGCAGGGGCCGACCGGCGGCGCTGGACCAGCCGGTCGAGTGCGCCGATCACGTAGGCGTTGCTCGCGACCGCGGTCTCCGAGCCCCGCGTCATGTCGCGGGCGGCCTGCACCAGGCGGTCGTCGTACTCCTCCGGCATGCCGATGATCGCGCACATCACCATCATCGGGAGGCGCTCGGCGAACTGGCTGACCAGCTCGACCCGGCCCTCCCGGCAGAAGTCGTTGACGAGCCGGTTGCTGTACCGGTTGATGTGGCGGCGCACGCCACGGGTGTCGATGCGCGCCATGCTGTCGGTGACCGCGCCACGCAGCCGTTCGTGTTCGGCGCCTTCGGCGAAGGAGCACACCGGCTGCCAGGTGAAGAGCGGGGCGAGCGGGTGGTCCGGGGCCACACTGCCGTCCTGAAGGCCGCGCCACCGCCGCGAGTCGCGGGAGAACTGCGAGGGGGTCCGGGTCATGTGGAGGTTCTCGCTGTGTCCGAGCACCAGCCAGGCGGGAACGTCCTCGTGCAGCAGGACGGGCGCCACCGAGCCGTGTTCGGCGCGCAGCTTCTCGTACAGGCCCGTGGGGTCCGCCTCGGCCTCCGGACCGTACAGCCGGCGCAGGCCGCCGGGCCCGGTGCCCGTGGCGTGTGCGGGGCATTGCGGGGGCGGCACCGGACCGGTGGCCGATCCGGGTTCGTGCTGGAAGGGGGTTGTCACAGTGGCTCCAGGTAAGACGTTCCGGGCGAGTGGGGACAGGGCCCGTTCAGAGGCAGAGGTGTGTGCCGCGGTCAGGTGAGCGGCACGGCAAGGCGGTGCAGGTAACGCATCAGGGTCATCAGCACATCGCGGCTGGACGTGCGCAGCCGGGCGTCGCAGTCGATCATCGGGACCTCGTCCGGCAGGTCCAGGGCGCTGCGCAGGGCCTCGACGGGGTGACGCGGCGCACCGGGGAAGGTGTTGACGGCCACCACGAACGGGACGCCACGCTCCTCCAGCCTTCCGATGACGTCGAAACTGACCTGGAGACGACGGGTGTCGATGAGGACGACGGCTCCGAGCGCTCCTTCGAAGAGTCCGTTCCAGAGGAACCAGAAGCGCTCCTGCCCGGGGGTGCCGAACAGGTAGAGGATCAGTTCGTCGCTGAGGCTGATCCGCCCGAAGTCCATGGCGACGGTGGTGGCGGTCTTGGTCTCCACACCCACGTTGTCGTCCACGCCGACACCGGCCTGGGTCATGGTCTCTTCGGTGGTCAGGGGCCGGATCTCGCTCACCGAGCCGACCATGGTCGTCTTGCCGACCCCGAATCCGCCGACGACGACGACCTTCACCGCGGCCGTGGCCGTGTCGGGGAGGACGTCCTCGCTGCGCGGGCCCGTGATCGTGTCAGAGCTTCTGAAGTCCATGCATCACCGCTTCGAGGAGGGACCGGTCCGGGAGCGCGGCGCGGACGATGGGCGCGCGCGACTCGATCAGTTCGGTCGCCAGGAGTTCTGTCAGGAGCGAGGTGACCACACTGAAGGGGAGGCTCAGATAGGCCGAGATCTCTGCGACGGACAACGGCGCCCTGCAGAGCCGCAGGATCGCGGCCTGCTCGGGCTGGACCGTCGGCGACGGCTCGGCCTGCGCCACCACCATCGTGACGAGGTCGAGTTCAGCTCTCTCACCGTCGGCGCCGGTGATCACGTACAGCCGTTCCGGGTCGCTCACCGCCGGGTCGGCCTTACGGCGTTCTCGCCGGGGAGGACTCATCCGGCCTGCCCGTCGTGGCGCGGAGGACTCGTCAGGTGGGCGCCGATACGGACGACCATGTCGCGCATGCGGGCACCCACCAGTCCGGCGTCGACCGTCTCGCCGGCGAGGACCGCGAGGTAGGCGCCGGCGCCCGCCGCCATCAGGTAGAAGAACCCTCCGGTGACCTCGATGACGACGAGCTTCATCAGGCCGTCGCTGTAGGGGATCTCGGTGGCGACGGCCGCGGCCAGGCTCTGCAGCCCGGCGCAGGCGGCGGCGAGACGGTCGGCGACGTCGGGGTCGCCGCCGTGCCGGGCGATGCGCAGGCCGTCGGCGGAGAGCACCACGATCTGGTGGATGCTCGGTACGTCGTCGGCCAGTTCCTTGAGCATCCAGTCCATGTTTCCCCGCTGCTGGATCACTTCTCGTCTCCCTTGTCCCACACGTCGTCAGTTTCTGTGTCGTGCTTCGGCTCCTTGGGCACACCGTTGACGGCCTGGGTGAAGGCCTCCAGCCAGAGGCCGGGCGGTGCCGTGCCGCCACCGCCGCCCTGTCCGTTGTGCCCGTTGCGGGCGGCGGGCTCCGAAGCCGATGCCGACTGCTGCGGGAGGTTGTGCGAACCGAGGGGCGCGCGTCCTCGGCTCCGGCGCTGCGGGAGTCCGCCCTCGGTCCACTCGGTCACGACGACCTCGTCGTCGCCCATGGCCGACGCGGTCGGCGCGGACCGTGCGACGGACGCGGCCGGTGCCGGCGCCGGGGGCGCCGGCGAAGGGACGGGCCCGGTCGCGGCGGGGCGCGCCTTGTGCTTGCCGCGCGGCGGGACGACGTGCTTCATCTGCGACATGTCGAGCGAGCTCTGGGGGCGCGAGGTGGCGCCGATGCCGTGCGCGATGCCGGGGGCCGGCCCGGTGGTGATCATGTCGCGCGGCACGATGAGTACGGCGCGGACGCCTCCGTACGCGGACTGCCGCAGGGAGACCTGGAGTTGGTACATGCGGGCGAGGCGTCCGACGACGGCCATGCCGAGGCGCGGGGACTCCCCCAGGTCGTTCATGTTGATGCCGGCCTGGGCCTGGGCGAGCATGTTCTCGGCCCGCGCACGGGCCTCCTCGCTGAGGCTGACACCGCCGTCCTCGATCTCGATGGCGATGCCGGTCTGCACCTCGACCGCGGTGACGTGCACCCGGGTCTGGGGCGGCGAGTAACGCGTCGCGTTGTCCAGGAGTTCGGCGCAGGCGTGGATGAGCGGCTCGACCGCGGTGCCGACGATGGCGACCTTGGCGATCGAGTGCAGATCGACGCGCTGGTACTCCAGGATCCGGGACATGGCGCCGCGCAGCACGCTGAACAGCGGTACGGCCTTGGGCCACTGGCGGCTGGGGCGGGCGCCGCCGAGTACGGCGATGGAGTCGGCGAGCCGGCCGATCAGCGCGGTGCCGTGGTCGATGCGGAGCAGGTCGTCGAAGACATCGGGGTTGCGCCCGTGGTGGTCCTCCATCTCCCGGAGTTCACTGGCCTGCCGGTGGACGATGGCCTGGACCCGGCGGGCGACGCTGACGAAGGCGCGCTGCGCGGAGTCACGCATGGCCTCCTCGTTGTCGATGATGTCGAGGACCTGGAGGACCAGGGCGCGTTGCGCCTTGGGGAGGTTCCGGTACGACGCGTCCGCGTCGACGATGTCGCGCATCACCTCCTGCGGCGAGTTGCTGGCCCGCAGTCTGCGGATCGCGGCCGGCAGGAGTTCCTTGCTGAGCCGTTCGGTCTCCTGGTCGTACGTGGCGACGCGGTGTTCCAGGGCGGCGATGCGCTGTTCGTACTCGGCGCGCTGGACGCGCATCGCCCGGCGCCGGCGGTTCAGCACGACGGTGAGCGTGGCGACCACGACTGTGGCGATCGCGCCGCACCAGACGACTGCCGCCCGTGTGGCCCCGGTGACCGGCACCGCGCCTGCGGCGGTCGCGCCCGCCATCAGCACGACGGGCAGGAGCGCTGCGCGCACTACGGGGATGTCTCTGTTGGTCGGCGGTGATTCAACACGGACCATCTAAACCCTCTGGCGGTTGATTCGGGAAGGTATTCGGGATGCACAGCACTGGTACGCACATTTGTGAACAAGTGCTCGAATGCATATCAACTCGACTTCACTGCGCGTGAGCCTAGCCAGATCAGAACAGTGCTTCGGCATATTCGCCCAACCCCCTGCGCGAGCACGCGGGCGGTAATACACTCGCCAGTTTTCGCACTCAACGCCGTCGAGCGTGCGCGGGGAGTGACGCCTCACGGGAATCGGGAGAAAGCAGACCCAGGTGTCCCGTCCTGCGGGACACGAAAGCCTTCAGGGTGTCCGCGACGGGCCGCGAATTTCCAGCAGAAACGAGAAATAGTGCGCACGTACGAGCGATAAGCGTCAGTGCGTACGAATAGAAGTGCACCTCAGGGCGGGACAAGGGCACATGTGATCGAATCGGATCGAAAGGAGCAGATCCCTGAGCGACGGACGGATGTACGAAGCTCCGGCGCGGATGCCGCGCGGGCCGCACGGTCCGGCGGCCGGGCAGCCGGCCGAGGGCCGCGCGGCCGTCACCCGCCCGCGTGGCCCTCACCGTCGGTGAGGACACCCCGCCGCCCGGGCGCCGGGCTCACCCGTTCCCGGTCCGCGTCGAAGCGGCCTCAGCGGCGGCCGCCGAGCCGTCCCTCCAGTTGCACCAGCAGCTCGCCCAGCTGTCCGCTGAGGCCGCTGCGGGTCTCCTCGTCCAGCCCGGAGAGCACCGACCGCTCGTACGCGAGCTGTTCGGGCAGCAGGCGGTCGACGAGGTCGCGCCCCGCCTCCGTCAGCCCGACGTGGGCGACCCTGCGGTCCCTGGCATCGCTCCGGCGGCCGATCAGGCCGGACTCCTGCAGGGCGCGCAGCCGCTTGGTGACGGCGGCTCCGGACGAGAAGGTCTCGCGGGCCAGCTCGCCCGGCGTGAGCTCACGGTCGGTGCGCCGCATCGCGCCGAGCAGATCGAATTCGGCACGGGTGAGCCCCGCGGCCCGCAAGGGGGCGTCCTCGGCCTGCTGGAGCAGGGCCGCGCAGCGGTTGATGCGGCCGATGAGTTCCATCGGCCCCGTGTCGAGCCCCGGGTTGACGGCCTGCCACTGCCGTACCACCGAGGCCACGATGTCGTCGGTCACACCGCTCCGTTCGCCGGGGGCAGGGTGATCAACCCCTGCCGTTGTGCTGTCGCCGCGAGCGTACGGTGTCCCGCCTGCTCGGCCGCCAGCAGCTCTTCCTCGGGCAGGGCGCGCTGCCACCACTCGCCCGACGCGATGTCACTGGCGTCGCGCAGCTCGACGAGCGAGGCGGTCAGCCTCCTGCGCGCCGTTTCGAGTGCGAGGGCGTCGACCGCCGGGTCGGCGACCGCCCGTTCGGCGCGGTCCTGGGCATCCGCTGCCGCGGCGAGGGCCTGCTCCACACGTCCGGACGCCCGGCGGTTGGTGACGGCGATCACGACGAGGAAGCCGACCGCGACGCCCACGAGGGTGTCCAGGGCGCGGTCGGCGATGAGCTCACCGGCCGGCTGGAACCCGCCGAATTCCAGGATCAGCAGGGCCATCGGGGTGACGGCGACGGAACCGAGCCAGTAGTTACGGGTGATCAGGGCCTCGGCCGCGAAGTTGAAGAAGAGGACGCACAGGACGAGGACGAGCGGGCTGACCCGGGCGAGCGGGATGACGGCCGCGAAGACCAGCACGCCGAGAAGGTTGCCGACGGTCCGCTGAAGGGCCCTGCTCCAGGAGAGGGTGAGGTTGGGCTGGTAGACGGAGGCCGCGGTGACGATGGCCCAGTACGGGTGCCCGACGCCGAGCGCCGAGGACACGTAGCCGGCCAGGGCGCAGCCGATGAGCGTGCGGAAGGCGACCGGCAGCACCGGGGAGCCGGGGCCGAGTGCGCGGAGCAGCCTGCGCCGGGCCTCGCGCCGGCCGCGCCGCATCCGCTGTCCGGCCCGCTCGGCGTCGATCCCGAAGAGCTGTTCCACCGTGCCGGGCGCGGGGGGCGGGCTGGGTACGGGGCCGCGGGCCCGGGTCCCGGCCGCCCACCGGCGGAGCTCGTCGGGGCCGGCGCCGGGGACATGACCGCCGGACGCCGTGGTGGCCATGGCCCGCTCGGCGTGGACGACGAGCCGCTCGAGCCCCTGGCGTACGGGGGTGGGGCGTCCGGCGGCGAGCAGTGACTGCCAGGCGGCCTGGACCGCCGCGGCCGCGGCGTGCCGGGTCCGGGCGTCGGGACTCGCCGCGTGCGCCGCTGCGGCGTCGAGCGCGCGGGCGGTGGCGAGACGCTCGGGCCCCTCCCTGTGCCACAGGGCCGGGCCGGCGGTGACCAGCCAGGAGAAGGCGCCGGCGGCGAGCATCAGGGCCATGTGAGCCGGCACCTGCCCGAGCTCCTGCGGGGCGAAGAGCGCGGCGGACGTGACGAAGGCGAAGATCACG
This sequence comes from Streptomyces sp. NPDC088746, assembly GCF_044751065.1. NCBI lineage: Bacteria > Bacillati > Actinomycetota > Actinomycetes > Kitasatosporales > Streptomycetaceae > Streptomyces > Streptomyces sp. NPDC088746. The sequence goes on from NZ_JBIVLA010000005.1 coordinate 119,164, forward strand.
TTGCCGGGCGGGCCGATGCGCGTCGCGTCGCAGAAGGTCTTCTGCACGGCCGCCAGCAGCGCGCCGACACCGATCAGCACGGCGGTCGAGTCGGTGAGCGAGGCGGCCACCAGGGCGACGGCGAGGCCCGCCGCCATCCCCAGGATCACGCGGAGGACGGTGTGGACCCTCCGGGCGTACGGCAGGTTGTGTCCGTAGAGCGCGCAGAGTGATCCCGCCATCGTGTACATGACGAGGTCGAGGCGGTCGAGGGAGTACAGCAGCAGATTCGGGACGGCCGAGGCGACCACCACGCTCAGCGCGGGCTTGTACCAGATCTCCGCGGGGCTGTTCAGCCTCAGGGCACCGGTGACCGGCAGTTTGTGGACGGATGGCTTCCGGGGTCGCACGGCTGTATCACTCACCCATTTACTTTAGCAGGTGTTACACACGTAAAATATCTGCGTCCGTGCCCGGCCGCCTCCGGTAGCCGCCCTCTCCGCGCGGCCCTAGCGTGCTGCACAACAGCGTAGGAACGTGACTGTCGGCGCGCCTCGGGAGGAAACCGCATGAAGCCCACGGAACCGGTGCCCGGTGGACCCTGCTGGGTCGAGTTGGGCACCCCGGACGTGCAGGCCGCCCAGGCGTTCTACGCGGGACTCTTCGGCTGGCGGTCCGAGACCGACCCTCGGCCCGAGGCGGGCGGCTACACGACGGCGCGCCTCGGGGAGGACGCCGTCGCGGCCTTCAGTCCGCTCTACCGGCCGGAGCAGCGGCCCGCCTGGACCGTCTCCTTCGCCACCGAGGACGCGGACGTCACGGCCGGGGCCGTGCGCTCGGCCGGCGGCACGGTGCTGATGGGACCGATGGACATCTTCGACCAGGGCAGATTCGCCGTGGCCGCAGACCCGTCGGGGGCGGTGTTCTCCCTCTGGCAGGCGCGCGCCTTCCGGGGCGCGGGGCGCCTGAACGATCCTGGCACCCTGGGCTGGGCCGAGCTCCGCACCCCCGATCCGCGGGGCGCACTCGCCTTCTACCCGTCGGTGTTCGACTGGACGGTGAGCAGCTCCGCGCACTTCACCCACTGGGGCGCGGACGGGGCCGACTTCGGCGGCATGAAGGTGCAGGACGACGACGAACGGGCCGAGGCGCCACCGCACTGGCTGCCCTACTTCACGGTGTCCGACACCGAGGTCACCGCCGCCAGGGCCCTCACCGCGGGCGGCGAGCCGCTCGCTCCCCCGACGCACATCCCGGGAGGGCCCTGGGTCGCGGTGCTCCGCGACCCGCAGGGGGCACGGTTCGGCATCCACACGCCCTGAGGTGCCCCGCCGTCACCGCCGTGCGGCCTGCCCGGTCTCCTCCGGCGCACGGAAGGCCTCGGCCGCGTCCGCCACCCGGTGCATCAGACCGAAGAGCGTCTCCTGCTCCTCCGCGGAGAGCGGGCCGAGGAAGACCTGGTTCATCCCGACCGTGCGCAGGGCGAGCCGCCGGTGGGTCCGGACGCCCTCGTCGGTGAGCCGGAGCAGGAAGCGCCGCCCGTCGCCGGGGTCACGCACCTTGTCCAGGAGCTCACGGCGCAGCAGGCGCGTGATCACCTCGGCGACGGTGGACCGGTCGAGGCCGACCCGCTCCCCCACGGTCCGCTGGTCGAGGCCCGGTTCCGCGGTCAGGGCGTTGAGGACGGCGAACTGGGGCGAGGTGATCTCCTGGGAGACCATGGTGTTCCAGAGCAGGTGGTGCGCCTGCTGAAGACGCCGGGCCAGGTGCCCGGGGTGGGTGCTCAGGTCGACCGCCTGCACGGCACCGCCCTCTCTCTGACGGCCGTCGGCCGTCGGCTCCGTCGGCCGGGGTGCCGAGATGGACAGTGTACTGAGGGTCTTGACCTCAACAGTGTGGCCTGGGTAGCTTCATGGCCATCGCATTTTACTCAGTGTACTGAGCATCTCAGCAATTCACGGAGCCGTGACATGACCGCACGTGACCTTCCCGCACATCCGCTGCCCGACGGGATGAGCCAGCAGGAGATCGACTCCGAGGTGGCCAGGGCCCAGGCGGCCGCCGCGCCTGGCGCCCACCACCCGCCGCGCGACTATCCCCCGTACCGCAGCAGCCACTTCCGCCACCCGCACCGCTCGCTCATCCCCGTACGCGACCCTGAGGCCGTCGAGCTGTCCGGCCCGGCCTTCGGTGTCACCGATGTGACCGCGCTGGACCGCGATCTCACCGCCCAGCACGACGGCGAGCCGCTCGGCGAGCGGATCACCGTCACCGGCCGGGTGCTGGACCGGGCCGGCCGGCCGGTGCGGGGTCAGCTCGTCGAGGTGTGGCAGGCCAACGCCTCCGGGCGCTACGCCCACCAGCTCGACCAGCACCCGGCCCCGCTCGACCCGAACTTCACCGGCTTCGGACGCTGCCTGACCGACGACGACGGCGGTTACACGTTCACGACCGTCAAGCCGGGCGCCTATCCGTGGCGCAACCACACCAACGCCTGGCGCCCCGCGCACATCCACTTCTCCCTGTTCGGTACGGCGTTCAGCCAGCGGCTCATCACCCAGATGTACTTCCCGGGCGATCCGCTCCTCCCCTACGACCCGGTGATCAGGTCCGTCACCGACCAGGCCGCGCGCGAGCGGCTCATATCGACGTACGACCACGATCTGTCCGTTCCCGAGTTGTCCCTCGGCTACCGCTGGGACATCGTCCTCGACGGACCGTGCGCCACCTGGACCGAGGAAGAAGGCGACGCCTGATGTCCCACGCCCCGACCCCCTCCCAGACCGTAGGACCGTTCTACGGATACGCGCTGCCCTTCCCCGGCGGCAGCGAGGTCGCCCCGGCCGGGCACCCCGACACGGTCACGGTCCACGGCCACGTGCTCGACGGCCGGGGCGAGCCCGTGCCCGACGCGATCGTGGAGACCTGGCAGTCCGCGCCCGACGGCTCGCGCGCGGGTCTCCCGGGGTCGCTGCGCCACGACCCCGCGACGGGCAAGGTGATCGGGCGCGACGGGGTGGACTTCACCGGGTTCGGCCGGGCGCCGACGGACGCGGCCGGACACTGGTTCGTGCGCACGCTCCCGCCCGGCGGCGTCCCGTATCTCTGTGCGGCCGTCTTCGCCCGCGGCCTGGTCCACCACCTCTACACCCGTGTGTATCTTCCCGACCTGCTCGGCGAGGGCGCGGGCGCCGCCGATCCGCTGCTGGAGTCGCTGGACGCGGAGCGGCGCGCCACACTGATCGCGACACGCACGGACCCCCGCACCTACCGCTTCGACATCCGTCTCCAGGGCGACGACGAGACGGTCTTCCTGGAGTTCAGCTGATGCACGAGAGCGACGCCGGTCTCCTCGCCCCCGGGCGGGCCGGCTCCGCCGCCGAGACCGCCACCGGCGACCACGCCTTCCTGCGGGCGCTGCTGGACGCCGAGGCGGCGCTCACCCGGGCGCAGGCCGCCTCCGGGCTCGCCCCCGCCGAGGCGGGACGGGCGGTCACCGCGGCGGCCGACCCCGAGAGGTTCGACGTACGGGAGCTGGCGCTGCGGGCGCGGTCCGGCGGCAATCCGGTGATCCCGCTCGTCGCCGCCCTCACCGCGGCGGTCGACGAGGACGCGCGGCCGTTCGTGCACCGGGGGGCGACCAGCCAGGACATCCTCGACACGGCCGCGATGCTGGTGGCGTCGCGGACCCTGGCGCTCGTCCTCGACGATCTGGGGCGGACCGCCGACGCGCTGGAGCCGCTGGCCGCCCGGCATCGTGACACGCCGATGCCCGGCCGCACCCTGACGCAGCACGCCGTGCCGACGACCTTCGGTCTCAAGGCCGCCGGCTGGCGGTCGCTGGTGCTCGACGCGCGCGACCGGGTGCGGGCCGTCCGCGGTGCGCTTCCCGTGCAGCTCGGCGGCGCGGCGGGCACGCTCGCGGCCTTCACCGCCGACGGGGACGGGTCCGGGACGGCGCTCGTCGCGGCCTACGCCCGGGAGCTGGGCCTGGCCGAACCGCTGCTGCCGTGGCACACCCTGCGCACCCCGGTCGCGGACCTGGCCGGCGCGCTCGCCTTCACGGCGGGTGCGCTCGGCAAGGCCGCGGCCGATGTGCTGACCCTGTCGCGTACCGAGATCGCCGAGGTGGCGGAGGGATCCGGCGGCGGCTCCTCCGCGATGCCGCACAAGGCCAATCCGGTCCGTGCCACGCTGATCGCCGCCGCGGCGCGCCGCGCCCCGGGGCAGGCGGCCACGCTGTACGGCTCGCTCACCGCCGAGGACGAACGGCCCGCGGGAGCCTGGCACGCCGAATGGGAGCCGCTGCGCGATCTGCTGCGCCTCGTCGGCGGGGCCGCGCGGGACGCGGCGGAACTCGCCGAGGGACTCCAGGTGTTCCCGTCGGCGATGCGGAGCCACCTGGGACTGACCGGCGGACTCATCGTCTCGGAACGGCTGGCCGCCGTCGCCGCCGGCCGGGTGGGGCCCGCCCGCGCCAAGGAGATCCTCACCGAGGCCGCCCGCCGCGCCCGCGACGAGGGCCGGCCGCTGGCGGAGGTCCTCGCCGGGGAGCCCGCCTTCGACGGCCTGGATCTCGCGGAACTGACCGACCCCGCCCGATACACCGGCTGCGCCGGCCCTCTCACCGACCGCGCTCTGGAGCGCCGATGACCATGACACCCGACCGTCTTCTCCACCACAGCGCCGAAGGGCCCGCGAGCGCTCCCCCGCTGCTGCTCGGCCCGTCGCTGGGCACCTCCACGGCGCTCTGGGACGGGGTCGCCCCCGAACTCTCCGCCGCCCACCGGGTCGTACGGTGGGACCTGCCGGGCCACGGCGGCTCACCGGCCGGTCTGATCGGCCCCGGGGCGGCGATCGCCGATCTGGGCGCCCTGGTCCTGGATCTCGCCGACTCGCTGTCCTTGGACCGTTTCTCGTACGCCGGAGTGTCGCTGGGCGGCGCCGTGGGCCTCTGGCTGGCCGTCCACCACCCGGAGCGTGTCGACCGCCTGGCCGTCCTCTGCTCCTCCGCCCACTTCGGCGACCCGGGTCCGTGGCGGGAGCGCGCCGCCCTCGTGCGCGCCGAGGGCCTCGGCAAGGTGGCGGAGAGCGCGGCGGGCCGCTGGTTCACCCCCGGATTCACCGAGCCCCGGCTGCTCGACGATCTCCTGGGGACGGACCCCGGGGCGTACGCCGCGTGCTGCGACGCGCTCGCCGACTGTGATCTGCGGCCCGGGCTGTCGGAGGTACGGGCTCCGACGCTGGTCGTCGCGGGCCGCGAGGACCCGGCGACGCCGCCCGCGCACGCCCGGGAGATCGCCGACGGGATCCCCGGCGCCGCGCTGACCGAACTGCCGGGCGCCTCCCACCTGGCTGCCGCCGAACGTCCGGCGGCCGTACGGGAGGCGCTGCGCGCCCACTTCGCGCCCGGGGAGCGCGGGAGCGGGACGGCGGTGCGCCGCGAGGTCCTCGGCGATGCCCACGTCGACCGGGCGCAGGCCGCGACCACGGAGTTCACCGCGCCCTTCCAGGACTTCATCTCCCGCTACGCCTGGGGCGAGATCTGGACCGACCCCACGCTGTCCCGGCGCGAGCGCAGCCTGATCACGCTCACCGCCCTGGTCGCACACGGCCACCACGGTGAGCTGGCGATGCATGTCCGCGCGGCGGTGCGCAACGGGCTCAGTCCCCGGGAGATCGGGGCCGCGCTCCTGCAGACAGGGGTCTACTGCGGGGTCCCGGCGGCGAATTCGGCGTTCGCGGTGGCGGAACGGGTGCTGGCGGAGCTGGCGGAGGCAGAGGGGAAGGGGACGGCGCAGGCCTGAGGCCGGGCGGCGGCCCCGGCCCCTGGCCCCCGAGGATCAGCCGAAGCCGCGGGCGTCCTGCTTGAGCGCGGTGTCCACGGTGAGTGCCGTCGCCACGACGAGGCTCAACAGCGGTTCGGGCAGCTGGTAGTGGATCTGCAGCACGTAGTTGTCCGCCGTGGTGAACATCGTCTTCGCCAGGCCTTCCCAGGTCTTGGTGATCCTGGCGATCTCGGCGTCGTTGTGGTCGACGATGGCGAAGTTCCACGCGCGCCAGTTCTCGGCCTCGATCGCACCGATCTGCCGGCCGTCGGCCATGATGGCGAAGTTGATCTTTCCGATGGCGTTCTGCTGGACGATCTCGCCCACGGGCTGTCCGTCCGGGCGCTGGACGACGACCCGGGACTTGATGAACTTCGCCGGGCGGGTCAGGAGCAGCTGCGGCTGTCCGTAGGCGTCGCGGATCTCCAGGCGGTGCGTGAGGTACTGGTCGACGCTGGAGACGAACCTGAGCACCTTGCGCACGGCGCTCTGGCCGACCTGGACGACCGAACCGAGGGTGTTGCCCTGCTGGTCGAAGACGCTGTACTCGTTGGTGAGCTCGATCAGCTTGGCCTTCTGGTTCACGACCAGGACCTGCTGGTTGAAGAGCGTGCCGCCGCCGGGGCCGGGCTGCTGGGGAACGGCCTGCTGGGGAGTCGCCGCCTGCTGAGGGGCGAACTGCTGGGCGGGCGCCTGCTGCTGCGGCACCGCGGAGTTCGACTGAGCGCCGTACGGGTGCGCGGCCTGGGGCTGCGCCTGCGGCTGGGCGGCCTGGGCAGGGGCCTGAGCCTGTCCCTGGGCGGGCGCCTGGGCCTGGGCGGGTGCCTGTCCCTGTGCCTGGGCGGGTGCCTGGGCCTGGGCCGGGTGCGTGTGCTCGGTCCACCGGGAGCCGTCCCAGTAGCGCAGCAACTGGGGCGCGCCGTGGGGATCCGGATGCCAACCAGCAGGTACGTTCGATTGCGTCGTCACCGGGGCACACTATCCTGCCGATCTGTGGGCCGACTCATTGAAGATTCACACACCATCTACGATGGCGGCGATGACCAGAGCGAGCGTGTGGACCCACCGGCGACGGAGCGGCAGAGGCCTGTCCGTCGCCCCGGTCTGGGCGCTGATGCTCGTGGCGGTGTTCTTCTGCTGCTCACCGGCGCCAACGGCCTCGCCCCGCGCCGAGGCACCTTCCGCGACGGCCGCGAGGGCCTTCACCCCGGTGCCCTCGGCTGCCGCGTCGGTCGTGGTGGCCGACGCCCCTGACGAACGCGGGATCGGCAGTTCCTGTCACGGAACGGCGGATCACTCGACGGCCGTCGTGCTGCCCGCGCACCCCTCCCCCGTCGCCCTGCCCTGCCCCTCGGCGGCGCTCCGGACCGCCCCGCTCACCGGCGCGGCGGCCATCCGGGGCCCCGCCGACGACAGCGTGGGCGCTGTCGACCACCTGCGTCTTCAGGTCCAGCGGATCTAGGCCTCCGGATCCACCTCCCGCGCCGCCTCCGGCGCGCGGCAGGTGGCTCGTCCGTGCGCCCGTTCCCCCGCGTGACGCGCCGTCCGCGCACGCGATCCGCCGAACCCGAGGACCCGACATGGCTTCCCCCAAGAACCAGAACACCCCCGCCGCCGCACGCCGCGCCAAGCTCGACGAGGCGCGCCGCAAGGAGCGCGCCCGTGAGCGTCGCAGCCGCGTCATCACCATCACCGCGGCCGTCGTCGTGGTGGCCGGCCTCGTCGCCGGCGGCGGCTACCTGATGTCGGCCGCCGACGAGCAGGACAAGGCCGAGGAGCAGGCCAGAACGTCGCCCGTCACCGGTGAGAAGTCCTGGGACGACCTGACCCAGGACCACGTCCAGACGCCCGTGGACTACCCGATGAACCCGCCCGTCGGCGGCGACCACGACCCGGTCTGGATGAACTGCGACGCCGACGTCTACACCGAGGCGATACCGAACGAGAACGCCGTCCACTCCCTGGAGCACGGCGCCGTCTGGGTCACGTACAACGACAAGGCGAAGGACGCCGACGTGAAGGCGCTCTCCGAGCGCGTCGCCAAGACGCCCTACTCCCTCATGAGCCCCGTGGCCGGCCAGAAGGACCCGCTGATGCTCAGCGCGTGGGGCAAGCAGCTCACCGTGAAGAGCGCCACCGACGCCCGCGTCGCACAGTTCTTCACCAAGTACGTCCAGGGCGCGCAGACCCCCGAGCCGGGCGCCGCCTGCTCCGGCGGGGTCGCCAAGTGACCTCGTCCGCGCGCGTTCCCCGTCCGCTGGTGTGGTCGGGGGCCGCGGTGTTCGTCGTGGCCGTCGGGCTCGTGCTGCTGATGGTCGTACGGCCGTCGGCGGCCTCCTCACCGGACTCCGGGGCGCCCGGGGCCGTCCCCGCGGAGAATTCCGTCGATGTGGGGTTCGCCCGGGACATGTCGGTCCACCATCAGCAGGCGGTGGAGATGGCGTTCATCGTCCGGGACCGCACCGAGGACGAGGACGTGCGCCGCCTCGCGTACGACATCATCAACACGCAGGCCAACCAGCGGGGCACGATGCTGGGCTGGCTGGAGTCCTGGGGCCGGCCCAAGAGTTCGGACCGGCCGCCGATGGAGTGGATGGGCCACCCGGCCACCCCGTCCGACGGCTCCCTGATGCCGGGCATGGCGACGGACACCCAGCTGGAGACGTTGCGCGCGGCCGAGGGCAGGGACGCGGAGGTGCGCTTCCTGCGGCTGATGACCGTCCACCACCGGGCGGGGGCCGACATGGCGCGGGCTGCTGCCGGTTCGGCGGGCACGGACGAGATCAAGGACCTGGCGGCCGGGATGGCCCGTGCCCAGGAGTCGGAGGTCTCGCTGATGGCGGACATGCTCGCGGCCCGGGGTGCGCGGCCCTGAGCCCCGGGCGGGCGACGGGGCGGGCCCGGTGACACAGGTCGCCGGGCCCGTCCCGCCCCCGCGAATTCACCTGGCGCCCATGTCCCTCTCATGGACACGACACCGGGGTACCCCTCGCCCGCCCGACACTTCCTGACGAGTCATGGACATGTCCCTCTCACGACAGGAATCATCCGTGCGCATGCACCGCTCCCCCTGGCCGGCGGCAACCGCCCTCCTCGGCACGGCACTGATCGCTCTGGTCCCGCTGTCCCCGGCGCACGCACAGTCGCTGCCGTCCGTCGGCGCGACGGCCGAGACGGCCCCGCTGTACGACGACGAGGCGGGCGGCAACGCCGACGCCGACGACCCCGCGATCTGGCGCGACGACGCCGATCCCGGGCGCAGCCTGGTCGTCGCGACCGCCAAGGAGGGCGGGCTCCGGGTCTACGGTCTGGACGCGTCCCTGGTCCAGTCGGTCCCGGCGCCGTCACCAGCGACGGAGGACGACGCCCCGGGCAGGTTCAACAACGTCGACCTCGTGACCGGGCTCCGCACCCCGTCCGGCCGCGCCGACGTGGCCGTGGTGAGTGACCGGGGCAACGACCGCCTCCGTATCTACCGCGTCGACCCGTCGCAGGCCGGCGGCCCGCTGAAGGACGTCACGGACCCCGACGCCGCCCCGGTCTTCTCGTCGGACCAGGCCGAGATCAACGAGCAGCGGACGGCCTACGGCCTCGCCACCTGGCAGGACCGCTCCTCCGGGCGGTCGTACGCACTCGTCAGCCGCCGCAACACCACGGACCTCGCGCTGCTTGAGCTGAGGCCGACGGCGACGGGCACGGTGGGCTACCGGAAGGTGCGCACCCTCTCGCTGCCCTCGTCCTTCCGGCTCCCGGACGGCACCTCGTGGACGCCGTGCGGCGAGCCGGGCGAGCTGCCCCAGGTGGAGGGCATGGTCGTCGACCCGGACGACGGCACGCTCTACGCCGGACAGGAGGACGTAGGTATCTGGCGGCTGCCCTCCTCGCTGACCGGACGCCCGGTCCTGGTGGACAAGGTCCGGGAGTACGGCGTGCCGAGGACGTACGACCCGGAGACCGAGGAGTGCGCCCCCGGCGCCGACCCGGGTTTCGGCGGCAAGCGGCTGGCGGCCGACGTGGAGGGCCTGACCCTCTTCCGGGAGTCCGGCGGCGACGGCTACCTCATGGCGTCCGGGCAGGGTGACAACAGCTTCGCGCTGTACGACCGCGAGGTCTCCGAGGACAACGAGTACGAGGGCGGCTTCCGCGTCACCGCCGTGACGGCGGACCTCGACGGCAGCGAGGAGTGCGACGGCGCCGCGGTGCTCAACGCGCCGCTCGGCTCCCGCTACCCGCACGGGCTGCTCGTGGTCCAGGACGGGCACGAGACGTCCGCGTCGGGCAGCGAGGAGGGCCGGGAGGCGACCGGCTTCAAGTTCGTCGACCTGGGCGCCGTGACGGACGCTGCGGACATGTAGCGCGCTCGGACCGCGGGCGGGGGCCCGAGAGGCATCGCATAGGCTCGTCGACGATATGAAGAGCTACCTCACGCCCCTGGGGTCCAAGGCCGACAAGGACACCGTACGGCGCCACAACCTGAGCCTCGTGCTGCGCGCCGTGCGGGACGAGGGCGAGGCCGGCGAGGCGACCCGGGCCGGAGTGTCGGCCCGGGTCGGGCTCACCCGTGCCGCGGTGTCCTCCCTGGTCGAGCAGCTGCTGGACAGCGGCTTCGTGACCGAGTCGGGCAAGACGTTCAGCGGTCAGGCCGGGCGCCCCGGCACGGCCCTGAGGGTGGCGCGCACCGGGCCGGCCGGACTCGGCGTGGAGATCAACATCGACTACGTCTCGGTGTGCGTCGTGGACCTGGCGGGCACCGGCCGGGTGCGGCAGACCGAGCACCTGGACAACCGTGGGGCCCCGCCGGAAGAGGTCCTGGCCCGGGCGGCGGCGATCGCCGCCCGCACGCTGGACTCGGCGCGGGAGCAGGATCTGTACCCCGTCGGCACGGCGCTGGCCCTGCCGGGGCTCGTCTCGGGCGGTTCGGTGCGCCAGGCGCCGAACCTGGGCTGGAACGAGGTCGCCGCGGAGGCGCTGTTCGCGGAGGCGCTCGCAGGGCTGCGCCCCGCCACGGCGCCTCTGCCGGTGCGCTCGGAGAACGAGGCGAACCTCGCGGCGCTGGCCGAGCTGTGGTTCGGCGGACTCGACGCGGTCCGCAGCTTCCTCTATCTGACGGGCGAGATCGGGGTCGGCGGAGCCCTGGTGCTCGACGGCGAACTGCTGCGCGGCGCCCACGGTTTCGCCGGGGAGATCGGGCACGTGGTGGTGGACCCCGCGGGCCCGGAGTGCCGCTGCGGCTCACGCGGCTGCCTGGAGCAGTACGCCGGCCAGTCGGCTCTGCTGCGCGCCGCCGGCATCGACGAGGCCACGGGCGGGGCGGCCGGAGTGATGGAGCTGGAGCGGCGGGCACAGGCCGGTGACCCCGTGGCGCTGGCCGCCGTGGCAGACGCCGGCCGGATGCTGGGGCAGGTGCTGTCCGGCGCGGTCAATCTGTTCGACCCGGACGCGGTGGTGCTCGGCGGGATATACCGCGGGCTGATGCCGTGGCTCTCGCCCCCTGCCGACGAGGAGCTGACGGGCCGCGTGGTGTCCGGGCTCTGGTCCCGGGGCGGCGGCAGGCTGCGCGCGTCGTCCGTCGCGGGTGACGCGGCGCGGGGCGCGGCGGCGCTGGTGACACAGGACGTGCTGGCTGACCCGGTCGCCTACGCCCGGCCGGCACCGGTGGACGCCTGACACCGCCGGGGCGCCCGGCCGGTGGGCCGGGTGCCCTGGGGGTGGTGTCAGCGGACGCCGATGAGGTGTTCCATGGCGAGCTGGTCGAGGGCTTCGAAGGCCATGGAGCGTTCGGCGGCGGCGTTCGCGTCGAAGTCTTCGTAGGCGGACCTGTCGGCGAGGAGGGCCTTGAGGCCGTCGTCGGCGGTGGGGCGGGCGAGTTCGTCGAGGCGGGAGGCGGTCAGGGCCTCCTGGACGGCGGGGTCGGCGCGGAAGGCCGCTGCGCGTTCCTTGAGGATGAGGTAGTTGCGCATGCAGTTCTTCGCGGATTCCCAGACGCCGTCGATGCCGTCGGTGCGCACGGGCTTGAAGTCGAAGTGGAGGGAGCCGTCGTAGCCGGCGGTCTCCAGGAGGTCGACGAGCCAGAACGCCTGGCGCAGGTCGCCGGCGCCGAAGCGGAAGTCCTGGTCGTACTTGATGCCGGACTGGCCGTTGAGGTCGAGGTGGAAGAGCTTGCCGGACCACAGGGCCTGGGCGATGCCGTGGGGGAAGTTCAGGCCGGCCATCTGCTCGTGGCCGGTCTCGGGGTTCACGCCGACCATCTCGGGGCGTTCCAGGCGCTCGATGAAGGCCAGGGCGTGGCCGATCGTGGGCAGGAGGATGTCGCCGCGGGGCTCGTTGGGCTTGGGCTCGATCGCGAAGCGCAGGTCGTAGCCCTGCTCGGTGACGTAGTCGCCCAGCAGGTCGAAGGCCTCCTTCATCCGGTCCAGGGCCACGCGTACGTCCTTGGCACCGCCGGACTCGGCGCCCTCACGCCCGCCCCAGGCCACGTAGGTGGTGGCGCCGAGCTCGACGGCCAGGTCGATGTTGCGGATGACCTTGCGCAGCGCGAAACGCCGCACGGCACGGTCGTTGGAGGTGAAACCGCCGTCCTTGAACACCGGGTGGGTGAACAGGTTCGTGGTGGCCATCGGGACCTTCATCCCGGTGCGCTCCAGCGCGTCCTTGAACCGGCCGATCAGCCGCTCCCGCTCGGCCTCGGAGGACCCGAACGGAATCAGGTCGTCGTCGTGGAACGTCACCCCGTGCGCACCGAGCTCGGCGAGCCGCTCCACCGACTCGACCGGGTCCAGCGCGGGACGCGTCGCGTCACCGAACGGGTCGTTGCCACGCCAGCCCACGGTCCAGAGACCGAAGGTGAACCTGTCCGCGGGAGTGGGGGTGAAGCGATCCGTCATGATGTGTCCGCCTTCGCCTGCCTGGGGCCCGGAGCCGTCGCCAGTGCCCCGAACCTATTTGTTCACTGACATGATTAATTATGCACACGGCACCGCGCGGACGTAACCCCCCGGGAGGCGAAACGGGGGCCGCCCCTGTTCCGGACGCCGCCGATCACGTAATTTGTTTGTCGCACTCCCAAAACCCGCACCGTCGGAAACCGCACGAGAAGAGGTAGCCCATGCCGCCGCGTACCGTCGTCATCGGCGTGGACAGCTCCACCCAGTCCACGAAGGCCGCAGTCGCCGACACCGAGACCGGTGAGCTGCTGGCCGTCGGCCGCGCCCAGCACGTCGTCACCGGCGAGGGCGGGGCACGCGAGACCGATCCCGAGGTCTGGTGGCGGGCGCTGTGCGACGCCGTGGCGGCCGGGCTCAAGGAGTCGGGCCTCTCCGCGTCCTCCGTCATCGGCATCGCCGTCGCGGGACAGCAGCACGGACTCGTGGCCCTCGACCGGACCGGCCGCCCGCTGCGCCCCGCGCTCCTCTGGAACGACACGCGCTCCGCGCCCCAGGCCGCCGCGCTCGTCGCCGAGCTGGGCGGCCCCGAGGCGTGGACCGCGCGTACGGGCACGGTGCCCGTCGCCTCCATGACCGCGACGAAGTGGCGGTGGCTGCGCGAGAACGAGCCGGCCCACGCCGAGGCGACGGCCTCCGTGCGGCTGCCCCACGACTTCCTGACGGAGCGGCTCGCGGGCGTCGCGGCGACGGACCCGGGCGACGCGTCGGGCACGTGCTGGTACTCCACCGCCACGGGCGCCTACGACCCGGAGCTGCTGGACCGGCTCGGCCTGGACCTCTCCATGCTGCCCGAGGTGGCGGCGACGGGCGGGACCCGGATCGGCTCCCTGACCGAGTCCGCGGCGGAGGCGCTCGGTCTGCCGGCCGGCATCGCCGTCGCGGCCGGCACCGGTGACAACATGAGCGCCGCGGTCGGTCTCGGCCTGGGCGGCGCGGGGCTGCTGGACCATCCGGTCCTGAGCCTCGGCACCTCGGGCACGGTCTTCGCCGCCTCCCGGACCCGCCCGGAATCCACGGCCCTCTCCGGCTTCGCCGCCGCCGACGGTACGTACCTCCCGCTGGCCTGCACCCTCAACTGCACCCTCGCCGTCGACAAGGTGGCCTCCCTGCTGGGACTGCACCGCGACGACGCGACGCCCGGCGGCGAGGCCGTCCTCCTGCCGTACCTGGACGGGGAGCGCACCCCTGACCTGCCCACCTCCTCCGGGCTCCTCACCGGGCTCCGGCACGACACCACACCGCAGCAGTTGCTGGGCGCGGCGTACGAGGGCGCGGCCTTCACCGTGCTGCGGGCGCTCGACGAACTCCTGCGGGCCTGCGGCCTCGACCCGGCCGACCCCGAGGTCGCGGGCCGGCCGCTGCGGCTGATCGGCGGCGGCGCCCAGGGCCGCACCTGGGTGGAGACCGTGCGCCGGCTCTCCGGACGGCCCCTGATCGTGCCGGGCAGCGGCGAACTGGTCGCGCTGGGTGCGGCCGCGCTGGCCGCCTCCGCGGCGGGCGACGGCGACCCGGTCGCCATCGCCACGCGCTGGAACGCCAAGTCGGACGACGCCGAACTCCCGCCCGTGGAACGCGACACCGAGACCTGGGAGCACGTCGGTTCGGTGCTGGACAAGGCCGCGCAGCCCCTGCTCGGCGGATGAGGCAAGCCCCCGAAATCGCCTCCGCCGCACGCGTTTTGGGGATGGCCGCGGATCTTCAATAGGATCCGGCGATGATCATAAGAAAACGGCTGACGGCCGGGGTGGGCGTCCTGCTCGCCACCCTGGCCGCCGGGCTCGGCACCGCCCTTCCGGCCGCCGCGGACGAACCCTCCACCGCCCCATCACCCAAGGTCGAACTGGTCCTTGACGTCAGCGGCTCCATGCGCACCCGTGACATCGACGGCGAGTCCCGCATATCCGCCGCCAAGCAGGCGTTCAACGACGTCCTGGACGCGGTGCCCGAGGAGGTGGAGCTCGGCATCCGTACGCTCGGCGCCGACTACCCGGGCGACGACCGGAAGGTCGGCTGCAAGGACACCAGGCAGCTCTACCCGGTCGGTCCGCTCGACCGCACCGAGGCCAAGACCGCCGTGGCCACTCTGGCGCCGACCGGCTGGACCCCGATCGGGCCCGCCCTGCTCGGTGCCGCCGACGACCTGGAGGGCGGGGACGCGACCCGGCGGATCGTCCTGATCACCGACGGCGAGGACACCTGCGGCCCGCTCGACCCGTGCGAGGTGGCACGCGACATCGCCGCCCGGGGGATCCACCTGGTCATCGACACGCTCGGCCTGGTGCCGAACGCAAAGATCCGGCAGCAGCTGACCTGCATCGCCGAGGCCACCGGCGGCACCTACACGGCGGTCCAGCACACCGATGAACTCTCGGGGCGCGTCAAGCAGTTGGTGGACCGCGCCGCGGAGCCCGTCATCACCCCCGTGGCCACCGAGGGTGCGGGCAGCTGCTCCGCGGCCCCGGAGCTGAAGGCCGGGCTCTACACGGACCGCCAGGAGATCGGCAAGCACCGCTGGTACCGGGTGGACGTCCTGCCCGGTCAGGAACTGCGCGCGTCGGTGAGCGTGGCGGCGGACCGCGCCGTGAACGACGACTACGGGGTCCTGCTGCGCGCGGTGACCGCCCACGGGCGCGAGATCGTCCGGGGCTCGGAGTCCGGCACGGGGCGTACGGACGCCGTCTCCACCGGGCTGCGCTACCCGAAGCCCGAACAGGACGACGCGGACGACACGGACGTGAAGCCCGCCGCCGAGGCCGTCTGCCTCCAGCTCAGCAACTCCTTCTCGGCGCCCCCGTCCGTGAAGACCACTCCCGGCATGCCCGTCGAGCTCACCATCGACGTCGTGGACGCCTCCGACGACGCCTCCGACGTCGCCGCCTTCGGCCTGGGCCGCGGCTGGTGGCTGCTGGGCGTCATGGTGCTGACCGGACTGATCGCGGGTCTGCTGTTCGGCTGGATCTCGCGCTGGCGCGTTGCCGTATGGAGGACCAACTGATGCGTACCACCGGCAGAACCACCTTCGGACGCGCGTGCGCGGGCGCGCTGCTGGCCGTCGCCACCCTGCTGACCTCCGCGGGCGCCGCCGTCGCCGACGACCCGTCCGCGAGCGCGAGCCCCGCGGACGACGGGACGGCGGGACCGACCGAGGCCGGCACCACCTTCCGCACCGCCATGGCGATGCGCCAGGAACAGACGGCCACCGCCGACGCGTCCACGGGTGACTACCTCTACTGGTCGTTCCCGGCGGACTCGGGCCAACGCCCCACCGTCCGCGCGAAGGTGAGCCTTCCGGAGAGCGCCACCCGGCACGGCGCGTCGACCTGGCAGGTCGACGTCTACGACGGGCTCCGCCGCCGGCAGGCCTGCGTGTACGGCCACCAGACCAGGAAGGCGGCGCCGGACGCGGGCACCGTCGAGCTGTCCTGTGTGCTGCGTACGGTCCGCGCCTGGTCCGAGCCGTGGGCGTCCGACCCGCTGCCCGGCACCTACTACGTGCGCCTGACGGTGGTCGGCCTGGCCGAGGAGGACCTCGGGCTGCCGGTCCACGTCGAGACCGAGGTCACCTCCGACGGCCGGGGCGGCGCCCATGACGTGGGCGGCTCCCTCGCCGCGCCCCTGGTGCCGGGCGTCTCCGTCGCCTCCGCGCAGGGCGGCACTCCGGCCGCCGGCGAGCCGGAGGACGGCTGGTCCTCCGGATGGTGGACCGACCGCTGGCTGTGGACCGTCGGCGGAGGCGTACTCGCGGCGCTGGCCGCGGTGTTCGGCTACGGCCTCACCCGCGGCGGCGGCCGTCCTTCACGGGTTGTGCCGGGGGCCTGACCGGACCCGGACGGTCCTTTCCCAGCGCGCCTCCGCCCGGGTCCCGGGCGGAGGCGCACCGCGTTCTCGAAAGTTTCGGCCGGTCGGCGGGCCCCCGCCGGCCCCGACGCCGACCTAGGCTCAGCCAGGAGTTCTGCTTCCTGCTGCCCGAACGAAGGGACTGCGGCTGTGACGACGAGCCGTTCCGATGCCGTTGCCGTGCCCGGAGACGATCCGCTGGACTATGTGGAGAACCGTTCGCCCGGTGCCGGCCGGCAGGCCCCGCGTGCCGGGCTCGCGTCCGACGCGGCGGCCGTGGATCTCGACGGCACCTGGCAGTTCCGTCTCGCCGCCGGACTCCACGACCTGACACCCGGCTTCGAGGCGCCTGACCTGGCCCATGCCGGGTGGGGAACGATCGCCGTGCCCTCCTGCTGGCAGCTGGACGGCATACCCGGTGCACCACGGCACGGCGCCCCCGCGTACACCAACCAGGTCTTCCCCTTCCCCGTCGACCCGCCCCGCGTACCCGACGCGAATCCCACCGGCGAGTACCGGCGCGAGTTCACCCTGCCGGAGGACTGGCCCTTCGAGGACGGCGCGAGCGTCCTGCGCTTCGAGGGCGTCGACTCCTGCTTCGCCCTCTGGCTCAACGGGACCCGCCTCGGAGACGGCAAGGGCAGCAGGCTGCCGACCGAGTTCGGCACGGCAGGGCTGCTGCGGCCCGGGCGCAACGTCCTCGCCGTCCGCGTCCACCAGTGGTCGGCGGGCAGCTATCTCGAGGACCAGGACATGTGGTGGGTCTCGGGGATCTTCCGGTCCGTGCGTCTGCTGCACCGGCCGTCCGGCGGGATCGACGACGTGTTCGTGCACGCCGACTTCGATCCGGTGACCGGCGAGGGAGTCCTGCGGGTCGACGCCGTGGCGGGCCCGGACGCCAGGATCACCGTCCCGGAGCTGGGCCTCGACCTGGCCCCGGGGGAGACCGCGCGCGTGCCCGTACAGCCATGGACGGCCGAGACACCCCGGCTGTACGACGCGGTGATCGCCACTGCGGCCGAACGCGTCCCGCTGCGTGTCGGTTTCCGGCGGGTGGCCGTGGAGGACGGGCTGCTCACCGTGAACGGCAGGCGCATCCTGCTCCGCGGCGTCAACCGGCATGAATGGCACCCGGAGACCGGCCGCACCCTGGACCGCGCCACCATGCTCCAGGACATCGAGCTCATGAAGCGGCACAACATCAACGCCGTGCGCACCAGCCACTATCCGCCGGACCGCACGTTCCTCTCGCTCTGCGACGAGCTGGGGCTGTGGGTGATCGACGAGTGCGATCTGGAGACCCACGGCTTCCACCTCAACGGCTGGCGGGACAACCCCAGCGCCGACCCGGCCTGGCGCGAGGCGTATCTGGACCGGATGAGCCGGATGGTCGAACGGGACAAGAACCACCCGAGCGTCATCATGTGGTCCCTGGGCAACGAGTCCGGCACCGGGGACAATCTGCGCGCCATGGCCGACTGGACGCACGAACGTGATCCCGCGCGGCCGGTCCACTACGAGGGTGACTGGGACAGCGGATACGTCGACGTCTACAGCAGGATGTACGCCGACCACGACGAGACGGACCGTATCGGCAGGCGGGCGGAGGAGCCGACGACCGACCCGGAGCTCGACGGGCACCGGCGGTCCCTGCCCTTCATCCTCTGCGAGTACGCCCACGCCATGGGCAACGGTCCGGGCGGACTGAGCGAGTACCAGCGCCTGTTCGAACAGCATCCGCGCTGCCAGGGCGGGTTCGTGTGGGAGTGGATCGACCACGGCATCCGGCAGCACACCCCCGACGGACGCGGGTTCTTCGCGTACGGCGGTGATTTCGGCGAGCCCGTCCACGACAGCAACTTCGTCGCCGACGGGCTGGTCTTCCCCGACCGGACCCCGTCGCCCGGCCTCGTCGAGTACAAGAAGGTCATCGAGCCCGTGGCGATCGCCATCGACGCGGCGTCCGCCACGGTGTCGGTGCGCAACGGCCAGGACTTCGCCGACACGGCCGCACTGCGCTGGCTGTGGCAGATCGAGGACGGCGGGGATCCGGTCGCGGACGGTGAGTGCGCGTTCCCCGTCGTGCCGGCGGGGGAAACGGTCTTCGTTCCCTGGCCCTCGGAGCTCCGGAAGGCGGCGGGCACGGCGGCCGGGGGCGAGCGGTGGCTGACGGTCCGGGCCGTCCTGGCGACGGACCTGCCCTGGGCGCCGGCCGGGCACGAGGTCGCGTGGCAGCAGACCCTGCTGGAGGCGCTCCCGGCCGTACGGGCCGTCGCTCCGGGTTCCGCTCCGGTTCGGTCCGGGCGGCTCCTCACTCTCGGCCCCGCCGCGTTCGACGTGCGCTCGGGGCGACTGGCCCGGATCGGCGAACACGCGGTCGAGGACCTGCGACTGGATCTGTGGCGGGCACCCACCGACAACGATCTGCGCGGCTGGCGCGGCTCGGTCGCCGAACGCTGGCGGGCGGCCGGACTCGACCGGCTGGAGCACAAGGTCCTCGCAGTGGAGCCCGGGCCGGACGGGCTGACGGTGCGCACACGGGTCGCGGCGGCCGGTACGGACGCGGCGCTGGCCGCCGACTACCGCTGGTCGGTCCCCGAGGACACACCGGACCGCCTGTGGCTGACGCTGGAGGTACGCCCGACGGGCGAGTGGCCGTTCCCGCTGCCCCGGCTGGGGGTGCGGGCGACGGTGGCCCCGTCTCTCTCGACGGTCACCTGGTTCGGCGCCGGCCCCGGCGAGGCCTACCCGGACACCAGGGCCGCAGCGCGGGTCAGCCGCTTCCGCTCCTCCGTGGCCGGGCTGCAGACGCCGTACCTCTTCCCGCAGGAGAACGGCGCCCGGACGGACGTGCGATGGGCCCGGCTGACGGACGAGGCGGGCGAGGGACTCCTGGTCCTGGGCGCCCCGCATTTCGGGCTCTCGGTCCGCCCGTGGACGAGCGAGGACCTCGACGCGGCCCGTCATCCGACGGACCTCGTCCCGCGCGACGCCCTGTACGTCAACGTCGACCTGGCCCAGCAGGGCATCGGCAGCGCCTCCTGCGGCCCCGGTGTGCTCCCCGCCCACCGGCTGCTGCCCGGGCCGGCCGTGCTCACCGTGGGCTTCCAGGCCGTGACGGACTGACGCCCGACCGTGCGCCGCGCCCCTCGGGTCCGAAGGGGCGCGGCCCACGCGTCACTTGGCGTAGAGCAGGGTGCCGAATCCCAGCTGGTCGAAGCCTCCGCTGTTGGTCCCGTAGTCCCCGCCGCCGCCCTCAGGTCTGCCCTGCTCGGCCATGGCGGTGATGTACGGCACCGCGAGGCCCCGACGGCGCGCGTAGTGGTAGTGGAGCAGGTCCCACACGGGCCGGCTCTGTCCCCGCGCGGAGGCGGATATGGCCGTGTGCTCGTTGTAGGCACAGTTCTGGCCGCTGCCCCAGGAGTACGTGGTGAACGGCACGCTCTGACCGAGGTTGTACTTGGCGACGTTGCGCGGCCTTCATGAAGCGGTTGTCGTCGTAGCCGTACAGGTCGTCGCCCTGGTTCCAGGCCATTTCGCAGATCGCGCCCATCTGCCCCATTCCCATCATGGTGTGGCCCTGGTCGCGGCCGGATTCCTGCCACTGGGCCAGGCCGTCGGGGTGCAGGAAGGGGACCGCCTTGCGGATCGCGCCGTTGCCCTCACCGTTCTTGAAGTAGTCCACGGCCCGGTCGTACAGGGCGGGGTCGTCGCAGAGGATGCCGATGGCCATCACCGACGCGACGTTGCACAGGTCCCAGTTCGCCCAGTAGTTGGTGATGCAGGCGTCGTTGTGCCCCGTGAGGAACTGCTCGTTGAGCGGGTGGAAGACCTCCTTCATCATCGTGCGGAACCGGCCGAGGTCGAAACCGGAATGGTCACGCATCAGTTCGGCGGCGTTGGCGAACTGCCAGCCGTAGAGCCCGGCAGCGAGGAATCGGTCGGCGTTGCCGGTGACGGTCGTCAGGGTGGAGGACCAGGCGTTGAGGATGGCGACGGCGCAGTCGCCGTGGGCGGCCGTTCCCGCGATCTTCCATCGGAGCGCGTTCTGGTAGGCGGCGTGGATGTCGTTGTAGAGCGAGCCGTAGTTCTCGCCGGTGCCGCCCCGGATGACGGTGGCCACGGGGTGCGGGGTCCAGGTGGACTGGGAGTGGGAGTTGGCGGTCAGCCTGTTCCAGCCGGCCAGCCATGGGTCGGTGCCGGCGGCCACCCTCACCTTGGCCCGGTTGAGTTCGCCGTAGGCGTGCAGCAGTCCGGGGTGGGTGAACGCGGCGGGAGCGGCGTCCGCGCTGCCCCCGCTGGTGATCGCCGCCGTACCGCCTGCGGCTCCGGCCACCGCCAGGCCTCCGGTGAGCTTCAGGAGGCCGCGGCGGGAGAGCCGGTGCCGGGGCGTGCGGTCGTCCGGGTGCTGTGGCATGGGGATCTCCGATTCGTCGTGGGGATACGGAACGTGCGGGGTCACGGGATGCGCGGGGTTCAGCCGCGCCTCATCACCTGACGGAGTCCGCCGAGGAGGTGGGCACGGAAGGCGGGGTCGCTGTACACCTCGCGGGTGTGGCCGAGGCCGGTGTAGAAGACCTGGGCGCCACCGTGTTCATGGGCCCAGACCAGGGGGTGGTCGGTGCCCATGCCCCCGCCCTCGTACGTGGACTCGTCGGCGCGGGCCAGCACGCGTACGGCGCCGCGCGGATTGGTGGTGAAGTCGTACCACTCGTCGGTCAGGCGCCAGGCCGCGCCCAGGTGCCGGGTCGACGGGTGGTCGTGGTCCTCCACGGTGAGGGTGCCCGGCTGCAGGTCGGGGTGGCGGGCGAAGCGGGCGCCGAGGAGGTCGCCGTAGAACGGCCAGTCGTACTCGGTGCAGGCTGCGGCGTGTACGCCCATGAACCCGCCGCCCGCCGCGCAATGGGCCCGGAGGGCCTCGCGCCCCCGCGGGGTGAGGACCTCACCGCTGGTGGAGAGGAAGACGACGGCCGCGTATCCGCCGAGCCCGTCCTCGAAGACCTCCGGCCGCTCCGTGGCGTCGACGGTGAAACCGTGTTCCGCGCCCAGTTCCCTGAAGGCCGTGACGCCGTCGGGGATGGAGTCGTGCCGATAGGCGGTGGTGCGGGTGTAGACGAGGACCGACAGGCTGGGCAACGCGGGCTCCGAGGGGCGAGGGGACGGGCGGCCGGGGCCCATCATGTGTGGCGTCGGGCCACCGTGTCGTCACGGGGGCCGGGCCGCGAAAGTTTTCGGGACGCGGTCGCCGGTGCGCCCTGTCCGCCCCGTTCTACGATCCCCCCATGCCTGCGTCACCGTCCGCCGCCCCCGTGCCACTGCACCACGTCGACCAGCGGGGGAAGGGCCCCGCGCTGCTGCTGGTGCACGGCTGGGGCGGCGACGGAGCGGAGTGGGCCGCGCACCGCCGGCTGTGGGCACACCGGCGGGTGGTCGTACCCGATCTGCGGGGCCATGGGCGTTCCCCGCGTCCGTCCTCCGGTTACGGGCCCCGGGACTTCGCGGCGGACCTCGCCGCGCTGGTGAGGCGTCTGGGCACGGGTCCGGTGGTGGCGGTGGGCCACTCGATGGGGGGCCAGGCGGTCACCGCGCTCGCCGTCGAGCATCCCGGGCTGGTCCGTGCGCTGGTCGTGCTGGATCCGGCGTACGGCGCGGACGCGGCGGAGCTGGGGCGCCTGCCCGGGGAGCAGCGGGCCCTGCGCGCGGAAGGGGCGGGGTGGGCGGTCCGGTTCGTGGCGGGCGCGTTCGGACCCGGGGTGCCCGAGGCGTCGCGGGCGCGGCACGAGCGGCTGATGGCCGCCATGGATCCCGAGGTGCTGGCGTTGTGCCGGGACGGTATGTATCTGGCTCCTGACGCCTTCGGATCGCGGGAGGCGGCGGCCGCCTATTTGGCCGGCCGCCGCTGCCCGGTCCTCTCGGTGTACTCGACGCGGCGGGCGGCGGCCTGGGAGGCCGCCACGCACGCGCCGCCGGGTTCGCGGACGGTCGTGTGGGAGGGCTGCGGTCACTATCTCCACGAGGAGCGGCCACGGGACCTCGCGGCCCTGGTCGGGACGGTGTGGCCTCCGTCCGCGACCACGACCTGAGGTCCCGGCCTGAGGCCACCCGCTCCGGGCCGGTCAGTCCTCCTCGGGCAGGTAGTACCAGAACTCGACCTCGGCGAGGTTGGCCCGGCCGTCGTGGGCGTCGTACAGCCGCATCCGGCGGTAGGAGGCCCTCGCGCCCAACTTCGCCTCGTACCACTGGCCGTCCGTGACCGCCCCGACGGTGTGCAGGTCCGTCCAGGCGGTGCCGTCGTCGGAACCCTGGAGGACGGTGCCGGTGGCGCGGCCGGCCTGGCCGGCCCGCGGGCGGACGCGCAGGACGTCGACGGTGACCGGCCCGGCGTCGCCGGCGTCGACGTCGATCCAGCTCACGGCGGCGAGGGTGTCGGTGTAGGTGGTGGTGCTGCCGTCGAAGGCCCGCCAGCCGTTGGACTCCTTGGTGCCGGTGCCGGGCCATTCGACGGTCGAGGCCGCCACCATCTCCCGGGTGACGGGAAATTTCGTGAGCAGTGTGTCGCGGGAGACCAGCAGGTCGTAGGCGTCGTACACGGCGTCGATCAGGGCGTCCTCGTCCGCTCCCGGTTTCCCGCCGGCCGTCTCGATGCGTGCGATCTCGGTGGTGAACGCGGCGTGGCTGCGCTTCGTCCATGCCGCCGGACCGGTCGCCGAGGCCCGGGCGAGCACCTGGTCCAGGGTCTGGGCACGGGCGGTGACCGCCTCGGTGGTGACGCGGGTCCCGCCGCCCACGAGCGTGGCGGACACCTTGTAGGAGCGGGTGCCGTGACGCAGGTTCTCGTCGGTGTACGCGTATGCGGTCGTCCCGCTGACCAGTTCCTCCCAGTCGGCGAGCGGCCTCTCCGGGTCGGTGGTGCGATGCAGGGTGAAGGCGATGGCGTCCTCGGGCTTGTTCCAGCGGACGACGGCCGTGTCGTCCTTCCGCTCGACGAACGCGAGAACGGCACCGGGTGCGATCGGCCCGAGGGCCACCCTGCTGAACGTGGCGTCCCCGGTGGCTGCCAACCCCGCGTGCACGGCGTACGGAAAGGGGGTGAAGAGCGAGGCCACGGAAGTCCAGGTCGCGCCGTCGGCGGAGACCTGGGCCTGGACTCGGTGGGTGGCGAGGTCCCGGACGAGGCGCAGGTACGGGGTGGCGGCGACGGTATGTTCCGGCAGGTCCGCGGTGAGCGGGCTGCGTGGATCGTCCTGCCAGTCGTGCCGGCTGTCGCGCGTGCGGTTGCGGAACACGAGCTTTCCGTCGGCGTCCGGGCCGAAGTACAGGTAGCGGGTGTCGGCGACGAGGCGGTCGCGGAGCATCAGGCCGGTGAGCGGGCCGCGGTGGGCGTCGATGCGCGCGGTCAGGGTGAAGCCGCCCTCGGCGGGGCGGCTGACGTAGTGGAGAGCGTCCCGGATGTCCCGCTCGAGCAGCCTGTTGTCGTCACCGTCCCCGAGTCCGGCTCCCTTGACGCCGATCACGCGCAGTGTGGTGCCACGTGCGGTGGCACTGCCCTCACGGGCGCCGCCGAACGCGTCGTCGCGCCAGCCGGAACGGGCCAGCCCCGGCGAAGCGGGGGCGGGCAGTTCGCCGCGTACGGCATGCGAGGCCCAGCCGGTCCCGTGCTGGTTCACGGCGGTGACGGTGTAGTGGTAGGCACTGCCGCGTCGGGCCGTCGAGTCGGTGAAGCAGCGGCCGGTGACCCGGGGTGCGAGGACGGTGTACGGGCCGCGGGCGCGGGTTGCCCTGCGCACCTCGTAGTGGGTGGCGCCGGCGGTGGTCTGCCAGGTCACGGTGATGGAGTCGTCCCCGGGCAGGGTGTGTACGAAGTCGACGTGGGCGGGGCCGGGGGCGCCCTGGTCGGTGGAGTCGGAGAGCCTGAGGACATAGCCGCGCCGGGGCTCGATGCGCACCGCACCCTTGTGAAGGGGCAGGTCCTTGCCGGTGACCAGGTCCAGGACGGTGCCACCACGATGGTCTTCCGGGAGCTCGACGGTGAACGTCTGCTCGTTGCCGTAGACCGCTCGCGTGGTGTTGAAGACGAAGAAGTAGCGGCCGTAGCGGGCGGTGAGCAGGTCCGGGTAGCCCGAATAGGCGTGATCGGCCTCGAAGTTGTCCCGGTTGACGGTTCCGACGCCCGGCTGGAAGGTGACCGGGGCGATTTCTCCCGCGAGAGCCTGCGGCGCCGTGCCGTCGGCTGTCTGCTGGTCCTCCATGAAGTCGACGTCGATGTTGTCGTGGCGGATCCAGTAGTCGTCGAACCGGAAGCGGGCGTCGGTGTTGATCTGCACGATGTTGTCGTGCGTGCCGTTGATGACGTGGAGACGGCCGTTCCGGGCGAAGCCGCGCTGGCGTTCGTTGAGCTGCCCGAAGATGTGCAGGTCGCCGTCGCGTACGGAGACGAACATGCAGTCCACGTCGGTCCAGGCGAAGCGTTCGTAGTCGGACGGGTCGACGCCCAGCGCCTTGATCTCGGCCTTCGAGTAGTAGGCGAAGTCGGTGTGCGGGTGGACGATCCCGGCGGGTTCGCGGTCCTTGAGGTAGGCGTAGGTGTCCGCGAGCTTCAGGTCGCAGTTCTTCTTGGCCATGACGGAGGCGAACGAGTTGAAGTACTGGTGGTCGGCGAGCTGCTGCTGGGCGTAGCCGACGGCGGCCCGGGCGTGTTCCCAGGTCTCCTTCCAGCTCGCGCCCCGATAGCGGTCGGCGTGGTCACGCATGTGCTTCTCGAGGGAGACGTAGTTGAGGATCTTGCCCTCCGAGATGCGGAGGGCGTAGCCGGGAAATCCCGGGTAGTTGGTGTTGCGCTCGTCGATCACCATTTCCATGCGCATGACACGCTGGAGCTTGTCGTCGACATCGGTGTGGCGGGCCTGCGCGCGAGCGTCCAGGTTGCGCAGGGCGTGCCGCAGGATCCGGTCGTTGAGCTCCTCGTCGCCCTTGTGCCCCCAGGTGCGGTGGAACCACTCGGGCAGGTAGTTCGTCGCTTCGCCGTAGTTGGCCACGTAGCCGTTCTCGCGGGTGAGACCGGCCTCGGTGACGGTGGTGAAGTGGTCGCCGAAGGGCCGGCGGCGGACGACGTTCCCGTGCTTGTCGAGCTTGCTCCTGGCCAGCCCCTTGATGACGAAGCGGAGGTAGTCGTCGGTCCAGCGAGCCGTGGTGTCGTGGTAGAAGAGCGAGTGGTAGAGGTCGAGGTCCTGGCCGTCGGGCCCGACGAGGACCTCCTCACCCAGGAACGGCTCCCAGCCGAGCGCTTCGCCCGCGATCCGGTGGCTGCGCTTCCTGCCCTCGTAGAACCCGGAGCCGATGACCCGCAGGCCCTCGTGCGCCTCCCAGGCGCCTTCGTAGGTGTACATCACCTGGTTGTAGATGTACGAGAGCCTGGAGCGGGCATAGTCGAAGTTCGCCTTCAGGACCCGGCCCCAGGCAGCACGACGGGTGAGCGGGCCGCCGTCGAAGTCCGTGTCCGCCAGGGAGGTTTCACCCTCGGTGGTGCCGGTGACGAAGCGTTCGTCCAGGTAGGCGTCGAAGGCCGCCGACCCCAGGACCTCGTCGTCGGCGAGCAGGTTCTCGACCAGGTAGAGCGCTTCGCCGAGGGCGCCGTAGTAGCCGCCCCAGTCCCCCTGGTGACCGCCTCGGGCGAGCAGCCTGGTGTCGGCGTAGTAGTCCCTGGTGTGGTTGTCGACGCACTTCAGGACGCGGCGCACGGCTGCCGTCCGCTCGGCGGCGGTGCGCGCCGGGCACCAGTCGGCGGTCAGCGCGGCGGCGTAGAACCGGAGTTCGTCCTGGTAGCGGACGATGGACAGCCGGCCGTCGGCGGCGCTGTCGACCTTGGCCGAGTAGTCGTGGAACAGCTTGATCTGGGCGGCCAGATATCCGTCGACGAGGGCCTGCTTCTCGGCGTCCGTGAGGTCGGGAGCAGGGGAGGCAGGCGGAACGAAGTCGCCTTGCGGCTCACCGTCGACGTCGAGCAGGGCGCCGGTGTGGGTGTAGGCGCGGTAGTAGCCGCGGGAGTCCTCGGTGACGTCCTTGACGAATCCGCTGTCGTAGGTGCGCAGCGTGATGCGCACCTGGTCCTGGCCGCGCGTCGATTCCAGGGGGAGCATCACCGTGTTGTAGAAGAAGCGCCCCACCAGGGGGCGGGAACCGCCCGTGTTGATGGCTTCGTAGTCTCCTGAGCGGCGGTAGCCGATCTGTTCGCCGTTGATGTAGGCGATCGTCTTGTACGTCGAGGTGTCACCGCCCCAGAACTTCACCGTCAGGTAGTTCTGGGCCACGGGATCGGTCTTCAGCGTGAAGGCGAGTTCGCCGCCCTTGATGCCAGGGGTGTCGAGGGGCTTGGCGACCCTGGCCCGGTCGCCGGCGTGCCCGTCCACGGCTTCGGTCGACTCGGCGGCGAGTGCGTGCGCGGACTCGGAGGCGGGATCACCGAAGTCGATCATGTCCAGCCGACCGGGGCGGGCGCCGGCACCGGAGGGCTCCGCCGCCGCTGCGAGTGGTGCGGGCGGATACCCGAGCAGGCCGCCTGCGGCGACCGTGCCGGTCGTGACCGCGGCGGTACGCAGCACTGATCTCCGGCTGATCTCGGTACTCATACGGATCGTCCTCTCTGGGACGGATACGGGATACGGGGAAAGGACGGCCGGCGGCCCGAGCCAGGTGCCTACTTCAGCGAGCCGAGCGTGACGCCGGAGCGCCAGTAGCGCTGCATCGAGAGCATCAGGACGACCATCGGGACGAGCGAGATCATGGAGCCGACGACGACCATGCCGGTGAGGTCGGCCGAGGCGTCGACCTTGACCTTGAGCCATGAGTAGAGCCCGACCATGACGGTCCACTTCTCCGGGCTCCGCAGGAAGACGAGCGGCCCGAAGAAGGAGTTCCACGAACCGACGAAGCCGAGCAGGAAGACCGTGGCCGCGCCCGTCGACATCAGCCGGGCGCCGATGGTGAAGAAGATGCGGTACTCCCCCGCACCGTCGATCCGTGCGGCCTCCAGCAGTTCGGGCGGGATGGCGCCCTCCGCGTACACCTTGGCGAGGTAGACGGAGAAGGCGTTGAAGAAGCTCGGCACGATGATCGCCCAGGGGGTGTCGATCATCTGGAGGTCGGTGAAGAG
The DNA here is from genome assembly GCF_044751065.1 of Streptomyces sp. NPDC088746. Classification (NCBI taxonomy): domain Bacteria; kingdom Bacillati; phylum Actinomycetota; class Actinomycetes; order Kitasatosporales; family Streptomycetaceae; genus Streptomyces; species Streptomyces sp. NPDC088746. The sequence continues at coordinate 146,901 of NZ_JBIVLA010000005.1, forward strand.
CAGGAAGGACGGGATCGTGAGCAGGGCGTGCGGGACGAGGAACGAGCCGATGATGCATCCCATGAGGAAGCCGCGGCCCTTGAAGTCGTACATCGCCAGGCCGTAACCGCAGGCGACGCAGAGCAGTGTCATGCCGGTGGTGCCGACCACACCGTAGAAGACGGTGTTCCACATCCATTTGAGGAAGATGCCGTCCTGGTAGGTGAACAGCTGCCTCAGGTTGTCCATGAGGTGCATGTCCGCGAACCAGAGGCCGTTGCTGGTGTAGAGGTCACGCTGGCTCTTGGTCGCGGAGACGATCAGCCACCAGATGGGCGCCAGGGAGTAGATCGTGAAGAAGACCAGCCCTCCCAGGACGAGGGCCTTGGTGCGCCTGCTGTGCCGGACGCGGCCCGTACCGGCCCGGGGGTTCACGGGCCTTCGCCCGGTGGTTCCGGGGTCCTTCGCGGGAGCTGCGGGGAGAGTCGTTGTCATGAGGTGGGCGCCTTGTTCGTGAGCCGGTAGAAGAGCGCGGACGCGGCGCCGACGACGAGCGCCAGGATGACCGACAGGGCGGCGGCGTAGTTGAAGTTGCCCTGCTGGAACGCCCAGTCGTAGATGCTCATGATCGGGGTGAAGTCGCGGGTGACGGTCTCCGGGGCCATCGACTTGAACAGCATGGGGTCGCTGAAGATCTGCAGCGTGCCGATGATGCTCAGGACGGTGGTGAGCACCAGGGAACGCCGCACCAGGGGCACCTTGATGGACCAGGCGATCCGCCACTCGGAGGCTCCGTCGATGCGGGCCGCGTCGTACACGCCGGCGTCCACGGAGCGGAGCGCCGCGTAGACGATGAGCATGTTGAAGCCGATACCGCTCCAGGCCATCAGGTTGCCGATGGACACCCAGATCAGTTCGCCGCTGTAGAAGTCGGCCTCGATGCCGAAGAGGGCCAGGAAGGGGGTCAGCGGCCCGACCGCCGGACTGTAGAGGTAGATCCAGATGAGTGTGGCGACGATGCCCGGGATCATGTACGGAACGAGCAGCGGGATCCGGAAGCGGTCGGCGACCCGCTGGGCGGAGGCGTCGAGCAGGAGTGCGAGGCCGACGCTCGCCACCTGGATCAGCGGGATGCTGATGACGGCGAAGAGTGCGACACGCAGCATCGAGGCCCAGAAGCGCCCGTCGCTGAAGCCCTGGACGAAGTTGTCCAGGCCGACGAATTCGACGGTCTTCGCACCGAAGCCGAGCCCGGACCCCTTCTCCGTGTAGAGGCTCTCCTTGAGGGCCATGACCATCGGAACGGCGGTGAACAGGGCGAACCCGAGAAAGAAGGGGAGGGTGAAGGAAGCCCCTTTGAGGGCCATGATCCGCTTCCATCCCAGGCGTGGGGTGGCGCGCGGGCCGGCCGGTGTATCCATGGTGCGGCTCACGGTGTGCTCAGCCTTCGACGTTGATGTTCTTCGACTTCAGGTCCTTGACCGTGAACTCCTGGAGGTGCTTCAGCGCCTGCTCCACCGTGATCTTCTTGGTCACGATCCTGGCCCACTGGTCCTGCAGTTCGGCGAAGACACCTGTGTAGTTGGGGCCCACGGTCCACGAGTCCTTGGCGGCCTTCACGGACTTGAGGATCACGCCCCTGGCCTCGGACTTGCTGGGCCCGAACAGCTTCTCGGGAACCGTGGAGTCCACCCACGGCGTGACGTCGGGCATGGCGCCCGGCCAGGAGTACTGCTTGGTGTCCTTCTGGTACGTGGCGTCGACGGCTTCCTTCGTGGTGTTCATCCACACGCCGGCCTCGACGGCTTCCTCGACGTGCTTGCAGCCCTTGGGGACGAGGAGCCCGCTGTTGGCGCTGTGGGCCGGAGTGACGAACTCGGCGCCGGCGAACTGGGGCAGGTCGATCGGCTCCCAGTCCCCCAGCGACTGCTTGTAGTTGAGCTCGTAGTTCGGCAACTGCCAGGTCTGGGTGGGGAGGGAGACCATCTTCCCCGAGTCGAAGTAGTTGATGAGCGCGGGGCGGTCCTGGTAGGTCTGGTTGGCGACCAGGTCGTTGTCGACGAGCTGCTGCACGACGTCTGCCGCCTTGAGCGACTCGGGCGACAGGAAGTCGACCTTCCATGCGTCCTCGCCCTGTTCGTACCAGCTGCCGCCGGCCTGCTGCACGAGGTTGACCAGCGTCGACGGGTCCTCGCCGGCGAGGTTCATCACGTAGACGCCGTGCTTCTTGAGCTCCTTGCCCGCGCTGATCAGGTCGTCCCAGGTCTTCGGGGGCTGGACGCCGTACCGGTCGTAGACCTTGCGGTTGATCATGAGGAACGAGGGGTTGAACCCGGTCGGTACGGCGAAGTACCTGCCGCCCGCCCGGACAGCGGGGAGTGCCTGCTCGTTGAAGACGCCCTTCTTCGCGTGCGGCTCGAATGCCTCGGTGATGTCGGACAGGAGGCCCTCGCCGACCAGCCCCGGCACCTCGCCGAAGTTCTTCACCAGGCACGGGACGTCCTTGCCCGAGGCCACCACGTTGCGCACGTTCTGCGCGGTTCCCGGATTGTCCGCCTGCTTGACCAGCTTGATCTTGATGTCCTCGTGGGTGGCGTTGAACTTCGCTGCCACGGGTTCGGTGTACTTGCTCTCCTCCCAGGACCACCACTCGATGGTGACCGGCCCCTCCGAGGCCGCGTCCTGCGTGTCCGTGCCGCTGCCGCAGCCGGTGAGGACGACGGAAAGGGCGGCGATGCCCGTTGCGGCCAGTCTGAGGTGCTTGCCGTTCATGGACCCCTCCTCGGGGTTACTGCGTGGGTGTCTTGGACACGACGGCGCCGGGACAGAAACCGGTGCCTAGAAATCGGTCTCTATGGAAGCTAGAGCGGAGGCCGGGCCCGGACAAGATGTCGGACCTGAAAATCTCAGGTTTCCGGGAAGTACCCGTGTCAGGTACGGTATTTCGAACTGATCGCCATATTTCGAGGCAGGTTCGATCGACCCGTGGGCCGAACGGATGCCCAGTCAGGCGGACAGAGACCGGTTTCCTGGGCTCCCTGTGATGGCGACCTGCACGCGACTGCTCGTGCTCAGCGGCCTGGCCGGCGGGTCGAGTCCCGTACCACGATGTGGGTGCCGAGAACCTGGTGCTGGCTCTCCGGGAAGTCGTCCCGGTGCAGCGCGAGCCGTACGGCGGTGCGCCCCAGCTCCTCGTGCGGGATGCTCACCGTCGTCAGCGCCGGGACGACGTCGATCGCCACCGGGACGTCGTCGTATCCGACCACCGACACGTCGTCGGGCACTCTCAGCCCTCCCTCGCGCAGCGCTTGCATGGCTCCGGCCGCCACCATGTCCGTACCGGCGAAGATCGCGGTGAAGTCGACGCCGTCAGCGAGGAGTTCACGGGTCCCGCGATAACCGTAGGAGCGGGTGAAATCGCCTTCCCTGATCAGCTTCGGGTCCGGTGCGAGACCGAGCATCTCGTGGGCACGGCGGAAGCCGTCGGTGCGCTGCCTGCTCGTGCTCAGCCCGGGTACGGCGCCGAGATAGGCGATCCGCTGGTGTCCCGAGCTCAGCAGGTGGGTGGTCATCGCGAAGGCGCCGCCCTCGTTGTCGTACTCGACGACGGTGGCGGGCACCCCGGGCCCGAGCGGTGGCCTGCCGACGAGCACCAGCCGCGAACCGGCGCGGTCCAGCGCGTGCGCGAAGTGCATCATCCGGTCCTGGTAGGCCTTGTCCTCCCAGGCGCCGCCGACGACGATGACCGCGTCGGCCCGCTGCTCGCGCATCATCTCGACGACGGCGAGGACGCGTTGGGGGTCGCCGTGCGTCGTGCAGAGCATGCACAGCCGGCCCTCGGCGGACGCCTGCTCCTCCACGCCGCGCGCGACATGGGCGTAGAAGGGGCCCGTCACGTCGTCGACGACGAAGGCGACCGTCTTGTTCGTGGCGCCTCCGAGCGCGCGGGCGTGCGCGTTGACGACGTAGTCGAGGTCGCGCATGGCGCGGAGCACCCTGGTCCTGGTCGCGGCGGCGACCGGATAGGTGCCGCCCAGCACCCGCGAGACGGTGGAGGCGGAGACTCCGGCGCGTTTGGCGACGTCCCTGACCGTGGAGGCGTCGCCGCCGGCCGAGCCGGGTGTTTTCCTGTCCACGTGCCTGTTCCCCTGTCCCCTGCCACCGGTGTGTGCGCTCACGATAGTGGAGCTCCGCCCGTGGTCAGCCGCAGCAGCAGGGCGGACGGAACGCCCGGCAGTGTCACTCCGAGGCGGCCTCTCGCCGCGTCGAGTACGGTGTCGCCGCCCGTGTCCGCCGGGTAGAGCCGGTCCACCCCTGTCGTCCCGGCCGGCACGGGCAGATGACGGGTGTGTTCCTCGCCGCCTCTGCGCCAGACGGCCAGCAGCGTCTCCGTACCGGTGTCGAGGGCCAGGGCGAGCCAGTCGTCCCGCCAGCCCGGCAGACCGAGCGGCCAGGAGGGCACCGCGTGGGCGAGCGAGCCCCGATAGGTGCGGTAGACGGCCACGGCTTCGGCCACCAGGGCGAGTCGACGCGGGTCGAGCTCGTCGAGCCGGCCGCTGAGGTGCATGCGCCCGAGCAGTGCGGAGACCATGGTGAACGCGACCTCGTCGTCGCTCCACTCCGCTTCCGGATATGCCCAGACGGCGCCCTGCTCGGGGGGTACGGCGGCGGGTGCGGCAGCGGCGACGGCCGCGATGAGGAGAAAGTCCTGCTGGTCGGTGAGCGACTGGACGGGGACGGTGGCGAGGGTGGCGTGGTCGATGCGCATGCCTCCCGCGGCACAGCCTTCCACGACCAGTCCCGGGTGACGGTCCATCACACTGCGGAGCCAGCGCAGATAGGCCCGGTTGTGCTCCAGGAGGCCGTGGCCCGGGTCGTGCGGAGCACTGTCCGTGCCGGCACCGATGTCGATGTTGTAGTCGAACTTGAGATAGCCGAGGCCGAAGTCCTCGACGAGCCGGTCCACGGCGGCGTCGAGGTGGGCGACGGCCGCCGGGTGGCGCAGGTCGAGCTGATGGCGGCCCCACTCGGTGACCCGCCGGCCGTCCCGGCGGAAGAACGCCTCGTCGGGAAGGGTGGCGACGATGCCGCTGCGTACGCCGACGACCTCGGGTTCCAGCCACAGGCCGGGGATCATGCCCGCCGCTCTGACGGCGTCGGTCACTTCGGCGAGTCCGCCGGGAAAGCGGGACTGCGAGGGTTCCCAGGCGCCGACCGAGTCCCACCAGCCGGGCACGCCGCCCGCTCCGGGGCCGGCGCGCTCCTCGTCGTACCAACCTGCGTCGACGCAGAAGTACTCGGCGCCCGCCTCGGCGGCGGCCGCGATCAGCGGGAGCAGCTTCCCGGTCGTCGGGTCGCCGAGAAGGCAGTTCATGAAGTCGTTGAACACGACGGGCAGCGCGACGTTGTCCGGATGCGGCCGGCGGGTGGCCCTGCGGTGCCGGGTCAGGGCGGCGAGCGCGTCGTCCCGGTCGGCGGCGAGCGCGACGGTGGCCGGGACGGTGGTGAAGGTCTCGCCGGGGGCCAGGTGGACGGCCCACTGGTGTTCGCGGTGGGCCGGGCCGGACAGGAGCAGGTACACCTCGTCGTACCTGTCGGCGAGTTCGGCGTGCCAGGAGCCGTTGTGCTCGATCTGCCAGGCCAGGGTGGCCCCGGGGCCGGTGAGCCAGCCCATGGGGAGCTTCTGGGCGGAGGGCCAGGACCCCGTACTGGTGAGGGAGACACGGTTCTTGCTGCCGGTCTGCCCGTAGCGGGTCATGCCGGTGTCGATGAGGCCCGCGTCCGCGAGCGGTTCACCGCGCCAGCGGTACTCACCGCTCCACGGGTTGTCCGCCGTCCACGACTCGATGTCCCGCTCCCATCGCGGCGCGCCGAGCACGGCGCCGAGCCCGGAGAGGACCAATGTACTGACGCTCTCGACGCGTACGTCCCGCTCGCCGGCGGTGACCTCGGCCCAGGCGGTCAGGACGGGCAGGTCGTCCGCCTCCGGGAGCCGGTAGTGCACCGCGGTCCGCAGCCCGGACACGGGATCGGCCATGTGCACGGTCAGCCGTCCGCCGGTCGAGGCGTGGCCGGTGTACCGCATCCTCCGGGAGACCGCGCCGTCGACGTGGCGGGTGCCGGACGTGCCGGAGCGGCCGTGGCCGGCCAGTTCGATCTCGACGAGCGGGAGGGCGGCCCGGCCCGCGCTGGTGCCGTTCACGCCGGTGAGCCGCACAGGGCCGTCCGGGTCGGTCGCGAAGTGGAGGGTGAGGGCAGCGTTGCCCCAGGTGGCGGGCATCGGGTTCATGCGGCACGCTCCAGCGCTGTGCGGTCGATCTGGTGGGAGAGCGGCAGCCCGTGCATCAGGCGTTCGAGCTCTTCCGCCACGCTCAGGCCGAGCCGGGCGAGTTCGTTGCCCTGGGATCCGGCGAGGTGGGGTGTCAGGAAGGCGTTCGGGAGGTCGAAGAGCGGGGACGAGGCGGGCAGCGGCTCGGGCTCGGTGACGTCGAGTACGGCGCTGATGCGGCCCGAGATCAGCTCCGGTACCAGCGCTTCGGTGTCGACGAGGCTGCCGCGTGCGGTGTTGACGAGGACGGCGCCGTCGGGCATCAGCCCGAGCTCGCGACGGCCGATGAGGTGCTTGGTCTCGGGGGTCGCGGGGGCGTGCACGGAGACGATGTCACTGCGGCCCAGCAGCGTGTCCAGGCTCATCCGTGTCACGCCCAGAGCTGCCGCCTCGGCATCGTCCACGTACGGGTCGGCGAGAGCGACCCGGAAGTCGAACGGGCGGAGCAGCTCGATGAGCCTGCGGCCGATCCGGGAGGCTCCGACAATGCCGATGCGGCGGCCGAAGTTGCCGATGCCCGGGACGATTTCGGCCAGGGTGAAGGTCCGTGCGGTGCGGTAGCGCTCCCTGGCGGCGAACAGGTCCTTGCCGGCCAGCATGATCACGCCGAGGGTGTATTCGGCGACGGGCAGGGCGTTGGCGTCGGCAGCGGAAGAGACGATGACGCCGCGCTCCCAGCAGTCTGCGCCGATCAGTCCCTTCACCGATCCCGCGGAATGCAGCACGGCGCGCAGCCGCGGTGCCGCCGCCAGGACGGCGGCGTCCACGGGCGGGCTGCCCCAGCCGGTGATGAGCACCTCGGCCTCGGCCAGTGCGGCACGCACAGCGGCGTTGTCCGGGCGGTTGTCGAACGTCTCCGCGACCAGGGCGGGGTCGATGTCGACCGACGCACGGATGCGCCGCAGCACATCGGGCGGAAAGACCAAAGGCGGATTATCGGCACTCATGGCGAACAACGCCAGGGGACGCTCAGGCAAGGGGAAATGGCCTCCGGCTCGTACGTGTGGCCGCGCTCCGGGATCTCGGTGGATTCCGGAGGGTCCCGGGGGACCTCGCGTGGGTACGCTCGTGGATACGGCGTAGCAACCGGTCTCTACGCTAGGCATCGATCCATCGAGGGTCAATGGCCGTGTCGGCAAAACCCCTGTGCAGGAGACGGGTTGTACGTCCTGTGGATCAGCCCACGACAGGTAGCGACCGGTTTCACGCCCGGCCAGGATCGGGTCGGCACGCGACTCACGGCGGGAGGGTGGTGCAGGACGGTGCCGCCGTGCGACCCGGGCGGGCCTCGGGCCAGGAGGCCTGCGCCTGTCGCACGGCAGCACCCTCTTCGTGGCCGCGGTCCGGGCGTCAGAGGATGCGGAGCTCGAAGCGGTCGAAGTCGGCGGTGGTCCCGGCACCCGACAGGTCATGGGCGCACAGGCCGACGAACGCGCCGGTGAACCGCAGCAGGCTGCCGTAGTCGTCGGAGAGTCTGCTCGCGTCCAGTACGGGGCCGACGTCCAGCCAGTCCCTGCCGTCGGGTGATGCGGAGAAGCGCAGTGCCGCTCCGGTGATCCGGGCCCGCAGGTGGATCACCGGCCAGTCGGCCACGGGCAGTTCGCTCTCGGGGAGTTCCTCGTAGACGCCGTCGTCACTGAGGACGATCCCGAGGACCCGGCCACGGTCCTCGTCGTGCGTGACGCGCAGGTAGTAGTGGGTGCTGGTGTCGTACCAGCAGATGAGGCCGGCGAACTGGGAGAAGTGGGTCGGCACGTAGTCGAGGACGGTGGTGGCCATGCTGTCGGCCGAGCGCAGGCGCTGGGCCACGAGACTCTGGCCGAAGCGGGAGTGGGGGCTCCGGCCGCCACGCAGCCGTAGCCACCCCGGCCGTTCCGTGAGGCTGAGCCAGGAGGGGTCGGCCGGGGTCCGGAGTGTGCTCCAGCGCCGGGTGTCGAGAACCGGGCCGTCGAAGTCGTCGGTGCCGGACAGGACCTGGGCGGGGCCTGGGCGGGCACTCGAAGGCGCGACGACGTCCACCTGGGGCAGGTGACCTCCGTGGGCCAGGCGCAGCCAGCCGTCCTCGGTCCACACGACCCGCTGGAGGCACGTCTCCCGGCCCAGCGTGCAGCGCGGCCCCTCGGGCGTCGCCACCGGCCTGGACGCCAGGTGGGCGAGGTACCACTCCCCCTCCGGGGTCCGGACGAGCTCCCCGTGGCCGGCCTTCTGCAACGGGTGGTCGGGATCGTTCCGGGTGGTCAGCAGGGAGCCGGCCGGATCGATCTCGTACGGCCCGGCCAACGTGCGGGAGCGGGCCATCAGGATGCCGTGGTTCCAGCCGGTGCCCCCCTCGGCGAGCATCAGGTAGTACCAGCCGTCGCGCCGGTAGAGGTTCGGCCCCTCGATGAGGGTGTCCTGCCGCAGGACGGTCCTGGCCCGGCCCGTCAGGGCGCGCGCCGTGTGGTCGTACTCCTGGAGCACGATGCCGGCGAAGGAGTTGTGGCCCGCGCGGTGGTCCCACTCCATGCTGACCAGCCACTTGCGGCCGTCGTCGTCGTGGAAGAGGGAGGCGTCGAAGCCGGACGAGTTGAGGTAGACGGGCTCCGACCACGGTCCCTCGATGGACGGTGCCGTGATGAGGTAGTTGTCGACGTCCTTGTAGGGGCTGGCGACGGTGCGGACGATGCTGTGGACCAGCCAGAACTGGCCGTCGTGGTAGGAGAGCGAGGGCGCCCAGACTCCCGCGGAGTCGGCCACCCCGCGCAGATCGAGCAGGTCGGGGCTGTCCAGGATGTGGCCGATCGGCTCCCAGTCGACGAGATCGGCCGAGCGGTGCACCGGGACACCGGGGAACCATTCGAAGGTGGACGTGGCGAGGTAGTAGTGGTCCCCGGCCAGCACGATGCTGGGGTCCGGGTGGAAACCGGTCAGCACCGGATTGTGTATCTGCCCTGCCATCGCTCTGGGCCTTCCGCTCGCTCGATGTGTCCCGGCCCCCGGGCGTCCGGCTGCCGTCCCCGCACCGCGCCCGCCTCCGGGCTTCCGCGCAGCGCGGGACCGCCCTAATGTAGAAACCGGTTTCGGTCCGGTCAACGCCGCTGTGGCAGCCCGGCCCGATGCGAAACTTTTCGACGGAGTCCGGCCCGTCCGGGCCGTGCGCAGGACGGAGAGCACCCGCGATGAGACCCCCCGGCGGCATCACCGGTGGCAGCGCGAGCGGCCCCACCCTCGCGGTCGTGGCCCGGGAGGCCTGCGTGTCCGTGCCCACCGCGTCCAAGGTGGTCAACGGCCGGGAGGACGTCGCACCGGACACCCGGCGCAGGGTGACCGAGGCGTTGGACCGTCTCGGTTACGTACGCCGCGTCCGCTTCGACGCAGGCCGCCGCCCCGCCCTGGTGGACCTGATGGTGCACTCCCTGGACAGTTCCTGGTCGGGGGCGGTGCTGCACGGCGCCGAGGCCGCCGCGCACGAGGTGGGGTGGGACGTAGTGGTGTCGGCGGGGCTCACACGGTCCGCCGCCGGCCGCCCGGAGCGGGGCACCCTCGACCGTATCGGCACCCGGGGCTCCTCCGGGGTGCTGTTCAACCTGGCCGATCTGACCGACTCCCAGTACGCATGGCTTGATCAACGCGGGATCCCCTTCGTCATGATCGACCCTGTGCTGGAGCCCCCGCCGGGGGTGTACACCGTGGGCGCGGAGAATCTACGGGGCGGCCTGGCCGCGACCGGGCACCTGCTGGCCCTCGGTCACGAGCGGATCGCCGTCATCGGCGGGTACCGCCGCAAGCGGTGCAGCAGCGCCCGCGTCGCCGGCCACCACGCCGCCCTGGCCGCTGCGGGGATTCCGCGGAGGCCCGAGTACGTACGTTACGGACACTTCGCGGCGTCCGGTGCCCGTAGCGCGATGCTGGAACTGCTCGACCTGACGGTGCCGCCCACCGCGGTCTTCGTGTGCTCGGACGCCATGGCGCTCGGCGTCTACGCGGCGGTGGCGGAGCGCGGGCTGCGGGTCCCCCAGGACATCAGCGTCGTCGGCTTCGACGACCTGCCCGAGGCGCGGTGGGTCTCCCCCGCCCTGACGACCGTGCGCCAGCCGCTTTCCGCCATGGGAGCGGCCGGGTTGCGGCTGCTCGTACGCCTCGTCGAGGGAGAGGCTCCGACGAACGCACGCATCGAACTGCCGACCGAACTGGTCGTGCGGCGGAGTACGGCACCGCCACCTCCGGTCGGCTGACGCACCGACTTCAATTGAACTCGTAGGCTGCATACCTTTGGTGACGTCCCATCAGCTGCCTGCTCGCCACTCAGATGCCGTGGCGACGCCCCCGAGTGAGCGGAGTCCTTCATGTCCACGGAAACCGGTGCGGCCCTCGACGCCGAGCCGCGCGGTCACCGGCTCGTCCAGGGGCCGAGGGGCCTCCCCCTGCTGGGAAGCCTCCCGCAGTTCGGCAAGAACCCCCTGGCCTTCTTCGAGCGGCTGCGAGGGTACGGGGACATGGTCCGCTGGCGCTTCGGCCGCAACGACTGCGTCTTCATCGCCGATCCCGGGTGCATCGGGGAGCTGCTCACCGAGACGGAACGCACCTTCGACCAGCCGCTGCTGGGCATCGCCTTCCGTACGGTCATGGGCAACGGCGTCGTCGTCGCACGTGGCACCGACTGGCGGCGCAAGCGGTCGCTGGTGCAGCCCTCGGTGCGGCCCAAGCAGGTGAAGTCGTACGCCTCCACCATGACGGCGTGCGCGGTGGAGCTGGCGGACACCTGGTCGGGCGGTGAACGCGTCGACGTCAAGCGGGAGATGGCGGCACTGACACAGAAGATCGCCGTCCGCACCATCTTCGGGGTGGACACACCGGCCGACGCGGAGTCGATGGGCCGCGCGATGGACATCGCCCAGCAGGAGATCGGCAAGGAGTTCAGCGGCCTCGGCGCCGTCCTGCCCGACTGGGTGCCCACACCCGGGCGGGCCAGGATCAGGAAGGCCGCGGCGGTGATCGACGCGGAGGTCGGTCGCGTGGTGGCGCGCCACCGGGACGGCGACGGGGAGCGCCCCGACCTGCTGAGCCGGCTGCTGACCGCGGTGGACGAGACCGGGGCGCACCTCTCCGACCAGGAGATCCGCGACGAGGCGGTCACCCTCTACATCGGCGGTCACGAGACGACCAGTTCCACGCTGGTGTGGGCCTGGTACCTCCTCTCCCGCACTCCGCACGCCCTGGCGGCGCTCACCGAGGAGCTGGACCGGGTCCTCGGCGACCGCGAGCCGGGGATCGACGACTACGCCCGACTGCCGTACGCCCAGGCGGTGGTGAAGGAGACCCTCCGGCTGTATCCGACGATCTGGCTGGTCACCGGGATCGCCAAGGAGGGGGCCCGGATCGGCGGCGTACCGATGCCGGAGGGCACGCGGGTGTGGAGCAGCCAGTGGGCCACCCACCGGGACGAGCGGTGGTTCCCGGAGCCCGAGGCGTTCCGCCCGGAGCGCTGGGACACGGATGCCGTGGACGAGATCCCGGAGTACGCCTGGTTCCCCTTCGGCGGCGGGCCCCGGGTCTGCCTCGGTACGCGCTTCGCGATGGTGGAGTCGGTGCTGATCCTCGCCGTCCTGGCGCGCCGGTTCCGGCTGGAGGTGGACCCGGGCCCCGTCGCTCCCGTACCGACGCTGACCCTTCAGCCCGACCGGGAGGTCATGGCGACCGTACGGGCGCGCTGAACGCGCCGACGGGTGAAGCCGGCCGGGAACGCTTGACCTCAAGTTTGCTTGAGGTCCTAGCGTGCCACGCATACCGACCGACTTTCCCGGAGGCACCGCATGGACATGGAAGTCACCGCGTGGCATTCACTGCACAGCACCGTGAACGCGCAGAAGGACCGCAGACCCTTCTCCAGGGCCACGCTGCGCCGCATCGGGACGTTCGCCCGGCCGCACCGGGACAGGATTCTCCGCTTCCTGCTCCTCAGCGTGGTCACCGCCCTGCTGGCGGTGGCCACACCGGTGCTCGCCGGGCGGGTCGTCGACGCGATCGTGCGGGGCGAGGACGGCGGAACGGTCACCCGGCTCGCCCTGCTGATCGCCCTGATCGCCGTGGCGGAGGCGGGGCTCGGGCTCCTCACCCGGTGGCTGTCGGCGACCCTCGGCGAGGGGCTGATCCTCGATCTGCGGACCGCCGTCTTCGACCACGTGCAGCGGATGCCCGTCGCCTTCTTCACCCGCACCAGGACGGGTGCGCTGGTCAGCCGGCTCAACAACGACGTGATCGGCGCCCAGCGGGCATTCAGCAACACGCTGTCCGGTGTCGTCTCCAACCTCGTCACGCTGCTGCTGACCCTGGCCGTGATGCTCACGATCTCCTGGCAGATCACGCTGCTCGCCCTGGTGCTGCTGCCGGTGTTCGTCGTACCCGCCCGCCGGATGGGTTCCCGCATGGCGGACCTCCAGCGGGAGGCCGCCGGCCACAACGCCACCATGGGCACCCAGATGACCGAGCGCTTCTCGGCGCCGGGCGCGACGCTCATCAAGCTCTTCGGGCGGCCCGCCGACGAGTCCGCCGAATTCGCCTCGCGGGCGAGCCGGGTGCGTGACATCGGCATCCGTACGGCGATGCTGCAGTCCACCTTCATCACGGCGCTCACCCTGGTCTCGGCACTGGCCCTCGCGCTGGTCTACGGGCTCGGCGGCCATTACGCGCTGCGCGGCAGCCTGGAGCCCGGAGCGGTCGTCGCTCTGGCCCTGCTCCTCACCCGGCTCTACGCACCGCTGACAGCGCTCGCAGGGGCCCGGGTCGAGGTGATGAGCGCCCTGGTCAGCTTCGAGCGGGTCTTCGAGATCCTCGACCTGAAGCCGCTGATCGCCGAGAAGCCCGACGCCCGGCGAGTACCGGACGGGCCGGTGTCCGTGGAGTTCGACGGCGTCTCCTTCGGCTACCCCTCCGCCGAGAAGGTCTCCCTCGCCTCGCTCGAAGAGGTCGCCACGCTCGACACGGGGGATGGCACCGAGGTGCTGCACGACGTCTCCTTCACGGCGGAGCCGGGCCGGATGGTGGCACTCGTGGGGTCCTCAGGAGCCGGGAAGTCCACGATCGCACAGCTCCTCCCCCGGCTGTACGACACCGACGCCGGCGCCGTGCGGCTGAACGGCGTCGACGTACGCGACCTGACGGCCGATTCGATCCGGGAGACGCTCGGCATGGTCACCCAGGACGGGCACCTCTTCCACGAGTCGGTGCGCGCCAATCTGCTGCTCGCCCGGCCGGAGGCCACCGAGGAGGAGATCTGGGACGCGCTGCGCCGCTCCCGCCTGGACGGCCTGGTGGCGTCGCTGCCCGAGGGACTGGACACCGTGGTCGGCGAGCGCGGCTACCGCCTCTCCGGCGGGGAACGCCAGCGGCTCACCATCGCCCGGCTGCTGCTGGCCCGTCAGCGGGTGGTGATCCTCGACGAGGCGACCGCGCACCTGGACTCCACCTCGGAGGCGGCCGTCCAGGAGGCACTGGCCGAGGCCCTGGAGGGCCGCACGGCCGTGGTCATCGCCCACCGGCTGTCGACGGTGCGGGCGGCGGATCTGATCCTGGTCGTCGAGGACGGCCGGGTGGTCGAGCGGGGCACGCACGAGGAACTGCTGGCCGCCGGAGGACGGTACGAGGAGCTGCACCGCACACAGTTCGAGCGCCCGGGGGCGGAGAAAGCGGCCCCGCCCGTGCGTTGACCGGTTCGCGCCCCGGGGCCCACGTCCGTGCCGTCAGGTACGGACGTGGGCCCCTCGTCGTACGTCAGGTGCCGGCCGGTGGCTGGTGAAGGCCGAAAGGAGAGCCCTGGTCGTCGTGACACAGCTGGAAACGGCCGAAGCGTGCGATCGTCTCCTCGTCATCACCGCCGACATCGATCTCGTCTGTGACCGTGCCGCCGAGCTCGCGCACGAGGGCGACGGCCGTCCGCATGTCGTCGACCCGGAAGAAGACGTAGGGACCTGCTCCGGGGTCCCCTCCGTGCACACCGCCGGGGGCACCGGGCGTGCTGATCGCGAAGCCGCCGCCCTCTGCCGTCCCGGGCTCGAACGTCCAGCCGAACAGCCCGGCGTAGAAGGTCCGGGCCCGCTCGGGTTCGGCGACGCCCAGTTCGAAGAACGAGATCTCTCCGGCCATGTCGGCTCCCGTATCCGTGGAACACTGCCCGCCTCCCACGGTACGGCGGCTGCGGGGTGACGGCACGCGGTCGAAGCGGTGACCGAGCCGTTCCGCCCGCCCTCTGGCCCAAGGGCGTAACACTGATACATACTACGGATGCTTGTTTCACAATGACAGGAGGGAAGCCATGGACACCGACGAGGCACGGACCCTGTTCGCCGCCCTGCGCGCCAAGGACTCCGCCGTCCCGGCCGAGGAACTCGACGCCGTCTGGGCCGCGTTGCCGGCCGTCCGTGTCGAGGAGATCCTCGGCGAGTGGAAGGGCGGCGAGTTCGAGACCGGACATCCGCTCAACGGGATGCTGCAGAAGGCCGGTTGGTACGGCAAGACGTTCCTCTCCGCCGGAGACGCGAAGCCCCTCATGATGCGAGGGGAGGACGGCCGGCTCTACAGCGACACCGAACTCGGCAAGGGGGAGGCGAGCCTGTGGATGGTCGAGTTCCGGGGTGAGTCGACGGCCACCATGGTCTACGACGGTCAACCGGTGTTCGACCACTTCAAGGCGGTCGACGACCGCACCTTGATGGGCGTGATGAACCGCAAGGGCGTCGGCCCGGACGGCCCCTTCTACTACTTCTTCCTCGACCGCGTCTGAGCGGGGCCGAGGTGCCCGGCCGACGGGGACGGAGCTGATGCGTGAGAGCCGCAGTGGTGGACGCGCTGGGCAGTGGATTCGCCCTCCAGGACGTCGACATCGCCGAGCCCGTGGGCCGCGAGGTACTGGTGGAGGTGAGGGCGTCCGGTCTCTGCCACACCGACCTCACCGTCGCCACCCACGCCTTCGGTGACTTTCCTCCGCCCGTCGTCCTGGGACACGAGATCGCCGGTGTCGTCGTCGCGGTCGGCCCGGACGCCGGGACGTTCGTAACCGGTGACCACGTCGTGGGCTGCCTGGTCCAGTGGTGTGGCCACTGCCCGGCGTGCCTCGGCGGCAGGGTGTACCAGTGCGGCAGCCCCGGGACGACGCTGCGCGATCCCCTGCGTGAGGAGCCGCGGCTCAGCCGCGCCGGCCGTCCCCTCACGCAGGGGATGGGGCTGGGCGGCTTCGCGGAGCGGGCCCTCGTCCACGAGAACCAGCTGACCGCCGTTCCCCGCCGGCTGCCGTTCCCCCAGGCCGCCCTGCTGGGGTGCGGGGTGCTGACCGGCGCGGGCTCGGTCCTCAACGGCGCGCGCGTGGCGGCAGGCGAGACCGTCGCGGTCATCGGCGCCGGGGGCGTGGGGCTCAACGCGCTGGGCGCGGCGCGGATCGCCGGGGCCTCCCGCATCGTCGCGGTCGACGTGCAGGACGGCAAACTGCGGCGTGCCCTCGACTTCGGCGCCACGGACGTGGTCAACTCCGCCACCACGGACGCCGTCGCGGCCGTCCGCGAGCTGACCGGCGGGGGCGTGCAGCACGCCTTCGACATCGTCGGCGCGGGGGCCACGACGGAACTGGCGCTGCGCATGACGGCCCTCGGCGGCGGTGTGTACGTCGTGGGCCTGGCGGCGGGCGGAGGTGACCTGAAGCTGTCGCTCCCCCGGCTGCTGCTGCAACAGAAGCGGATCCAGGGCCTGATCATGGGATCGGGGAACCCCCGGCGCGACATCCCCCGTTACGCGGACCTCTATCTGAGGGGGCGCCTGAACCTCGACGACCTCGTCTCCCGGGAGATCGCCCTGGACGGGATCGACGCCGGTTACGCCGCCCTCCAGGACCCTGACGTGGCACGGGTCGTCATCACGTCATTCCAGGCAGGTCCCGCTCCCGGCCGTACGTGACCACCACCGGGAGGCGGCCTGTCGACGTTGCGTGCTTCCGGCGCCCGCTCGTAACGTGACCGGTGTCCGTCGAGCCGGCCCGCACCCGGCAGGCCCCCCTCCTGAAACCGGGTACGCATGAGTCAGCCACACTCCTTCCTCGGCGCATGGCACCGGCCGATGGTCGCCCGCCTCGCCGGCGAGGAACACCGCACGGCGACGGCGCTCGAGCTGTTCTTCGACCTGTGCTTCGTCACGGCCGTCGCCCAGGCGTCGGCCGCCTTCGAGCACGAACTCGCCGAAGGCCACATCGGGCACGGGGTCCTCGGCTACGCCATGGTGTTCTTCGCCATCTGGTGGGCGTGGATGAACTTCACCTGGTTCGCCTCCGCGTACGACACCGACGACGTCCCGTACCGGCTGCTGACGCTGGTCCAGATCGTCGGTGCCCTCGTCGTGGCCGCCGGTGCGGCCGAGGCCCTCCAGCACGAGGACTTCACCGTCATCACCTGGGGCTATGTGATCATGCGGCTGGCCATGGTCACCCAATGGCTGCGCGCCGCCCGCTCCGACCCCGAACGGCGGCGCTCCTGCCTGCGCTACGCGGTGGGCATCCTGATCGTGCAGGTCGGCTGGGTCGTCCGCCTGGCACTGCCGGAGGACTGGGGCCTGCCGACGTTCGCCCTCCTGGTCCTGGCCGAGATCGCCGTGCCCGTCTGGGCCGAGAACGCGGCCATGACCACCTGGCACCCGCACCACATCGCCGAGCGGTACGGCCTGTTCACGCTCATCGTGCTCGGCGAGACCATGACGGCTGCCACCTCGGCCGTCCGTACGGCCCTCGACGAGGAGACGGCGCTCGGTGACATCGCGACCCTCGTCGTCGGCGGGGTGCTCACCGTGTTCGCCCTGTGGTGGCTCTACTTCTCCCAGAACGCCCCCCGGAAGCTCACCGGCCTCAGGTCGGCGCTCCTCTGGGGCTACGGCCATTACGCCGTCTTCGCCTCGGCCGCGGCGGTCGGCGCCGGACTGGCGGTGAACGTCGCCCACACCACCGGTCACGGCCACCTGTCCGACCACGCCGCCGCCGCGACGTTCACCGTCCCGGTGGCGATCTTCATCACCTTGGTGTGGCTGCTGCACCACCGGGCGGACGAACTCCGCAGCCGCAACGACCTCATCCACCCGGTGGCCGTCCTCGCCGTACTGGCCATGACGTTCACCCCGGCCCCGGTCCTCGCCACCGGCCTCGTGGCCGCCGCGCTGGTCGCCGCCACGCTGGTGGTGGCGGCGCGAGCGCGCGGCGGGGCCGATCTCTCCGAGGCCGCTACGTGAACCGGAGTTCGGCCGGCGCGGCGGCCACCGGAACGGCGAGTGCGACCCCCACGAAGCCCGCCCGGACGCGCGTCAGCCGCCGCGGCAGGTGCCGCGGCGGCTGACGGGGGGGCGGAAGGAGTCCGCGGCTCAGGTCACCGGTCCAGCCACTTCTTCCAGGTGGCCGGGTGCTTCTCGATCCAGCGGGTGGCCGCCTCGTCGGGCGTCAGGCGTTCGGAGGCGATCAGCTCGGAGACCTCGTTCTGGTCCTTCTCCGACCACGTGAACTTCTTCAGGAAGGCGGCGGCTTCCCCGCCGCGCTTCGAGAAGTCCGCGTTGAGGTACTTCTGGAGCGGGGTCGTCGGGTACGCGCAGTCGATGTCCGCGGGGTCCTTGGCCGCGCAGGCGTCGGAGTACTCCGGGAGCTTCACCTCGACCATCGGCACCTCGTTGAACAGCCACTGCGGCTGGTACCAGTAGCTGAGGAAGGGCTTCTTCTCCTTGGCGAACTGCTGCATCTGAGTGATCTGCGCGGCCTCGGAGCCGGCGAAGACGACCTTGTAGTCCAGGCCGAGATTCTTCACCAGCGCCTTGTCGTTGGTGACGTAGGACGGTGAGCCGTCCATCAGCTGGCCCTTGTCACCGCTCTCGGCGGTGCGCAGCTCGTCGGCGTACTTGTCGAGGTTCTTCCAGTTCGTGACGTCGGGGTGCTCGTCCGCCCAGTACTTGGGGACGTACCAGCCGATGTGCCCCGTGACTCCGAGGTCGCCCCCGGGGACGATGGTCTTCTTGTCCTTGACGTACAGCTGCTCCTGGTCGGGGTGGCCCCAGTCCTCCAGGATGGCGTCCACCCGGCCCTGGCTGAGGGCGTCCCAGGCGGGCACCTCGTCGGTCTGGACGAGGTCGACGCGGTAGCCGAGCTTGTCCTCGAGGATCTTCTGCGCGACGGCGACGTTGGACTGTGCGCCGACCCAGGACTGGACCGAGAGGGTCACGGTCTTGATGTCCGCGGGTGCCGCGAACGGGGAGGCCTGCTTGGTCATGTCCGCCGCTCCGCAGCCGGTGACGGCCAGCAGCGCGCCGGCGGAGGCGACGATCGCGGACGTGCGGAGGCGGGCGCGGGTACGGGTGCGAGCCATCTCAGCTCTCCTTCCGCTGGCGGCGGGCGGTGGGCTGGGTGACACGGTCCAGCATCAGCCCCAGGCAGACGATGGCGGCCCCGGCGACGAGGCCGGTGGCCAGGTCGCCCTGGGCGAGGCCGAACACGACCTCGTAACCGAGTGCGCCGGAGCCGACGAGACCGCCGATGATGACGACCGCGAGGACCAGGACGACGCCCTGGTTGACCGCGAGCAGCAGTGCGGGCCTGGCCAGGGGGATCTGGACCTGGCGCAGCTGCTGGCCGCTGGTGGCGCCGAGCGAGCGGGCGCACTCCATCGCGGCGGGGTCGACGCCCCGCAGTCCCTGGGTGGTGATGCGGACAACGGCGGGCAGCGCGTAGACGACCGCCGCCGCGGCGGCGGGGGCGCGGCCGACGCCGAAGAGAGCGACGACCGGGATGAGGTAGACGAACTGCGGCATCGTCTGGAAGACGTCCAGGACGGGTCGCAGCAGCCGTTCGAGGCGCCTGCTGCGCGCGGCGCCGACGGCGATGCCGAAGCCGAGGACCAGGGTGACGGCGACGGCGGCGACGACCTGGCTGAGTGTGTCCATCGACAGGTCCCACACGCCGAGGACTCCGATGGCGGCCATGGCCAGTACGGCGGTGAGCGCGGTCCGCCAGGTGCCGATGGTCCAGGCGAGGGCGGCGACGATCAGCAGCACGCCCCACCAGGGCAGACCCTGTAGTCCGCTGCGGAGCGGGTTGAGGATCCAGTTGGTGAAGTGCGCGGCCCAGTCGGCGGTTCCGCCGATGACGGGGATGCCGGTGTAGAGGTGGTCGACCATCCAGTCCTTGGCCGTGTTGACCGGTTCCGCGATGGCGACGATGCCGCCCTCGGGCCAGATGCGGCCTCCGGTGAAGCGGCCCACGACGGCTACGGCGGCGGCGATCAGGGCAGCGAGCCCCCAGCCGCGTACCCCGCGCAGGGCCACGGGCCCGGTGGGCTCCGTGCCGATCTTCCGGCCGGCCGCCTCGGTCGTGCGGTCCAGCACGACGGCGAGCAGCACGATGGGGATGCCGGCGGCGAGGGCGGCGCCGACGTCGACGGAGGAGAGTGCCTGGTAGACGCGGTCGCCGAGACCGCCGGCGCCGATCACGGAAGCGATGACGGCCATGGACAGCGCCATCATGATGGTCTGGTTGAGGCCGAGGAGCAGCTCCTTGCGGGCCAGCGGCAGCCGTGCGCTGAGCAGCCGCTGCCTGCCGGTCGCGCCGAGCGAGGCGACGGCCTCCATGACGCCCGCGTCGGCGCCGCGCAGTCCGAGTGCGGTGAGCCGGGCCATCGGCGGAGCCGCGTAGACGACGGTCGCGAGGACCGCGCCGGGCACGCCGATGCCGAAGACCAGTACGACGGGCAGCAGATAGGCGAAGGCGGGCAGCACCTGCATGGTGTCCAGGACGGGGCGCAGGACACGGAACGTACGGTCCGAGAGGCCGGCGGCGAGTCCGAGGAGCAGTCCCAGCACCACGGAGGTGAGGACCGCGACGGTCATCAGGGCGAGGGTCTGCATGGTCGGCACCCACATGCCGAGCAGCCCGCAGACGAGGAAGGAGAGCCCGGCGGTCAGCGCGAGGCGCCATCCCGCCGTACGCCAGGCGACGAGCGCGGCGACGGCGGTGACACCGGCCCAGCCGAGGGCGAGCAGCGCCAGGTAGACCCCGCGCACCGACAGGACGACGGCGTTGCTGATGTGGCCGAAGAAGTAGAGGAACAGCGGGTGGCTGTCGCGGTTGCCGATGATCCAGTCGTTGACGTCGCCGAGCGGTCCGCTCAGGTCGACGGTGAGGGCGCCGGGCCAGACCCCGCCGCCCCAGCGGGCGTGCGCGAAGGGTACGGCGACGGCGGCGATCACCAGCAGGAGAAGGATCTTGCCGAGGGCGGGCCGGTCGCGAAGGAGGCCGAGCGGTTTGCTCCCCGGAGGCCCGGAGGCGGTACGGGTGGTGGCTTGGGCGGTGGCCATCAGGCAGCCACCTCGCGGGGCTCCGAACCCGCGACGACGTCGAGCAGGCACGCGTGGTCGACGACACCGAGCAGCTTGCCGCCCTCCATCACCCGTGCGACCGGGTCTCCGGAACGGGCGACGGCCTCGATGGCCTCGGAGACGGTGGCGCCGGGCCGGACCGCGGGGCCGTTGTCGCCTTCGCCGGGGGTCGGCGGGCGCATGGCGGTGGCGACGGTGAGGACCTGTTCGCGCGGCACGTCCCGGACGAACTCGCGTACGTAGTCGTCGGCGGGCGAGCCGACGATCTCCTCGGGGGTGCC
The DNA here is from genome assembly GCF_044751065.1 of Streptomyces sp. NPDC088746. Lineage (NCBI taxonomy): Bacteria > Bacillati > Actinomycetota > Actinomycetes > Kitasatosporales > Streptomycetaceae > Streptomyces > Streptomyces sp. NPDC088746. Next base: position 167,847 of record NZ_JBIVLA010000005.1, read on the forward strand.
GAGCTGGACGATGCCGCCGTCGCGCATCAGCGCGATGCGGGTGCCCAGCCGGAGCGCCTCGCTGAGGTCGTGGGTGATGAAGACCATCGTGCGGCCCTCCTCGCGGTGCAGCCGGACGACCTCGTCCTGCATCTCGCGCCGGATCAGCGGGTCGAGCGCGCTGAACGGTTCGTCGAAGAGGAGGACGGACGGGTCGACGGCGAGTGCGCGGGCGAGGCCGACGCGCTGCTGCTGACCGCCGGAGAGCTGGGCGGGGCGACGGTCCTCCAGGCCCGCGAGGCCGACCTTCTCGACCAGTTCCGCGGCCTTGGCCCGGCGTTCGGCCTTGCCGAGCCCCTGGATCTCCAGGCCGTACGCGACGTTGTCGAGGACGGTGCGGTGCGGCAGCAGGCCGAAGTGCTGGAAGACCATCGCGGCGCGGTGGCGGCGCAGTTCACGCAGCCGGGTGGTGTCCATGGCCAGGACGTCCTCGCCGTCGATGGCTAGGGTGCCGCTGGTGGGCTCGATGAGCCGGGTCAGACAGCGTACGAGGGTGGACTTGCCGGAGCCCGACAGGCCCATGACGACGAAGACTTCACCCTTCTGGACGTCGAAGGAGACGTCACGCACGGCGGCGGTGCAACCGGTGCGCTCGCGCAGTTCGGCGGGGGGCAGAGCGGCGTACTCGCTGCCGGGGATGCGGTCGGCCTTGGGGCCGAAGACCTTCCAGAGGTCCTTGACGCTGAACACAGGGGTGCCGGCTTCGGTCATCGGACATCGCCTCCGGTGGTCGGGGTCGCTCGGAGCAGCTCGGCGCACTTCTCGCCCACCATCAGGACGCCGATCATGGGGTTCACCGCGGGCATGGTGGGGAAGACGGACGCGTCGGCGATCCGGATGCCCTCCAGTCCCTGGATCCGCAGCTGGGGGTCGACGACGGCCGCCGGATCTCCCTCGGCCCCGATCCGGCAGGTGCCGGCCGGGTGGTAGACGGTGTGCGCGACTTTGCGGGCGTACTCGCTGATGTCCTCGTCGGAGGTGACCTCGGGCCCCGGGCACACCTCGCGCTTGAGCCAGTGGGCCAGCGGTTCGGTCTTCGCTATCGCGCGGGCGAGCTTGATGCCGTCGACCAGGGTGCGGCCGTCGTAGTCGTCCTCGTCGGTGAAGTAGCGGAAGTCCAGGGCCGGCTTGACCTCGGGATCGGCGCTCGTGAGGTAGAGGCGGCCGCGGCTGCGCGGCTTCGGGATGTTCGGGGTCATCGACACGCCGTGCTCCGGCCTCTCGTAGCCGAGGCGCTCCGGGTTGTCGGTGAAGGGGATCTGGTAGAAGTGGAACATCAGGTCGGGGCCCCGGGATCCGGGGTCGCGCCGCACGAACAGGCCCGCGTCGGAGTCCATCGCGGAGTTCTCGGGGATGGGCCCGTCGGTCTCCCAGACGATGACCGACTCGGGGTGGTCGAGCAGGTTCTCGCCGACGCCCGGTGCGTCGTGGAGGACCGGGATGCCGAGCTCGGTGAGGTCCTTCGCCGGGCCGATTCCGGAGTGCATCAGCAGCCGGGGTGTGTCCACCGCGCCCGCGCAGACGATGACTTCACGGGCGGCGCGCAGCAGGATCTCCTCGCCGTCCTTGGTGCGTACGTGCACGCCGGTGGCCCGGTTGCCGTCGAACTCCAGGCGGTACGCCCATGTCTCCAGCAGGATCGAGAGGTTGGGGCGGTCACCGGCCTCGATGTGCGGGTGGAGGTAGGCGACGGACGCGGAGGAGCGCTTGTTGTTCTCCGGGTGGTAGGCCAGGTCGAAGAAGCCGGCGCCCTCGTGGAAGGGCTTCCTGTTGAAGCTGTCCACGCGCGGGACGCCGGCCGCCGCCTGGGCGGCGTCGACGAAGTCGCGGGCGATGGCGTTCCGGTCCTTCTCGTCGACGGGCACGATGTTGTTGCGCAGCCGGGCGAAGTAGGGGTCCATGGCGGCGGCGTCCCAGCCGTCGGCGCCGGCCTCGGCCCACTCGTCCCAGTCTCCGGGCAGCGGCTTGAAGCTGATCAGCGTGTTGTGCGAGGAGCAGCCGCCGAGGACGCGGGCGCGGCTGTGCCGGATGTGGGAGTTGCCGCGGGGCTGTTCGGTGGTGGGGTAGTCGTAGTCGAGGTCGCCGCCGAGCAGGCCGAGCCAGCGGCGGAGGGTGAGGACGTCCTCGCGGTCGATGTCGGTGGGGCCGCCCTCGATGACGGTGACGGTGACGTCGGGGTCCTCGGTGAGGCGGGAGGCTATGACCGAGCCGGCGGTGCCGCCTCCCACGATCACGTAGTCGACAGGTTCGGGGCGTGCGGTGCTGGGGGACGGGGGCATCGGTTGCTCCTTCTGCAAGGTGCTGGCGTGTGCGTGGTGCCGCGAACAGCGGGGCGGGGAGGGGAACGGCCTGTTCAGCCGGCGAACCAGCGCTGCGGACGCGGGTTGAGGTTCTGGTAGATGTGCTTGGACTCGCGGTACTCGGCGAGACCGGTGGGCCCGAGCTCCCGGCCCGTGCCGGACTTGCCGAAGCCGCCCCACTCGGCCTGCGGGAGGTAGGGGTGGTAGTCGTTGATCCAGACGGTGCCGTGCCGCAGCCGCCCGGCGACGCGCCGGGCGCGGCCCGCGTCGGTGGTCCACACGGCGCCCGCGAGGCCGTAGTCCGTGTCGTTGGCCAGCCTGACGGCCTCTTCCTCGGTGCGGAAGGTCTCGACGGTGAGGATCGGGCCGAAGGTCTCCTCGCGGACCACCTTCATCTCGCGGTGGCAGCCGTCCAGGACGGTCGGCCGGTAGAAGTAGCCGCTCGCGGGCCGGATGGCGGAGGGCTCGGGACGCGCTCCGCCGGAGCGGACGACCGCGCCCTCTTCGCGGGCGGACGCCACGTACGCCTCGACCTTGGCGAGTTGCTGCGCGGAGACCAGCGGGCCGCACTCGACGCCGTCGACGGTGCCCCGGCCGAGCCGGATCGCGTCGGCGCGGCGGGCGAGTTCGGTGACGAAGCGGTCGCGGACGGACTCCTCGATGATGAGACGGGCCCCGGCGGAGCAGACCTGGCCGCTGTGGAAGAACGCGGCGTTGAGTGCCTGGTCGACGGTGGTGTCGAAGCCTTCGTCGGTGGCGCAGGCGTCGGCGAACACGACGTTGGGGTTCTTGCCGCCGAGCTCCAGGGCGACCTTCTTGACCGTGGGCGCCGCGGCCTGGGCGACCTTCGTGCCGCTGGCGAGCCCGCCGGTGAAGGAGACCAGGTCGACGTCCGGGTGTGCGGAGAGCCGGGCTCCGACGGGGTCGCCCGCGCCGGTGACGAGGTTGGCGGCGCCGTCGGGGAGTCCTGCCTCCGCGAGCAGCCGGATCAGGTGGACGGTGGAGAGCGGGGTGACCTCGCTGGGCTTGAGCACGAAGGTGTTGCCCGCCGCGAGTGCTGGGGCGATCTTCCAGCTGGCCTGGAGCAGCGGGTAGTTCCACGGCGCGATCAGGGCGCAGACACCGACCGGCTCGTGCACGACGACGCTGTGGACATCGGGGTCGCCGGCGTCGACGACCCGGCCGCCGCTCTCGTTCATGACGAGGTCGGCGAAGTAGCGGAAGGCGTTGGTGACGTCGTCGACGTCGACGCGGCCCTCCTCCAGGGTCTTGCCGGTGTCGCGGCTCTCGGTGATCGCGATCTCCTCGCGGTCCCGCTGGAGGAGCCCGGCGACCCGCCGCAGCAGCTCGGCGCGCTCGGCGACGGGCCGGTGGGGCCAGGGGCCGTCGTCGAAGGCGCGGCGGGCGGCGGCCACGGCCGCGTCGGTGTCCTCGGTGCCGCCCTCGGAGACGAGGGCGAGGACGGTGGCGTCGGCGGGGTCGAGGATCTCGCGGGTCGCGCCGGAGACCGCGTGGCGCCAGACGCCGTCGATGTGCACGGTCTCCAGCACCGCGTCGCGCGGTGCGGCCGGAGCCGACGGGTGAGAAGCCGACATGTAGTGATCTGCCTTCCGTGCCTGAAATTGCTCCGCACCGGTCCGGCCGAGCACTGCTGCGTACCGGTGTCCGGGGTATGGCGCACCAGCAGCCTGGAACCCTGTCCGGCTCGCCGAGATGTATGCCGAAATTTTCACTCTGAGTGACGCGACTCACTCCCGCGAGGCCCGAAAGCCCTTGCGGCCGCTTAGCAGACTTCTCCGCGCGACGTCCCGAGGAACAGGGATACGACACAATCGCGCAACATTTAATCTTTTTTCAGATGATTGACGGACAGACGAAAAATCCGTACCGTACAGCCTCATGCCGCCCCGCTCGACGGCATGCCCCGGCCGGCGCGGGCCACCGCGTCCAGGCCGTCGTACACGCAGCGCGGCACCGCGGCCGCGGAACGGCCGGCCGCACACAAGCCCCGGACTCCCTCACACCGGGCGCCCCGTCCCTACCAGCGCTTCGCACCACGTATGGAGAGGCTCATGGCCACAAGACCTGTCGCGGCCGTCACTGTCACCGCCCTGCTGCTGTTAGTCACCGCCTGCGGCAGCGGCGGTGAGCAGGCTGACCGGAAGGGAGGCGAACCGGTGCGTGGGGGCACGTTCACCTACGCCGCCGCAGTAGGCACCTCGTGCCTCGACCCGCACACCAGCCCCGGCGACATCACCGCCGTCGTCCAGCGCAACGTCTTCGACTCCCTGGTCCAGCTCGACGCCAAGGGCAAGCTGCACCCCTGGCTCGCCACCTCCTGGACGGTCTCCGATGACGCCCGCACCTACACCTTCCAGCTGCGCGACGACGTCACCTTCCACGACGGGACCGCGTTCGACGCCGCCGCGGTGAAGGCCAACCTCGAACACATCAAGGCCCCCGCCACCAAGTCGCTGTACGCCGCCGCCCTGCTCGGCCCCTACAGCGGCAGCGAGGTCCTCGGCAAGCACAGCATCAAGGTCACGTTCTCCGAGCCCAACATCCCCTTCCTCCAGGCGGCCTCGACCCCGTATCTCGGCATCGCCTCGCCACGCTCCCTGACCGAGTTCAAGGACAAGCTCTGCGCGGGCGGGAAGTACTCGGTCGGCACGGGCCCGTACCGCTCGGAGCGGTACGTGAAGAACGACCGGGCCGAGTTCGTCCGCAACAAGGACTACGCCTGGGCCGCGCAAGGCGCGGCCCACCAGGGTCCGCCCCTCGTGGACAAGCTGGTCGTCCGCTTCCTCCCCGAGGACTCCGTGCGTACGGGCGCCCTGACCAGCCGTCAGGTCGACGCCGCCGCCGTCCCCGTGACCTCTGCCGCGGCCGTGCAGCGCGACGACTCCCTGCGGCTGACCAGGCAGCAGTCCCCCGGCGCCTCCTACTCCCTCTACCTCAACACCACCCGCGGCCCGCTCCGCGACGAGCGGGTACGCCGGGCCTTCCAGCAGTCCGTCGACGTGGACGCGCTGGTCAAGAGCATCTACCGCGGTGAGTACGAACGCGCCTGGAGCCCGCTGAGCCCCGCCACACCGGCCGCGTACGACAAGTCCATCGAGGGCGCGGTGGAGCACGACCCGGCGGCCGCCGCCGAACTGCTGGACGAGGCGGGCTGGAGCGGCCGGGACGCCAAGGGCTATCGCACCAAGGACGGGCAACGGCTCGCACTGCACTGGCCGTTCATCGGCGCCCTGGTACGCGACCAGCGCGACGTGCTGGGCGAGGCCGTGCAGGCCGAACTGAAGAAGAACGGCATCGACCTGGTCCGCGACCCGGTGGAGACCGGCGCCTACTTCGAGCGCTACGGCACGGGCGACTACGACGTGTGGGACAACGCCTGGGTCCGCGCCGACCCGGCGATCCTGGCCGGCTTCTACCTCTCGTCCAACCTGCCCGCCGCGGGCGGCCAGAACGTCTCACGCACCGAGGACAAGCAGGTCGACCGCTGGCTGCGGGCGGGCGCCGGGGAGGCCGAGCCGGCCGAACGCGAGAAGTCGTACGCCAAGGTGGAGCGCTGGGCCGTCGACCACGCGACCGTGCTCCCCCTGTACGTGCCGGTCACCACCGTCGGCGTCGCCCGCGGCGCGGAGGGACTGACCTTCGACGCCAACGCGTGGCCCCAGTTCGCCGGGGTCTGGAAGAACACGAGGTGAGCGGGGTCTTCCCACCGGTCGCCCGCTGGCTGCTGCATCGCGCGGTCGGCGCCGTGCTGGTGCTCTGGGGGGCGGCGAGCCTGACCTTCCTGGTGCTCCATCTCGTGCCCGGGGACCCGGTGACGACCCTGCTCGGCGCGTCGGCCACCGACTCGTCGGCGCTGCGCGACCAGATCCGGCACGAGTACCACCTGGACGACCCGGCTGCCGTGCAGTACGTCTCGTTCCTCTCGAAGCTGGCCACGGGCGACCTGGGCACCTCCTACCAGCAGCAGCAGCCCGTCTCGCTGATCATCGGTGAGCAACTCGGCGACACCGCCCAGCTGGCGCTCAGTGCCCTGGCGCTGCTGGTGGTCACGGCGGTGGTGACGGCGGTCGCCACCGCGGGGCGGCGGCGCCGGGTGCGGGGCGCGGTGTCGGGAGCGGAGCTGGTGGCCGTCTCGACGCCCGCGTTCTGGCTCGGCATCGTACTGCTGACGCTGTTCTCGTTCCGGATGAACGTGTTCCCGGTGGCCGGCGCGGGCGACTGGCGTTCGCTGGTGCTGCCGGCCGTCACGCTGGCGGTGCCGTTCGGGTCCCTGCTCGCCCAGGTGCTCCGGGAGGGGATGGAGGCGGCCCTGCACCAGCCGTTCGCGCTCACCGCGCGCTCCCGGGGGCTGAGCGGTGCGGGGCTGCGGCTCCGGCACGCACTGCGGCACGCCGCCGTTCCGGCCGTGACGCTGAGCGGGTGGCTGGCGGGCGGCCTGCTGGGCGGGACGGTTCTGGTGGAGACCGTGTTCGCCCGGCCGGGCCTCGGCCGGGTGGCCCTGGACGCCATCTCCGGCCGTGACATCCCCGTCGTCGTCGGCCTGGTGCTGCTGTCCGCCCTCGTCTATCTCGTCGTCAACGCATGCGCGGACCTGCTCTGTCTGTGGGCGGATCCGCGGCTGAGGAGCCCCGCATGAGCGCCCCTCCCGCCGGCCTGGCCGTGGCGCGGTCCTCCTCCGTCCCGCTGCGCGAGCGGCTGACCGTGTTCCGGCCGGGGCTGGCGCTCGCCCTGACCGTGCTGGCCGTCGCCGCCGTCGCGTGCGCGAGCCCCGGACTGCTGACCCACGCGTCCGCGACCGACGCCGATCCGGTGGCCGCCCTGCTGCCCCCTGGCGCCGAACACTGGTTCGGAACTGACCAGTTGGGCCGTGACGTGTACGCCCGGGTGATCCACGGCGCGCGCCACTCGCTGCTCCTCGGCGTCGGCGCCACGGTGCTCGGCGTCTCGGTCGGTCTGCTGATCGGGCTGCCCGCCGCGCTGCTCGGACGGTTCGCGGACCAGGTGGCGATGCGGTCCATGGACATGATGCTCGCCCTGCCGGAACTGCTGCTGGCCCTGCTGGTGATCGCCGTCGTCGGGCCCAGCTCCGTGAACGCGGCGCTGGCCATCGCGGTCTCCTCCGTACCCGGATACGCGCGTCTCGTCCGGGGGCAGGCCCAGGTGGTGCGCAGGGCCGAGTACATCCGCTCCGCCGTCGGGCTCGGGCTGCGCCGCCGGACGGTGGTGCTGCGCCATGTGCTGCCCAACACGCTCGGCCCGCTGGTCGTGCCCGCGACGCTCGGAGTGGGCACGGCGATCATCTCCGGGTCGGCGCTCAGTTTCCTCGGCCTCGGCCCGAAGGCGCCCGCCCCCGAGTGGGGGGCGATGCTCGCCCAGGGCCGGGACGCGTTGCAGAGCGCGTGGTGGATCGCGGTGTTCCCCGGGGCCGCGATCACCCTGTCGGTGGTCGCGGTCACCGTGGTCGGGCGGCAGCTGCACCTCCGACTGGAAGGCAGGCGAGGAGCATGAGCGCTCCCCCGAAGGGCTCCGCACCGGACACCGGGAGCGAAACCGAGGCGTCCACCGCCGTCCTGGCGGTCAGCGGTCTGACCGTCTCCTTCGGCCGTGGCCACAGGCGCCGGACCGTCGTCCACGACGTCTCGCTCACCCTCGCACCGGGCGAATGCCTGGCGCTGGTCGGTGAGTCGGGCTCCGGCAAGAGCGTCACGGCCCGGTCCCTCATCGGGCTGGCCGGACCCGAGTCGGCCGTGCGCAGCGAAGGAATGCGGGTGGACGGCGTGGACACCACCGGCTTCCGGGAACGGGACTGGCGCGCCGTGCGCGGCCGGGTCGTGGGCCTCGTGTCGCAGGACGCCCTCCAGGCTCTGGACCCGCTGCGACGGGTCGGCGCGGAGGTCGCCGAACCCCTCCTCGCCCACCGCCTGGCCACCCGGGCGGAGGTGCCGGGCCGGGTGACCGGGCTGCTCGCGGACGCGGGGGTCCCGGAACCGGAGCTGCGCGCCCGGCAGTATCCGCACCAGCTGTCCGGCGGGCTGCGCCAGCGGGCCCTGATCGCCTCGGCGACGGCGGGCGGGCCCCAGGTCCTGATCGCGGACGAACCCACCACCGCCCTGGACGTCACGGTCCAGGCCCGGGTCCTGGAACTCCTGCGGGAGCTCAAGGAGTCGGGCACCGCGTTGCTGCTCATCAGCCACGACCTCGCCGTGGTGGCACAGCTCGCGGACCGGATCGCGGTGATGACCGAGGGGCGGGTGGTGGAGTCCGGGCCCGCGGCCGCGGTGCTCGGCTCCCCTCAGCACCCGTACACCCGGACGCTGATCGCCTCGGTCCCCGGCCGCGGGCCCCTGCCGGTGCGGACCCGGCCGGTGGAGCAGGCCGGCCGGCCCCTGCTGTCCGGGGAAGGCCTGGTCAAGAGGTACCGCTCCCCCGGTGGCGGGACGCGCACCGCCGTCTCGTCCGTCGACTTCACGGTGGCTCCTGGCGAGACACTCGGTGTGGTGGGCGAGTCCGGTTCCGGCAAGAGCACCCTGGCCGCCATGGCGATGGGGCTGCTGGCCCCCGACGAGGGCCGGGTGCTGCTGGACGGCGAGCCGTGGAGCGCGCTGGACGAACGGCGCCGGCGCCCCCTGCGCCGGGGCATACAGCTGGTCCACCAGGACCCGCTCGGGTCGTTCGACCCCCGCTTCACCGTCCGGCGCCTGCTGGACGAGGCCCTGTCCGTGGCAGGGCCCGGCCGGACCGCGCGGCGCCGGGAGCGGGCGGCCGAGCTGCTCGACCAGGTCGGCCTGGACACGGCCCTGCTGGAGCGCCGGCCGGCCGGGCTGTCGGGCGGACAGCGTCAGCGGGTCGCGATAGCCCGCGCGCTGGCCACGTCTCCCCGGCTGCTGGTCTGCGACGAGCCCGTGTCGGCGCTGGACGTGACGGTGCAGGCGCAGGTCCTTGAGCTGCTGGCCCGGCTCCGTACGGCCTACGGCCTGGCCATGCTGTTCATCTCGCACGATCTGGCCGTGGTGCAGCAGGTCAGCGACCGGGTACTGGTGATGCGTGACGGCGTCGTCGTCGAACAGGGGCCCGTGGCCGAGGTCCTGGGCTCACCGCAGCACCCGTACACCCGCCGGCTGCTGGCCGCGGTCCCGCGCCTGCCGGGCACCGCCCCCCTCCCCTGATCCCCCACAACCCTGTGACCGCTGCGAAGGACGGAGCTCCATGCCCCCGCTCGACCTGACCGCCGACGACGTGCTGACCACCACCCGCGCCGTCCGTAAACGCCTCGACCTGAACCGGCCGGTGGAACGCGAGCTGATCGAGGAGTGCCTCCAGCTCGCCTCCCAGGCGCCCACCGGGCGCAACCGGCAGCGCTGGGACTTCGTCCTGGTCACGGACCCGGCCAAGCGCGCCGCACTGGCCGACCTGTACCGGCTGGGTCTCGCCCGGCCCCGCCAGCAGGTCGTGAGGGACGGCGTGAACCGCGGTGACCTGGTGCGTGGCCAACGGATCGCGGACAGCGCCCAGTACCTCTTCGAGCACCTGCACGAGGTACCGGTGCTGGTGGTTCCGTGCATCCGCGTCCAGGGCCGGCACGAAAACAGTTCGCACGTCGGGCAGGCGAACACCTGGGGATCGATCCTGCCGGCCGTCTGGCAGTTCATGCTGGCGGCCCGCTCCCGCGGGCTCGGCACCGCGTGGACCACCCCGCACCTGCACTACGAGCGGGAGGCGGCCGAACTGCTCGGGATCCCGTACGAGACGGTGCTCCAGGCCGCGTTGATCCCGCTCGCCCACACCATCGGCACGGATTTCCGGCCGGGGCCCCGGGTCGGCACGGAGGAGATCGCCCACTGGGACACCTGGTAGCCGCCGTCGTACGGACAAGGGCAACCGCGCCGACGCAGGCGCGGTTGCCCTTGTTTCGATGATGTGCAAACCTACGAACATCAGAGTTGGCCCCGCACCCTCCGCAGTCAGAGGTAAGCGAGAGGAGAGAGCCGTGCGCACCCTGAGCCACCCCGCCCGGTCGGACATCGAGCTCACGGCGGTCTTCCACGCACTGAGCGATCCCACGCGCCTCGCCATCGTGCGCGGTCTGGTCGGGATCGAGGAGCAGTCCTGCGGCAGCCTGGGCATCCCGCTCTCCAAGTCGACGCTCTCGCACCATCTCAAGGTGCTCCGCGACGCGGGCGTGACCCACACCCGCATCGAAGGCACCCACCGTTACATGTCGCTGCGCCGTGAGGACCTGGACGCCAGGTTCCCGGGGCTGCTGGATGTGGCCTTCGCCGACGACAGTTCGCGTATCTCCTGACGTCCGGCCGCGCCGGGCGTGACGAGGCAACGAAGGAGCGCCGGACGGTTCGTCCGGCGCTCCTTCCGTCCACGGGCCACGTCGTCGCGCACGGCCCGGACGCCTCCTCGGCAAGCCCGTCCGGGCGGCGGTCCAGCGGTTCGGTGACTCAGAGGAAGGCGAGCACCCGGGCCGGGCCGCCCGTGCCGCCGGCGTGGCGGGGAGCACCGACGACGGCGACCGCGCCGACGTCGGGGACGGTGCCGAGGCCCGCGAGGCATTCGACCCCGTACTTGCCGGCGGGCAGCAGCACGCGGTGCGTGTACGGGTCGGCCGGACGGGAGCCGGGGTCGAGGCTCGGCGAGTCGGTGCCGACGCCGACCACGGAACGCTCCTCGACGAGGAACGCCGCGGCCTCCACCGAGATGCCCGGGAAGCGGTAGAGCCCTTCCTTCTCGTCGAAGTTGAGGAACGCTCCCGGGGTCTCGATCCGCACCGCCCAGTCGTTGTCGACGGCGAGCAGGGCCCCGTCGGGGATCCGGCCGTTGCGGCTCTCCCAGCGCAGCAGGTCGTCCACGGTCAGTTCGGTGACGTGATCGCGGGCGGCACGTTCCCCGACCCGCACGACCGCGAGCGGGGCGACCAGGGTCTCCACCGGGATCCGCTCGACGGAGAGGCCGTCGTCGTCGAAGTGGAGCGGTGCGTCGATGTGGGTGCCGATGTGCTCGTTGTACGTCAGTTCCAGCGCGTTGTACTCGTGCTCCGCGAGGTTCGCCAGACGCCGGATCTCCATCGGCTTGACGTAGAGGTCGAAGACCGGCCAGTCGGGGCCCACGACGTGGGTGAGGTCACGGACGGTGCCGGTGGGCAGCGTGATCCGCGGGGCGGGGCGTTCCGGGGCGGTGGCGTCGTGCGTGCCGGCCCTGCCGGACTCCGGCGGGAGGGACGCGGCGACGGTCTGGGGGTTGCACATGGAAGCACCTTCCGTTCGGTCGGCCTCCGGGAGCCGACGCTAGACTGAGGAGCGAAGACATTCTTTGGATGGACAATCCGACGTCACCGGATGGCTCGCCGTCCTGGACCGCAGGAGGAGCAGTCATGACCGCCACGCAGCCTTCCCGTACCGCCTCGAACAGCCGGGAGCCGAGGGCCGGCGGACGCGACCGGTACTTCTCCAAGCTGGCGCAGGAGCGTCCCGACATCGCGATGTGCCGGGCGACGACCCTGGTCGCCCGCACGATCGACGAGGAGCTGTCCGGGCACCACCTGACCGTGGCCCAGCACCTGGTGCTGAAGATGCTGCACGACGTGGGCCCGTGCTCCCAGCAGGAGCTCAGCGAGCAACTGCGCATCGACCGCAGTGTGATGGTCGGGTGTATCGACGGCCTGGAGGACTCCGGTCTCGTACGGCGCGAGCGCCACCCCCGGGACCGCCGCGCCTACGCCGTGACACTGACGCCGGAGGCGGGGCCCGCGCTGGAGGAGGCCGAGAACGGCGTACCGCGGTTGCTGGACAGGGCGTTCGGCGCCCTGACCGCGTCGGAGCGGCGGACCCTGACCCGGCTGGTGGGCAAGATCCTCGACGTGAACTGAGCTCCGGTCCGACTCCGTTCCGATGCGGGACACCACGCCTCCTGGACAGCAGGTAGCACCTGTTTGATGGTTCGCAATCTTTAGAACTATAGAAGCACGTCAAAGTATCGAGCGATGGGCAGGCCGTGTCAACGACGGGGCCACCCTGAGCCTGGGCGCGGATACGCCGGGCGGCCCGGTGCGCATCGCGCACCGGGCCGCCCGATCGTCGAGGAGCGAAGGGTCAGACGACGGTGACCGCCCCTTCCCCCGCCGCGACCGCACCGGATCCCTCCAGGCTCACGCGGTACGGCCGGTCGCTGCCCTCCGCCGTGACCCGCGTACCGGTGCCGTCCCGTACGACGCGGAACTCCGCCGCCGTGGCGCCGGACAGGTCCGGCACTGTGACCGCGCTCTCGCCGGTTCCGGAGCCGAAGACCCGCAGGGTGAGGCCGTCGAGCCAGTCCCCGTCCGGGCGCTGGTCGTCGGCGCCCCACGGGAGTACGGCGCCGTCCCTGACCAGCAGCGGCAGACTGTCGAAGCCGTGCGTCTCGTGCCGCCAGGCGGGGCCGGTGACCCGCTCACCGGTGAGAAGCGAGGTCCAGGTGCCCTCGGGGACGTAGTACTCGACCTCGCCGTCCTCCGTGAAGACCGGGGCCACCAGGAGGTCCGGGCCGAGCATGTACTGCCGGTCCAGGGTGCGGGAGGCGGGGTCGCCGGGGAACTCCGCCAGCATCGGCCGCATCATCGGCACGCCGGTACGGTGCGCCTCCGCGGCCACTCCGTAGAGGTAGGGCATGAGCCGGTGCTTGAGCAGGGTGAACTTCCGCGCCACGTCGACGGCTTCCTCGCCGAACTCCCACGGCACCCGGTAGGAGACGTTGCCGTGGAGCCGGCTGTGCGAGGAGAGGAGGCCGAAGGCGAGCCAGCGCTTGAAGACCGCCGGGTCGGGGGTGCCCTCGAAGCCGCCGATGTCGTGGCTCCAGAAGCCGAAGCCGGAGAGGCTCAGCGAGAGCCCGCCGCGCAGGGACTCCGCCATGGCTGTGAACGAGGCGAAGCAGTCGCCGCCCCAGTGCACCGGGAACTGCTGCCCGCCCGCCGTCGCCGACCGGGCGAAGAGCACCGCCTCCCCCGCGCCCCGCTCCTTCTCCAGGAGCTCGAAGACCGTGCGGTTGTAGAGCTGCGCGTAGTAGTTGTGCATCCGCTCCGGGTCGGAGCCGTCGTGCCAGACGACGTCCGTGGGGATGCGCTCGCCGAAGTCCGTCTTGAAGCAGTCGACGCCCTGGTCGAGCAGCAGACACAGTTTGGCGTTGTACCAGGCGCGGGCCGCCGGGTTGGTGAAGTCGACCAGCGCCATACCCGGCTGCCACAGGTCCCACTGCCAGATGTCGCCGTTGGCCCGCCGCACCAGATAGCCCTGTTCGGCGCCCTCCGCGAAGAGGGCCGACTTCTGGGCGATGTAGGGGTTGATCCACATGCTGATGCGCAGCCCGCGCTCCTTGAGACGGGCCAGCATCCCCTCCGGGTCGGGGAAGACCCCGGGGTCCCAGAGGAAGTCCGACCACTGGTACTCGCGCATCCAGAAGCAGTCGAAGTGGAAGACGCTGAGCGGGATGCCGCGCTCGGCCATGCCGTCGACGAAGGAGGTGACCGTCTCCTCGTCGTAGGACGTGCAGAACGACGTGGTCAGCCAGAGGCCGAACGACCAGGCCGGCGGCAGCGCCGGCCTGCCGGTCAGGGCCGTGTAGCGGGACAGGACGTCCTTCGGCGTCGGGCCGGCGACGACGTAGTACTCCAGCGTCTGGTCCTCGACGCTGAACTGCACCTGCCCGACGGACTCCGAGCCGACCTCGAAGGAGACCTTGCCGGGGTGGTTGACGAAGACGCCGTAGCCACGTGAGGAAAGGTAGAACGGGATGTTCTTGTAGGCGAGTTCACTGCTGGTACCGCCGTCCGCCTGCCAGATGTCGACGGTCTGGCCGTTCTTCACGTACGGGGTGAACCGCTCACCGAGGCCGTAGATGTTCTCGCCGACCGCCAGGGCGAGTTGGGCGATCATGTGGTGGCCGCCGTCAGGTGTGGTCGCGAAGGCGGTGCCCTTCGGGTCCACTCCGGTGAGGCGCCGTCCGTCGCCGTCGAGGAAGGTGATCCCCCAGGGCCCGTCCCCGTCCATGCGCAACGTCAGGGGTCCGCTGGTGAGTTCGGTGACTGCGGCGTCCCTGTGGGTGCGGGCCCCGGGCCCCGTGGTGTCGTCCTCCAGGAGGGCGAAGTCCGGCCCGCGCCGGGCCTTGCCCGCGTGATGGGTGGTGCGTACTCCGATGACACCCTCGGCCGGGGAGAAGCATTCGACCGTGATCAGCGGCGTGTTGAGCGTGTCACCGCGCGCCGCGACACGCTTGACCGACGCGTAGGCGGTGAACCGGTCGGGGCCGACCCGCAGATCACGGATCTCGGTCGCGTAGGAGGCGCGGACGCCCTCACGCATCAGCCAGAAACCGTCGGTGAACCTCATGCGGTCTCCTCAGCGGGAATGACGTCGATGCGGGCGAGACGCACGGGCCCCGTGAGGTCGACGCACAGCTCGCGCACCACCCCACGGAGGTCGGCCTCGACCTCGATGGCCCGGTAGTCGTACGGGCCGCCGGTGTCCGGGAACTGGAGCGCCGTGCCGAGTCCGCCCCCGGACACGTCGACGCGCCCTTCCCCCGAGACCAGGAGCCTCAGTCCGGCCACACCCTCACCGAAGTCACACGCCCGGTAGACGAGCCGTCCCGCCTCGTCGGCGGAGGCGGGCGCGACGGCGTCGCCCTCCGCCTTAGAGCGGTCGACGATCTCCGTGCCCCGCTGCCAGTCGTAGTCGGCGGCCTCCAGACCGCGCGTCGCCACCGGGCGGGGGCCCTGCGCTTCGCCTTCGATGGCCACCGTGGCGGTGAGCCGGATGTCGGCGCTCGACGCGGCGGCGAGGACGTCGTACCTGCCGGGCTCGACGACCCACCGGCCGTGGACCACGCTCCAGTGCCCCAACTCCTCGACGGGGACGTCGAATTCGAGCTGTTCCGTGGCCCCCGGCGCGAGGTGCACCCGTCGGTGGGCGGCCAGCTTCAGTCGTGGCAGGTCCGGGTGCGCGGGTCCGGTGGGCAGCAGACGGCCGAGGCGCCTGCCCCCGGCCGTGGCGGGCTCCGTGGGCGGGTCCGGCTGCACGGGCACGGCCTCGCGCACGTAGACCTGGGCCACCTCGTCGGCTGCGCGTCCACCGGCGTTGGTGACGGTCAGCGACACCCGCAGCCGCTCGCCGTCCACCTCCGCCCGCAGTCCGGAGTAGGTGAAGTCGGCGTAGCCGAGGCCGTGTCCGAAGGGGTAGAGCGGGGTGCCGTCGAAGTAGAGGTATGTCTGCCGGGAGCCGATGATGTCGTAGTCGAACAGTCCGGGCAGGTCGTCGTCGCTCGCGTACCAGGTCTGCGGGAGCCGTCCTGCCGGGGACACGTCGCCGGCGAGGACGCGGGCGAGCGCGGTGCCCGCGGCCTGGCCACCGTGCGCCGTCCAGAGGAGGGCCGGGAGCTCGTCCGCCGCGTCGTTGACGGCGTACGGGTAGGCGGAGGTCAGGACGAGGACCGTACGCGGATTGGCGGCGTGCGCGGCACGCCACAGCCGGTCCTGCTGGGCGGGGAGGGCGAGGGTCGTGCGGTCCTCGGTCTCGCGGCCGTTGATGTGGGGGTCGTTGCCCGCGACGACGATGACGGTGTCGGCCGACGCGGCGGCCCGGGCCACCGCGTCGGCGCCGTGTTCGACGGTCTCCCGCTCGAAGACCGTGGCGGCGTCCCGGGAAATCTTCTCGCCGGACTCGGCAACCTTCGCCCTGCCGGCGGCGACAGACACGTACCCACCGGTCCCGATGTGCAGAAGGCGGTGCCCGCCGTCGTGCCCCTCCACCGCTTCCAGGCGGAACGTCTCCTGGACGACCCAGCCGCCCGGCTCGTCCGCGGACGCCCTGACGTATCCGTCGTCGGCGACCGAGAGGTACAGCCCTTCGTCCGTACGCAGGGTGAGAACGCCGTCGCCCCAGTCGACGAGGGCCAGTTCGGTGGCCTCCGAGCCGCAGGTCAGCGGGGGCAGGTCGGTACGTCCGGCGAGGAGAGCCGGGTCGAGGGCGCCTTCCGCACCCCGCGCCTCTCCGTCCGCCGCCCCTTCGGCCGCGGGCACCTGGAGCCAGCCGTCGGAGCACTTCAGTCTGATCCGGTCCACGCCCTCCGCGAAGAGGACGTTCTCGGCGCCGTACCGCTCGCGGATCCCGTCGAGCGGCGACGAGCGGTGCATGAGCGTCCCGCTGTACCAGTCGAGTTTGCAGGCGTCGCCGAGAAGCCCGACGACGGCGACGGTCCGGCCGCGCCTCGGCTCCAGGGGCAGCAGGCCGTCGTTCTTCAGGAGGACGACGGCCTGTTCCGCGGCCTCCCGGGCGAGTGCCCGGTGCTCCTCGGTGTCCAGGGCGTCCACGTTCGCGTACGGATCGAGCTCCGGGTCGAACTCGCCGAGCGCGAAGCGCATGGTGAGCAGCCGGCGGACCGCCGTGTCGATGTCGCTCTCGTCGACGAGTCCCTTGGCGAGCGCGTCGCGGATGCGGCCGGTCATGACCGTGGAGTCCGTGCCGTGGTCGGTGAAGCTGTCGACGCCCGCCTTCAGGGAGGCCGCGGTGGCCTCCTCGTGGGTGTCGAAGTAGTGCTCGGAGTCGACCAGGTTGGAGGGCGCTCCCGCGTCCGAGCAGACGACGAGCGGCTGGTCGGTCCAGCGCCGCAGGTGCTGACCGAGGAGTGGCGAGACGTGGTTGGGGCGGCCGTTGACGAGGTTGTAGGCCGGCATGACCCCGGCCACCGCCCCGGCGCGTACGGCGTCGCGGAAGGCGCGCAGGTCGTACTCGTGCAGGACGCGCGGACGGACCGAGGAGGAGGCGGTGTCGCGGTCGGTCTCGTTGTTGTGTGCGAGCCAGTGCTTGAGCACGGGCGCGGTGCGCCAGTAGTGGGGGTCGTCCCCGCGCAGTCCCCGGGTGTAGGCGACGGCGATGGCGGAGGTCAGCGCCGGATCCTCGGAGTACCCCTCCTCGCCGCGGCCCCACAACGGGTGGCGGAGCAGATTCACCGTCGGCGCCCAGACGTTGAGCCCGACGCGGTCGTCCTGGGCGCGCTTGACACGCACCTCTTCGCCGACGGCCTCGCCGATCCGGCGTACCAGGTCGTCGTTCCAGGTGGCACCGAGACCGACGGCCTGCGGGAAGACGGTGGCGGGCCCCATCCAGGCGACCCCGTGCAGGGCCTCCTGCCCGGTACGGAACGGGCCGAGGCCCAGCCGCTCCACCGCGGGGGCGAACTGGTGCAGCATCGCGATCCGCTCGTCGAGCGTGAGCCGTCCGAGCAGATCGTCGGTGCGCCGGGAGAAGGACAGCTGCGGGTCGCGGAAGGGAAACGGATGGTCCGTCACGTGCGGGTCCCCTTGGAGAGGTGGGAGGTTTTCGGTCTCTGCGGGCGCCGAGTGGTCCTTCGACGCAAGGAGAAGATCTTTCGAAGCGCTTCGATGCTCTGCGGCCGACCCCGCAGGTGTCAAGGGCGTTACCGCATCGGAGAGCCCTTCCGGGCACACCGGAGCCGCGCCGTGGCGGGAAACGGTTCGGAAACAGGTCGGAGGAATCTCGAAACGAACTCTTGTGTGGCCGGGACCCTTCACTTAACCTCGCTGCAACATCGAAGCGCTTCGACGAGGCAGTCCGTTGACCGCTTCAGCTCAGCCGGTGCAGTGCCACCGGCTCGGTCGGTAACGCCCCCTACCTCAGACACAGGGCCGAGCGGCAATCGCCGCCGCGGGCCGTCCTGTTGCACCACGAAGGGTTGACCCCATGACGCCGAACTCCCCCTCCGCTCCCAGCCGGAGACGATTCCTCGCCTCCTCCGTGGTTGTCGCGGCAGCCGTGGGCGGCGGGATGCCGCTCCTCGCCGCCTGCGGCGGCGGTTCCGGCGGTGCGAAGAACGAGGGCACGACCACGGGCAAGAAGCTGAAGGACCTGCTTCCCGCCTATGTGCCGTCGAAGGCGGTCACCCCGGACCTTCCCAGCAAGAACGGCTCCGCGATCGGATTCACCACCGCGCTCCCGGCCGGCCAGCTGGCGGTGTCGGTGCCGAAGAAGCTGGGCAAGGGCAGCGAGCTCACGATCATGGCGCCGCTGTGGGGCACCTCGCCGGGTGAGGGCAACCCGTACTGGACGGCCATGGACGAGGCCGTCGGTGTCAAGGTCAAGTGGCAGAACCAGGACGGCAACGTCTACGGCCAGAAGCTCGGCGCGGTGCTCGCCTCCAGCAGCATCCCGGACGCCGTCGTCGTCCCCGGCTGGGAGTTGGGCGGCAAGATCCCGTCCGCCATCGCCAACAAGTTCGCCGACCTCGGCCCCTACCTCTCGGGCGACAAGGTCAAGGCCTACCCGAACCTGGCCGCCATACCCACCGGCGCCTGGCAGCGCGGGGTCTTCGCCGAGAAGCTCCGCGGCCTGCCCATGCCGGCCGAGTCGACCCCGAACATCACCCCCTTCTACCGCGCGGACATCTTCGAGGAGAAGGGATACGAGGTCCCGGCCACCACGCAGGAGTTCTACGACCTCTGCAAGGAGATCAACGCCCCGCGGAGCAAGGTGTGGGCGTGCGGCGACATGACGTGGTCGGCGTTCGTGTTCTTCGGGGTGCTTCCGGAGAAGCCGTACTACTGGAAGCTCGTCGACGACAAACTGGTCAACCGCTACGAGACCGACGAGTACCTCGAGGCCCTGGAGTGGTCGCGCTCCCTGTACTCGGCCGGCTTCGTGCACCCCGACGCCAAGGCCGAGACGGGTGACATGCGGACGACCTTCTCGTCCGGCAACGCCCTCATGTACAACGCGGACATCTCCGACTGGTACGCCGCCACCGCGATCCAGCGGCTGGACAAGCCGGAGTTCCGGATGGGGGCGATGGACTTCTTCGCCCACGGCGGCGGCGACCCGGTCATCTACGAGGCCTCGCCCTCCAACATCTGGTGCTTCGTCAACAAGGACGCGGACAAGAAGACGGTCGAGGACATCCTCGCCCTCGCCAACTACACCGCCGCTCCCTACGGCACCAAGGAGCAGCGCCTGAAGGCGTACGGTCTCGAGGGCACCCACCACACCCTCAAGGACGGTGTGCTCACCAAGACGGAGAAGGGCAACAACCAGGTCTTCGCCACCTACGAGTACGTCGCCACCTCGGCGCCCTTCCGGGCCTACCCCGACCACCCCGACGTGGTGAAGGGTGTCATCGAGTGGCAGCAGCGTCAGGGCGCGCACCTGAAGAAGCCCCTCTTCCACGGCATGCAGATCCAGGAGCCGACCCGCTACACCGAGCTCAACGCGCAGTTCGAGGACCTGGAGAAGGACATCGTGCGGGGCCGCAAGAAGGTCGGCGACATGCAGCAGGCGGTGTCCGACTGGAAGACCAAGGGCGGCGACAAGCTCCGCGACTGGTACAAGAAGCTGCTCGACGAGACCGGCGAGTCGGCTTCCTGACATGTCGCTGAGCACAGAAGACCGGCGCGCGCAGGAGTCGGGGACGCCGCCGGTCAAGACACGGGCGGCCGGCGGCGGGCCCGTCGCCACGAAGATGCCCCTGCGGCACCGGCTGCGCAGGGACCGCACGCTGCTGCTGATGACCCTGCCGGCGATGCTGCTGTTGCTGGTCTTCGCCTACGTCCCGCTGGCGGGCAACGTCGTCGCCTTCCAGGACTACGACCCGTACATCGCGGACAACGCGTTCCAGGCCGTCGCGCAGAGCCCCTGGGTCGGGTTCGAGTGGTTCCAGCAGATGGTGAACGACCGGCTGTTCTGGTCCGCGCTGAGGAACACGCTGACGATCTTCCTCCTTCAGCTGACCCTGTTCTTCCCGGTGCCGATCCTGCTCGCGCTGTTCATCAACAGCTTCGTGCGGCCCCGGGTCCGGGCGGTGGCGCAGGCGATCCTCTACCTGCCGCACTTCTTCTCCTGGGTCCTGGTCGTGACCGTGTTCCAGCAGATGTTCGGCGGGGCCGGGCTCATCGCGCAGACGCTGCGGGAGCACGGTCACGAGGGCTTCGACCTGATGACCGACCCCGGTCTGTTCAAGTTCCTGATCACCTTCGAGATGATCTGGAAGGACGCCGGCTGGGGCGTCATCGTCTTCCTCGCCGCCCTGGCGGCGGTCAGTCCCGACCTCTACGAGGCGAGCGCCATGGACGGTGCGAACCGCTGGCGCCGGATGTGGCACATCACCCTGCCCGCCCTGCGCCCCGTCGTGGCCCTGCTGCTGGTGCTCCAGGTCGGCAACGCGCTGACCGTCGGCTTCGAGCAGATCCTGCTCCAGCGCACGGCGGTCGGACCGGGCGCCTCGGAGGTGCTCGACACCTACGTCTGGAACGTCGGTATCACCAACGGCGGATTCAGCTACGCGGCGGCCGTCGGGATCGTCAAGGGAATCTTCGGTCTGCTGCTGGTCCTCGGGGCCAACAAGGTCGCCCACCTCATGGGTGAGCAGGGGGTGTACAAGAAGTGAGCAGCCTGCTCTCCGGACTGACCGGTTTGGCCGGTGTGAAGCCGGGAACCCGAGGCCGTCTGCGTCCCGCCTGGGAGGAGGAACCGTCGAGGACGGGTCTCGCCTCCAAGGGCGTGGTCATGGTCCTGATCTGTCTGGCGGTCCTCTTCCCGCTCTGGGTCGTGATCGTCACGAGTCTGTCCTCGGTGAGGACCATCACCGAGGCCGGCGGTCTTGTGGTGATCCCGCGCGGCGTCACCTTCGTCGCCTACCAGGAGCTCCTCGGCGGCGGCCAGGTCACCCGGGCCACCGTGATCAGCCTCTGCGTGACGGTGGTCGGGACGCTCTTCAGCATGGCGGTGTCCATCATGTGCGCGTACGGCCTCTCGCGTACCGGGTCCGTGCTGCACCGGCCGCTGCTGCTGTTCATGCTCGCCACGATGTTCTTCGGCGCGGGCCTCATCCCCACCTACCTGGTGGTCCAGGGGCTCGGTCTCACGGACTCCTACCTGGCGCTGATCCTGCCGAGCGCGCTGAACGTCTTCAACATCCTGGTCCTGCGCGCCTTCTTCATGAGTACGGCCCAGGAGCTCATCGAGAGCGCCCGGATCGACGGGGCCGGCGACTTCCGCATCCTGTGGCAGATCGTCATGCCGCTGTCCCGCGCGGTCATCGCCGTGATCACGCTGTTCTACGCGGTCGGCTACTGGAGCGCCTGGTTCAACGCGTCCATCTACATCAGCGACCCGCAGATGCTGCCGCTGCAGAACGTGATGAACCAGCTGGTCCTCAAGCAGGAGCGCCCCACCGGCCTCGCCCAGGCCATCAACACCGGCCATCTGTCACCGCTCGCCATCCAGATGGCGGTCATGGTGCTGGCCCTGATCCCGGTCGCCTTCCTGTCGCCGTTCGTCCAGAAGCACTTCAAGGAAGGCATGCTCACCGGCGCCGTCAAGGGCTGAGCCCGTCCCCCGCACCGCATTCGCCCGTCACTCCCCTCCGGAGGGTCTTCGTCATGCGCGCTTCGCCCGTCCCGCAGCCAGAACCCGCACCGCGTCCCCGCCGCCGGACCGTCCTGGCCGGTGCGGCGGTGGCCGCGGTCACCGTGCTGCCGGCCGCGGGTGCGGCCGAGGCCTCCCGGCGGCCCGCGAAGACCCAGCCGCACCGCTGGCGTACCGCCGCCATCGGCGGTACGGGCTTCGTGACGGGCATCCTGTTCCATCCCGCCGTGCGCGGCCTCGCCTACGCCCGTACGGACATCGGCGGCGCCTACCGTTGGGACGACCGCAGGTCCCGGTGGACGGCGCTCGTCGACCACATCGGCTGGGACGACTGGAACCTGATGGGGGTCGAGGCGATGGCCGTCGACCCGGCACACCCCGACCGGCTGTATCTGGCCCTGGGCACGTACACACAGGCGTACGCCTCGCCGGGCGCGGTGCTCAGGTCCGAGGACCGTGGCACGACCTGGGCGCGCACGGATCTCACCGTGCGGCTGGGGGCCAACGAGGACGGCCGGGGCTGCGGCGAACGGCTCCTCGTCGATCCCCGCGACAGCGGGACCCTCTGGCTCGGCACACGCCACGACGGGCTGATGCGCTCCACGGACCGGGGCGCCACCTGGGCCGCCGACGGCTCCTTCCCCGCAGCCCCGTCGGCGGGCGGCCAGGGCGTCACCCTGCTGGTGGCGGCCGGCCGGACGGTGTACGCGGGCTGGGGCGACGGCGGCACCGCCCTCTACCGGAGAGACGGCTCCGGCGGCTGGGAGGCCGTCCCCGGACAGCCGTCCGCCGGAGCATCGACGAAGGTACCGGTCCGCGCGGCGTACGACGCGGGCAGCCGTGCGCTGTACGTGAGTTACGCGGACGGACCGGGCCCGAACAACCAGTCCGACGGCTCGGTGCACCGCCTCGACACGGTGACCGGATCCTGGACCGACGTGACCCCGGTGGTCCCGGGCGACGGCGACGCGTTCGGGTACGGCGGAGTGGCCGTGGACGCGTCCCGCACCGGCACCGTCGTGGTCTCCACGAACAACCGCTGGGGCCCCGTGGACACCCTGTTCCGTTCCACGGACGGCGGGGCGAGCTGGACCTCCCTCAAGGACACGGCGGTGCTGGACATCTCGGAGACCCCGTATCTGAAGTGGGGCGGGGAGCCCAAGTTCGGCTGGTGCATCCAGGCCGTGGCCGTCGACCCGTACGACTCGGAGCACATCGTGTACGGCACCGGCGCCACGATCTTCGGCACGCGTGACCTGGTGCACTGGGCCCCGGAGATCCGAGGCCTGGAGGAGTCGGCGGTACGCCAGCTCGTCGCACCGCCCTCGGGTGCCCGGCTGCTAAGCGGCCTGGGGGATATCGGGGTGATGCGCCATGACTCCCTGACGGCCTCCCCGTCGCGCGGCATGGCGTCGAACCCGGTCTTCGGCACGGCGACCGGCCTGGCCCTGGCGACGCTGAAGCCGTCGTACGTCGTGCGGACGGGCTGGCCCTCGGGATCCGGCTCGGCAGGGGCGTACTCCCACGACGGCGGGGCGACCTGGCAGCCCTTCGTCTCCCAGCCGGCGATCGCGCCCTCGGCTCCCGGCCCGGTGGCGGTCTCCGCCGACGGGGCGACGCTGCTGTGGTCGTTCGTCCACTGGGACGGCACCAAGTACGCCGCGCACCGCTCCACGGACGGCGGGGCCACGTGGGCCGAGGTGGCCACCTTCCCCAAGGGCGGCACACCGGTCGCCGATCCGCTCGACCCGGCACGCTTCTACGTCTACGACACGGACACGGGCGCGGTCTTCCTCTCCACCGACAAGGGCGCGACCTTCACCGAGGGCGCGAAGGGGCTCCCCTCGGGCGATGTGCAGTTCCGCATCGCGGCGGCCCCGGGGCGCTCCGGCGACCTGTGGCTGTCGGCCAAGGAAGGCGGGCTGCTGCGCTCCACGGACGGCGGCCGCACGTTCGCCCCGGTGGCCGGCTGCCAGGCCTCGTACGCCCTCGGCTTCGGCAAGGCCGCCCCGAGGAAGGGCAGGGCCGGATACCCGGCGGTCTTCCAGACCGGACGGGTCTCGGCGACGTACGACGGTGTGGCCGTGCTCCGCTCCGACGACGCGGGCGCGACGTGGGTCCGCATCAACGACGACGCCCACCGCTGGGGGTGGACCGGTGAGGTCGTCACCGGCGACCCCCGCGTCCACGGCCGTGTCTATCTGGGCACCAACGGCCGCGGCATCCAGTACGCAGACCCCCAGTAGAGGAACGAGACGTCCATGCCGTCCCTGCACGACGCCACCCGTGGCCGCGTCCTCTTCGGAGGCGACTACAACCCCGAGCAGTGGCCCGAGGAGGTGTGGGCCGAAGACGTACGACTGATGAGGGAGGCCGGGGTCAACTCCGTCACGGTCGGGGTCTTCTCCTGGGCGGTGATCGAACCGCGCCCGGGGGCGCGCGAGTTCGGCTGGCTCGACCGGCTGCTGGACCTGCTGCACGCCCACGGCGTCGGCGTCGTGCTCGCCACCCCCACGTCGTCGCCGCCGCCGTGGATGGGAGCGCTCCACCCGGAGACGCTGCCGCGCACCGAGGACGGCCTGGTCGTCAACTACGGTTCCCGGCAGCACTTCTGCCCGAGCTCGCCGGTGTACCGGCGCTACGCCGCGGCCCTCACCGAGGACCTCGCGGCACGGTACGCGGACCATCCGGCGCTGACCGTCTGGCACATCAACAACGAGTACTGCACCCACTGCTGGTGCGACGAGACCGCCGCCCACTTCCGCCGCCGGCTGGCCTCCCGGTACGGCACCCTGGACGCGCTGAACGACGCCTGGGGCACGGCGTTCTGGAGTCAGCGCTACGACTCCTGGGCCGAGATCCTGCCGCCGCGCCGGGCGCAGTACATGCGCAATCCGGCGCAGGAGCTGGACTTCAAGAGGTTCACGTCCGACGCCCTGATGGAGTGCTACACCGCCGAGCGCGACATCGTCGCCCGGCACACCCCGCACATCCCGGTGACGACCAACTTCATGCCGCTGTGGTCGGGCCAGGACGCCTGGGCCTGGGCGGAGCAGGAGGACATCGTCTCCGTCGACGTCTACCCGGATCCGACGGACCCGCGGGGCGGGCAGTACAACGCGATGCTCGCCGACATGACCCGCTCGCAGGCCCGTGGGCCGTGGATGGTGATGGAACAGGCGGCCGGGCCGGTCAACTGGCGCGTCGTCAACCACCCGAAGCCGGCCGGTCTCAACCGGCTCTGGTCGATGCAGGCGGTGGCCAGGGGCGCGGACGCCCTCTGCTACTTCCAGTGGCGGCAGTCCCGGCAGGGCGCCGAGAAGTTCCACTCCGGGATGCTGAGCCATGCCGGTGAGCACGGCCGCACCTTCCGCGAGGTCAAGCGCATCGGCGCCGAACTCGCCCTGATCGGCGGGGAGGTCAGCGGCACCGAGGTCCCCGCCGAGGTCGCCGTGCTGCACGACTGGGACGCCTGGTGGTCCAGCACCCAGGAGGGGCGGCCGTCCTCCCTCGTCTCGTACACGGAGCTGGTCCAGGCGTGGCACCGAGGTTTGTGGGAGGGCGGGATCAGCACGGAGTTCGCCCGGCCCGACGCCGATCTGAGCGCGTACCGCATGGTGCTCGTGCCGCAGCTCCAGCTCCTCTCCGACGCGGCGACGGACAATCTGGTCGCCTATGTGCGGGGTGGCGGCACGCTGGTGTGCGGGTTCTTCACCGGCGTCGCGGACGTGGACGACCGGATCAGGCCGGGTGGCATGGACAGCCGGCTGCGTGAGCTGTTCGGTATCCGTACGGTGCACGAGTGGTGGCCCCTGGACGAGGGCGCGACGGTGGAGTGCGACGGCTTCCGCTCCACCCTGTGGTCGGAGGAGCTGGAACCCGACGGCAGCGCGGAGACGGTGTCCGCGTACCGCGGCGGGGAGCTGGACGGGCTTCCGGCCGTCCTCCGCAAGGGCACCGCGTGGTACGTCTCGACGCTGCCCGAGCCCGAGGCGCTGCGCGGCCTGCTCGGCCGGGTGGCGGCCGGGGCCGGAGTGCGCCCGGTGCTGGAGGAGCTTCCGGCCGGTGTCGAGGCGGTGCGGCGCGGTGAGCTGCTGTTCCTCCTGAACCACGGCCGCTCCCCGGCCGGGGTGAAGCTGCCGGGCCGCCACGTCGATCTGCTCACGGGGGCCGAGTCCGACGGCGTCGTCGAGCTGGAGCGTTACGGCGTGGCCGTGCTCAGAGACGCGTCCGCGTGATCGACGGCACGTGGGAGCCCTGCCCCGCCACCCGCTGGGAGGACGCGTTCCTCAGTGGCAACGGCCGTCATGGGGCGATAGTGTACGGCGATCCCGCGGACGACCGGGTGATCGTGAACCACCACGGCCTGGTGCGGCCCAACGGCAGCGAGGACCTGCGCCCGCCGGAGCTCGCCGACGGGCTCGGGCGTCTCCAGGACGCGCTCCTGGCCGGGGAGACGACCGCGGCCGAGGACTTCGGCGCGGGCCGGCCGCTGGTGTGGGTGCAGCCGTTCCACCCGGCGTTCCGGTCGCGTGTGCGGCGGGCCCGGGGGCTGCACGAGGCGGTCGCCGGATACAGGCGCGAGGTCGACTTCACGACGGGTGAGGTGACCGCGTCGTACGAGGCGTGGCGCAGCAGCGTGTTCGTGTCGCGGGCCGACGACGTGATCGTGCAGCACGTCACCGATCTCGGGCTGACCGCCGACCTCGTCCTGGACCACTCGCTGCCGGGCGCCCCGGCGCATCTGGCGGTCGGCCGCTCCACCGTGCTGACTCCGGAGGGCGCGCACCTGGCTCTGCGGGTCGGCTATCCGGGCAGCGAGCTCGGGTACACGGGCGTCACGGTGGCGCGGGTGGACGGCGGCCGGGTGTCGGTGGCCGGCGAGGGGATCCGCATCGAGGGGGCGCAGAGCCTCACCCTGACGACCCGGGTCGTCAGGGGGCCCGGCCGTCCGGACCCCGGGGAGCTGTGGGCCGCGCTGCCCCGCGAGGACTACGCCACGCTCCTGGACCGCCACCGGCCGCTGCACCGGGCCGCGTACGGCCGGGCGTCCCTCGTGCTGCGGGACGCGGCGCCTGAGCGGGAGCTGTCCGGCAGCGAGCTGCTGCGCGCCCCGAAGTCCCCCGCGCTCCTGGAGCGGCTGTTCGCGGCGGGCCGCTATCACCTGCTGTCCTCCTCAGGGGTGCTGCCGCCCCGGCTGACCGGTCTGTGGACCGGCGACTGGGACACCGCCTGGTCCGGAGCCTTCACCACGAACGCCAACCTCAACCTGCAGATCTCCTCCGCCGCGACAGCCGCCCTCCCGGAGGTCACCGAGGCCCACTCCGCTCTGGTCCAGGGGCAGTTGACCGACTGGCGGGACAACGCCCGGGCGCTCTTCGGAGCGCGGGGCATCGTCGCGCCGTCCCACACGGACGGGGCCTCGGGCCATACCCGGCACTTCCAGCGCGCCTATCCGCTGCACCTGTGGACGGCCGGTGCGGACTGGCTGCTGCAGCCGTTGCTGGAGCACGCCGAGGTGACGACGGGCTCCCCGGACGCCGCTCTGACCGCTGCTCTCGTCGAAGCGGCGCTGTTCTACGAGGACTTCCTCAGCCGCGAGGACCCGGACGGGAACGTGGCCGTCGTGCCCTCGTACTCCCCGGAGAACCGGCCGGCCAACGCGAGCTGGGGCACGGTCAACGCCACGATGGACATCGCGGCCGCCCGCCACGCTCTGACGACGGCCGCCGAGCACGCCCCCGGTCACCCGTCGGCCGGACTCTGGCGGTCGCTCGCGGCCAGGCTCCCGGCGTACCTGGTGAACGAGGACGGGGCGCTCGCCGAGTGGGCGTGGCCGGGTCTGCGCGAGACGTACGACCACCGCCACCTGAGCCACCTCTACCCGGTGTGGCCGCTGGACGGGATCAATCCGTACGACACCCCGGAGCTGGCCGCGGCCGCACACCGCGCTCTGGAGCTGCGCGGTTCGGAGAACGACTCCGCGCACGGCCATCTGCACCACGCGCTGATCGCGGCCCGGTTGCGGGACCCGTCCCGGGTGTCGGCGGCTCTGGACGCCGTGCTGGGCGGCGACTTCTTCCACGACTCCCTGATGAGCGCGCACTACCCGTCCCGGAACGTCTACAACGCGGACGCGGCGCACACCCTGCCCGCGGCCGTGATCGAGTCACTCGTCCAGTCGGCGCCCGGCCGCCTGGTGCTGCTGCCGGCCCCGCCCGCGGCGTACCTGGCGGGCGAACTCCGGGGCGTCCGCACGCGGTTCGGCGCGCACCTGGACCTGCGGTGGTCGGAGGACGGCGCCACCGCCGTGCTGCGTCCCACCCGCGACGCCCGCGTCGATCTGCGTACGGGCGACGGGTTCGACCTCACCGAGACCTCCGCCGGAAACCCCCCGGCTCCGCTGGAGCTGACGGCCGGCGTGGACCGCGTCCTCACCCTGGGGGCGCGGTAGCAGTCCTCCATCCCCACATGGAAGGAACACCCCATGGCACGATCCACCCTGACCAGGAGGCTCCTGGCGCCGACGGCGGCCGTGGCCGCTCTGATCGGCTTCGCGGCTGCTCCGGCCCACGCCGCGATCTGGACCTCGTCGGAGCAGTGGGGCAACTACACCACGTCCGACAACTACATCCTCTACAACAACATCTGGGGTTCCGGAGCGGGCACCCAGACCATCTGGGCCAACTCGTCGAGCAACTGGGGCGTGACGGCGAACCACCCGGACACCGGTGGCATCAAGTCGTACCCGAACGCCAAGAAGATCGTGAACAGGACGATCACGTCGCTGTCTTCGCTGGCCAGTGACTACGACGTGACCGTCCCGTCGTCCGGCGCGTACAACACGTCGTACGACATCTGGGACACCGATTACGACTACGAGGTCATGCTCTGGGTGAACTACAACGGTGCCGTCGGACCGCTCGGCACCTCCCAGGGAACCGTCACCCTCGGTGGCCACACCTGGGCCGTCTACAAGGGCGACAACGGCGCCAACGAGGTCTTCTCGTTCCTGCGGACCTCGGACTCGTCCGCCGGCACCGTGGCCATCCTGCCGATCCTGAAGTGGATCAAGGACACGAAGGGCTGGTGGGGCGACGAGACCATCGGTGACGTCCAGTTCGGCTACGAGATCACGTCGTCGTCCGGCGGACTGGACTTCGTGACCAACGAGTTCGACGTCTCGTCCGGCTGATGTGTTCGGGACGGGCCGGGGGCCCCTGGCCCGTCTCCCCCGGCCCGTCTCCCGGGCCCGTGTCACCGGCTCGGCGGGACGTCCCTGACGAACACGAGGCCGTCGCCTGCCGCCAGGTGGGCCGGGTCGAGCGGGGCGTAGCCGAACCAGGGGGATTCGCGGGGCGCCGGCAGGGTCTCCCCGAGGACGGTGGCCAACCGCGGGGCGTCGATGACGCAGCTGTCCTCCGGTAGCCCGTACAGGATCCCTTCGACGGTGTCCCGGGGCGGGGTGTCCACTCCCTGGTGCCGGATCGTGCCGAGGGCCGTGGCCACGAAGGCGTACTCCTGGCCCATCCGGGCGCTGACCAGCGCACCGGCGCTCCACCACTCGACCGGCCCCTGCCACATCCGCATCGTGCTCTTCTCCCGCTGGAGATGGGAGTTGTGGGCGTGGACGAATGCCGGTCCGCGCGCGGCGACGGCGAGGAGGTTGTCGGCCATCATCCCGTCCCGCAGCGCGCACAGCCGGGTCATGCGGGCCGGCGAGGTGTCGGCCATCCAGTGGTGGTAGCGCAGCAGGCCGGTGGCGGTCCGGCCGTACAGGCGCGCCCGGTCCAGGTCGTCCCGCGAGGTCGCCGTGACCAGGTGCGGCGTCTGCGTGTCGAGCAGCACCACCAGGTCGTCGGCGAGGAGCCGCAGCCGGCCGGCGTCGGCCGACTGCCCCACGGACCGTGTCGGGTCCGTCATCGCGGCTGGATCGGTCCAGCGGTCGTCGGCCCCGAGCAGACCGTCGAGCGCTTCGGCGGTGCACGGGAGCAGTTCCGTGTCCACCTGGGCCGCGAGGTAGCGGTGGAGCGCGGTGAGGGCCTCGCGGGGGCTCGCGGCGGCGGTGATCTCCAGCGGGCCGTCGAACCCCGCGAAGCGGAGCTGCTCGGACGCGGGCCGGCCGTCGTTGTGGGCGCGCATCCAGCGCACGAGCTCGCGGTTGGCGGCGGAGGTGCCCCAGCCGTGGCTGATCCCGTGCTCCACGACCTCGTCGAGCGTGCCGGTGCCCGAGGTGACGTAGTCGTCGACGAGCAGACCCGCCATGCAGTCGCTCTCGATCGCGATCGTCCGGTAGCCCTCCTGCTCGACGAGCTGCCGGAACAGCTCGTTACGCAGGTCGAGCAGGGTCTCCTCGCCGTGGGTGGGCTCGCCCAGGGCGAGGAGCCGGGGCCGGACGGGGAGCAGTCCCAGCAGAGCGGCGGCCTCGGCGGCATGAACGGTGTCCTGGATGTCAGTAGCCATGCCCTCAACGCTATCTTTGAACCTTCGGTGGAAACTTTCACGCGGTATCGTCGGCCTCATGGGGCAAAACCTTAAAAGCGGTGCGCGGCTCAGGCCGGTCGATCTGGCGCGCGGGCACGGTCTGTCGACGCAGGCGGTGAGGAACTACGAGGAGGCCGGCATTCTTCCGGCGGCCGACCGCACGCCCCACGGCTACCGCGCCTACACGCCCCTGCACGTAGGGGCGCTGCGCGCGTTCCTGGCCCTGGTGCCTGCCCACGGTCACCGCACGGCGACGTCGATCATGCGGGCAGTGAACGAGGACGCGGCCGAGGACGCGTTCCGCCTCATCGACGAGAGCCACGCCCAGCTCCTCGACGACCGGCGGACGCTCCGAGCGGTGGAGAGCGCCCTCCGTGACCTGGAGCCCGCCGCAGGGGCTGGTCCTACCGTGGTGGCCGGGCCGGCCGCGGCGTCCGGGCCCGGCGGCACGTTCATCGGTCCGCTGGCTGGGAAGCTCGGCATCCGGCCCGCGACACTCCGCAAGTGGGAGAGCGCCGGGCTGGTGCACCCGCGCCGCGACCCGCGGACCGGGTACCGCGTCTACGACGAGGCCGCCGTACAGGACGCCGGAATCACCCACCAACTGAGGCGCGGCGGCTACCTGCTGGAGCAGATCGCCCCGCTGATCGCGCGAATGCGGGCGGCGGGGGGCCCGGAACCGCTGGAGGCCACGCTGCGCGACTGGCACGGGCGGCTGTCCGCCCGGGGACGGGCGATGCTGACCGGGGCGGCGGAGCTGGAGGCGTACCTCCGCGAACGCGGTGAGACGGGGCGCGCGCGTCCGTAACCGGCGCCGGCGCGCGCAGGGGCAACGGCGTCAATGCGCTTCGGGGCCGCCTGCCAGCCAGCGCGCGGTGCGAGTCCAGTCGTCGGGCGTGGTCCCCTCCGCCAGCGCCGCGAACCGCTCGGGACGGGCCAGCAGCCGGCGGTCGCGCGGGTGCAGTGCCGTGTGCGCCAGGAGCCAGCCGGACAGCGCGTGCGGATCGAGCGGGCCCGGTCCGCGCAGCTGCACGGCGTACGCCGCACGTGCCGCTTCCGCGTCCCCCGCGACCAGCAGCTCGTCGGCCGACGGTGACCGGCCTGGCTCGAACTCCCGAAGCTGGTAGAGACGGGCGCGGTCGTCCTGCCAGTACGCACGGCCCGGCTCCCGCACGACCAGCGCCTCACCACCCGGCACGTGGGCGGCGCCCGCGCGCAGCGCCTTGAGGAGTGTCCCCCGGTCGTCCTCGCCGCACCGCAGGTTGCGCAGCCGCCACTCCACCCGGTGGCTGACGGCGCACGCCCGCGCCCTGGCCACGGTCGCGGGTTCCAGCGGTTCCCCCAGCCAGCCGTCGACCGTCTCGGAGAGCCGGGTGACCAGCCGCAGACCGGGTTCCGTGAGCCGGGCCTGTGTCGCAAGCGTGCGCAGGACCATACGGGTCTGGAGCCGGCGCAGGGCGAAGAGGTACGGCGCCCGCCCGTGCGGGTCCGCCCCGGTGTCCCCGATCCGCTGCCGCCAGAATCCGGTGACGCCGACGAAGGCGTACGCACCGTGGAGGAGGCCGGGCAGATGCCGGGGATCGGCGCGCCAGGGCGCGTAGTGGCGCTCGGTCCGGTCGTCGTCGAGGAGGGGGAAGAGGTGGAGCAGGGCGCCGAGTTTGCTGTGCTGGAATTCGTGGACGAGGGTTTCCGCGAGGGCGAGACCGTCCGGCGGCCGGGCGATCACCATGGAGGCGAAGGCGTCACCGGTGGAGGCGCTGAGCCCCTCGGCGGGCACGGGGAGCTGCACGTCACCGTGCTTGGCGTTCCAGGGCACGATGCGGCTGATCTCCTCGGGCCGCAGCCCGCCGGGCCCGGCCGTCGCGCTCCGGCCCAGGATGGCGACGGCGTCGCGGAACAGCCGCTGCCAGGAGCGCAGTTCAGCCGGTTCGAGACGGCCGGGGGCTATCGGCTCGTCCAGGTCGCGATAGGGATCGAGGTCGTCGAGCTGGACGGTGGGCGCCCCCGGAGCGGTGTCCAGCCGGTGCACCGGAAGCCAGTGCGGCGATTCCTGCCCGGTGAGCGGTCGGACGACGATGTCCGGCCCGTGCCCGGCCCGTACGGTGAGGGTTCCGCCGGACACCGTGACCCGCACCGGGTGGTAATCGCCCTCGTCCGGCCCGGGCAGCCGGACCATGCCCAGGGCGGGCAGTCCCAGGGTTCCGCCCCGCGCGGGCAGGAGGAGTTCGGCGTCCGTGCCCGCGTGTACGGCGGCCGCCGCGGCCACCGCGGCGATCTGCCCGGCGTCGGCCCACAGCGGCGGCCCGGAGGCCGTACCGTGCAGCCGGCGGAGCGTGTGGGCGAGCCAGCTGCCGACCTGGGGCGTCAGCAGGAGTGTCTCGACCGGCTCGGGGGCACGGTCCGCGGCGGCCTCCAGCGTGGGCCAGACCGTCCGTGCGTCCAGGGGGCCGAGAATGCGGGGGTCCGCGTCGAAGAGGTCGAAGAGTTCACGCAGGAGCAGGAGACGACGCGTACGCTCGCCCCGGACCAGGAACGCGACGGCCTCGGGCGAGCCGCCGCCCGTGGCGATCTCGTCGAACAGGGTGCCGGGCATACGGATCGGGGCGTACATCTCGCTCCCTGTCGTGGACGGAATTCTTCGCGGCGGCTCATTCGGCCCTCCCCGGCTCTCCACCGCCTCCCATGGCGTTGCTGCGCGCGCGCCTCAGCTCCGCGAGCAGCCTAGGGCCGGCGTGGGCGGCCGGAAGGCGGCGCAGATCAGCGACGCGCACCGTGGCCAGATCCATGAGGTCGGACTCGAGGTGATCAGATGTGCCCTCGGCGAGTACCGGCTGATACAAAGCGCGCTCCCCCTTCGCGAGCGGTGGCACAGGATGCCACCGTTTACTCCATCATGACGACTGAGACCCCTTCCCGAAACCCGTGTGATCACGCCAGCAGGTCAGGTTCCAGGCCCCTGGTTCGCAAGGAAGTCCTGTATGCATGCCTTGAGTTCGGCCGCACGGACGGGGTCGTCATCGATCAGCGTCACCGCCTCGTACAGGCGCTGGAGACCGTCCGGATGCGCCTTGAGGGCGCGGAAGATCCCGATCACATCCGTGCGCGGCACGAGGTGCCTCGGCATCCGGGCGACGATGGCGGCGGGCAACTCGTTGACCAGCGTCTGCCGTTCGTCACGGTCACTCATCAGCGGATACGCCATCAGTGCCGTGACGATCCTGGCGGCCGGAGGCTCCGCGGGTCTGCCGGAAGGGGCCCGGCCGACGGGCGGGAGCGGTGGAACGCGTTCGGAGTACCCCGGCGCCTCCAGGCGCAGGGAGGGGGTCTGGTCGGTGAGCCCCGCCTCCCGGAGCGCGCTCATCCTCGCCTTCACCGCGCCGAAGAGCGGCAGTGGTTCCGGGAGCACGTCGTCTTCCAGCTCGCGCAGAACGATGTCCGAGAACAAGCCGAGCCGACGCTCCGGATCATTGCCCGCCCGCTGCCCGCGGCCCGCGGCGAACAGCAGTGTCTGCTCGTGCGCGGCCATCCGTGCCCCGGTGGGAAAGCGCTCGGTGGACGGCGACTGGGGGAAGTGGTGCTGCTCGTCGAAGGTGCGGCAGGCGTCGACCATCCACATCTGCACTCCGAGGCCCGGCGTCGCATCGCTCCTCAACCGTGTGAGCGCGGAATCGACGTCTATGGCGCGCCGGTCGGTGAGGGTGGCGTCGGCTGTGTAGAGCGCTGTGTTCTCGTTCGTGTCCAGCACGCCGTGGCCGCCCCACCACACCCACAGCGCCTGCGCCCCGCTGTCCGGGGCGTCCTTGATGAGGGCGCGCCTCAGGGAGTCGTGGTCGGCCTGCCGGAACGGCACGTCGGGAGCGTTGCCCGGCAGAGGTGCGAGATGGAGCTGGATGCTGGTGCCCGGCACTCCGCGGGCCAGCAGCCAGTCGCGGAAGCGCAGGGCGTCCCGGGCGGGGCCCGGGAGGTCCCAGCCGGAGCCGGCGGCGTACTGCTCGATTCCGACGACCAGGGCGAAGATTCGGTCCGGTCGGATCGTTCCGCGGTTCACGGCAGCCGCTCCCCGATCGCACGGTAGACGGCCGGGTCGGTCCAGTAGGCGCTGTGCGCCACGGGGAAGGGCTGCCGGCTGTCGGTGGCGACGTCCTGGGCCCGGCCGGGGAAGAGCGGTTCGGCGGCGTAGCCCAGCAGGTCGCGGCGGTCGTAGAGATTCAGCCACGGCGGTACGTGGTCGGGCAGCGGATCCGGATGGGCGAGCGAGGGAAGTGCCCCCGTCTCGTACAGGAAGGGGCCCTGCGAGCCGACGGTTATGAGGAGTTCGACTCCGGGCAGCGGGCCGGATATGAGGGTGTCGAGCGAGACGATGCCGCCGAGGCTGTGGCCGAGCAGGACGACGGGTGGGTCCAGCGCGGCCACAAGGTCACGCAGACCCTGGCGCATGTCCTCACCCCGGGCGAGGTATTTGAGGATGTCGCCGGCGGCGGGGTGCGCGGCGTCCGTGAGTGCACGCCGGCGCCGTACGGCGTAGCGGGATCCGAGGCGTACGAGCGGCCGTCCCGCCATCCGGAGCAGCGGGCCGCGGCCGGTGCCCGCCGGTGCGGCGCCCAGGCGGACGGCCAACGCGGCGACGGCTGCGTCCCTCATGTCGCCACCGGCCAACGCGGGGCGGTCTGCGACGAGTTCGGAGGCGATCACGGTGGCGGCCAGCGCCCGGGCCAGCACCCACGCCAGGGCTTCCTGATCCAGGGCCTCGGCGGCGGGACGGAGCAGGGGGCTGCGTACCAACTCCGATGCCGCCTCCCGGAGTCCGGGACCGAGCGCGTCCGCCTGGGGCTCGCCCTGTGCCGCGATCGCGCGCAGGAGCGACCTCGGACGTTCGTCCGGAAACGCCGCACCGGGCGGCGTGACGTGCGGGCCGGACCCGGCCGAGGCCGTGGCCAGTTCGGCGGAGGGGTCCTCGTACAGCCGGGCCCACTCATCGGTCTCGTCAAGGCCGTCGGGTTCTCCGGTGCTCCGGCCGGTCCCGGCGCCGGGGGCGGCCGGGATGCTGGCACCGCCCGCCGCGAGTGCCGCCCCGTACGGCCCGCCCCAGTCGTAGGCGACCACACGTGCATCCGGAGCGATTACTGCGAGGCCCGATGTGACACGTGTGAGCAGCGCGGTCAGGTGCGGCTCCCGCACACCAGTGCCGTGTGTGAAGACCACCGTGGTCATGCGTACGCCCCCGTTACTCTCGCTGCGGCCCCGTCCGTCACCCACGAGGGCGACGGCCGGGGCTGACGATCACCCGGCCGTCCTCGACGTCACATCGGCAGCGGTGCGATGTCGAACTCGATGCGCTGATGAAGCCTCGCCGCGGTGTGCCAGGGGTGGTCGTCCCCGAGCACTCGCGAGAGCCCGGCCACAGCCTGCGAGTTGAGCCGGTCCGCCGCCTGCGAATTACCCAGTCCACGCTGATCCAGGGAGAGGTTGGCCGTGCAGGCCAGGGTCAGCGGGTGGTCGGCCCCCGCCGTCTCCGTGAGCTTGGGGAGGACCGTCGAGTCGACGGCGCCGGCCTGTGTGAAGTCCAGCCGGGCGTAATGGTCGTTGGCCCTGCCCATCGCCGTGGTCAGCGTGTTCAGGTGCGTACCCCCCAGGGATGCCTCCAGGTGCTGGAGTGCCTCGGTGTCCAGAGCCTCGGCCCTGTCGATGTCTCCCTGTGCCCGCAGCGTCGCCGCGAGATTCACCTTGGCGAACTGTGTGTACGGGTGATGCTCGCGGAGCACCTGGCGGTAAGCGGTCAACGTCTGCTCGCCCAGTTCCCGGGACCCGATGAGGTCACCATGCAGCCGACGTTCGACCATGGCATGGACAGCGGCACCGAGCGCGTCGGTGTTGTTCAGGCCGTATCGGGTGGTGAACCGCTCAAGTGTCTGCTCCGCGAGGGCCGCGCCCCCTTCCACCACACCCGCCCTGCGTCGGCACACGGCCAGGTTCAGGGCGGCGCGGATGGTCGCCGCGTTGGTCTCACCGAAATTCGTGACATAGGTGAGGTAGTTGGACTCCTGCAGGACACGCGCGCCGAGGTAGTCGCCTGCCTCACGGATGTCGAGTGTCAGTGCGCTCAACGTGTTGAGTGTAAGAGCACTCGCCGGGCCGTAGAGCAGTTCGCGTTGCCGCGCCGTCTCCTCGTCGATCCCGCGCGCCGAGGCGAAACGCCCGTTCAGCCTCAGGGTCACGCAGAAGTCGTGTGCCGCGCTCAGCGTCGTGGGGTCCTCCGGCCCGAACAGGTCACTCGCCCTGGTGAACGCCTCCTCGGCCAGCTCACGTGCCTGCTGGAACTCACCTCGGTGTCGCAGGGCCCCGGCCATCTGCCACATGGAGTCGATGAGTTCCTCATCGGGAATCTGCGCGCCGCGCGAGATCGCGAGAGCCCGCTCGTTGTGCACGATCGCCTCGTCGGGTCGCCCGAGCAGCCGCAGATAGAACCCGAGGAGCTTGGTGATCCTGATGACGTGCAGGTCCTCGTCACCCGACTGGGCACGCCACGCGGACCAGGCCAGCCGCGCCTGGGCGGCGCCCGATTCGTGCGCGCCCCAGTAGTAGAGGAAGAACACCATGTCATAGACGAGGTCACGGACCCACGCGTCGGAGCTCTCCACCGCCCCGGACGCGATCACGTGCGGGAGGATCGCCTGGTAGGCGGGCCACTGGTCCGGCGAGGCGGGTGCTCCGGGCTTGGCCGTCGTGAGCAGCAGGTGGGCCGCCCGCGTCATCCTGGCCCGCTCCTCGGGGTCCATCCTGGCCACGATCACGTTCTGCATCAGCCGGTGCATCTGCAGGGTGGCGGTCTTGTGGTCCAGCCTCACCAGCGACAGCTTGCTCAGGTCACGGGTGGCGCGGGCCAGCAGCAGGGGGTCACGCAGGACCGGGTCGAGCTCGGGGGTGACCTCGACGTTGCGTCCGCCCCTGAAGAGGTTGAGCGGGATGGGCTCCGGCGCCATGCAGGCGCAGATCTCCAGAAGTTGACGTGCCGCCGGGTTGTCCTGCGAGAGGCGCCCGAGGGAGATGTCCCAGACCGCCGCGACGGGGAGCGGGTAGTCGGGCGACGGGTCGAGCTCGAGGATCTCGGGTCGGCGTTCGTCCAGCAGGGTCAGGTATTCGTCCACCGGCATGCCGGTGGCGGCGTGCCAGGCGCCCGCCTGCTCGACCGCGAGGGGCAGGTCGCCCAGCGCGGCGGCGAGCCGGTCCGCGTCACCGGAGCCGAGGCCGCGGGCGCGGCGCTGCAGGAGTGCGATGCTCTCCTCACGGTCGAAGACGTCCACGCTCAGGGGGGTGGCGACGCGTTCCCACTCGCGGTTGCGTGAGGTCACGATGATCTTCCCCGGCCCGCCGTTGGGGAAGTAGGAGCGTACGGCCTCGATGTCCTCGGCGTTGTCGAAGACGAGCAGCCAGTTGTCGAACGGCTTGCCCGTACGGAGGGCTTCGCGCACGGCGGGCACGGCGGCGTTGGCCTGCGGTCCCACCTCCAGGCCGAGGCTGCGGGCCAGGTCGGCGAGAGCACCCAGGATCAGGTTCTCCTGTTCCGAGGGGATCCACCAGATCACGTTGAACTCACCGCTGTGGCGGTACACGTATTCAACGGCGATCTGCGATTTCCCGACGCCGCCCATGCCGTGCAGTGCGTGCGGGAGGACGGCCGTGGTCTCGTCCTCCCGCAACTGCCGCTCCACCGCCGCCAGAAGGCTTTCCCGCCCGGTGAAGTTCGGGTTCTTCGGTGGCACGTTGCCCATGATCTTCGGCTGGCCCGTACGGACGAACCGGAGCTCCGGTGCAAGGGTGTGCGTGCCCGCCTCGACCCGATCCTGCTCGGTGTCTACGGGTGGTGTCGTCGACGACACAGATCCTCCTGGTGGAACCGTCGAATGCGACGGGGAAGCGGGGCCGGTCTCATTCACATCAGATGCCTCTTTATCATCTATTGTCGCCCCCGCCGACGCCCCCACGCCGTGCAACAGCTCGCTGTTGACGCGCGCCGCGCGCCTCCGGTACGGCATGCCTCCGAGGGCGCGGAGCACGGCCAGTTCGATGCGCAGCCACGCGGGGCCGCCCCCCGGGTCCGGAAGCGCGGCCTGCGCCGGATCGCGCAGCGCGGCGCGCAGCCGTACGCCCTGTGCCCGGCTGGCCCGCGATTCCGCTAGCAGGCCTACGGCGCGGGCGAGTTGGGTGCGGTTCCCGGTGGCCAGCAGTGCCTCACGAATGCCGTCGGCGAAGTCGGGACCGCCTTCTCCGTCCCGCTCCCAGTCGATCAGGCCGCCCATCATCACCTCGGCGAGGTGCTCGGGGCGGGACTCGGGGAAGGCGCGGGCGCGCAGTTCCTCGATGACGTCGAAGCGCAGGGGCGCCACCGCCAGCAGGACGGCGAGGTGCCGTGCGAGCGGGCTGGCCAGCGCGACGAATCTGCGGACGGCGTCGGCTGCCGCGCGGGGGCCCTCGATCCTCGGCGCCCGCAGCCCGGCCGCGGCCACTCCCTTCGCCATCGCACCGGCCAGGACCACGGGCAGCGTCCGGCGTACGCCGCGCTCGCCGGTGACCAGGTCCGCCCAGGCGCGGAACGAGCCGGGGCGCAGACTGAGGACCGGTACGGCCACGGATCCGTCACCCGTGTCGGGCAGGATGTGCGCGTGTTCCGGTACTCCGTGCGGCGGGTGGCAGAGGAAGTGGCGGTTGAGCGCCCCGAATCCGGCGGCGTCGAGCCGCGCCCGGAAGGGGTAGACCGAGGAGCGGTGGCGCAGGTACGGCGGCAGCAGATGGACGAGCGCCGTCGGCCCGGCCGCCGAGAGCCGCCCCAGCAGCTCGTCGGCGCCGCCCTCGGCCCATCCGGGTGCCAGCCCGTCGGTCACGACGAGGAACAGCCGTGTCCCCCTGCCGTCCAGGAGTTCGGCCGGGTCGGCCCGCCTGTTACCGGGCCAGCGCAGCTCGGGCGGTGCCGCACCGGGCAGCAGGACGTCGACCGTACGGACGTCCCGGAAGGCACCGCTGCGGACCGCCTCGTCGGTCAGCCGGCGTAAGGAGCTGTCCCAGACGGGCATGGTGGGCGCCCTGTCCACGAGCAGCATCAGGTCGAAGGCGCGTTCCTGGACCGGGTCGAGGTAGGGGATCCACAGTCCGTCGATCACACCGTTCTCGGCGGTGCGGGCCTCGTCCAGCCGGCTCTCGTGGCGCGAGGGCACGCGTCGGCCCAGGCCTCGCAGGGCCTTGGCCAGAGGCAGCGGCACGACACGCCGCGTGGGGCGAGCGTCGTCCGGAGCGAGGGCGTCGGGCCGGCCCTGCCGTGAAGGGTGGGCGTCGAGCACTTCGATGTCCCGTGGATCGACGCCCGGGTGGCTCGCCGCCGGCACCGTGTCCTGCGCGCCCTGCTCGAACGGAGGAGCCGCGACCTCGGGGAAGTCACTCTCCATGCCGTCCGGTAAGGGCGCGGGGTCCGGGTCGGTCCCCCCGTCCGCTCCACGGCCCGCACGGTGCCAGGCCGCCGCGAGCCAGACGGCGTCGGCGAGGTCCTGCCAGCTCGCCTCGCCGTCGGTATCGTGGAGGTCGCCGCCGCTCGGCGCGGGCGTCGTGTCCGGGGCGCGTTCCCGTGGCGAGCCGTTCATCAGCGGCCTTTCGAGAGGTCGCGGAGAAGCATCTCGATGAGCTTACGCCCGTCACTGTCGTCCCGGAATCCGTGGGCCGTGGTGAGTTGGACGGCGTTCAGCAGCTGGTCGACGGACTGGGTGCCTCCGCCTTCCAGGCGCCTGACGAAGTCGTCCACGAGGCCGTCGACGCCTTCGGGGCGCCGGCCCAGGTGGCTGATGACGATGGACACGAGGTGTTCGCGGCTGGGCGGGCGCATCTCCAGCGGCAGGCACCGGCGCCGGAAGGCGGCCGGGAACTCACGTTCGCCGTTGCTCGTGATCACGACCACCGGGAACTCCGCGCACTCGACCCGGCCGGCCTCGATGACGGCCCGGCCCTGGGGGTCGTCGGTGAAGACGGACAGCTCGGCCACGCCGGCACGTACCAGTTCCGGGATCTCGTAGCTGCCGTTCTCCAGGACGTGGAGCAGGTCGTTGGGCAGGTCGATGTCACTCTTGTCGAGCTCGTCGACGAGCAGCACCCTGGGGCGTTCGTAGGCGAGCAGGGCCGTGCCGAGTGGGCCGAGGGTCACGAAGTCCCCCAGGTCGGGGGCGCTGCCCGTGCCGCTCTCCGCCTCCACGGTGCCACCGGCACGCCATGCGGCGATGGCCTGGGCACGCCCGATGGCGTCGTACTCGTAGAGCCCGCCGCGCAGCGTGGTGCGGCTGACGATGCTCCAGGGCAGGACCCGGCCGAGCCCCAGTTCCTGGGCGATCAGATACGCGAGGGTGGACTTGCCCACGCCGGGCGGCCCGGTGATCAGCAGGGGGCGCCGCAGCAGAAGTGCGGCGTTGACCGCGTTGATCTCCTCCTCGCGTAACTGCGGGCCCTCCTGCACGGTGCCGAGCCGGCGCAGCGCGGACTGCGCGTCGTCCGGGGGGGCCTGCTGCAGCGGGCTTCCGGCGAACACCCGCCAGGGCGGCGGCTGCGGCAGCTCCGGCGGGTCACCGGCCGGGGGCTGCCCCGTTGCGTGGAACACCCTCCAGGAGGGTGGCGTGACGGACTGCGCTGCCGAGGCCTGCTCGGTCATGCTGTCAACTCCTCGCAGTCGACCAGGCGGTACGGGTCGTCCCAGAAGAACGCCATGTACTTACCCACGGAAAGGCTGTCACGCCCCAACTCCTCGGCCTCCTGACGGATCTGACTGACTTTCGACGGGAGCTGGGCCGGCGGATGCGCGAGCAAAAGGGTCAGCACCTGGCCGGACAGGTCCGGGCTGTCCGGTCTGCGGTCCCAGGCTGCGAGTCCGACCCCCTGCTCGATGGCGATGCTGAGCGCGTCCATACCGTGGCCCGGCAGGGCGGGAACATCGAGTATGACCGCGGTCAGACGCGGGTTCCCCGCGAGTCTGGCATGCCAGTGCTCCAGACGGTCACCCTGCTGCCCGTGCCACCGGTGGGTCTCCGCCACGCCGACCCTCTTGAGCTGTGTCCACCGGGCCCGCCACCGGCCGAGCTCCACCGTGTCACGGGCCCTCATGCGCTCCAGGCTCCGCAGATGGACATGGTAGCGAAGGGCGATGGGCATCCGGACATGAGACCGCGTACCCAGTTTGATGCCCGCCATGTCGTGATTCAGGAATTGGAGGGGGAGGACGAACTCGATCTGCACCGGGGGATCGTTCTCGCTCTCCGAGACATCCGCCCAGCGTGAGGCGCCCTGACTGATCGCCCGTTCGACCGCGCCGGCCAGGGCGTCGAGGCTGGTGCGTTCGATGTCTCCCGCCACGGGCTCCCAGTACCCCGGCGCGGCATTGACCCAGTGACGTACGTAGACATCAGCCGAACTGTCGTCTGCGGGCTCCACCATCACGACGAGACAACGTGACACGTAGGGGTCGGCCGCCGGCCGGGCCGCCATCGCGCGCCTCCGCTCCTCCAGCGCCCGCACGGTGTCCGGGCCGGCTTCACGGGCCCACGCGTCGGACCAGTCCCTGAGCTCCTCGCGGAGCACCGGCTGGGCCAGGGACGCGGTGGCCTCGACGAGCACCAGCGCCGGAGGCAGACCGTCGGCCTGGGTGTTCACGGCGCACAGGTGGTCGAAGAGCTGGACCGGCGTCCGGCCGAACGGCACGTCGGCGCCGAGTTCGTGACCCAGGATCGTGTGCAGGCGGGCCTCCTCGACGCGCCACACCTCGCCGAGCAGCCGGTGGGCCTCCCGCACCGCCTCGGGGGTGAACTCCTCGGCCGACAGGGCGGCTTCCACGATCCGTGTCAGCTGGGCCGCACACTCGTGGCCGGCGATCGCGCGCACGGCGGAGACCAGCGCCTCGAGACCCTTCTCGTGCTTCAGCAGTTCCCGGAGGAAGGACAGCATGTCGGTCCGCGGGTTCTGCCGTCGGTAGACGATCTCCACACCGACGTGCTCGGCGGCGAAGGCGATGAACTGCCCGCACTGGTCGCGGTCGGTCACGAAGTCCTGCTCGCACAGGAAGTCGACCAGCGCGACGATGAGCCGCGTCCTGGCCTCGCCCGGCCCATCCCCTCCGGACAGCCCGTTCCCCACCACCGACCACCCCCGTAGAGCCGGTACCACCTTCATGACAGATCGCGAAGCTATCACGCCGGATCTTCAGCAACCAGGTTCACTACAGGCCCTGTTGACCACCTGTGACACACACCCGCCGTGCCCTGCCAGGCCCGTGGCGGGGCGCCCGGAGACACTCCACCCGGACGGGTGAGCGGCGCCCCTCGCCAATCACACCGGCGCCGGTCCCGAGCTCGCACGCACCGTCAGGACGGGCTCCAGAAGCTCCACTTCGTCCGTACCCCGGCCCGCGAGCTTCGCCACCACCTGTTCCACCGCCCGGCGCCCCATCTCCTGCGCCGGAATGGCCACGGAGGTGAGCCGCACCGACGCCTGTGTGGCCACCTGTTCCGGGCAGATGGCCACGACGGACACGTCCTCCGGCACGGCCCGCCCCTGCTGCTGGAGCAGGTTGAGCAGCGGCTCGACGGCGGCCTCGTTCTGGACGATGAAGCCGGTCGTCCCCGGCCGCTCGTCGAAGATCCGGCCCAGGGTGCCAGCCATCGCGGCGTAACCGCCCTCGCAGGGGCGGTGCAGGATCCGTATCCCGGTCTCCTGCGCCTTGGCCCGTATGCCGTCCACCGTCCGTTCGGCGAACCCGGTGTGCCGCTCGTAGACGGCGGCCGCTTCACCGATCACCGCCACCTCGCGGTGGCCGAGGCCGGCGAGGTGGTCCACACAGAGCGCCCCGGTGGCCTCGAAGTCGAGATCCACACAGGTCAGCCCGGAGGTGTCTGCGGGCAGGCCGATGAGGACGGCGGTCCGGCCCGAGTCACGGAGCAACGGCAGCCGTTCGTCGTGCAGTTCGACGTCCATCAGGATCATCGCGTCGGCCAGCGAACTGCCCGCGATCCGCCGGACGGCCGCCGGCCCCTCCTCCCCGGTGAGCAGGAGGACGTCGTAACCGTGTGTGCGTGCG
Source organism: Streptomyces sp. NPDC088746 (assembly GCF_044751065.1). Taxonomy (NCBI): domain Bacteria; kingdom Bacillati; phylum Actinomycetota; class Actinomycetes; order Kitasatosporales; family Streptomycetaceae; genus Streptomyces; species Streptomyces sp. NPDC088746. Next base: position 211,193 of record NZ_JBIVLA010000005.1, read on the forward strand.
CTGGTGGCGACGGCGATGGCGATCTCCATCATCACCGGCACATACATGTCCGTACGCAGGGGCACCATCAGTGCGACGATGTTGGACCTGCTGCTGGCGAGGGCGCGCGCACCGGCGTTGGGGTGGTACCCCAGCTGCTGGATGCTGTGTTCCACCCGTTCCCGGGTGGCGGCCGAGATCGACCGCTTGCCGCTGAGGACGTAGCTCACCGTGCTCGCGGAGACTCCGGCGTGCTGGGCGACCTCGGCAAGCGTGACCATTCGGCTTCTCCCCTACAGATGGCGACCGGAGGGGAGAGCCGGTGAAGCGCTTCGACAGCGCCGTGCTGTGCTCCCCTTCGCACTCTGACATGCTCAGACACCGTGGAGCCTAGACTCGCTCACAGGGACTGTCCAGAGTGGAGTCGAAGCGCTTCGACCGCATCGTCGGCAGCGGTTCGCTGCCACCCACCGTGGCTCAGGACGCCGAGGGTGTCCAGCCTGCCAGCCAGTCGGCCGTCTCCTGCTCCGCGGCCTGGGCGACGGAGAGCTGCGGCCGGTCGCTGCTCGCCGAGCCGGATCCGGGCCCGGTGTTCCTGAATTCGGCGAAGCGGTCGTCCTTCCAGGAGAACCCGCTCATGTCCGTCCACGGGGCGGACCTGATCGCCGAGCTGAGTGTCGTGTCACGGAAGGTGGCCATCGGGTCGAGCGAGGCGTCCCCGCCCGCGTGCCACGGCCGGCCGAGGTGGAAGGACGACGCCGAGACATCGCCGTTGACGGTGGATCCGGTGATCAGGAAGCCCTTGCGGCCGGCGGCCGTGCTGGGTGCGGCGATGTAGCCGGCGGAGCTGCCGTCCCAGCGCTTCTTCAGCGTGATGACGGATGCGTCGATCACCGCGGTGGCGCGTCCGAAGATGAAGTCGACGTTGCCGACGACGTAGGAGTCCTTCATGTAGACGCGGCCGAGTGTCGCCTTGGAGGCGGTGTCCAGCAGCAGGGTGTCCTGGTCGCCGGTGACGATCACGGAGTCGAGGAAGACCTTGTCCGCGGCGGTGCGCAGGGCCACGGCCTGGAGCCCGCTCATGTTCTGGTTGGCGGCTTCGTCGAAGTCGTTGGAGATCGTGAGGTTACGGGCCTGGAAGCCGTTGGCCTCGGCCGCGACGGTCGCGCTGCCGCTGGTCCCGTAGGTGCCGGAGCCGTCGGGCTTCCGGGTACCGGAGGCGTTGTCGTAGACGATGACGGTGTCGTTGCGGCTGGAACCACTGCCCTGGAGCGTGACGTTCTGCTTGGTGGAGGGGATCTTCACCGGCTCGCGATAGGTGCCCGGCTTGATGGAGACGACGACCCTTGCGGTGTTGCCGGCGGGGATCGCGTCCACCGCCGCCTGCACGGTGGAGTACTGCCCGCTGCCGTCCTTGGCGACGGTGACGGTGGTCGCCGCCGCCGCGCCGGACGCGGTGGCGAACGTCTGGAGGGCGGCGACGGACAGTAAGGCGGCCGCCCCCGCGTTCAGCGCCCTCCGTGGTCCGGGCCGGAGGCTGCTACGTCGTCGATTCGCTGCCATGGCGTGATCCATTCGGTCGGGGAGGGGAAGAGGTGGGAATTCCGGGAAGTAGTCGCCGCGAGCCGCGCGAAAGGTTGCCGTGACCTCAAAAGGCTCGCGAGTCGCGGGCCCGGATCTGGATCCGGGCCCGCTGTCGCTCAGCTCACCGGGACGAGCTCGAACTGCTGGCAGGTGTTGTTCAGCCAGGTCCACTGCCGTACGTCGGCGCCGTCGGCCGTCGAGCAGTCCGCCACGTCGGCTACCTTCCCGGTGGCCTGGTTGACGATGCGCACCCATCCCCCGGCCTCGGCGGTGACGAAGCGGAAGCGCTGGCAGGTGTTGTCGAGCCAGGACCACTGCCGCAGGTCGGCGCCGTCGGCAGCCGAACAGTCCGCGGTGTCGAGCACCTTGCCCGACGCGACGCTCACCAGCCTGCTCGTGTCGTCTCCCCGGTCGTCGATGCGCCAGCGCTGTTTCGCGCTGCCGTCGCACGTCCACTGCTGGACGTTCGCCCCGTCGGCGGTCGACGCACCACTCACGTCGAGGCACTTCCCGGTGGCCCGGTTGACCACGGTGTACGCGGTCGGGGTGGCCGCCGTCTCGCCGGAGGGCCCCGCCAGTGTCGTGCCGAGGGCGACGGGGGTGCCCAGATCCGGTGTTCCGTCGGAGTTCCAGCTGAACTTCTGCGCACGCGTCGTACGCCCGTTGTCGCAGCCGTCGGACGCCGAGTCGTTGGCGTGGTAGACGATCCAGCTCTCCGTGCCGTCCGGCGAGGTGAAGAAGCCGTTGTGCCCTGGTCCGTAGACCCCGGCGGCGTCGTTCCGCTGGAAGACCGGACTGGATCTCTTGGTCCAGGAGGACGCCGAGAGCGGGTTGGACCCGGTCAGCGTGAGCTGCCCCAGCGTGTAGTCGGGGGTCCAGCAGCCGCTGGCGGAGTAGACGATGAACGTCTTCCCGCCCCGCTGGAGCACCTCCGCCCCCTCGTTGACCGGGCCCCCGGACTTCTCCCAGTCGTGGGTGGGTGTGGAGATCGTCGAGAACGACCCGCCGAGCGTGTACGGGTTGGACATCGGCGCGATGACGAGATTCTGCGTTCCGCCGCCGCTCGCGCTGCCCAGCAGGTACATGGACCCGTTGACCGTGAGCACGCTCGGGTCCAGCATCCAGGTGCTGCCCAGCTGGTTCCTGTACGTATAGGGCCCCATGGGGTCCGGGCCCGCGCTCTGCAGCACGTGGACGCGCTGCGTGGGGTTGTAGTCGGTGATGTTCTGGCCGGCCACGTAGTACAGGTACCAGCGGCCACCCGAGTAGTGCAGTTCGGGTGCCCAGATGTTGCAGCAGCGCGAGGCGGCGTCGCCCTGCCACACCTGCACGCTCGGCGCGGTGGAGAGTCCGGCCAGCGTCGGTGACTTCCGCATGGTGATGACGTCGGTCCAACTCGTCGACACCAGGTAGTAGTTGCCGTCGTGGTACGAGATCCAGGGATCGGCGCCCTTCTGCGCCTTGACCGGGTTGGTGTAGGGGCGGCCCTCGGCGGCGGACGCGGACGTCGGCTGCCCCAGCGCCAGCGCCAGCAGGAGGGCGCTCAGCAGGGTCAGTAGGCGACGGGCCATCCGCTGCTCCAGTTCAGAAGGTTGACGCCGAGCTTCGGGGTGCCGTTGTCCTGACCGTCGTAGTAGTGGTAGACGAGCAGGTCGCCGTCGGAGTCCGCCATGATCGACTGGCCGCCCGGGCCGATGTAGCGCCCGTGCGACTCCATGACGGGCGTGCCGCCGTTGCTGAGCATGCTGACGCCGTTCCTGTCCTTGTACGGGCCGGTGACGCTGGTGGCCCGGCCCACCTTGATCTTGTAGGTGGAGCTGGTGCCGGCGCAGCACGTGTCGTACGAGGCGAAGAGGTAGTAGTAGCCGTTGCGCTTGACGATGGAGGGCGCCTCGACGGCCTTCGTCCCGGTGGGCCGGGAGGCGAGCGAGCGGCGGGCGGTGTCCCCGGCGTACTGCTTGCCCGTCGACGGGTCGATCCGGATCATCTTGATCCCGGTCCACCAGGAGCCGAAGGACAGCCACCACTTGCCGTCGTCGTCGACGAACAGGTTCGGGTCGATGGCGTTGAAGTCGCTCGAAGAGTTCGAGGTGTAGACGATCCCGTAGTCGCTCCAGCTGCCGGCCTGGCCCGTAGTGGAGGCCGCCAGGCCGATGGCGGAGGTGTTGGAGCCGAGGGACGAGACGGCGTAGTACATCAGGTACTTGCCGCCCTGGTACGAGATGTCCGGGGCCCAGGGGTCGGACGCCGAGGAGTAGTTCTTCCACCAGCTCGGCTTGGTGGTGAAGGCGTTCCCGGAGCGGCCGAAGGCGGTGCGGTCGGTGGAGGTGCGGAGCTGGAGGCCCTCACCGGTCGAGTAGAGCAGGTACTGGCCGGACGAGCTGCGGATCATGCTGGGGTCGTGGACGACGATGTCACCGTTGACGACGCCCGGGTTGGGGTAGGCGGAGGCGCTGCCCGGCACGAGGGCGAGCAGGAGCGCGGCGGGGAGTACGGCGAGGCTTCTCCTCAGAGTGCGGCTCACGAGGAAACTCCTTCGGGGTCGGGGATGGGGGTGCACCCCGCAGTCGCCGCCCGCACCGCATCGGTTGCCGCGCGCCACCCACTTTCTTCGAAGAACCGCACGCCGTCCGAGATCCCGAACACCGTTATGGATGGGCGGAGTTGTACGGCCGGACGCCCGCCCCTCCGGGCGCGCGTCCGGCCTGGAGCTCTCCCCCGCCGCCGTCAGCCGTGGAGCAGCACGGGGAAGGCCTCCATGTCGTTCTGTGTCATGACGGGCAGCTTGCGGATCTCGTCGTCGGCGATGGCGAGCTTCAGCTCCGGGAACCGCCCGAACAGCGCGGGCAGCGCGATCCCGGCCTCGACCCGGGACAGTGCGGCACCGGGGCAGATGTGCGGCCCGTGGCCGAAGGTCATGTGCCGGATCGGCGTCGGCCGGGTGACGTCGAAGGCATCGGCGTCGTCGCCGTGCTGGGTGACGTCACGGCCGATGGCCCGGTAGGAGATCACCACGCCCTCCCCCTTGGCTATCACCTGGTCGCCGATCTGGATGTCCTCGGTGGCGAACCGCATCAGCAGGTGGGTGGTGGGGGTGTCCCAGCGCAGCGTCTCCTCGATGACCGTGTCCCACGGTATCTCCCCGTCCAGCACCTTGCGGAGCTGGTCGGGGTGGGCGAGAAGCGCGCGTACGGCGTTGAGGATGAGGCCGATCGTGGTCTCGTGCCCGGCGGCCACCATCGCCTTGAGGTTGCCGACGACCTCCGCCTCGGTGAGCGGTTCCCCGCCCTCGTCGGCGAGGATCAGCGCGCTGGTGAGGTCGTCCGTGGGGTGGGCGGTCTTCTCCCGGACCAGTTCGGCGTAGAAGACATCGAGCTCGGCAATCAGCGCCAGCCGGTCCTCCTGCGGGGTGAGCATCGAGAAGAAGGCCTTGTACTGCCGGGTCAGCATGGGGTGCAACGCCTCGTCCACCCCCATCAGCAGACCGACGACCTTCATCGGGAGCGGCTGGGCGTACACGGCCTTGAGGTCGATGACCTCGTCCTCGCCCCGCGCGGCGAGGACGTCCAGCAGTTCCTCGGTGAACTTCTCGATGGCCGGGCGGATGGCCTCCAGGCGGCGCGGGGTGAGTGCCTGGGAGGTCTTCGTCCGCAGCCGGCGGTGCTCGGCGCCGTCCACGGTGAACATGGAACGTCCGGCGTCGATCATGCCGATGAGCGGCCAGGCGTGGGTGACCTCCCCGCTCCGCCAGAGACTCCAGGCGTCCAGGTCCTTCACCAGGCGTGTGTCGACGAGGAGTTGGCGCGCTTCGGCATGGCGGGTGACGGTCCATGCGGGGACGCCGAGGAGCTCGATGCGCGCGAGCGGGGCGGAAGCCCGCAGCGTCTCCGTCTCACCGTCGAGGTCCTGGACCATGGGGTCGATCACCACGGTCGCGTGCGGGCAGTTCACAGCGGGTCTCCTGTCATGTGTACGGGAGCGAACCGGACGGGCAGCGCGTTCATGCCCCGCAGGAAGGCGGAGGGCCGCCTGACGAGTTCCTGGGCGGGTACGGCGAGTTCGAGGTCGGGCAGCCGGTCGAGGAGGACCTCGATCGCGGTACGGGCGATGGTCTCCGCTATCTCCTGCGCCGGGAAGGGGCAGCGGTACTCCCCGTGGCTGAACGCCAGGTGCGCCCCGTTGGCCGCGTGGTGCCCCCCACCCCCGGAAACCGCCTCCTGGCGTATCAGCGGGTCGGTGTTGGCCGCCCCCAGGCCGAGCAGGAGCATGTCGCCGGCGCGGATGGTGCGGCCGCCGAGCTGTGTGTCGCGCACCGCCCAGCGGCCCGCGAGGATCTGGGTCGGGCTCTCCTCCCAGAGGACCTCGTTCATCGCGTCCGGGACGCTGCGCCGCCCGCCGGCGAGGGAGTCGGCGAACTGGTCCTCGGTGAGCATCAGCCGCAGGGAGTTGCTGATCCAGTCGGCGGTGGTGAGGTGCCCGGCCGCGGTGACGGCCATGAGGTCGAGGGCGTACTCCTCGTCCGTGAAGGGCGCCGGGTCCGCGAGCATCCGGGACGTGATGTCGTCGCCGGGCACCGCCCGCTTGGCCTCCACCAGCCGCCGCATGTGCTCGCCGAAGCGGGTGTAGGCCTCCTGGGCGCCGGGGCCTCCGTCGGCAAGGTCCTTGAGGACCCGGGCGATGTCCGTACCCTCCGCGTCGGGGAAGCCGACGAGGCGGGCGAGGACGAGCACCGGGAGCGGCTCGGCGAAGTCGGCGACGAGATCGGCGGTGCCTCGGGAGCAGATGCCGTCGACGAGCCGGTCGGCCAGCTGCTCGCAGTGCCCCCGTGTCTCGAACGGGTCCGCGGCCTCGAGCGCGGGTACCACCAGCTCGGAATGGCGCCGGTGCTCGGCGCCCGCGGTGAAGTAGATGGACGGCATGGGCCGTCCCACCATCGGGAGCAGCGGCCAGTCCTCGGGTATGTGCTCCCACTGGTTCCACAGCCCGACGTCCCGGGGGAAGAGTTCGCCGTCACTGGTGACCTGGTGGAGCTCGCGGTATCCGACGACCAGCCAGGCCGGGAACCCGCCGGGGAGCTCGACCGGCACGACGGGCCCGTAGGAGTGGCGCATCGTCCGGTAGAGGGCCTGCGGTTCGGTGTGGAACGCCGGCCCGCTGAGCGGCACGGGCGTGGTGGCGGGGTGCGCGGGGCAGCCGCCGCCGGGTGCGGACGCGGCGGATAAGGAGGGGGTCGTCATCGTACGGACTCCAGGGAGACGGCTTCGCGCGTTGCGGCCATACGATCAACGCGGCACCACTATAGGGAGGTTGAGTGAAGCTTTGGGCACCGATCAGACCGCCGGTCCTTCACGACCGACCACCGCGCACGGGAGGCCGACGTGGCCGCCGGGAGGACGCAAGGACGGCGGCGGCTCCCGCTGTACCGGCCGGCAGGAGGGCGGGCGGGACCTCTGTGCGCCTTGAGGACGCCGACCCTGATCTTCCCCGGCGAAGCCCGGCCACGAGGCCCCGGGTTTCCGTCACGCGCGGGGTGGACAGCGCCCCACACCCATGTTCTTATGCTGCACGTCGCTTCAGTTTCCAACGTAGTAGAAGTGGGCCCGCCCCGAAGTGACGGCTCCTCACCTCCGTCTCGCACGCCCCCTGAGAACGCCCGACGTTTTGCCACGGACCTCGCCCGACAACGTTGTCGCACACGAGAAAGGCCCTCCGTCCTCATGGTGCGCACCTTCCGCAAGCTCTCCGTCGTCCTGGCCGCCGCCGCGCTGCTGCTCGGCTTCGGGCCCTCCCCCGCGGGTGCCGGGCAACCGGCCGCGCCCCGGGCCGTCGCCCCACCGGCACCGAGTACGGCCGAGGCGGGGAACCCGATCGTCGACGGTTGGTACGCCGACCCGGATGTCGCGGTCTACGGCGACCGCTTCTGGATCTACCCGACCACGTCCCGCGGTTACAGCGAACAGACCTTCATGGACGCGTTCTCGTCGACGGACATGGTGCACTGGACCAAACACCCCAAGGTGCTCGACATCGCCGATGTGTCATGGGCGAAGTACGCGCTCTGGGCGCCCGCGCCGGTCTTCCGTGACGGGAAGTACTACCTGTACTTCGCCGCCAACGACATCCAGGACGACTCCGAGCTCGGCGGGATCGGCGTCGCCGTCGCCGACCGCCCGGAGGGCCCGTACAAGGACGCCATCGGCGGTCCCCTCATCGACGCGTTCCACAACGGCGCCCAGCCGATCGACCAGGACGTCTTCATCGACGACGACGGCCAGGCGTACATGTACTACGGCGGCTGGGGCCACGCGAACGTCGTCAAACTGAACGCGGACATGACCAGCCTCGGCACCTTCCCCGACGGGTCGGTCTACAAGGAGATCACCCCGGAGAACTACACCGAGGGCTCCTTCATGTTCAAGCGCGGCGGCACGTACTACATGATGTGGTCCGAGGGCGGCTGGACCGGCCCGGACTACTCCGTGTCGTACGCCATGTCGGACTCCCCCACCGGCCCGTTCAAGAAGATCGACAGGGTGCTGGCCCAGGACCCTGCCGTCGCCCGTGGCTCCGGGCACAACTCGGTCGTGAACGTTCCGGGCACCGACATCTGGTACATCGTCTACCACCGCCGCCCGCTGAGCGAGACCGACGGCAACCACCGGGCCCTGGCTTACGACCGGATCCACTTCAACGAGGACGGCACGATCCGGCCGGTCACCATGAAGGTCAAGGACAACTTCGACGACGGCAACGCGGTCGGGTGGCGCACTTACGGCGACGCAGACTGGTCGCCGGAGAGCGGCGCCTACTCCGCCACGGCCGCCTCCAGCGGCTCTGCCCTCCAGGACACCAACTTCTCGGACCTGATCTACGAGGCCGACGTGACCCTGCGCCACGGCCGCGGCGAAGCGGGCCTCGCCTTCCGCGTCACACAACCGGGCACCGGCACAGAGGGCTTCCACGGCTACTACGCCGATATCAGCCGGAACGGACTGGTCCTCGGCAAGGCGACCGGGGACGAACGGACCCCGATGGCGAAAGCGCCCCTGACGGGAGCGGTCGGAAAGCCCCACCGGGTGAGGATCGAGGCGATCGGCTCGTCCCTCAAGGTCTACGTCGACGACATGGCCGAGCCGAAGATCAGCACGACGGACTCCGGCTTCACCTCCGGCGCCAACGGCGTACGCGCCACCATGCTGTCGCCGAAAACCGGTACGGCGGCACCGGCCAAGGCCCTCGCACGCTTCGACAACGTCTCGATCCGCAGCAACGTGTTCAACTTCGAGGCGGCCGACGCCCCGAACCAGTTCGTCCGGCACGCCTGGAGCCGAGGCCGGGTCGACCCCCACGTCGCGCCGTACGCCGACATGGAGTGGAAGGCCGTCCCCGGTCCGGCCGGCCCGTCGGCGGTCTCACTGGAGTCGGTCAACTTCCCCGGCAGCTTCCTGAGGCAGCGGGACGGAGAGGTGTGGATCGACACGCGCACGGACGACGCCGGCTTCCGGGCGGACGCGACGTGGCGTCGCGTGCCCGGACTCTCGGACCGGTCCCTGGTGTCCTTCGAGTCCTACAGCGCACCCGGCCACTACCTGCGGCACCGCGACGCGCTGCTGTACGCCGAGCACGTCACCACAGCGGACCGGGCCGAAGCCACCTTCCGGGCCTGGTGACCCGGTGAACACGGTCCGGCCGGGCAGCGCGCCCGGCCGGACCCACCGTCCGTGGTTCTGCGAACCCACCGCCGGTCAGACCGCGAGGAACGCCCGCGCCGCCGCCGCCCCGGCTTCAGCGTCCCAGCCCGTGGAAGGGGCGACAGCGGCCACCAGGCCGGCATCGGCCTCGCCGTCGGCGGCGATCAGCGCGTCGATCGCCTCGTAGGCGGGCCTGCCTCCCTCGGAGTCCGGCATACGCTGGACGGTGGCGACGATCTTCCCCCTGGTCAGGGCTGTGGCCAGCACGGGCAGCCCCAAGCTCTCGAAGCCGTCGTCGAGTTCGTACTCGGCGCGGTACCAGGCCCTGCCGTCGAAGCCGTACACGAATCCGAGGAAGAGCTCCGCGTCCCGGACCCGGCGGACGGGCGGCTCCCACCACTCGGGCGCACCGGCCAGCAGGTCGGTCTCCTTCTCCTCGAAGAAGTCGGACGCCTCGGCGTAATAGGTCTCGGAGTCGTTCCGGTCCTGTCCGAGCAACACCGCACGGCCCTCGTCGAGGTGGTGCAGGTCGGCCCAGCTGCCATGCCCGTCGTCGTAATGCCACAAGGGCCAGAGCGCCCGGCACCGCTCGCCGTGCCCCGAGGCGGCCTGCACGGCGGCGAGAGCCGCCCAACGCCCGCGCAACGCCATCGGGTCGGGGAGATCGAGTTGCACCAGGGCCATGATCGGACTCCTTCGCGCGTAGTCGCGGCGCGGCCGGCCACCGTGCCTCCTGCGGGATGCCGTGCTCGCGGGGACGGGTCCCGGCCCGCCGGACCACCACTGGCCGCAGGGCCTTTCGTCGCACGTGTACCCTCGCCGGGCACCGGTATACGCTGCCTGATCATGCGCATACCAGCACGCGGGCCGGCCGCCGGCGCCACCGCTCTCGTCACTCTTCTGCTCGCCGCGGTCACCGGTTGCTCGTCCTCCGGTCCCTCCGACGGTGAGGACGGCTCCGAGCTGCTCACAGCGCTCGGGAGCCTCGCCGACGACAGCGGCACGAAGGAGGTGACCTTCGTCGACGCCGCTCGCGTACGGGAGTTGAGCAAGGGCGACGCCAAGCGGTTCACCCAGGTGTCGCAGCCGGCCAGCCCGCTGCTGAATCCGTACCAACCCGGTCTCCTGGGGCAGCAGTTCAAGGTCACCCGGATCAACACCGCGATCGACACCGGTGAGGCCGGACACTGGTCGGGATCGTTCGACGCGTCGGCGATCACCGAGTCGCTGAAGTCCAACGGCTACACGGAGAGCGAGAAGGACGGCCGGAAGGTCTGGGCGCACCCCGGTGACACCGGGGCGACACTCCAGGTCTCCGAGGACGAGATCTCCTACTCCACCCGGGACGCCGACCCCATGGCCGCCGTCGATCCGGAGGAGGGCTCCTCCCTGGCGGACGACAGGGAGTTCCGCCGGGCGGCAGAGTGCCTGGGTGACGTCTACCGCGCGGACTTCAACCCGCTCAGCTCCTCCAGCCCGGTGCGCCTGGCGGCCCTGGGCCAGCAGGCGTCCTCGGCTGCCGAGAACACCGAGATCCTCTGCTTCGTGGTCAAGGACGACGCGGCGGCCGGCAGACTGGAGTCCGACCTCCGGGCGGTCGTCAGCGCCGAGTCACCGAAGTTCGACGGCACGAAGGTGACCGTGGAGAAGGGCGACCAGCCGCTGGTGCGAGCCGTCGTCCCCGACAGCGCCACCCAGCGGCCGGGCCGCCTGATCATCTCCGACGTCGAACTGTGGATGACGGCCGCACAGTAGCCGGGCGGGGCCGGCTCAGGCGGGCGGGGCAGTGGCTATCAGGAAGCCACGGATGTACCCGGCCACGGTGTCCAGGTGGCTTTCGAGCAGGAAGTGTCCGCCGCCGGGAATCAGGTGGATCTCCGCGTCCGGCAGGTCCCGCGTGAAGGCGCGTGCTCCGTCCGGGCCGAAGATCTCGTCGCCCGCGCCCCAGACCGCGAGGAGCGGAACCTGGCGCTCCCGGAAGTAGGCGTGCACCCCGGGGTAGAGGGGTGGATTGGTCGCGTAGTCGCGGAACAGAGCGAGCTGCACGAGGTCGTTGCCCGGCCGGTTGACCTCGCGGTGGTCAGCGGCCCAGGTGTCGGGGTCGACCAGCTCGGGCCGGTCCACTCCGTGCAGATACTGACGACGGATGGCGTCGAACGAGAGGGCGGACCGGACGGCGGGTTCGGTGCGGGGGCCCGGATTCTCGCAGTACGCCCATACGGGCTTCCAGAAGTCCGGCACGAAGCCGTCCTCGTAGGCGTTGCCGCTCTGCGTGATCACCGCGCTGATCGCGTCCGGGGTGCGCAGGGCCAGCCGCCAGCCGATGGGTGCGCCGTAGTCCTGGACGTACAAGGCGTAGCGCGTGACGCCGAGTTGGGCCAGTAGCGCTTCGGTGATGTCGGTCAGGGAGTCGAAGGTGTACGTGAACGCGTCCACCGGCGGGGCATCGGAGTTGCCGAAGCCGAGGTGGTCGGGGGCGATGACGTGGAATCGGTCGGCCAGCTCCGGGATGAGGTGGCGGAACATGCGTGAGCTGGTGGGGAACCCGTGCAGGAGTACGAGCGTGGGCGCTTCGCGGGCTCCCGCCTCGCGATAGAAGACGCGGTGTCCCCGGACCGTCGCGTAACGGTGAAGAATCTCGACCATGACTAACCCCTTCGCCTTATCATGCGGGTTACCTCTCGGCCCTCAGTAGACCGGCCTTGAGGTAACCTGTCAAACGGCTTGATGGAGTTAGCTGAGAAGGTGTGGCCCATGCTGGACGACCAGGCGCTGATGCAGGCCCTGAACAGCACCCCCGTCACGGACGGCCGCCGCCAGGACCTGTGGAGCGACGACCGCGTGGTGGATCGGTGGGCGCGGGAGCACGGAGGCCTCGGCGGCGACAAGGACGAGCGCCGGTGGCTGCGCACCACCCGGGACGCGCTCCAGGCGGTGAGTTCCGGCGCAGCACCGGAGCCTCACCTGCACCGGGTCCTCGCCGACGTCCACAAGGTCCCGCAGCTCAGCGCATCAGGCATCGAGTGGCACCTGGACGTACCGCCGGAGCGCAGGCTGGCCGTGGAACTCGTGCTCGCGTGGGCGGACGTCGAGGAGCGCATGCCCGGCCGCCTGCGGCCGTGCGAGAACCCTGAATGCCGACTGTTCCTCCTGGACCGCAGTCGCGCCAACACGGCACGATGGTGCTCCATGAAGACCTGCGGGAACCGGCTCAAAGCCCGCCGGCACCAGGCCCGGACACGGGAGAACCCGCACTCCGGATAACCCCCGGCACACCCCGGTATGGGCGAGCTGACCGGCACATCGACGCGCCACCCGTTCACGTCCCGGGCGGCCGGACGCCCACCCGCACCGGACACCACCACCCACACACCCCCTCCCCCGCCGGTGACATAAGACGCCCCAAGCTCCCCGGTCCCACACCAAGCGGGCGACACCTGCGCTACAGTAGACACGAGACGATACGTCTCGCCTCGTCTCGCCCGTCTCGCCTCGTCTCGTCTCGCCTGAAGCCCGTCACAGGAGGAACACCATGGACCACTACATCGGTGCGGCACCCGGCGTGCGCCTGTGGGCGGAGGAGCGGGGCTCCGCCGACGCCCCTCCCCTCCTGCTGATCATGGGCGCGGCAGCGTCCGGCCTCGGCTGGCCGGACGCCTTGGTGGACACACTCGCCGCGCACCACAGGGTGGTCCGCTACGACCACCGCGACACCGGCCGGTCCACCTGGGCGTTCGACCAGCAGCCGTACGCCGTCACGGACCTCGCCGAAGACGCGATCACGGTTCTGGACGGCCTGGGCATCGAACGCGCCCACGTCGTGGGCATGTCCCTCGGCGGAATGCTCGCCCAACTGCTCATCGCCGACCACCCGGACCGCCTGCTCAGCGCGACCCTGATCGGGACGTCCGCGCTCAGCACCACCCCGTACGTGCGGCCGGACGGCACACGCGTCCCGCCGGAGGAACTCCCCGGCATCGCACCCCACGTACTGGAGATCTGGTCCCGCCCGGCCGAGGAGCGCGGCCCGGAGGGCGAGCTCGACGCCCGCGTCGCACACTGGCGCGCCCTGGCGGGCGAGCAGCTCCCGTTCGACGCGGAGAGCGCCCGCGAACTGGAGCGGAGGATCATCGAGCACACGGGCCACCACGCCTCCAGCACCGCGCACGGCCGCGCCGACACCTCCGGCATGCTGCGCACCGAGGAACTGGCGAGCACCGACGTGCCCACCCTCGTGATCTCGGCCCCGGCCGAACCGGTCTTCCCTCCCCCGCACCCGCAGCATCTCGCCCAGGTGATCCGCGGGGCACGCACGGTCGAGATCCCGGGCATGGGGCACGCACTCCCCCGGGAAGTGCTCACGCCACTGACCGCAGCGATCCTGAACCACACCGGCGCCGAGACCCCCAACTGACCCCGGCGCGCGCGGCCCGTGCGCCGGAGGCCCGCCGTGTCATTGTGAAGCGGCGGACAGAATCGCGCCCGACATGGGCGTTATGCGTGTCGCCAATCTCCCAATGACCGGGTGCCGACCCCGCCCGGAGGCCGGCGGCGTCGAGGCGCCCGCTGTCAAAGGGCCAGCACTTCGGCCCCGACAAGAGCTTCGGTCCAACCTGGACGCAGCGCGCGCGGGCCGCGTGGCGGACGATCCGCCGCGAGGAGAACGTGGACGACTAGGGGGTCTCTTACGGATCACTCCGGTGGAGGTTCGATCGCAGGGCCTGCTGGCGCCGGCAGAACTGCTGCCTGCGACGATGCGCCTGTGAGCTATGACCTCGCTGTGTGGGACGGCGACCGTCCATTCGACAACCATCAAGCGGGCTCGACCTACGACGAGCTCTACGAGCGCTACCTGGAGGCGGATGACGCACTCGTGCCCCCGGTGCCCCACGTCACGGCGTACGTGGAAGCCCTCGTCGCGCGATACCCGGATGACATCGACCGCAGTGTCGTATGGGCGTCGCCACCGGTCATCGATGAGGCATCGGGCCCGATCGTGTACCTGCTCCTGTCTTACGGCAAGGCTGAGGAGGTGTCCGAGTACGCAGCTTCGCTGGCTCGCGAGCATGGGCTCATCTGCTTCGATCCGCAGAGAGAGTGCCTCCGGCCGTGAGCTGTCATTTCAGGGGGCCGGAAAACAGAGGAAGATGGCCGCTACGAGGAGGCCCGCGCGGTAGACCGTGGCGGTTTTCTCGTAGCGGGTGGCCAGACCACGCCACTGCTTGAGGCGATTGATGCAGCGTTCGACGGTATTGCGTTGCTTGTATGCCTCGCGATTGCGTTGCTTGTATGCCTCGCGGTCGAATCCGGGCGGGCGCCTGCCGCTGCGGCCTCGGCGCTTGCGTTGGCGATCTGGTCGGCAGGTTGCGGGATCACCGCCCGTACTCCGCGCCGTCGCAGGTGGTCCCGGATGGCCCGTGAGAGGCTGGGCACTATGGGCGGGGCGTCGGACGAGGAGTTTTTCCGGAAGTTTCTGGCTGCGATCCAGGTCGGTGATGTCTACAGCGGGATCGTGGCAGAGGTATCTCGACGAGGTGTGTCAGTCATCCTGGACGGTTTCACCGCCCGTCCGCTGGGGTTCGTGGGGTCGCTGGATCTGTCCTGGGTTCGGTTCTCGGCAGCGGCGGTGGAGGTCGGCCACCGGATCACCGCCGAGGTGACCGCCGTCGACCTGGAGCAAGGTAGAGCTTGGATGTCCACGGCCGCCACGGAGAACCCCGGGCTCTGGGCATTCCTGAAATCCCTCCGCGCCGGAGAACTTCTTTCGGGCCAGATCGGCGCGATCGAACGGTTCGGAGTGTTCGTGGCGCTGGACAACGGCCCAGACCATCCGGTCTTCCCCGGCGTCGGGTTCATCACGATCCCCGAATTGTCCTGGCGACGCTTCGAGACAGCTTCGGACGTCGTTCAGGTGGGACAGCGGGTCTCCTGCGAGTTCCTCCAGTTCGACACAACGAACGGAGAGGCCAGGCTGTCCCTGCGAGCGACGCAGCCTGACCCATTCCAGACCTTCGCCGAGGCCACCACGGTGGGGCAGACGCTGCGGGGGCAGGTCACCAAGCTGGCCCCGTTCGGAGTATTCGTGCAGGTCACCGACGACATCGAGGGACTTGTCCATCTGCAAGAGCTCACCTGGCCGCCTGTCGAGGCTCCAGAGGCGGTCGTTCAAGTCGGCGACGAGATCACGGTCGTCGTCACAGAGATCGACCGAGATCGACGCAGGCTGGCCCTCTCCCGACGACAGGCTTCTACGGCTCTGGAGTGAGCTCCCCAGGTCTCGCCGCGACCTGAAGCAAGCTCTGAGGAGCTGTCTTCATTCCGGCGAACTGCTCTCCTGGCACCGTGGGTTCGTCGCGCCCGCCTTCAGAATCTGCGAACCCACGGAAAATCTCGATCGATGGCAAAAATGAGAGTGCCCATCGCAAAGGAAAGCCAGGACGCTGAGTTGAGTGTATCGATGCGATCTACCGTGCGCTCAAGGTAGATCCAGAGGGGACGTTTGCATCTCCTGGGGCCCCGAGGAAATACCGGTGCCAGACTTGTGGCAGGCCCGGGGTGATTCCGTACAAAGAGATCCAGTCTCGAAATATTGAACTATTTGCAGGCTCCATCGGCCGGTACGCCCGGGCCTCCGGGAACAGCCAGCGGTTCGGGTCGGGTTCGAGGCGAGGGCCTTGCCGGCCGGAGACACACCAGCTCGCGGACCGGGTGCGTGCCAAGGCGCAGTCGCAGGGTGAGGCCGTCGTCTTGGATGTCATCTCGAGTGAGCGCACAGATCCAACTGCTGACTACTGGGGTGCATCCCCGGGCGTCAGCACGAAGACCAGCCAGGCGAGGGCGCAGAGGCCGCCCGACAGCAGCAGTGACCATCCCGTGCCGGCGGTCGCGGCGGCGCCCATGAGGGCGACACCGAAGGTGGCGCCGATCTGGCGGATGGCGTTGAGCAGGCCACCGACCGAGCCGGCCGTACCGGGCGGGGCGGCGCCGATGATGGCCGCGACGAGGGCCGGCAGGATGAACGATATGCCGAAGCCGGTGAGTAGCAGGCCCGCCGCGAGCCAGACGTAGGCGCATTCCGCGAACACCGTGCCGGCCAGGATCGTGCCTCCGGCGGTCAGGAGTGCCAGGCCGCCGAGAATCGGGGGCCGGGGGCCGGTGCGGGCGACGATCCTGCCGGTCAGTGGCGGATTCGCGGCGAAGGGGACGGTCAGCGGCAGGAATGCCAGCCCCGTTTCCAGGGCGCTCAGGTGACGTTCGCGCTGCAGCAGCAGAGGCAGTACGAACAGGGCGCCGGACAGGGCGAAGTTGGTGACCGCGCCCGCCAGCAGACCGGCCCGTACCGGTGCCGACCGCAACAGCGTCCGGTTCACGACCGGGGCCCGGCTGCGTCGTTCGAGCACGGTGAACACAGTCACCGCGATGACGAACCCGCCCGCCGACCACGCGGTGCGGACCCATGCGCCCGCGCCGGCAGCGATCAGGACGTCCGTGAGCAGTGCCAGCACCACGACAGCCGCGGCCTGCGCCGGCCAGTCGACAGGGTTGGCGCCGCGCGGGCAGCGCACCGCCCGTCCCCAGGTCAGAGCCAGTACGAGCAGCCCGAGGGGCACGTTGACCAGGAACACGGCCCGCCATCCGGCCGCCTCCACCAGAGCACCCCCGGCGATCGGGCCGGCCGCGACGGCCGCCCCGCTGACCGCGGCCCACACCGAGATCGCGCGGGCCCGCGCCGCAGGCTGTGGGTACAGGCGGGCGATCAGTGCCATCGAGGCCGGCACGCACGCGGCCGCTGCCGCCCCGGACACGGCCCGCAGGACCAGCAGCGCACCCAGGTTCGGGGCCAGGGCGCTGAGCAGGGACGCGAGCGCGAACACGCTCGTGCCGGTCCGGAAGACTCGGTCGGCGCCGAACCGGTCGGCCGCCGCCCCCGCCGACAGCAGCAGAGCCGCGAACACCACGGTGTACCCGGTGGTGGCCCACTGCAGACCGGCCATCGACGTGTGCAGCGACGCGGCCAGATCAGGTTCGGCGACGGACAGCACGGTGGTGTCGAGCAACACCATGAAATAGCCCAGCGACACGCCGGTCAGCGCGCCGGTGCGCCTCGCCCGGGACGGAGCGGGCGACGGCGACGCGACAGGATTCACGACAGCCATGGAAGAGGAAGCCTCCGGTGAGCAGCCAGATCGATCACGCCACCCACCATCGGTCCGACCGGTCAGGGCACTCCACCGGCACAGTCTCACCCTGCATTCGGAATTTCCGAACGCTCATGCGGTGTTGGGCGCGTACGTGGAACTACGCCAACTCGTCACCTTCGAGGCCGTGATCCGGCACCGCACGGTCACGGACGCTGCCGTCGCCCTCGGCCTCGCCCCCTCCTCCGTCTCACAGCAGATCCGCACCCTTGAAACCGGCCTCGCCGTCGCGCTGTTCACCCGAGGCCCCAAAGGCATGGAGCTGACTCCCGCCGGGGAGCGCCTACGCCGCTGGGCACGCACCCTGCTCGACACCGCTGAACAAGCCGTCCACGATGTCCGCGAAGAGCACCGGCGGCTACGGCTCGGCGCCCTGGAGACCCTCGCGGGCTCCCACGTTCCGCTCGTCCTTGCCCGGCTGGCCGAACGCCGCCCCGACATCACGGTCGACGTCCACTCCGACCGCACACGCCAAGGGCTTTTCACCGATGTCGCGGATGGGCGCCTCGACGCGGCCCTCCTCCTGGACGCCGGGGAAGCCCTCGGCGGGCTGGGCTTCCCCGCCCCCGCCGAACTTCTCGCCTTCCTCGACCTCGACCCCGTGCCCCTGGCCCTCGTCGCGGCCCCGACCCATTCCCTGGCCGCCCGCCCCACGTTGACCCCCGCCGACCTCGATGACGAACGGCTCTTGGTGAACGTCCCGGAATGCTCCTTCTGGCTGGCCGGAAAGCACCTCCTCGGCACCGGTCCCCAACGCGTCCGAGCCGGCGGCGTCCCTGTGATGCGCGCATGGGCCGAACACGGCCTCGGTGTCACCCTGCTGCCCCGCTTCGCCGTCACCGACAGCCTCCGCGCCGGCACCCTCGTCCAGCTCGCCCTCCCCGTACCCGACCTCAGCCTGCGTCTCGTGTGGAGCAAGGACCGTGAGGCCCAGCCCGAACTGCGCGACGTCCTCTATGCGGCGGCCCGCCCCTGAACAGCCGGACCGCGACCGGGTGACCGGTCACCGGCCCTGCACACTTCGCCGCTCGGCACGCGGCGAACCCCTGGCTCCGGCTCGGGGGTCTTCGTGCCGTGGGCCGTCAGGCCCCGCCTTGGTGCCGAGCTGGGCCGATTCGTGCGTGGAAGGTGCGGCGGTAGGCGTCCGGTGGCACGCCGACCGTGCGGTTGAAGTGACGGCGCAGCGTCGTGGCGGTGCCCATGCCGGTCGCCGCCGCGATGGCATCGATGGTCTCGTCGGTGGTCTCCAGCAACTCCTGCGCGTGGCGGATGCGTTGAGTGAGTAGCCACTGCAGGGGGGTGGTGCCCGTCACCGACCTGAAGTGGCGGCCGAGGTGGCGCGAGCTCATTCGTGCCCGGCGGGCCAGGTCCTCCACCGTGAGCGGTTGATCGAGCCGCTGGATCACCCAGGGAAAGAGGTCGGCGAGGGGGTGGTTCGTCGGAGCCGGTACAGGGGTGGTCACGAACTGGGCCTGGCCGCCGTCGCGGTGGGGCGGTACGACCAGGCGCCGGGCGAGCGTGTTGGCGGTCGACGCACCGTGATCCAGGCGGACGAGGTGCAGGCACAGGTCCATGGCGGCCGCTTTGCCCGCGGAGGTGAGCACGCTGCCGTTGTCCACGTACAGGACATCCGGGTCCACCGTCACCCGTGGGTGACGCTCGGCGAGTTCCCGTGTGTGCGCCCAGTGGGTGGTCGCGCGCTTGCCGTCCAGCAGTCCTGCGGCGGCCAGCACGAACGCGCCCGTACACAGGGAGGCCACGCGTGCGCCGGCCTCGTGCGCCGCGCGGACCGCGTCGACCAACTCGGCCGGAGGGGCCTGGTCGATGTCGGCCCAGCCCGGGACGATCACGGTGTCTGCGTCCGCGAGGTGGTCGAGCCCGTGATCGGGCTCCAGGCTGAAGCGGCCTGCGCGCACAGCGTGTGGTCCGCATATCCGGAGCCGGTACCAGGGGTTCGCCGTTCCCGTCACGCCAGGTCCGAAGACCTCGCACGCCAGAGCCAGTTCGAAGTGCAGCATGCCGTCGGTG
The DNA here is from genome assembly GCF_044751065.1 of Streptomyces sp. NPDC088746. Classification (NCBI taxonomy): domain Bacteria; kingdom Bacillati; phylum Actinomycetota; class Actinomycetes; order Kitasatosporales; family Streptomycetaceae; genus Streptomyces; species Streptomyces sp. NPDC088746. The sequence continues at coordinate 230,673 of NZ_JBIVLA010000005.1, forward strand.
ACAGCCAGTGCAACCGTAGTCATGTCCGGAAGTGTACGAGGCGTGGCGTTCCAGACACTCGCGAGAGGGTTCCGGCCTTCGCGAGTATGTCCGTGACAGATCAAACAGAACGTTCGAACGCAGGAGAAGACACATGAGATCGACTCGGACGGTGGCGGTGTTCGGCGCCTACGGACACACCGGACGGTTCGTGGTCGCGGAGCTGAGGGATCGCGGGTTCATCCCGCTCCTCTCCGGCCGTGACGCCGACAAGCTCAAGGCACTGGCGCACGAGACCGGGCTGGACGCCATCCCCGCCACGGTCGAGGACTCGAGCTCGCTCGACCGCCTGCTGGCCGACGCCGCAGCCGTGATCAACTGCGCCGGGCCCTTCGCGGCGACGGCCGCCCCGGTGATCGAGGCGGCTCTGCGCGCCGGGATCCCCTACCTGGACGTGGCGGCCGAGATCGAGGCCAACCTCGACACCTTCGCGCACTTCGCCGACCGGGCCCGGGACGCCGGAGCGGTGATCGTGCCGGCGATGGCCTTCTTCGGCGGCTTCGGCGACCTGCTGGCCACCGCGGCGATGGGCGACTGGACCGAGGCCGACCAGGCGCACATCGCCTACGGGCTGAACCACTGGCACCCCACCACCGGGACGCGCACGGCAGGCGCGGTCTCGCGGCAGCGGCGGGAGGGCCGGCGTCTCCGCTACGCGGGCGGACAGTTGGAGTACCGCCACGACGACCCGCCGCTCCTGGACTGGGAGTTCCCTGACCCGATGGGCCCCCGGTCCGTCGTCGGGGAGTTCACGATGGCCGATGTGGTGACCATCCCCAGCCACCTGTCCATCCCGGACGTGTGCACCTACATGACAGTCGAAGCGGCCCGCGACATCGCCGCGCCGGACACCCCGACACCGACCGCGGTCGACGAACACGGACGGTCCGGCCAGACCTTCCTCGTCGACGTCGTGGTGCGCTCGGGCGACGCCGAACGCCGCGCCGTGGCCCGCGGCCAGGACATCTACGCGGTCACCGCGCCCCTCGTGGTGGAAGCGCTCGGACGCGTACTGACGGGCCGGACCCGCGCGGTCGGCGTCGTATCAGCAGGAGAGATCTTCGACGCACCCGACTTCCTCCGCGCCCTGTCCCCGCACATATCCCTGGACCTGCGTCCGTAGCGAGGCGGGGGAACGGGACGTCGCCCGTAGGTCCAGCGTGTCTGTGCCGGCCCCGTCGACGGGCGGTCCGGACTCAGGCGAGGACCTTCGCCTTCGCCCTCTCGTACTCCTCCGGGCTCAGATCCCCGTTCCGTTTCATCTCGGCGAGCGTGGCCAGCTCCTCCACATGCTCGCTGCCGCCCGGCCCGGCGGCCTTCCTCACGTACGAACGGAACGCCTTCTCCTGCTCCTTCGCCTCGGTGATGTCCCGGTCCCGCATGCTCCGCCCCCGCAGGACGAGGTAGAGAAGAACGCCGAGGTAGGGCAGGACCAGGACGGCGATCAGCCAGGCCGCCTTGCCCCATCCGCTCAACGAGTGGTCCCGGAACAGGTCCGTGATCACCTTGAAGAGCAGGAAGAACCACATCACCCACAGGAAGAAGTACAGCATCGTGAGGAACAGATTCAGCAGCGGATAGTCATCCATGCCGTGGTCCTTCCACATCATTCCGCGCCACACGGAACCGGATCGGGACACTCAGCGATACCGGCTCCCGGCACGCACCGCATCCCGAGCGCAGCCGGCCGGGCCAAGGGCTCCGGCTGCGTGCCCGCCGGGCGGAACGTCAGACCATGGCGAGCCGGTCCACCAGCAACTCCATCCTCCGGTCGGTGTCCTCGGGAGGCAGCCGCCCCGCCCGGGCCAGGGTCGCGAGGCCGTGCAGGGCCGCCCAGAACACCTCGGTGAACAGCCCCGGGTGGACGCCGTCCCCGGCGACCTCGCCGAGACTCTCCAGCAGGGCGGCGAAGGCGTCCTTCAGAGGTTCGGGGGTGTCCTCCTTCGCGAAGGCCAGGCCGCCGTCGAGCTGGAACATCGCGTCGTAGACCGCCGGGTTGTGTTCGGCGAAGTCGAGGTACGCGCGGGCCAGGGAGGTGACCCGGGCGCGCGGGCCGTCCGCGGCACGGGACGCGGCTCTCAGCGCCGCAGCCATCTCGGTGGCGCCTTCGAGGGCGACGGCGCCGATGATCTCCCGTTTGCCGCGGAAGTGGCTGTAGAGGACGGGCTGGCTGTATTCGATCCGCTCGGCGAGCCGGCGGGTGGTGACCGCGTCCCAGCCCTGCTGCTCGGCGAGTTCGCGGGCCGTCGCCAAGATGAGGCGCTCGCGGGCCGCCCGGTCGCGCTCCTTGCGTTCCTGTACCGACATGGCTCGATTCTAGCACCGCTAGACAACTGAGCGGCAGTAGGTCTAGCGTTGCCACATCAGCTATCAATGCTAGATACCGGGAGGGATCATCCCATGCTCAACGCACTCGAGGTCTTCACCACCGTGGTCGTCGGCGTGATGGTGGGGGTGGAGTTCTCCGTCGCCTTCGTCATGAACCGGATCTTCAACGCGCTCCCCGACGACAGCGGCCAGCTCGGCCGCGCCCACGGGGGCCGGATGCTCGGCGCCGTGATGCCGGTCTGGTACATCACCTCGCTCGTCCTCGTCGCGATATGGGCAGTCGCGGGATGGCAGCACCACGGCGCCGGACTCGTCGTCACCGCCGGCGTGCTGCTGCTCATCAGCGTGATCATGTCGGTCCTGCTGCTCGTCCCGATCAACAACCGGGGCAAGACGTGGACCCCTGAGAACCGGCCCGCCGACTGGAAGCAGCAGATGAACCGCTGGGACCGCTTCCACTACGTCCGCGTCGCCGTCATCATCGCGGCCTTCGCCCTGCTGGTCGCCGGCCTCAGCTGAGCCCGCGGGCCGGCACCGCGTCCTGCGCCGGCTCCCAGGCCGCCGCACAGAGGGACTCGGCCACGGCGGCCGTGTAACGGGCGGCCGCGAGCCAGTGGGCGGCGAAGCCGTCGGTGTCGGCAGGGAGGAGCCGGCCGAAGAGGTCGCGATCGCGTCGGGCCGCCGAGGCGCACAGGGCGGTGAGGAGTCCGGCGGCCGTGGGAAGTCCCGCGCGGCGGATGCGGCGGGCGTCGGCGGTGACGTCGCCCAGCATGCCGAGGGCGACGCGGCCCGCCGGGACCGTCTGTTCGACCCGGCGCTCCAGGAGGTACAGGGGCGCGTGCGCTCCGGACTCTCCGGGCTGTGGCGGGGCGAAGGTCACGGGGGCAGCCGGGTCCGGGAGGTCGGCCCGGCGCAGGCGGTCGAGGCCGAGGTCGATCGTGCCCTCGCCGGTGGGGTGCGAGCAGGCGAGGAGGGTGAGCCGGGGGTGGAGTGCGGGCACCAGGCGGCCGACGATCCTCAGCCGTGTCCCCGGCGCCGTGGCCAGCAGCATCAGATTGTCGCGGTGGGCCAGCGCGGGGTCGTCGTCGGCGACGGTGAGCCGGACGCGGATGCCACCCTCGCACAGCGCGAGCAAGCAGGTGCCGCCCGGCTCCCGTACCGCTCCGAGGAGTTCGACGTCCAGGAAGAGCAGGTCACTGCCGCCGCCGTCCGGGTCCGCGTAACGGGAGGTGGACCGCAGGGCGCGGGCGGCCTGTTCGGACGGCGGCGTCTCCCACAGGGCGGCGAGCGGCGGCTCCGTCCACACCGCGCCCCGGGCGGTGACGGCCTTGACGCCCTTTCCGGCGCCCAGTCTGCCGTCCGGCGAGACCGTCGCCCCCGAGACCGCCAGGCCGGCCCGGCCCAGCTCCCGGTGGGTGAGCGCGCTGTCCCCCAGGCGCACGGCCCGGTCGGCCACGCCCAGGGCGCGCCCGACGCCACCGGGTGCCACGTCGCCGACCGTGAAGAGACGGCCGTCGGCCCCGGCGACCCAGGTGCGGACGCCCCCGTGCCCCGAGTCGGTGACCACGGGTTCGGTGAACAGGCCGTACAGGCGCAACGAGCCGTCCGGGCTGTACGGACGGCGCACGCGGCCCCTGACGGCGGACAGCTCCGCCCCGGACGTCGTCCCGACCCGGTGTGCTGTGCCCAGGAGTTCGGCCAGGGCCGTGACGAGGTCGGCTGTGCGGTAGGACGGGTCGCCGGCGCGGGCCGCGCGCAGCAGCGTGACGACGGACAGCGCGGTGCCCGCGGCGCGCGGCAGCTGCCGGAGCCGGGCGGTGTGCGCGGCGCGGAGGAGTGCCGACTGGGCGACGGCGCCCGCCCCGTCGACGCCGGCCTCCAGCACGGCGGCGCCCGCCGACCACAGGGCGGCGGCCGCTCCACGCTGCGCCGGGCTCGCGACCTCGGCCGAGGAGGCGGGGTCCGGGGCGGGGGCGGGGTCCGAGGCGGGGGCGGAGTCCGGGGCGGAGGCGGGGTCCGTCGCGGAGGTGGGGTCCGTCGCGGAGGTGGGGTCCGTCGCGGAGGTGGGGTCCGTCGCGGAGGTGGGTTCGGCGAACGCCCGGGTGGGCTCATCGGCGGGCTCCGGCGCCGGGTCCGCCGTGGGGGCCGCGCAGGCGGCGGCCGCGCGGTGGACGCATGCAGGGGCGAGGAGGCAACCGCAGGTGATGGCGTCCGCCGTCGCCACCACGCCGCCCGGGGCGTGCAGGCGCAATTCGGTGTCGTCGTCCACCGCGATCGTCACCGTGTCCCCGTCGCGGTGCGTCGGGCGGGCTCCGAGCTTGGTGACCGCCGCGTCCAGCCGCTTGCGGAGCCGGGGCGAGAGGTCCTCCACGAGCGTGGCCGTGACCTCCGGTGCGACGGGTGGCAACCGGTCGGCGTTCATGCGGTCTTCTCCCCTATCCAGCGGGCCAGTTCGAGCGGACTGAGGGCCGCTACGGGCATGCCTGCGGCCACGAGCTGCCCGGCGACGCCCGTCGAGTAACGGGGCCGGCCGGCGTCGTCGAGGCTCGCGCACCCGAGGACGTGGCAGCCGGTGTTCACCAGGGCCCGCACCTCCGCCAGCAGTCCGCCGAGCGGCGCGCCCTCCTCGAAGTCGCTGATGACGACGACGAGGGTGCGGGTGGGCACCTCGATCAGGCTGCGGGCGTGCCGCAGCCCGGCGGCGATGTGCGTACCCCCGCCCACGCTCACCTCCAGCAGGAGGGAGAGAGGATCGTGCACATGGCCGGTGAGGTCGACGACCTCCGTGGACAAGGCCAGGAAATGGGTGCTCAGGGTCGGCACCCCGGCGAGCACGGAGGCGGTCAGCGCGGACCAGATGGTGGACGCTTCCATGGATCCGGAGACGTCGGTGACCAGGATCAGGCGCCAGTCGGCCGACCGGCGTGCGCGACTGCGGAACACCGGCTTCTCGGGGATCACCTGGACCGTTCCGTCTGCTGTCCGGCGTGCGGTGGCGAGGTTGGCGCGCAGCGTGCGCGGCAGGTCCAGCCGGCCGCCGGGGCGGCGGGTGGGCCGGGCCGACATCGTGCCGGTGAGGGCGGGCCGCAGCCGGGTGGCGAGCTGCCGGGTCAGTTCGTCGACCAGCCGGCGGACCAGGGGCCGGAGGGCCGCGAGGCGGGCTTCGGGGAGGCCGCCTGCGTACCTCAGGATCGTACGGAGCAGCTCCACGGAGGGGGTGACGGCCGCCGGGTCGAGTGCGGTGAGGACGTCCTGCCGCCCTGTTGCGGCTGCGGCGGCGAGGACCTCCTCGCGGACGCCGGGGCCGAACAGCGCGGCCAGTTCCTCGGACCACTCGCGGACGCCGGGGAACGACGGTTCCCGGCCGCCGCCACCGCGACCGGGGCCGGGCAGGCCGCCGCGGGATCCCTCGCCGTGTCCCGCGCCGTAGAGCTCGTCCAGAGCCGTCGCCAGGCGGGCGGCGCCGGACGGCAGTTGATCGGGGCGCCGGCCGAGCACGAGCCGCCACCGGTCGGCGGGCGCGATGGTCCGCGCGGAGGTGGCCTCGGTGGAGGGTACGGCGGTGGGGCGCGTGGCGGCGGTGTGGCCGGGCAGTGAGGGGGACCGGTCGTCGTACGCGGGTGGGGGTACGGGCAGGCCGAGGCCGGCCAGGAGTTCACGGGCCGCGAGGTCGGCGGCCGTTCGACGGGCCTGCTCGGCCGGATCGTCCGCGTCGAGGGTGTCCACCCGTTCGCCCAGCCGCTCCTCGACGGTGTCCAGCAGCCGGTCCCGGGCGGCCGGGCTCAGCGTGTCGAAGCCACCGCGCAGGGCAGGCAGCCGGGCCAGGAACGCGGTGTCGTCCAGCTCGACGACACGGTGCAGCAGCGGGTCGAGGGCGCCGGCGCCGACGGTCAGGAGCGGGCCCGCCACGGTGAGGACGCCGGTGAGGCGGGCGGTGAGCGCGGCCCGGGAGGCGCTGTCCACGGCTCCGTCCACCCAGGAGGCGACGCGCCCTCCGAAGGTCTCGGCCTCTTCGTGACCCGTGAGCACCCTGACTCCACCGGCGGCTGCGGCGATCAGCGGGGTGCCGTCGGCGGCCAGCCGGGCGAGGGCGTCGGTGAGCCGGATGCCGCCCACCCGGTCGGCGCGCTGGGCCAGTTCGAGCAGCGCCCGGGCGTCCTCGGGCTCCTCGGAGCCGGTCAGGCCGTCGACCTGACGGACCGCGGCGGAGGTCAGGAGTTCGGCCGCGCGCGCGGTGTCGGCGGCACGGGCGGTGGCGGCGGGGTCCGGGGCCGAGGGGTCGTCGGGCGCGGCCAGGCCCGGGAGGTGGCCTGCGTCGATGCGGTCCAGCAGGTCGAGTCCGGTGAGGAGTTCGGGAAGGCTGCCGCTCGCGGGGAGCACGGCCGCCAGTTCCGTCAGCCGTTCGCCGGCCAGGGCGGGGAGCCCGCACCCGGCGGCCTCCGTGAGTCCGCGGACGACCTGGGCCGCCGTCGGGCCGCCCTCCGCGCGCTCGGCCGCGTGCCGCTGCCGCAGCACGCCCTCGGCCGCCTGGGCCGGGGTGACGCCGCGGGCGCCCGCCGCGGTGAGCATCGCGGCCGTCGCCGGGGTCCACCGCACCTGCCAGCGCGTGGTGAGCCCTTCCGAGCCCGCAGCACCGGTCACCCCCTGCTCCCGCGCGTAAGGGATGCCGCACACCGTCAGCCTGCGCAGCAGCAGTTCGCGTCTCCGGTCCAGGGTGGAGCGGGCGGGGTCGAGCCGGAGGTCGCGCGGTGTCTTCTCGTACGCGTCCTCCGGGCCGGGGAGGGAGAGCGCCGCGGTCTCGGCCTCGACGGCAGGGCCCAGTCCGCTGCGCGGAGCGGCGGGCGCGGGCCGTCCGGTGCGGGCTCCGACGAGTACGCGTTCGAGGGCCTGGGCGACGGCGCGGCCTGTCCCGTAGGTCTCGCCGCGCCCGAGCACCGTCTGCACGGCTTCCAGGAGTTCACCGCGGCCGGGTGCGGGCAGGTCGCGCAGGCGGGCCAGGTCACCGGCCACCCGGACGACCTCCCGGCCGTCCGCCGGGCCGTACGGGTGGCCCTGTTCGCGCAGGGCGGCGCAGACGCGGACCGCGGTGCGGATCAGCGCCTCGTGCAGCGCGGCCGGGTCCCCGGCGGCGTCCAGCACGGTGTGCTGCCACTCCGGGTCCCTGATGCCGGCCGGGTAGCCGGACCGTGAGTCCAGCAGCGGGTAGGTGTACGGGACCAGGGAGACCGTGCACGCGGCCGTCCCGGCAGCGCCGTTCATGTGGCCGTCCGCGCCCTGCTCGGCCGGGGCACCGTACGCGCCGCCTGGCGCGTACGGTGCGGGGCCCCCGGCGGCGGACGGCAGCAGCGCCGGGGTGTGGAAGGCTCCCACCACCACGGCGGGCCGCCGGCCGCTCGCCAGGGTCTCGGCGACATGCCCGCGCATGCATGCCTCGCGCGCCAGGTCCGTGCCGCTCACCCCGCCCCGCGCCTCGGCCTCGTGCCGCAGCGCCCAGCCGGTGAGCAGGGCGGCACGGCGGAGTGCCTCGGGTGGCGAACCGGGCGCGAGGGCCTCCACCAGCCGGTCCCACAGGTCGTCACCGTCCCGGCCGGTGAGCCGGGACCGGAGCGCGGCGGACAGCCCGTGCCCCTCCCCCGGCACGGGTGCGGAGTCGGCGCCCGGGACAGGGGCGGGGGTGTCCGGACCGCCCCCGGCCCACGCGCGGTCGGCCAGCGGCAGATCGCAGGCCACGGCCGGGACCCCGTTCTCCGCCGCCCAGCGCAGAGCGACCAGTTCGGGCGAGAAGTCCGCGAACGGGTAGAAGGCCGGCCCCCGTTCGCCCGCGGAGGCTGCCCCGTCGGCGGGCACGGCGGCCAGCGCCACCGGGGCCTCGGTCTCCTCGTGGGCGAGCCAGCCCAGCCAGGGCTGGAACTCGGCGGGCAGTTCGACGAGGAGGACGTCGGGGGCCGCCGCGTCCAGCAGTGCCGGGAGGGCGGCCGCCAGCGAAGGCGCGTGGTGACGCACCCCGATCAGGAACGGTGACCCGGGCCCGGTCGCCGCGAGGGCCGCCACCGCGGCTTCCGGGGTGGTGCCCCCGGCCGCCGGGCCCTGCGCCGGGGAAGCGGCCGGCGCACCGGCGGTGGGCGACACCTCGGGGGTGGACCACGTCTCGGGTGCCGTCCGCGTCTCGGCGGTGGTCCGCGTCTCGGGGGTGGTCCGTGCCTCGGCGGTGGTCCGCGTCTCGGGGGTGGTCCGTGCCTCGGCGGTGGTCCGCGTCTCGGGGGTGGTCGGCTCGCTCATCCGTCAGTTCTCCAGCACCGCGCGCAGGTCCCACAGGGCGCGCCAGGTGGCCGACCCCTGCTCCGCGCGCCTGCGCACCGGCCCGTCCCAGTAGCCCAGCAGGCGTGCCGCGTCGCCGGGGTCGTCCTTCCGTACGACGCCGAGCAGATGCCCGGGCAGGAGGGAGAGCACGTCCCGGTCCCCTGGGAAGTACGCGGCGGCCAGGCCCAGGGAGCCCGCGACGGAGACCGCCTCCGCCGTGCTCATCACCGTGGAGGGGCGCTCGACCTCCCAGCCCTCCACGGAGCGGCCCTCGCGCAGGTCCCGGAAGGCCGTGACGAGGGCTTCGAGGACCGCGTCGTCCACCTGGTAGGCGGCGCCCACGCGTTCGACGGCTGCCCGCGACTGGCGCCGGACGAGCGCGGTCTCGGCGTCCACGTCCCCGATGGGGCCCACGGTCTCGAAGTTGAAGCGTCGCTTCAGCGCCGCGGACATCTCCGAGACGCCCTTGTCCCGCAGGTTGGCGGTGGCGATGAGGGTGAAACCGGGGGCCGCGTGCACCTGGGCGCCCTTGCCGCCCGCGAGTTCGGGGACCGCGATCCGCCGCTCGGAGAGCAGCGACACGAGGGCGTCCTGGACCTCCGGCAGGCAGCGGGTGACCTCCTCGACGCGGGCGACGGCGCCCCGGGTCATGGCGGTGAGTACCGGGGAGGGCACCAGGGCCTGCTCGGTGGGGCCCTGGGCGAGCAGAAGTGCGTAGTTCCAGCCGTACTTGAGCTGGTCCTCGGTGGTGCCCGCGGTGCCCTGCACGGTGAGCGCGCTGGTCCCGCAGACGGCTACCGACAGCAGCTCGGAGAGCATGGACTTGGCGGTGCCCGGTTCGCCCACGAGGAGGAGTCCGCGCTCTCCGGCAAGGGTGACCACGCACCGTTCGACCAGGGCGCGCTCGCCGACGAACTTCTGCTCGATCGCCAGGCGGCGCGGCACCCCGTCTCCGGGCAGGGCCCCCTTCGGCAGGCTCAGTGCGTCGCCCGCGCTGCCCATCACGAAGGTGACGACGGCGCGCGGGGTGAGCAGCCAGCCGGGTGGGCGGGGGCCGGAGTCGTGGGCGGCGAGGAAGGCCAGCTCGGTGGCGTACCGGTCCTCGGGCGGCGTGACCTGGCGGTGCTCCCGGCCGGGAGCCGTCGCCTGGTCCGGGACGCCGCCCGAGGTGGTGCTGTCGAGGGTGGTCGTGGTGTCGTTCGTCATCGGCGGCGGCCCTTCCGGGTTGCGCGGGTGTCCAGTTCTTCGAAGGCGGGGGCGTCGCCGCCCCGGACCCGTGCCCAGGCGGCTGCGAACAGCGCGGGCACGGGGAGGTGGGGCAGGATCCGGGTGGACCCGGCCACGGGGTACAGGCGTTCCTTCCAGGTCTCCAGCGGCAGCCCGGGGGCGCCGCGTTCGAGCCAGCCGCAGGGGAGGAACAGGGTGCGGCCGGCGCGGGAGCGCTTCGCCTCCACCACGAGATCGGTGGCGGCGAGCTCAGCCCTGGCCTTCTTGACCCGTGCCGGCTTCCACCCGGTCCAGCGGACGCAGTTGCGGTCCGTCGGGTCGGGCAGGGCGAGCAGCATCAGGTACAGGGCGGCGGTGTCCGCGCTCAGGCCGAGGACGTCGACGACCTCGGCCACCAGGCCGGGCACCACACGCGTCGGGTCCTGGGCCGGGTGGAGCGGGGAACCGTCGGTGGCACCCGCCGAGACCAACGCGTCGGTCTCCTCACCCAGCAGCGCGCGGAGGGCGAGCACATCGCCGGTGCCGTAAGGGCTGACGATTCCTTCGACGAGGCCGAACGCCGGGTCGTCGGGCCCTGTCAGGCCGGCCGGGCGGATCAGCAGCTTCTCGTTGCTGCCGTGGCCGGGGGCCAGGAGCAGCGCCGTGCCGGCCCGGACCAGACCGTCGGCGTCGGCGCCGCCGGACTCGGGGAGCCCGTGGGCGGCGCGGACCGCGGGGCCGATCGAGTCCCCCGAGTCGGTCCAGTCCAGACCGAGGTCCAGCACCAGGTCCTGGTCGGCGAGGCGGCCGCGCAGGGCCGCGAGTCCGACGGGCAGGTGTGCCCGCAGGGGGTGTCCGTACGGCAGCGTGTAGGCGAGGGTGCGCAGGGCGGTCAGGGCCGTGTGGACCGCACCGCGTGCGCTCACCCGGCGCAGGCCCGGGCGGCCTGTGCCGTCCTGGACGTCGGTGCCGTGGGCGAGCCAGGTCCGGTGGCCCGCGTTGAGGATCAGGTCGACGGCGCCCGGGGTGGTGCCCGAGAGGTCGAGGTCCAGTTCCTCGGGGACACGGACGAGGGAGGACAGGCGCTTCTGCCAGACCTCGGCGGCGGCCTGGACGTCGGGTCCCGTGGTCCACAGCTCGGCCGGGTCCGCGGGCAGGAGTGCTCGGACAACGGCGTGCCGGTCGTCGCGGGGCAGGGCGGCCAGCCTGGCCTGGGTCGCCTCGAAGGCACGCGTCTTCGCCCCGAGCAGCGCGAGCGCCTCGGCGCCGGGCTCCTCGACGGCTGCCGACAGCAGGGCGGCGGACTGGAGGGGACCGATTCCGGTGGCCGTGTGGAACGCCTCGGCGGCCTCCGGACGCCAGGGTGCCGGGCCCTGTTCCCGCACCAGAGCCGTGAGCCGGGTGAGCCGGTCGCGGGCGATGCCCTGCCGGTGAACGTGCTCGTGGTCCAGGGTGAAGCCGGGGACGGGGCCGAAGGCACCCGTCGGGTCGTGGTCCAGGGCAACCCAGCGTGCCGCGTCGTTCCGGGAGTTCCGGCCGCGGTTGGCGACGATGACGACGGTGCGGGCGCCCTTGCGCAGCACCTGGCCGAGGCGGTGTACGGCCTCGGGGCGTCCCGGTCCGGGTGCTCCTCCGACGAACGGCTCGACGAGTTCCACCTGCCGGACCGTGCCCGCCGGGTCGGCCAGCGGGCCCGCGGCGAGGGTTTCCAGCAGCACGAGGAGACCGGTGCGGTGCTCGGGCGACGTGGTCGCCGAGGCCGCCCGGTAGGCCAGTTCGGGCAGCTTGTCGAGAAGGGAGGTCCAGGCCGAGGCGTCGCCGGGCACCGTGTACTCGTCCCGCTGCCAGCCGTCCGCAGGGGTGAACGGGACCTTGGACGGTATGGGCGGGCCGAACGCGGGTTCACCGCCGAGGACATGGTTGACGGCGAGGATCTGCCGGATCACGGTCCACCGGGGCCCGCCTCCCCACCAGCTGCCGTGCATCCGCTCGGAGCCCCAGGCGGAGGCGTTCCGCAGCGTCATGTCGTCGCCGTGCTCGGGCGAGTGGTCGAAGAACATGCCCTGGGTGCGTGCGGTGTTCCGGGGGGTGGCCGGCTGCGCGGACCGGGGCGGTTCCAGATACCGGAGGACTGCGACAGCCCGGTCCACGGCGCTCCGGACGATCGCGGTGACACCCGCGAGGAGTCGTGTGTCGGACACCTCGGGCAGCGCCCGGGCGACGGCCTCCTCGCTCAGTTCCCGCACCGAGGGCCCCGTGTACTCCTCGACGGCCCGGAATGCCTCCGTGTGCTGGGCGACCGCGTCGACGACCTCCTTGAACAGCTCCTCCGCGCGGGAGTCCGTCATGTCGCGCAGGGCGGCGGAGCCCCGCTCGTCCCTCGGGCGCAGGGCGTGCCAGTAGGCGACGGGAGGCAGATAGCGGGTGCCCGCCGCGTTGTTCCCGCCGGAGGAGCCAGGGGTGACGGACCACAGGCTGCCACCGATGCCGTCCGTGTCCGCCGGGTGCGCCTCGACGGAGCGGTGGCGCAGGGCCACGACCGGCCGCGACCCGCCGGGCAGGGTGAGGGCGCCGAGCGGCACCGGGGAGCCGCCGTCGGCCAGCGGGTGCGGCAGGGTGACCGTGTGGCCGTCGGGGGTGCCGGCGACGGCCCGGTGCCCGTCGGCGGGGGCCGCCGTGCCCGGCTCGGTCACGGTGCGGCGGACCCAGCGGCCCAGGACGGTGCCGTCCGTGCCGAACGGGGTGGTCTCCAGACCGGGCTGGAGGGGCAGCACCTGGCAGTGCTCGGTCAGCAGCCGGCTGCCGTCCCGCACCCCGGACCGGAGGAAGGCGGGGAGGGACGCGCGGCCGTGCGTGCCGCCGGCCGGGTCGTACTCCAGCCACACCCGCTGTGTGCCCTGGTGGCCTTCCCGCCAGTGGCCCGTGCCGTCGGAGATGACGGCGCGCTGGGGCGGGAGAGAGGTGTCGCCCGCGTGCAGGGCCTTGCCGCCGGTGGCGCGACCGCCGCCGGGCAGCGGCAGGCAGACCTCGTCCGAGGGGCTGGAGCCGCCCCAGCGGGGGATCTGCTCGCCGCCGACGGTGAACACCTCGGCGGGGCGGTGCGACCAGTAGCCGCGCTGCTTGCCGTCCTCCCACCAGATGACCAGCAACTCGCCGTCGACGTAACGGAAGGCGAGCGTCCGCCAGTGGTCGACGGTGGCGGGCAGCCGCAGGGTGTGCCGCAGCAGAACGCCGTCCGGGCCGACGACGACGGCCCGTTCGAGCGTGTTCAGGATCAGCGCGGGCCAGGCGCCGGTGACGCCGACGCCCTCCGAGCGCCGGTTCCGCGGACCCGCGGCGGCGGCCTCCGCGGCCTCCGCCGCCAGTTCGGCGTAGGCCTCGTCCAGTGCGGACCAGCCCAGTTCGTCCAGGACGCCGGTACGCAGCGTGGAGGCGAGCAGCGGCACGACGTCGTGGCCCTCGAGGAGCCGCACGGCCTCCGGAGCGACGTCCGCGACCACGGAGCGGAACGCCGAGAGCTTGTGGAGGGCGGTCTGAAGCCCGGGGAGCCCCCGGGCTGCCGTGTACTCCTCCGCGCAGGCGGTCAGCCACTCCCGCAGGATCGCGGAGAGCACCGGGTGCTCCGCCAGCTTGGCCATGCCGACGTCGCCCAGCCCCTGGCCGTGCCGGCCGCCGAGGCCGCCGATGTTCCGGCGCAGGAGGGCACGGAAGGCCGGCCGTTCGGCGACGGCGGTGAGATCCCGCGCACCGGGCGCGGTGTCGGTGAGCCACGGGCCGCACGCGAGCTGGAGGGAGCGTGCGCCGGTCTCCTCCTGCTCGTCCGGTTCGGCGACGGGGACGCCGGTGGCCAGGCAGAGGTCGAGAAGGTCCAGATCGGCGGTGCGGTGCCAGCGGCCCTGGAACAGCTCGACGGGGCGCCCGTCGGCGCGCAGCCGGTCCGCCATCCGGGCGGCCAGGTCGAGCGTCTGCGGGCTGCGGCCCGAGGTGGCGCGGTTGCGCCGGCGGTGTGCCTCCCAGCGGGCGAGCCAGTCCGCCGGGGAGACAGAGGCAGCGGAGGCGGTGGCAGCGTGGGAGGCGTCCGGGAGGCCGGTCAGCAGGCCCTCCGCTCCGGACTCGGCAAGCAACGCGAGCCAGCCGGATTCACTGTCCGTGTCCCGGCCGCTCTCGCTGAAGGTCTCCGGGAAGAAGCCGAGGAGCCTCGCCCGCACGGCCGCGTCCCGCCGGGCGAGGGCGACGATCGCGGAGCGGTACGCCGCCCAGAACGAGGCGGGCGCGCGGACGATCCCCGGGGAGCCGATCAGATCGGCCACCAGGTCGCGTTCGGCGGCCTCGCGGTCCAGCCCGGCGGCCTTGACCAGTGCGCGCACGTCCTGCGGCAGCGCCGCGTACGGCGGCATGCCGGCAGCGCAGCGCTCGACCAGCAGACGGCGGAACTGCGCCCAGGCGTCCGCCGGTGCGAGCCGGGCCACCAGGTCCCGCACGTACTGCCGCAGCGCCTTGACCGTCAGCGCACCGGCGAAGGCGAACTCCAGGAAGACGGCCCGCTGACGGTCCTCGTCCACGGCCAGCCCGTGCACCCGCTCGGCCTCGCGGGCCTTGCCGAAGAAGGAGGCGGCGTAGGTGGTGTTCTCCGCCTGGAGGAAGAGGCGTGCCACCTGCTCGTAGTACGTGGGGAGGAAGTGCGGCACGGCACGGCCGAGCCGGGTGCCGAGCGCGTCGAAGCCGTCCTTGGCCGCCCCCGCGCGGGTCCTGGCCTGCCGGCCCAGCCGCTCGATGTCCTTGACCAGGGCCAGGGCGTGGTGCCCGTTGGCCGGGTCGTTGACCAGCGCCCAGGCCGGGAAGCCCAGCGTCTCGCGGCGCACCTGGCCCACGACGGGGGCCTCGGCGGCCCGGGCCAGACCGAGGAACTCCAGGGCCAGGTCCTCGGCTTCGCCGAGGGTGCCGGGTACGAGCCGGACCACGGGGCGGTCGCCGAGGGCGTGGTGGGTGTAGGTGCGGGCTGTCAGTGTGTCGGCGTCGTCCGCGTCGGTGGTGTCCGCCGCGAGGATCGCGCCGGCGTCCAGCAGTGCCGCCGCGCGGGCCTCGGCGGCGGGGGTGGAGGTGCCCTCGCCCAGGGCCTGGGCGGGAATGGGCGCCGTGCTCGCTGCCGCCGTGGTCGTGTCGATGTTCGTCGTCGTGGTGCTCATGCCGCCCGCTCCTCGTCCTCCACGTCGCGGCCGGCATAGAGCGCCGCCGCCATGCGCATGCCCTCGGACCATGCGACGGGGCCGACCTCGGCCGCCGTCAGCGCGCGCCCCGCGGGGTCGGTCCAGCCCAGGGGGCCCGTCTCGGTGTCGTACTCGCCGTATCCGTCGTGCTCGCCGATCCAGATGCGCGCCTCGGCCGTGGCGCCGTCCTCGACGACCGGGCAGACCGCGTATCCGCCGCGCGACCGGTACCCGAGCTGGGTGACGCGGCCGTGCAGGAAGCGCAGTTCCTTGAACACGCCGCCCGCGTAGGTGTCCACGGAGGTGGTGTCCGGGGCGAGGCCCTGCGGACGGCGCCACACCTCGCGGAACAACTGCTCCACGTTCTGGCGCACCCCCAGTTCGACCGCGAACTCGCGCAGGTCGTCGAGGTCGTCGAGGAGGACGGGGTGGGGAACGCTGACGACGTCCGGGGTGATGCGGACCGTGTCGCCGTCCAGGTCGACGAGGCCGAGACCGCGGTCGGGGTCGACATCGCGCAGGAACCCGGCGACCCCGCCGTCCTGGCCGGTGACCACCACGTCCCGCAGGGCCGCCTGCCACGCCGGGTCGGGCCAGACCCGGGCGAGTACGGCGGTGGGGACGGGCAGCGAACGCACCATCCACTGCTCGACGTCGGTCAGGCACCGGGCTTCGTGCCGCTCGAGCCACTCGGTCAACTGCCGGAGTCCGACGACCGCCGGGTCGTCCTTCAACCTGGCCGGGACGGACTTCAGCCGCCGGCCCTTCCCGTTGCGGCAGACCACTTTGCCCGCCTCCAGGGCGACTTCGTAATCGCCCGCCGGAACCCACCCCATGCGCTGTTCTCCCCCTTGGACGGACGGCCGCCGAACCGGCGGCACGCTGATGAGACCCGTCGACGGCAACGCACCGTGACGAGTGGGACAGACTCTAGGCGCCACCAGTGACAATCGTTCCGGGCACCTCTGCTTCGTCGTACGGGCCCCCACCACGAGGTCATCGAGAAGTTCGCCGGATGTCTCCGACTCAGGTCATCAGGACGACCGGGTACAGTGCGCGCCGGCAGCCTTGGTTCATCGAGGAGGGGAAGCGTGACCGACACCGACGAAGCCCGATCCGCGGACGGGCGATCCGCGGACGGTGCGGCTCCTGCGACTCGGCAGAGCCGGCTGAGCCGCCTTATGCGCTTCATCCCTTTGGTCGCCCCGATCCTGCTGTGGGCCGTGCCCTGCTGGGTGCTGCTGCACGCCGGCCAGCGCTGGCCGCTCCCCGTGGCGCTGGGCGGCACGGCCCTGTTCGTCCTCGGACTGGTCGCCATGCCGCTCGCGATGGTGCGCGGTCACGGCCGGCGCCAGCAGGACCGGGCGGCGATCGTCGGGGACACCCTCCTGGGGGCCGGCTGGGTCCTGTTCACCTGGTCCGTCCTGTTCGGCGTCCTGCTGCGGCTCGCCCTGACCGTGACCGGTGTGGGCGACGGGCAGAGCCGGGCCCGGATCGTCACCTGGGCGGTCCTCGGTGTGGCCGTCGTGCTGCTCGCCTGGGGGTACGCCGAGGCCCGCCGGGTGCCGCGGGTGCGCCGGCTGGACGTACAACTCCCGCGTCTGGGAGCGGGCTTGGACGGCACCCGCGTGGTCCTCATCACCGACACCCACTACGGCCCGCTCGACCGCGCCCGCTGGTCGGAACGGGTCTGCGCGAAGGTCAACACGCTGGAGGCCGACCTGGTCTGCCATACCGGCGACATCGCGGACGGCACGGCGCAGCGCCGTCGTGCCCAGGCCGCTCCGCTGGGCACCGTGCGAGCCACCCGGGCCCGGGTCTACGTCACCGGGAACCACGAGTACTACAGCGAGGCCCAGGGCTGGGTCGACCTGATGGACGAGCTGGGCTGGGAGCCGCTGCGCAACCGTCACCTCCTGCTCGAACGCGGCGGCGACACTCTTGTGGTCGCCGGGGTGGATGACGTCACCGCCGAGTCCTCCGGCCTGGCCGGCCACCGCGCCCACCTCGCAGGAGCCCTGAACGGTGCCGACCCGGACCTGCCCGTCCTGCTCCTGGCGCACCAGCCCAAGTTCGTCGACCGGGCCGCGGCAGGCGGCGTCGACCTCCAGCTCTCGGGCCACACCCACGGCGGCCAGATCTGGCCCTTCCACCACCTGGTCCGCATCGACCAGCCCGCCCTTGCCGGCCTCAGCCGCCACGGCGCCCGCACCCTCCTCTACACCAGCCGCGGCACCGGTTTCTGGGGCCCGCCGTTCCGCGTCTTCGCCCCCAGCGAGATCACCCTGCTCGTGCTCCGCTCACCGCACCTGCCCACGTCGCCGTAGACCCGGCGGAACGGCCCATCCGCCGGGAGCCGTTCCTCACCGGTCGGCGTCGGCGACCCACTCCGTGATGCGTTCCAGCAGGCGCCTCCCTGTCGGGTTCCGCTCGGACAGGATCGTGACCTGGAAGACGTGCGGCATCGCCTCGTACACCTCGACGGATACCCGGGTTCCGGCGTCGGAGGCCGTCTGCGCGAAGCGCAGGGTGTCGTCCAGGAGCGCCTCCGCCGCCCCGACCGTGAACAGCAGCGGCGGAAGGCCGTGGAGGTCTCCGTGGATCGGTGACTGCGGAGCCTGGTCCGGCCGGGCACCGCCCAGGTACTGGCCGATGAGTCGGGTGAGCAGTGCACGGTCGACCCCTGAGTCGTGAGGGGCGTTGGCGTCGATGGACGGGCTGGACAGGGTGAGGTCGGTGATCGCGGAGTTGGCGATGACGGCTGCCGGGAGGGCGGTGCCGGACTCCTTGAGGGCGAGCAGGGCGGACAGCGCCAGCGTGGCACCGGAGGACTCGGAGAAGATGACGATCTTCGCGGCGGGCACCCCCTGGTCGAGCAGGCTCCGGTAGACGGCGACGACGTCGTCCAGCGGCGCCGGGTACGGGTGGGCCGGGGCCAGGCGGTAGTGCACGACGAGGACAGGCCGGGCCGTCGCCCGGGAGATCCGGTGGGCCGTCAGGTTCATCAGCTCCGGCATACGGTGCTCGAATCCGCCCCCGTGGACGTAGAGCACCACGCCCTCCTCGACGGACGCCCCGCCCGCCCTCACCCAGACCGCGGTCACACCACCGCTCCCGGGCAGCACCGGGTCCGGTCCGGCGTCGGCCGGCAGCGCGAAGGACCGGCTCCCGAGACCGGCCAGCTCTGCCATGACCGCGGCGGCGGCCGTGGTGGGGTCGGGCTCGGCGGGGATGTGTGTGATGTCCATGATCAGAGAGCTATCAACCGGTCATGGGGCGCGGCAACACAATTGATGTCGCGTCGAGCCGTCACAGGGGTCGCGGGGCGCCCGTCCGCTGATCCGAGCACGGTACTCACCCCGTGGCGAACCGCGTGAGCACAGCCTCCGGGCGTACTCCCGGCAGAGCCTTGCGGAACGTGCGGTAGTAGCCGAGCTCCTCCTTGCCGCGCAGTTCCGGCGCGTCCTCCCGGGCCGCTGCCGCGGTGAACTCCTCGTCCGTGATGCGCGTGTCCCAGAGTGGGCTGAGCAGGCTCTCCGCGCCGCTGCCCGTGCCGAACTGCTCCTTGCGGCGCCACAGCAGGTGGTGGGGCAGCCGGCCGGTGAAGGCCCGGCGCAGATGCCCCTTCTCCATGCCGTCCGCCTCGAGCAGTTTCATGTGCGCGGGCAGGGACATGGCGTGGGCCACGACGTCGTGGTCGAGGAAGGGTACGCGGGCCTCCAGGCCGTGGGCCATGGTGACGCGGTCGCAGCGCTGGAGGTTGAGGCCGTGGAGCGCGCCCACCGTACGCCGGAGCTCCGCGTCCAGGGCTTCGGGTGCCGCGTGCCGCTCGTGGTAGTAGCCGTACCCGGCGAACAGCTCGTCCGCGCCTTCGCCGGTCAGCACCACCTTGACGTGCTGCGAGGCCAGTTCGGACAGGAACCAGTTGGGGACCGCGCTGCGGATGAGGCTGGCGTCGAAGGACTCCACACACGCGACCACGGCGTCGAGAACCCTCCCCGCCGCCTCGGCGTCCAGCAGCGCTTCGTGGTGCTCGGTGCCCAGGTGCGCGGCGGTCTCCCGGGCGGCGAGCAGGTCCGGGGAGCCGTCGGTGCCGACGGCGAACGTCTTGAGCCTGCGCCCCTGCCGGGCGTACGCCTCGGCGGCGACCGCGGCGACGACACCGGAGTCGAGGCCCCCGGACAGGAACACTCCGACCTCGACGTCCGCCATCAGGTGCCGGCGCACGGAATCCGCGACGGCCTCGAACGTGGCCTTCTCGGCGACCTCCTGCGGCACGCCGTTCCAGTCCACCGCTCCGACGGGCTCGGGGACCGGCTCCGCGAAACGCCGCAGGCCCTCCTCGGGTGACCACCGGTGCCCCGGCGGGAAGATCTCGGCGCTGGGCCGCACCTCGGGCGTGAAGGCGCGCAGTTCGGAGGCGAAGTGCACCGTCGTGCCCGTACGCGCCCAGTAGAGGGGCTTGATGCCGATGGCGTCGCGGGCGGCGACGAAGCGGCCGCCCGGCGTGGCGGCGCACAGGGCCCACATGCCGCGGAGCCGGCGCAGCCCCTCGGGCCCGTCGGCGCGCAGGACGGCCAGGGCCGCCGCCGAGTCGGAGGAGGAGCCGAAGGCGGTTGCGGGCAGCTCGTCCCGCAGCGCCTGGTGGTTGTAGATCTCGCCGTTGCACACGAGCGACCAGTCGTCGGCGCCGCTCGTGCCGCCGAGGGGCTGGTGTCCGCCGTCGAGGTCGACTATCGACAGCCTGCGGTGTCCGAGCCAGGCGTGGCCGCCGACCGTCCGCGTCCCGCGGTCATCCGGACCACGGTGGGCCAGCCGGTCGAGCATCTCCTCCGCGGCCGGGCATGCGCACTCGGTGTGGATGTCTTCCTGGGGGCTGTATATGGCTGCGATTCCGCACATGCCGTCGACCATAGAGGGGGCTGGTGCGAGGAGAACAACGCGAGTTGCCGCATACGCACGGACGCGTCAGACTGGGTGTCATGGTGAGCGAGAGCCTGAGCAGCGTGCGCAGGGCACTGGATGTGCTGCGCGTCCTCGGGCAGGGGCCCCTGGGCGTCCAGGAGGTGGCCGAGGCGGTGGGCCGGGAGAAGACTCAGGTGTCCCGGACCCTCAAAGTCCTGGCGGAGGAGGGGTTTCTCGAACGGGATCCGCGCAGCCTGCGCTACAGCGTCGGCCGGCAGCTGCTGGTGCTGGCCGCGTCGGCGGGCGAGGACCGGATGCACCGCGAGGCCCCGGCCGTGCTGCGCGAGCTGGTGCACCAGGTCGGCGAGCCCGCGTACCTCACGGTGCTGTCCGGGCACGGCGTGGTGACGGTGCTGACCGAGCGCGCCTCGCGCGGGCTCCAGGCGCACGAGTGGGTCGGCCGCACCACACCGCTGAACTGCACCGCGAGCGGCCGCGCCCTGCTGTTCGGGCTGCCCGACGAGCAGGCCGAGGCACTGCTGGCCACCCCGGACGGGGCGCGGCTCCCGGGGACGGACGCCGCACCCCGTGACGTACCGGCCGTGCTGGAACGCCTGCGGACGGAGCGGGCGCGTGGTCATGCGGTGGCCGTCGAGGAGATGGAGCCGGGGCTGATCGCGGTCGCCGCTCCCGTGCGCGACCACCGGGGCGATGTCGTCGCCGCGCTCAACGTCTCCGCGCCCGTGTTCCGGTTGCCGCCGGACGCGGTGCCGAAGGTGGTGGACGCGGTGGTCACCGCCGCTCACCGGTTGTCGGCCCGCCTCGACGGAACCGAGGCCTGACGCCCCGCGACCTCCACTGCTTCGCCGACGCGTCACGCTGTGAAGGTCTGACCATGAATGTTCGGGTTCCTTGATCAGCTCTTGCGGGCGCGACTTACCTCGGAGTAACTAACTGGTTCATGAACCTCTTCAGCCGCAGCTCCCTGCTCCGCCGCCCGGAGCCCCGCACGGAGGAGCCCGTCTCCGCCCCGGCGGCCGCTGGTACTTCGGTTCTGCCCGATCGCCGTCTGGCGGCTCTCTCCGGAGATTGGATGATCGACCCCGCGCACAGCAGGATCGGCTTCTCCGTGCGGCACGCCATGGTGACCACGGTGCGCGGCGCGTTCCTGGAGTACGAGAGCCGCCTCTACTTCGACGGGCGCGACCCGGGACGTTCCCGCGCCGAGATCTCACTGGCCACCGCGAGTGTCGACACCGGCGTCGAGCAGCGCGACGCGCACCTCGTCGGCCGCGACTTCCTGAACGCGGCGAAGTACCCGCACATCAGCTTCGTGAGCACCGCCGTGCAGCTCATCGGCAAGGACGTCTACCGCATGACCGGCGACCTCACCATCCGGGGCATCACCAACCCCGTGGTCCTGGACCTCACGTACATCGGTTACGTCACCGACCCGTTCGGTTACGAGCGCGTCGGTTTCGACGGGACCACCACCATCAACCGTTCCGACTGGGGCCTGACTTACAACGCCCGCCTGGCCGAGGGCGGTGCCATGGTCAGCGAGAGGCTCCGCCTGCAGTTCGACATCGCCGCCATCCGCACCCCTTCCGCCGGCTGACCGTTCGGGCAACCGGCCTGCCCCCTCAGGTGACCGGGCCGCCGGCCGCACCCCTGAACGTGCGGCGGTAGGTGCGCGGCGACACCCCCAGCGCCGTGTGGAAGTGCTGCCTCAGGGCGGTGCCGGTCCCGAAGCCGGCGTCGGCGGCGATCCGGTCCACCGGCAGGTCGGTCCGCTCCAGCAACCGCCGTGCCCTGTCGACGCGTTGCTGGGTGAGCCACTGCATGGGCGTGAGCCCGGCCTCCTGCCGGAAGCGCCGGTTGAACGTACGCACGCTCATGGACGCTCGCCCGGCCAACTCGTCGAGCTTCAGCGGACGTTCCAGGTTGCGCAGCGCGTACTCCCGGGCCGGGCCCGTCGAGCACTGCTCGGGCGGGGTGACCGGGCGGTCGATGTACTGGGCCTGGCCGCCCTCCCGGTGCGGTGGTACGACGGTCCCCCGGGCGACGCGGTTGGCGACCTCCGCACCGTGGTCGGTACGGATCATGTGGAGACAGAGGTCGATGCCGGAGGCCACACCGGCCGAGGTCAGGACCCCGCGGTCGTCCGTGTACAGCACGTCGGCGTCCACCTCGATCTCCGGGTAGAGCGTCCTGAACTCCTCGCACGACTTCCAGTGTGTCGTGGCGCGTCGCCCTGCCAGCAGCCCCGCCGCCGCGAGGACGAACGAGCCGGTGCAGATCGACGCCACCCGCGCCCCCGGGGGGACACGGGCCAGCGCCCGCTCCACATCGGGGCCGATCCGGCCGCGTTCCTGCGGCTCGTAGTCCTCCTCGGCGGCCGGTACGACGACGGTGTCCGCGTTCTCCAGCGCCTCGGGGCCGTGGGCCACATTGACGGTGAAGTCGGTGTCCGTCGGGACGACACCCGGTCCCGGTGTGCACGTGACGACCTCGTACAGGGGTTCGCCGGAGTCCGAGACCGCCTGCCCGAACAGCCGGTGCACGATCCCGAGCTCCATCGGGAGCAGCCCGGGCCGCACGAGCACGACCACCCGATGCTTCTGCTGGGTCAGGACCGTCATGGCCAGATTCTTGCAGAAGTCGTCCATCTCGCCAGTGGCCGGGCCCCCTGGCCACGTCGACGATCGAACGCATGGACGCAGTCAAGGACCTCTCGCACCGCGGCCGCTTCGGGCACCGCGCCTGGTGGGTGGCGGCGGCCGCGCTGCTCGCCATCGTCGTGGCCGGCGCCTTCTCGACCCTGCCCGGTCTGCTCACCGGGCCCCTGCACCGGGAGTTCGGCTGGTCCCGGGGGTCGATCGGCCTTGCGGCCTCGGTGAACATGGTGCTCTACGGTCTCACCGCCCCGTTTCGCAGCCGCGCTCATGGACCGCTTCGGCATCCGCCGCGTCGTGGTCGCCGCCCTCCTGGTCATCGCTTCGGGGGCCGGACTCACCACCGTCATGACCACGGCCTGGCAGTTCACCCTGTTCTGGGGGATGCTCGTCGGCCTGGGCACCGGCTCCATGGCCACGGCATTCGGCGCCACGGTCACCCAGCGCTGGTTCGTACCGAGGCGTGGGCTGGTCACCGGTGTGCTCGCCTCCGGCAGCGTCTTCGGGCAGATGGTGTTCCTTCCCGCCCTGTCCTGGACCGTGGACCACCACGGCTGGCGTCCGTCCCTGGTCACCCTCGTGCTCGCGGCGTGCGCCACCGCGCCCCTGATGTGGCTCGTGCTGCGGGACCACCCCGCCGACGTCGGCCGCGAGCCCTACGGCGCCGGACGTCATGTGCCGAAGCCCCTGCCCGCCGAAGTCGCCGGCCGCAGGGCGGTCGCCGTGCTGCGTGACGCGGCGCGCACCGCCCCGTTCCGGCTGATGGCCGGCGCGTACGCGATCTGCGGGGCCTCCACCAACGGCATCATGTGGACGCATTCACCCCGGCCGCCCACGACCACGGCATGCCCGCCACCACCGCGTCCTCCCTGCTCGCGGCGATCGGGGTCTTCAACGTGATCGGCACCGTCGCATCCGGCTGGGCCACGGACCGGCGCGACCCGCGACGGCTGCTCGCGGTGTTCTTCGCCCGGCGCGGTCTGCTCCTGATGTGCCTGCCCCTGCTGATGAGCGCCACGGTTCAGCCGTCGATGGTGGTCTTCGTCGTCGCCTTCGGCCTGCTCGACCTCGCGACCGTCCCGCCGGTCATCGCGCTGTGCCGGGAGTTCTACGGGGACGCCGGCGCCGTGGTCTTCGGCTGGGTCGGCGCGGCGCACCAGGTGGGCGCCGCCGTGGCCGCGTACGGAGGCGGAGCCGCCCGCGACGCCTTCGGTTCGTACGCTCCCGTCTGGGTGACGCTCGGCGCGCTGTGCGCGGGGGCGGCGCTGCTGTCGCTGCTCGTCCGGCGCGTCGCCCCGGCCGACCGGGCCGCCGGGCCGTGCCTATCCGCCGTAGACCACCTGTGACTCACCGAGCGCGTCCGCGAAGTCGCCTGCGAGACGCGCGGCTTCGGCCGGTGTGAGCGTGGCGGTGGTGACGCGCACCCCGGGCGGGGACGCGATGCGGAAGCGGGTGCCCGCGGCGGTCCACCAGCCGCGGGTGCGAAGGGCGTTGACGACGGCGGACTCGTCCCGGACGGGCACCCAGACGTTGAGTCCGCTGACCCCGTGGGAGGCGATGCCGTGCTCGGCCAGCGCCGCACCGAGGGCGTCGCGGCGGGTGGTGTAGGTGCGGGCCGCTACCGCCACCAGCCGGGTCACCGCCGGGTCGGTCAGCAGGCCCGCGACGGTCGCCTGGAGGATGTGGCTGACCCATCCGGAGGTCAGCAGCATCCGTCCGTCGTGACGCGCGAGGGTGGCGGGGTCGCAGGCGAGGGCGGCCCAGCGCAGATCGATCCCGAGGTGCTTGGACACCGTACGCACATGGGCCCAGCGGGGCAGTCCGCCGGCGGCGAGGGTCACCGCGTCCGCACCGGCGATGTCCGCGTTGTGGTCGTCCTCCACGACCAGTACGTCGGGGAAGTCGCGCAGCACGGCCAGGAGCGCGTCCCGGCGGCCGGGGGTGAAGCGCGCACCGAGCGGGCTCTGTCCGCGAGGGCTGCACACCAGGGCCCGGGCTCCCGCCCGCAGTGCGGTGCGCAGCGCCTCCGGGCGGATCCCCTCGTCGTCGACGGCCACCGGCAGCATGCGAAGGCCCAAGGCCGGTACCAGGTCGAGGAGATGGTGGAAGCCGGGGTCCTCCACGGCCACGGCGTCACCGGGCCTGAGCTCGGTGGACAGCAGCCTGGCGACGCAGTCCAGGGCACCGTGGGCGAACGTCACCGAACCGGTGGGCACGTCGTCCCGGGCGAACCAGGCGCGGGCGGCGTCCTCGAGCACGGAGAAGCGCGGCGAGGCGCGGTGCGATCCGGGCACGGGCTTCACGCGCGCGGGCGGGCTCAGCACCGGGAGGCAGGCGGGATCGGGGTGTCCGCCGGCCAGGTCGCGCAGCCCCGCGGGCACCTTGGGAGGCCGCCGTGAGGTGACGACGGGGGCGGACGCCACCACCGTGCCGCCGCGTCCGAGGGTCACCACCACCCCGCGTCCGCGCAGCTCCTTGTAGGCCGCCGCGACCGTTCCCGCACTCACACCCAGCTCCTCGGCGAGCCGCCGCACGGGAGGCAGCGAGGCGCCGGGCCGCAGCGTGCCGTCGGACACGCGGCTCTCGACGGACGCCGAAATCTCTCTGGCCGTTCCGCCTGCGATCCCATATTGTTCTGCCACAGAGCACAGTTTGTACCGATACAAAATAGGTGTCAAGGGGGAATCCGATGGAACCGACGGAGAAGAAGGAAGCGACGGTGGAAGCGGAACCGGCAACGAAACGCGTGCCGTTCGCCCGGCGGATCGCCATCCCGGGCGGCCGGGACGGAAGGCGCATGCTGGTGGTCGCCGTCATCGACAAGGTGGGCACCGGCCTGTGGAGCGGAGCGGCCACGCTCTACTTCATCTACGTCGCGCACCTGTCGGTGGCTCAGATCGGCCTGCTGATGGGGCTGTCCGGCATTCTCGGCATAGCCGGGCCGCCGCTCGCGGGCCGGCTCGCCGACCGCTTTCCGGTGACCCGTGTCCTGGTCGTCGCCCAACTGGGGCGGGGAGCCGCACTGTTGGCTCTGCTGACGACCGACGACTACGCGCTGCTGGTGCTGTTCTCGGCGCTGGGCGCCCTGCCGGACCGCGCGTCGAGCGTCCTCACCAAGCTGTTCGCCGCGCGGGTCGCCGGTCCCCACCGCATCCGCTACCAGGCGATCCAGCGCACCGCCGTGAACATCGGGTGGGCCGTCGGCGCGGCCGGGGCCGCTGCCGCACTCACCGTGGGGACGACCGCCTCCTACCAGGCGCTGCTGCTCGCCAACGTCGCCTCGTACCTGGTGATAGGGGTCCTGACCCTGCGGTGCGCGGAACCACCGGCCCCCGGCCGTGTCGTCGCCGGGCCGAACACTTCAGCGGGCGGGGGCGGCTCCGCAGACGTCCGGCGCGGCCTTCCCGCCGCCCGGACCGAGCCGGCGACACCCTGGCGGGACCGCCGCTACCTCGCGTTCACCGGATCGGAGATCTGGCTGTTCCTGGACGACAGCATCCTCCAGGTCGGATTCCCTCTGTGGATCGTCCACGCCACCGACGCTCCGGTCGGGCTGGCGCCGCTGGTCCTCGTCCTCAACAGCGTGCTGGTGATCGCGCTCCAGGTCCCGCTGTCCCACTTCGGCGAGACCAGGGCGGCCGCCCGCCGTCTGCTCGTCCCGATCGGCGCCGCCTTCCTCACGGGAGGAGTGGCCCTCGCCGCATCGGCGGGCGGCGGCCCCTGGTTCGCCACCGGCGCCGTCCTCCTCGCGGCCACCGCCTTCACTCTCGCCGAGATCCTGCACGCGCTCTCGTCCTGGGAACTCTCCGTCGCCCTCGCCCCCGGCGAAGCACAAGGCGCCTACCTCGGCGTCCACGGCCTGGCCCAGTCCGCACAGCGCAGCCTCGGTCCCGTAGTCGTCGGAGCCGCCGTGAGCGCGGGCCCGTTCGCCTGGCCGGTGCTCGGCGCCACGCTCGTGGTGGCATGCCTCGCACAGCACCGGCTGGTCAGGCCGCGCTCGTCCGCACCGGCGGCCGGGAGCGTGGACGGGCCGAGGGCCCGCCCAGCCGGGGCAGGCCGGTCTTCCGCCGTCCCGCCGGGCTGACCCGCCGGCCAGGCGAACCGGCATGCCCATCACGGCTCTTGGGGGCGTAGGTTGTGCGATGAACGGTTCACGCCTCGGGGAAAGACGGAACGGTACGCATGACCGACCACGCGACAGTGCCCGGCTCCGCACAGCAGGAGATCGATACCTCGGTGCCGCACTCGGCCCGGATCTGGAACTACTGGCTGGGCGGGAAGGACAACTACCCCGTCGACGAGCGGGCCGGTGACGCGTACAGCGCCGTCTTCCCCGGCATCGTGACCGTGGCCCGCAGCAGCCGCGCCTTCCTGGGCCGTAACATCGCCCACCTGGTCACCGAGGCCGGCATCCGGCAGTTCCTGGACGTCGGGACGGGCCTGCCGACCGAGGACAACACCCACGAGGTCGCCCAGCGCCTCGCCCCGGAAGCGCGGATCGTCTACGTCGACCACGATCCCCTGGTCCTCGCGCACGCCCGAGCCCTGCTCACCTCCACCCCCGAGGGCGCGACCGCCTACATCGACGCCGACCTGGCCGACCCCGACCGCATCCTGTCGGCCGCCGCCGGCACGCTGGACCTGAGCCGTCCCACCGCCCTGATCCTCAGCAACATCCTGGGCCACATCGCCGACTACGACCAGGCGCGCGCGATCGTCTCCCGCCTGATGGACGGGCTGCCGTCCGGCAGTTACCTCTCCGTCAACGACGGTTCACGGGGTGTCGACGCCGATTACGAGCAGGCCCAGGACGCCTACAACGACACCGGGGCCATCCCGTACTTCCTGCGCCCCGTCGACAGGATCACGGCGTTCTTCGACGGCCTCGAACTCCTGGACCCGGGAGTCGTGTCGGTGCCCTTCTGGCGTCCGGACCCCTCCGCGCCCACGCCCCTGCCGATCGGTGAGCACGGAGGTCTCGCCCGCAAGCCGTGACGCGTCCCTGCCCGGCCGGGGTGGCACGATGGTGCCGTGAGCCGCGCCGTGGAGGACACCAACCGCCGTATGCTCCGCGCCAGGGACGCGATGGACCGCGCGTACGCGCAGCCGCTGGACGTCCCGGCGCCGGCCCGGATCGCCCATGTGTCCCCGGCCCATTGCGCACGTACCTTCCGGGCCACCTTCGGCGAGACACCGCACCGCTACCTCCGGCGCCGCCGCGTCGAGCGGGCGATGTTCCTGCTGCGGGAGACCGGCCGCAGCGTCACGGACATCGGTCACGAGGTCGGGTTCGGCAGTCCGGGCACCTTCAGCCGCACGTTCAGTGGCATCGTCGGCCGGTCGCCGAAGGTCTACCGCAGGGACAGCCACCCGTCGGCACCGTGGATCGGCCGGGACAAGGACCCGGCCGGTGGCAGCGCACCCCTGGGCGGCGACGGCACGGCGCGCGTCCACGGGCGGTGACGGGGCTCCCTGTCGCACCCGCGGGCCGGCCGCCCTTCGTAACACAGCCCCTCCGACCGTCAGCACGCCTACGTGCCATCGGACTTGGCCGCGCGGTCGCGGTGGTCGTCGGTCTCCGTCGGACGGCCGGTCAAGGGGTACCGTGATCGCACACGAGTCCGACCTGGGCCTCTTGGCCACACGAGGTGACGCACGATGAACGAATACCCGCTGCCCACGCCCCACCCCACGGACGCGCATCCCGCCCGCGTCTACAACGCCTGGCTGGGCGGCAAGGACCACTACCCGGTGGACCAGGAGGCGGCCGACCTCGCAGCGGCGGCGAACCCCACCATCGTGCCGTCGGTGCGGGCCAACCGGGCCTTCCTCGGCCGTGCCGTGCATCACCTGGCGGCAGCCGGGGTCCGCCAGTTCCTCGACATCGGTACGGGCATCCCCGCCGCGGCCAACACGCACGAGGTGGCCCAGCAGGCCGCTCCGGAAGCGCGTGTCGTGTACGTCGACAACGACCCGATCGTCCTCACCCACGCCCGGGCGCTGCTGGTCAGTGGTGCCGAGGGGCAGACGGACTACGTGCAGGCCGACGCGCGGGAGGTCGACACGATTCTCGACGCCGCCTCGCGCACCCTGGATCTGGACCGGCCGGTCGGCCTGATGCTCGTGGCGATCCTGCAGTACATCAAGGACTCCGAGGACCCGTGGGACATCACCCGCCGGCTGCTGGACCGTCTCGCCCCGGGCAGCCACCTCGTCCTGTCCCACCCGGCCGCTGACGTCACCGCCCCCGAGGTCGCCGAATCCATGCGGATCTACAACGAGCGGGCCGCCAGCCACGCCTCCGCGACCCCTCGCACGCAGAAGGAAGTGGAACGCTTCTTCGACGGCCTGGAGATCCTGGAACCGGGCGTGGTCACCCTGACCCGCTGGCGTCCCGGGCCGTCCGACGCTCCGGACGACACCCTGCCCATGTGGTGCGGGGTCGCCCGCAAGGTGTAACGCCCGCTCCTCCGGGGACGACATCCCGTGCCGCCTGCGCGGCAGCAGCTCATCACCGAGGTCAAGCGCATGTCCGACGAAGGATTGGTGCACGTGCCCGAACACTTCACGTCCGTCTCGCAGGAGCCCGCGGCAGACCCGAGCGGCGATGCCGCCTATCTGCGGCTCATCGCACTGCTCGACGAGAGCGGTGCGCGGTACCGCGTCATCGACCACGCCCCGGAAGGGCGCACCGAGGAGGTCAGCCGATACCGGGGGCATCCTGTGGCGCAGGGGGCCAAGTGCCTGGTCGTCATGGTCAAGACGGGCAAGCGCACCAAGCGGTACTTCCTCGCGGTCGTCCCCGGCGACGCACGGGTCGACCTGCCGGGCCTGAAGGCCCTGGCGGAGGGCAGTTACGTGTCGTTCGCCTCGCCGGACCGGGCCGAGGCGCTGTCCGGGAGCGTCAGCGGCACCATTCTGCCGTTCAGCTTCCATCCGGATCTCGAACTCGTCGTGGACCCGGGGGTCCTGGAACACGAGGAGATCTTCTTCAACGCCGCGCGGCTCGACCGTTCCCTGGCCCTGGACACGCGGGACTACCGGGACCATCTCCGTCGTGCGGAGGCGCGGATCCACCCGATCGTCGCGAAGCAGCCGGAGGCGACCGGCTCATAGGGGGCATGTCACCACTTGTCACCCATAAGCCGCGCGCCCGGTTACGGTGGCCGCATGTGCCACTACTGCGGCTGCCGTGAGATTCCGCTGATCAAGGAGTTCATCGCGGAGCACGAGTCCGTCACCGACACCGCGGGGGACGCCGTGCGCGCCCTCGACCACGGCGACCCGGCACTCGCCGGGGAGCTGGTCGTCCGGATGGGGCGGGAGCTCCTCGCCCACTGGCAGGGCGAGGAGGACGGGCTCTTCGCGGTCATGGGCGGCGACCCCGAGTACGCCGGATACGTCGACGTCCTGGTACGGGAGCACCGCGAGCTCGCCGCGTTCCTCGACCGGGTCGATCTGGGCCGCCCCGAGGACGTCGTACAGCTGCGGGAGGCCGTCGACGAGCTGCACCGCCACATCACCAAGGAGGAGGACGGCCTCTTCCCGGCCTCTCTCACCGCGCTCTCCGGGGACGAGTGGGACCGCTCGATGGCTGCGTGGCGGGCGGCGCATCCGGACGCCCCCGGAGACCTGGGCCGCCCTTGACCGTGACCCGCGGGTCACGGTGGCGGCGGCCCTCGGCCGTCCACGTCAGGCGTAGAAGTCGCGCTGCCACCGGTGCCCGGCGAGGATCGCGAGCTGGTCCTCCGTGAGGGTGCGGCCGTCGCTCAGCGCGGTGTTCCGCTCGACGTTGCGTACGGAGCGCATGCCGGGGATCACGGTGGAGACCGCCGGTGAACTCAGCACGAACCGCAGCGCGTTCTCGGCGATCTCGTCGGGTGCGATGGAGAGGTCGCTGACGATCGCGGCCACCCGGCGCTCCACCTGGGCCGGGCGGTCGCCCCGGAAGTAGCGGTTGCGCCAGTCGCCCTCGGGGAAGGTCGTGCCGGCGGTGATCCGCCCGGTGAGCCCGCCCTCGTCCAGCGCCACCCGCACGATGACGCCGACGCCGTGTTCCTCGCAGGCCGGCAGGAGCGCGTCGGCGGGCGCCTGGTCGAACACGTTGTAGATGACCTGGACGCTGTCGACGGCGCCGCTGCGGACGAGCGCGAGGGCGGTGTCGGGCTGGTGGTCGTTGACGGAGACGCCGAAGAGGCGGATCTTGCCCTCCCGCTTCAGATCGGCGACGGTCTCCAGCCAGTCCCCGCGGCCCATCCACTCGTCGTTCCAGACGTGGAACTGCAGGACGTCGAAGTGGTCCAGGCCGGAGGCGCGGAGGCTGGTCTCCAGGCTCGTACGGATGTGCTCGCCGGGGAACGCCTCGGCAGGGTCGACCCCGTCCGGCGCCGGCCAGACCCTGTTCTTCGGCGGCACCTTGGTCGCGACCAGTACGTCGTCGCCCGTGCGTTCGCGGACGACCCGGCCGACGATGCGCTCGCTCTCGCCGTAGCCCCGCGCCGTGTCGATGAAGTTCACTCCGAGATCCACGGCCCGGTTCAGGGCGCGTACGGACTCGTTCTCGGTGGCCCCGACCCAGCTGGACTCTCCGATGCCCCAGGCGCCGTATCCGATCTCCGACACCGGGAGTCCGCTACGCCCCAGCTTGCGATAACGCACAGTCATCCTCCACGTCGCGACATGGCTCCCCGGTGGGAAACACGTCGACGATAGGCGAGTCGGGCGTTCCGGTCAGCTGGATTGTCCGGAGGCCGCCGACCAGCCGGTGGCGGGGCCCGGCAGCAGATAGGTCCGGTGGGGGCCTGGGCCCCGGCCTGCCGGCAGGGGGACCACCCGCGTGCCGCCGGCGCCCGGGGGTGGTGCGCCGCCCCCGGGCACCAGGACGGCTGTGGGCACGCGCCGCGCGAGGTCGTGGAGGGCTCCGGGGGTGATGCTCGCGTCGTGCCCGTCGGTCTGGCGCGAGGCGCAGCCGGCGTAGTAGGCGATCGGCACGGCGTGGTCACCGCTGACCACGCAGGGCGGGCGCACGCCCAGCCGGTTCAACGCCCCGGCCACGGCGGCGAATTCCGCGGTCGTGGCCTGGCTGGTGCGGACGACATGACTGAGCACGGAGAGCTGGACCGTGAGATGGGCGGCCAGGGCCAGCGTCAGCGCGGCGGCTCCCGCGCGGCGGCGTGAGCGCCGTGTCCGTGCGTAGAGGTGCACCACGTGTTCCGCCGCGGGTACGGCCAGCAACGCGTAGGCGGGGAGCAGGAATCGGGGAGCGGCGTATTCGACCAGGAACAGATACGGAACAGCCGACGAGAGGCCCGTCGCCGTCGCCAGCAGTGCCGTGGCACCTCGGCCCGCACGCCGCGCCGCCGCGATCCCGCCGGCCGCGAGCAGGGGCAGTGCCACCCACCACACGGCCGTGGCCGGGTTCTCCCAGCCGATGTCGCAGGGGCGGCACAGGGTCCGGCCGGCGAGCGAACGCAGGTGGTCGTCGACCGCGAAGTTCCACCCGAGCCCGCCCTGGATCTCGCCGGCCCGGTGCAGCCGGGCGGGGAGGCCGCCGTAGTGGGCGTAGGCCTCGGCGGCCCAGGGCGCGCAGCCCCCCACGAGTCCGCCGACGAGCGCGGCGCACATGCGTGGCAGGCGTCGGCCTGGCACCACGGAGACGGCGAGGGCCAGCGGCAGCGCGAGCCAGAAACCGTCGGCCGGCCTCATCAGCGCGACCAGGGCCACGGCCGCCCCCGCGCCTGCCGTCTCCGTCGGCCCGGCACCGTCGCGCAGAGCCCTCACGACCCATCCGGTCGCGGCCAGCGCGCCCAGGGCGCACCACAGGTTGGGCATGGCCGCGGGGCCGTAGAACAGGGTCGGCCACAGGCTCCCGAACAGCGCGCCCGCGCCTACGAGCACGGGCGTGGGCAACACCCTCCGCCAGATCCACAGGGCGAGGACCAGGGCGGCGGCGGACAGCAGGGCGAGATAGATCCGGAGCGCGGTGGTGGACGGGGTGAGCGCGGCGACCGGAGCGACCAGATAGGAGATCCCCCGGGCGCGGGGGGCGCTGAAGAAGGCGGCAGGGGCGTTGCCTCCGACCTGGCTGACGTAGACCGTCTCGTCCCATGCCAGCCCTGAACCCGGTACGACGAAGGCGAGTTGGACCGCGGCGAAGACCGATGCGACCGCCGTCAGCCATGGCAGCGGGCGGGATGCCCGCAGGCTCGGCCGGACCTCCGGCGCCTTCTGCGACGGGCTCAGTGGCGGGCACTCACGCATGACCGCTCCTCTCCTCACCGGTGCCGCGGGGCGGAGGTGTGCGGCCTTGGTCAACGAGGGAGGTGCGCCTGGAGTCACGCGCGGGCCGTGCGCCGCGAACGACGGTCGGCGCGCGGCGCGCCATGACCGGTGGTGGGACAGGCAATCCCCCAGTCCCCCTGGGGGACAGCCCCCATGAAAAGTCGGGGCCTGGCTGCATCGCTGGGGGGACGTGCCGTCCCTAGGTTTGGGGTGGAATCAGAGCACCGTCCCCGCATCCCTCCCGGAGGAACCCCGTGACCGCCCGATTGCACCTGCCGACGAAGCGCACCGCCCATCCGCTGGTCGCGGCGTTCGTGCGCTTCGTCGTCTGCGGGGGCGGTGTCGGACTGGCCGCCAGTGGTGCGCTGGTGCTGCTGGGCGAGCGGATACCGCTGGTCCTCGCCAACGCCGTGATCACCGTCGTCTCCACGGTGATAGCGACGGAGCTGCACAGCCGGATCTCCTTCCGGAGCGACCGCAGGGGGTGGCGGATCCACCTGCAGTCCGGGCTGACGGTGGTGGTGAGTTACGCGTTCACCACCGGCGCCCTGCTCGTGCTGCACGCCGTGCAGGCGGCTCCCTCCGCGCTCGTCGAGCAGACCGTCTATCTGTCGGCGTCCGCGGCGGCCGGCGTCGGGCGGTTCGCGCTGCTGCGGATGGTCGTCTTCACACCGGCTCCCGCGCCGTCGGACTCCCCCGCCCTGACCAGGCCGGCGGTCGTGATCGCGGCCTGATCCCCCGGGCTCCGTACGACCCCTAAGGGCTCAACTCCCGTACGGCCGTGCCATGGACGTGGAGCGCCCACAGCACGGCGCCGAGGGACGCGGTGTGGAGGACGGCCCGGACGGTGTTCCAGGTGACCCAGCGGTCCTCGAACGCGGCGCGGGCTTCCCTGAGCCGGTCGGGGGCCGAGTCGAGCGGCACCTTGTCGAGCGTGTCGTTGAGCGGGACGTTCTGCGTTCCGGTGACGAGGAACGCCGCGCCGTAGAGCACCAGCGCGGCGATGATCCACGGCAGGGCTCCCCCGCTGTGCCCCTTCGCGGCGAGGACCGTCGCCAGCACCAGCAGCGGCAGCGGCAGCAGGAAGGGGGTGAGGAACCAGCCGTTGATGATGGCCCGGTTGATGTGCCGCATGCTCTGGACGAACGCCCGGTCGTCGCCACGGGACAGGCCCGGCATGACGGCGTAGGAGAAGGCGCAGAACAGCCCGGCCATCAGGGCCGCTCCCACGGCCGAGGCGAGGAGTACCACGGTCTGCAGTGTTCTCATGCGTGCTCCGAATCCGGCGCCGGCGCCCACTCGACGAACTGGACGACGACCCCGTTGGGGTCGGTGATCTGGAACAGGCGCTCGCCCCACGGTTCTTCGCGCAGCGGCATCGTGATCTCGATGCCTTCCGCGCGCAGCCGCTTCTCCTCGTCCTCCAGACCGGTGAGGGTGAAGGCGAGGATCAGTCCGGAGGCGTGCTGGTCGCGCTGGGCGGCGGGCAGGATGTCGATGCCGCGGCGCAGGAGAACGATATCGACCGCGGCGTCCTCGCGGGCGAGGGAAGCGAAGTCCTCGGTGGCGACGGTCTCGCCGTACCCGAGGTGATTGGTGAAGAAGGCCTTGGACGCGGCGACGTCGTCGACGGTGAGCGAGACGGTGGACGTGGTGATCTGCATGCGGGCTCCTGAGCCGAAGTGGTCCGGGGGGCGGTCGGATGACGGAGCCTCAGTTATGAGGCCGACGCGGGAAGTTGCCACCCCTCGTGGCCGCCCCCTGCGTATCACGCGACAGCATATTTACTATGGACGTAACTTTAGCCTTGGAGAACAAGGACCGTCAACATAAAAATACCACGAGCGTACGTTTCACCCGTACACAGAGTCGTCACACATATGCCATACGATGCGCACACCTGTTCACAGCTCTTCCGCTTGAGGATGCCCACGTCATGTTTTTCGGTGTCACGTCCCGTTCAGCGCGCGGCATGTCCGCCGCCGTCGCCCTTCTCGCGATCGGCGCGGTGGGCTGCGGCGATGCCATCGACAGCGCCAAGGCCGGTGCCAAGAAGGCGATTCGTCAGCGGTCGGTCTTCTCCCTCACTCCGGGCGACTGCTACAACCCGAACAGCGGGGCGACCGCGAGCCAGGAGTTCAGCGTCGAGATCGTCCCGTGCGGGGAGGCCCACAAGGGGCAGGTCGTCGGCGATTTCACCATCAAGGGAGAGTCGGCATACCCCGGTGACGACGGGGCGACGAAGATCGCCGACAAGCAGTGCCCGGTGGAGTCGCAGAAGTTCATCTCCGACACCTGGGCGGTCCCGGCGGGCGTCAGCCTCTTCTACTACTACCCCACCAGCGACACCTGGAAGACCGGCGACCGGGCGGTGAGCTGCACGTACGCCAAGGAGTCGGGGACGTTCACCGGATCGCTCCAGAACAAGTCCCTGAACGCCGACCAGCTGGCGTACCTGAAGGGCTCCAACGCCGTCTACGAGGCGCTCTGGAACAACCAGCCCGAGGCGGACCAGATCGAGGACGACCTTGCCGGTTACAAGGAGCAGGCCGAGGCCGTTTCCACGGCGCTGAACGCCCACGTGACCGGCCTGAAGAGCCTGAAGCAGCCGGAGACCACCAAGCTCCGCACGCGGCTGGAGGAGACCGCGGACGCGTGGGAGGAGGCGGCCTCGGCCGGGAGCATCGACGACTTCTACATCGCCTACGACCTCGCCTTCACCGGCATCGACCCGAACGGGACGGTCGCCGCCCGCAAGGAGTTGAAGCTCGCCACCACCGTCCCGGCCGACGACGCCGAGGTCTGGGCGAACTGACCTCCCGGCCCGCACACGCCGCCCCGCCCGGCCCCTGCCGACGGGGCGGCGTCAGCCGGGTCCCCCACCGGTCGGCACAGAAAGATACGACGAGTATAAACTTCACTCATGAGCATCCAGGCGAGCACCGAGACCGTCGGACTCCGCGAGTCGAAGAAGCGCGAGACGCGGCAGTCGATCTCCGACCACGCGACCAGGCTCTTCGTCGAGCAGGGCTTCGAGCGGACGACGATCGCCGAGATCGCCACCGCCGCCCGGGTCGCGAAGAAGACGGTGACCAACTACTTCGCGCGCAAGGAGGACCTGGCGCTGGACCACCAGGACGAGTTCGCCGCGAGCCTGGCGCGTACGGTCGCCGGCCGCGCCGCGGGTGAATCGGCGCTCGCCGCGCTCCGTCGCGGCTTCCTGGCCTCCGCCGCGGCGCAGGACCCGGTGGCGGGGTTCGCCGGTCCCCGGTTCTCCCGGATGATCGCCGACAGCCCGACGCTCTCGACGTGCCTGCGCGGCCTGCACGACCGGCGCGAGGACGCTCTGGCGGAGGTGCTCGCCGAGGCGACCGGCACCTCCTCCGACGACATCACCCCGTGCACGGCGGCCGCCCTGCTCGGCGGGGTGCACCGCGTCCTGTTCCGGCGCATCCAGGAACTGACACTGGCGGGCAGGGACAACTCCGAGATCGCCGCGATCATCGGGGACGAGGCCGCCGCCGCCTTCGATCTGCTGGGACCGGCCCTCGCGGGCTACGCGACCGCCCCCCACCCCGAGGCCGCACGTGCGGGGGCCGACTCCTGAGCCCCGAGCCGTCCCCCTTCCAGCTCCTGCCCGGCGCCGCCGGGTCTCCGGTGCTGCTGCATGTCCCGCACTCCTCCCGGGTCGTCCCGGAGCGCGTGCGCGAGGGCATCGTGCTCGACGACGCGGCCCTCGACACCGAGCTCGACCACATCACCGACTCCCACACGGCCGACCTGGCCGCCAGGGCCTCCGCGGCCTGCGCGGTGGCCCCCTGGCGCTTCGTCAACGGCCTGTCGCGGCTGGTCGTCGACCCGGAGCGGTTCCCCGACGACCGGGAGGAGATGCTGGCCGCCGGCATGGGCGCGGTGTACACCCGCACCACGCACCGGGAGCGGCTCCGCCCGCCCGGTGCGGATCCGGCGCCGCTGCTCGACCGCTATTTCCACCCGTACGCCCGGGCGATGACCGCCGCCGTCGACGAACGGCTGGCCGCCACGGGTCGTGCCGTCGTGGTCGACGTCCACTCCTACCCGGCCGTCGCGCTCCCGTACGAGCTGCACGGCGCCGGCCCGCGGCCTCCGGTCTGTCTGGGCACCGACGGCTTCCACACCCCGCCCGGGCTTCTGGCCCGGGCGGAGGCGGCGTTCGCGGGATTCGGCGGCACGGGGCTGAACAGCCCGTTCCCCGGTACGTACGTGCCGCTCAAGCACTACGGGAAGGACCGCCGGGTCGGCGCGCTGATGATCGAGATCCGGCGCGACCTGTACATGAGCGAGCCGGGCGGCCCCGCCGGCCCCGGGCTCGACGCGCTCGCCACCGCGCTGGCCACGCTGGTGGACGGACTCACGGACGCATGACGGCGGCGGCTACCTGGGCCGGGCGTAGGGCCTGGTCATGATCTCCATGTTGTGGCCGTCCGGGTCCTCGAAGTAGACCCCGCGGCCGCCGAAGAGCCGGTTGACGCAGCCGGGTTCCTTGTGATTGGGGTCGGCGTAATAGGTGACGTCGAGCGCCTCGAGCCGGGCGACCATGGTGTCGAACTGCGCGTCGGGGACGAGGAAGGCGTAGTGCTGCGACTGCACCGGCTCGCCCCGCAGCTCGTAGTAGTCGAGCGTCACGCCGTTGCCCAGGTCGACGGGGAGGAACGGCCCGAACGGCCGGCCGACCTCCAGGCCTAGGACGGTGGCGAGGAACTCGGCCGACAGGCTGCGGTCTCTGGCGAACACGGCGTGGTGGTCCAACTGGACGACGTCGACGCCCTGTTCGCTTCCGTGCGGGTCCTGCTTCTCTGTGTGGGACATGTCTGCTGCTTCTCCGTGTCGTGGATTCCGCTGGGAGGGGGGCGCCGCGCAGGGCGCCGGGCGGGAGAACACGACAGGGTGGCGGGGCTCGCGCCCGCCACGCGCTCATGCAGGAGCCGGGCTTCTCTCTCGTACATGGCCCAAGGCCGACCCGGCAGTCACAGGCCCGACTCTAAGGGCTCGGGAATCCGGCCGCAACGGAGCCGGGGACGCACGACGAGCACGCTCGCGGTACCGGCCGCCCTGCCAACTGGGCTGCTAGCGTGTCCCGTTAACTGCTCGCGGAAGCCCTGCCCCCCTACCCCTAGGACCTCCTCACCACCAAGGTCGGTCTCACCCGGCCGAATCCCTCGGCCGACTGGAAGCTCGACGGGAGGCCCGCCGTCCTGCGCGACCAGGTGGAGCAGGGGCTGCGCCGCCTGCGTGTCGAGCGGATCGAGCTCCTGCAACTGCACCGCATCGACCCGGAGACCCCGCTCGCCGACCAGCTAGGCACCCTCCGGGACCTCCGGGACGAGGGAAAGATCGGCCGGATCGGCCTCTCCGAGGTCACCGCCGACGAACTCGCGGAGGCGCGGGAGAACCTCGAGATCCTCGACCGGTTGGCCGCACCCGAGTAAGGGTCCGGCCGGGGCCGGTGTCAGAAGAAGACGCCGCACCTCAGCAGCACGTTGGCGTACGGCCGGGCCTCCCCTGTCCGCACCACCAGACGGGCGGACGCGGTGAGCGCCTTCAGCCGTTCGTGGGACACGTGTGCGAGGTCCGGGAGGCGGGCGGCCAGGAGGCGGGCGGCTTCGGGGTTCGCCTCCCGTATCTCCTCGGCCGCCGTCGCGCCCTCCACGGCCAGTTCGTCCAGCAGGCCGTCCAGGACCTCGGCGAAGGACGGGATGCCCGCCCGGAAGGCGAGGTCGACCACGCGGGGCCCCGGGGGGATGGGCATGCCCACGTCGCAGATCAGCACGCCGTCGCCATGCCCGAGTTCCGCCAGCGCTCCCGCCAGATGGCGGTTCAGGATGCCTGCCTTCTTCACAGCGCCGCGACCTCTTCCGCTGTCGGGAAGGACGCCTGCGCGCCCTCCTTGGTGACGGCTGCCGCGCCGACCCGTACGGCGAACGCGGCGGCCTCGGTGAGTTCCTCGCCCAGGCCGAGCCGCCAGGCCAGGGCCGCGGTGAACGCGTCGCCCGCGCCCGTCGTGTCCACGGCGTCGACCCGGGGGCTCGGTACGCGTACGGGCTCGCCCCCACGCGTGTCGGAGACCAGCGCTCCTTCGGCACCCAGGGTGATCACCACCGAGCGCGGCCCGAGGGCGGTCAGTCCGCGCGCCCAGGACTCCGGGGTGCTGCCCGCGCCCTCCCCCAGGATGTAGCGCGCCTCGTGCTCGTTGACCACCAGCGGGTCGCAGGCGGCCAGCACCTCGTCGGGCAGCGGCGCGGGCGGGGAGGGGTTGAGGACCAGCCGCGCGCCCGGACGGAGGGCGCGGGCCGTCTCCGCGACGGTGTCCAACGGGATCTCCAGTTGTACGGAGACCACGCGCGCCGACGCGAGGAGCGGTCCCGCGGCCCTGATGTCCTCGGGGGTCAGCCGGGCGTTGGCGCCCGGGGAGACGACGATGCTGTTGTCGCCCGAGGGGTCGACGGTGATGAGGGCGACGCCGGTGGGCGCCCCTCCGACCAGGACTCCGTCGGTGTCGACACCCGCCTCCTGCTGCGAGGCGCGCAGCAGCCGCCCGTGGGCGTCGTCGCCGACCCGGGCCAGCAGCGCCGTACGGGCGCCGAGTCGGGCGGCTGCGACCGCCTGGTTGGCGCCCTTGCCGCCGGGGTGGACGACGAGGTCGGAGCCGAGCACCGTCTCCCCCGGCCCGGGGCGGCGGTCGACGCCGACGACCAGGTCGGCGTTGGCCGACCCGACGACCAGGAGGTCGTGCCCGGAGGGTGCGGAGGCCGCGGAGGCATCGGTCGCGTGCATCAGGCAGTGCCTTTCGTGATCAGGAGAAGTCGGCGACGTTCTGCCGGGTGACGACCTTGACCGGCACCTTCACCATGCTGTCGGTCTTCTTGCCGTCGGCAGCCTTGACGGCGTTCTGTACGGCGATCTTCCCCAGTTCCCTGGGCTGCTGTGCCACGGAGGCGTACAGGGTCCCCGCCTCGACGGCCGTCAGGCCGTCGGGGGTTCCGTCGAAGCCGACGACCGGGACGGACTTCCCGGCCTTGCTGCCCAGTGCCTTGACGGCGCCGAGCGCCATCTCGTCGTTCTCGGCGAAGACGCCGTTGATGCCCGGGTGGGACTGGAGCAGGTTGGTCATGACGTCCAGGCCCTTGGTGCGGTCGAAGTCGGCCGGCTGGGTCGCCACGATCTTGATGTCCGGGTACGCCTTCATGCCTGCGGCGAAGCCCGCGCCGCGCTCACGGCTGGCGGAGGTGCCGGCGGTGCCCTGGAGGACGATGATGCTGCCCTTGCCGCCGAGCCGGTCGGCGAGTGTCTTCGCGGCGAGCTTGCCGCCCGCGACGTTGTCGGAGGCGACGAGTGCCGCCGTCTCGGCCTTGTTGACTCCCCGGTCCGCCGCGACGACCGGGATGTCCGCCTTGTTGGCGTTGCGGACACCGGGGCCGACCGCGTCGGAGTCCACCGGGTTGACGATGACGGAGTCCACCCCGGAGCTGGTGAAGTTCTCCAGCTGGTTGGCCTGCTGCGAGGCGTCGTTCTGGGCGTCGGTGACGGTGAGGTCGATCCCCGCCTTCTCGGCCTCCTGCTGCGCGCCTTCCTTCATCTGGACGAAGAAGGGGTTGTTCAGGGTGGAGAGCGACATGCCCACCTTGGTGGTGGTGCCGGAGGAACCGGACTTGAAGAAGGTCACGGCGGCGATGACGGCGGCCAGGCAGACCACCGCGATGCCCAGCCGCAGCGCGCTCTTGCGGCCCTTCCCGGGTGATCCGGGTGCGGCGGACGCGCCGCCTGCGGAGGCGCCGGACCCGGCCTTGCGGCGCAGGGTGTCCAGCAGCACCGCGAGGGCGATGACGACGCCGATGACGACCTGCTGCCAGAAGGCGGACACGGACAGGAGGTTGAGGCCGTTGCGCAGCACGGCGAGGATCAGCGCGCCGATCAGGGTGCCGGACGCCTTGCCGACGCCGCCCGCGAGGCTCGCGCCGCCGATGACGACCGCGGCGATCGCGTCGAGTTCGTACCCCTGTGCCGCCTGCGGCTGTGCGGAGACCAGACGGGAGGCGAGGACGATGCCGGCCACTGCGGCGAAGAGGCCGGAGAGGGCGTAGATGGCGAGCTTCTGCTTCTTGACGCGCAGTCCGGACAGCCTGGCTGCTTCCTCGTTGCCGCCGATGGCGTACATGGAGCGGCCGATGTAGGTGCGGGCCAGGATGAGTGCCGCTATCAGGCCCATCGCGATCATCACGAGGACGGGGACGGGCAGCCAGCCGCCGAGCGTGTCACCGAGCACGGAGACGGAGTCGGGGAAGGGGATCGGCCGGCCCTGGGAGATGACCAGGGACAGCCCCCTCGCGACGGAGAGCATGGCCAGTGTCGCGATGAACGACGGCAGCTTGCCGTAGGCGACGAGGGCCCCGCTGACG
Source organism: Streptomyces sp. NPDC088746 (assembly GCF_044751065.1). NCBI lineage: Bacteria > Bacillati > Actinomycetota > Actinomycetes > Kitasatosporales > Streptomycetaceae > Streptomyces > Streptomyces sp. NPDC088746. The sequence continues at coordinate 272,049 of NZ_JBIVLA010000005.1, forward strand.
AAGCCGCAGGCGATGCCGGTGGCCACGGCGATGATGACCGCCAGCCAGACGGGTACGCCCGCGGATGTCGCCGACCAGGCGAGGACGGTCGCGGAGAGGGCGGCGACCGAGCCGACGGAGAGGTCGATGCCCGCCGAGACGATGACGAAGGTGACACCGAACGCGAGGATCGCGGTCACCGCGGCCTGGACCCCGACGTTCAGCAGGTTCTGGGTGGTGAGGAAGTCGCCGGAGAGCAGCGACATCGCCACCAGGAGGACGACCAGCGCGCTGAGCGCGCCGTTGTCGAGCAGGAGGCGGCGAAGGGTGTGTCCGGCGCCGCCCGCGCCCGTCTTGCTCGGATGCGTGTCAGTGGCCACGGGGGCTCTCCTCTGCGTTCTCTGCGTGCTCGGTGGGGTCGGTGACAGGCGCGGCACTGACGGCGAGGGCCATCACGGCGTCCTGGGTGGCTTCGTGGGCGGGGAGTTCTCCGGCGATACGGCCCTGGGCCATGACGAGGACCCGGTCGCTCATGCCCAGGACCTCCGGCAGGTCGCTCGAGATCATCAGGACCGCGTGGCCGGAGGCCGTCAGCTCGTTGATGAGCTGGTAGATCTCGACCTTCGCGCCGACGTCGATGCCCCGGGTCGGCTCGTCGAGGATCAGGACCCGGGTGTCGGCCAGGAGCCACTTCCCGATGACGACCTTCTGCTGGTTGCCGCCGGACAGGGTGCGGACGTGCTGGCCGAGGCCCGCCATGCGTACGCCGAGCTGCTCGGCGATGCGGGCGGCGGCGGTGCGCTGGCCCTTGACGTCGACGATGCCGGAGCGGGTCGCCGAGCGGAGGGTGACCAGGCCGAGGTTCTCCTGGACGGAGGCGTCGAGCACGAGGCCCTGGCCCTTGCGGTCCTCGGGGACGAGGCCGATCCCGGCGCCCATGGCGGCGGTCACGTCGTGCTTGCCCAGGCGCTCGCCGCGTACCTCGACGGTTCCGGCGTCGTAGGGGTCGGCGCCGAAGACCGCGCGGGCGACCTCGGTGCGGCCGGCTCCGACGAGTCCGGCGAGGCCGACGACCTCACCGGCCTTCACGTCGAAGCTGATGTCGTGGAAGACCCCGTCCCTGGTGAGCCCGCGCACGGAGAGCAACGGCTGCCCCGTTTCCGGGCGTTCGCGCGGGTACTGCTGGTCGATGCTGCGTCCCACCATGAGCTGGACGAGCTCCGCCTCGGGTGTCGACGCGGGCACCTGGTCGATGCTGCGGCCGTCGCGCAGGACGGTGACACGGTCGCCGAGGGCGGCGATCTCGTCGAGGTGGTGGGTGATGAAGACGACGCCGACGCCGTCCGCACGCAGCTGCCGCACGATCACGAAGAGCTTGTCGACCTCCTCGGAGGTGAGGACGGCGGTCGGCTCGTCCATGATCAGGACACGCGCGTCCAGGCTGAGCGCCTTGGCGATCTCGACCATCTGCAGCCGGGCGATGCCCAGTTCACGGACCCTGGCCCTGGGCGAGACGTGCAGGCCGACCCGGCGCAGGAGCACCTCGGCGTCGGCCTCCATGCGCCCGCGGTCGATCATGCCGAAGCGGCGCGGCTGACGGCCGAGGAAGATGTTCTCGGCGACGGTGAGATCGGGGACCAGGTTGAACTCCTGGTAGATCGTGGCGATCCCGAGCTTCTCGGCGTCCTGCGCTCCGTGGATGCGCACCTCCCGGCCGCCGGTGAAGATCCGGCCGCTGTCCGGTCGGTAGGCGCCGGAGAGCATCTTGATGAGGGTGCTCTTGCCCGCGCCGTTCTCACCAAGGAGGACGTGCACTTCGCCGCTGCGCAGGTCGAAGTCGACGCTGTCCAGGGCGACGACACCGGGGAAGGTCTTGCGTACGCCTTCGATGCGCAGCAACTCGACTGATTCGCTCACTCGTTGCTCCCGGGGGTGGAAGGGCGCTCGCCGCAGGAGCTGCGTACGACGAGGCGGGCGGGCAGGGTCACGGACTGCGGGGGCCGGCCCTCGACGATGTCGATCAGCGCGCGCACGGCGGCTCGGCCGAGCTCGCCGGTCGGCTGGGCGATCGCGGTGATCGGCGGGGCGGTGTGGAGGAACCACGGGATGTCGTCGAAGGCCGCGATCCCGATGTCCTCGGGGACACGGAGGCCGCGTGCGCGGATCGCGTCCAGGGCGCCGAGCGCCATGAGGTTGTCGGCGGCGAACACGATCTCGGGCGGTTCGGGCAGCGACAGGAAGTTCTCGGTGGCGCGCCGGCCGCTGGCGGCCTGGAAGTCGCCCTGCCCGATGTAGGCGTCGGGCAGGGCGAGGCCGTGGGCCCCCATCGCTTCCCGGAATGCCTCGACGCGTTCGTTGCCCGTGGTGGTGGCGGCCGGGCCCGCGATGATGGCGAGCCTGCGGTGGCCGAGGGCGTACAGATGGGCGACCAGGTCCTGGATGGCCCGGTGCCCGTCCGCGCGCACGACGGGGATGTCCACCCCGGGGATCCAGCGGTCGACGAAGACCATCGGCGTGCCGGTGCGCGCGACATCCAGCAGGAGCGGGGACTCGCCGTCGGCGGGCGAGACCAGGAGCCCGTCGATCCTGCGGTCCAGGAGCGTACGGACGTGGTGGTCCTGCTGTTCGAGCCGCTCGTCGGCGTTGCCGATGATCACGCTGTAGCCGAGTCCGCGCGCCTCCTCCTCGACGGAGCGGGCCAGCGCCGTGAAGTACGGATTGAGTACGTCGCTGATGACGAGGCCGAGTGTGCGTGTCTGGTCGGTGCGCAGCGAGCGGGCCACGGCGTTGGGCCGGTAGCCGAGGGCGTCGACGGCGGCGAGGACACGTCTGCGTGCGTCCGGGCTGACGGACGGATGGCTGTTGAGGACGCGGGAGACCGTGGCGACAGAGACTCCCGCCTGGGCCGCGACATCCTTGATGCTCGCCATTTCCGGACCACCTCCTTGTGGTTTCCGTGACCCTCGAGACCAGCGGAACGAGCCGTGGAATCGATTACACGGATGATTGGAATCGATTACACGACCGAAAGCAAGACCCTCGGGGTCGCCCGAGACCGGATCGTGATCCGGCCTGATCGGCTGCGGGGCAGGGGGCGGTTACAGACGGCATGCCCGGGCAGCGGTGACGAGGTGGTGCCGGCCGCTGCCCGGCCGCCTGCCGGCGGGCGAGCTCCGGCGCGCCGGGACCAGGCGTCCGGGAACGAGGTCCCTCAGCGCCGCCGGCCGCCGGTCAGAGTGTGCCGCCGGGCCCATGCGCCGATGGCGTCAGCGATGGCCTGGGGCTGGTCCTCGGGGGCGTGGTGACCGGCCGGGCCGCAGCGCCGGATCTCCAGCGCGGCGATGTTGGCAGCGCACCAATCGGTCATCTCCTCGCCGATCAGCAAGGTGGGCGAGGAGTCGAACGTGAGAAGCAGCTTGGGAACCTCACCGCTGTCCGCCAGCCAGGTGCCGTATCGCTCGACGCGTTCGGCGACCTCGGCCGGCTCCCCGTCCAGCGGTAGCGAGCGCGCCCATTCCAGTATCGGGCGGCGGCTTTCCCGGGTCGGGTACGGCGCCCGGTAGACCCGCATGTCTTCCTCGCTCACCGGGTTCAGCACCCCGCCGGTGAAGGCCGACTCCAGGAAGGTGTTCTGGTCCAGCACCAGCGCCTCACCCTGTGGCCCGCGCATGGCCCGGGCGCGCGAGCGCGGTCCGTCTCCCAGCTCGCTCCAGGACATCGGCCGCACGATGGTCTCGAAGAAGGCCATGCCGCGGATCCGGCCGGGGTGGCGGGCTGCCCAGTCGAACGCGAGTGCCCCGCCCCAGTCGTGCCCGACGAGCACCACCTCGTTCAGGCCCAACCGGTCGAACCAGTCGTCCAGGTAGCGAGCGTGGTCGGCGAACCGGTACGGCACGTCGGGCTTGCCGGAGCGGCCCATGCCGATCAGATCGGGGGCCAGCAGGCGGGCAGGCAGGTCCACCGCGGGCAGCACCTTGCGCCACAGATAGGACGAGCCGGGGTTGCCGTGCAGAAAAACGAAGGGGATGCCACCGCCGGCCTCCTCGTGGAACATCGTCGAATCCAGCACGTTCGTCACCGGCATGACGTCCCCCAAATCGTTCGTCCCACTAACGTTCCTCGGTCGACGAAGATAGTTTGTTAGTGGGACTAACGCAACGGGGTATGATCGCGGCATGAGCAACAGCACGCCCGGCATGGCGCGCTCGACCAACCGGCAGGCCGCGGCCGCGCGACTGCGTAATCTGCGGACCCGGCTTCTGTCACTGGCCGCGATCCAGTCCGATCGCCTGGTGAACGAGGAGTTGGCGCGCGCAGGCACCCGCAAGTGGCACTACGCGGTGCTCGCCACCCTGGAGGAGTTCGGACCCGCCAGCCAGGCGGAACTGAGCTGCCGCACAGGGATCTACCGCAGCGACATGGTCGCGGTGATCAACGAACTGGGCGATCGTGAGTGGGTGGAACGCTCACCCAACCCCGCCGATCGGCGGCAGAACATCATCGCCCTCACCGAACAGGGCCGCCGGCAGCTGCCGAAGCTGGACAAGCTGCTCGCCGAGGTGGAGAACGAGGTGCTCGCGCCGCTGACCCCGCCGGAACGGGAGCAGTTGACCCGGCTCCTTGCCACCCTTGTGGATCATCACGGCCAGAAGATGTGAACAAGCCACGCTCCCTCGCCGGGATCGAAGCAATGCCCTGCGTACGCATCACCGCACGCTCCGGGGGCCCCACGAAGGGCCGTCTACGGCCGAGTTGATGTAGCGGTAGCTGTAGCTGTAGCCGATCCTCCCGAGAGTCCGGCGACGAAGGCGTGTGCCAGGCTCCGGCTGTGGGTGAGAGTGACCAGCCAGGACCTGACACCGGCCCCCTCGGCCAACGCCGCCGCGCGGCCCGTGAGTTGGAGGGCCGGACTGCCGGACCGGGTGTGCAGCACCTCGATCTCGGTCAGGACCGAACCGGTGAGGCCCACGCCCAGGGCCTTGAGGACCGCCTCCTTGGCGGCGAACCGCACGGCATAGCGCTCGGCGGAGTCGTCGGGGATCTCGCAATAGGCGCGCTCGGCAGGGGTGAAGACATGGCCGGCGAAGCGGGGCTGGCGGGCCAGGGTGGCCCGCATCTCGTCCACGTCGGCCAGGTCGCTCCCCACGCACAGCACGGGCCTGCCGACGAGATCGGCGGCGGCAGCGGCGGCAGCCTCTCCGAGCGCCCTGATGTCCTCGTTGCCGGTGGCGCGACCGCCCGCCGTTCCAAGATCCAATTCTCTTGCTCCGCAAACTGATCGACCGCTAGGGTTCCGAACCGTCACTCCATGATGGGCCACACACCACGTTCCTGAATGACGACCGGGAGAAGCCCCACTGATGTGTGTTCTGGGCGCGTCCCGAACGGTGTCGGCTGCGCTGGGGTGCCGCATCCAGTTCGGCCGGGCGGACGACCCCCATGTGTGGATGCGGCGCCTCGTCCGACATCCCCCCGTTCGCGGCGCGACCGGGCGGTTCAGACGGTGAGGAGGCCGTGGCCCACCGCGTGGTTCGGACAGACTCCGCCGCAGTCGTCCCCGGTGATCGAACGCCCTTGGGTCACCGGCAGGCAGGCGCTCACCAGGTCCTCCGTCCGGAGGGCCCGGCCCTGACCGATGCCCTGCTGCACGGCGAGCGCCGCCACACCGGCCGCGTAGGCCGTCGCTCCCGACGTGCCGCTGGAGACCAGCCAGCCGTCGTCGGGAGCCGTTCCGTCGTACTTGCTGTTACGCCGGTCGAACAGACAGCCCGGCTGGGTCGGGAACACGATGTAGTCGCCGTTGGGCAGCATCCCGCAGGGGCCGCACACGTCCGGCACGGTCCGGCCGGGAAAGACCGCCGACCGGTAGCTGGAGGCGAGATCCGAGGCGCGCAGCTCTCCGCCGGGGCCCACGTGGACGCCGCCGACGGTGAGGGCCCCGGGCGTCGCCACCGACTGGAACATGGCGTCACGCCGGTCGGTGGAGCCGTTTCCGGCGGCGAACAGGACGGTGATCCCGCGCCGGACCGCGTCGGCCACCTCCAGGTGGAGGTGGGGCTCTTCCCGCAGGGTCCCCCAGCTGCACGAGATGATGTCCGGCTCCAGCTGCACCGCCCGCTGGAATGCCGCGACCGGAAAGGAGAACGCCTCGCCCGCCATCTTGACCATGGTGAGCGACACCCCCGGAGCCACTGCCAGGAGCAGCGCCGACATCGCCGTACCGTGGCCTCGCTCGTCGCTACGGGGGTCGAGCGGTGTCAGCGCCGGGACCACGGCCGTGGTGTAGCCGTGCGCCCGGTGGTGCGGGTGGTCGTACAGTCCGGTGTCCACCATCACCACCCGGACGCCGTCGCCCCGGATGCCGGCCGCGTGCAGCCGGTCGGCGCCGGCCAGCCGTGCGGCGTCCTCGGGCAGTCTCAGGTACCCGGCGGTGTCCGGCAGCGGAGGAACGGCGCTCGGCGCCAGCTCGAAGCCGGCGCGGGGTGCCCGGACCTCCGTGATCAGCTCGGGGTGCAGGCGGGACCGGAGGGTGCCCGTCGCGGACAGTTCGTAGCGGACCGACTCCCTGATGTACTTGTTGCGCACGGGCACCACCGGGCTGCCGAAGACCTCTTCGACCAGTGCGTTCTCACCGCTGACGGTGAGGCCGGCGCCGGAGCGCGCCTCGACGGTCAGCCCTTCGCGGGTGAAGGCGTCGGCCAGCCGGTCGACCACGGCCGGCTCCGGGAGGAAGTGCTCCACGGGGTGGAGCAGGAGCCGCGCGGGGTCGTCGCCCAGGCTGAGGCCCCTGGCGGAGCGGGGGACGACGGTCACCGTGCCGCGCCGCCCGAAGGAGGCGAGCTCGTCCTCCGCCATGTGGTGACTTCCCTTCACTTGTCGGGTGAGTTTCCGCAGGTCACTTGTCGGGTGAGTTCCGCAGGTCACTTGTTGGTGAGTTCCCGCAGGCGGTTGCGGTCGAGCTTGCCGGACGCGGTCAGATCGACGTCCTCGTCGGCCAGGAAGTCGATCCGGGCCGGGATCATGTAGGGAGGCAGCCGCAGAGCCAGTTCCCGGCGCAGCTCTTCCTCGTCCGGGCCCGTGCCGTCCCGTCGGCCCAGGACGAACAGGCCGATCACCTTCCCTGCCACGGGGTGTTCGGCCGGAACCGCGCAGCAGTCCGTCACCCACTCCACGGCGAGTGCCGCCGCCTCCACCTCGGACAGGTGGACGAGGTTGCCGTTGATCTTCAGGGCGTCGTCGCGCCGGCCCAGGAACATGAGTGCACCGTCGTCCCGGACGCGGACGTAGTCGCCGGACCGGTAGTAGCGGGCGCCGCCGGAGCCCGGAGGGCTGACGAGGGCGCGTTCGGTGCGTTCCGGGTCGCCGCAGTATCCCGCCATCACCTGCGGTCCGCCGATGAGGAGTTCGCCGGTCTCACCGTCGGGCACCGGCCGGAGAACGTCGTCGACGACCAGGAGGTCGACGGACGGCAGGGGGCTCCCGATCGGCAGGAACTCCTCGTCGTAACCGGCGATGTCGTCGGTGAGGAAGAGCGTCGCGCTGTGCGTCGTCTCGGTCGGACCGTACCCGTGGACGTAGGTGAGTCCGGGCACCAGGGCGGCGAAGGCTCGCAGCACCGGAACGGGGCAGGACTCCCCGCCGAACCAGAGCCGTCGCAGGGAGCTCAGATCCCGGCGGCCGGCGTCGCTGAAGCGGCCGACCAGCATACGGACCACTGAGGAGACGAGCAGGGTGTCGGTGATCCGCCACTCCTCGCAGGCCCGGGTGATCTGTGAGGGCACGCGCAGCCGGGGCAGCAGGTGGACGCTGCCCCCGACCAGGAAGGTCGACCAGAGGTCGACGACCGAGGCGTCGAAGAAGAGCGGCGCCACATTGAGGAACCGCATGCCGTCGTCGAAGCCGACCACCCGCTGCACTCCTTCGAGGAGGGCGCACAGGGAGCGGTGGCTGATCACGACCCCCTTGGGCAGGCCGGTCGATCCCGAGGTGAAGACGACATAGGCGTGGTCCTCGGGGCTCCGGTCCGAGGCGTCCGTGGGGCGGACGTCGGTCTCGGCCACGGGGTCCCACTGCTTCCCGCCGGGTTCCTCCGGAGGTTCCGCCCCGACAGTGAGGACCGTACCGGCGGGCGCGCCGTCGAGCAGGGCTCGGTGCCGGTGGTGGACCAGGGTGACGGTGGGCGCGCACATGCCGAGCAGCAGTGCGACCCTCGCCGAGGGCAGTGACTCGTCCACCGGCGCGTAGCGGGCGCCCAGCCGGAGGGCGGCCCACATGACCGCCACGGAGGCGGCGGACTTGTCCATGACCATGGCGACGGTCGTGCCCCTGCCGACCCCGTGCCGGGCCAGGAGGTCCGCCAGCGCCTGGGTCCGCCGTGCCAGGGTCCGGTAGGAGACCTGCTCCCCCGTGCTCAGGTCCACCACCGCCGTGGCGTCGCTCCCGCACCGGCGTTCCAGGATGCCGTCCGCCAGCCGCGGGACGGTGCCGTCCTCGAAGCCGTTCATCCTTCCTCCTGCCAGGTCGCGGGGTCCTCCAGCCGGCACCGGATGGCGTCCAGCAACTCCGGGAAGGTGTCCATCTGCTGGTCGTACGAGCCGAAGTGGCCCATGTCGTCCATCACCGTGAAGTCACTGCCGGTCAGACGGTGGAGCTCCTCGGCCACCTCGAAGGGGACCCAGGGGTCGTCCTTCGAGTGGAACTGTGCGATGAACCGCTGGTTGTGCCGGATCGCCTCCCAGTCCCACGGCCGGTCGAAGAACCCGCTGCGGCGCTCCAGTTCGAAGCCGCAGTCGTTGTGGTGGCCGGCCACGGCGAAGGTGCCGAGCAGCGGCGCCGTCTCCGCGTACCGGAAGGCGGTCAGCGCCCCGGACGAGTGCCCGACGATCACCGTGTTCCGGTCCGGGCGGATGACGTCCGTGAGGTACGGGAGCCAGTACCGCATACGGCCCTTGATGGGGTCGGGGAAGGTCTCGGCCACGACCCGGTGGCCGAGGGCCTCCAGCTCCCGTCTGAGGTACGGGAACCAGATGCCCTCGACGCTCGCCCCGGCGTTTCCGTGGATCAGGACGATCCGCACGTCCGCTGGAGAACGGGAGCCGGCTTCCGCCGGCCCCGTCGTGGCGATCTCAGACAGTGGACACCTCGTCGTCCAGGAGCTCTTGGATCAGCTCGGACAGGGAGCCCAGGGACGCGAAGTTCTCCACCGTCAGCAGTTCCGGTTCGAGTTCGATGTCGTAGAACGTCTCGAAGGCCAGCGTGAGTTCGATCATCTGGGTCGAGTTCAGCGAGAGTCCGCCGTTGAAGAGCGGGGTGCTGGAGGTCAGGTCGACCTTCTGGTGCGGGAAGATCTGGGCGATGACCTCACGGAGGTCGTTCTCGATGTCCGCCTGGGTCTTGCGGTCGTTCACCCTCGGTTCAGCTCCTCTCGGGGGCGGCAGGCTTCTCGTCCTGCGTCTTGGGGCGGGTCTGCAGGAAGAGCGGGGTCCGCGGGATGTTCTGCTGGTCCTGGTGGAACGGGTTCCGCTTGTTCTTCAGCGAGAGGTACATGGTGCGGCGGGCCCGGGCCTTCTCCTCGTCGGAGTAGAAGAGGAAGGCGATGTTGCCCGCGTTCTCCCGGCCGGACTCGGTCAGGGTGAGTTCCTCGTCGGTCTCCACGGCGTAGCCGCCCTCGACCAGCCAGTCGACTTCCCGGCGGTACTTCTCGAAGTTGGCGACGTCCTCCTTGCGGACGCTGCCGAAGACCGGGAAGAAGACCATGACGCGGTTCTCGACCTCGTCGTCACTGCATATCCGGCCCTGTTCGATGGGGAGGATCCCGGCCTCGACGTCACGCATCCACCGCTCGACGTCGGTGTGGTTCCGGTAGCTCCGCTCGCCCATGTAGTTCTCGGCGGCGGGGCCGATGCCCAGCGTGTAGCTGGCGCGGTAGCCGTTGCCTCCGCAGGCGTGGTTCAGGCCGATCTCGCCCGGGTCGTCCAGGTGGGTGAAGAAGTTGATCAGGAGCTGCTTGTCGTAGCCGTAGGCCGCGAGCCCGTCCTTGATCTGCCGGTACTGGACCCGCTCGATGCTGCCCGAGGGCTTGACCTCGGCCACCTTGCCCGCGCGGATCTGCTGGTCGAGCCGCGTCCCCTCCCACTGGTTGAAGCGGTAGGTCTGGACGAAGCTGGGCCGCAGCTCTGCGCAGATGCCCTCCAGGTCCCGGGCGAGGACCTCGTCGTCCTGCCCCGGCAGGTTGTACATCAGGTCCAGCGCGAAGGTGCGGATGCCGGCCCGGCGGATGTTCTCGGCCGTCTGGTGCACCTGCTCGACGGTGGCCTTGATGGTCAGCTTCCGCCGGATCTCCTCGTCCAGGGTCTGCACGCCGAACGAGATACGGGTGATGCCCAGGGACTTGAGCATCTCGATGTACCCGTCCTTGGAGAGGCCGAGCGGGCTGCCCTCCAGGGAGATGCCGTCGACCTCGCTGAGGTCGAACTCACGGTGCACGGCCTCCAGGATGTCGGCCATCGACTCCTGTTCCAGCGCGGAGGGCGTGCCGCCGCCGAACTGGACGTACTTGATCTTCGTACCCTGGAAGTACTTCGACCGGGCGTTGCGCTCGATCTCCCGCACCATCGCCTTGACGAACCGCTTCTGCCGCTCGCCCTGGTACTTCGCCGCGGACTCCTTGAAGCACGCGCAGAAGTTGCAGAACGCCTCACAGAAGGGGATGTGGAAGTAGAGCAGGATGTCGGTCTGCTCCGGGTGGGACTGCCGGTCCAGGAAGGAGAAGTACTCCGCCTTCTTCGCCTCGTCGTCGAGGGCGTCCTGGAAGCCGCAGATCTTGGGGTAGAACCAGGTGACGTTGGTGCGCTTCTCCGGGCTCTCGAACTCGTCCTTCAGGTAGAAGTTCGAGTCCAGTCCGAGCATGAAGGGGTTTTCGACTTGGGTCGTCATGACGTCGGTTCCCGCTCTCTGGTCAGGAAGGCTGGCTTTCTGGCTGTCCCTTGGGACCACGGCTCTCGAAGAGGACCGGGTACTTTCCGCTCATCTCTCCGTTGATCTCGATCCACCGGAGCTTGTCCTCCGGCAGGTCGACGTCCGCCCAGATGGCCTCGGGCGGGCATTCGGCGACGCACGCGTTGCAGTCGATGCATTCCTCGGGGTCGATGTAGAGCATGTCGGGGCCCTCGTGGAAGCAGTCCACGGGACAGGCGTCCACACAGTCCGTGTACTTGCAGCCGATGCACTCGTCGGTGACGACATAGGCCATGTCAGCGGTACCTCCAGGCTTCTTCTTCCAGGACGTTCTCGGCGCGGCTCCCGCCACGGGACGTACGGCCGCCCTCAGGCATGGACCGGCGCGACCTCGGTCACCCGTCGCATCCACCCGAAGCGGTCGACCGCCTCGCCCCGGTGGAGGTCCCGGAGCAGACCGCGGAAGCGCGTGGTGACGGGCCCCGCCTCGTCGGCGAGGCGGTACTCCTCCCCCTGGTGACCGAGTGAGGTCACGGGCGCCACCCCGGCCTCCGTCCCGGTGGCGAAGCACTCGGTGACGGTGCCGTCCGCGATGCCCTTGAGGATCTCCGCCAGTTCCACCGGCCGTTCGACGACCCGCGTCCCGGAGTCGCGCGCCAGCTTGACGAGGGAGTCGCGTGTGATGCCGGGAAGGACGGAACGGTCGAGCAGCGGCGTGGTCAGGACCCCGTCGATCACGAAGAAGGCGTTGAGGTTCCCGATCTGCTGGACGAGGCGGCCCTGCGGGCCGTCGAGCCACAGCACGTGGTCGTAGCCGTAGTTGGCCGCGATCTCGCCCGGCACCACGCCCATCGCGAGGGTGCCGACGGCGTTGATGTCGCCGAAGCCCCCGGGCCAGGCGCGGACGTAGCCGTCGAGCGTCATCGCCCGTACGGCCTTCCCTCCCGCCTCGTCCTGGTCCGCCACGGATGCCAGTACGTAGAAGAGGCAGTCGTCCACGGGGCCCGCGGTCAGCCCCGTGCCGTCGGCGGCCAGCACCGCGCGCAGGTCCATGGCTCCGCCCGGCTCCTCGGGGAGCCAGTCCTGGTCCAGTTGCACCAGGGCACGTACGGAGCTCCACACCCTGTCGAAGTCGACCTGGGGCAGGGCCAGTCGGCGGGCGCCGTTGTTGAGCCGCTTGATGTGGCTGTCGGGACGGAAGACGGAGACCGTCCCGTCCGTCATCCGGTACGCCCTGAGCCCGTCCACCACGACCTGTCCGCCCTGCAGGGCGGCGGCGGTGGGCCGCAGCGCCGGGATGGTGTCCCGGTCGGCGACGGTCAGTCCCTGCCAGCTGCGGCGCTTCCCGGAGCGCATGAAGAACGCGTGGTCGGTGAGGATCGTCCCGGCGGACGAGCCCGCCTCCGGCTTGGGGCGGGGGGCGGCGGTCGGCGTGACGGTCAGTTCGTTGCTCATACGCGGGCAGCTTCCTCTTTCTTGAGATCACCGTTCTCGTTGTCGACCTCGATGTCGACCATGACGTCCTTGATGACCGAGGCGACCAGGTGCTCGACCCGGTCGAGAGTTCCCTCGAAGTGGATCCGGGCGACCCGGTTGCTGAAGATGTCGTCCGGGTCGAGCACCGCCCCCGGGTCCGCCTCCGGGACGAGGCCCCGGAACTCGGAGGCCTCGGGGAACGGTTCGAGGCCGGTGAGCGTGCCGGCGTACGCGCCGGGCCGGCCGGTGGTGACGAAGGCGAGACCCGCGCTGATCGGCGACGTCGGCGGTTCCGGGTGCCGCCGGCCCCGGGCGGCGTCCGCCGCCGCCGCGCAGAGGTCCACCCCGGGCCCGGCAAGCACGAGTTCGGGGATGTTGTCGCCGGCCAGCCGGGCACCGACCTCGATCAGCACGGGCCCGCGTTCGCGGTCGATCCGGGTCTCGATGTGGAAGGGACCGACCGACAGGTCGAACGCCGCCACGACGCTCCGTGCGAATTCCTCGAGGACCTCGCCGTACGGGGAATGGGCCGGAGCGGTGGCGATGTGGCCCGTCTCGAAGAAGTAGGGCGGGTCCGAGACGAACTTGGTCGTGACACTGGCGACGTGCGGCCCGCCCGCGTCCACCCAGCCGTCGAGGGAGAACTCCGGCCCCTCCACGTACTCCTCGACGAGCGCCGTGCGCCGGGGGCTGGGGTGGAACTTCACCTCCCCGGGGTGGTGCACGGACGCGCAGGCCCGCTCGTACTCCTCCTGGTCGCGGCAGAGACTCACCAGCAGGCTGCCCCCGCAGTCGACCGGCTTGACGACGACGGGGAACGGCAGCGGGCACGGCCCCGCGGCATCAGGGGGGACGGCGACGGAGCGGGGGAACGCGATGCCCCGCTCGGCGCACCACCGGCGCATGACGTCCTTCTGACGGACCGCCTCCGCCGCGTCCGCGCCGAGCGCGGGAAGCCCCAGCGACCTGGCGAGTTCCGCGCTCTCCGGCACCACGTACTCGAAGCCCGCGACGACGCCGGTCGGCCGGCCCCCGGACTCCTCGACGCAGCGGAGCAGACCGGGTACCCCCTGGTCGGGGTGCCAGTCGACGACGGTGGCGGCCGCGGTGACCTCCGGGGGCAGCAGCTCGGGGAACTGGGTGGGGATCAGACAGGGAACCCCGGACCGCACGACTCTGGAGACGAGACGCGCGCCGGCGGAAAGGGGCTGTACGACGATCAGCACGGGATGACCTCCGATGGTCCGCCTGCTCCGCCCGCGAGGAATCGCTCGTCGTCCCCGAGGAAGCTCCAGTCGGGTGCGGGCGTGGGCAGGTCCTGCTCCGAGCGGGACATGAACAGCGTGCTGCGTAGGCGTAGTTCGGCGCCCCGCAGTGACTTCGCCCGGTAGGAGGTGACCCCCAGGTGGACCGCGTCGAGGCCCCGTTCCAGGGCGAACCTCAGCGGCTCGTACACGGTCGCCTCGAAGTACTCGCCACTGGTGCCGTGGCCTGCCCGGTAGTCACAGCCGAACACCCGCATGTGCAGCGTCCGGCCGTGGACGATCCCCAGCGCGAAGGCGGCCGGGCGCTCCTGCTTGTCCAGCACCTCGGTGATCACCACGTCGTCGCCGGAGCCGATGCTCAGACACCTGCGGAGGTAGCGGACGGCGCCCTCCTCGCTCAGCTCCTCGCCGTGCCGGACCTGCACCTGGACGACGAGAGGCGCGTACCTCTCCAGGGGGACCGACTCGGCGGGGAGGGTCCGGGTCCGGTAGCCGCCCGCGGTCAGCCGCTTCAGATCGCGCCGGACCAGTGAGCGCCGCGAGGCCGGCAGGGCGGCGACGTGCGCGTCGAAGGTCGCGCCGCGCGGGCGGACCACCGCGGTCGGCAGGCAGAGGGTGGTGACCGTGGCGAACCCGGGCAGGCCCCCGAGCTCACGCGCCTCCTCGTCCGGCAGGTACCACCAGGACACGTGCCGGGCCCCGTGCTCCTCGGCGCGTTCCAGGAGCCGGGTGCAGAGGGTGGTCATGAGCCGGGACCGGTCGGCGCCCGACAGGCCGGGGCGCAGCAGCAGCCGGTTGTCGTACCCGGTGCGCGAGCCGGCGAGCAGCTGGACGTCCGGGGCCTGTCCCAGCAGTGTGGTCTCGTTGTAGAGCGGGTTGCTGTCGCCGCCGGGAGCCATGTGGAAGGGGACGAGCGCGGCGGTCCGGCCGGTCTTCTCGTCGTGCCCGGCCAGATAGGCCGTGCTGAATCCGCGGTCGCCCTCCTGGGAGACCGTCCAGCGTCGAGAGGTGTAGAAACCGCCCTCGTCGAGCCATGACTCGTCGGTGCCGGAGGCGTCGAGCCGCGACCGCTCGCTCACCACGAAGGAGGTCAGCCGGTGGTCCATGCCTCGTCCCGCCTCTCGATCGAGTAGTTCCCCCTGATGAGGATCCAGGTGGCCGCCACGCTCAGCACGGCGACCAGAGTGGCCGCCGTCGGAGCGTCGGTGAAGAGCAGCAGGAGCGCGGCGAGGCCCGATCCGAGGGGGATGGCGCCGAAGGCGAACGTCCGGTAGACGGCGTTGACGCGGCCCAGCATCCCTGTGGGCGACACGATCTGACGCCGCGTCAGGGCATGCACGTTGTAGTAGGCGATTGCGGCGCCGTACACGAACATGCCCGCCATGAACGCCGCGGCGCCCCAGACGCCCAGGCCGAGTGACCAGAGAGCGGCGAGCAACGCGGCCTGCGACAGGAGCAGGGCCCACACCCAGGACCGGCCGGCGTCACCGCCGCCGTAGCTGGATGTCGCTCTGGCTCCGATCACGCTGCCGATGCCGGCGGCGCTGAAGCCGAAGCCGAGGAACGCGACGGAGTGGTCCGCCTCCTGCACCACGGCGATGAACAGCACGCTCAGAGCGACCTGTTCGGCCAGGTTGAAGAGGGAGCCGGATGCCACCAGGCGGCGCAGCGGGTCGGACGCGGCGACGGCGGTGAACCCGGCGCGAATGGTCGCGTTCTCCTTGAGGGCCCGGTGCCGGGAAGGCTTCGGACGCATCCGCAGGGCCGCTCCGCCCACCAGGTAGGAGACGGCGTCCAGCGCGACCGCGAGCAGCGGGCCGAGACCGGAGACGACGAGACCGCCCACGGCCGGCCCCGCCGTCTGGGAGACCGCGTTGACCGATGCCAGCTGTCCGTTGGCCCGCGTCAGCTCCGGGGAGTCGACGGTGTCCGGGACGTAGGCGAGCAGGGAGGTGTCGAACAGTGCGGTGAAGGCACCCAGGAGTACGGCGGCCGCGAAGAGCGTCCCGTAGTTCAGCAGCTCCGCCGCGGACATCGTGACCACGAGGAGCAGGACGACGGCGCGCGCGAAGTGGGACATGTACAGCAGAGGGGCCCGGTCCCGCATGTCGGCCAGTTTCCCGGCGTAGGGCGTGACGACGAGGACAGGGACGAACTGCGCCCCGCTCAGCAGAGCGATCTGCGACGGGGACGCGCCCAGGCCCGCCGCGGCGAGCACGGGCAGCGCGACGAGGGTGAACTGCGAACCCGCCGAGGACACGGCTTCGCTCACCATGAGGGCCCGGAAGGCCCCGGGCATGCGGCGGCCGGACGGCGAGGTGGTGCTCCGCATCACACCGCCCCGGGCGGGGGGCCCCCGACGGCCTTGCCCGAGTGCAGTGTGAAGACCATGGGCACCGGCCCGAAGTTCTCGACGACCCGCAGCCCCTCGGCGAGGGCCGCCGCGTCGGTGGTGACGCAGGCGTCGAACTCCCCCGCGGCGCAGAGGGCGGCCGCGCGGGAGTTGCTGCTCGTGAGAGAGACGTCACCTCGTCCGGTGACCAGGCAGCTCGGGGCCGGGTGGGTGACGATCGTGGTGACCGCCCCCTGGTCCGGCCGGCTGGCCAGGACCATGTCGTGGGTGTCGAGGATGAAGCTGTCCACCATCTCCAGGCGGTGCAGGTTGCCGAAGACGAGGTCGTGCAGGCGCGGGTAGACGGCGCACGCGAGGATGGCCTCGGTGCCGTCGAAGTTCATGGCGTCGAGCCCGTCCTCCACCTCGGCGTGGAGGACGACCGTGCCGGTGACCCGCCGGTCGGCGAACCAGTGGTGGGCCGCCTTCTCCAGGTTCGTGCCCGTCGGGCCGAGTGTGTGGATCCGGGTGACTCCCGCCAGTGTGCGGTCGAGGTCGACTGTCGCTCCCGAGCGGTGGTTCATGTGTGCCGCCCTCCGCTCTCGTCTGTGTGGGTGGTGGTGGCTGCGGCTCCGGTGACACGGAACAGCCACCCGTGCTTGTCGGGTGTGCGTCCCTGCTGTACGTCGAGCAGGGCGCCCCGGAGCCGTCCGGTCACCGGGCCCTCCTCACCGTCGCCGACGGTCATGTCCTCGCCTCCGGTGCCGAGGCGGCCCACGGCGATGACCACGCCGGCCGTCCCGCAGGCGAACATCTCGGTCAGGCGGCCGGAGCGGATTCCTTCGCGTACGGCGTCGATCTCGGTGTGCTCCTCCGTGACGGGCAGGCCGAGGTCCTCCGCCAGGGTGAGCAGCGAGTCACGGGTGAGGCCCCGGACGATCGTTCCCTCGCACGGGGGTGTGGTCAGGCGCGTGCCGTGCTCGTCCCGCCAGACGAGGAAGACGTTCATGGTGCTGAGTTCCTCGATCCACCGGCGCTCCAGTCCGTCGAGCCACAGAACCTCGTCGTAGCCCGCGGCCTGGGCCCGCGTCCGTGTGTAGAGGCTCGCGGCGTAGTTGCCGGCGCACTTCGACTCGCCTGTGCCGCCGCGCACCGCGCGTACCTCCTCCGTCGCGGTGGTGACCGCGAGCGGACGGAAGCCGGTGCCGAAGCAGGGGTCGGCGGGGTAGGCGAGGAAGACGCAGCGGTAGTTCCGCGACGGCCGCAGACCCAGCTCGGCCTCGGTGGCGAGCAGCAGCGGCCGGATGTACAGGCTCTGTCCGTAGCCACCCGGCACCCAGTGCTCGACGGTGGCGACCAGGCGGGCGCACGCCTGGGTGAAGAGGCCGGCGGGCATCGCGGCCATGGCCAGCCGCTCGGCCGAGCGCCCGAGCCTGGTGCCGTGGTCGTCCGGACGGAACAGGGACACCGACCCGTCCTGGCCGCGGAACGCCTTCAGTCCTTCGAAGACGGCCAGTCCGTAGTGGAGGCCGAGGGTCCTCGGGTCCATCGGGGACGCGCCGTACGGCTCGACGGTGGGACCGGACCAGCCGGTGTCCGCGTCCCACTCCACCACGGCCATATGGCTCGTGGGGTAGCGGCAGAAGCCCGGCTCCTGGCGTATGCGGTCCAGCTCGGCCGTGCCGGTCCTCGGTTCGTCAGACATGGACCTCGGCACCCCAGAGACTGAGTGGTGCCAGGGGGCCACCGTACCGGTAGGGCTTGGTCTCGGGACGGCGCAGCAGCTTCTCGTAGAGGAAGTCGACGGCCGCCTTGCGGTAGGCGTCGTCCTCCGCGATCGTCTCGATCTCCTCGATCAGGCCGATGAGTTCGCGGACACTCGCCACGATCTCCGCTTTGGGGCCCAGCGTGCGCCGGCCGCGGCCGTCGTCGGTGAACAGACCGTGCTCGGCGAGCCAGGTGCCCAGCGCGAAGCCGGTGCCCGCGTCGAAGTTGCGGAGCGGGTCGGGCTGTGCCGGGTAGCGGAAGAGACGTTCCAGCAGGATGTACTCGAAGACGACCGGGCCGAAAGGCACTTCTTCCTCGAAGCAGGCGATCGCCGACTTCATGTCGACCTTGAGCTCCTCGAGGAGCCCGGGACGCCAGGTCGTCTTCAACGCCAGGTGCTGGTCGAGGGGCCGGGGGCCGGTGTGGTGGAAGTAGTCGTGCAGGTAACCCCAGATGCACCGGGCCTGGTACACGTCCTCGGGGTCGACCTCCGCGGAGACCAGCCGCGTCTCACCGGCGAACGGTGATCCGGGACCGCACAGCCGGGTCGTGATCGCCAGGGTGTCGGCGTAGATGTCCACGTGCCGGCTGAAGAAGAACCATGCGAAGTTCTGCTGCGTGCAGGGGGTGGCCGTCGGAATGTTCTCGGGGAAGAACACCACGCAGTTCCCTTCCCGCAGGCCTCGGGAGGCGGACAGCAGGCGGGTGGACTGGAACATCGCCTTCGGGTGCGGGTACGCGGCCTGGAGGTACGGGGTGCAGTCGGGGTCCTGCCGGACGACGGAGAACGCTTCGAGCTCGACCTCGCGGCGGTCGCTGTTGGGAAGGATCACGGGCCCGACGAACGCGGCCGCCCCGCCGTCCTGCGGAGCGGGCACGGCGTCCCGCGTGGCGTCAAAATCCGGTACGCCCGTGCACCCGGATCTTTGCCATGTCGTCAAGTCCCGTACAGTCGCCGCTATCTGACGGTCAGGCATGAGACCGGACAGTCCTTGGACCGCTCCGATCACATCAGCCAGCGCTTGTTCCGCGCCCGCGTCCTGCCGGGCGTCCCTGAAGCGGTCAACGGCAGGGACCACATGTCGTTCGAAGTTCAGAATTCCGGCAACACTACGCGGATCCACTCCACCCCCACAGTGACGATCTTCCCCCGAAGTCGCGGACCCCACTTATCATTTCCGCAACAAACGACCGATCGCCCGGGAGGCTAACAGTCAACTCTCGCCCGCACAATGGGTGTTCGATCTCCGAACGCACGGCCCCGGCATGCGCCGAACAGGGGAGCCCGAACCCGTCGGTCAGCTCCGGGCTCGACGTGGAGGCTCGGACCCGGGGCTCGCTCTCGGCTGCTCGGGACGGAGCGCGAAACGACGAACGCCCGCCCCGGCCGAGGGCCGGGAGCGGGCGCCGATGCCGTCCGCGCATGAACCACGCGGTACGGATATGTGTCCGAGGGGGGACTTGAACCCCCACGCCCGATAAAGGGCACTAGCACCTCAAGCTAGCGCGTCTGCCATTCCGCCACCCGGACAAGGTGTCTGTCGTCCCGGGGTCCTCCCCGTGGCGACAAAGAAAACAATACCAGGGGTTTGAGGTGCCTCTCACCTGCGTTTTAGGTGGTCAGTGCGGTGTGGGCACGTCCCGGCACCCCTGGCGTCCCGTTGCGCACACTCCGTGGCGTGCCGTGTACGCGGCGTGCTGCCGGGCTACCTTCGCGGGCATGAGTGGCAAGAGCGGCCCGAGCGGCACGAGCGCATCCGTCCGGCGGGCGCCCCGCGCCCTGGCTTCGCTGCGGGAGCGGCTGCGGGACACCTTCTGGTGCGCGCCGGCCGCGGGGCTCGTGGGCGCCTTCGCGCTGTGGCTGGTCCTCTCCGAGTTGGACACCCGGATCGTCTCGTACCTCAAGGAGGAGGGAGCTTACGAGGAGCTCGGTGACCTCCTCACGTTCGCCGGGGACGCCCGGACGATCGTCACCACGGTCAGCGCCGCGATGATGACGTTCATCGGTGTCGTGTTCAGCATCTCGCTGGTGGCGGTGCAGATGGCGAGCGGCCAGCTCACCCCGCGCGTCGTCCGGATCTTCGTACGGAGCAGGATCAGCAAGCTCACGCTGGCGGTGTTCCTCGCGACCTTCGCGTTCTCGCTCCTGGTGCTCACCTCGTACGAGGGCGGGGCGGAACCCGATCCCCACCGGGTGACGTCGGCGCCCCTGCTCCAGAGCCTGCTGACCCTCGGGCTGGTCGGACTGAGCCTGCTGCTGTTCGTCGCCTACGTCTCCTCCACCCTGCGGCTGATGCAGGTCGGCCCCGTCCTGGACCACATCGCCGGCGAGTCGCTCCGTGCGCTCGCACGGCAGCCGGAGGGGTCGGTGGACGAGCCGTCGCTGGGGCCCGTCACCGCGCACGTGGCGCACCGGGACCGGGCGGGGGTGCTCAGGGGTGTGGCGGTCGCACGGCTGGTGAGGGCCGCACGCCGCCACGGGGTCGTGCTGCGGCTGGTGCCCCGGACCGGGGACTTCCTGGTGCCGGGCACGCCGGTGCTGGCCGTGCACGGCGGGGCGGCGCCGTCCCGGCGCGCCCTGAGGCACACGGTCTCGGTCGGCGTCGAGCGCACCCTGTTCCAGGACCCCGCGTTCGGTCTGCGGCAGCTCTCCGACATCGCGCTGCGCGCCCTGTCGTCCTCGGTGAACGACCCGACCACCGCCGTGCAGTGCCTGGACCGCATCGTGCAGTACCTGGCCGTCGCCGTCCGTCTGCCGCTCACGCCGCTGCACCACCGGGACCGGCGGGGCGACGTACGGCTCGTCCAGCGGGTGCCGGGGTGGACGGACCTCGTGGATCTCGCGTTCGAGGAGATCCGGTGGTGCGCCGCCGCGAGCCCTCAGGTCACGCGGCGGCTGCTGGCCGGGCTCGACGATCTGCTGCTGCTCGCCTCCGAGGAGCGGAAGGAACCGCTGCTCAGGCACCGCGTACTTCTCGTGGAAGCGGTGGAGCGCACGGTCCCCGAGGCGGCCGGACGGGCGTTCGCGCTGCGCCCGGACCGTCAGGGGATCGGGTGACGGGGCGGCGGCTGCTCCTGCGGGCCGGGGCCCAGATCCTGGAGACCGACGACCCGCAGCAGCTCGAGGCGCTCGTACGTCGGCGTGCCCGGCCGCGCGGAGTGCACGACGAGCTGCTGACTGTGACCGTCGCTGAGCAGCACGTCGCAGTCGAGGTCGAGGAGACCGACCACCGGGTGCAGGAACCGCTTCGGCGAGGGGCGGCGCGCCAGGACGTCGTGCGACTTCCACAGCGCTTCGAACTCGCGCGACGCGGAGCGGAGTTCGGCCACGAGTGCGGCCGGACCGGGGTCGTCGGGGCGAGCCCCGACGACCGCCCGCAGGCTCGCCGCGTGCGCGCGGGCGTGCTGCTCGTGGTACTCGGGCGGGGACAGCTCCCGAGCGCCCGGCACCGTGAACCAGCGACGGATCAGATTCGTCCCGGTGTGATCACCACCGGCCAGGGCCACCGCCATGGTGTTCTGCGCGAGCACCTCGCCCCAGTCGCTCACCACCATCGCCGGGAGGTCGTGGAGCCGGTCCAGGATCAGCAGCAGTCCCGGACGGACGTGGTCGGAGGAGCCGCCCGGCCGGGGCGGCTCCTCGCCCGCCAGGTGGAACAGGTGGTCGCGCTCCGTGTCCGTGAGCCGCAGGGCGCGGGCGAGGGCGGTGAGCAGCTGCCGCGACGGGTGGGAGCCGCGGCGCTGCTCCAGCCGCGTGTAGTAGTCCGTGGACATTCCGGCGAGCTGCGCCACCTCCTCGCGGCGCAGGCCCGGGGTGCGACGCCGCGGTCCCGCGCTCAGGCCCACGTCGCCGGGGGTCAGGCGGGCACGGGCACGGCGGAGGAAGTCCGCGAGTTCGGTTCGGTCCACCGCTTCAGGATCCCTCGCATGCGGACCCGTATCCAGGGAGTGCCGCTCCCTGGACAGACGCGTCTCTCCCGCTCTCCCCGCGGCTCCCCCACGGTGGGGGCACGGCTACGAGAACGAGGAGGCGGCCATGCTGACATTGGTGACAGGTGCGACGGGCCAGGTCGGGCGACGGTTCGTGCCCCGGCTGCTGCGGAGCGCGGCGGCCGGCGACGAGGTGCGGGTCCTGGTGCGTGACGCGGCGCGTGGCGAGCGGTTCGCCGAGCTGGGCGCGCAGGTGCTGGTCGGTGATCTGCGCGACGCGGAGGTGCTCGGCAAGGCGACGGCCGGCGTGGACGCGGTGGTGAACGTCGCCGCCGCGTTCCGCGGGGTGCCGGACGAGGAGGCGCGGGCGGTGAACCGCGATGCGGCCATCGAGCTCGGCCGGGCCGCGGTGGCCTCCGGAGTGCGGCGGTTCGTGCAGGTCAGCACCGGGCTCGCGTACGGCGCGGGGCGGGGCAGGGCCCTGGTGGAGAGCGACGAGACAGTGCCCGGCACCCACCTGTGGGGCGCCTATCCGGAGTCCAAGTGGGAGGCGGAGCAGGCCCTCGGATCCATGGAGGGCCTGGACGACCTCCGCATCGGACGTCTGCCGTTCGTGTACGGCGACGGGGATCCGCACCTCGCCGACGTGATGAAGTGGGCGCCGAAGTGGCCGGCCATGCAGCGCCTGCACATGGGTCACCACGTGGACGTGGCGCAGGGCCTGCGGCGGCTGCTGTACGCGCCCGGGGCGCACGGCGTCTACAACATCGCCGACGACGCCCCGGTCACCATGGTCGACCTCTTCCAGTTCCATGGGCTGCCGGTGCCGCAGGAGGTTCTCGACATGGACGTCCCTGACCCCTGGCACGGGGTGATGTCGACGACCCGTATCCGTCGTGAACTGGGCTACCGCCCCCTGATCCCGTCGGTGTGGACGGCGCGGGAGGCGGGTGTCCTGTAACGGCTCGGCCGGTGGGTGGTGGCCCCGCGCCGCGGGGCCACCACCCACGGTTACGGCATGAGGTGGTAGTCGGGGAAGTTGCCCGGCAGCCGCTCCCCCGGCGGGCCCTCGGTCACGGCGCGTACGAGCAGTTCGCCGCCCACGAAGGCGCCTCTCCAGGATCCGCCGAAGCCGCCGAAGAGCTCCTCGCGGTCACCCCGGGAACGTGGCTTGCCGTGCCCGGTCTTGAAGGCGCGGATCTGCGGCGCCAGTCGCTCGTACGTCGCCGGGTCGTCCGTGGACAGGGTGGCGACCAGGGCTCCGTTGGAGGCGTTCATGGCGGCGAGGAGCTCGGCCTCGGTGTCGACCAGGACGATGGTGTCGACCGGGCCGAAGGGTTCCGCGTGGTGCAGCGGGGAGGACGGGGGCGGGTTGAGGAGCGTGACCGGGTGGAGGTACGCGCCGGTGTCCTGGCCCGGGAGGAAACGGGCGTCCGCCACGGATCCCTGATGGAGGGGGACGGCCCCGCGGTCTATGGCCTCCGTGACCTGGTCGTGCAGTTCCTTGGCCTTGGTGGCGTTGATCAGAGGGCCGAAGTCCAGTACGGGAAGGGGGTCGGAGGGGTGCTCCACGGCGAGGGGGTGCCCGGTGCGGAGGGACCGTACGGCGGGGAGGTAGGCCGCCAGGAAGTCCGCGAAGAGCGTGCGCTGGACGACGAAGCGGGGGTAGGCGGTGCAGCGCTGCTTGCCGTAGTCGAAGAGCTTCGGGATGAGCGAGGTGAGGGACGGCCAGTCCGTGTGGTTCCAGATGCCCCAGGTGTTGAGGCCCTCCTGTTCGAGGATGTGCCGCTTGCCGAGGTCGGCGACGGCGGTGGCGATCCGGGCGCCGGTGTCCCGGCCGCCGACGAAGGAGACACAGCCGATCTCGGCGGAGCGGACGAGCGGTTCCGACAGTTCGCTTCCGCTGCCGCTGAGGAGGGTGAGCGGGACGCCCTCGCGGGCGGCGAGTGCGCACGCCAGGGTGAGGCAGGAGACCCCGCCGTCGGTGGGCGTCTTGGCGATCACCGCGTTGCCGGCCAGCGCCTGGACGAGCATCGCGTGGACCAGCACGGACATGGGGTAGTTCCAGCTGGCGATGTTGGAGACGGGGCCCGCGAGCGGGGTGCGGTCGGCCAGGAGACGGTCGCTGTGGTCGACGTACCACCGGACGCCGTCGATGGCGCGGTCCACGTCGGCCTGGGCGAGGCGCCAGGGCTTGCCGATCTCCCAGACCAGGAGGAGGGCGAGGAGCTCGCGGTGCTCGGTGAGGGAGTCGAGGGTGGCCGAGACGCGGGCGCGGCGCTCGGGGAGCGGGATGTGGCGCCAGGCGCGGTGGGCGTCGAGAGCCGCTCGTACGGCCTGGCGGGCGGTGTCCGCGTCCAGGCGGGGCGGTCCCGTGATGGGGGTGTTGTCGACGGGGCTGGTGGCGGGGAGGGTGCGGCCGTCCCGGTGCCAGGTGGCGGCCCAGAGGTTGCGGGCCCTGTCCTCCTCGAAGGCTTCGGGGGCGGTGGTGAGGCAGCGGTTCCAGGCGTCCTGCCAGGCGGTTCCTGGTTTGAGGATGAGGGGGGTGGGGGTGGCGGCGGGTGTCGGTGCGGGTGTCTGTGTCATCGGGTCTCCGCTCTGGGTGCGGTGGCGGGGGTGCGGGTGGAGGGGGTTGGTGGGGCGCCTGCGGCGGGCCTGTTCCCCTGCCCGCCCCTGCCCGTGACCGGGGCTCCGCCCCGGACCCCGGTCCTCAATCGCCGGACGGGCTGATTCGGTGCGGCTCTGCCACGGACGCGGTCCCGCGGTGCCGGACGGGCTGATTCGGTGCGGCTCTGCCACGGACGCGGTCCCGCGGTGCCGGACGGGCTGATTCGGTGCGGCTCTGCCACGGACGCGGTCCCGCGGTGCCGGACGGGCTGATTCGGTGCGGCTCTGCCCCGGACGTGGTCCTGCGGTGCCGGACGGGCTGTATTGCTGCGGCGCTGCGAACCCGACGCCCGGGAACCGGCTCGGTTGTCAGCCGCGCAACCTGTCCTCCGCCAGGCGGGCCGTCTCCGTCGGGGTGGCGCCCACCGCGACTCCCGCCGCTTCCAGTGCCTCCTTCTTCGCCGCGGCCGTGCCGCTCGACCCCGAGACGATCGCTCCTGCGTGGCCCATCGTCTTGCCTTCGGGGGCCGTGAAGCCGGCGATGTAACCGACCACCGGCTTGGTGATGTGCCGGGCGATGTGGGCCGCGGCGCGTTCCTCCGCGTCTCCGCCGATCTCGCCGATGAGGACGATCAGTTCGGTGTCCCGGTCGTTCTCGAAGGCCGTCAGGCAGTCGATGTGCGTCGTCCCGATCACCGGGTCGCCGCCGATGCCCACCGCCGTGGAGAAGCCCGTCTCGCGCAGCTCGTGCATCAGCTGGTAGGTGAGCGTGCCCGACTTGGAGACCAGGCCGATGCGACCGGGCTTCGTCGCGATGTCGGCGGGGATGATGCCCGCGTTGGACTGCCCCGGGCTGATCACCCCGGGGCAGTTGGGCCCGAGGACGCGCGTGCCGCGAGCCTTCGCGTGGGCGTGGAAGGCCACGGCGTCGTGGACGGGGATGCCTTCGGTGATGACCACGGCCAGGCCGATGCCCGCGTCCGCCGCCTCGACCACGGCCGCCCTGGCGAACGGCGGCGGGACGAAGACGACGGTGACGTAGGCGCCGGTGGCGTCCATGCCGTCGCGTACGGAGCCGAAGACCGGGACCGTACGGTCGTCGAGGTCCACGGTGCGGCCCGCCTTGCGCGGGTTGACGCCGCCGACGATCTGGGTGCCCGCGGCGAGCATCCTCCTGGTGTGCTTCATGCCCTCGGCGCCGGTCATGCCCTGCACGAGGACCTTGCTCTCCTTGCTGAGGAAGATGGCCATGATCAGTGCCCTCCCAGGGCGAGTCGGGCTGCTCGGTCGGCCGCGCCGTCCATCGTGGTGACCTGCTGGACCATCGGGTGCGCACGGTCGTCGAGGATCGCCCGCCCGCGTGCCGCGCTGTTGCCGTCGAGGCGGACCACCAGTGGTTTCGTCAGGTGGACCGAGTCGAGGGCCTGGACGATCCCGTCGGCGACCGCGTCGCAGGCGGTGATGCCGCCGAACACGTTGACGAAGACGGACCTCACCGAAGGGTCGGAGAGGATGACCGTGAGGCCGTCCGCCATGACACCGGCCGAGGCTCCTCCCCCGATGTCGAGGAAATTCGCCGGGCGTGCGCCGCAGCCGGCGACGACGTCGAGGGTGGACATGACGAGTCCGGCGCCGTTGCCGATGATGCCGACCTCGCCGTCGAGCTTGACGTAGTTGAGCCCCTTGGCGGCGGCCGCCGCCTCCAGCGGATCCCCGTGGGGGTCGGCGGTGTCCTCACCCCAACGGCTCTGCCGGAAGGCGGCGTTGTCGTCCAGCGTGACCTTGCCGTCCAGGGCGAGGATCCGGCCGTCCGTGGTGCGGACCAGCGGATTGACCTCGACGAGCAGGGCGTCCTCCTGGGTGAGCACCTGCCACAGCGCCTGGAGCACGGGTGCGGTCTCCGGCGGGAGCGAGGCCGCCTCCGCGATCTGCGCCGCCTTGGCCTCCGTGACCCCCTCGGCCGGGTCCACGGGGATCCGGGCCACAGCCTCCGGACGGGTGGCGGCGACCTCCTCGATGTCCATGCCGCCCTCCGCCGAGGCGATGGCGAGGAAGGTCCCCGCGGCCCGGTCCAGCACATAGCTGACGTAGAACTCCGCCTCGATGTCCACGGGCTGAGCGAGCATCACGGTCCGCACGAGGTGGCCTTTGATGTCCATGCCGAGAATCCCGCGCGCGGTGACGACGGCTGCCGCAGGGTCCGCGGCGGCCTTCACCCCGCCGGCCTTGCCCCGGCCGCCCACTTTGACCTGCGCTTTGACGACGACACGGCCGCCCAGCCGTTCGGCCGCCGCGTGCACCGCGGACGGGTGGTCCACGACCTCGGCGTCCGGTACGGCGATGCCGTGATCCGCGAAGAGTTGCCTTGCCTGGTGCTCGTACAGATCCATAGCCACTCCCGATCGTGCCGATTGTGAAAGTGCCGCACGCCCCCTGGACACCACCCACCGGATGCGGGATAACAAGCTTCATACAGTATTCGTCGACTGTATGCAATGTACCGCGAGAGCGGCGGAACGGCTCCCGCACTCCCCTACGAAGGGACAGGACATCGCCATGCCCGAGGACAGCCAGGACAGCCAGAACCTCATCTCCGGTGGGCACTTGGTCGCCAAGGCACTCAAGGCGGAGGGGGTGGAACGCATCTACACCCTCTGTGGCGGCCACATCATCGACATCTACGACGGCTGCGTCGACGAGGGCATCGAAGTCGTCGACGTACGGCACGAGCAGGTGGCCGCCCACGCGGCCGACGGCTACGCCCGGATCACGGGGAAGCCGGGGTGCGCCGTGGTCACCGCGGGTCCCGGGACGACCGACGCCGTCACGGGGGTCGCCAACGCCTTCCGTGCCGAGTCACCGATGCTCCTGATAGGTGGTCAGGGAGCCCACACCCAGCACAAGATGGGCTCTCTCCAGGACCTGCCGCACGTCGACATGATGACCCCCATCACCAAGTTCGCGGCCACCGTGCCGGACACCGCGCGGGCGGCGGACATGGTGTCGATGGCGTTCCGGGAGTGCTACCACGGGGCGCCCGGCCCGTCGTTCCTGGAGATCCCGCGCGATGTGCTGGACGCGAAGGTCCCGGCGGACCGGGCCCGGGTCCCCGAGGCGGGGCGGTACCGTGCGTCCACCCGCGGGGCGGGCGATCCGGCCGACATCGAGAAGCTCGCCGATCTGCTCGTCCACGCCGAGAAGCCCGCCATCCTGCTGGGCAGTCAGGTCTGGACGACCCGCGCGACGGACTCCGCCACCGAGCTCGTCCGGACGCTCAACATCCCGGCGTACATGAACGGGGCGGGCCGCGGCACCCTCCCGCCCGGCGATCCGCACCACTTCCAGCTCTCGCGTCGTTACGCCTTCTCCAACGCCGACCTGATCGTGATCGTGGGGACCCCGTTCGACTTCCGGATGGGCTACGGCAAGCGGCTCTCCCCTGCCGCCACCGTCGTCCAGATCGACCTGGACTACCGCACGGTGGGCAAGAACCGCGATGTCGACCTCGGGATCGTCGGTGACGCCTCGCTGGTCCTGAAGGCGGTCACGGAGGCCGCGAGCGGCCGGCTCAACGGCGGATCCGCACGGCGCAAGGCCTGGCTGGACGAACTGCGGGCCGCCGAGCAGGTGTCGATCGAGAAGCGGCTGCCCCAGCTGAAGTCGGACGCCTCTCCCATCCACCCCTACCGGCTGGTGAGCGAGATCAACGACTTCCTGACCGAGGACTCCGTCTACATCGGGGACGGCGGCGACATCGTCACCTTCTCCGGACAGGTCGTCCAGCCCCGCACCCCCGGCCACTGGATGGACCCGGGCCCGCTCGGCACGCTCGGGGTCGGGGTGCCGTTCGTGCTGGCCGCCAAGCAGGCCAGGCCCGACAAGGAGGTCGTGGCGCTCTTCGGCGACGGCGCGTTCTCCCTCACCGGGTGGGACTTCGAGACGCTGGTCCGCTACAACCTCCCCTTCGTCGGCATCGTCGGCAACAACTCCTCGATGAACCAGATCCGTTACGGCCAGAAGGCCAAGTACGGCGACGAGCGCGAGCGGGTCGGCAACACCCTCGGCGACGTCCACTACGACAAGTTCGCCCAGATGCTGGGTGGTTACGGCGAAGAGGTCCGCGACCCCGCCGACATCGCACCCGCCCTGCGCAGGGCCCGCGAGTCGGGCCTGCCCTCGCTCATCAACGTCTGGGTCGACCCGGACGCGTACGCCCCCGGAACGATGAACCAGACCATGTACAAGTGACAGAGGAGCGGTTGGCATGACCAAGGCTCTTGAGGGCGTGCGCGTCCTCGACATGACGCACGTACAGTCCGGTCCCTCCGCCACCCAGCTGCTCGGCTGGCTCGGGGCGGACGTGGTCAAGCTGGAAGCGCCGAGCGGCGACATCACCCGCAAGCAGTTGCGCGATCTGCCCGACGTCGACTCCCTCTACTTCACGATGCTCAACTGCAACAAGCGGAGCATCACCCTCAACACCAAGAGCGAGCGCGGCAAGGAGATCCTCACCGAGCTCATCCGCCGCAGCGACGTGATGGTGGAGAACTTCGGCCCGGGCGCCGTGGACCGCATGGGGTTCACCTGGGAGCGGATCCAGGAGATCAACCCCCGGATCGTGTACGCCTCGATCAAGGGCTTCGGCGAGGGCCCGTACACCAACTTCAAGGCGTACGAGGTCGTCGCGCAGGCCATGGGCGGCTCGATGTCCACCACCGGCTTCGCCGACGGCCCGCCGCTGGCCACCGGCGCCCAGATCGGCGACTCGGGTACGGGGGTCCACGCGGTCGCCGGCATCCTCGCCGCCCTCTTCCAGCGGGAGAACACCGGGCGCGGCCAGCGGGTGAACGTGGCGATGCAGCACGCGGTGCTCAACCTCTGCCGGGTCAAGCTGCGCGACCAGCAGCGCCTGGAGCACGGGCCGCTCGCCGAGTACCCGGACGCGCAGGACACCGCGGACGCCGACGAGGTGCCGCGCAGCGGCAACGCCAGCGGCGGCGGCCAGCCGGGATGGGCGGTGAAGTGCGCGCCGGGCGGCCCCAACGACTACGTGTACGTCATCGTGCAGCCCGTCGGCTGGAAACCCCTGTCCGAGCTGATCGGCAGGCCGGAGCTGGCGGACGACCCCGAGTGGGCGACGCCCGAGTCCCGGCTGCCGAAGCTCGGCAAGATGTTCCAGCTGATCGAGGAGTGGTCGGCGACGCTCCCCAAGTGGGAGGTCCTGGGACAGCTGAACGCGCACAACATCCCGTGCGGTCCGATCCTCTCCACCAAGGAGATCGTCGAGGACGAGTCCCTCGCCGCCAACGAGATGGTGGTCCGCGTCGAACACCCCGAGCGCGGCACCTTCACCACCGTCGGCAGCCCGCTGAAGCTCTCCGACTCCCCCGTCGACATCGTCACCTCCCCGCTGCTCGGTGAGCACAACGCGGAGGTCTACGTCGGCGAACTGGGCCTGGGTGACGAGGAACTGCGGCTTCTCAAGACGAACGGAGTCATCTGAGCATGGCCGGAACAGTCGAGAACCAGGAGCATGAGCGCGTCAGGGCACTGCTCGACCGTGTCCGGGGCGAGGGGCGCAGCGCGCTCACCGCGCCGGAGGGGAAGGTCGTCGCCGACGCGTACGGGATCACGGTGCCGGGCGAGGGCCTGGCCCGGGACGTGGACGAGGCGGTGGCGCTGGCCGACCGTCTCGGCGGGCAGGTGGTCCTCAAGATCGTCTCCCCCGACATCCTGCACAAGACGGACGCGGGCGGCGTCGTGGTCGGTGTCTCGGGCGCCAAGGAGGTGCGCGCGGCGTTCTGCGCCATCGTGAAGAACGCCAGGGCCTACGCGGCCGACGCGCGGATCGAGGGCGTACAGGTGCAACAGCTCGTGCCGCCCGGCCAGGAGGTCATCGTCGGGGCGGTCACCGACCCCACGTTCGGGAAGGTGGTGGCGTTCGGCCTCGGCGGTGTCCTGGTCGAGGTGCTCAAGGACATCACCTTCCGGCTGGCACCGGTGACGGCGGACGAGGCGCGGTCGATGCTCGACTCGATCGGCGCCGCGGAGATCCTCAAGGGGGTGCGCGGTGCGCCGGCCGTGGACCGGTGGGCGCTGGCGGAACAGATCCGGCGGGTCTCCCAACTGGTCACGGACTTCCCGGAGATCGCGGAGGTCGACCTCAACCCCGTCATCGCGTCTCCGGACGGCGCGGTCGCCGCCGACATCCGGATCCTGCTGACGACCGAGGAGGTGAAGGCGCGGCGGCGCTACAGCCGGGAGGAGATCCTCGTATCGATGCGCCGGCTGATGGAGCCGCGTTCGGTCGCGGTCATCGGCGCGTCCAACGAGCAGGGCAAGATCGGCAATTCGGTGATGCGCAACCTCATCGACGGCGGGTTCGCGGGCGAGATCCATCCGGTGAACCCCAAGGCCGATGACATTCTCGGCCGCAAGGCGTACAAGAGTGTCACCGACGTTCCCGGTGAGGTGGATGTGGCGGTCTTCGCGATACCCGCCAAGTTCGTCGCGTCGGCGCTCCGGGAAGTGGGCCGCAAGGGCATCCCCAACGCCGTGCTCATTCCGTCCGGCTTCGCCGAGACGGGTGAACAGGCCCTCCAGGACGAGATCGTGGCGATCGGCGAGGAGCACGGCGTGCGGCTCCTCGGGCCGAACATCTATGGCTACTACTCGACGTGGCAGGACCTCTGCGCCACGTTCTGCACCCCGTACGACGTCAAGGGCCCCGTGGCCCTGACCTCACAGTCCGGTGGCATCGGCATGGCGATCCTGGGCTTCGCACGGTCGACGAAGACGGGGGTGTCGGCGATCGTCGGGCTCGGCAACAAGTCGGACATCGACGAGGACGACCTGCTGACGTGGTTCGGCGAGGACCCGAACACCGAGTGCATCGCGATGCACCTGGAGGACCTCAAGGACGGGCGTGCGTTCGTGGAGGCGGCGCGGGCGACCGTGCCGAAGAAGCCGGTCGTGGTCCTCAAGGCGGGCCGGACGAGCGCGGGCGCCAGGGCGGCGGGTTCCCACACGGGCGCGCTGGCCGGGGACGACGCCGTGTACGACGACATCCTGCGGCAGGCGGGGGTGATCCGGGCCCCGGGGCTGAACGACATGCTCGAGTACGCGCGGGCGCTGCCCGTGCTGCCGGCTCCCAAGGGCGACAACGTCGTGATCATCACGGGGGCCGGTGGTTCGGGGGTGCTCCTGTCGGACGCGATCGTCGACAACGGGCTCTCGCTGATGGAGATCCCGCCGGACCTGGACACGGCGTTCAAGGCGTTCATCCCGCCGTTCGGAGCGGCCGGGAACCCGATCGACATCACGGGCGGCGAGCCGCCGTCGACGTACGAGGCGACGATCCGGCTGGGGATGGAGGATCCGCGGATCCACGCGCTTGTGCTGGGCTACTGGCACACGATCGTCACCCCGCCGATGGTCTTCGCGGAGCTCACGGCCCGGGTGGTGGAGGAGTTCCGGGCGCGCGGGATCGAGAAGCCCGTGGTGGCGTCGCTCGCCGGTGACACGGAGGTCGAGGAGGCATGCGCATACCTGTTCGAGAGGGGCGTCGTGGCGTATCCGTACACCACGGAGCTGCCGGTCGCCGTACTCGGCGCGAAGTACAGGTGGGCCAGGGCCGCCGGTTTGTTGGGCGGTGGCCGATGACCTGATGACGACGGCTCGAACCACGGGGTCTGCGGCCTACCGCTCGGCCGCGGACCCCGGCGCGAAGTGAGAACGGGCAGGGGGCGCTGGCCAGACTTCTTCCACGCAAGGGGTTCGATCTACATGGCGACTACCGACATCTCGACTTCCGTCCCCTACAGGGAGGTGACGGACGCCAACGGCAGGACCTACCGCCTTGGCGAGAGCGACATCGACATCATGGGCCGCAAGCGCAAGTGGATGGTCATCCTGCCGTGGGTCGGCATGATGGGCATCAGCTCGGCGGAGTACGCCTTCGCGTCGGCGGAGGACACGCTGCACCACGCGCACAACTGGGACAGCGGTCACATCTACTGGATGATGACCGTCTGGGTGTTCTTCCAGGCCGCCGTCGCGATGCCCGCGGGCAGGCTGAGGGAGACCGGCAGGCTGCCGGCCCGCTGGGCGATGATGCTCGGCGCGGCCGGCACCCTCCTCGGCTACCTGTCACTGGCGTACGCGCCGCACGTGATCTTCGCGTACATCGGCTTCAGTGTGTTCTCGGGCATGGGCGCGGGGATGGTGTACGCCACCTGCGTCAACATGGTCGGCAAGTGGTACCCGGAGCGCCGGGGCGGCAAGACGGGCTTCGTCAACGGCGGTTTCGCCTACGGTTCGGTGCCGTTCGTCTTCATCTTCACCGGGTTCATGGACATCACCAACTTCAGGTGGGTCCTCGTCTCGGTGGGGGTCTTCCTCGCCGCGCTCGTGGCCTGCGCCGGCTTCTTCTTCCGGGACCCGCCGAAGAACTGGTGGCCCGCGGAGATCGACCCGCTCAACCCGCCCGAAGACCCACGGGCCCGCCGTGCACTGGAGAAGAACCCGCCGGCCATCAAGCAGTACTCCCCCGGCGAGGCATGGAGGACCGGCCGCGTGGCGCTGATGTGGTGCTGCCTCGCCTGTACCTCCGGCGTCAACATCTTCGGCATCGCCTTCCAGGTCGACATCGGCCAGGACGCGGGCTTCGCCGCGGGCATCGTGGCCACGGCCATGTCGCTCAAGGCGATCGTCAACGGCACGGGGCGCGGCGTCATCGGCTGGCTCTCCGACCTCTACGGCCGCAAGAAGTGCCTGCTCTACGTCTGCGTCATCCTCGGGGTCGCCCAGTTCGGCATCATCGGGGCGGCCGAACTGCGGAACCTGCCGCTGTTCCTGTTCTTCTCGGCGGTCTCGGGCTTCGGCGGCGGCGCCATCTTCCCGATGTTCGCCGCGATGACCGCGGACTACTTCGGCGAGAACAACAACGCCACCAACTACGGCATGGTCTACAGCTCCAAGCTCGTCTCCGGACTCGGAGCCGGGATGGGCTTCCTGGTCGTCGACGCCTGGGGGCTCAACGGTGCGTTCATCCTGGCGGGCAGCATCTCGTTCTTCGCGGGATTCCTCGCGCTGTTCCTCGCGGCACCCGGCCGTGACCGGAAGGGCAACCCGCTGGTGAAGGCGCCTGCGGCCCCGCCCATCCGGGAGACCGACTGATCGCACACCGCGGCACACGCGTGGGGCCCGGTTCCTGGAACCGGGCCCCACGCGTTGCGTCTGCCGGGCGTCAGTCCCCGCAGCGGCTCTCGCGGAGCGAGTGGAGGTGCTCGCTGGACTTGCGCGCGAAGGCGAGGGAGTCGACCGGGTTGTCGTGCTCGGTCTGCCAGTGGTGGTAGGTCCGGCCACGGTGCGTGCGGGCGGTGACCCGGCTCAGGAAGTTCTTGTAGTCGATGTCACCGTCGCCGACGTCCGTCATGTCGTAGCCGTCGCGGGCGGCGTCGTTGCGGGTGCCGTCCTTGACGTGGAAGAGGGGGTAGCGGTCGGGCTGCTTGAGCACGTAGTCGATGGGGTTGAAGGGGGCCGGCGTGCCGTCCTCGCGCTTGCCGAAGCGGAACTGGGCGCAGAACGCCCAGTAGATGTCCATCTCGAGGTAGACCAGGTCGGGATCCGTCTCGGCGAGCAGGACGTCGTAGAGGCGCACCTTCGGCTTGTCGGTGGCGAAGGAGAACTCCTCGGCGTGGTTGTGCTGGTAGAACTTCATGCCGCGCTTGCGGGCGGCGGCTCCGTAGGTGTTGAAGTCCTCGGCCGCCCGCTTCCAGCCGTCGACGGTGTCGCCGTAGCGGAACGGTCCGGAGGCGGTGCCGATGTGCTTGAGGCCGAGGGCCTCCGCCTCGTCGAGGACCTTGGTGAGGTTCTGCGCGAAGGAGTAGGCGTCGGGGTTGTTGTCGTCGTAGTAGTTGACGTGGCTGCCGATGGGGTTGAGCCCGTGGTCCTTGGCCAGCCGCTTGAGCTGGGCGAGGGTGATGGCTCCGGCCGAACCCTGGGTGTATCCGGCGAACTCGATCTCGTCGTAGCCGTACTTCTCGAGTTCGGCGAACACGGGGGCGAAGCCGAGGGTGGATACCTTGTCGCGGAGGCTGTAGAGCTGGATGCCGAGGCGGCCCGGAGGCAGGACGGCGCGGCCCTTGCCGTGCCCGTTGCCCTGTCCGTGGCCGTGTCCCTGGCCGCTGTGCGGGCCGGCCGCCTGGGCGGCGGCGCCGCTGAGGAGGGTCGCGGCCGTGGCTCCGGCGGCGACACCCAGGACGTTGCGGCGGCTGAGTCTGCGCGCGAGCTCGGGGTCCTTCGGGGTGCGGCTCATGATCACGAATCTCCCTGTGAACGTGCGGGCGGGGCGGATTGTCAGTGGAGTCCGGCAAGCTGGAGGAGCAAGGACTTCACTTCGGTGGCCTGGACTCGGCCGTTGAACGCGTGGGGGGTGGAGCAGAGGATGAGCGGACCTTCGTCGTCGCTCGTGGGCAGGCGGCCGTGGCTGCCGCGGATAGGTGACGGATCCAGGGGGACGACGGCCATGCGGTAGCGCATCCCGAGTTTCTTGCGGGCGACCGCCGAGGCGGCCTTGACCCGGACATAGGGGTCCTGGGGGTCCATGAAGAGCTCCACGGGGTCGTAGCCCGGTTTGCGGTGGATCTCGACGAGCTGCGCGAAGTCGGGCGCGCGGGCGTCGTCGAGCCAGTAGTAGTACGTGAACCAGGCGTCCTTCTCCGCCACGGCGACGAGCTCGCCGGAGCGGGGATGGTCCAGGTGGTTCGCCTTCTTGCCCTCGTCGTCGAGGAGTTCCGCGATGCCGGGGAGGTCCGCGAGGGCTTCCCGGGTGGCGTCGAGGTCCTCGGGCCGGCGTACGTAGACGTGGGCGAGCTGGTGGTCGGCGACCGCGAAGGCACGGGAGGCCATCGGGTCGAGGTACTCCATGCCGTCCTGGGTGTGGACCTCCAGGAGTCCGGCGCGGCGCAGGGCGCGGTTGATGTCGACGGGCCGGTCGACGCGGGTGATGCCGTACTCGGAGAGGGCGACGACGGTGCGGCCCCCGGCCCTGGCGTCGTCCAGCAGGGGGGCCACGGCGCGGTCGAGGTCGGCCGCGGCCCGGTGGGAGCGGGGGTCGTCGGGGCCGTAGCGCTGGAGGTCGTAGTCGAGGTGCGGGAGGTAGCAGAGGGCCAGGTCGGGGCTGCGCGTGGTGAGGAGGTGCCGGGTGGCGTCGATGATCCACTGCGAGGAGACGAGGTCGGCGCCGGGGCCCCAGAAATGGAAGAGGGGGAAGGTGCCCAGCTTCTCGGTCAGTTCGTCGTGCAGTGCCGGGGGCCGGGTGTAGCAGTCGGGCTCCTTGCGGCCGTCGGCGTAGTACACGGGGCGGGGGGTGACGGTCCAGTCGGTGTCGGCGCCCATCGCGTACCACCAGCAGATGTTGGCGACGGTGTAGCCGGGGTGGGCTCGCCGGGCGGCGTCCCAGAGCTTGTCCCCTTCGACGAGGCCGTTGTGCTGGCGCCACAGGAGGACGTCGCCGAGCTCGCGGAAGTACCAGCCGTTGGCGACGATGCCGTGTTCGGAGGGGGTGGTGCCGGTGAGGAAGGTGGACTGGGCGGCGCAGGTGACGGCGGGCAGGACGGTGGAGAGGGGGGCCTGCGCGCCGGCTCCGGCCATGGCCTGGAGGTTCGGCATGTGCTGGAGCAGCTGGGGGGTGAGGCCGACGACGTCGAGGACGAGGAGCGGGGTGGGGCGCGTCGCGGCGCCGGGCGTGGTCATGGGAGCTCCTTGAGTCCGAGGTCGACGAGGAGGTCGCGGGCGAGGGTGAGCTCGGCGGCGATGCCTTCGGCGAGCTGGGTGCGGGTGCGCGGCCGCAGCTCGGCGGGGAGCGCCTGCCAGGTGTAGGTCTCGACCTCGAGATGCCGGGTGAGGGGCGCGGGCCCGCCGACCAGCCGGTTCAGGACGGACTGGAGCACGGGGAGTGTGGAGGTGAGCGGGGGTGCGGGGGGCGCGTGCAGGGGGACGTGGAAGTGGGAACGCCAGGGGGTGCTGTCGGGGAGCGCGCCACCGGAGACGGCCTCGTCGAGGTCGTCGGTCCCGCGGAGGCCCGCACCGGTGAGGGTGCGGGTCTGGTGCAGGAAGCGGGGCTCGGCGAAGGCGCCCAGGGCGGCACGCACCTCGGGCAGATGGGGGTGTTCGGCGTGCAGTGCGGCGGAGAGCTGGGCCTTGGCGATGGTGATCCCGGCCGCGCGCAGGGCGTCGAGAGCGGTGTCCGGGTCCTCGAAGGAGGTGGCGAGGTGGCAGGTGTCGACGCAGATGCCGATGCGGTCGTGGCCCACCGCGGTGAGGGGGCCGATGGCGTCGGCGGTGGTCTCCACGGTGCAGCCGGGTTCGGGTTCGAGACCGATCCTGATGGTCTTGCCGGTCAGCTCGTCGAGGGCGTCGAGCCGCTGCGCGAGCGTGGTGAACGCCTTCCGCGCGGTGCCCGCTGCCGTGGGGTCGTCGGCGAACGGGGTGCGCCAGGCGATCGGCAGGGTGGAGATGGTGCCTTCGGTGACGTCGTCGGGGAGCAGCGCGGCGAGCAGTCGGGCCAGGTCGGTGGTGTGCGAGAGCCGTTCGGGATCGGTCCAGTCCGGTGTGTAGACGCGGTACTTGACCTCCTGGGCCCCGAAGCCCTCGTACGGGAAGCCGTTGAGGGTGACCACTTCGAGTCCGCGGTGTTCGAGTTCGCCCCGCAGGGAGCGCAGGGCGGCGGGGTCGTTGATCAGGGCACGGGCGGCGTCCTTGGCGAGCCAGAGTCCGATGCCGAGGCGGTCACGGCCGAGCCGTTTGCGTACGGGCTCGCAGTGGTCGCGCAGCTGGGCGCGGACTCCTTCGAGGGTCTCGGCGGGGTGCACGTTGGTGCAGTAGGCGAGGTGCACGGTCGAGCCGTCGGGGTGGCGGAAGCGCATGGGTCACTCCCCGCCGCGGAGGATGGAGTTGCCCTCGTGGAGGGGGCCCGGTGCGTCGATGTCGAGCTGGAGCCGGCCGCTCTGCCCGTAGAAGGCGACGGGGTTGCGCCAGAGGACCTTGTCGACGTCGTCCTCGTCGAATCCGGCCTTCAGCATGGTGTCGGCGACCTTGCGGGTCTTCAGCGGGTCGCTCTTGCCCCAGTCGGCCGCCGAGTTGACGAGGATCCTGTCGGTGCCGTGGTTCCGCAGGACCGTGACCATGCGGTCCTCGTCCATCTTGGTGTCCGGGTAGATGGAGAATCCGGCCCAGCAGCCGCTGTCGAGCGCGTCCTTCACGGTCGTCTCGTTGAGGTGGTCGAGCAGGACCAGCTCCGGGGCGAGGGCCGACTCGCGGATGACGTCGATGGTGCGGTGCAGGCCGGCGAGCTTGTCGCGGTGCGGGGTGTGCACGAGCGCGGGCAGGCCGTGGTCGGCGGCGAGCTGGAGCTGCGTGGCGAGTGCCTTGTCCTCGGCGGGGGTCATCGAGTCGTAGCCGATCTCGCCGACGGCGACGACGGAGTCCTTGACGAGGTAGCGGGGCAGCGCGTCCAGGACGGGGGTGCAGCGGGGGTCGTTCGCCTCCTTGGGGTTGAGGGCGAGGGTGCAGTGGTGGGCGATGCCGTACTGGGAGGCGCGGAAGGGCTCCCAGCCCAGCAGGGCGTCGAAGTAGTCGAAGAAGCTGGCGGGCGAGGTGCGGGGCTGGCCGAGCCAGAAGGAGGGTTCGACGAGGGCGCGGACCCCTGCGTCGTACATCGCCTGGTAGTCGTCCGTGGTGCGGGAGGTCATGTGGATGTGGGGGTCGAAGATCCTCATCGGGTTTCCTCCGTGGACGTGGGGGCGGTGGCGGGCGCCGGGGCCGTGAGGTCGAGGACGGTCCGCAGACCGGCGGGGACGGCGCGCCCCGCGGCAGTGCGTTCGGCTGCGAAGTCGCCGAGCATCCGGGCGAGTTCGGCGTCACCGCGGGCACGTTCGGCGAGCCGGTCGAGTGCTTCGACGGGGACCTCGGTGAAGAGGCACTTGAGGACGGCGTGCCGCCAGCCGTGCGCGTCGAGGTGGGCCGCGCCGTACGGGCCGACGGCCGCGGCGACCAGCCGGGTGTCGTTGGTGCGCAAGGCGTCCTCGACGAGCGGGAGCGCGGCGGCGCCGAGGTCGAGACGGTGCAGGGTGAGGAGGACCGCGCGGCGTTCGGCAGCGGTGCCCTGCTCGTAGAGCCTGGTCACGGCGGGCAGCCCCGCGCGGGCTTCGACGAGCAGCACCGCGCGCACGGAGTCGGCGTTCTCCAGGCCGCAGTGCCTTCCCGCCGACGCGAACCTCAGCTCCCAGGGCGGGTTGCCGCTGTCCGCTCCGGGGTGTGCCGCGGCGTGCGTGGCCTCGGCGAGCGCTTCGTCCAGCCAGGCCCTGGCCGCCCCTGGGAGCCGGTCGTCGAGTTCCTTGCGGCTCATCAGCATGGTCCGGCTCCGTTCGTCGCCCCGGTGGCTCGGCGCAGGAAGTCGATGGAGCTGCGGGCCAGTTCGGGGCCCGCGTGGGAGTGCCGGGGCAGTTCGACGACGGTGAGGCCGGAGTATCCGGTGGAGGCGAGCGCTTCGAGCACCGGCGGGAAGTCGATCTCGCCGTCACCGAACGGCAGGTGTTCGTGGGCGCCGCGTCGCATGTCCTCGATCTGGACGTGGCGCAGCCAGGGGCCGGCTTCCTTCACGCAGTCCACGGGCGAGGCCGGTTCGAGGCACTGGCAGTGGCCGATGTCGAGGGTGAGTCCGAGCGGGCCCGGGTCACCGAGGAGGGTGCGCAGGTGGTGGAAGCCGGCGAGCGTGGCGAGGAGATGGCCGGGTTCGGGTTCGACGGCGAGCGGGACACCCGCCCGGTCGGATGCCTCCAGCACGGGGTCGAGGGCCTGGGCCAGCCGCTGCCACGCGGTGTCCGTGGAGGTGTCCGGCGGGGTGACGCCGCTGAAGCAGTGCACGGCGTGCGCGCCGAGGTCCGTGGCGACCTCGACAGCGCGGACGAGCAGACCGGTGCGGGCCGCGCGGGCGTCCGGGTCGGGGTCCAGGAGGGACGGCCCGTGTTTGCGCCGGGGGTCGAGGACGTAGCGCGCGCCGGTCTCGACGGTGACGCCCAGGCCGAGTCCGGTGAGCGTGCGGGCCACCTGGCGGGTGCGGGCGGCGAGGTCCGGCGCGAGCGGGTCGAGGTGCATGTGGTCGAGGGTCAGACCGACCCCGTCGTAACCGAGGTCGGCGAGGAGGCCGAGGGCGTCGTCGAGCCGGAGGTCGGTCAGCCCGTTGGTGCCGTAGCCGAGGCGGAGGGTCATGTCGGGCTCACTTTCCGGGCGAGCGCGCGGGCGAGGGGGACGAGCCCCATGACCGCGAGCCCGTTGAAGGGCGCCCCGGCCCTGGCCGCGAGCGCTGCCTGCAGCGGGATCATCGCCCGGATACCGCCGCCGACGGCACGCTGGGTGAGGGGCGGGGAGGGGTTGAGTGCGGCGTGGAGAAGGGGGACCGTGGAGGTGCGGAGGTAGGCGCCGGCGAAGGCCGGGAGCAGGAGCCGTACGGCGTCGGAGGGAGGCCCTGGCGGCTCCCCCGGGGCCGCCCGGCCTCGCAGGACGGCGGCCCCGAGTCCGGCGACACCGGCCAGCGCGGCCAGCGGTGCGGCGGTGGATCCGCCGTGCGCCTCGTGGCGGGAGACGGCGGTCACGGCGTAGGTGTGCGCGCCGAGCAGGAGGGCGGCGGGGAGCGCGGCAGCCGGGGTGCGGCCGGGTGCGGGCCGGGTGGCCGGGGCCGCACCTCCCCCGGCAGCAGGGGTGCGGCCGGGTGCGGGCCGGGTGGCCGGGGCCGCACCTCCCCCGGCAGTCGCGTTCGACATCGTTGCCACCGTGGCGGTCGCGCCGAGCAGCAGGTCAAGGGTGCGGGCCGTGCCCATCGCGGCCGGCCCGAGCTTCGTGTGCTTGAGGCGCAGGTCGTAGGCCCAGACCGTGGCCGCCAGGCCGGATGCCACCGCCAGTGCGGGGCGCCCCGCCCGTGCGGCCAGCGCCAGGCCCGCCGCCGTCAGGACGCCCGCGGCGGCCAGGGCGGCCCCCGGCGCGACACGGCCCGACGGGATCGGCCGGTGCGGGCGGTCGACGGCGTCCTCCTCCCGGTCCGCCCAGTCGTTGAGTGCCATGCCCGCCTCGTAGAGGCACAGCGAGGCGCCGACCGCGAGTGCCGTGCCCCGGCCGGGACTCCGCCCCGCGGCCGCGGCCCCGGCCAGCGCGTCACCGGGCACGGTGAACAGCGCCGACACCCGGAGCAGCTCCGCCCAGGCCCGCAGGCGCGCGCGGACGGGGGGCCTGTCCGGTGCGGGCGCAGTCCCGCCCGCACCGGACAGGCTGTACGAGGGCGCCGCCGGGCGGGCGGCCTGCAACCGCGGGGCGCCGGTCACCGCCGCGAGCAGCCGCAGCGCCTTCACCGGGCGGCCCGCAGGCGTTCGGCGAAGGCCAGCAGCTCGGCGTACTGCTCGGACAGTGCGGCCGGGCCGCCGTCCGGGTCCTTGAAGTAGAAGCCGAGTTCGGGCCGGGGCCCGCTCAGACCCGTCTCGTGGGAGCGTGCCAGCAGCCGGGCCAGATCCAGGACCAGCGGTGCGGCGAGGGCGGAGTCGCAGCCCTGCCAGATCGTCTGGAGGATCATCCGCGAGCCGAGGAAGCCGTCGAAGGCGATGTGGTCCCACGCCGTCTTCCAGTCGCCCATCGCCGGTACGTCGTCGATGTGGACCTCGCCCTCGGGGGCCGCTCCGAGCGTGTCGGCGAGCACGCGTTCCTTGCCCGCGTTCTTGGCGGCCGCCGCGGCCGGGTCGGCCAGCGCCGCCCCGTCCCCGCCGCCCAGCAGGTTCGTGCCCGACCACGCGCGCACCGGCAGCGCGCGCTGGACGAACATCGGTGCGAGCACGGAGCGGAGCAGCGTCTGGCCTGTCTTGCCGTCGCGTCCGGCGTGGGGAAGTCCGCAGGAGTCGACGGCGTCCTGGAGGTGCGGGCTGCGCAGCCCGGTGGAGGGGGTGAAGTTGGCGTACGGGCAGCCGGCGCGGAGCGCGGCCGCCGCGTAGAGGGTGCTGGCGGGCAGGCGGGAGTCGTCCTCGCCGGGGGCCGGTTCGGTCGAGGCGACGTTGATGACGACCGTGCGGGCCAGCTCGTGGCGGAGCGCGAAGTCCTCGATGTCGGCGGCGAAGGCGGCGATGAGCTCCTCGTCGGTGCGGGTGTCACCCCGGAGCGGCCCTCCGGGGCGTATCTCCGCGTCGGCGGCGGTGAGTTCGGCCTCGATCGCGGAGGGGAGCCCGTGCGGGAGCACTCCCCCGGCCGCGAGGGCCTCGGCCCGCTTGGGCAGAGGGCAGTCGAGGGTGTCGTGCCCGCCGAAGACGAGGGTGGTCAGCGGTGGCAGCCCGCTGTCGGCGAAGGGTGGTGTCTCGGTGACCATGCCGGTCGGCGGGTGGAGCCCTGCCGCGATGGCCGCGCACCCGGCGGTGGCGGTGGTGGCGACGGAGCCGCGTGCTCCGATGAACCAGACTCCGGTACGAACGGCACGTGCGGTCACGGGCTGCCTCCCTGGGGGCTGAAGAGGGATGGTGGACGGTGGGCGGGGAAGAGGAACGCTTCCCCGCCCACCACCGGCGCAGGAGGTCGCCGCCCTACGTGGAGGGCAGCTCCTTCAGCTGGATGTCACGGAAGGACACCTGGTCGTCGGCTCCGTGGTTCTGGAGGCCGATGTAGCCGTTCTTGAGGCTGCGGGCCGGGTCGGTGTTGGTGAAGTCGTTGATCTTCACCCCGTTGAGGAAGACCTGGAGCCGCTCGCCCTGGACCTTGATCTCGTAGCTGTTCCACTGGCCGGGCGGTCGCAGAACCTGGTCACGGGCCTTGATGTCGGCGGATTTCAAGGTGTAGACGGCGCCGGTCGTGCGGTCCGCCGCGTCGGTGGCGTCGATCTGGACCTCGTAACCGTTGTTCACCGCGGACCACGGGTCGTCCGACTCGGGGAAGCCGACGAAGACACCGGAGTTGTCGTCGCCCGCCATCTTCCAGTCGAGCTTCAGCGAGTAGGACTTCAGCTCCTTGGCCTGGTAGGTCAGGAGGCCCATGCCGCCCTCGGAGCGGAGTTGACCGTCGGCCACGGCGAACTTCCCGGGGCCGGCCTGCTTCCACCCTTCGAGCGTCTTGCCGTTGAAGATCGACCGGTAGCCGGTGTCCGGCTTGCAGTTGGCCTTCACCTGCCCGGCCGCGTAGCGCAGACCGCCCAGCAGGTGCTGCCGGAAGGCGGGTTCGGCGTAGGACTCCTTGGTGTGGCCGAGACCGGTGTAGAAGGAGCGGCCGCCCTGGTACGCCTGGCACCAGGCGATGGGGTGGTCACCCTTCATGGTGCCGCCGGTGTACGTCGTCTCGTCCAGGGTGGCGAGGACCTGGGCCTTGTCCCGGGGGTTGGTGCGGTAGTTGTACCACTCGTCGGTACGGTCCCAGGCCTCGTCCAGGTGCGCGGTCGCCGGGTGGTCGTGGTTCTCCACACGGACGGTCGCGGGCTGGATCTGCGGGTGCGAGTCGAAGTACGCCCCGACGAGCCCTCCGTAGAACTTCCAGTCGTACTCCGTGTCGGCCGCGGCGTGGACGCCCATGTAACCGCCGCCGGTGGACACGAAGTTCTCGAACGCCTTCTTCTGGTCGGCGTTCAGGACGTCACCGGTGGTCGACAGGAAGACGACCGCGTCGTAGCGCGCCAGGTTGCTGGTGGTGAACTGTCCGGCCTCCTCGGTGGAGTCGACCGTGATGTTGGTGTCCTTGCCCAGTTCCTTCAGCGCGGCGATGCCCTCGGGGATCGAGTCGTGCCGGAAGCCGCCCGTCTTCGAGAAGACGAGGACGCGCTTCGCGGTCCGGTCGACCGGGCTGTTCGAGAGTTCGAAGTCGTCGACGTCGTACAGGGCTCCGGCCCCGCCCTTGAAGACCAGGAAGAGCTCGGTGGCCTTCTTGGGTGCGCCGCGCAGCGGCACGTCGATGTCCTGGAACGTGTCCCAGCTGCCGGTCACCGGGACGGGCGCGGAGCCGAGGATCTTGCCGGTGGGCGATCCGGCCCGCACCTCGAGGAAGCCTCCCGCGCCGGCCGACGAGGTACGGGCGGTGAG
Source organism: Streptomyces sp. NPDC088746 (assembly GCF_044751065.1). Classification (NCBI taxonomy): domain Bacteria; kingdom Bacillati; phylum Actinomycetota; class Actinomycetes; order Kitasatosporales; family Streptomycetaceae; genus Streptomyces; species Streptomyces sp. NPDC088746. Next base: position 315,455 of record NZ_JBIVLA010000005.1, read on the forward strand.
CTTGGTCGAGCCGTCGAGGATGTACGGGGTGAAGGAGATCCAGTCGTCGTTGTCGATGTCACCGACGGTCCGGCCGCCGTGGGCGCTGGTCTTGCTCGGCGTGGTGACACCGGAGGAGTTGTCGAAGTGCTCGGCCTGGCGGTGGCGCGGCTGGAGCTTCGCCCCGTCACGGCCGGTCAGCGCGGCCTGTCCGCCGCCCCCGCCGTCGGTGTAGGAGGCCGAGATACCGCCGTAGATGTTGGCGTTCGGGTCGTGGCCGCCTTCCATGGCGGTCTTGATGGTGCCCTCGCAGCCGTGCTCGGTGGTGATGTCGTGACCGTGGCTGTCGTGGCCCAGGGTGAACTTGACCTCGACCTTGGAGCAGTCGACGGTGCCGTCCTCCGGGTCGGTGACGGTCACCTTGAAGGGCACCTCGTCGCCGAATTCGAACGGCTGCCCGTCGGCCGGGGCCTGCAGCACGACGGTGGGCGCCGTGTTGCCGACGGTGACGTGCACGCTCGCCGAACCGGTGCGGCCCGTCGGGTCCTTGGCGGTCACCGTGGCGGTGTAGGTGCCGTTCTTCTTGTACGTGTACGTGGGGTTGGCGGCCGTGGACGTGCCGCCGTCGCCGAAGTCCCAGGCGTACGTCAGCGCGTCGCCGTCCCCGTCGGCCGTGCCCGCGGAGGAGAACCTCACCTTGAGGGGCGCGGTGCCCGAGGTCTTGTCGGAGGAGGCCTCGGCGATGGGCGAGCGTCCGCCGGTGGCGTTCTCGATGCGGTACAGCGCCGAGTGCTCGTCGCCGCCGAACCAGGAGAGGCCGTAGTCCAGGACGTACAGTGCGCCGTCGGGGCCGAAGGCCATGTCCATCACCTGTGTCCCGGTCCACGGGATGTCGTTGATGGACTGGACCGCGCCGTCCGCGTCCTGCTCGATGCGCTTGATCCACTGCCGGCCGAACTCCCCGGCGAAGAAGTCACCGTCGTACTCCTCGGGGAACTTCACCGGTGAGTCCAGGTCCGCGTCGTAGTGGTAGACGGGGCCGCCCATCGGGGACTCGGAGCCGGTGCCGAACTCGGGTACGGACGCGCCGTCGTACGGGATCCAGGCCGCCTGCGCGGGCGGCAGGTCGACCAGGCCCGTGTTGTACCGCGACTCGTTCTTCGGGGCGGCACAGTCGAAGGCAGGACCGGAGGTCTGCGTCGCGAAGTCGTAGTCGCGGTAGGGCTGGTTGTCGCCGGTGCAGTAGGGCCAGCCGAAGTTGCCGGGCTTGGTCACCCGGGCGAACTCGACCTGCCCGGCCGGTCCCCGGTTCGGGTCCGCCGCACCCGCGTCGGGGCCGTAGTCACCGACGTAGAGGATGCCGGTGGCCTGGTCGACGCTGAAGCGGAAGGGGTTGCGGAAGCCCATCGCGTAGATCTCGGGGCGCGTCTTGTCCGTGCCCGCGGCGAAGAGGTTGCCCTCGGGGACGGTGTACGAGCCGTCGTCGGCGACCTTGATGCGGAGGATCTTGCCGCGGAGGTCGTTGGTGTTGCCGGAGGTGCGGCGGGCGTCGAAGGCGGGGTTGCGGTCGGCCCGGTCGTCCAGCGGGGAGAAGCCGTCGGAGGCGAACGGGTTGGAGTCGTCGCCCGTCGAGAGGTAGAGGTTGCCCTGCGCGTCGAAGTCGATGTCGCCGCCCACGTGGCAGCACATGCCGCGCGTGGTCGGGATGTCGAGGACCTTCTTCTCGCTGGCGTTGTCGAGGGTGCCGTCCTCGTTGAGGACGAAACGGGAGAGCCGGTTCACGCCGTCGAACTTCGCGAAGTCGGCGGCCGTGCCGTTCTCCGGGGCGTCGCCGGCGGGGGTGTCCAGCGGGGGCGCGTAGTAGAGGTAGATCGCGCGGTTCTCCGCGAAGTCCGGGTCGATCCCGACGCCCTGGAGGCCTTCCTCGTCGTGCGAGTAGACGGGGATGGTGCCGGAGACCCGGGTGTTGCCCGCGCTGTCCGTGATCCGCAGCTCGCCGCCGCGCGAGGTGTGCAGCACGCTGCGGTCGGGCAGCACCGCCAGCGAGATGGGTTCGCCGGTCTCGGCCGCGCCCTTGGCGAGAGTGACCTGCTGGAAGTCCTCAGCGGCTGCCTGCGCGGCCGCTGCCTTCGGGGCGTCGGCGGTTGCGGCGGGCGAGGAGCCCAGGGTGAGGGTGGCGGCGGCGAGGAGCCCGCCGGTGAGGAGTGCGAGTGTTTTTCGGGCGCGGAGCCGTCTGCTGCTTCTGTGCACGTGCGTCCTCCGGAGTGTGCCGGTTGTACGGGCGGGTGCGTTCTGCCGTTCCGCGCGGGGACTGCCGCGCTCGCCTCCGGGGCTCCTTACGGGGCCCTGGTGACGCGAGTCATGTCGTGTACACGTAGGGGACCGTAGCCGTGTTCGTCCCGTACGGAAAGCCCTTGCGCAGCTGCCGAGTTGAACTTTTACCCACGGCAGGACAAAGGGCCGTCAGGGCAGGCGGGATCGCCCCGGGGCGGAGCCCCGGGATCAAGCCCCGCCGGCGTTCGAGGCGCGTGGGGCCGGGGCGGGGCCCCCGGAGAGGGCCCCGCGCCGCCCCCGCTACTCGCCCCCGCCGAACGCCGCGTCGAACGACGCGCTCGGCGGGTCGAAGTCGAACCGCTTCAGCGACGCCAGCGCCTCGGGCGCCCCCGTCAGCCGGTCCATGCCGGCGTCCTCCCACTCCACGGAGACCGGCCCCTCGTACCCGATGGACCGCAGCATCCGGAAGACGTCCTCCCAGGGCACGTCGCCGTGCCCCGCCGAGACGAAGTCCCACCCACGCCGTGGATCGCCCCAGGGCAGATGGGAGCCGAGGCGCCCGTTGCGGCCGTCGAGGCGCTTGCGGGCCTCCTTGCAGTCCACGTGGTAGATCCGGTCCCTGAAGTCGTACAGGAAGCCGACCGGGTCGAGGTCCTGCCACACGAAGTGGCTCGGGTCGAAGTTCAGCCCGAAAGCGGGCCGGTGGCCCACGGCCTCCAGGGCGCGGTGCGTGGTCCAGTAGTCGTACGCGATCTCGCTCGGGTGCACCTCGTGGGCGAAGCGCACCCCCTCGGCGTCGAAGACGTCCAGGATCGGGTTCCACCGCTCCGCGAAGTCCTCGTAGCCGCGTTCGATCATGTGCGGCGGGACGGGCGGGAACATGGCGACCAGGTGCCAGATGGAGGACCCGGTGAAGCCGATGACCGTGTCCACGCCGAAGGCGGCCGCCGCCCGGGCGGTGTTCCTGATCTCCTCGGCGGCCCGCTGCCGGACGCCTTCCGGCTCCCCGTCCCCCCAGATGCGGGCGGGCAGGATCCCCTGGTGGCGTTCGTCGATCGGGTTGTCGCAGACGGCCTGTCCGACCAGGTGGTTGGAGATCGCCCAGCACTTGAGACCGTACTTGTCGAGGAGCTGTCGCCGGCCGTCGAGGTAGCCGGGGTCCGACAGCGCCTTGTCCACCTCGAAGTGATCGCCCCAGCAGGCGAGTTCGAGCCCGTCATAACCGAAGTCCCGGGCGTGCCGGCAGACCTCCTCCAGCGGCAGGTCGGCCCACTGGCCGGTGAAGAGAGTGAAGGGACGGGGCATGCCCACAACCTCCTAGAAGGGAACCGGGGTGTATACGGAGTTCTTCGCGGCGCTCTCCTCGACGGCGGCGAGCACCCGCTGCACCTGGAGACCGTCGGCGAAGGACGGTACGGGGGTGCGCCCTTCGGTGATGGTGCGCACCACGTCATGGGCCTGGTGGACGAAGGTGTGCTCGTAGCCCAGACCGTGGCCCGGCGGCCACCACGCCTCCAGGTAGGGGTGCTGGGGTTCGGTGACGAGGATCCGTCGGAAACCGGCGCTGGTGGCGGGTTCGGTGTGGTCGTGGAAGGAGAGCTCGTTGAGCCGTTCCAGGTCGAAGGCGATCGACCCGAGTTCCCCGTTGATCTCCAGGCGCAGGGCGTTCTTACGCCCGGCGGCCATCCTGGTGGCCTCGAAGGAGGCCAGGGCCCCCGACGCCAGCCGCCCGGTGAAGAGGGTCGCGTCGTCGACAGTGACCGCCCCCCGCGCGGTACTGTCGCCGACCCCTGAGAGCCCTGCTGCGGCCCCGGCGAGCACGGGCCTCTCGCGTACGAAGGTCTCGCTCATCGCCGACACCCCGACCAGCGTCTCCCCGGCCAGGTACTGGGCGAGGTCGACGATGTGCGCCCCGAGGTCTCCCAGTGCGCCGGAACCGGCGCGCTCCCGCTCCAGCCGCCAGGTGAGCGGTGATTCGGGGTCGACGAGCCAGTCCTGGAGGTAGGTGGCCCGTACGTGCCGGAGGGAGCCCAGCCTGCCCTCCTCGATCATGCGGCGGGCGTACGTGAGGGCGGGCACCTTGCGGTAGTTGAAGCCCACGATCGCCACCTGGCCGCGGGCCGCCGCCCGTTCCGCGGCCTGGGCCATGGCTTCCGCCTCGGCGACCGTGTTGGCGAGCGGCTTCTCGCAGAGGACGTGCTTGCCCGCCTCCAGGGCGGCGATCGCGATCTCCGCGTGACTGTCACCCGGGGTGCAGATGTCGACCAGCTGCACGTCGTCCCGGGCGATCAGGGCACGCCAGTCGGTCTCCGCGGCAGCCCACCCGTGCCGGACGGCCGCGGCCTCGACGGCCGTCCGGTCACGTCCGCAGATCGCGGCGAGAGCGGGTCGCACCGGCAGGTCGAAGACATGTCCCGCGGTGCGCCACCCCTGGGAGTGGGCCGCACCCATGAACGCGTATCCGACCATGCCGACACCGAGCGTCGCCGTCGGCGGCGGTGCCTCGGTCTCCTGCTCCGTTTCTTCCCTGCGGGCCATGCGGGCTTCCTCCTCGTCGGTGGTTCGGTGGCTGCGGCGGTGCGGGATCAGCTGAAGCCCGTCGGCAGGTACTGGTCGATGTTGTCCTTCGTGACCACGGCCGAGTAGAGGGTCAGCGAGGTCGGGATCTCCATCTCGGAGAGGCCCGCGACGCCCTTGCCCTGGCCGAGTGCGCGCGCCAGGTCGATCGCGGAGGCGGCCATCGTGGGCGGGTAGAGCACGGTGGCCTTCATGACGCTGTTGTCGGCCTTGATGGCGTCCATCGCGGACTTGGCGCCCGCGCCGCCGACCATGATGAACTCGTCGCGGCCGGCCTGCTGGATGGCCCGCAGCGCGCCCACGCCCTGGTCGTCGTCGTGGTTCCACATCGCGTCGAACTGCTTCTGCGCCTGGAGGAGCTGCGCCATCTTCGCCTGACCCGACTCCACGGTGAAGTCGGCGGCCTGACGGGCCACCAGCTTGATGTTGGAGTAGTTCTTCAGCGCGTCGGCGAAGCCCTGGCTGCGTTGCTTGGTGAGTTCCAGGTTGTCGATGCCGGCGAGCTCGACGACCTTGGCGTTCGCCTTGCCCTTGAGCTGCTCACCGATGTAGTGCCCGGCGTTGAGGCCCATGCCGTAGTTGTCGCCGCCGACCCAGCAGCGGTAGGCCTGCGGTGAGGCGAAGACGCGGTCGAGGTTGACGACGGGGATGCCGGCCTTCATCGCTTCCAGGCCGACCTGGGTGAGTGCCTTGCCGTCGGCGGGGAGGATGACGAGGACGTCGACCTTCTTGTTGATGAGGGTCTTGACCTGGCCGATCTGGGCCGCGGTGTCGTTGGACCCCTCGGTGATCTCCAGGGTGACCTCGGAGTACTTCTCCGCCCGCGACTTGGCGTTCACGTTGATGGCGTTGAGCCAGCCGTGGTCGGCCTGGGGTCCGGCGAAGCCGATGGTGACGGGCTTGCCGGGCTTGTCGTCGGCGGCGGGCTGGTTGTTCTGGGCTGTCTCCTTCTCCTTGGGCTCGTTGCTGGTACAGGCGGTGAGGAAGGCTCCCGCGGAGACGGCCGCGGTGCCGAAGAGCAGTCCTCTGCGGCTGGTTTCTGGCATGGCTGTCAAACCCTTCATCCGGTGCGATACGTACGGAACAGCGGGTGGGTGATCAGTGCTCTGTCAGGCAGGGGGAACTCAGGTCTCGCCGCCGCGCAGTGTGCGGTGCTGGACGAGGACGGCGGCGACGATGATGGCGCCCTTGGCGATCTGCTGGACGTCGCTCTGCAGGTTGTTCAGGGCGAAGATGTTGGTGATCGTGGTGAAGACGAGGACCCCGAGCACGGATCCGACGATGGTGCCCCTGCCACCGCTCAGCAGGGTGCCGCCGATGATCGCGGCCGCGATGGCGTCGAGTTCGTACAGGTTGCCGTTGGTGTTCTGCCCGGAGCCGGACAGGATGATCAGCATGAAGGCCGCGATGCCACAGCACACGCCGGAGAGCAGATAGAGGTAGAGCCGCTGGCGGCGTACGTCGATGCCGGCGAGCCTGGCCGCCTCCGCGTTGCCTCCGATGGCGACCGTACGGCGTCCGAACGTGGTCCGGTTCAGGATGAGCCAGCCGACCACGGTGACCGCGGCGAAGCCCAGGACCAGCGGCGGGATGCCCAGGACGTACGAGTCGGGCAGGCCCAGATCGAGGACGGACTGGACGGTGACGATCTGTGTCTTTCCGTCGGTGATCAGCAGGGCGAGTCCACGGGCCGACGCGAGCATGGCGAGCGTCGCGATGAAGGGCACCATCCGCCCGTAGGCGATGAGCACCCCGTTGACGAGCCCGGCGGCGAGGCCGACGACCACCGCGGTGAAGAGGATGCCGGCGAAGCCGAAGTCCTGGGTGGCGAGCGTCGTGGCCCAGACGGACGCGAGGGCCACCATCGCGCCGACCGAGAGGTCGATGCCGCCGCCGATGATGACGAGGGTCATGCCGACGGTGACGACCCCGATGACGGAGGACTGCGTCAGGATCAGCTGGAGGTTCCCGGTGTCCAGGAACGCGTCGGGTTCGGTGATGCCGCCGACGAGCGCCAGGACGGCGAGTACGCCGAGCAGCGACAGGTTTCGGACGTCGGCTCGCAGGCCGAGTGCGCGCGGTCCGCCGCTCTGCTTCGAGGGCGGCGCGGCCACGGGGCCGGTCGCGGTCCCCTTCTCGGGCCCTTGGTGCTGCGCCGACGGTGCGGGCTGTGTCATGACGTCGGGCTCCCTTCCATGACGAGGTCGAGGACACGGTGCTCGTCGAGCTCCCTGGCATCGGCCGTGTGCACGACACGGCCCTCCCGGAGCACCAGCACCCGGTCGGCGAGGCCCAGCACTTCGGGCACTTCGCTGGAGACGAGCAGAACGGCGAGGCCTTCGTCGGCCAGCCGGCGGATCACTGCGTAGAGCTCGGCGCGGGCGCCGACGTCGACGCCGCGGGTCGGTTCGTCGAGCAGCAGGACCCGGCAGCCGCGCAGCAGCCAGCGGGCCAGGACCGCCTTCTGCTGGTTGCCGCCGGAGAGGGTGCGGACAGCGGCGTCCGGGTTGTCGGGCCGCAGCGAGAGTTCCCGGGTCGCGGTCCTGGCAGCGGTGCGCTCGGCGCCCCGGTCGAGCCAGCCGCCGCGGGCGAACCGGGACAGGGTGGAGATCGAGACGTTGCGGGTGACGGATTCCGTCAACAGCAGTGCCTGCGCCTTGCGTTCCTCGGGAGCCAGGCCGATTCCCGCGGCCACCGCTGCCCGGACGCTGCCGGCCCGCAGCGGTGTGCCGTCGACGAGGACGCGGCCGGCGGTCGGCTTGCGGGCGCCGTAGACGGTCTCCAGGATCTCGGAGCGACCGGAGCCGACGAGTCCGGCCAGGCCGACGATCTCGCCGGGCATGAGCTCCAGGTCGACGGGCTCGAACTCCCCTGTGCGACACAGCCCTTCGACCCTCAGTACGGGTTCGGCCGTGGCACGGGCGCCGGGGGCGGGCCGCTCGGGGAAGACGAACTCGACGTTGCGGCCGGTCATCATGGCAACGATGTCGTTCGTGGGGGTGGAGTGGGCGGGCAGCCCGACGGCGACGGCCCTGCCGTCCTTGAGCACCGTCACCCGGTCGCCGATGCGGCGGATCTCCTCCAGCCGGTGCGAGATGTAGACGACGGCCACCCCGTCGGCGGTGAGCCCGTCGACGATGCGGAAGAGGTTGTCGACCTCGTCGGGGTCCAGTGCCGCGGACGGCTCGTCCATCACGATGAGCCGTACGTCGTGGGAGAGCGCCCGCGCCATGGAGACGATCTGCTGGTGGGCCGCGGACAGGTCGCCGACCGGGCGGGCCGGGTCGATCTCCGGGTGTCCCAGCCGCTTCAGGAGTGCGGCGGCCGTGGTGCGGGCCTCCCGGGTCCGGACGACGAAGCCCGCGCTGGTCGGTTCGTGGCCGAGGAAGACGTTCTCCGCGACCGAGAGGCCCTCCACCAGGTCGAGTTCCTGGTAGATGGTGGCGATTCCCAGCCGCATCGCGGTGATCGGCGAGGACAGCTGGACGGGCTCGCCGCGCCAGGTGATCGCGCCGTCGTCGGGCTGGTGGGCCCCGGCCAGCACCTTGATGAGGGTGGACTTGCCGGCACCGTTCTGGCCGAGGAGGCAGTGGACTTCACCGGCCAGCACCTCCAGGTCCACGCCGTCGAGGGCGCGCACACCGGGGAACGACTTGGTGATGCCGGACATCGTGAGCAGAGGTGGTTCTGGTGCCATGACGAATCCCCTCGGCGGGTGGGTTCTCCCCTGCTCGGACGGGCCGAGATCGCGGGGAAGGCCGGTGAGCGGGCAGGGGGCAGTGCCGGCGGTGCCGTACTGCTGACGGAACTGCTGGGTGGTACTGCTGGGCGCGTGCTGTGCGGTCCTGCGGGCGGAGCTCGGAACAGGCTGCTTACGGAGGTGGCTGCGGAACGCGTGCCGAACGGCGCGCCGGCCCGGACATCAGGCCGGCGAGAACAGGTGGTCGCTGATGAGCCTGGCCGCGCCGGTCACCCCGGCGACGGGCCCCAGCTCACCGAGGACGATGGGGAGGTTGCCCGTGGCCAGCGGCAGGGACTGCCGGTAGACCTGGGTGCGGACACTGGCCAGCAGGTTGTGGCCGAGCCCGGTCACCCCGCCGCCGATCACGACGAGGCCCGGGTTGAAGAAGCTGACGAGTCCGGCGATGACCTGGCCGACCCGGTTTCCGCCCTCGCGGATCAGGTCGAGCGCCGTGGGGTCGCCGGCCGCGGCTGCGGCGGCCACATCCACGGCCGAGAGCTTTCCGGCCGCTTCCAGCCGGGCCGCCAGCTCCGGGGACCGTCCGGCGCGGGCCGCGTCCTCGGCGTCGCGGGCGAGGGCCGCGCCGCTGAAGTGGGCTTCCAGGCAGCCCTTGTTGCCGCAGGCGCAGGCGCGTCCGTCCGGTTCCACCTGGATGTGGCCGATGTCTCCGGCGCTGCCCGTCGTGCCGCGGTAGACGTCGCCGCCCACCACGATGCCGCAGCCGATACCCGTACCGATCTTGACGCAGAGGAAGTCGCCCACGGAACGGGCGACGCCCGCGTGCTGCTCCCCCAGTGCCATCAGGTTCACGTCGTTGTCCACCATGACGGGGCAGCCCAGTTCCTGGCTGAGCGCCTCGCGGACCGGGAAGCCGTCCCAGCCCGGCATGATCGGCGGAGCGACCGGTACGCCTTCGGGGAAGCGGACGGGGCCCGGTACCCCGATGCCGGCGCCGTCGAAGCCTTCGGCGAGCCCGGAGGCCCGGAGCTTCGCCGCCATCGCCAGCACCTGGTCGAAGATCGCGACGGGTCCTTCCCGTACGTCCATCGGATGGTTGAGGTGCCCGAGGACCTCCAACTCGGCGTTGGTGACGGCCACATCGATGGACGTGGCACCGATGTCGACGCCGAGGAAGCGCAGTCCCGGGGCGAGCCGGATGTTGTGGGACCGGCGTCCACCGCGGGACGCGGCGAGCCCGTCGGCCACGACGAGTCCGGTCTCCAGGAGCCGGTCCACCTCGACGGCGAGCTTGGAGCGTGAGAGATCGACCTGATCGCCCAGCTGTGCGCGGGAGTTGGGCCCTCCGTCGCGCAACAGCCGGAGCAGTCGCGCCTGGTGCGTGTTCGCGGGTCGTGCCGTCATACGTCTCACGCGTCCCTCCCCGCCACATCGGCCAGTCCGTCGGGCTTTCGAGGGGAACGTAGCAGCGGTTTACCGGACTGGGAAGAAGTTGCGCACGAATCCACTCCAACTTTCTCCACACTCAGGACAAAGATGCGGCTCGCGGGCGCCGGCCGATGGCCCCGGCGTGCGGTGTACCGGTCAGGAGCGCGCGAAAAGGCCGGGGCGTCCTGCTGCCCCGGCCTTGGTGTCAGGCGGTGATCTCCGGTCGGACGGCGATCAGGCCTGTTCGCGCCGGTGGTACGTCTGTCGCGTGTGCTCGGTGTGTGCCCGCATGATCTCGGTCGCCCGCTGTTCGTCCCTGGAGGCGATCGCCGCGATCAGCTCCCGGTGCTCGATCCAGGACTGGGTGCCGCGCTGGCGGGCCACAGGCGTGTAGTACCAGCGGACCCGGCGGTCCACCTGGGCGGCGAGCTCGGACAGGACGACATTGCCCGCCAGCTCCATGACCTTGGCGTGGAAGGCGGCGTTCGTGGCGACGGCGAGGTCCACGTCGTCGGCGGCGACGGCCTGCTCCCCCTTCGAGCACAGCTCCTCCAGGGCCTCGATGCCCGGCCGCCCGGAGTGGGCGGCGGCCAGCCGGGCGGCCTCCGCCTCCAGGAGGGTGCGGACCGAGAGGAGCTGGTCCGCCTCCTCCTCGGTGGGCTCGTGGACGAACGCGCCCTGCGCGGGGCGCAGATCGACCCAGCCCTCGGTGTTCAGCCGCTGGAGCGCCTCGCGCACCGGCTGCCGCGACACTCCCAGATGGCCCGCGAGTTCGCTCTCGACCAGATGCTGGCCGGGGCTGAGGGCGCGCGTGGTGATCAGCTCGAGGAGCGCCTCGTAGACGCGCTCGCGCAGCGGTCCCGGCCGCTCCAGCTTCGGCACCGTTCCTTGCGGCAGTCCTGCGGACAACATCGCGGTCCCCCTCCGGGCGCCCGGGCCATTGCTTATCGTCTACAGTCTACCGAGCACAATGCCACGCCGGGGGCCTCAGGGGCAGCGGATCACCTGACCCGCGTACGAAAGATTTCCGCCGAAGCCGAAGAGCAGGGCCGGCGCACCGCTCTCGACCTCGCCTCTCTCCACCAGTTTGGACAGGGCCATCGGGATCGACGCGGCCGAAGTGTTACCGGAATCCACCACGTCCCGGGCGATGACGGCGTTGACCGCCCCGATCTTCCGGGCGACGGGTTCGATGATCCTCAGGTTGGCCTGGTGCAGCACCACCGCGGCGAGATCCTCGGGTGTGACACCGGCCCGTTGGCAGACCTCGCGGGCGATCGGCGGCAGCTGAGTGGTGGCCCAGCGGTAGACGGACTGCCCCTCCTGCGCGAATCGCGGGGGCGTGCCCTCGATCCGTACGGCGTTGCCCATCTCCGGCACCGAACCCCACAGGACGGGGCCGATCCCTGGCCTGTCGCCCCCTTCGGGGTCCGCGGTGACGACGGCCGCACCCGCGCCGTCGCCCATCAGGACGCAGGTGGAGCGGTCCGTCCAGTCGACGATGTCGCCCATCTTGTCGGCGCCGATGACGAGGGCCCGGGTGGCGGCTCCGGCCCGGATGGCGTGGTCGGCGGTGGCGAGCGCGTGGGTGAACCCGGAGCAGACCACGTTGATGTCCATGACGGCGGGTGAGCCCATGCCCAGGCGGGCGGCGACCCGGGCGGACATGCTCGGCGACCGGTCGATGGCCGTGGAGGTGGCGACCAGGACCATGTCGATGTCCGCCGGCTGGAGCCCGGCCGATGCGAGGGCCTTGGCCGCGGCGTGGGCGGCCAGTTCGTCCACCGGCTCGTCGGGCCCGCCCACGTGCCGGGTCCTGATGCCGACCCGGCTGGTGATCCACTCGTCGCTCGTGTCGACCATGGCCGCCAGATCGTCGTTGGTGAGGACCTTGGCAGGCTGGTAGTGGCCGAGCGCCACGACACGTGAGCCGGTCATGTACGGGTTCCCCTCGCTACGTTTGGCAGGAACTATCCAGTCTTGGTTGCTACCGACCGGTACGGGGGCACCTAACCCCACAGGAATACGGGCCCGAGGTTGGAGCGTCTCGAACAGCTCCCCGGGAACTCTCGCGGACACTCCGGAGTACCTGCCGGAATCGCGTACGGGGCCAGGCACCCGCTGTCACGAGTATTGACCCTCCCTGAAGGCATACTGTAGACAATATTCTGTCGACTTGACACCCTCGCTCGGTCCTCTCACCGAACGGAGAGCCCCGTGAAAGTCGCAGTTGTCGGCGCCGGAGCAATCGGCGCCTATGTCGGGGCCGCGCTCCACCGCGCGGGCGCCGACGTCCATCTCATCGCCCGGGGCCCGCATCTGGCGGCCATGCGCCGTGACGGTGTGCGCGTGCTCAGCCCGCGCGGTGACTTCACCGCGCGGCCCGCAGCCACCGACGACCCCTCGGAGGTCGGGCCCGTCGACTATGTGTTCCTCGGCCTCAAGGCCAACTCGTACGCGGTGTCCGGGCCGTTGGTCCATCCGCTGATGCACCGGGACACCGCCGTGATAGCCGCCCAGAACGGCATCCCCTGGTGGTACTTCCACGGCCTCGGCGGCCCGTACACCGGCCGTCGGCTCCAGAGCGTCGACCCGGCGGGCTCGGTGAGCGCCACGCTGCCGCCCGAACGCGCCATCGGCTGCGTGGTCTACGCCGCCACCGAGATCGAGGCACCGGGCGTGGTGCGCCACCTCGAAGGCACCCGGTTCGCCATCGGCGAGCCGGACCGGACGGTGTCCAGACGCTGTCTGGACTTCAGCGAGGCCATGGTCGCGGGCGGACTCAAGTGCCCCGTGGAGTCCGACCTGCGCAACGACATCTGGATCAAGCTGCTCGGCAACATCTCCTTCAACCCGATCAGCGCGCTGGCCCGCGCCACCATGGGCCAGATCTGCCGCCATCCGGACACCCGCGCACTCGTGGAGTCGATGATGCGCGAAACCCTCGAAGTGGCGGCGGCCGTCGGCTGCCGCCCCGAGATCTCCGTGGAGCGGCGCATCGCGGGCGCGGAGCGCGTCGGCGATCACAAGACATCCACCCTCCAGGACCTGGAGAAGGGCAAACCCCTCGAACTCGACGTGCTGCTCGCGGCCGTCGTCGAGCTGGCCGAGCTGGCCGGAACGCCCGTACCGACGCTGCGCGCCGTGCACGCGCTCGCGGATCTCCTCGCCACCACGTCCTCGGCACCGGCAGGGAGCGCACCATGAAGAGCGAACGCACAGGCGGCCGGAGCCGGAAGGGCCGGCAGCCGAAGACGTACGAACGCCTCACCCACCCCCTCGTCCGCGGCGAGGACGGCGTGCTGCGCCGGGCGAGCTGGGAGGAGGCGCTGGCCCGGGCGGCTGCCGGGTTCCGGCAGGTCCGCGAGGCACACGGTCCCGACGCCTTCGCGATGCTGTCCTGCGCCCGGGCCACCAACGAGATGAACTACGTGGCCCAGAAGTTCACCCGCGTCGTGATGGGCACCAACAACGTCGACTCCTGCAACCGCACCTGTCACGCCCCGAGCGTCGCGGGCCTCTCGGCCGCCTTCGGCTCAGGCGGCGGTACGTCCTCGTACGAGGAGGTGGAACACACCGACCTGATCGTGATGTGGGGCTCCAATGCCCGTTTCGCGCACCCGATCTTCTTCCACCACGTACTCAAGGGCATCCGCAACGGCGCCCGTATGCACGCCGTCGACCCGCGCCGCACCTCGACCGCCGAATGGGCGGAGAGCTGGCTCGGTCTCAACGTCGGCACCGACATCCCGCTCGCCCACGCGATCGGCCGCGAGATCATCCACGCGGGGCTGGTCAACCAGGCCTTCGTGGACCGCGCGACCAGCGGGTACGAGGAGTACGCCGCGCTCGTCGAACCCTGGACCCTGACCGCCGCCGAGAAGGTGACCGGGGTCCCGGCCGAGGCCATCCGGGACCTCGCCCACGCCTACGCCACGGCCGAACGGGCCCAGCTCTGCTGGACCCTGGGCATCACCGAGCACCACAACGGCACCGACAACGTCCGTGCGCTGATCAACCTCTCGCTGCTCACCGGCCACGTCGGGCGGTACGGCTCCGGGGTCCAGCCCCTGCGCGGGCAGAACAACGTGCAGGGCGGCGGCGACATGGGCGCCATCCCCAACAAACTCCCCGGCTTCCAGGACATCCTGGACCCGCCCGTCCGGCAGAAGTTCGAACGGTCCTGGGACACCGTCATCCAGCCGCGGTACGGCAAGACCCTCACCCAGATGTTCGAGGCCATGGAGACCGGCGAACTGCGCGCGGTGTACTGCATCGGGGAGAACCCCGCACAGTCGGAGGCCGACAGCGACCAGGCGGTGCGCCGGCTGGAGGCCCTCGACCATCTGGTGGTGCAGGACATCTTCCTGACCAGGACCGCCCAACTGGCCGACGTGGTCCTGCCCGCCACCGCCGCCTGGGCCGAGACCGACGGCACCACGACCAACAGCGAACGGCGCGTGCAGCGGGTCCGGGCCGCGCTCGTGCCGCCGGGCGAGGCCCGGGAGGACATCGACATCATCTGCGCCATGGCCGGACAGCTGGGCCACGCCTGGAAGTTCGAGGACTCCGAAGCCGTCTGGAACGAGCTGCGCTCCCTCTCCCCCGACCACTTCGGGATGACGTACGAACGCCTGGCGGAGCACCAGGGGCTGCAATGGCCCTGCCCCGACACGGAGAAGCTGCCGTCCAGCTTCCTGCACGCCCGGCTCTGGGAGACCGATCCGGACCGGCGCGGCCCCGCGGCCCCCTTCGGTCTGGTGCAGCACGATCCTCCGGTCGACCTCACCGACGAGTCCTACCCGCTGAGGCTGACGACCGGGCGGCGCCTGGACTCGTACAACACCGGTGTACAGAGCGGGAGTTACGCGTCACCTCTGCGTCGGGGCGAGTACATCGAGCTCTGCCCCGAGGACGCGCAGTCGTACGGCGTCTCCGTGGGCGAGGAGGTGCGGGTCTCGTCGCGGCGGGGCAGTGTTACCGCGCCCGTCTGGATCGACCCCGGGCTGCGGCCGGGTCTGGCTTTCATGACGATGCACTTCCCCGACGAGGTCGACACCAACCAGCTGACCATCGAGGCGAACTGCCCGATCGCCGGCACAGCCGAATTCAAGGCCTCCGCCGTACGGATAGAGAAGCTGGTGCCCGCATGGACCTGAGGTACACCGACGCGGCCCCGTCCGACGCCGAACGGGAAGCGGTGGACGCCCTGTTGGGCCCCGCGCCGTCCGGCTGGGAGGGCGCCGCCGAGCGCACCGACGAGGACCTCCGGTGGGCGAGGGGCGGCGCCGCCGCGGCCAAGGACCGCCGGGACCAGCTGCTGCCCGCACTGCACGCGGTGAACGACCGCGTGGGCTGGATCAGCGAGGGCGCGCTGGACTACATCTGCCGGCGGCTCACGGTCGCCCCGGCGGAGGCGTACGGTGTCGCGACCTTCTACGCCATGTTCTCGGTGCGGCCCCGCCCGGCGAAGGTGCTCCACGTCTGTACGGACCTCGCCTGCGCCGCCCGCGGCTCGGCGGCCGTGTGCGCGGACCTCACCGAGCGCCTGGGTGCTCCGGGCACCCCGGCCGAGGGCACGGTCTGGCAGGAGAGCCCGTGCCTGGGCCTGTGCGAACGGGCCCCGGCGGCACTGCTGCTCCAGGCGGGGGAAGACCCAGGCCTCCGGAGCTTCAGGCAGATCCAGCCCCTTGGGGGTCCCCCCGGACGGAGTCTGGGGGAGTTTGAGGAGCAGGGGTCCGGGGGCGGAGCCCCCGGTTACGAGAAGGGGCGGGGAGGGGAAGAGCCCGCCGCAGGCGCCCCCCGCCGCTCCGCCGTGCTCGCCCCCACCACCGCACCGGCGCTCGTCGCGGCAGCCCGGGCCCCGGAGAAGGCCCCCGCCGAGCCCCCACCCGCCGCAGCCGTCCCCCAGTCCGGCGACCCCGCCCTCGTACTCCTCAAGCGCATCGGCACCGTGGACCCCGCCTCCCTCGACGACTACCGCTCCACCGGCGGCTACACAGCACTGCGGCGCGCCTTCACGCTCGGACCCGCCGGGGTGGTCCGCGAGGTGCTGGAGGCCGGACTCGTCGGCCGCGGCGGCGCCGCCTTCCCCACCGGGCGCAAGTGGCAGGCCACCGCCCAGCAGGCCGACGGCCCGCACTACCTGGTCTGCAACGCGGACGAGAGCGAGCCCGGCACCTTCAAGGACCGGGTGCTGATGGAGGGCGATCCGTACGCCCTGGTCGAGGCGATGACGATCGCCGGATACGCCATCGGCGCCCACGAGGGCTACGTCTACCTGCGCGGCGAGTACCCCCGCGCGTACGAACGGCTCGACCACGCCCTGACGAGCGCCCGTACCCGCGGACTGCTCGGCCCCGACGTCCTCGGGCAGGGGTACGCCTTCGACATCGAGATCCGGCGCGGTGCGGGGGCGTACATCTGCGGCGAGGAGACCGCGATCTTCAACTCGATAGAGGGGCAGCGGGGCGAACCGCGCTCCAAACCGCCGTTCCCGGTCGAGAAGGGCCTCTTCGGCAAGCCGACCGCGGTCAACAACGTCGAGACGCTGGTGAACGTGCTGCCGATCCTGGAGCACGGCGCCGCCGCGTACGCCGCGACCGGCACGGAGACGTCCACCGGGACCAAGCTGTTCTGCGTCTCCGGCCAGGTGGCCCGCCCCGGCATCTACGAACTGCCCTTCGGCACGAACCTGCGGGAGCTGCTCGACCTCGCGGGCCCGCCCGAGCGGCTGCGGGCCGTGCTCCTCGGCGGGGCGGCGGGCGGCTTCGTACGCCCCGACGAGCTGGACGTCCCGCTGACCTTCGAGGGCACCCGCGCGGCGGGGACGACACTCGGCTCGGGGGTGGTCCTGGTCCTGGACGACTCGGTGGAGCTCCCCCGTGTGCTGCTGCGCATCGCGGAGTTCTTCCGCGACGAGTCGTGCGGCCAGTGCGTGCCCTGCCGGGTGGGCACGGTCCGTCAGGAGGAGGCCCTGCACCGGATCGTGGACCGTACGGGCGCCGGGGCCGCCGAGGACATCGCGCTCATGAGAGAGGTGGGGCAGGCCATGCGGGACGCCTCGATCTGCGGTCTCGGCCAGACAGCGTGGAACGCCGTGGAGTCAGCCATCGACCGTCTGGGGGTCTACAAGTGACCACTGTGCCGCTCCATCCACCGCGCCGGCTCGTCTCCTTCACGCTGGACGACGAGGAGGCCCGGGTACCTGAGGGATCGACGATCCTGGACGCCTGCCGGTCGGCGGGCAAGGACATCCCGACCCTGTGCCAGGGGGACACGCTCACCCCGAAGAACGCCTGCCGGGTGTGTGTGGTCGAGGTGGAGGGCTCCCGCACGCTCGCCCCGGCCTGCTCCCGGCGCGCCGAGCCGGGCATGACGGTCCGTACGGACACGGAGCGGGCCAGGCACAGCCGGAAGGTGGTCCTGGAGCTGCTGGCGTCGTCGACGGATCTGTCCACGACGCCACGGGCCGAGGAGTGGATCAAGGAGTACGAGGCGAAGCCCGACCGCTTCGGCACGGACGCCGCCCGGATGAACGAACAGCCGAAGATCGACAACGAGCTGTACGTCCGCGACTACGACAAATGCATCCTCTGCTACAAGTGCGTCGACGCCTGCGGGGAGCAGTGGCAGAACACGTTCGCCATCGCCGTCTCGGGACGGGGTTTCGACGCCCGTATCTCCACCGAGCACGATGCAGCGCTCCCCGATTCCGCCTGTGTCTTCTGCGGGAACTGCATCGAGGTGTGCCCGACCGGCGCGCTCTCGTTCAGCACCGAGTTCGGCATGCGGGCGGCGGGCACCTGGGACGAGGCGGCCCAGACGCGGACCACGACGGTCTGCGCGTACTGCGGCGTGGGCTGCAACGTGACCCTCCATGTGCAGGAGAACGAGATCGTCAAGGTCACCTCGCCGCACGACAACCCCGTGACCCATGGCAACCTCTGTATCAAGGGCCGTTTCGGCTACCAGCACGTACAGAATCGGGATTGACGGTTATGGGACGGGTCACCGAACGTCGCCGCACGATCCGCATCCGGGACGGGGCGGTCACGACCCGCCCCGACACCCTCGTGGCGGAGGAGCCCCTGGAGATCCGGCTGAACGGCAAGCCGCTCGCCATCACGATGCGCACCCCGGGCGACGATTTCGCGCTCGCGGCGGGCTTCCTGGTGAGCGAGGGCGTCATCGGTGCGGGCTCCGAGGTGCAGTCGATCGTGTACTGCGCGGGGGCGACGGCCGACGGGGTGAACACGTACAACGTGGTGGACGTGAAGCTGGCTCCCGGCGTCGTGGTCCCCGACATCACGCTGGAGCGCAACGTCTACACCACCTCGTCCTGCGGACTCTGCGGCAAGGCGAGCCTCGACGCCGTCCGCACCACGACCCGCCATCCCGTCGCCGACACTCCCCCGGTCCGGGTGACGCCCGCGCTGCTCACCGCCCTCCCCGACCGGCTGCGCGAGGCACAGCGGGTGTTCGACCGGACCGGGGGCCTGCACGCGGCGGCGCTGTTCTCCCCGGAGGGCGAGCTGCTGGACATCAGGGAGGACGTCGGCCGCCACAACGCGGTCGACAAGCTCGTGGGGCGCGCCCTCACCGACGACCGGCTGCCGCTCTCGCAGGCGATCCTGCTGGTGTCGGGGCGGGCCTCGTTCGAACTGGCGCAGAAGGCGGTGATGGCGGGGATCCCGATGCTGGCGGCGGTCTCGGCGCCGTCGTCGCTGGCCGTGGACCTCGCGGCCGAGAGCGGACTGACCCTCGTCGGCTTCCTGCGGGGGCAGTCCATGAACGTGTACGCGGGTGACCACCGCATCGCCCTCGAGGCGACGGTGGGCCAGGGCTGAACCGGCCCGCCCGCTGCACGGGGCAGGGGCCCGGCCGACGGGGAGCGCCCCCTGCGCCGGCCGGGCCCTCTCGTGCGTCACCAGCGGGCGACGAGCGTCTCTTCTCCGCCTCGGTTGCGGTACAGCCAGGTGGTCCCGGGCGTGACCTCCCCGCTCAGGTAGCCGACGATGGGCTCCCGCTGCGTTGCGCTGTCCAGCTCACCCAGCAGCTTCAGGGCGTCGGGCAGGGGGAAGAAGGCGGCCTGTTCGATGTCGTCGTCCTGCGGCGCGATGTCCCCCGACCACTCGTCGATCTCGAAGGCGGCGGCCACGGCAGAAGGATGACGCTCCGAGTCGATGTGCATGAGGAACGCGGTCCGCACCGGATCGCCCACGAGCAGCCCGGTCTCCTCCCGCAGCTCGCGCCGGAGGGCTTCGTGCATGAGCTCACCGTCCTCGACCCCGCCACCGGGCAACGACCAGAGGACCTCATTGGCGGCGCCGAGACTTTCGCGTACGAGCAGGATCTCGTTACCTCGGCGGATGATGCCGATGACCAGCTGCGCCCGGGGTTTCAAGGTCTTGGAATCCTGTGCCGGTGGGCGGTTCAGGCGTCCACTCCTCCGTCCTTCACTGCGGACACGAACGACGACCAGCCGTCCGCCGCGAAGGTGAGCGCGGGGCCGTGTGGGCACTTGCTGTCACGCACTGGGACGACAGCGGCGAAGTCGTCAGAGACCTCTACGCACGCGCCACCGTCCTGGTTGCTGTGGCTGCTCTTACGCCAGGTCGCGGCGCTCAGGTCGATGGATCGCACGGCAGTTCCTCCAACATGCGCAGAACGAATTTTTGCGACTCGGCGGGGGAAAGCGCCAGGTCACGCGTTGCATCGTACGCACGTTGCATGCGCTCCACCACGACGCTTTCCTCGTGGAGTTCCCCTCCGTACCCGTGCTCCGTGTACGCCACAGTACGGCTGTCCGGTAGTCGCAGGAACCAGACGTCGGTACTCGACAGCCCGTGCAACCCCGCGCTCTGGGGCAGCACTTGAAGCGTCAGATTCGGCCGCTCCGCCATCTCGGACAGATACTCGAGCTGGTTCCGCCACTCGTCAGCACTCCGCAGTGCCGTCCGGAGAGCCGCCTCCGACAGGATCGTCCGGAACGGAGGCGCCTCTTCCCCCTCCAGCAGGCTCCGCCGCCCCATCCGCGCCTCCACCTGCTGCGTCAACCGTTCCCCGCTGAAACCTCCGGACGCCAGCAACTCCCGTGCATACCCCGGTGTCTGCAAAAGCCCCGGCAGCACGCTCACCGCGAAGTGCCACAGGCTCGTCGCCTCCGCCTCCAGGGCCATGTACCGCCGGTACCGCTCCTTGAACTGCGTCTGGTCGCTGATCGCCAGCTCCCACATGGCCAGGAGCAGCCCCGGCGTGCCGTAGTACTGGTCGAGCGCCTCCACAACCTCCGGCCCGCCGACCGTCTCGCACTTCTCCATCTTTCCGAACAACGACCAGTCCCAGCCCAGCCGTTCGCCGAGCTGCCGCAGGCTGTCGCCGCGCTCGGTACGCAGGCGCCGTAGCTCTTCCGCAAACCGTGCGCGTGGTTCCCTGCTGCGGCCCGTGACCGCCCGCCTCGTCGGCATCTCGCCCTCCGTGGAACGTGACTCACCGCCGGGGAAGCACGCCCCGCCCTCGGTGTGTCACACCCCCGACCAGGTCATTCTCGTGATGAGCCCCTCACGCACCGTAGTCCGACGCATGAGGCCAGGCAGAGATTTCCGCGAAAGAACAACCGAAGGAAGACACCCATGACTCCGCCGTCGCAGAGGCCGCCCCTCCCCCGCAGGACAGCCAAGATCCAGGAGGTCGTCGACGCGCGCGACGCCCTCGCCGCCGCGCTGAGCAGCGCCGGCATCCAACTGCCCGCGATGGATGTGCGTAACCCGTGGCCGGAGACCGAGGACGGCGACACCGCGCGGCCGGCCCGTTACGCCCTCGTCCACCTCGGCGTCTGCTCCGCCCCCGTGGCGCACGCCCTCGCTGCGGTGATCAGGGACGGAGTGGCTGGTGGGCGATGACGGCGCTCTCCGCATCGGGGCGGCCGTGCACGACGACGAGAGCGGCCGGGTGGGCCTGGTGATGGGCCACGATGGCCCCCACCTCCAACTCCGCCCACTCGGCGGTGGCCGCGAGTGGGACGCCAACCCGGCCCACCTACGGCCGCTCGGCCCCGCCGAGCTGCTGAGCGCCCGCGTCGCCGAGGCCAACGCCCGCAGCCGCACCGGCCTCGGACTCGGCGACATACGAGGCTCCCCGCACACCGACCGGGCGTAGTACGACGGCTTTAACCGCCCGAAGTCCACCGGGTCACCGCGATCGCGCTGAGGATCAGCGGTGGCGCCACCCACCAGGCGCCCATGGCGCGCCGCACCGTGGGAGGAGCAACTGTAACGACCAGCGCGATGGCGCAGACCGCCCCGGCAAGGAAACACAGCAAGGTGATGGCGCCGTACGCGTCCTTGTCCCAGAGCCCCGACGGGCGGATCGCCCACGCCGAGTAGCAGAGACCGGCAGCAAGCAGATGGAGAATCCCAAGAGGTACAGCCATCACCCAGCGGAGGCACCCGTCATCCTCAGCCACGGGGCCCTCTCCCATGCGGTCAGACATCAGCGGACCGTCTCCAGCGCGTGGGAAGGCCGGTATTGCCCCCCTGCGGACCTAGACGCACAGGAGCCGCTCACCCGTTGCCGCCCATCGGACCCGCGCCTCACCGGAACGTCAGTTCAGCGCCTCCGCCGGAGCAGGATTGACCGGGGCCTGCTCCGGCAGCGGGTCACGGGAGCGGCGCTTGGCGATCACCGCGCAGACCATCAGCTGCATCTGGTGGAAGAGCATCAGCGGCAGCACCGCGAGGCTCGCGTGCGCGCCGAACAGGACGCTGGCCATCGGCAGGCCGGCCGCCAGGCTCTTCTTGGAGCCGGCGAACTGGATGGCGATCCGGTCCTCCCGCCCGAAGCCCAGCCGCTTCGCCCCGTACCAGCTCACCGCGAGCATGAGGGCCAGCAGCACGGCCTCGGCGCCGAGCAGCGCGCCGAGGCGGAGCGGGGTGACCTGGTGCCAGATTCCGGCCACCATGCCCTCGCTGAAGGCCGTGTAGACGACGAGCAGGATCGAGCCGCGGTCGACGTACCCCAGCACCTTGCGGTGACGGCTGATGAACCCTCCGACCCAGCGGCGCAGCAGCTGGCCCGCGAGGAAGGGCACCAGCAGCTGGAGGACGATCTTCACCAGCGAGTCCGCGGAGAACCCCCCGCCGCTGCCGCCGAGCAGCACGGCCGCGAGCAGCGGCGTGAGAAGGATCCCGGCGATGCTGGAGAAGGAGCCGGCGCAGATGGCGGCCGGCACGTTGCCGCAGGCGATCGAGGTGAAGGCGATCGACGACTGGATGGTCGAGGGCACCAGGCACAGGAAGAGGAAGCCGTCCTGGAGCTGGGGGGTCAGGACGTACGGCACCAGGCCGTGGCTGGCCAGCCCGAACAGCGGGAACACCACGAAGGTGCAGGCCAGGACGGTGAGGTGGAGCCGCCAGTGCTTCAGGCCGTCGAGCGCCTCGGCTGTCGAGAGCCGCGCTCCGTAGAGGAAGAAGAGCAGGGCCACCGCGCCGGTCGACGCGCCGCCCGCCACATCCGCGCCGGTCCCGGAGACGGGCAGCAGCGCCGCGAGTACCACCGTGCCGATCAGCGCCAGGATGTAGGGGTCGACCGGCAGCCAGGACGGCAGCGCGGGGATACGGCGGCTGGTGCGGCGGCTCATGTGCTCCGTGCTCTCTCGGTGGAATCGTGCCCTCCCCATCGTGCTCCTGAACCCCGCGATCGGGAATCCCGTACACCGCACTGACTGTCATCACGGTTCGCGATAGCCTCGGACCATGTACGACCCCGTCCAGCTCCGCACCTTTTTGGCCGTCGCCCAGACCCTGAGCTTCACGCAGGCCGCACGCCGGCTCGGCGTCCGGCAGTCCACGGTCAGTCAGCACGTCCGCCGGCTGGAGTCCGAGGCCGGCCGCCAGCTGTTCGACCGGGACACGCACCGGGTCGATCTCACCGAGGACGGCGAGGCCATGCTGGGCTTCGCGCGGACGATCCTTCAGGCCAACGAGCGGGCGGCGGCTTTCTTCACCGGCACGAGACTGCGCGGACGGCTGCGTTTCGGGGCCTCCGAGGACTTCGTCCTGACCCGTCTGCCGGAGATCCTGGAGTCGTTCCGGCGGGAGCACCCCGAGGTCGAGCTGGAGCTCACCGTGGAGCTGTCCGGTGCGCTGCACCGGCAGCTCGCGGCGGGCCGGCTCGACCTGGTGCTGGCCAAGCGGCGCGTCGGGGACACCCACGGGGAGCTGGTGTGGCAGGACACCCTGGCCTGGATCGGCGCCCCGCAGCTGCGGATCGATCCCGAGCGTCCCCTCCCGCTGATCGCCTTCCCGCCTCCAGGCATCACCAGAGCGCGCGCCCTGGAGGTGCTGGAGGAGCACGGCAGGTCCTGGCGCTTCGCGTGTACGAGTGCGAGCCTGAGCGCACTGGTGGCGGCGGCCCGTGCCGGTCTGGGGGTGATGGCACACACCCGGGGGCTCATCCCGCCGGGGCTCGTGCCGGTCCCGTCCCGGGCAGGTCTGCCGGAGCTCGGAGATGTGGACTTCGTGTTGCTGCACGGGCGCCGCAGGGACACCGCCCAGGAGGCGGCGGACGCCCTCGCGGCCGCGATCCTGGCGGGCGGCGACCGTCTCCACCGCGGTCCGGTCATGCCTTCACACGCGGAATCGGCGTAAGTGCCGCGTACAGATTCGGTGGAGATTCCCGCCCCAGCTACTTACTCCGTGGTCAGAACTCCGCCCGAGCCTTGCCTATCTGGCCCGATTTCTGCGGTCGGCATGGCCAGATGCCACGTTTTCCGGAGACTTCGGACCCTCCCGCAGCCTCTCACGGTGAGGTAGCGTCGCGGCGCCGTGCGGAGCGCCACAAGGAGCAGGTCATTGCGCGAGTTCACTGTCCCACCCATGGCCGCTGCCCCTCAAGTCGGCGGTCTTGCCGATACCGTCTTCGACTATGCGGAGGAGGACCCCCACCGGACGGCCCTCGGCCGCAAGGACGCGGAGGGCCGGTGGCACGACGTGTCGGCGGCCACCTTCCGCGACGAGGTGCTCGCTCTCGCCAAGGGGCTGATCGCGCACGGCGTCCGGTTCGGCGACCGGGTCGCCCTGATGTCGCGCACGCGCTACGAGTGGACCCTCTTCGACTTCGCGCTCTGGGCGGTGGGCGCCCAGTCCGTGCCGATCTATCCGACGTCGTCGGCCGAGCAGGTCCTGTGGATGCTGCACGACGCCGAGGTCGCGGCCGTCATGGTCGAGCACGAGGACCACGCGATGACGATCGGCTCGGTGATAGACCGGCTGCCGAACCTGCGCAGGCTCTGGCAGCTGGACGCCGGCGTGGTGACCGAGCTCAACGAGGCCGGTGCGCTGGTCGACGACGAGGTCGTCCACCGGCACCGCCGCGCGGTGACCCCCGACTCCGTGGCGACCGTGATCTACACCTCCGGCACGACGGGGCGCCCCAAAGGCTGTGTGATCACGCACTCGCACTTCATGTTCGAGGCCGACACCATGGTCGGCCGCTGGCATCCGGTGTTCCTCTCCAAGCCCGGCGAGGAGGCGGCGACGCTGCTCTTCCTGCCGCTCGCCCACGTCTTCGGCCGCATGGTGGAGATCGCGGCGCTGCGCGGCCGGGTGAAGCTGGCGCACCAGCCGGAGCTGTCCGCGAAGGCCCTGATGCCGGACCTGGTGGCCTTCCGGCCCACCTTCATCCTGGCGGTGCCGTACATCTTCGAGAAGGTCTTCAACGGCGCACGGCGCAAGGCGGAGGCGGAGGGCCGCGCGGGGGCGTTCGACAAGGCCGTGGACATCGCGGTGAAGTACGCCGAGGCGATGGAGGAGCGGGCCTTCGGGACCGGCCCCGGACCGTCCGCCGGGCTGCGGATGCAGCACCAGTTCTTCGACAAGGTGGTCTACCGCAAGGTCCGCGACGCGATGGGTGGCCGGGTGCGGCACGCCATGTCGGGCGGCTCCGGGATGGACCGGCAGCTCGGGCTGTTCTTCGCGGGCGCGGGCGTCACGGTCTACGAGGGCTACGGGCTGACCGAGACGACGGCCGCGGCCACGGCCAATCCGCCCGAGCGCACCCGCTACGGCACGGTGGGCCAGCCGATCCCCGGTTCCACGGTGCACATCGCCAGGGACGGCGAGGTGTGGGTGCACGGGGCCAACGTCTTCTCCGGCTACCTGGGTGACCCCAAGGCCACGGATGCCGTACTGCACGACGGGTGGCTGGCCACCGGCGACCTGGGCGCGCTCGACGAGGACGGTTATCTGACCATCACCGGGCGCAAGAAGGAGATCCTGGTGACCTCCGGGGGCAAGAGTGTGGCCCCGAGCGGCCTGGAGGAGCGGGTGCGCGCGCATCCGCTGGTGGCGCAGTGCATCGTCGTCGGTAACGACAGGCCCTACATCGCGGCCCTGGTCACCGTGGACCACGAGGCGGTGGAGCACTG
Organism: Streptomyces sp. NPDC088746; assembly: GCF_044751065.1. Lineage (NCBI taxonomy): Bacteria > Bacillati > Actinomycetota > Actinomycetes > Kitasatosporales > Streptomycetaceae > Streptomyces > Streptomyces sp. NPDC088746. The sequence continues at coordinate 340,840 of NZ_JBIVLA010000005.1, forward strand.
GCTCGCTATGCAGGGCCGTACGCCGATGCGTCCCGCCGATCTGGTGCGCGACCCCGATCTGGAGATGGAGGTGCGCAGGGCCGTGGTGGCGGCGAACACGGCGGTGTCCCAGGCCGAGTCGATCCGCACCTTCCGCATACTGGCGCACCAGTTCACCGAGGAACACGGCCTGCTCACCCCGTCGCTCAAGCTGAAGCGCAAGGCGATCGAGACGGCGTACGCGGCCGAGGTCGACGCTCTCTACCGATGAGCCGGGGCCTTTCCTGACGGGGCGTCAGGTGTGCACTCCTTCTCCGGTTCACCGGATCGGGGCAGGTGGGAATGGTTAGGCTTTTCCGATCGTTCCCTCTGGGAGTACCCACCCACAACGTAAGGATCGACCGCTCGTGAGCCAGGTCCCCACCATCACCCTCAACAACGGCCTCGAGATGCCGCAGCTCGGCTTCGGTGTCTGGCAGGTGCCTGACGACGAAGCCACGACGGCCGTGGCCACGGCCCTGGAGGCCGGGTACCGGAGCATCGACACCGCCGCGGTCTACGGGAACGAGTCGGGCACCGGCAAGGGCCTCGCCACCTCGGGTGTGGCCCGCGAGGAGCTGTTCGTCACGACCAAGCTGTGGAACAGCGAGCAGGGCTACGACTCGACGCTGCGCGCGTTCGACGTGTCGCTGGACAAGCTGGGCCTCGACTACGTCGACCTCTACCTCATCCACTGGCCGACGCCGGCGAAGGACGCGTACGTCGACACGTACAAGGCCTTCGAGCGGATCCTCGCCGACGGCCGCGCGAAGGCCATCGGTGTGTCGAACTTCCTCCCGGAACATCTGGAGCGCCTGATGGGCGAGACCTCCGTCGTTCCCGCGGTCAACCAGATCGAGCTGCACCCGCAGCTCCAGCAGGCCGAGTCGCGCGCCGTCCACGCCGAGCACGGCATCGTCACCGAGGCCTGGTCGCCGCTGGGCTCGGGCAAGGGCCTCCTGGAGGTCCCGACGGTGGCCGCCGTCGCGCACAAGCACGGCCGGAGCCCCGCACAGGCGGTGCTCCGCTGGCACCTGCAGACCGGCCACGTGGTGATCCCCAAGTCCGTGACGCCGTCGCGGATCGCGGAGAACATCGACGTGTTCGACTTCGAGCTGGACGCCGACGACCTCGCCGCGTTCGCCGCGCTCGACGAGGGCAAGCGCATCGGATCCCACCCGGCCGAGATGAACGCCGGCGCCTGACCCCCGCCTCTCCCCGGCGCCCCCACCGCTGTACGTCCGGTGGGGGCGCCGGTGTGTGCCCTCGCGTCCGTGCCCGCGCCTCCGTGCCCGCACGTCCGGGAGTGCCGTGCGCGGGAAACGCGGTGGAACGGCGCCGGCCAGGCTGATAAAGGTCGCCGGATGAGTACTCGAACCTTCCGCATCACGGTCCGCGGCGTCTTCGACGGACTCAGCCCCGACCAGCGGGCCGAGCTCCTGACCCGTGCCCCGGAGCATGACGTCCTGCGCGCGGCCTTCACCCCTGAGGGCCACCTGAGCTACGACCTGGCGGCCCGCTCGGCCTTCACCTTCCGATTCCAGGACTCGGGCGATGCGGAAGAGGACATCCTGGAGGCGACCGAACGTGCCGAGAACGCGGCAAGGACGTGGCTGTCGGAACGCGGCTACGGCTTCAAGAACCTCAGGAGCAGCGCCGAGGACCTCTCCCAGGCGCCCCTCGGCAAGCGGCAGCGCCGCGCCGCGGCCGGGAAGGACGCCTGAGCCTCCAGCCTCAGGCTCCGGAGCGGCGTGGGGGCCGGACGCCGGCCCCCACGCGATCGGTTCAGCGGCGGGCCAGCCTCAGCGTCACCAGCTCGAACGGGCGCAGTGACAGGCTCACACCCTCCTCGGTGAGTACGGGCGCCGGCACGTCGTCCAGCGGCCGCTCCAGCAGGTCGGTGACCGCGACGCCTGCCGCGTCGAACCCGGTGGCGAGGCGGACCCGGGCCCGGCCCCCGGTGGACTCGTAGAGACGGACGACGAGGTCACCGCTCGCGTCGTCGGCCAGCTTGACCGCGCTGACCACCACGGCGTCGTTGTCGACGGTCACCAGCGGGGCGACTTCACGCTCTCCGGTGACGCGGCGTTCGGGCAGATTGATGCGGAAGCCTTCACGCACCGCGTCGCCGATCGCCGCGCCAGGCGCGAGGGCGTGCCGGAAGCGGTGCACGCCCTGGTCGGTCTCCGGGTCGGGGAACCGGGGAGCGCGCAGCAGCGAGACGCGCACCGTGGTGGTGGTGCCCGCGTCGGACGCGCGCACCGTGCGGGTCACATCGTGCCCGTACGTCGAGTCGTTGACGAGTGCCACGCCCCAGCCCGGCTCCTCCACATGGACGAACCGGTGGTTGCACGCCTCGAACTTGGCCGCCTCCCAACTGGTGTTGGTGTGGGTGGCCCGGTAGAAGTGCCCGAACTGGGTCTCGGAGGCGTAGCGCTCGGCGTGCACGTCCAGCGGGAAAGAGGCCTTGAGGAACTTCTCCGTCTCGTGCCAGTCGACCTCGGTGTCGATGTCGAGGCGCTTGGCACCGGAGGTGAGGGTCAGCAGCTGGGTGACCTTCGAGGTGCCGAAGCTCCGCACGATCCGGACACCGACCATGCCTTCGCCCTCGACCGGGGTGAGTTCGTCGAGGTCCGTGAGGTCGGTGACGGTGTTCCGGTAGAACGCGTCGACGTCCCAGGCGTCCCACATGTTCGGGAAGTCGGGGTGGATCTGGAGGAGGTTGGCCGCCTGCCCCGGTGCGACTGTCTCGCGCTCGGCACCGATGTCGTACGCGGAGACGACCAGGCCCCTCGCGTCGATCTCGACCTGGAGGAGTCCGTTGTCGAGCACGAAGCCGCCGTCCTCGCGCGGGGCCAGCTGCCCCTCGCTGCCGGGGTGCGCGGTACCGGCCGCGCCCGCCTCCACCCCGGCACGGGTGTGCGGGGCGGAGTTGAAGACGAGTTCGCGCCCTGCGGAGGGATCGCCCGCCAGTGCGCGCTGGGCGGCGTCCACGATGCCGTTCAGCTCCTCGGCGACGGCCGCGTAGGTCCTCTCCGCCTCGCGGTGCACCCACGCGATCGACGATCCCGGCAGGATGTCGTGGAACTGGTGGAGCAGCACCGTCTTCCAGATCCGGTCCAGCTGCTCGTACGGGTAGGCGAATCCGGCCTGGACGGCGGCGGTCGCGGCCCACAGCTCGGCCTCCCGCAGCAGGTGTTCGCTCCGGCGGTTGCCCTGCTTGGTCTTGGCCTGGCTGGTGAGTGTGGCGCGGTGGAGCTCCAGGTACAGCTCACCGACCCACACCGGCGCGTCCGGGTATTCGGCCTCGGCCTTGGCGAAGAAGTCGGCGGGTGTCTCCCACTCGACGGTGGCCGAGCCCTCCAGGCTCCGCATCCGGCCGGCCTTGGCGATCATCTCGCGGGTCGTACCGCCGCCGCCGTCGCCCCAGCCGGTGGGAGCCAGCGAGTGACGGGCGACCCCCTTGTCCTTGAAGTTGCCCGCCGCGTGGGCGATCTCGCTGCCCTTCATGGAGCAGTTGTACGTGTCGACCGGCGGGAAGTGGGTGAAGACCCGCGTGCCGTCGATTCCTTCCCAACGGAAGGTGTGGTGCGGGAACTTGTTGGTCTGGCTCCACGAGATCTTCTGGGTGAGCAGCCACTTGGAACCAGCGGCCTTGATGATCTGCGGCAGTCCGGCGGCGAAGCCGAACGTGTCGGGCAGCCAGGCCTCGTCGTTCTCGATGCCGAACTCGTCGAGGAAGAAGCGCTTGCCGTGCACGAACTGACGGGCCATCGCCTCGGAGCCGGGCATGTTGGTGTCGGACTCGACCCACATGCCGCCGGAGGGTACGAACCTGCCGTCCGCGACGGCCTTCTTGACCTTGGCGTAGACCTCGGGCCGGTGTTCCTTGATCCAGGCGAACTGCTGCGCCTGGGACATCGCGAAGACGAAGTCCGGTTCGTCCTCCAGCAGGGCGGTCATGTTGGACGTCGTCCGGGCCACCTTGCGGACGGTCTCGCGCAGCGGCCACAGCCAGGCGGAGTCGATGTGGGCGTGCCCCACCGCGCTGATGCGGTGCGCGGACGGCTGAGCGGGGGTGGCGAGCACCTCGGCCAGCTCCGCGCGGGCGGCCGCCGCGGTGGCGTTGACGTCCTGGAGGTCGACCGCGTCGAGTGCCCGGCCGACGGCGCGCAGGATGTCCCAGCGGCGGGCTCCCTCGACGGGCAGCTCCGCCATCAGCTCCCCGAGCACCTCCAGGTCCTGGACGAGGTTCCACACGTGCTCGTCGAAGACGGCGAGGTCCATCCGGGCGAGGGTGTACTGGAGCTCGCTGCCGGCGGTCTCCTTGTCACCCAGCTGCGTGGGCAGGAAGGGGTGGTAGTCCAGGATGACGGGGTTGGAGGCGGCCTCGACGTGCAGCAGGACCTCTTCGCCGCCCTCGACGGGAGCCCCCACACGCACCCACTGGTTACGCGGGTTGAGGCCCTTCACCGGGGTGCCGTCGGGCCGGTACACCAGGCCCTCGCACTGGAAGCCAGGCATGTTCTCGTCGAAGCCCAGGTCGAGGAGCGCCTCGACGGTGCGGCCCGCCCAGTGCGCGGGGACCGTACCGGAGACGCGGAACCAGCAGGTGCTCCACGGGGCACCCCACCGGTCGCCGACCGCGATGGGCTCGACGGGACCGGCCAGGCCCTCGGCGACGGGGACGGGCTCGCCCGGGGCGTTCCAGACGGCGACGTCCAGTGGTACGGACTCCGGGTACACGGCGGGGCGGATGCGTTCGTCCAGAACACGCTTCAGACGGGCTTCCACCAGGCTGCGGTCGTCGTGCATGAGGGTGACTCCGTTGTGATGTGGGTGCGGGTGGGGCGGATTACCAGCGGTGCGCGGCGACTGCGGCGCCGGAGAGGCCGTAGAGCTCGTCGACGGCCCGGACCTGGAAGCGCGCGGACCTCTCGCCCGCCTCCCTGCGGATGCCGGACAGGAAGAAGGCGGTCTGGCAGGTGCCTCCGAGGAAGCGCGGGGTGCCGTCGGGGAGGATCCGGTGCACTTCGTAGTGACGTACCGGGCCCGGTGCTCGGTGCCAGCGCAGGCGCAGCTCCGAGCCGTCGTCGGCGGCGTCGGTGATGCGCAGTGCGGTCGGCGCGTGCGGCTTCCCGACGGTGTCGCGTACGGCCAGCGCACCGAGCCGCCACCGCACCGCGCCCGTTCCCGCGCCCGTGAGCCGGACGCCCAGTGCGTGGGCGGTGCCGCCGAGGGAGCCCAGCCGCAGCGTCGCGGTGGTCCAGCCGGCCGCGCCGGGCCTCAGCTCTCCGGCCGGCACATAGGTGTAGGCGAACGGGTCGCCCGCGCGGTCCGGTTCGTGGGGGGCGACGGCCAGTTCCACGGTGACCGGACCGGAGTCCGGATCGATGCGGTGGGTGAGTTCGACGACCGTACGCCGGGAGAGCGACAGCCGGGTCCCGAACAGTTCGACGGTGGCCGGGGCCCGCAGGTCACCGTCGACCAGGAGACTGCTCCCGCCACGCCAGGCGTCGGCGAAGTCGAAGGCGACGGCGGGCCTGCTTCCCTCGGTGCGGACGACCCAGCGGCGCGCCGGGAGCCGGTCCTGGAGTCCCAGGTGGTTCCACGCGGTGTCCGAGACCGGCCGCCCGTTCTCGTACCACCGCAGACCGTGCCCGGTGTTGAAGGTGGTGGCGAACGGAAGCCGGTCGACCGTCGAGCGGTCGGCGAGCACCGCCGCCGGGGCGCGCCACTCCTCCTTGGGGCCGGGCCTGGCGGGGTCGAGCGAGCTGCCGGTCCAGAACCGCTGGTCGGCGGCGTGGAACTGGCCGGGCGTGCGGTCCTCGGGAAGGTGGTTCAGCGTCCATTCGGGGCGGTAGAAGCCGTACGACACGGTGTGCGGGCGGTCGGTGGGGACGATCGCGTCCCAGTCGACGGCCTTGTTCCACCCGGTGGACTCGACGTCCACCCCTGCCCACAGGTCGTAGCGGCTGCGGCCGATGGCGTCGGCCCGCTCACCGGACGCGGTGAGGGTGTCCGGGGTCCAGCGGAAGTCGACGAACATCGAGTCCGCCTGCTGGAACAGCGCGGTGTTCTCCTCGTTGAGGGCGCCCTGCCAGCCGACCTGGCCGCCGACCGTCATGGCGTCGTACCAGGTGGTGCGGAGCCCGGCGGCCTCCCCGCGTTCCCGCAGGTCGGTGACGAACGCCAGCATGTCGGCCCCGAGTCCGGCGTCCCCGCCCTCGGTCTCGGCGTTGAGGAACCAGCCGTCGAAGCCGTACACGGTGGCGACCTCCACCAGCTTCGCGGCCAGGGGGAAGCGTCCCGCGGCGTCGCGCTGCACGAGGTCGCGGGTCCAGCGGAGGTCACCGCCGTGGTGGACCGGGGGGAGGAATACGGTGCCGAGTACGGGCACGCCGTTGCGGTGGGCGGCGTCCACGACGGGCGCGTTGGGCGCGAGGATCAGCCCCTCGCCGGCCGAGCCGCCCCAGAAGACGAGTTCGTCGAGGTAGGCCCACTGGCTCAGCGCGTAGTGGTCCGCGGTGGCCGAACCCTGGGACGGGTTGCCCGCGGTGTGCCCGAAGGCGACCAGCGAGGTGTTGCGTGCCTGACCGGTCCGGGCGGTGGTGTTGACCGGAACGGGGGTGAAGCGTTCGGCGAGCGGGACGGTCGCGGTGTTGAACGCGAGGTCCCGGTCGTCCTCGGCGCGCCAGCTCTTCAGGCTGCGCCAGGTGACACCGTCCCCGGGGGTGCCGGTGGGCAGCGAGTCGGGGAACCAGTACGAGGCGTAGGGCTGGAGCTCTCCGCGGGTGGCTGCCGCCGCCGTTCCGGAAAGGGCGGGGGCGAGGAGAGCGGCCGCCGTACCGGCACCCGCGAGGACGACGGTGCGCCGGCTGGGGGCGGCGGGGCGTGGGTGAGGCGGGGTCATGGTCTGCTCCGTATCGTGCGAGGTGCGATTCCGGTGCCGGGCGGGGCGGTGCGGCGTCAGCGGGTCACAGGACCTGGCCGGGGCTGACGACCTCGGTGATACCGCGGCCGGCCAGGTGGTGCGGGTCCTCCGCACGGCTCGCGAGCACCGTGGTGGGGCGGGCGCCGTCCGCGGTGAGCCGGGCGAACGCCTCGAAGACCGCGCCGCCCGGCGCGCACACCGACCGGCGGGGCGCCGTTTCGTCGTCCCCGGTGTCGACGACGAGCGCGGTGGTCCGGGGCGCGGGGCGGTGGGCGGCCGCGCGCTGCTCCTCGATCATCTTGGCGATGGCCCGCCCGGCCGGCTTGACCTGCCGGTCGTTGGTCAGCAGCCCGAGCCCGTATTCCAGTTCGGGGAAGTCGGCCAGGGAGCGTGAGACGTCGTGGGAGCACCACCAGGTGACGCCCCAGACGTCCTCGCAGTCCAGGGCGTTGGCGACGGTCGCCTCCGTGAACGAGGCGGCGTGGCCGGCGGGGATCAGGGGCGCGGGGGCGCCCACCTCCTGGAGCCACACCGGCCGGCGGGGGTCGTGCGCCCACGCCTTGGAGAGTTCGATCAGGTACGCCGCGTGGTGCTCAGTCGCCGTGCCGTCACGTCCGTGGCGCTGGGCGGTGCCGTTGAAGACCCAGGAGTGGACGGCGGTGACCGCACCGAGCCGGGCCGCGTGCGCCGGGGTGAAGGCGTGGTCGTCCTGGTACCAGGACGCGTCGTACTCCGCGTGCAGATGGAGCTTCCCGGGGGCGCCTTCCTCGCACGCGTCGAGCAGGGTCCGCAACCAGTCGGCGGCCTGGGCGGGTGTGATGGGGTCGGGGTCGGGGTGCGGGCTTCCGGAGAACTGGTTGATCTCGTTGCCCAGGGTCATGCCGATGAAGTTGGGCCGGTCGGCGAGGGCCCCGGCGAGGGTCCGCAGGTATGCGGCCTGGCCGGCCACGACGTCCGGGTCGGTGAACAGGTTGCGGCGGTGCCAGGTCTGTGTCCAGGCGGGCAGGAAGTCGAAGCTCGACAGGTGCCCCTGCAACCCGTCCACGTTGACGTCGAGGCCGCGTTCGGCCGCGGCGTCGGCCAGGGAGACGAGCTGCTCGACGGCGCGCGGGCGGATCAGCGTGCGGTTGGGCTGGAAGAGCGGCCAGAGCGGGAAGACGCGGATGTGGTCGAGGCCGAGACCGGCGATCGAGTCCAGGTCGGCGCGCACGGCGTCGAGGTCGAAGTCCAGCCAGTGATGGAACCAGCCCTGGCTGGGCGTGTAGTTGGCGCCGAAACGCGGCACGGTGGAGCTCATGGGAAGGGGTGATCCTGGTTCTGTGGTGGGGGGCGGTGGACGGTCAGCCCTTGACGGCGCCTTCGCCGACTCCCCGGAAGAAGAAGCGCTGCAGACAGGCGAAGAGCGCGATGAGCGGGGCCACGGCGATGATCGTGCCCGCCGCGACGAGCCGTTCGTCGTTGGCGAACGTGCCGTGCAGGTAGTTCAGTCCGATGGTCAGGGTGAAGTTCTCCGGGTCGCTGAGCACGATCAGCGGCCACAGGAAGTCGTCCCAGGCGCCCATGAAGGCGAAGATCGCGACGACGGCGAGGGTGCCCTTGACCGAGGGCAGGGCGATCCGCAGGAAGCGCTGCCAGACGTTGGCTCCGTCGACGTACGCGGCCTCCTCCACCTCCTGCGGGAGGTTCAGGAAGGCGTTGCGCATCAGCAGGACGTTCATCGCTCCGATGGAGCCCGGCAGGAGCACCCCGAGCAGGGTGTTGTTCAGGCCGAGATCACGCATGGTGGTGAACTGGGCGATGATGATGCCCTCCACGGGGACCAGCATGGCGAGGATGAACGCCAGGGTCGCGGCCCGGCGCCCCCGGTAGCGCAGCCTGGCCAGCGCGTAGCCGGCCAGGGCGGCGCCCACGCAGTTGGTCACCACGTTGGCGGAGGCGACCTTCAGGGAGTTCAGCGCGTACTCCCAGACCGGGATGGTGTCGGCGACCCGGGTGTAGTTGTCCAGCGTCGGGTCGCTGGGGAAGAACTTCGGCGGGGAACTGAAGATGTCCTCGCCCGGCCCCTTGAGCGAGGTCGAGAGCTGCCACAGGAACGGCCCGACGGTCAGGGCCAGCACGAGGAGCAGCAGGACGTAGCGCAGGACGAGCTGCCAGACCGGGATGCGGCGGCCCTCGGCGTCGGTGGTCCTCAGGATGCTCACGTGTCCTCCTTGCGGTCGGCGCGGAGCACCAGCAGCATCAGCCCGACGGTGACGACGAAGATGACGACGGAGATCGCGGAGGCGTAACCGACGCGTCCGGTCAGGCCGGTGCCGACCCGCTGGACCAGCATCACCAGCGTGGTGTCCTCGCCGGCCGGGCCGCCCGAGGGTCCGGCCATCAGGTAGACCTCGGAGAAGACCTTGAAGGCCGAGACCGAGGCGAGCGCCGCGACCAGCACCATGGTCGAGCGGACGGCGGGAACGGTGACGGTGAAGAAGCGGCGTACCGCTCCGGCGCCGTCCACGGCCGCGGCCTCGTGCAGCTCCCGTGGCACGTTCGCCAGGGCCGCGAGGTAGATGATCATGTAGTAGCCGAGGCCCTTCCAGACCGTGACCGTCATCGCGCTCAGCAGGAGCAGCCACTGGTCGCTGAGGAAGCCGACCTTGCCGATGCCGACCGCCTCCAGCAGGGAGTTGATCAGCCCGCGGTCGTCGAGCATCCACACCCAGATCAGCCCGACGACCACGATGGACGCCACGACGGGGGTGTAGAAGGCGGAGCGGAAGAACGAGATGCCCGGGATGTGCCGCTGGACGAGCATCGCGAGCAGCAGCGGGAGGATCACGAGCGCGGGCACGACGCCGAGGACGTAGAGCGTGCTGTTGCGGAGGCCGATCCAGAACATCTCGTCGTGCAACAGCTCCTGGAAGTTGTCCAGGCCGACGAATGTGCCGGGCACCAGCGTCCGGCGGTCGGTGAAGGCGTTGACCAGGGTGCTGAAGAACGGGTACAGGCTGAAGGCGCCGACGACCAGCAGTCCGGGTGCCGCGAACAGCCAGGGGCTCAGCGGGAGATGGCGGCTGATCCGGCGGACCGGCCGGCCGCCGCCGGGGGCCGCCCCCGGGGCCGTACGAGGCCCGGGGACGCCGCCGGCCGTCGCGCGCGTGGTGGCGGAGGGGGTGACAGGGGTCTTCATCAGGTCTCAGCTCTGCTGCAGGAGCCGGTCACAGGCCTTGACAGCGTTGTCAAGAGCTTGCTCGGGGCTCTGCTTCCCCTGGAGCGCCTTGGCGATCTGGTTGCGGAGCTCGGTCTTCATCTGCTCGCTGAACAGCACCGGCGTGTAATTGACGGCCGTCTTCAACGACTTGGCCGCGGCTATCCGGACGCGGGTCTCGTCCGTGCCGTCCTCCTCGGTGAAGTAGGGATCGTCGAGGGATCCCGCGGTGCTCGGGAAGATGGCGACCTGCTTCGCGAACCGCATCTGCCGGGTCGCGTCGGTGACGTAGTGGGCGAAGGCCACGGAGGCGGGCTTCTGCTGGGTCTGCGCGTTCACCATGAGCCCCATGACGTACATGTTGGCCTTGCCGGTGTTGCTGACCTGGTCGGTGATGCCGATGTTCTTGTAGAGCCCAGGGGCCTGCTTCTTGAAGTTGGCCAGGTCCAGCGCGCTGCCGGGGTTCATCGCCACGGACTCGGTGAGGAACTTGTGCCCCGAGGACTCGGGTGTCGCGGTCAGCGCCTGCGGGTCGAGCGCCTTCGCGTCGTACAACTGCTTGTACTTCGTGAGGAGTTCGACGCCCTTGGCATCGTTGAAGGTGAAGCCGGTGCCTTCGTCGTTCATCAGCCCGCCGCCGTAGCGGCCGAAGTCCTCGATGGTGGGCACGTTCGCGAGGGCCGCGACCTTCCCGTCACTCGCCTCGGCCAGCTTCAGCCCGGCGGAGAAGACCTCGTCGTAGGTGGACGGCGGCTTCGCCGCGTCGAGCCCGGCCTTCTCCAGCAGCCGCTTGTTGTAGAACATCGGCCCGGTGTTGAGATACCAGGGGAAGGCGAACGTGCCTTCCGTACCCGGGACCTGGTGACTGGCCCACGCCTCCGGCAGGTACTCCTCGCGGTACTTCGACGCCGCTTTGTCGAGGTCGAGGGCGATTCCCGCCTCGGCCAAGGGCGCCACCAGGTCGGGCGAGACGTTCACGACGTCCGGCAGGGTGCCGCCGGCGGCGTCGGCGCTGATCTTGTCCGCGTAACCCTCGCCCGGACGGTCGACCCACTTGACCTCGGTGCCGGGATACTTCTTCTCGAAGTCGGCGATCACACCGTTGAAGTAGTCCTTGAAGTTCGCCTGCAGGTTCCAGGTCTGGAAGGTGATCTTCCCTTCGACCTTGCCCGACGCGTCGGTGGAGCCCGCTCCGGAGCCGCCCCCGCAGGCGCTCAACGGCAGGACTGTGGCGAGTACGACGGCAGCGGCGGCTGCTCTGCGGGAGATGCGCACGGTGAACGGCTCCTTTGCTCGGACCAGGCATGCGAAGGCAAGCGGATGGGTGAACCCGTCGGCCGCCTTCGCTCGGCTGAGACTGCAAGGCACCTGAGGGAAAGTCAATACATTCATCGAAAACTGAACGAATTTTTCGGGATACATGCAGGTCAGACGACCATGGAGCCCCAGTGCCCGTTGCGCACTAAAGCGCATTAGACTCCCGCAACTCAAGCGCATTAGTTGTCCGTCGGCTTCCCTCGACCCAGCCCTCGGCAAGGCTTACACTGCCCCGGGGCCGGGCGAAGACGCCGACCTCACTTGGGGACCACGGGGAACGCGGGAAAGAGGCACCGGGTGATACCGAAGGGGCCGTCGGCCGAGGACATCTCACCGGCCAGACGCACACCGGCACGCCGGCCGACCATGAAGGACATCGCGCAGCGCGCCGGCGTGTCGGAGAGCGCCGTCTCGTTCGCGCTCAACGGCCGTCCGGGTGTCTCGGAGATCACCCGGGACCGGATCCGGCGCGTAGCCGAACAGCTGGGCTGGCGGCCGAGTACAGCCGCGCGGGCACTGTCCGGGGAGGGGTCGGCCACCGTGGGTCTGGTCGTGGCACGTCCGGCGGCCAACCTGGGCGTGGACTCGTTCTTCCTGCAGCTGATCTCCGGAATCCAGGAGGTGCTCGCCGAGCGCCAACTCGGCCTGCTCTTCCAGGTGGTGGAGGACGTCGCCGCCGAGTGTGCGGTCTACAGGCGCTGGTGGGCCGAGCACCGGGTCGACGGCGTGCTGATGGTCGACCCGCGTACGGACGATCCGCGTGCGGACCTGCTGGACGAACTGGGCCTGCGCGCCGTCGTCATCGGCACGCTGCCCGGCGGTGACACGGGTCCGCACCCGGGGCTCTCACAGATCCGCGCGGACGACGCGGGCGCCATGGCGGCGGTCGTCGGCCGTCTGCACGAGCTGGGGCACCGCCGCATCGTGCACATCGCGGGACTGTCCAGCCTCGCCCACACCGACCGGCGCATCGAGTCCCTGCGGATCGAGGCCGACCGGCGCGGCCTGGCCGAGGCGCACTCGGTGACCACGGACTACTCCGACATCGAGGGAGCGGCGGTCACCAGGAAGGTGCTGGAGCAGCCGGTGCCGCCGACGGCCCTGATCTACGACAACGATGTGATGGCCGCGGCGGGTTCCGCTGTCGCCACGGGCCTCGGCCTCGCGGTCCCCGACGACGTCTCGGTGGTGTCGTGGGAGGACTCGGCACTCTGCCGGCTGACCGCACCATGGCTGACGGCGCTCTCCCGGGACCCGGTCGCGTTCGGCCGGCTCGCGGCAAGGGAGTTGACCGTACTGCTCGACGGCGGCCCGGCCCGCACCGTACAGGTCCCGCTTCCCCGGCTGATCGAGCGCGGCAGCACGGCGTCGGCGCGGGACGGCGGGGGCGGGGCGGGAGCGGGGCCGGCAGGATGACCGGAAGGTCCTGCCTCCACGGCCGGCGGCGCTCACCGCACCGGAAGGTGTTCCCGGGCAACCGTTCCGGCCGTTCACGGGTCCTCCACCCCGGGCCCCATGCAGGGCCTCCTCGCCCGTGAGGACGGAGGAGCGCCGTGAGGATCCGCAGAGCGGCGAAGAGCGTCGGCGAGTTCCTGGCGGAGACGATCGGGGAAGCCGTCGCCGAGGCGATCCTCGGCCTGCTGGCCTGCGCCCTGCTCGCCGGACTGGTTCTGATCGCCTACCTGAGCTGGTCCTTCAGCCCACCACTGACCGTCGCGGGTGCCGGACTGCTCGGCCTGTTCCTCGCCCACGGCGCCTGGGGAACCTTTCGCGATCCGGTGAAGGGCCGCCGCCGACGAGGCTGGACCGCCGTGGCCGCAGCCGGTTTCACTCCGGTCGCGGCGACGGCGGCGTTCCTGCTGCTCCACGCCGAAGGCTGCGGCTGCCTGTGAAGCCGCCGTCCAGGCACCGGCGACGGCGGTCCGGGCCGGCTACTCGTCAGCCGCGCGCCCGGAACGCCAGCAGCCGGTAGTCGGGGTCGGCCCGCGGACGGTCCGGGTCGGGCAGCGCGGTGAGTTCGGCCGCGAGCCGGGTGGCCGCCGTTCCGGGCAGCGCACGTCGCGAAGCGTAGTCGCCCCGCAGCACCGCTCGCGCGGTGCTCGTGGGCGAGCGCCCCTGCCCGTGTCCCGTGAAGCCGGCCTCGCCCGCCGGCTCCAGGCCGCAGGACCGCGCGTGACCGGTGACCAGGTCCGCCGCGTCGGCCGGTTGCGAGCTGCGGTAGGGGGCGAGCACCGCGTCGATGTCGCTGCCCACGTCGTGCCCGGCGTCCTTGTCGACCGTGGCGACGAACACCCCGCCGGGCCGCAGCACCCGGGCCGCCTCGGCCACCACCTCGCGGACGGGACCGTCACCGCGCAGCAGGTGCAGCAGCCACACGGCGCTGACCGCGTCGACCGAGGCGGTGCGCAGGGGCAGTTGCCGTACGTCGGCGAGTGCGACCGCCCCGATCCGCTGCCGGGCCAGCAGCGCCATCCCGTACGAGGCGTCCACGCCGAACACCCGGAGCGCCGGGCGACTCTGGGAGATCCACCGGGTGACCAGCCCCGTCCCGCAGCCGATGTCCAGCAGCGTACGGACGGACGGTGGCAGCAGTCCGAGGACGGCCCCCGCGGCGGCCCCGGCCCGGGGCTCCCCACCACGGGTCCTGTCGTATCGGGCGGCTTCCGTGTCGTAATCCAGCACGACGCCACCCTAAGGGGGCCCTCTACTCGGCGGAGCTTGGCGAGGTGGTCTCCAGCGCGCCCGCCCTGCTCACCGAACTGCCTCCCGAAGCCACGCTCCGCGCGTGGATGGACCGGTACGCGGCGTTCCTCCAGGTCAAGCGGGGCATGTCGGCCGCACTGCGCACGGGCCGGGCGTCGGGCAGCATCGCCACGCCCGCGGCGCGGGAACGGATCACGGCGGCCGTCGCGGAGAGCCTCGACCTGGTCGTCGACGCGCTCCGGCACTCCGAGGGCCGGAACGGCTTACGGAGCCGGGCCATCGCCTCGTGACTACGGACCTGGAGCACGCTCCACGTATTGCCGGTGGATGCCCGCGGCCATAACGTGCGTCCATGGAGCTGGAGTTACGTCATCTGCGCACCGTACGGGCGATAGCCGACACCGGCAGCCTCACCAAGGCCGCGGCGGCTCTCGGGCTCGCGCAGCCCGCGCTCAGCGCGCAGTTGCGGCGGATCGAGAAGGCGCTCGGCGGACCGCTCTTCGACCGCGACCACACGGGCGCGCGGCCCACCCTGCTCGGCGAACTGGTGCTGGAACGCGCGCGGGTGGTGCTGCCCGCGGTGAGCGGACTCCAGGAGGAGGCGGTGCGGTTCGCCAACGCCTCGGCCACCGTGGAGCGCTTCCGGCTCGGCGGCACGCACGGCCCGCTGCTCGGCGGCCTGGTCGACCGGCTCGCCGCCGCGCACCCGGCGGCGCCCGTGTCCACGTACACCTCGTGGTCGGTGGCGGAGATCGCCTCGCTGCTGATCGACGGCAGGCTGGACTTCGCCCTGATCGGCGCCTGCGGGGAGAGCCCTCCGCCGATGGCGGACCGACTGGTCTGGCAGGTCATCGGCGTCGATCCGGTGTTCGTCATGCTTCCGGAGAGCCACCCGCTGGCGGACCGGCAGGAGCTCGAACTCTCGGCGCTGGCGGACGAATGCTGGGCCGACGTGCCCGGCGACGGATGCTTCGCCGACTGCTTCACCGCCGCGTGCGCGCGGGCCGGCTTCACCCCGGCGTCGGTGTACGAGACGGACACCGCGTCCGTGGTCCATCTGGTCCAGGTGGGCCGGGCCATCGGGCTGTGCCGCGCCACGTTCCCGCCGACCCCGGGCCTGGTGACCCGGCCCCTCGCGGGTTCGCCGCTGAGCTGGCGTCATCTGCTGGGCCGGCACCCGCGGTCGCCCGCCGCGAGCGCCGCGGCCGCCGCGGTGGGCGGGCACACGCGTGCGGCGTACGCGCAGGCCGTGCGGCGCAGCGACAGTTACGCGAACTGGCTGGCCGCCCACCCCCGCTTCGGCCCCGCTCCGTGACGAGACCTGCCTACTCCGCGCCGTGCCCGGCGGCGACCGCCTCCACCCGGGCGGCCAGCGCGAGGTCCTTGCGTGTGACGGCGCCCCCCGCGTCATGGGTGTGCACGGCGAGCGCCACCGTGTTGTATCCGAGCGTCAGGTCCGAGTGGTGGTTCAGCTCGTCCTGGATCTGGGCGACGTGGACGGTCAGCCCGGCGGCGGCGAAGTGGGAGGGAAGCCGGTAGGTACGGGTGATCCGGTCCCCCTCCAGCTGCCAGCCGGGCAACTCGCGCAGGCCGGCCTCGATGTCGTCTGCGGACAGTGGTTCAGCGGGCATTCGGCGGCTCCTGGGCGTACGGGTGCGGTCGACGGTACCTGTGACGTTACGGTCCGGGCGCGCCGGCTGTCGCGCCTGACACGGGGCGGGGCTCCGCTGCCGGCCGTGGTCCCCTTCACCCTCCGTCGCGCGGGCGTGTCCAGGGCGCGTCGCTCCGGGCCAGCAGAGTCGCCGCCGTGCTCAGGGCGGCCAAGAGGGCCACGGCGAGGACCAGCGGCAGCGACGGGTGCCCGTTCAGCAGGAGCAGAGCACCGAGGAACGCGCCGGCCAGCAGGGCGGCGGCGGACAGGAGCCGGCGCCCCGCCCGGCTGCCGGGCCCCTTGGCAAACCGGCTGTCGGCCACGGCGCCGGTGAGGGTGCGGGTCAGCACGGTGGTGGTGAGGTCGGGTACGGCGAGCGCCCGGACCGCGGCGTTCTGCACGCCGAGGCCGAGGGCGAGCAGGACGATGAGGGTGAAACGGACTCCCCCGGTGTACGGCCGGCCCGACACCAGCGTGACCGTCATCGCGGCGGTGACGAAGACGGTCTCGACGAGGAGCGCGTGCCGCAACTGCCGGCCCCGGTGCGCCCTCGCCCGGTGGACGGTGACGCCGCCGGCCAGTGCCCCGGCCCCGAACGACACGAGAGCCACGATCGAGGCGAGCGTCGAGAAGCCCGCCGCGCCTGCGAGGGCGAAGCCCATGAAGACGACGTTGCCCGTCATGTTGGCGACGAAGACATGCCCGAGGAGCAGATAGCTGAACGCGTCGACCAGCCCGGTGAGCACGGTCAGGACGAGCAACACCGGCGGCAGCGGACCGTGCGGGCCTCGCATGTCGGGTACGAGCGTGTCCCGGGCCTCACGCAGCACGAGGGGCATGAGGGGCACACTCCGATCACTCGACGTGGTCAGGATTGTGCCCCGGCCCGGCGCTCACCCCCCTGCGTACGCGCCGGGCGGGACGGCATGCGCCCCGCCCGGCCCGCCATGACGGGAGGTCCTAGACGCGTGCCCCGTTGTCGGCGGGGTCCCGGCGTGGCTTGCCCGTCGTCTTCCCGGCCGTCTTCCCGCGCCCAGGTGTTCGTTTGCGGGCGGGCGGTGGGGCCTTGCTGCTCCTCTCCAGGAGGAGCGCTCCGGGGACGGCGGTCATCACCGAGGAGTACGTCCCCACGCAGATGCCGATGAGAAGGGCGAGCGCGAAGTCCGCCAGCGAGTCACCGCCCAGCACCGCGAGGGCGGCCAGGATGAACAGGGCGCCCGTCCCCGTGTTGACGGTGCGTGGGACGGTCTGCAGGACGGCACGGTTGGCCACGTCGGCAACGGGGGTGCGCCGGTTCCTGGCCCAGAGCTCCCGTACCCGGTCGAACACCACCACGGAGTCGTTGACGGAGTAACCGATGACGGTGAGCAGGGCGGCCAGGAAGATCCCGTCGACGGGACGGCCGAGCCAGGCGAAGGCTCCGACCAGGACGACGACGTCGTGGACCAGGGCCCCGACCGACGCCACGGCGAACGTCCAGCGGAAACGGGCCGCGAGGTAGGCGAGTTGTACGAGCACGGCCACGCCCAGGGCGATCAGGGCGTTGCGCCGCAGTTCGTCCCCCAGGCTGGGGCCGATCAGCTCGTCGCGCACCTTCGTGGTCTCGCCGCCCTCCCCGGCGAGCGCGGTCCGCAGGGCGTGCTCCCCGTCGTTGTCCAGTTTCCCGGTGCGCACGGAGAGGTCGTGCTCCCCCGCCGTGGTGACCTCGGCGTCGGCGAATCCCGCGGCGGCGATCGTGTCGCGGGCGGTCTCGACGTCGACGGGCCGGCTGGTGGAGTACTCCACCAGCCGTCCGCCGGTGAATTCGACCCCCAGATCGACTCCGCGCACGAGGATGCCGGTCACGGCGACGAGGACGAGCGCGGCGGACATCATCAGCCAGCGGCGTGGAGCCCTGAACAGCTGGGGGTCGCGGGCGTTCAGCCAGGCGCGTACACGGCCGGGCCGTGCGATGCCGTTGACGCCCGCGTAGTCACCGACGAACCGGGATCCGGCCGCGATCTCGGTGAGCGCCCGGGCGATGACGAGCGCGGAGAACATGGAGACCAGGACACCGATGGCGAGGGTGACTCCGAAGCCCTTGACCGGTCCCGAGCCGAGGAGGAAGAGGAGGCCGGCGGCGATCAACGTGGTGACGTTGGAGTCGGCGACGGCGCTCCAGGCGTTACGGAATCCGGAGCTCAGCGCGGAGCGCAGCGAACCGTTCCGCCGCTCCGCGTACTCCTCCCGTGCCCGTTCGAAGACGAGGACGTTGGCATCGACCGCCATTCCGATGGCGAGGACGAAGCCGGCGAGTCCCGGCAGGGTCAGGGTGACGCCGAGGACCACGAGCGCCGCGTACGAGATCACTCCGTAGGCGGCGAGGGCGAGCGCGGCGAGCGCACCGAACAGCCGGTACACGAAGGTGATGAAGAGCGCCGTCGCCGCGGCGCCGATGAGGGCGGCCTGCGCGCTGGCGTCGACGGCCGCGGCCCCGAGGGTCGGGCCGACGGTCCGCTGCTCGACGATCTCCACGGGAACGGGGAGTGCGCCGCCCTTGATGAGCAGGGCGAGGTCGCGTGCCTCGCCGGCGCTGAAGGAGCCGGTGATCTGGGTGGACCCGGAGGGCAGTCCCACCTTGCAGCCGACCGACGGGTCGACCTGCGGCGAGGAGATGACCTTCCCGTCGAGGACGATCGCGACGCGGCGCCGTTCGTCCTGGGCCGGGTTGCACGCGGCTTCCCCGGTGAGACCGGTCCATTTCCTGCCCGCGTCCTTGTGGAAGTCGAGCGAGACGCTCCAGCCCGTGCCCTGCTGGGCGTCGAAGTCCGCGGTGGCGTCCTCGACTCCGGCGCCGGAGAGCTGCGCGGGGCCGAGATCGAGGAGTCCGCCCTGTTCGTCGGGGAGTGTCGGCCCGTCCCCGGCCGCGTCGGCCTCCGCGTCCTTCTGCTCCTGGGTCCCGGGGCCCTGGACGGCGTGGAAGCTGAGCTGGGCGGTTCTGCCGATGACCTCGGAGGCCTGGCGCGGGTCCTGGACGTCGGGCAGTTCGACGATGATCCTGTCCTCGCCCGAGCGGGTCAGAACCGGTTCGGCGACGCCGAGTGAGTCGATGCGCTGCCGCAGTACCTCCAGGGTGCGATCGGTGCTCTCCCGGTCCGCCTTCGCGGTGCCGGAGTCCTTGGCCTGCAGCACCATGCGGGTGCCGCCCTGGAGGTCGAGGCCGAGTCTGGGTGACATGGTCAGCGTGATGAACACGGAGACGAGCAGAACGGCGGCAGCCAGAACCGCTCGCACCGTGGTGGCGCGAGTCATGGGAGTCCCCTTGAGTGGGCGTCGTCCGCCCTGGCCTCAGAGGGGAGGGCGCGGCGACGGGTCTGTGGAACAGGACCGGCGGAGGGCCGGCTGACCGGCCGTCACCCCTGGAGGACCCCGCACACCGGGAAGCGCCGCCCCCGCTCTTACGACGATGAAGGGACCCGCGCCCAGTGCTCCCGGCGCGATGCCCCGAGGCAGGGGGAGGCCCTGCGGGCGCGGTGGCAGGGCGCCGTGGCCGGGCGGGGGGACGTGGTGCGGGGCGTGGGGGCGGTCGGCGCCCGCACGCGGCACCGGACCGACGGCGCGATCGGCGATGTGCGCGGCCGGGGTGGCGGCGTACGCGGCGCCGGGGACGGCATGCGCGGCGGGGTCGGAGGGCGCGGGAAGTGTGGTTCCGGCGGCGGCCGGCGCGCCACCGAGAAGGGTCAGGACGGTGAGGAGCAGCGCGGCGAGAAGGTGCCGCGCCTCGTGGGGTGCTGGACCGCGCGGCCGCGGGTTGATACCTCGCGTGCTGTGCGGGCGTGGGCCCGGTGTCCGCGTGGCGTGCGGCCCTGGGCCCGGTGTCCGCGCGCCATGCGGCCGGGGGTCCGGTGTCCGCGCGTCATGCGGCCGGGGGTCCGGTGTCCGCGCGTCATGCGGTCGCGTGCCGTGCGGCGCCCTCGGGGGCGCGTTCCCCCGGGGTGCCCCCGGGAGGGGGCTCACCTCAGCCGGACCGGACGGAGGGACACCGCGCCCGCAGCGGAGCGGGCCGGCACGGAGTCCAGGATCAGTGCGGCGCCCCGCACGACGGCGGTAGACGGGTCGGGGGCGATGCGCACCGGCGCACCGAGGCAGCCCGCGATCAGATCGGTGACGTCGTGGCGGAGCGCTCCGCCACCGGTGAGCACGGGCCCACGGCGCAACGCTCCGCGCACCGCGCCGTGCTGGTCCTCACGCCACATGGACGTGATCATATCGAGGACGCCGCGGACGAGTTCCTCCGCCGGCGTCCGCGGTTCGAGATCGCTGAGTCCCACATCGGCCTGGCGGGCGTCGACGACCCTTCCGTCCACGAGCAGGGCGACTTCGGTCAGCTCGGCACCCATGTCGACGACCAGCACGGGACCGCTGCCCGACAGGCCGGCGGACGCGGCCACGGCGCTGGCGCTGTTCAGGACCAGCGTCCCGGACGCGCCCAGAGCGGCGAGGAGTTCCCCCGCCAGCCGTGCGGTGTTCCCGTCCGGCCAGGACCGGGTGGCTCAGCACGATCACGCTGTCCTGCCGGTGGTCGCCGAGCGCGGTGTCGGTGAGGCGGCCCAGCAGTTCGGCGCAGGACGCCGCGTCGACGATGCGCCCCCGCCGGACCGGCCGGCCGGCATGGTCCTCCCACCCGGCCGGTCCACCGGCGACAAGGCCCCGCCCCGGGACCCAGGCACGGGCCCCGGAGCTTCCCAGGTCGATGGCCAATCCCCTGACGGGACCGGGACGGTGCGCCGCGCCTGCGACCCGCTGCCGGAGGACCGGCCGGCCGCGCCGCCGTCCGTCACGCGAAGAACGCATCGGGCCCTCACCCTCAGGTCTGCCGCCCCGCCTGACTCGCCGACCGCCGATAGCGAGGCATGATCGAGCCCTCACTATGCAATACAAGGCATGGAAACGCCACTCTCTTGAGCATTCCAAGGCAGGGATCCGCGTGTACCTTTCACGCCTCCGGGGCGAGGTAGCTCTCGACCAGCTCGGCGAACTCCTCGGGCGCGGCTATCCGGACTCCCAGATCCTCGGCCTTGGTCCGCTTGGACCCCGCCTTCTCGCCGGCGACCAGCAGGCTGGTCCGCTTGGAGACACTGGAGGAGGACTTCCCGCCGGCCCGCTCGATCAGCTCGTTCATCTGATTGCGCGAGAGCTTCTCAAGCGCTCCGGTCATGGCTCCGGTGACCACGACCGTCATCCCGGTGAGCGGCAGGCCGGCCGCCGCCCGGTCCTCGGCTCCGTCCTCCGGCTCGGCACCGGGCTCCGGCGGAGGAGTCGCACCGGGTTCGGTCATGTTGACGTCCGCGGCCACCAGCTTGCCGATCAGCGGGGCCAGCTCGGCGAGCTCCGTGACGACAGCCGCGGCCTTCTCCTTGCCGATTCCGTCGACCTGCTGCAACGCCTCGGCGTCCGCAGCGACGATCCGGTCCATCGAGGCGAAGTAGCGGGCGATCCGGCGGGACATGGAGCGGCCCGTGCCCCGCACACCGAGGGCGCAGAAGACGCGGGACAGCGGACGGGTCCTGGCCGTCTCGATGGCCGCCAGCAGATTGTCGGTGGAGGTCTCCCCCATCCGCTCCAGCGAGAGCAGCTGGTCCCGCTCCAGCGTGAAGAGATCGGCGAAGTCCTGGACGAGGCCGGCGTCGACGAGCTGGACGACCCGTGTCGCGCCGAGCCCCTCGATGTCGAGCTGGTCACGGCCCGCCGCGTAGGAGATGGAGGCGACCAGGCGGCAGTCGCGGCCCCGGACGCAGCGCCAGCGCTGCTCGCTCATGTCGATCTCCGACCCGCACCGGGGGCACACCTCGGGGAACTCGACCGGCTTCTCCTCACCCGACCGCAGATGTGCGACCGGGGCCTCGATACGGGGGATGATGTCGCCCGCCTTGTAGACCATCACGTGGTCGCCCAGGCGCAGATCACGGCGCGTGATGTCGGCCGGGTTGTGCAGTGTGGCGTAGCTGACGGTGGATCCGTCGATCTCGACGGGCTCCAGCACCGCACGGGGCGCGATGATGCCGGTCCTGCCGACGTTCCATTCGACGCCCAGCAGCCGGGTGACCTTCTCCACCGCCGGGAGCTTGTAGGCGATGGCCCAGCGCGGCGCCCGCGTGCCCGATCCCGCGTCGCGCTGGTCGGCCGCCAGGTCCGCCTTGATCACGATGCCGTCGATCCCGAACGGCAGGGACGCGCGCAGGGCCGCGATGTCCTCGACCCCGGCCTGCACCTCCTCGACCGTGGTGACGGTGCGCGGGGCGACCGCGGTGTCCGCGGCCGTGTGCACGCCGAGCCCCGCGACGTACTCCAGGACCTCGCTGTGCGGGAGTTCGGCCAGGGTGGCGGTCAGCTCGCCGGACTCGGCCAGCGCGAGCGCGCCGTACGCGAAGAAGGTCATCTCCACGCGGTACGGACGGTCCTTCGCCCGCAGGGTGCCCGCCGCCCCGTTGCGAGGGTTGGCGAAGGGAGCGGCTCCGTGCTCCGTGCGCACGGTGTTGGCCTGCTCGAACTGCTCGTCGGTCATGAGGATCTCGCCGCGCACCTCCAGGGTGACGGGAGCCCCGAGCCGCTCGGGCAGGCCGAGCACCGTACCGATCGCGTGCGAGACGTCCTCCCCGGCCGTCCCGTCGCCTCGGGTGATCAACCGGTCGAGGCGGCCCCGTCGGTAGCGTGCGGCGACCGCGAGACCGTCGAGCTTCGGCTCCACGCTCCAGGCGGCGACACACCTGCCTATACGCCGCTCCACGGAGGCGGTCCACGTGACGAACTGCTCGGCGGAGAAGACATTGTCCAGCGAGAGCATCGGAACGGTGTGCGGCACGTCCCCCGAGGCCGCCCCGCCCGCGACCTTCCCGGTCGGCGAGGCGTCCAGCACCTCCTGCGGGTGCTCCTCCTCGTAGGCCGCGATCCCGCGCACCAGGCGGTCGTACGCGTCGTCGTCGAGCGTGCTCTCACCTGTGGCGTAATACGCGGCGGCGGCACGCTCGGCTTCTTCCACAGCGGCCGCGTAGGCGGCGGTGTCGGCGAGCACACCGACTGAGTTCGTCGTCATGACCACCATCCTGCCGCCCACCACTGACAACGCCCTCCGGCCACCACCTGGAGCCATCGCCGAGAGAGCGCTCTCCCATGATCGATTCCAGCAACTCCGTTTAAGCGGCAGGAATTTGAGGCCTCCACGCGAAGTCTTGACATGCTTGCATCACACTTCTACGTTCCATGAGAGAGCGCTCTCTCCTCGGCCGGACAACCGGTCGGAGGCCCCCCACTTCTCGGAACTGGAGTGCCGTGCTCTTCCTCAGCAGACGTAAGCCCGGACGCCGCGGACGCGGAACCCTCCCGCCGTGGCGCTACCGGATCGCGGGGCTGGCCGCCGCCGCCCTGGCCCTGTCCCTCGTCCAGGCCACCGCGGGAAACGCGGCCGGTGACCGGACCGCACAGCCCGGGCCGAAGGCCGCGGCCGACGTCGTCCGGGTCGCCGAGTTCCTCGCGGAATGCCCCTACACCCACCGCGCTCCCGACGATCCGATCGTGCTGCCCAACCTCCCCGGCGCCTCGCACATGCACAGCTTCTTCGGCAACGACACCACCAACGCCCATTCCGACCTGGCCTCGCTGGAGAAGGGCCGCACCAGCTGCTCACCCACGACCGACCTGTCCTCGTACTGGGTCCCCACGCTCTACGACGGCGACAAGGAGGTGGAGCCCACCGGCACCACCTTCTACTACCTGGGCGAGGGGGTGCGGGACGACATCATCCGTACGATCAAGCCGTTCCCCCGGGGCCTGCGGATCGTCGCGGGCAACGCGAAGGCGACCGGCCCCGACGACAACACCATCTCGCGCTGGTCGTGTCTGCACCACGGTGAGGTCAACCCTTCCCACGACTTCGTCAACTGCCCGGCGGGCTCGATGCTGGAGAGTTACCTCGACTTCCCCCAGTGCTGGAACGGCACCGACCTCGACTCCCCCGACCACAAGAGCCACATGGCCTATCCGGTGGGCGGTGCCTGCCCGTCGACCCACCCGGTCCCGGTGCCCAAGCTGCGCCAGGTCCTGCGCTATCCGGTCAACGGTGACCCGGCGCGGCTCCGGCTGGCCTCGGGGCGCGGTTACACGATGCACGGCGACTTCTTCAACGTGTGGCCCGAGGCCGAGATGGCGCAGCGGGTGCGCGACTGCATCAACGCCATCATCAAGTGCGGCGCCGACGGCACCCCCTGATCAGCCGTGGGTCCTCTGTCCACCGGTGCCTGTCCGGGTCCACGCGGCCCGGGCAGGCGCCCCTCGCGCAAGGAACACCTGTCGATGCCGGTTCGTCGCACCGCGGCGCTGCTTCTCCTGCTCGCCGTCCTAACCTCGTGCGGCCGGGACGGAGTACGGCCTCCGGAATCCCGGCCCGTGCCCTCGCGTACGACGGACGGTGCCGCCTCCTCCGCGGACCCGACCGACTCCGCCTGGGTCCAGTTGATGATCCCGATGGACCAGCAGGCCCTGATTCTGCTGGACCTCGCGGCGGAGAAGGCCACCGTTCCCCGGCTGCGGGACTGGGCCTCCCGCCTGCGGGCCGCCCAGAACACCGAACTGGCGGCGCTGCGGGGGCTGCGGGACCGGATGGGGCTGCCGGACACCGACCTGCACAAGGGCCACGACATGCCGGGCATGGTGACGGCCGAGGACCTCGAGGACGCCCGTACGGCCGAGGGGGCGGCCTTCGACCGCCTGCTGGTGGAGCAGATCCGCGACCATCTGCGCCAGTCGGAACAGGTCTCGCGCTCGGAGGTTTCGGCGGGCGGCCGGGAGGAGGCCAAAGCGCGGGCCAGGGAGCTCATCACCGCGCGTGCGGCGCAACTGACCGCCCTGACGGCGCTGGACGCGGGCAAGCACGCCCCCTGACGTGCCGGAAGCCTTCGCGTGCCCGTCGGATCACCTTGTATAAAGACTGCATGACTGCCGACGTATCGCCGCCCGTACGCCCCGCCACCTTGGAGGACGTGGCCGCGGTGGCGGGCGTCTCCCGGGCGACCGTGTCCCGTGTGATCAACGGCGCGACCACGGTGGACCCGGCGTTGCGGCGGGTCGTGGAGGAGGCGGTGTCCGCCACGGGCTACGTCCCCAACCGTGCGGCACGTTCGCTGGTGACCCGGCGCACCGATTCGATCGCCCTGGTGGTGTCCGAGCGTGAACGGCGCCCGGTCTCCGAGCCGTTCATCGGCCGGATGTTCTCCGACCCGCACTTCGGACGCGTGGTCGGCGGGCTGATGGACGTGCTGCGTCCCGCCGGTATCCAGATGGTGCTGATGCTCTCCGACGACGAGGTGTCCCGGAATCAGCTCCTGTCGTATCTCCGCCAGGGACACGTCGACGGGGTGGTGCTGATCTCCTCGCACGCCGACGACCCGCTGCCCGGGCTGCTCCACGACACCCGGCTGCCCGCCGTGCTGGCCGGCCGGCCCCGGCGGCCCTCGCCGCTCACCTACGTCGAGGCGGATCAGCGGGCGGGGGCCCAGATGGCGGCCGACCACCTGGCGGCCCTGGGCCGGCGGCGTATCGGGACGGTGGCGGGCCCGCAGGACATGCCGGCGGGGCAGGTGCGTCTGACCGGCTTCCTGGACGCGCTGGAGCAGCACGGCATCGGGGACGTGGTGACCGCCGAGGGAGACTTCACCCAGTCGGGCGGGGCTTCGGCGATGCGCCGGCTGCTGAGTGAACGGCCGGATCTGGACGCTGTGTTCATCGCCTCGGACCTGATGGCGCTGGGCGCCCTGCCCGTGCTGCTCCGGGCGGGCAAGGATGTGCCGGGGGACGTGGCGGTGGTGGGTTTCGACGACAGCAACGCGGCGGTGGCGTGCGATCCGCCGCTGACGACCGTGCGTCAGCCGGTGGAGGAGATGGCCTCCGAGATGGCCCGGCTCCTCCTGAAGCAGATCGGCAAACCGGGCGCCGGCCCCGCACCCTCCGTGGTCTTCCACCCGACCCTGGTGCGGCGCGAGTCCGCCTGAGGCCCGGGGCCTCTCACCCGCGTGGGCCCGGGACGGCGTCGCCGGGGTCCGGGGCATCGGCACGGACAGGGACGCCCGTGCCGGCCGGTCCCTCCGACCGCGGTCCGACCGGGAACGGTTGTCCGTCCGGCAGCGGTTGTCCGTCCGGGAACGGTTCGTCCACCCGCACCGCCCCGGTGAAGCCCTCCTGCCGCAGCGGCACCTGGGGCCCGGACAGCTCCCTCAGCCAGCGTGCCAGCACCCGGTGCACCGCCTCCGCGCCCACCGGACCGGCCTGAGGAACGCCCACCGGACCGGCCTGAGGAACGCCCGCCGGACCGGCCGGGGACGCCCCCCGGAGAGCATCCGCCGCCACGGCGTCGAGGGGGTCCGTCAGTGTCCGCGGCCACAGCAGGAACGGCCGCGACTGTTCCCCGCCCAGTCCGCCGTGCGAGCCGATCTGCTCCTCGAAGGCGTGTACGCGGCCGGTCTCCGGGTCGTACATCGAATTGACCATGACGTCGGCGACGTGCGGGAAGCCGTCGGTCCGCCGCACCGCGTCCGCCGCACCGGCCCCGAAGACGGCCAGCGGACCTTCCCCGTCCGTCAGCTCCGCCACCGGGACCTCCGCCCCGCCGGGCCCGAGCACCACCGACCCGTGCCTCTGGCTCCGCACGAGCAGGAAGCCGATCCCCGGGTGGGCGGCGAGCGTGCCGAGCAGTGCGGGGTAGCGCCGGTCGAGCTGCTCGCGCGTGGCCCGCCCCTCGATGTCCGGGAACGACAGCAGCCCGAGATTTCCGGAGGCGAGCACCACCGGGTCGGAGGTCTTGGCCGGGTGCTCCGCCTCCTGCTCCCCGGCGACCGGCCTGTGCAGCGCGATGCGCACGGCGTCGCGGGCCTCGGAGGCACTGCGGGTGCGCTGAGCGCTGCGGGGCACGGGCAGCCCGCAGCCGGCCCGTACGAGGTCCTTGAGTGTGAGGCCGTAGCGTCCCGCGAAGGTCTCCCCCGGGCTCTGGCCGTGGTCGGACAGCAGCACGATCCGGTAGTCGCGCGGGGTGTGGTCGGCGATCTTGAGGATGAGCCCCAGCGACCGGTCGAGCCGCGTCAGGACCTTCTCCGCGTCCCTGCTGAACGGCCCGGAGTGGTGGGCCACCTCGTCGTAGGCGACCAGGTCGGCGTAGACCGCGGTGCGCCCCGCGAACATGTCGCCGATCACCGCGGCGACCACCACGTCGCGTTCCACGACGGTCGCGAAGGCCCTGATGAAGGGGTAGAGCCCGCCGCGCTTGACCCTGGGGGTCTCCTTCCGCACCCGTGCCCGGACGGACTGGCCGATCTCGCGGCCCACCTCGGCGACGAAGGACAGGGCCGTACGGACCGCGTTGGCCGGATCGGAGAAGTAGGCGAAGTAGCCGGCGCGCGAGCGGCGCCCCTTGCCGAGCCTGGCTGCCATCGACAGGACCAGGGCGAGCTGGTCCGCGCCGCCGCTGAAGAGGTTGCCGCGGCTGGCGCCGTCGACGGTCAGCAGGCCGCCGTCGTGGGTGCGGGCGATGGCCCTGCGCTGCAGTTCGAGTGCGCTCGCCGGTCTGCTGGAGACCATGACGGTGCCGGTCTCCTTCTCGAACCAGCGGAAGGCCGGCACGTCGAAGTTGCTGCCGTGCAGGATGCCGAGCTGGCTGGCGCCGGTCTGGCTCGACCAGTCCGTGGTCCACGGGGTGAGCCGGTGGCCCGCCTCGTCGGAGAGCAGACCGGCCACCGTCGGCATGAGTCCGTCGGCCGCGGCCCGCTCGAGTACGTCGTGGCCCACACCGTCGAGCTGGACGAACACGATCCCGGGCGGGCCGCCACGGCCGCCGTCCGCGGTCTGCGGCACGCCGCTGCGTCTGCGGCGCCGGTCCGCGAGGCGGGAGAGTCTGCGGCGGTAGGCGTCGTCGTCACGGACCGCGAGGGCCGTGGAGGTCGCGGAGGCGACGGCCGACATGACGGCGGCCACGACGACGGCGGTCTCGGGGTTGGCGTCCCCGCGTCCGTCCGGGATGAGCCGCAGGGCGATCAGCAGCAGCGAGCCGTTGAGGAAGAAGACCAGGGCGCCCAGCACCAGGGCGGGCACGATGAGCAGTGATCTGACGAGCACCGGCCACACCAGGGCGGACAGCAGCCCGAAGGCGCCCGCGCCCCAGGCCGCGGTGAAGGCGGTCCTCGTGACGGTGTCCCCGTCGTCGGCCTGGAGCTGGAAGTCCGGGAGGATCCCCGCCAGCGCCAGCATGGTGAGGGTGGAGACGGCCCACACCGAGATCACGCGTATGAGGGTTCCCCCCGCCCTGCGCCATCGCCCGTCACTCACGCCGTTCCACCTCACGTCCGGGCCCCCTGTTCGGCATGGGCCCGCATCAAGCCTGTCATAGCCGTTCCGGGATCTTCCCAGGCCCCGGGCCCTCTCCGGGGCTCCGATGCCGGCCATGACCCTACCCCTGCGGTAGCCCTCCGTAATCGCCCGCAGGTACGCCGGGCCGGGCGCGAAGGAGCACTCCGGCGTGGGAGGAGCGCGGAGCGCCTACTCTCGTACGGGTACGAGTACGGAGCCGGCGGGGGCGGGAACGAGGAGGCAGGGCGGTGGAGGTCACCTGGTGGGGTCATGCCACCTGCACGATCGAGGACACCGGAGTCCGGGTGCTGACCGACCCTCTGTTCGCACGGCGCTTCGCGCATCTGCGCCGGCGCCGGGGCGAGGTCCCGCCGCCGGAGGCCGCGGTCGCCGACGCCGTCCTGATCTCCCACCTGCACTCCGACCATCTGCATCTCCCCTCCCTGGCCCGCCTGGCCCCCGGCAGCCTGCTGATCGTGCCCCGTGGCGCCGTGGGGGCCGTCCCGGGCCTCCGGCTGCTGCGCCGGGCGCGCGGGCTGCGGATCTCCGAGGTCGCGCCGGGGGACGTGGTGCGGGTCGGCGAGGTCCTGGTCCGGGCGGTCCCGGCCCTGCACGACGGGCGCCGGCTGCCGGTCGGCCCGCGCCGGGTGCCCGCTCTCGGGTACGTCGTCGAGGGCGAGGCCCGCACCTATTTCGCGGGGGACACCGGGCTCTTCGAGGGCATGGCCGACGCGGTGGGGCCGGTGGACGTGGCGCTGCTTCCGGTGGGCGGCTGGGGACCCAATCTGGGCCACCACCATCTGGACGCGGCCCGCGCCGCTCAGGTGCTCACCATGCTGGAGCCGCGGTCCGCGGTGCCGGTGCACTACGGCACGTACTGGCCGATCGGGATGGACGGGGTCAAGCCGCACGAGTTCCATGCGCCGGGCGACGAGTTCGTGCGGCAGGCGGCGCGGGTGGCACCGGAAGTGGCGGTGCACCGGCTGGGGCACGGCGAGCATGTGAGGCCGGAGGCCCGTAGGTGATAGAGGAAGTGCTGGGGCAGCTGCCGACGGAGTCGACGCAGCAGGCCGTCGGCTATCCGTCGCTGTTCCTGCTCGTGGCGCTGGGGTCGCTGGTGCCGGTGGTGCCCACGGGGGCGCTGGTGAGTACGGCGGCCGTGGTGACGCTCCACCAGACGTCACCGTTCGCGCTGCTCGTGGTGTTCGCCGTGGCGTCGGCCGCGGCGTTCCTCGGGGACATATGCCTGTACTGGCTGGGGAAGCGCGGGGTGCGGTCCAAGAACGGCTCGAAGTGGCTGGAGGCGATCACCAGCAGGGCCGCTCCGGAACGGCTCGCGCAGGCGCAGCGGAAGCTGGACGAGCACGACACGATGGTGCTGGTCCTGTCCCGGCTGGTGCCGGCCGGCCGCATACCGGTGATGCTGGCCTGTCTGCTCGGTGAGATGCCGCTGCGCCAGTTCGCCCGTGGCGACGTACCCGCGTGTCTGGCCTGGGCGGCGACGTACCAGCTGATCGGGATCCTCGGCGGTTCGCTGTTCGCCGAGCCCTGGGAGGGCGTGCTCGCGGCGGTCGTGCTGACGCTGCTGATCAGCGGGACGCCGGCGCTCTGGAAGCGGCTGCGGGCACGGATGGCCGACTGAGTCTCCGGTGGGCGGGCGGGGCACCGGTCAGGCTTCCAGGACGCGTGAGGCGCCGACCGGCAGGTCCCAGAGGTCGGCGCGCGGGTGTCCGGCCCGCTGCCAGGCGGTACGGAGCCTGGTGAGCGGTTCGAGGACCGGCTCGGCGGAGAGCAGGAACGTCGCCCAGTGCATGGGGGCCATGGCGCGGGCCCCGAGGTCCTCGTACGCCTGCACGGCCTCCTCAGGGTCGGTGTGGACGTCCGAGAGCCACCAGCGCGGTTCGTACGCCCCGATCGGCAGCATCGCGAGGTCCAGGCCGGGATAGCGGAGGCCGATCTCCTTGAACCAGTGGCCGTAGCCGGTGTCCCCCGCGAAGTAGAGCCGCCGTCCCTGTGCGTCGCCGAGCACCCAGCCTCCCCACAGGGACCGGCAGGTGTCCAGGAGGGTGCGCTTGGACCAGTGGTGGGAGGGCACGAAGTCGAACCGGACTCCGCCCAGTTCCACCGACTCCCACCAGTCGAGCTCGGTGACGCAGGTGAAGCGGCGGCGCCGGCACCAGCGGCCGAGACCCGCGGGGACGAGGAGCGGGGTGTCCCTCGGGAGTCTGCGGAGCGTGGGGGCGTCCAGGTGGTCGTAGTGGTTGTGGCTGATGAGGACCGCGTCGACGGGCGGCAGTGCCTCCCAGGGGACTCCGACGGGGGTGATCCTGGCGGGGGTGCCCAGGATGCGCCGCGACCAGACGGGGTCGGTGAGGACGGTGAGCCCCCCGATGCGGACGATCCAGCTGGCGTGTCCGGCCCAGGTCACCGCTGTCGTGCCGGTGTCCGTGACCGGGAGCGGCTGGGGGGCGTACGGCAGCCGGTGTACGCCCCGGAGTCCCTCGGCGTTGGGCCGCAGGGCACGCTCCCTGGCCAGACGGGTCATGCCCCTGACACCCGGGAGCGGCGCGGTGAGTCGGTCGGCGAAGCTGCGGGGCCAGGTCCGCAGCTCACCGATGCGGCGCGGAGCGTCGACGGGACGGCTGGGGGCGCGGCCGGCTCCGGCGAACGGACGCTCGGTCTGTTCCGTCATCGAGAGGCTCCTGTCATCGGAGTTCATCGAGGGCTGCTGCGAAAATGCTCAGTGCTCGGGCGACATGGGGCAATTTCAAGGGCTCCACCGCAGTGAGGGACTCCGTCTGCTGCTCCGGGGTTGAGCCGAGGAGCGGTCCGGTGCTCAGCCGCACCCGCAGCGCTCCCAGTTCGTCCCCGAACCGGTGCCCGCCGGGAGCCGGGGCGCCGAGCCGTTCCGTCAGGTATTCCTCCAGCTCCATGGAGTCCGTGACGCCCCGGGCGGCCAGCCGGGTGCGCAGCGGTCCGAGATCGGCGTAGAGGTGGCGGCCGGCCTGCGGCGGCCTGGCGAGGGCGCCGGCGGTGAGCACGGCGCGGTGTGCGGCGGAGGCCACGTGGGACTGGAGGTGCGCCGCCTGCCGGATCCTGGCCGTGACGGCCTCGGGTTCGCCCAGCGCGTGGGCGGCGGCCCGGGCGACCGGCTCCGCGACGAGGGCGCCGAGCGCGGTGAGGATGTCGAGGACCCGGGCGCGGCGCGCGGCGGCGCGCGCGGTGGGCGGGAAGCGCGCGACGGCCACCGGCCAGGCGGAGGGGGTGAGCGCCCCGGCCAGGTCGGAGAGCACGGTGACGTCGTCGGGGCACATCTCGGCGGGGCTGAGGAGGACGGTGTCGTGGGGCCGGTGGAGGGTGTCGCGCCAGGTCTCGTCGCTGACGATGTGCAGCCCTTCCGAGACGGCGGCCTCGCACGCCTCGCGGACCAGTTCCGGCGGGGCGAGGGTCGCGGTCGGGTCGTCGGCCACGGAGATCAGGAGCAGCCGGGGCCTGCCGCCCTCGGCGCGCACCCTGCGCACGGTCTCCAGCAGGGCGTACGGGTCGGGGATGCCGCCGCACTCGGCGGGCGTGGGCACGTGGTAGGCGGGCCGTCCCAGCAGCCGTGCCTGGGGCATCCAGGTGGCGGGGCAGGGCCGGGGCATCAGCACGTCGCCGCCGTGCGCCGCGATGAGTGCGAGGAGGAGCGGCTGGGCACCCGGGGCCGCCGCGATGCCCTCGGGGCCGCCGTGGAGGCCCCGACGCTCCCAGTAGCCCCGGGCCGCCTCGCGCAGGATCGTTCCGCCACCGGGCGGCTCGGGGCGGGTCCGCGCGGCCGACGCGGCCAGTACGCCGGCGAGCTCGGGCAGGACGGGGAGGCCGGGGTCTGGGGCGGGCGGCCCGTACCGGACGGGGCCGTGGTCCTCCCCGGGCGGGCGGGGCTGCCGCCGCTCGCTCCAGTGCATCCCGGGGCCTCCCTCCGCCTGCGTCCCACTGGCCCCTTTATACGGAGGTTCCCCGGGGTCCGCCCGCGCACCGGCCCCGGAGGCGGCAGAAATACGCACGCCGTCCACCCGCCCCGCTCATCCGGCGAACGGCGTCCCCGGCAGCCCCTGCCCCATGTCCGGCAGCACGAGCAGGGAGCCCGACAGCGGGTGCGGGGAGTCCAGGCCCGTCCGGGCGGTGGACACGTACAGGTCGCGGAGGCCGGGCCCGCCGAACGCGCACGCCGTGGGCCGGCGGACCGGGAGGGCCACGACCCGGTCCACCCGGCCGTCGGGGGTGTAGCGCCGGATCGCCGCGCCGTCCCAGAAGGCGGCCCACACGCAGCCGTCGGCGTCCACCGTCAGCCCGTCGGGCCACCCGGCGCCCTGCTCGATCTCGGCGAGGGGGCGCCGGTTCAGGACGCGCTCCCCGTCCACGTCGAAGACGTCGATGCGCCGCGTGGTGGTGTCGACGTAGTACATGAGGCGGCCGTCGGGGCTCCATCCGGTGCCGTTGCTGACGGTCACCGAATCCAGGGCCCGGCTGACCGTGCCGTCCGGGGCGATGCGGGACAGGGTGCCGCCCCCCTCCGCCTCGTCGTAGCGCATGGTGCCCGCCCAGAGGGCGCCGTCCGGTGCCACGGCCGCGTCGTTGCCCCGCCGGCCGGGGACGGGGTCGTGGACCAGCCAGGAGAAGGCACCCGCCGCGTCGTACAGGCCCGCTCCGTCCCGCAGGACGACCACGAGGCCGCCGCCGGCCCGGGGTTTCGCCGCCCCGACGTGCTGGCCTGTGGCCATGACCGTGCGGCGGCCGGTCGACGGGTCATAGGTGTGGACGCGGGCCGAGAGGATGTCGACCCAGATCAGCCGCCCGGTGGCGGGGTCCCAGGTGGGGCCTTCACCCAGCTCGGCCCGCTCACGCACGGCCACTTCCAGGGCCGGCCTCATATCTGCGGCCGGTGGTGTCCGAGCCGGCCGGACAGCGCGTCGGCACCGCCCGCCGCGAGCTGGGCGAGTTCCGCCTCGCGCTCCTCGCTCCAGCGGATCATCGGCACCGAGATGGAGAGCGCGGCGACGACACGGCCGGAGCGGTCCCGGACGGGCGCGGCCACACAGCTCACGTCCGGGTTCGACTCCCGGTGCTCCACCGCGATGCCCCGCTTGCGGACGACGGCGAGGGCCTCCCGCAGCTCCGTGGCGTCGGTGAGGCTGTTGTCGGTCATGGCGATGAGCTCGCGTCCGTCGAGGCGGGCGTCGAGCTCCGCCTCCGGAAGTGCCGCGAGGAGCAGCTTGCCGACGGAGGTGCAGTGCGCGGGCAGCTTCCGGCCGGCGGCCGAGACCATGCGGACGGCGTGGGTGGAGTCCACCTTGGCGATGTAGATGACCTCGGTGTCCTCCAGGATCGCCACGTGTACCGTCTCGCCACAGGTCTCGGCGACCTCACGGGCCACCTGCTGCCCCTCGGCCGCCAGGTCGAGCTGTTCGGCGTAGCGGCTGCCCAGCTGGTAGGTGCGCACGCCCAGCCGGTAGCGGCCCGGCTGCTCCGGGACCGTGACCAGATAGGACCGCGCGGCGAGCGTGGTGAGCAGTTCGTGCACGGTGGTACGCGGCAGTTGGAGCTTGCGGGTGACCTCGGGGGCCGAGAGCGTTCCTTCGCCCTGGAGGAAGAGCTCGAGAACATCCAGCGCCCTGGTCACCGCAGGGACGAGTCGTCCCATGATCGCCCGCCAATCTCGTTCGACACTCCGGTCAATGACCGGAATCACGAACGCAGGCTAGCGGCAGGAATCTTGTCCGGGCAATGTCCTCGGCGCCCCGGAGTGGGCGGGGCGGGGACGATTCCCCGCATCTCTCCCGATTCCGCGGGATTCGACGGGGCTCGCTGTGCGCGCCTCCTGGTTCACCGCCCGGCCGCAGGGTATTCGCTGTCCCATGTCGACAACGAGCAGCTTCTCCTCCCCCGGCCGCTGGCGGGCGTGGTTCCACCAGCGAGATCTCGCCGCGTTCCAGCGCGTGGCCGAAAGACACTGGCCCGGCGCCGAACCGGTCCTGCCACGGCTGAGCCGCAGCGCCAACCACGGGCTGCTGTGGTTCGGAGCCGCCGCGGGCATGGCGGCGCTGGGCTCCAGCGCGCGGTCCCGCAGGGCGGCACTGCGCGGGGTCGCCTCGCTGGCCGTCGCCTCGGCGGCCATCAACACCGTGGGCAAGGGAGCGGTGCGCAGGGAGCGCCCGATAGTGGATCTGGTTCCGGTCATAAGGCAGCTGAAGCGGCAGCCGTTCACCACGTCCTTCCCGTCGGGGCACGCCGCGTCCGCGGCGGCCTTCGCGACCGGCGTCGCCATGGAGTCGAAGGGCTGGGGCGCGGTCGTCGCCCCGGTGGCGGCGGCAGTGGTGGCCTCCCGCGTCTACACCGGGGTCCACTATCCGAGCGATGTGCTGGCCGGTGCGGCGCTCGGCGTCGGAGCCGCGTTCGCACTGCGGGGCGTCGTACCGACCCGTGGGCAGCTCCCTGCCCCGGGCCGCCCGCCGGCCGAGGCCCCCGCGCTGGCGGCGGGCCAAGGTCTCGTGGTGGTCGTCAACCGGGAGTCCGGCTCCGCGACCGCGGCGGCGACGATGATCCGCGACGCGCTGCCGCTCGCGGAGACGGTGGAGTGCGCTCCCGCCGATCTGCCGGGATGCCTGGAGAAGGCGGCGGGGCAGGGCAAGGCCCTGGGTGTCTGCGGAGGCGACGGTACGGTCAACATGGCGGCGGCCGTCGCGGCGACCCACAGCCTGCCGCTCGCCGTGTTCCCCGGCGGGACTCTCAACCACTTCGCGTACGACCTCGGCATCGAGACCGTGCAGGACACGGTCACGGCGTTGACCACGGGCGACGCGGTCCGGGTCGACCTGGGCCGCTTCCGGCCCGGGCCGCACGGACCGGGCGGGGCGCACGGCTACTTCCTCAACGCCTTCAGCCTGGGCGTGTATCCGGAACTCGTGCGGACCCGGGAGCACTGGGCCCCCCGGATCGGCGGCTGGCCCGCCGGGGTGCTCGCGGCCTTCGAGGCGCTGCGCGGTTCGCGCCCGCTGACGGCTGAACTCCAGGGGAAGCGACGGCCGTTGTGGCTGCTCTTCATCGGCAACGGGCTGTTCCAGCGGGTGGGCCCGGCCCCGGGCCGCCGCCACAATCTGGCGGACGGCCTGCTGGACGTACGCGTGGTGCACGGCGGCCGCACCCCCGGACTCCGACTGCTCGCCGCAGCGATCGCCGGACCGCTCAGCCGGTCGCCCGTCCACGCCGCGGTACGGCGCCGCAGGGTGCGGCTCGCCGGTCTCGCGCCGGGGACGCCCTACGCGTACGACGGCGAAGTGGCCCATTCCGGGACGGAGTTGCTGATCGACAAGCTGCCCGAGGCGCTGACAGTGTACTGCCCGATGCCGGTGTAGCGGGAGACCACCGACGACCACATCATGAGACGCCTATCTCAGGATGCGACATCGCGGCGTACCGTCGACTCATCGCCTGCGACTGAGGTCCGAGAGAGGACGTACGGCCATGCCGAAAGAACCAGCGGTCTACACACACGGCCACCACGAGTCGGTGCTGCGCTCGCACCAATGGCGCACCGCCGCCAATTCGGCGGCCTACCTGATCGGCGAACTCCGCCCGGGCCAGGCGGTTCTGGACGTGGGCTGCGGGCCGGGCACCATCACGGCGGACATCGCTGCCCTGGTGGCGCCCGGCCGGGTGACGGCGGTCGACACCAGCAGCGAGGTGCTGGAGCGTGCGGCGCGGAACGCCGCCGAACGCGGCGTCGGCAACGTGGAGTTCACCACGGCGGACGTCCACGCCCTGGACTTCCCCGACGACTCCTTCGACGTGGTCCACGCCCATCAGGTGCTCCAGCACGTCAGCGATCCGGTGCTGGCGCTGAGCGAGATGCGGCGGGTCTGCCGGCCGGGCGGCGTCGTCGCGGCCCGCGACAGCGACTACGCGGCCATGACCTGGTTCCCGGAGGTGCCCGGGATGCGGGAGTGGCTGGAGCTGTACGGCCGGGTGGCCCGCGCGAACGGCGGCGAGCCGGACGCCGGGCGCCGGCTGCTCTCCTGGGCGCGGCAGGCGGGTTTCACCGACATCACCCCGACAGCGGCGGCCTGGTGCTTCGCCACCCCGGAGAACCGCGCCTGGTGGAGCGGCCTGTGGGCGGACCGCACGACCGCGTCCGTGTACGCGAAGCTGGCGGTGGAGGGCGGGCACGCGAGCGCCGGAGAGCTGACGGCCATCTCGGAGGCCTGGCGCGCATGGGGCGAGGAGCCCGACGGGTGGTTCATGGTGCCCCACGGCGAGGTGCTCTGCCGGGCGTGATCCGCGCAGCGGCGCCGGGAACCGATCACATCCGGCGGGGTCGGCAACTACCCTCGTGTGCATGGAGATCCTGGGAACCACGCTGCGTATCTGTGTAAACGACCTGGAGGCCGCGGTGGCCTTCTACGAGGGCCTGACCAGCACTCCGGCACAGCGCTTCGAGCGCGGCGGGGTCTCGGTTGCCGCGATCGGCTGCTTCCTGCTGATGAGCGGCCCCGAGTCGCAGCTGGAGGTGTTGCGCAAGGTGTCGGCGACCATCGCGGTCAAGGACGTCGACGAGGCGCACGCGGCGCTGACGCGGGTGGGCGCGAAGGTCGTCGCGGGCCCGGTCCCCACCCCGGCGGGCCGCAATCTGATCGCCCTGCACCCGGACGGCTCGGTTTTCGAGTACGTCGACCGGAACGTGCCCGCCTGACGTGTTCAGCCCGTCGGCTCCTCGGCGAACGCGCCGACGACCAGGTCGGTGAGCAGCGCGCCGGCTGTGCCGTCCGGGTCCAGATCGGGGTCGTAGATCGTCACGTTGAGACCGACGCAGCGCGGTGACCGGACCAGGGTCCGCAGGATCGTGGCGAGTTCGTCGGGGAACAGGCCTCCGTCGTCGGGGCTGTCGACGGCGGGCATGACGGCCGGGTCGAGCACATCGGCGTCGAGGTGCACCCAGAAGCCGTCGAGGACGGGGACCTCCAGGGTCTGCACCACGGCGCGGGCGATGTCGGCGGGCCCCCATTCCCTGATCTCCCCCACCGTCGCGTTGGAGATCTTCAGCGCGGACATCTCGGCGCGGTCCTCGTCCTGGTCACGCATGCCGAAGAGCCGGATGTCCTCGTCCTTGAGGTACGGCCCCAGCCCTTCGAGGTCGGTGAGATCGGCCTGCCCGCGTCCGGTGGACAGGGCCAGTTCCTCGCCGCCCGCCGCGCCGATCCGGTCGCTGTTGCCCGGGTGCCGGAAGTCCGCCGAACCGTCGATCGCGGCGAGCCCGTACCGTCCGATGCGGCGCAGGGCGAGGGTGGCGCCGAGCTGGATGGAGCAGTCGCCGCCGAGGACGACCGGGAACTCACCGGCCCTGACGTGCCCCTCGATGCGGTCGGCGAGGGTCCGGGTGTAGCGGGCGATCGCGGCGGCGTTGAAGACGCCGTCGCCCTCCTGCCAGTCGCCGCGGTCGTAGCGCGGCGGTACGACGACACCGCCCTCGAACGCTCCGAGCCGCTGCACGATCCGCTGCTCACGGAGCGCGCCGGCCAGTTTGTAGCAGCCCGGGACGGTCCCGGGGGCGGGGGGCCGCAGCCCGAGGTTCGAAGGGGCGTCGAGGACCACGAGTGTGCGCATGCGGCCCATCCTCACCGCTCCGGCCCATGCGTGTCTCCCCGATCCGTGAAGGGCCGGCTCAGCCGGGGAACCGGGAGGCCGGAACCAGACCCTGACGCCCCGTCACCTCGGAGGGCTGCCCGGCAGAGACCGGTGCGTTCACCGCCACCGGCTGCCTGCCAGCGGGGCGGTGTCCTCCCCCTCGCCACGGGAGACTCCGCGCAGAAAGGCGGTCAGCGCCTCGGTCGCCGAGTACGCGGGCCGCCAGCCCAGTTCCTCCCGGGCCCGGGCACTGTTCATGACCGGGAGCCGCAGCACGGCGTCGAACAGATGCGGGGAAGCGGGTACGGCATGGGCCCGCCACGCGGCGGCCAGGGCGCTCCGCACCAGTGCCGTCGGGGCGTGCACGACACGGGCACCGAGCAGTTCGCCGAGCTGCCGGGCGTCGGTCACGGAGTCCGCGGCAAGATTGAAGGCGCCCCGGACGTCGTTCGTGACGGCGAGCCGGTACGCCTCGGCAGCGTCATCCGTGTGCAGCACCTGGAAGCGCAGCCCCTTCAGATCGGGGACGAACGGCAGCAGGTCGGGGCGGAGCAGGGCTCCCGGCAGATGGCGGCCGCCGAAGATCCGGCGCTGTTCGCTCGCCGCCGTCCTCTTGAACAGGAACCCCGGGCGCATACGCACCACCCTGATCCCGGGGTTCCGCAGCTCGTAGGTGTCCAGTACGCGTTCCAAGTAGGCCTTCTCCCGGCAGTACGCCGCATCGGGCCACCCGTGCGTGGGCCACTGCTCGTCCACCCCCGGCTCCTGCTTCGGCCCGGGCGAGTAGGCGCCCACCGACGAGGCGTGGACCAGCACCGGCACGCCCGCGTCCCGGACCGCGCCGAAGACCCGCAGTGAGCCCTCGACATTGCTCCGCCAGGTGACGACGGGGTCGTGCGTGGGCTGGAAGCGCCAGGCCAGATGGACGACGGCGTCGGCGCCGGCCAGGTGTTCCGCCAGCCTTCGTGGACTGTCGCCGTGTTCGAGATCCACCGTGCCCCACTCCACGCCGGGCACGGCGAGCTCCGGCCGCCGTCGCGCCAGGCCGAGGACCGAGGCCACGGAGGGGTCGTCCGCCAGGGCCCGCACGACACTGGTCCCCACGTTTCCGGTGGCGCCGGTGACCACGACGCGCAGGCCCCGGGGTGCGTTCGTCATCGCTCCTCCTGCCACGGGTCGAGGTCGGTCACGGCCTGAGCAGGGTCTTCACCATGCCGTCCGCCTTCTGCTGGAAAGTCTCGTACGCCTTCGGCCCGTCGGCCAGCGGGAGGTGGTGGGTGGCGAAGCCGTCCACCCCGAGCGGATCGTCGTCGACGAGCAGCGGCAGGAGGTCGGGCACCCAGTTCCTGACGTTGGCCTGCCCCATCCGCAGCTGGATCTGCTTGTCGAACATCTTGAGCAGTGGCAGCGGGTCCACGGCGCCTCCGTAGACGCCGGAGACGGACACGGTGCCGCCCCTGCGCACCACGTCGATCGCGGTCAGCAGGGCGCTGAGGCGGTCGATGCCCGCGCGCTCCATGAGCGGGCGCGCCGCCTTGTCGGGCAGCATGCCCACGGCCCACTGCCCCGCCTTGGCCACGGGCGCTCCGTGCGCCTCCATGCCGACGGCGTCGATGACGGCGTCCGTGCCGCGTCCGTCGGTGAGATCGCGCACGGCGTCCGGGAGGTTCTTGCCGTACTCCCGCAGGTCCAGGGTCCGGACGCCCCGCGCGGCGCTCCGCTG
Organism: Streptomyces sp. NPDC088746; assembly: GCF_044751065.1. Taxonomy (NCBI): domain Bacteria; kingdom Bacillati; phylum Actinomycetota; class Actinomycetes; order Kitasatosporales; family Streptomycetaceae; genus Streptomyces; species Streptomyces sp. NPDC088746. The sequence continues at coordinate 380,405 of NZ_JBIVLA010000005.1, forward strand.
AAGGCGGTCGGAGACCAGGTCCACGCCGATGACCAGGCCGGCGCCCCGGTGCAGGGCAATCCGTGCCGCCATGTCGCCGATCGGGCCGAGCCCCAGGACCGTCACACTGCCGCCGGGGGGCACGGCCGCGTACTCCACGGCCTGCCAGGCGGTCGGGAGGACGTCCGACAGATAGACGAACCGGTCGTCGGGCGGGCCGTCCGGGACCTTGACCGGCAGGGTGTTGCCGAACGGGACGCGCAGCAGCTCGGCCTGTCCGCCGGGCACCTGCCCGTAGAGCTTGGTGTATCCGAAGAGGGCGGCGCCGCTCCCGTACTCACGGACCTGGGTGGTCTCGCACTGCGACTGGAGCCCCTGGTCGCACATGAAGCAGTCGCCGCAGGAGACGTTGAACGGGACCACGACGCGGTCCCCGCGCTTGACGGCGGTGACCTCGCGGCCCGTCTCCTCCACCACGCCCATCGGTTCGTGCCCGAGGATGTCGCCGGGCGCGAGATAGGGGCCGAGTACCTCGTACAGATGGAGGTCCGATCCGCAGATACCGCTCGACGTGATCCGGACGATGATGTCCGTCGGATCCTGGATCACGGGGTCGGGGACCGTCTCGACACGGACGTCCCGCCGTCCTTGCCAGGTGAGTGCGCGCATGCGCCCTCCTCAGTTCTTCGGGGTGGGTTCGCCGGCATGGTGCATTTCCGTTCTACTGCCCGCCCGCTCGGACGGTGAACAGGACTTCGGGCGGATCACCGGTGCCCGCGGCCGCACGGGCGCGGCGGCCCGCCGATGGGGCGGCCGGAGCCCCGTTAGGCCGTTCGGGTGAGTGCCGGGACGGCTCCGGCGGAGGCGGCTCCGACATGTCGGCTGCGGGTGGGGCACGTAGCATTTCCGGTGAAACCACCGCCGTTCCCGCCCGTCCGATGTCCGTGTGTGGAGGCGTCCATGGCCATTCGCCACCAGCTGATTCACCACCCGCCCCAGGCTCTGTGGTCGGTACTGGAACAACCGGAGCAGTACGGCCGATGGGTGGTGGGAACACATGACTCCCGCCTCCTGGAAGGCCGGTGGCCCGAGGTGGGCTCCTCCATCGAGTACACCCTGCGGCTCGGTCCCAAGGACTTCCAGGGCCGTACCACCGTGCGCCGTCTGGTACGGCCCGAAGTGCTGGAGCTGGAGGTGTACAGCGGGTTCCTGGGCACGGCGCGCATCGCGTTCGACATCCGCCCCTGGGGGGACGAGACCCTGGTGCTGCTCGACGAGCACCCACTGCAAGGGCTCGGCGGCACCCTGCACAACGTCGCCCTCGACGCGGTCCTCCAGATCAGGCACCGCACCATGCTGAAACGGCTGGCCGAGGCGGTCGACGCCGATGCGGAGGGCGGGCGGCCCGCCGGGTGACCGCCCGGGCCGCCCCGTGCACGCGCGGGCGGTCAGCCCCGGGTCCTGGCCGCGCACTCGGTCACGACGGTCCGGAGGCTGTCCGAGCCCCCCAGCAGCTCACGCTGGGCCCGGGACCCGGTCCCCCGCGCCAGCAGGGTCCGCAGCGCCTTGTCCGCCGCCGCGAAGTCACCGCTGTCCTCCAGCGCGTCACCCACATGGGTGAGCAGGGCGCCCGCGACGTCGGCGGCCGGCTCGGGGCGCATGGTGAGGGGATGGAGCAGCCGCCCCTCCATGCCCGAGCGGGCGGACTGCCAGGCGGCCATGCGGAGCGCGCTGACCGGGGCCGGGTCCGGCGGGTCACCGGCCCGCCAGGCACGCGCCGCCGTCTCGACCAGGCCGCGCACGAGCGTGGCGAGCAGCACGGTGTCCGCCGGGTCCAGGCACACGTCCGCGACCCTGACCTCCACCGTGGGGTAGCGGTGCGAGAGCCGCGCGTCGAAGTAGATCATTCCCTCGTCGCGCAGGACACCGGTGCCGACCAGCTGCCGGACCTGCTCGTGGTAGCGGTCCGCCGAGCCGAACACCTCCACCGGGCCGGCCGACGGCCAGCGGCCCCACACCCTGCTCCGGTAGCTGTCGTACGAGGTGTCCTGTCCCTGCCAGAAGGGGGAGTTCGCGCTCAGTGCCAGCAGGACCGGAAGCCAGGGCCGCATCCGGTCCAGTACGGCGACACCCTCCTCGTCCGACTCGACCGATACATGCACGTGGCACCCGCAGGTCAGCTGCTCCTGTGCGGTCAGGCCGAACCGCTCCGCCAGCCACCGGTACCGCTCGTCCTCCCCGATGGAGGGGCTGACCGGCAGCGGTGAGGTCGCCAGGGCCGCCACGGCGGCGCCGGCCTCGGCCGCGCTGTGCGAGGCCTCCGCCCGCCAGCGGCGGATCTCCTGCGCGAGGTCGTCCATCACGGCGCGTGGCTCGGTGGCGAACTCCAGCTGTTGGTCGTGCAGTTCGGACTCGAAGACGGAGTCCCCCTCGGCCCGGCGTTCCGCCAGGGCCAGCACCGCCGACGACAGCGCGCGGGCATCACCGCTTTCCGCGTCGACAAGCAGCAGTTCTTCCTCGACACCGACAGTCCGCACGTTCGCATCCTCCTCAGCCGCCCGCTGCCGTCCGGTACACGTAGCGGGTGATGAGACGCGCGTACCCCCGGCGACACCTTTCAGGCTGCCGCACCCAGTCCCGGTGGCGCGAGGACGGAGCGGGTGGCCGTGGTCCGGGCCCTCCCCTACCGCGCCGCCCGCCTGCGGAACAGATAGGCCCCGCAGAGCCCGCCCGCCAGGAAGACGCCCAGCAGTGCCGCCCAGAGCGGCATCGTGACCTTGGGGATGATGACGCGGATGGTGACCTCGGCGGTGTTCACGCAGATGAAGACGATCGCCAAGATCGCCAGCACGATGACGGCGATCCGGGCCGGCGCGAAGGCGCTCGTGGTGCCGCTCGATACGTCCTTGGGGCTCATGCGCTGCCCTTTCGCTCGTCCTGGTGCCGGGCCGGGAACGGCGGTCCCCGGACCCAGGATGGCGCCGTCCCGGGTCCGGGGAGCTGTGGAGCAGGGCCGTACGGGTGACGGTCAGCCGATGACGGGCAGCTCCAGTACGCCGGTGTCCTGCGGGGCGCTGACCACGGTGACCGGCTTGATGCCCCGGTTGCCGAAGTACGCCGTGTCGCTCGCGGCGATCACGAACCGCAGCCGGTGCCCGGTCTCGTACCGGTGCACGATGCCGGGCAGCTCGACGGTGAAGGCGCGGGTGACGTCGGGGACGCGGACGGGGGCGACCAGGCGGTTCACCAGCTTCTGGGTCCCGTCGGGCGCCACGTCGTAGACCTTCGCGAACAGGGTCAGCTTGTCCGCGGCGTCGCCGCTGTTCTGGACCCGCTCCGTCTTCGGGGAGACGACCTTCAGGGTGGCCTTGGGCGCGCCGACGACATCCACCGGCGTGGTCAGCGGCGCACTGGTCCAGCCGAGGTAGGTGCCCTTGGTGTCGTACGGCGCCGGGTCGGACAGCCCGATGAGTCCGGCGAGGGAGCTCTCGGAGTGACTGGTCGGCAGGAGCCAGTTGGTGTATTGCCGGCTGCCGCGCGTGACCTCGGAGCGGCTGTCCACCAGGGCGCCGTCACCGGAGAGGTACATGGTCCGGGACAGGGCGGGGACGGCGGCCGCGGTGCCGTAGCCGCTCTCCCAGTCGCGGTAGTAGGCGAACTCGGGTCCGGTGGCGGTGGACTCGTAGTGGTGGAGGTAGCGGTCGAACCAGGCGAGGATGCGCTGTCCGACGTAGCTGGTCTCCAGATTGCCCGTGGCCAGGTCGAGTTCGCCGGGCACGGAGCCGCCGCTGTGACCCCAGGCCTGCCAGATCATCTTCGTCGTGGTGCCCTGGGCCTCGAGTGCCCGGTAGGTGGCCGTGGCCTCGTTGAGGTTGAACAGACTGTCGGCCTGGCCCTGGACCAGCAGCGTGGGCGCGGTGACACCGGACAGGTAGGACGCCGGCGAGACGCTCCGCGCGTACGTCAGCATCTCCTCGGTCGCGTCGGCCGGATAGCGGCCGGAGTTCAGGAGACGGATTATGTCGCACGCCTGCGCGGCGAAGTGCAGACACCCGAGGCTGCCGAAGCGTGACGGGTCGAGGCTGGGGACGAGCAGCGGCTGGCCCTCGCCCATCAGGTAGAAACCGTTGGTCCACTGCCACTTGAAGACGCCGGGCGTGTCGGAGGAGACACCCCGGGTCGCTCCGGCGGCGTTCGGGGCGAGCGAGTACGCCAGGTCGTTCCAGGTGATCAGCGGGACGAGCGCGTCCACGCGGTGGTCGGCGGAGGCGGTCGCCATCTGGATGGCCCCGCCGTACGAGCCGCCGATCATGCCGACCACCGGGTCGCCGGGTGCGTCCGTGGTGACGTAGTCGGCCTTGGTGCCGTCGTCGGCGGCGCGGGTACCGGCGAGGAAGTCGAGGAGCCCGGAGGCCGCCTTGCCGTCGATCGCGGGGTCGTCGAGCGTGATGAGGCAGCCGGACTTGCCGAAGCCCAGCCCCGAGTAGACGAGTCCGACGTAGCCGCGTTCGGCGAAGGCCTTGCCGATGACGTCGGTGGAGCCGTCGGACTTGCTGCCGCCGAAGCCGTTGGTGGCGAGGACGGCCGGGGCCGGGTGCTGCGCGTCGACTCCGGCCGGCCGGTAGAGGTCGGCGTCGACCGTGCATGACCGGTCGCCGGCCCGCACGGTGAACTCCAGTGGGGTGACGGTGTACTGGTCGGCCGCGGACGCGGGTGGGGCGCCGGTCAGAGCGAGCGGGGCGAGAAGCGCCGCCCCGGCGAGCAGGGCGAGTGGACGGGGACGGCGGAATCTGGGCACAGCTCGCGACACATGGACCTCCACACCGAGGACACATTACCGACCGGTAAGTACCGGGCCAGGCCCATGGTGTGACACACCTCATACCGCTGTCAACGCACGTGGGCGGAGTTTTCCGGGACGGGCCCGCGACCGCGCCCGGCCCGCCGGACCGTCAGACCAGCGCCGGGACCTGGGAGGTCAAGGTGCAACGGCCGCCGTCGGCCGGCGCGTCCAGCACCGCGGGCACACCGAGGGGGACGGTCAGCGCCGTGGGGCCGTGGCCGAAGCCCAGCTCCTCGACCACCGGGACCCCGAGCCCCCCGAGCCGGTCGGCGAGCACGGCCCGCACCCCTTCGTAGGGGCCGCAGCCCTCCCAGGAGCCGCACACCACACCGGATATCCCGTCGAGGGCGCCGATGCGCAACAGCCGGGTGAGGACGCCGTCGAGCCGGTACGGCTCCTCCCCGGTGTCCTCGATCACCAGCAGCCCGCCCCGGACCGAGGTCCGGGCGCGCGGGGTGCCTGCGTCGGCGGCGAGCAGGGTGGCACAGCCGCCGTAGGTGACCCCCGGGGCCGTACCGGGCACCAGCGCGACCGCCGTGTCCAGCCCCAGGGTCTGCATCGACTCGGGCTCGAACAGGGTGGACCGCAGGGCCTGTTGGGTGTCCGCGTCCTTCAGGAAGACCTCGGTGGCGACCATCGGGCCGTGCAGGGTCGAGAACCCGGCCCGCAGGGCGAAGGCCTCGTGCAGCACGGTGATGTCGCTGTAGCCGACGAACACCTTGGGCCCGGCTGCCCGCATCGCGGGCCAGTCCAGGAGATCGACCATGCGGTGGGCGCCGAATCCTCCCCTGGCACACAGCACGGCGTCCACGGACGGGTCGCACCAGGCTTCCTGGAGATCCCGGGCACGGTCCTCGTCCGTGCCGGCGAGGTGGTCCAGCTCCGGATGCGTGTCGAGCACATGGGGGGCGGCGACGGGGTCGAGGCCCCAGCCGCGCAGCAGGTCGAGGCCGCGCTCCAGCCGTTCGGGGGGCACGGGACCGCTGGGGGCGACGACCGCGACCCTGGCACCGGGCCGCAGCCGGGCCGGGCGGGCGAGGGGCTCCAGCGTCACTTCTTCAGCTCCAGCCGTGGCACGTCGGGGCGGTCGATTCCGAACGTCTGCGCGTACAGGGAGAGTTCGGCCTCCAGGGCGCGCCTCACCGTGTCGGCGCGCCGGAAGCCGTGGCCCTCCCCCTCGAAGGTGAGGTAGGCGTGCGGAATCCCGCGCCCCTCGGTCGCGGCGAGGAAGCGCTCGCACTGGACGGGCGGGCAGATCGGGTCGTCAAGCCCTTGGAGCAGCAGGAACGGGGCGGTGATCCCGTCCGGGTGGTTGACGGGCGAGCGCTCCCGGTAGCGCTCGGGCACCTCGGTGTAGGGACCTACGAGCGACTCCAGGTACCGCGACTCGAAGTCGTGCGTCTCACCGGTCGCCCAGCCCTCCAGGTCGAGGATCGGGTAGCTGATCGCTCCGCAGGCGTAGACATCGGTCCGCGTGAGGGAGGCGGCCGCGGTCCAGCCCCCGGCGCTCCCGCCCCGGATCGCCAGCCGGTCGCGGTCGGCGTGGCCCTCCTCGGCCAGCCCCAGGGCGACGGCGGCGCAGTCCTCCACGTCGACGACGCCCCACTGTCCGCGGAGCCGTTCCCGGTAGGCGCGGCCGTAGCCGGTCGAGCCGCCGTAGTTCACCTCCGCCACGCCGATGCCCCGGGAGGTGAAGTAGGCGATCTCCAGGTCGAGTACGAGCGGGGCGCGGCCGGTTGGGCCGCCGTGCGCCCAGATGACGTAGGGCGGGAGTTCACCGTCGGGGCCGGTGCGTTCGGGGTGGCGCGGCGGGTACACATGGGCGTGGATCTCGCGGCCCGCCGGTCCGGTGAAGGTGCGGATCAGCGGTTCGGGGTGGTAGGCGGGGTCGACCGCGTCCTGGTGGGGGGCGCCGATGGTCCGGGCATGTCCCGTGGCCGTGTCCAGCTCCACCACCTCGTACGAGCTGTGGGGGCTCGCGGCGATGCCGATGACCCTGGTGTCCTGCACGGCGAGCGTCTCCGCCCACGCGGTCCAGGGGCCTACGGCGTCGACGAGTTCACCGGTTTCCGGGTCGAGCACACCGAGCGCGGTGGTGCCCCGGCCGTGGATCACGGCGATCAGGCCGTTGTCCAGGAGCTGGAACCAGCGCAGTCCGATCTTCCACAGCGGCCCGCCGAACTCCTCGCTCCGGCCGCCGCAGAGACGGCTGGTGGGCACGACCGCGCCGGCGACGGCGTCCGGCCTGAGGCGCTGGAGCTCCCACCAGCCTCCTACGTCCGAGACGAAGAGCAGCGATCCGTCGCGGTCCCACTCCACCTGGACGACGGATTCGTCGATGTCGCCGACCAGGGGCCGGACCCCGGTGAAGTCGCCGTCGGCCGTGACGTCGGCCATCTTCACGACGGTGCCGTCCCACGGCATCCCCGGGTGGTCCCAGGCGATCCAGGCGACCCGGCGGCCGTCGTGCGACAGCCTGGGCCCGGTGACGAACCGGTTCCGGTCGTCGGTGAGTTCGCGGACGGCGTCGCGGTCCCCGGCGGCCGATCCGTCCAGCGGCACGGCGGCGATCACGCGCCGCACATCGGTGGGCGAGGCGCCGGTGAACTCCTCCAGCACGCACCACACCTCACCGCGTCCGAGGTGCAGCTGCGGGTCGACCCAGCGCAGTCCGCCACCGAGGTCCGACACGGGGGTGAGCGGCCACGGTTCGTCGGGCCCGTCCGGCGCGTAGGCGTACAGCCGCTGGTCGGGGAAGTGGACGAAGACGACCAGGGGCCCGCCCTCCTCGCGCGGCGCACCGGCCCACGGCACCCCGCCGTACTCGATGACGCGGCTGCGGGGGTTCCACGGTTCGGGGAGCACGGACCGGGTGGTGCCGTCGGCCCTCCGGCGTACGAGGGCGCGGCGGCCGCCCTCGGCGGGGCGCGGCTCCGTCCACCACACTTCGTCGCCGACGGTGCCGGCGAACTCCGGCCTGCCGTCGTGCGACGCGGTCAGCGCCGCGTCGATCGGTGACGGCCATGTGCCGTACGCCGCTGTGGACGCCATGGTCGGTTTCCCCCTCTTCGGTCGGGCGGTGCGGGTCGTCAGGCGGTGCGCAGGAAGTGGTCCAGGACACGGACGCCGAAGTGCAGGGCGTCGACGGGGACCCGCTCGTCGACGCCGTGGAACAGCGCCTGGTAGTCGAAGCCCACGGGCAGCTTCAGCGGGGAGTATCCGTAGCCGGTGATGCCGAGACGCGAGAACTGCTTGGCGTCCGTGCCGCCCGACATGCAGTACGGGACGACGTGGGCGTCCGGGTCGAACAGCTCGATGGCCGCGCGCATCTTCGCGTACGTCGGCGAGTCGACCGGGGCTTCGAGCGCGACCTCGCGGTGCTGGAACTCCCAGTCGACGCCGGGGCCGGTCAGCCGGTCCAGGGTCTCGCGGAACTCGTCCTCGCCCCCCGGGACCATGCGTCCGTCGATCTGGGCGGTGGCGTGGCCGGGGATCACGTTGACCTTGTAACCGGCGTCCAGCATCGTCGGGTTGGTGCTGTTGCGCACGGTCGGCTCGATCAGTGCGGCGGCGGGGCCGAGCTTGCCGAGCAGCTCGTCCACGTCGAACCCGGGGGCGTCGGGGTCGACACGGATGTGGTGGAGCGCGGCGATCTCGGTGAGCGCGGCCCGTACGGTCGGGGTCAGCCGCACCGGCCACTCGTGCGCGCCGATCCTGGCGACGGCGGCGGCGAGCCTGCTGACGGCGTTGGCCCTGTTGACCTTGGAGCCGTGGCCGGCCTTGCCCTCGGCGGTCAGCTTCAGCCACCCCGTGCCACGCTCCCCCGCCGCCACGGGGTAGAGCGACATGCCGGGTCCCGCGTGGAAGGTGAAGGCCCCGGACTCGCTGATGCCCTCCGTGCAGCCTTCGAAGAGCTCGGGGTGCCGGTCGGCGAGGAAGCCGGCGCCGTCGTGCGCGCTGGCCTCCTCGTCGGCCGTGTAGGCGATGACGATGTCGCGGCGCGGGCGTACGCCCGCACGTGCCCAGGCGCGGACGACGGAGAGGACCATCGCGTCCATGTTCTTCATGTCGATGGCCCCGCGCCCCCACACGACGCCGTCGCGCACCTCCCCGGAGAAGGGGTGCACGGTCCAGTCCTCCGCCACCGCCGGCACCACGTCGAGGTGGCCGTGGACGAGGAGTGCGTCGGCGGACGGGTCGGTGCCCTCGATCCGGGCGACGACGTTGGTCCGTCCCGGTGTGCGCTCCAGGAGGGCCGGTTCCAGTCCGGCGTCCGCGAGCCGCTCGGCGACGTACTCGGCGGCCGGCCGTTCCCGGCAGGTGTCGTCGCCCCGGTTGGTGGTGTCGATCCGGATCAGCTCGGAGGTGAACGTCACCGACTCTTCGAGCGCCCGCTCGTCGACCGCTCCGGTGGGGTTGCCCGCCTCAGCCATACTGCTCCTCCACGGCGGCCGACACGATCGTCGTCACCGCCTTGAATGTGCGAATACCTTCGTACATCGTCCCGCTGGTATAGACGACGCGCCGCTCGCCGCTCGGCGCCACGCCGGGGACCACGGTCGCGGCGGCCCCCAGATGCTCGGCGTCGAACTCCAGCTCCACCGTGTACGAGCCGCTCGTCACGGGTGTGCGGCGCCCGGCGAGCGCGGTCGCCCCGGCGGCGGCCGCCCTGATGTCGGCGGCGGTACGGGCCGGGGTCCGGCACACGGCGGCGTACCGCGAGACGTGGTCCTTCACCGCCACCGTACGCGCCTCGGGGGCGTACCCCTGGGCGTCCTCGCAGGTCAGGTCGTCGCCGGTGACCAGGATGACGGGCACGCCGTACTCCGCCGCGACATGGGCGTTGAGCAGGCCCTCGCTGGCCCGGACCCCGTTCAGCCAGACCCCGGTGATGGAGTTGGCGAGGTAGGTGTGGGCGAGCACGCCCTCCGTGCCGGCGCCCGTGTGGTAGCCGACGAACGCGACGGCGTCGACGTCGCCGTGCTGGATGCCCTCGACCATGGAGAGGGACTTGTGCTTGCCTGTGAGCATCTGGACGCGGTCGTCGAGCCGCTCCAGGAGCAGGTTGCGCATGGTCCAGTGGGCCTCGTTGACGAGGACCTCGTCGGCGCCCCCGTCGAAGAAGCCGAGTGCGGCGGCGTTCACATCGGAGGTGAAGAGCGAACGGCACCGCTCCCACTGCGGGGTGCCGGGCAGCACATCGGCCGGCCACGTCACTCCGGTGGCGCCCTCCATGTCGGCGCTGACGAGGATCTTCACGTGCGCGGTCCTGTCGCTGGTCGGTCGCTCCCCCGCCCGTTCCCGGGCAGAGGATCTTCGTGCCGCATCACGGTACGCGCCGGGACAGCGCCGGACCAGGGCGTCGGTGATCTGCCACTGGTCCAGTCCGGTGAAGCCGTCCGCCGCGGGGGCGGCGGACGGCTCCGGGGTCTTTCGTTCGGATCAGGCTGGATCAGGGAGCGGGGTCTGGTGGTGGGGGCACCTCCCACGCCGTTCAGGCTGTGGGGGAGCATCGCAAGGCGAAGGATTGAGGCAACGCGGAGCGATTGGGGTCTCCCCTGCTCGAACGAAGTTGAGAGCTTGGGGAAGATTGACGACAACGCCGCGAGGTGCGGTGCCAGGGCACGCGAGCCCAGCATTATCCAAACGAGAGGCCCTAGGTCAGGCGCGGGTGGTGCCCTTGACGAGCTCCCCGATCCGGGCGAGTTCGTCCTCGCCGAACTCCAGGTTGCCGACCGTCGCCACGCTGTTCTCCAGCTGGGCGACGCTGCTCGCCCCGACGACCGCGGAGGTGACCCGGCCGCCGCGCAGCACCCAGGCGAGCGCCATCTGGGCGAGGGACTGTCCGCGCTCGCGGGCCAGTTCGTTCAGTGCGCCCAGTCGGCTCACGAGGTCCGGGGTGACCGCCTCGGCCGACAGGAAGGGGCTGCTCCCCGCCGCGCGCGATCCCTCCGGGATGCCGTTCAGATAGCGGTCGGAGAGGATGCCCTGCTCCAGCGGGGAGTACGCGATGGAGCCGGTGCCGAGCTCGTCGAGGGCGTCCAGCAGTCCGTCCTCGACCCAGCGGTCGAGCATGGAGTAGCGAGGCTGGTGGATGACGAGGGGCGTGCCCAGCTCGCGCAGGATGCGGGCGGCCTCGCGGGTCTGCTCGGCGGAGTAGTTGGAGACGCCGGCGTAGAGCGCCTTGCCCTGGCGCACCGCCGTGTCGAGCGCGCCCATCGTCTCCTCGAGCGGGGTGTCGGGGTCGAAGCGGTGCGAGTAGAAGATGTCGACGTAGTCGAGGCCCAGCCGGGTCAGGCTCTGGTCCAGCGAGGAGCGCAGGCTCTTGCGGGAGCCCCACTCCCCGTACGGCCCCTCCCACATGTGGTAGCCCGCCTTGGTCGAGATGACGATCTCGTCCCGGAGTCCGGCGAAGTCCGTCCGCAGGGCGCGGCCCATGGCGGTCTCGGCGGAGCCGGGCGGCGGGCCGTAGTTGTTGGCGAGGTCGAAGTGCGTGATGCCGAGGTCGAAGGCCCTGCGCAGGATCTCGCCCTGGCTCTCGGGGGTGCGGTCGCCCCCGAAGTTGTGCCAGAGCCCGAGCGACAGCGCGGGGAGCAGCAGGCCGCTGCGTCCGGTGCGCCGGTAGGGCATGGCGGCGTAGCGGTCGGCGGACGGAACGTACATACGGGCACTCCAGGGGGGCACGGGCCGGCGCGCCAGGACCGGTGCGCGTACCCAAGACTGGCGGAGAACGATCCAGCGGTCCAACAGGAGATTCCGCTGGGATTCATCGGTTAGATTGCTCAATCATGGAACTGCGTCAGCTGGAGCACTTCGTCGCGGTCGCCGAGGAGCGGCACTTCACCCGGGCGGCCGAGCGTCTGGCCGTGTCCCAGTCGGGGCTGTCCGCCTCCGTCCGCGCGCTGGAGCACGAGCTGAGGACGCCGCTGTTCAGCCGTACGACACGCACGGTCCGGCTCACCGAGGCGGGGGCCGCCCTGCTGGTGGAGGCGGAACGCACGCTGGCGGGCGCCAGGGCGGCGCGGGACGCCGTCGACGCCGTACGGGGGCTGCTGCGCGGCACGCTGACGCTGGGGGTGGAGCAGTGCGTGGCCGGGGTCAGCACGGCGCGGCTGCTCGCGGCCTTCCACCGGGAGCATCCGCACATGGAGATCAGGCTCCGGCAGGAGGGCACGTCCAGCCTGCTGGAAGGGGTGGCCGGCGGGCGGCTCGACCTGGCGTTCGCCGCGACCGTGAGCCCGCCGGAGTGGCGGGGCGAACTCGTGCCGCTGGCCCGGGAGCCCATGGTCGTCCTGTGCGCCCCCGGCCACCGGCTCGCCCAGGAGGACGTGCGGGTGGCGTGGAACGAGCTGCGCGGGGAGTCGTTCATCGACTTCCACCCGGACTGGGGCCCCAGGCGTGCCGCGGACGAGGCGTTCGCCGCGGCGGGGGTCCGCCGCACGGTGGCGCTGGAGGTCAACGACGTGCACAGCCTGCTGGAGCTGGTGCACGAGGGCCTCGGGATCGCGGTCGTGCCGCACCACTTCTCCCGTAAGCCGGAGGCCCGGGGCCTGGTCGCGGTGGAGCTCGACGGGACGCACCGGCCGGCCTACGAGAGTGTCGTGGTCCTCCCGCCGGCCCGGGCCATGACCCCGGGGGCGAAGGCGCTGATGACGCTGGTCCGGGAGGCCCCGCTGCGCTGACCCCGGCCGCCTCTCAGCCGCTCAGCGCCTCGGCGAACGCTCCCGCTTCCTGGTCCACTCCGCTGCAGGCGTCCGAGGCGGTCTCCGTGTCCTCGTCCGAGGCGCACCGCTGGTCGCGGAAGGCCGCCCAGAGGGAGAGCGCACCCACCCCTCGGCGGGTGGCGAACGAACGCAGGGACGCCGCGTCGTCGAGGGTGAACGTCTCCCCCTCGACGTCGTTGACCCCGATCATCACGGTGATGTGCAGCGCCTTCCACGCATCGTCCTGCGAGAGCCCGAGGACGTCCACGAGCTGGGCGTGGGCCGCGGCGGCCGCCTGCTCGGCGTAGTCGCCCATGTCGCCGTGGTGGGACGTGCTGTAGTTCATCGCCATGATGTTGACCGCCGAGATGTCCACCCCCTGGTCCACCGCGTCCTCCAGGACCGCCAGCCCGGTGTCCTCAAGGCCTTCGGGCATGACGGGCAGGGTGTAGGTGACGTCGAGGTCGCGCCTCTCCTGGAGCAGGGCGAGTGCCTCGTTGCGCCGGGCGACGGAGGCGGTGTCGGTGAGCGCGTCGCCCTCGATGTCGAAGTCGGCCTTCGTGGCGCCGACCGCGTCGAGCACCTCGGCGTAGGCGTCGGCCAGTTCCTCCGCGCTGTCGCAGGCAAGCGCCGCCTCGGTGCCCGCGGCGCCGCCGAAGGAGACCCGGAGGTCCGCGCCGGTGCCGGTGAGCGCCTCGGCGCGGGCGGCGACCGCGTCGCTGCCGGCCGCGGTGGTGCCACCCCAGAGGGGGGTGCAGCCGGAGGTGGCGGAGGTGACGAAGGCCAGGTTGTACGTGTCCGGTGACCCCGCGGCGTCCGTGTCGGCGGCGGTCGTGGCGCTCACGTACGGGGTGTAGGCGGTTTGCGCGGCCGCCGGCGGGGGCTGCGCGGAGCCGTTCGACTGATCGGCGACGCCGCCCGGCGAGCAGGCCGAGCACGCGAGGCCGAGCGCGATCAGCCCGGCGGCGGCTGAGGAAACCCGTGTGCGCCTTCGCATGACGTGTGTGCACCTGCTTTCGGGAAGTCGTCCGCAACGGCAGCCGGTGCTGCCGGGACGCCTTGAACCTCTCACACCGGGGGCCTGATCGAAGACACAGGAAACTCATGGAAAGGGGCCGGCAGCGGCCGCCCGGGGCGGCCAACTCCCCTGCTGGGCAGGGTTCGAGCGGCACAGGGATGACGCATCGCGATCCGCGTACTCTCAGCGGTCCGACAGGTTCGCGCCCTCTTCACAGCGAGCGGCCAGGAAAGCTCCAGACTTCGCACATCAAGCTTCGCCACCATGCGCACATGCAATCCGACCCCGTCATCGAGAAGGACCCGGCGCCGCGCGGCCGACGCCGGGCACACGCCGGCCCGGCCCGTTCGGCCGAGCGCCGTCAGCCGCAGGAGGGACCCGTCTTCGTGGACGGCTCCGGGCGCCGTGCCAAGCTGCTGCGCCGCGCCGGCATGCTCCTGGGCGCCGTCTGCGTCGGTTACGCCGCCGTGCTGGGGCTCGCCTTCATGGGCGGCATCTCCATGACCCCTTCGCAGTTGCTCCCCTTCGACGGCGGCCCGGCCGCCGAAGCCGGCCCTGGAGGCGGGACCCGGCCGGGTTACGGCATGCCACCGGGCGGGACCGCGCCCCCGAGCGGCGCGCCGACGCCGCCGGCGTCCGACGGAGCGACGCCGTCCGGCCAGGCATCGGCATCGGCATCGGGTGGGGCGAACTGATGGCCGCTTCCCGCCGTCGGCACGCCACGCCCGGCAGGATCAGCCGCGTGGGGCGCCAGGCCGTCCCCCGGCCCCGCGTGATCATGGCCCTGCTGCTTCTGCTGGGACTCGTCTGCATGATGCTCTTGGACGGCTATCTGCGCGCCGAGATCGGTGACGACCAGCGGGTCCGGACCGGAGCCTCCGCGGACTCGGTGCCCGCCGAGGTGCTGGAGGGCGGGCCGATCCTGAGCTTCCCCGCCGGCACCGCCCGTACGCAGTCCGTGCCGGACAAGACCATCGTGCTCACCTTCGACGACGGCCCCGATCCCGAGTGGAGCGGGAAGGTGATGGACATCCTGGACGAGAACGACGTGCCGGGCACCTTCTTCCTCGTCGGCTCGATGGTCGCGCGCTATCCGGACGTCGTCCGCAGGATGGTCGACGAGGGCAACGAGGTGGGGGTCCACACCTTCACCCATGTCGATCTCTCCTATCAGAGCGAGGCCCGCGTCAAGCGGGAGATCGCCCAGACGCAGCTTGCCCTGGCGGGCGCCGCCGGCATCACGACGACGCTGTTCCGCGCCCCGTACTCCTCGAAGACCGATGCGATCGACGACTACAGCTGGCCCGTCTACGAGCGCCTCGGCGCGATGGGCTACACCAGCGTGTTCATCGACACCGACAGCGAGGACTGGCAGCGGCCGGGCGTCTCCAAGATCGTCAAGTGGGCGACGCCGGAGGACGGCGAGGGTGCCTCGGTGCTCTTCCACGACGCGGGCGGCGACCGCTCCGAGACCCTGGCCGCGCTGCCGAAGTACATCAAGAAGATGAAGGCGAAGGGCTACACCTTCACCACCGTCAGCGGCGCCCAGCAGCAGGCCGGCGCCGACGGTGACGACGCGTCCGCCGCCGCTCCCCCCGGCCCCGTACAGGAGGGCGGTGCTCAGGGCGACTCGGCGCAGGCCGCCCACCGCAAGGCGGACACCGCGAGCGTGTGGGAGGGTCGCGCCCTGCTCGCCGCGGTCAGGGTCGCGGAGTGGACCGTGCCGGGGCTGGCCACGATGCTGGGGGTCGTCGGGGTGGCGGTCCTGGGCCGCTTCGGCCTGATGCTCCTGCTCGCCCGGCGCCATCACCGGCAGCGCAACAGACGCCGGTTCACCTGGGGCCCCGAGGTGAATGGGCCGGTGAGTGTGATCGTTCCGGCCTACAACGAGAAGGAGTGCATCGCCGCGACGCTCAACTCCCTCGCCGCCAGCACACATCCGATCGAGATCCTGGTCGTCGACGACGGATCGACGGACGGCACCGCGGAGATCGCCGAATCGCTCGGCCTCCCCAATGTCCGGGTGATCCGGCAGGAGAACGCGGGCAAGCCGGCGGCACTCAACAACGGTGTGCGGCAGGCGCGTCACGACATCGTCGTGATGATGGACGGGGACACCGTCTTCGAGCCGGACGCCGTGCACCAGCTCGTCCAGCCGTTCGCCGACCCCGGCATCGGCGCCGTCGCGGGCAACGCGAAGGTCGGCAACCGGTCCACGATGATCGGGGCCTGGCAGCACATCGAGTACGTGATGGGCTTCAACCTGGACCGCAGGATGTACGACCTGCTGCGCTGCATGCCCACCATCCCCGGTGCCATCGGCGCCTTCCGCCGCCAGGCCGTGCTGGAGGCCGGCGGGATGAGCGAGGACACGCTGGCGGAGGACACCGACATCACCATCGCGCTCCACCGCGCGGGCTGGCGCGTCGTCTACGCCGAGCACGCCCGGGCGTGGACCGAAGCACCAGCGTCCCTGGGGCAGTTGTGGCGTCAGCGCTACCGCTGGAGCTACGGCACCATGCAGGCGCTGTGGAAGCACCGCCGGTCCGTCACCGACCGGGGGCCCTCCGGGCGCTTCGGCCGCGTCGGCATGCCGCTCGTCGTCCTCTTCCAGATCGTCACACCGGTCTTCGCGCCGCTCATCGACGTCTTCACCGTCTACGCGATGGTCTTCGTGGACTTCCGGGCCTCGCTGCTCGCCTGGCTGGCGATCCTGGCCGTGCAGCTGCTCTGCGCGGCGTACGCCTTCCGCCTCGACCGGGAGAAGTACCGGTACCTGCTGATGATGCCCCTCCAGCAGCTCGCCTACCGGCAGTTGATGTACCTCGTGCTGATCCACTCCTGTGTCACGGCGGCGACCGGGGGCCGGCTGCGCTGGCAGAAGCTGAAACGCACGGGTGAGGTGGGCACGCCCCACGTGGGGGCCTCGTAGTGGCCGGGGCGCACCGCAGGGCGGCGTTCGCGCCGCCCGCCGCGGCCGCCACGGCCACGGGCCGCGACCGTTCCTTCGACGTGCTGCGGGCCGTGGCGCTCGTCCGGGTGGTGACCTACCACACCTTCGAGTGGCCCTGGCTGGGATACGTCTTCCCGTCCATGGGCGTGATGTTCGCGCTCGCCGGGTCGCTCATGGCCCGCTCGCTGGAACGACCGGCCCCCGGGGTGCTCCGCGGCAGGCTGCGGCGGCTGCTGATCCCGGTGTGGCTGTTCGGGCTCGTGCTCGGCGTGGCGATGCTGCTGCACGGCTGGGTGCCGGGGCCGGACGTCCTGCTCTGGGTGCTGCCGGTCGGTGATCCGCCCGGCAACGCCTGGGGCGAGCAGGCCTGGGCGGTGCTCTGGTATCTGCGCGCCTATCTCTGGTTCGTACTGCTCTCTCCGCTGCTGCTGCGACTCTTCCGGCTCGCCCCGCTCCCCGTGCTCGCCCTGTCCCTGGTGCCCGTCGTGGTGCTGGAGACGGTGTCAGGGGTGCCGGACGGCCGGATCGGGAGTGCGGTCAGTGACGCCTCGGTGTTCCTCTTCTGCTGGCTGCTGGGCTTCGCACACCGCGACGGCGTGCTCGACCGGCTGCGCGGCGCGGGTGCGGTGGCGTGCGCGGTGCCCCTGATGGCCGCGGGTGCCTGGTGGGCGGCCGGACACCCGGCGGAGGGTTCGTTCGACCTGGACGACCTCCCGCTCGCCCAGGCGCTGTGGTCGGCGGGGTTCGTGCTGCTCCTGCTGCGCTTCAGGCCCCGCTTCGACGGACTCGTACGTCACCGGGTGGCCGACCGGGTCGTCACGGTGTTCAACGCCCGGGCTGTGACGGTCTACCTCTGGCACGAGGTGGCGTTGATGGCCGCGGTGCCGCTGATCGACCTCATGTGGGAGGTGCCGGCGCTGGAGCGGCACCTGCCGCTGGACAGCCCCTGGTGGCAGTTCGGCGTCGCCTGGGTGCTGATCGCCGCCGCCGTGGTGTGCTTCGGCTGGGTCGAGGACGTCGCGGCGAGGCGGAAACCCCGGCTGCTGCCGTGAGCGGGGCGGGTGTGCTGCCGGCACACCCGCCCCGGGCCGGACGGTCAGTCCTCGTGGCCCAGCTGGAGATCGCGTTCGGTGCGGCCTCCCCCGGGGAGCTGGAGCACGGTGGCGACCGGCGGATAGCCGGCGGCGATCACGGTGTACTCGCCGGTCGACAGGTCGACGAACCGGAACGCCCCGTCGGAGCCGGTGGTCAGGGTGTCGACCACGTTGCCCGCCGCGTCCAGGAGCGTGACCCGGGCGTCCTCGACGGCCCGGCGGCCGGGAGCGCGCACGATCCCGCGCAGCACGGCGCCGCCCGCCAGCTCGATGTCCTGCCTGGTCTCCCGGGCGGCCTGCACGCTGACCGGGAGGGCGGCGGGGCGGAATGCCTGCGCGCTGGCGGCGAGGGTGTACTCACCGGCCACCAGCTCGCTGATGACATAGGCGCCCTCGCGTCCGGTGCGGGTCGTCGCGACGACTTCGCCCCGTACGTCGGTGAGTGTGACCGCCGCGTCGCGGACGGGCGCTCCGTCGGGTGTGAGGACCGCTCCGGCGAGCCGTCCCGCCCCGCCCAGGACCACGTCGAGCTCCACCGGCCGGTCGCTGACGGTGACGCTGACGGCCTGCGGCTGGTGCCCGCCCGCCGCGGCGATCAGCACGTAGGCCCCCGCTCCTGGCGCGCTCAGCGCGTACCGCCCGTCGTCGGCGCTCGCTCCGCGTCCGACCTGCCGCCCCTGGACGTCGATGAGGGTGAGGGCGGCCCGCCCCACCGTCGTGCCGTCGGGGTGCTGGACGCATCCGCACACCGGGACCCCGGAGAGCGGGCCGGGCCCCGCCGGGCCGGGGTCGGTGCGTGCCGCGGGGATCGTGGAGTGCGCCTCGGTCGGGTCGGGGGCCGTCTGCGGCGTGTGGTGGGACACCAGCGGTTTCTCCTTGAGGAAGAAGGCGAGGAACAGGCCGAGCAGGAGCACCGGCACCAGGTAGAGGAAGATCCGCGGCATCGCGTCGGCGTACGCCTGGATGTAGGCGTCGCGCAGGGCGGGCTCCATGGAGTGGACCAGCTGCGGGGTGATCGACTCGGGGTCGGGCAGATCGGCGCCGGAGGGGAGCCGTACCCCGAGCGCGTCACCGAGCCTCCCGGCGAACAGCGTGCCGAAGATCGCGGCTCCGACGCTGCCGCCGATCTGCCGGAAGTAGTTGTGCGCGCTGGTGGCGGTGCCGAGGTCGGAAGGCCGTACGGAGTTCTGCACGGCCAGCACCAGGATGGACATGACGAGGCCGATCCCGATGCCCAGGACCGCCTGCCAGATGCCGTACTCCAGCGCCGAGGTGCCGGTGTCGAGCAGGGAGAGCAGCCACATGCCGACGGCCGACACGGCTCCGCCCACCAGCGGATAGACGCGGTAGCGGCCCGTACGCGAGACCAGTTGCCCGGAGACCACGGAGGCGACGACGATGCCGCCCATCATGGGCAGCATCAGCAGCCCGGACTCGGTGGCGGACACGCCCTCGACCATCTGGAGGTAGGTCGGCAGATAGCTGGCCGCCCCGAAGAGGGCGACCCCGACGACCGCGCCGACCAGCGAGGTGACGTTGAAGACGGAGTCGCGGAACAGACGCAGCGGGATGATGGGTTCGGCGGCCCGGTGTTCGACGACGAGGAAGAGCAGAGTCGTTCCGGCAGCCCCGGCGGCGAGTCCCAGGATGGTCCGGGAGCCCCAGGCGTACTCCGTCCCGCCCCAGCTGGTGAGCAGCACCAGGCAGGTCGACGCGACGGCCAGCAGCAGCGCCCCCAGCACGTCGAGGCGGGGGCGGACGGCGGGTTTGGGGAGCTTCAGCACGAGGGCGATGACAGCGAGGGTGACCAGGCCGAACGGCACGTTGATGTAGAAGCACCAGCGCCAGGAGGCGTGATCGGTGAAGAAGCCGCCGAGGAGCGGTCCGGCCACCGACGCGAGGCCGAAGACGGCCCCGATGAGGCCCATGTAGCGGCCCCGCTCCCTGGCCGGGACGATGTCGGCGATGATCGCCTGGACGCCGATCATGAGTCCGCCGCCGCCGATGCCCTGGACGGCCCGGAAGGCGATGAGTTCGTCCATCGTGCGCGACCAGCCGGCGAGGGCGGAGCCGATGATGAAGACGACGATCGCGAACTGGAAGACGCCCTTGCGGCCGAAGAGGTCGCCGAGCTTCCCGTACAGCGGGAGGCCGATCGTGGAGGCGAGCAGATAGGCGGTGACCGCCCAGGACATCTTGTCCAGGCCGTGCAGCTCACCGACGATCTTCGGCAGGGCGGTGGCGACGATCATCTGGTCGAGCGCCGCGAGCAGCAGGGTGAGCATCAGCCCGAGGAAGACCAGCCGGATCCTGCGGGGGCTGATCCCGTCCGGCGGCGCGGAGGGTCCGGCGGCGGACGGCGGCGGGGGCGGCTCGTACTCCGCCTCGGTGCCGGGCGCCGCCCGGGAGCCGGGCGCCCCGTACTCCGTGCCTCCCGGCTCGTCCTTCACCAGAGTGATCCCACCCACCACGTAACGCTCCCCTCGTCGCAGCTGCGCCGCCCATTTGTCGCATCAGGCGGCAAGGCGGGGCAAACGCGACCGGGCGCGCGCAGGGCGCATTCAGAGGGCTTATGCGCCGGTGGGAGGCACTGCGGCGCGCAACCGGCCACCCCCGAAAACCACTCGTTCCGGTGAGGCCGGCCGCTACGCCAACAGCGGGGAAAGCAGCGTTACTTCTCCACCTCGGTGGCGAGGTTCTGCAGCAGTTCGTCGTAGATGCGGCCAAGCCCCTTGGGCGCGAAGGTCTTCTCGAAGAACCCGCCGATGCCGCCGGCGCCGTTCCACACCGTCGAGACGACGGCCTTGGATTTGCCCTCACCGGCCGGGGTGACGGTCCAGGTGGTGACCATCGAGGAGTTCCGGTCCTTCTCGATCAGCTGCCCGTCGGTGGGCTCGGTGACCTCGAGCAGGCAGTCGCGGACTCGCTTGCTCGTGGCCTGGAGCTTCCAGTGGACGAGGGTGCCTTCCCCGTCCCCGCCCTCGCGCACCTCGTACTCGCTGAAGTGCCCGGTCAGCACCTTGCCCCGGACCTCCTTGTAGTCGGCCAGCGCGTCGAACACCGTCTCTGCGTCCGCCGCGATGATCCGCTCTGTCGTGGCCTCGACCTGCGCCATGCCTGCTCCTCCAGCACTCGGTTGTTCGGGGTGCTGCTGAGCCAACCACCTCGGGTACGGCCCCTCAAAATCGGGCCCGCCGCTCCGCCGCGCACGATCAAGGGAACACATGTTCTATTCTCTGCGGAGTGCTACCAAGGAGGCGTTCATGCGCTGGGACAATCTGGCAGAGAACACCACAAAGGCGGGTAACGGTGCGCTCTTCGCCGCGGACGCGGTGACGACGCGCACCTTCGACACGCCGGAATTCAGGGGAATCACTTTCCATGAGATCCGGGCCCGCTCGATCGTGAACCGGGTGCCCGGGGCCTCCCGCATGCCGTTCGAATGGACCGTGAACCCCTACCGGGGCTGCACCCACGCGTGCGTGTACTGCTTCGCCCGCAAGACCCACAGCTACCTGGACCTGGACACCGGTCTCGGCTTCGACTCCCAGATCGTCGTCAAGGTCAACGCCGCCGAGCTGCTGAGCCGTCATCTGGCCTCCCGCCAGCGGCACGGCCAGCACATCGCGATGGGAACGAACGTCGACTGCTACCAGCGGGCCGAGGGCCGCTACCGGCTGATGCCCGGCATCATCGCGGCGCTGCGCGACCACGCGAACCCCTTCTCCATCCTCACGAAGGGCACTCTGATCCTGCGCGACCTCGACCTGCTGCGACAGGCCGCCGAGGTCACCGAGGTCGGCGTCTCCGTCTCCGTCGGATTCACCGACCCCGAGCTGTGGCGCACGGTCGAGCCGGGCACCCCCTCGCCCGAGCGACGCCTCGACGTCGTCCGCGCCATGACGGACCACGGGATCGGCTGCGGGGTGCTGATGGCCCCGGTCATCCCCTTCCTCGGCGACCACCCCGACCAGCTGCGCGCCACGGTCCGCGCCATCGCCGCCGCCGGGGCGACCTCCGTCACGCCGCTCGTCCTGCACCTGCGGCCCGGCGCCCGCGAGTGGTTCATGCGGTGGCTCGCACAGCACCACCCCCACCTGGTGCGACGGTACGAACGGATGTACGCGGACGGGGCGTACGCGCCGACCTGGTACCAGCGGTCCATCACCCGCCGGGTCCACGAGCTCGCGGCCGAGTTCGGCATCGGCCCGGCCGACCGGGGCGGCGCCCGCCGCCTCGTCCGCGAGGCCCCGCCGGTCCTCACGGACGGTCACACGCCGGGCCCCACCCAGCTGACCCTGCTCTGACCGCGCCGGTCTCCCTGCCCGAACGGGTCAACTCTCGACGACGAGTGACCTGCCCGGGCCGGATCCGGGAAGCATGCGGCGGGGGCTGTGCCACCCACAGCCGCGTTCCCCGACCACGGGAGGCCCTATGACGAAACGTGCAGGAATTCTGGTCGCCGTCGGCGCCACGGTCGCAGGTCTGGTGACCGCCGCGCCGTCCACCGCGTCCGCGCCGTCCACCACGACACCCGCCGCAGCACCGCTCTCGTGGAAGGGCTGCGGGACGAAGACGTATCCGGCGCTGCAATGCGCAACCGTCCGCGCGCCGCTCGACCATGACAACCCGTCGGGCCGGAAGGTCACCCTCGCCCTCTCCCGGATCCCGCACACGGCGAAGACCTCGCAGGGCCCCCTGCTGGTGAACCCCGGCGGCCCCGGCGGCAGCGGCCTCTCCATGGCGGGCTTCGTCGCGTCCTCGCTGCCCACGAAGCTCGCCGCGCAGTACGACGTGATCGGGTTCGACCCACGCGGGGTCGGGAAGAGCACCCCCGCCCTGGACTGCGTGCCGAAGTACTTCGAGCCCGTGCGCCCCGACTCCGTGCCGGACTCCTACGAGGCGGAGAAGACCGCGCGCGCCCGGGCCGCCTCCTTCGCCGCCGCCTGCGGCGAGAAGCACGGCGACCTGCTGCCGTACATGGACACCGTCAGCGCCGCGAAGGACCTCGACGTCATCCGCGGGGCCCTGGGCGCAGAGCGGATCAACTACTTCGGCTACTCGTACGGCACCTACCTGGGCGCGGTGTACGCCAAGCTGTTCCCCGAGCGCGTACGCCGCCTGGTACTGGACTCGGTCGTCGACCCGGACGGCGTCTGGTACGAGGACAACCTCGGCCAGGACCACGCGTTCGACGCCCGCCACAAAGCGTTCGCCGCATGGGTCGCGAAGAACGACGCCACGTACGAGCTCGGCAAGGACCCGGCGGCGGTCGAGGCCGCGTGGTACCGGATGCGCGACGCGGTGAAGAAGCAGCCCGCGGCCGGCAAGGTCGGGCCGGGTGAGCTCGAGGACACCTTCATGCCGGGCGGCTACTACAACGGCTACTGGCCGCGCCTCGCCGAGACGTTCGCGGCGTACGTCAACGACAAGGACCAGGAGGCGCTGGCCACCGCGTACGAGGACTTCGCGGCCGTGGACAGCAGCGGAGACAACGGCTACTCCGTCTACGCCGCCGTGCAGTGCCGCGACGCCGGCTGGCCCCGGACCTGGAGCACCTGGCGCAACGACACCTGGCAGGCGCACCGCAAGGCGCCCTTCATGTCGTGGAACAACACCTGGTACAACGCCCCGTGCGCCACCTGGCCGGTGGAGCCGCTGGAGCCCGTGCGGGTCACCAACGACGAGATCCCGCCCGCGCTGATCCTCCAGGCCACCGACGACGCGGCCACACCCTACGAGGGCGGCGTCACCATGAGCCGCCGGCTCAGGGGGTCGAGCCTCGTCGTCGAGCAGGGCGGCGGCAACCACGGCATCACCCTGAGCGGCAACAACTGCCTGGACGCGCACCTGGTGGACTACCTCACCGACGGCACCCTCCCCACGGGCGGCGGCAGCGGCGCGGACGCGGTCTGCGACGCGTTGCCGGAGCCGAAGCCGGCCCCCGCCACGAAGGCCGGAGCGAACCTGAAGGGCAAGACACTGCACGGTCTGCTCGGCTTCCGCGGCTGACCCGCGGCTGAGAAAACACCGGGCCCCACGCCGGGGGCGTACGCCAGGATGGACCGCGTGACCCCACGCCCCGATCCCGCGTACGCCCCCGGCGTGCGTACACGTGACATGACCGTCGACGACTGCGCCGCCGTGGCGGACATCCGGGTGCGCGGCTGGCGGCGGGCGTACGCAGGGCTGATCCCGCAGGCGTACCTGGACGCGATGGACGTCGGCGAGGACGCCGAGCGCCGGCGCGCGTACCTCATGGCGGAGGGCGGACCGGTGAACCTGGTGGCCGAGGCCCCGGACACCACGCTGACCGGCTGGGCCTGCTACGGACCGCGCCGCGACGAAAGCGCCCGCCCCGGAAGCGCGGAGCTGTACGCGCTCTACGTCCACCCGGACCGCATCGGCACGGGCACAGGGCGCGCGCTGCTGACCGAGGTCATCGCGCGGGCCCGTGCGGAGGGGTTCGACGGGATGTCCCTCTGGGTGCTGAAGGACAACACACGGGCCCGGCGCTTCTACGAGCAGGCCAGGTTCCGGCCGGACGGCGCGGAGGAAACCTTCGAGGCGGGTGACGCCATGGTGCCCGAGGTCAGGTACGTCCGCACCCTCACCCAGCCGGCAGCCGCCTGAGCGCCTCCGCCGCCGCCGTGCCGAGCCGGGGGTGCGGCAGTGCGGCCTCCAGGACCGGGCGGGCCCTTCCGTCCCCCAGGCTTCCCAGGCCCTCGACGCACGCGAGCGCGACGCGCCAGTGCGGCTCGTCGGGGGTCAGCAGGCGGTGCAGGGTGCTGACCAGGGCGGGCACCGACTCGGGTGCGCGCAGCGCGGTCAGCAGCCGCACCGGGTGCAGCGCGTAACCCGTCCGCAGGCTGTTGGTGGCGAGCGCGGCGGCCGCTCTCGGGGTCCGCGGGTCGCCGAGGAGCCGGAGGGCGTGCGCGGCGGACACGCAGCGCTCGGGGTCACGGTGGTTGAGGAGGAGGACCAGCGCCTCGAAGGCCCGGCGGTCGCCCCGGCAGCCGAGCCGGAACGCCGCGACCTCGCGGGCCCACAGCGGGCGTTCGCGTTCCACGAGGACCCTGGCCAGCTCCTCGTCGTCCTGGGTGGTGATCAGCCGGCGGAAGTCCTCCGTTTCACCGGCCTCGTCGCCGAGCCTGTCCGTAAGCGAGCGGAACTCCTCATCCATGACGCTGAGTTTACGGTGGCGAACGCGCTGTGGTCGGCGAACTGTGTGCCAGCGCACAGGTCGCCAGGGCTGGCGCGCTCGTTACTCGCCGGTTAGGCTCAGGTGAGCGGGACACACACCCGCAGCTCCGGTGGCCTGGTGACGCAGCCACCCGGAGTGCTTGTCGGTTCGGCAGTTCGTGAGACGTGGCTCCGGGACAGAGCCCGTCACCCTTCCCCCCGGCGCGCCCAGAGCGCCCGGAACCGTGCACCACGACACGCAATTCCCGCACACCGAGCGCCGGTTGATTCCGACTCTGCGCGCCGCCGTGCTCCTCACAGTCGTCACTCACCCTGGAGTCCCGTGATGGACACCCCGCTCACCACCATTGCCGTCGTCGGCCTCGGCACCATGGGCACCGGCATCGCCGAGGTCCTGGCCCGCGCGGGCCGCGAGGTCATCGGCATCGACATCGACGAGGCCGCCGCCCGGCAGGCCGTCGCCACCCTGGAGGCCTCCACCGAGCGCGCCGTGCGCCGTGAGCGGATCACGGCGCAGGAGCGGCGCGACATCCTCGCCCGGTTCCGTACGTTCTCCGATCTGCAGGCCGCCGCGGAGGCGGAGCTGGTCATCGAGGTCGTGCCGGAGACGTACGAGATCAAGCAGCAGGTCTTCCGCGAGCTGGACGCCGTGGTCTCCCCCACCGCGATCCTGGCGACGGGCACGAACGCCCTGTCCGTGACCCGGCTGGCCGCCGAGTCGCAGCACCCCGAGCGGGTCCTGGGCCTGCACTTCTTCAACCCGGCGCCCGCGATGAAGCTCGTCGAGGTGGTCTCCTCCGTGCTGACCGCCCCGCCCGCAGTGGAGAGCGTCACCCGGCTCGCCCGTGAGCTGGGCAAGGAGCCGGTCGCGGTGGGCGACCGCCCCGGCTTCGTCGCGGACGGTCTGCTGTTCGGCTACCTCAACCAGGCCGCGGCGATGTACGAGGCCAACTACGCCTCCCGTGAGGACATCGACGCCGCCATGAAGCTGGGCTGCGGGCTGCCGATGGGCCCCCTGGCGCTGCTCGACCTGATCGGCATCGACACGGCCCGCACGGTGCTGGAGGCCATGTACTCCGCGTCCCACGACCGGCTGCACGCGCCGGCGCCGGTGCTCGGCCAGCTCAGCGAGGCCGGTCTGACCGGCCGCAAGGCGGGCCGGGGCTTCTACACCTACGACGCCCCGGGCGGCCAGACCGTGGTGCCGGACGCCCTGACCCCGGTGGAGAGCGCGGGCGCGGTCACCGGGCGCGAGGTCTCCTCGGTGGGGGTGGCCGGGTCGGGGACGATGGCGTCGGGCATCGCGGAGGTCTTCGCGAAGGCCGGGTACACCGTGGTCCTCGCCGCGCGCAGCCAGGAGAAAGCGGACACGGCCAAGGTCCGGATCGCCAAGTCCCTGGGCCGCTCCGTCTCCAAGGGAAGGCTGACGGAGGAGGCCCGGGACGAGACCCTCGCCCGGATCACCCCGGCGGGCTCCCTGGACTCCTTCGCCGATGTCGATCTCGCGGTCGAGGCGGTCGCCGAGGACCTGGAGATCAAGCGGGAGCTCTTCCAGACCCTGGACAAGGTCTGCAAGCCGGGTGCGGTGCTCGCGACGACCACCTCGTCGCTGCCGGTCGTGGCGGTCGCCCGGGTGACCTCGCGTCCCGAGGACGTCATCGGGATGCACTTCTTCAACCCGGCGCCCGCGATGAAGCTGGTCGAGGTGGTCCGCACGGTGCTGACCGCCGACGACGTGCACGCCACGGTCCGCGAGGTCTGCGTGAAGGTGCGCAAGCACCCGGTCGACTGCGGTGACCGGGCGGGCTTCATCGTGAACGCGCTGCTGTTCCCCTACCTCAACAACGCGATCAAGATGGTCGAGGAGCACTACGCGACGCTCGACGACATCGACGCGGCGATGAAGCTGGGCGGCGGCTACCCCATGGGCCCCTTCGAGCTCCTGGACGTCGTCGGCCTGGACGTCTCGCTCGCCATCGAGAAGGTTCTGCACAGCGAGTTCCGCGACCCGGGCCTCGCCCCGGCGCCGCTGCTCGAGCACCTGGTGGCCGCGGGCTGCCTCGGCCGCAAGACGGGGCGCGGCTTCCGCGAATATGCCCGCCGCTGACATCGGGGCGGGGTGGGGCGGGCTGCTTGGACCCTCCGGCGACCCGCCCCCACAGGCGCACTCCCCTGCGCCGATGGGTTACGTTCACCTCATGTCCCAACCCGCCAAGTCCCCTCGTTCCTCCGCCTCGGCGGACGCCCCTGAGAGTGCCGCGAGCACCCGGGCGGCCGCCCAGCGACTCAAGATGCGCCGCGAACTGGCCGCAGCGGCCATGGAACTGTTCGCCACGAAGGGGTACGAGGCGACGACGGTCGACGAGATCGCGGGGGCGGCCGGGGTCGCCCGGCGCACGTTCTTCCGCCACTTCCGCTCCAAGGAAGAGGCCATCTTCCCGGACCACGACGACACCCTCGTCAGGGCCGAGGCCGTCCTGAACGCCGCCCCCGCACACGAGCACCCGCTCGACACCGTGTGCCGCGGCATCAAGGAGGTCATGAAGATGTACGCGGCGAAGCCGGCGGTCTCCGTGGCGCGCTACAAGCTGACCCGTGAGGTGCCCACGCTCCGCGAGGCCGAGATCGCCTCGGTGGCCCGCTACGAACGGCTGTTCACGCGCTATCTGCTGGGCCACTTCGACGAGCGTGACCACCAGGTGGGCAATGACGACCCGCTGCTCGCCGAGGTCGCCGCGTCCGCCGTCGTGACCGCGCACAACCATGTGCTGCGTCGCTGGCTGCGGGCGGACGGGCAGGGCGACGTGGAGTCCCAGCTCGACCACGCGTTCGCGATCGTGCGGGAGACCTTCGGCACGGGGATCGGGGCGGGGCGGACCGTGGGGGGCGAGACCGGGAAGGCCCCCGCGGCCTCGGTGTCCAGGGAGGGCGAGGTGCTGGTCACCGTGGCCCGTACCGACGCGCCGCTCGACGAGATCATGCGCACGATCCAGCAGGCGCTGAAGGAGCACTGAGCCCGGCCCCGGCGGGGTTCACCCCTCGGCGGGCTGCACGGAGGCGCTCGCGTACCAGGGCGGCGCGGCGCCCTCGCTCCACGCGGTGAGCCCGTCGAGACCGACACAGACGATGCCGCACTGCTCGGCGTACTCGAGAGCCGGATCGGTGAATTCGCCGGTGGTGACGACGACGGCCGCCTCGGCGCCGTGCACCGCGTAACAGGTGCCGCCGAAGCGCTGGAGGTCCTGCGAGCCGACCTTGTTGTCGCTCGTGTACCGCTTGCACTGCACGACCAGGCGGCGGCCGTCGGGCGTGGTGCCCACCACGTCGGCGCCCAGGTCTCCGGCTCCTCCGACGACCTCGGCGTCCAGGCAGCCGTCCCGCCTGCAGAGCGCGGCCACGGCCTCCTCGAAGTCGTACGGGTCCATGGCCTCGTAGTCGTACGGGGCCATGGCCTCCTGGTCGACCGTCCGCAGCGGCTCGGGGCGCGGCGGCACGGCGTCGGCTTCCGGCAGCTCCTCCAGGGCCGCGTCCACGACCTCGTAGGCGGTCTCGACGGCTGCCGCCGCGGCCCTGGCGGCCGTCCTGCGGCTGCGGCGCAGGCGCAGGAGCACCACGACCGCGGCCACCAGCGCGACGGCCGAGACGACGGCGACCACCGGGTGCCGTTCGGCGCTCCTGAGGGCCGTGCGCACCGCGAGTCCGGCGCCGCAGATCAGGAGAGCGAGGAACGCGAAGCCGAACGCCGTCCGCCTGACGTCGAATTCGCGCCTGCGGCCCTTCCGGGCCGTACTGCGCGTCTGTATACCCATCGCGTACCCCACCCCTTGTCCGTTGCGTCGTATCAAGATCACTTTCATCTGCCCCATGGCCGCCGGTTGACGCACCGTCGGGAGAAACCCGGTGGCCGGGCCGGGGAGGGAGTGCTCGGATGCGCACATGGAACCTGACGAGATGCTGGCCCTCTTCGACCGCGAGATGCGCGAGCACGCCCGCCCGGACGGCCCCGGCACGCGCGTCGAGCGGGTCGGTGACGTCGTACGGCAGACCGGCGGCCCGGACGACTGGAACGGCGTCGTGTGGACGGCTCCGGACCTCTCCCCCGCCCGCGCCGAGTCGGAGATCGCGGCACAGGTGGGGCACTACGCCGCCCGGGGTGTCGGCGAGTTCGAGTGGAAGCTGTACGCCCACGACGGCCCGCCCGGGCTGGGCGCTCTCCTCGGCGCGGCCGGTTTCGAGCCGGAGCCGCCGGAGACGCTGCTGGTGGCACCGGTCGCCGACCAGGCCGGGGCGGTGGAGCTCCCCGAGGGGGTGCGGCTGCGGAACGTGACCGACGCCGCGGGGGTGGAGCTGATGGTCCGGGCCCATGAGCTGGCCTTCGGCACGGACGGCTCCCGGCTGCGCCTTCAGACCCTGGCACGGCTCGCCGACGCCCCGCCGGACACGTTCGTCGCGGTGGTCGCCCTGGCCGGCGACGAGCCCGTGAGCTCGGCCCGGATGGAGATGCACCCCGGCACCGGCTTCGCCGGGCTCTGGGGCGGCGGTACGGCGGCCGAGTGGCGGGGCAGGGGGATCTACCGCGCCCTGATCGCCCATCGGGCCCGTATCGCCGCCGGGCTCGGTTACCGCTTCCTCCAGGTCGACGCGACGGACCGTTCCGCCCCGATCCTGCGGCGGCTCGGCTTCACGGCTCTGAGCACGACGACGCCGTACGTGTATCGCACCGCGCCGTAGCCACCGCAAAAGGCGGAGCAATGCGACGTACCACCCATGATGTTGCTCATGCGTGCCTACGAGATGACAACTGAGAGAAATTGTTGGCACTGGGTGCCTTGCCACCTGTCACGCAGTGCCATACGTTGAAGGTGTCCGGGCGGCCGGCGTGCAGAGATCTCTCGTACGCCGGCTGTCCCCGCAGACCACGTGTCCGCGCGCCCGGGCGCCTGCGTCACAGGCAACCTTTTCTGCTCCACCGAGCAGGCACAGAGCACCACCACGCCGAACCGACGGCACACCTCCACACCGCACCGCTCCCCTGACCACAGGGGCCTCCGAGCGTTTCCCTCGACGCCGGAGACCCGATCTGCCGGAGGCATCACCGTGAAGGAAATCCTGGACGCGATCCAATCGCAGGACAGCACGGCCGCGGACTTCGCGGCCATGTCCATCCCCGAGTCGTACCGCGCGGTGACCGTGCACAAGGACGAGGCCGAGATGTTCGCCGGCGTCGCCAGCCGCGACAAGGACCCCCGCAAGTCCCTGCACGTCGAGGACGTGCCGGTTCCCGAGCTCGGCCCGGGCGAGGCCCTGGTGGCGGTCATGGCCAGCTCGGTCAACTACAACTCCGTGTGGACGTCGATCTTCGAGCCCGTCTCGACCTTCGGCTTCCTGGAGCGGTACGGCAAGCTGAGCGACCTCAGCAAGCGCCACGACCTCCCGTACCACGTCATCGGCTCCGACCTGGCGGGCGTCGTCCTGCGCACCGGGCCCGGCGTCAACGCCTGGACCCCGGGCGACGAAGTCGTCGCGCACTGCCTCTCGGTGGAGCTGGAGTCCTCCGACGGCCACAACGACACGATGCTCGACCCCGAGCAGCGCATCTGGGGCTTCGAGACCAACTTCGGCGGCCTGGCAGAGATCGCACTTGTCAAGTCGAACCAGCTGATGCCGAAGCCCAAGCACCTCAGCTGGGAGGAGGCCGCCTCCCCGGGCCTGGTCAACTCCACGGCGTACCGCCAGCTCGTCTCGCGCAACGGCGCCGGCATGAAGCAGGGCGACAACGTGCTGATCTGGGGCGCCAGTGGCGGACTCGGCTCCTACGCCACGCAGTTCGCGCTGGCCGGCGGTGCCAACCCGATCTGCGTCGTCTCGAGCGACCAGAAGGCGGAGATCTGCCGGAAGATGGGCGCCACCGCGATCATCGACCGCAACGCCGAGGGCTACACGTTCTGGAAGGACGAGCACAACCAGGACCCGCGTGAGTGGAAGCGCTTCGGCAAGCGCATCCGCGAGCTGACCGGCGGCGAGGACGTGGACATCGTCTTCGAGCACCCGGGCCGCGAGACCTTCGGCGCCAGCGTGTACGTGACCCGCAAGGGCGGCACGATCGTCACCTGCGCCTCGACGTCGGGCTACAACCACGAGTACGACAACCGCTACCTCTGGATGTCGCTGAAGCGGATCATCGGCTCGCACTTCGCCAACTACCGCGAGGCGTGGGAGGCGAACCGGCTGATCGCCAAGGGCAAGATCCACCCGACGCTGTCCAAGGTCTACTCCCTGGAGGACACCGGCCAGGCCGCGTACGACGTGCACCGCAACCTGCACCAGGGCAAGGTCGGCGTGCTCGCGCTGGCGCCCCGTGAGGGCCTGGGCGTGCGTGACACGGAGATGCGCGAGCAGCACATCGACGCCATCAACCGCTTCCGCAACGTCTGAGGTCGACGATGACCGAACGTCAGAAGGACCGCCCGTGGCTCATGCGGACGTACGCCGGTCACTCGACCGCCGAGGCGTCCAACGAGCTCTACCGGCGTAACCTCGCCAAGGGCCAGACGGGTCTCTCGGTCGCCTTCGATCTGCCCACCCAGACCGGATACGACCCCGACCACGTCCTCGCCCGCGGCGAGGTGGGCCGGGTCGGCGTGCCCGTCTCGCACCTCGGTGACATGCGACGGCTGTTCCAGGACATCCCCCTGGAGCAGATGAACACCTCGATGACGATCAACGCCACCGCGATGTGGCTGCTGGCGCTCTACCAGGTGGTCGCGGAGGAGCAGGGCGCGGACCCGGACAAGCTCCAGGGCACGACGCAGAACGACATCGTGAAGGAGTACCTGTCGCGGGGGACGCACGTCTTCCCCCCGGTCCCGTCGCTGCGGCTGACGACCGACATGATCACGTACACGGTCAACCGCATCCCGAAGTGGAACCCGATCAACATCTGCAGCTACCACCTGCAGGAGGCGGGGGCCACTCCGGTCCAGGAGATCGCGTACGCCATGTCGACGGCCATAGCGGTCCTCGACGCCGTGCGCGACTCCGGCCAGGTGCCGGAGGAGAAGTTCGGTGACGTCGTCGCCCGCATCTCCTTCTTCGTGAACGCGGGGGTCCGCTTCATCGAGGAGATGTGCAAGATGCGCGCCTTCGGCCGCATCTGGGACCGGGTGACGCGCGAGCGGTACGGCATCGCGAACCCGAAGCAGCGCCGGTTCCGCTACGGCGTGCAGGTCAACTCCCTGGGGCTCA
This sequence comes from Streptomyces sp. NPDC088746, assembly GCF_044751065.1. Taxonomy (NCBI): domain Bacteria; kingdom Bacillati; phylum Actinomycetota; class Actinomycetes; order Kitasatosporales; family Streptomycetaceae; genus Streptomyces; species Streptomyces sp. NPDC088746. The sequence goes on from NZ_JBIVLA010000005.1 coordinate 412,443, forward strand.
CCGAGGCGCAGCCGGAGAACAACGTCCAGCGCATCGTGCTGGAGATGCTGGCCGTCACGCTCTCCAAGGACGCCCGCGCCCGCGCGGTGCAGCTGCCGGCCTGGAACGAGGCGCTCGGGCTGCCGCGCCCCTGGGACCAGCAGTGGTCGCTCCGGATCCAGCAGGTGCTCGCGCACGAGAGCGACCTGCTGGAGTACGAGGACATCTTCGCCGGTTCGCATGTCATCGAGGCCAAGGTCGACGAGCTGGTCACCGAGTCGCTGGCCGAGATCGACCGGATCCAGCAGATGGGCGGCGCGATGGCCGCCGTGGAGTCCGGCTATCTCAAGTCGGAGCTCGTCTCCTCGCACGCCGCGCGGCGGGCCCGGATCGAGGGCGGCGAGGAGAAGATCGTCGGCGTCAACATCTACGAGACGACCGAGCCCAACCCGCTCACCGCGGACCTCGACGCCGCGATCATGACGGTGGACCCCGAGAACGAGGCACGGGTCGTCGCGGCCCTGCACGAGTGGCGCGACAACCGCGACGAGGCCAGGGCCACCGAGGCGCTGACGGCCCTGAAGAAGGCCGCGGCGGGCACCGCGAACATGATGGAGGCGACCGTCGAGTGCGCACGGGCCGGCGTCACCACGGGTGAGTGGTCCTGGGCCCTGCGCGACGTGTTCGGCGAGTTCCGGGCGCCGACGGGTGTCTCGTCGGCGCCGGTGGCCGTCGCCGCGGAGGCGGGGACGCCGCTCGCGCTGGTCCGCGAGAAGGTCACCCGCACCGCCGGGGACCTGGGCGTGGGACGACTGCGGCTGCTGGTCGGCAAGCCCGGCCTGGACGGGCACTCCAACGGCGCGGAACAGATTGCCGTACGCGCCCGGGACGCCGGCTTCGAGGTGGTCTACCAGGGCATCAGGCTGACGCCCGAGCAGATCACCGACGCCGCGCTGGCCGAGGACGTGCACTGCGTCGGCCTGTCCATCCTGTCCGGCTCGCACGCCGAGCTGGTGCCGGACGTGCTGCACCGGCTGCGCGAGGCCGGTGCGCCGGACATCCCGGTCATCGCGGGCGGCATCATCCCCCCGGCCGACGCGCACGCCCTCATCGAAGCCGGAGTCGCCGCCGTCTTCACCCCGAAGGACTTCGGCATCACCGAGATCATCGGCCGTATCGTCGACGAGATCCGGAAAGCGAACAAGCTCGACCCTCTGGAGGTCCCCGCATGACCACGCCCGTGAACCGTCTGCGTCCCCGCCGATCCTGTCTGGCAGTGCCGGGCTCGAACCCGCGGTTCCTGGAGAAGGCCCAGGGCCTGCCGGCCGACCAGGTCTTCCTGGACCTGGAGGACGCCTGCGCGCCGCTCGCCAAGGAGGGCGCCCGGCACCACATCGTCGACGCGCTCAACAACGGTGACTGGACGGGCAAGACCCGCGTCGTACGGGTCAACGACTGGACGACCCACTGGACGTACCGCGACGTCATCACGGTCGTCGAGGGCGCGGGCCCGAACCTCGACTGCATCATGCTGCCGAAGGTCCAGGACGCCCAGCAGGTCGTCGCACTGGACCTGCTGCTGACCCAGATCGAGAAGACGATGGGCTTCGAGGTCGGCAAGATCGGCATCGAGGCGCAGATCGAGAACGCCAAGGGCCTGGTGAACATCGACGACATCGCCGCCGCCTCGCCCCGCCTGGAGACCCTGATCTTCGGCCCGGCCGACTTCATGGCCTCGATCAACATGAAGACCCTGGTCGTGGGCCAGCAGCCGCCCGGCTACCCGGCGGACGCGTACCACTACATCCTGATGCGCATCCTCATGGCGGCCCGTACGCACGACCTCCAGGCGATCGACGGCCCGTTCCTCCAGATCCGCGACGTGGACGCCTACCGCGAGGTGGCGGGCCGTGCGGCGGCGCTGGGCTTCGACGGCAAGTGGGTGCTGCACCCCGGTCAGGTCGACGCGGCGAACGAGGTGTTCTCGCCCTCGCAGGAGGACTACGACCACGCGGAGCTCATCCTCGACGCCTACGACTGGTGCACCTCGGAGGAGGGCGGCAAGAAGGGATCGGCGATGCTCGGCGACGAGATGATCGACGAGGCCAGCCGCAAGATGGCCCTGGTCATCGCGGGCAAGGGCCGCGCCGCCGGTATGCAGCGCACCTCCAAGTTCGAAGCTCCGGAGGCCTGATATGCAGTTCGGCCGCACCTATGAGGAGTTCGAGGTCGGTGCCGTCTACAAGCACTGGCCCGGAAAGACGGTCACGGAATACGACGACCACCTCTTCTGCCTGCTGACCATGAATCACCACCCGCTGCACATGGACAGCAACTACGCGGAGAAGACGACCGACTTCGGGAAGAACGTCGTCGTCGGCAACTACATCTACTCACTGCTGCTCGGCATGTCCGTCCCGGACGTCTCCGGAAAGGCCATCGCCAATCTGGAGGTCGAGTCGCTCAAGCACGTCGCACCGACCTTCCACGGCGACACCGTCTACGGCGAGACGACCGTGCTCGACAAGACGCCGTCGAGGTCGAAGAGCGACCGCGGCATCGTGTACGTCGAGACGAAGGGCTACAAGCAGGACGGGACGCTGGTCTGCGTGTTCCGCCGCAAGGTGATGGTCCCCACCGAGACGTACATCAAGGCACGCGGCGGAGAGCAGCCGGGCCGCCCCGAGACCGATCAGCCGACGAGCAAGAACGTGGAGAAGTAGCCATGAGCCGACTCGCACAGACCGCCGGTCTGACGGATGTCCAGCAGGAGATCCTCTCCACGGTCCGGGATTTCGTCGACAAGGAGATCATTCCTGTCGCGACCCGGTTGGAGCACCGCGACGAATATCCGACGGACATCGTCGAAGGACTCAAGGAACTCGGCCTGTTCGGGCTGATGATCCCGGAGGAGTACGGCGGTCTGGGCGAGTCGCTCCTCACGTACGCGCTGTGCGTCGAGGAGATCGCGCGTGGCTGGATGAGTGTGTCGGGCATCATCAACACGCATTTCATCGTGGCCTACATGCTCAAGCAGCACGGCACGCAGGAGCAGAAGGACACCTTCCTGCCGCGGATGGCGCTGGGCGAGGTGCGGGGCGCGTTCTCGATGTCCGAGCCGGCGCTCGGTTCCGACGTCTCCGCGATCTCGTCCAAGGGCGTCAAGGACGGCGACGAGTACGTCCTCGACGGTCAGAAGATGTGGCTGACGAACGGCGGCACGTCCACGCTGGTCGCCGTCCTCTGCAGGAGTGACGAAGGACACCCCGAGGGCACCGCCCCGCACAAGTCGATGACCACCTTCCTGGTGGAGAAGGAGGCGGGCTTCGGCGAGGTCCGCCCCGGTCTCACGATCCCGGGGAAGATCGACAAGATGGGCTACAAGGGCGTCGACACGACCGAGCTCATCATGGACGGACTACGCATTCCGGCCAATCGTGTGCTGGGCGGCACGACCGGCCGAGGTTTTTACCAAATGATGGACGGTGTCGAGGTCGGGCGCGTGAATGTCGCCGCGCGTGGCTGTGGCGTCGCACAACGTGCGTTCGAACTGGGTGTTTCGTACGCCCAGCAGCGCGAAACCTTCGGAAAGCCGATCGCCCAGCACCAGGCGATCCAGTTCAAACTGGCCGAAATGGCCACCAAGGTCGAAGCGGCGCATGCGATGATGGTGAATGCGGCACGCAAAAAGGACTCCGGGGAGCGGAACGACCTGGAGGCAGGGATGGCGAAGTACCTCGCCTCCGAGTACTGCAAGGAAGTCGTCGAGGACGCCTTCCGTATCCACGGCGGTTACGGCTTCTCCAAGGAGTACGAGATCGAGCGCCTCTACCGCGAGGCCCCGATGCTGCTGATCGGTGAAGGTACCGCCGAGATCCAGAAAATGATCATCGGTCGCCGGTTGCTCGAGGAGTACCGGTTCCAGGGCTGATATGTCCCTTACGAGGTGATTTGGTGGCGAAGAACATCACACCCGGTCAACCCCGTCGGGAGCCTTTCAGCTGTCCGACTCGGCTGCTGGCTTGCCCAGTTGCCGCTCGCACCCGATAGCATCGCCGGAAAGCCGCCGTCCCCCCGTTGCCAGCGCGGCATCATCCGCTACGAAGGTCATCCATGCCCGACAGCCAAATCTCTGCATCCCGCGGCGGGGTCCGCCTTGCGCGCGGAGCATCGCCGTGGCTCCTCCCGACCGTCGCCACCGCGGCCCTCAGCCTCGCCCGGTCCCGCAGGTCCGGGCGCTGGGCGGCCGTGGCCGTGCCCACCACCGCGCTCGCGGCGGGCATGCTGTGGTTCTTCCGCGACCCCGAGCGCGAGATCACCCAGGGCCGCGTCATCTCGCCGGCCGACGGTGTGGTGCAGAGCATCATGCCGTGGAAGGACGGGCGCACCCGCGTCGCGATCTTCATGAGCCCGCTGAATGTTCACGTCAACCGGGCCCCCCTGGCCGGCACCGTGACGTCGGTGGAGCACATCCCGGGTGGGTTCGTCCCGGCGTTCAACAAGGAGAGCGAGAACAACGAGCGCGTTGTCTGGCACTTCGACACCGAGCTCGGCGACATCGAGATGGTGCAGATCGCGGGAGCGGTCGCCCGTCGCATCGTCCCCTACATCCCGCAGGGCACGAAGGTGGAGCAGGGCGAACGCATCGGTCTGATCCGCTTCGGCTCGCGCGTGGACATCTACCTTCCGGAAGGTGTCGATGTCGCGGTCGAGGTCGGCCAGGCCACGACCGCGGGGGTGACTCGAATTGACCGTGATTGATCCTGACACCCAGGCGAGCTGGGTGCCCGAGGCGGAGGAGCAGGACGATGCCGAGGACATGCCGCTCTCGATGAGGCTGTCGATAGCGGACACGCTCACCCTCGGTAACGCGACGTGCGGTTTCATGGCGGTGTACTTCACCACCACGGGGATCCTCATCCCGCACCTCACGGGCAGCGACGAGTCGGGCATGGCCAGGCACTCCGCGGCGACCGCGGTGATCCTCATGCTCATGGCGGCCGTGTTCGACCTGTTCGACGGGCTCGTGGCGCGCAAGCTGCGCTCCTCCCCGATGGGCGCGGAGCTGGACAACCTCTCCGACCTGATCAGCTTCGGTCTCGCACCGGCGTATTTCGTACTGGTGTACGGGATGGTCGCCGACGACGCGCACCAGCGGGTGTCGGCGCTCGCGGCGATCGTGGTGCTGCTGGCGGTGGTGCTCCGGCTTGCGCGGTTCTCGTGCGTGACCTTGAAGGACGGCATGTTCCAGGGCATGCCGAGCCCCTTCGGAGCGCTCACGGTCGTTTCGATCGTGCTGCTGGAGCTGCCCTTCGTGCCGACGCTGCTCGCGATCGTCGGGGTGGCGTGGCTGATGGTCAGCCGGGTCGAGTACCCGAAGCCGCGAGGCGTCCTCGCGGTGGCGATGCTCAGCTGGATCGTGGCCGCGATGGGGCTCCTCGCCGCGTGGGCGTTCGACGCCCCCGGCGGCCAGCTGCTCCTCCAGACCGGCTGTGCGCTGCAGGTCGTCCTCGGGGCGGTGATCCCGCTCTTCGCCACGGCGCGGCGGGTGAACACCTTCCGTGACAACCGGCGCGAGGCACGGGCGGCGCAGCTCCCGTAACCACGCGGAACGCAGATCGACGAGGGCCCGGATGCTCCCCAGCATCCGGGCTCTCCTGCGTGCGGTGGGGGGCCCGCACGTCCGGCGTCCGCCGGCGGGCGCACGGCATCGACCCCGCGTCGCGCCACCCGACGGCCGAGCCCCGGACCAGGGCATGGAGTCCGTCATCGGCACGCTCGTGCGGTACGCGAAGCGGGCCATGCCCGGCACCGACGGCATCGCCCTGCTGCTCATCGGCGCCAGCGGCAGGACGACTGACGCGGACCGCACCCGGCCGGTTCAGGGCGCGTCCACGAGCCGGCCGAGCGCCGTCGCCAGGACCGGGGCGAGCGCTTCGGCGTACGCCTCGGAGAGGTGGCTGTCGTCGCGGTGGACGGTGGTGTCGCCGACGACCACGGGGCAGATGCCGGTGCGGGGCGCGCAGAGCCAGGGCGTGGGGTCCACGACCGTGGTGGCCGTCGCGGACGCGGCGGCGCGGACGGCGGCACCGCGCGTCGCGTCGCGGATCGCGTCCGGCAGGTGGTTCGCGCAGGCGTGCAGCTGCAAGGAGTTCCTGGCGGCGCAGTCGACGGGGTCACCCTTGGGCCACGGGGTGTCGAGCAGGGCGGCGACCCGGGTCCCGGAGGCCCCCAGGCCGCGGAAGGTGCGCTCGAAGCCGGTGGTCCACTGGCGGAGGGGGTCGGCGGCGGGGCGGTCCGGGTCTCCGGCGTCCGAGGAGGAGGCGACGACCAGATCGGGGCGCAGGTCCCTGATCCTCGCCATCGCGTCGGAGCGCCAGGTGTCGCAGGCGGTGTACGGCTTGTGGCCGTTCACGATGGTCAGGTCGGCGACCTTGCAGGAGGCCTTCGTCAGCGAGACCAGCTTCCAGCCGCGTGTGGTCGCGAGCCGTTGCAGGGCCGGGAACCACTGGGCCGCGTGGGAGTCGCCGAAGAGGACGACCGTACGGGTGGAGGTCCGGTCGCCGTAGACGCAGGGCCGGGTGCCGGTGGCGGCGTGGTCGACGTGGCAGCCGTCCCGGTAGACCGCGGAGCGGGAGGACTTCACCTCCGGCAGGGGCGGGGCGAGGTTGCTCGGCAGGGCGGTGGGGGCGGATGCCAGCAGTCCGGTGAGCCGGGCCTGCGGGTCCGGTGCGTCGGCGAGTGCCTGCGCCAGCGCGGGGGCCGGGCGGCCCACCTCGATCGTCGGCGGGACCGCCGCCGCGGTCAGGGACAGCGCCCAGGCCCCGGCCGTCAGCGCGGCTCCGAGCACCAGGGCGCGGCGGGGGCGCCGGCGGAAGGCCCGGTGGAAGCGGACCGGGTTCTCGACCAGGCGCAGGGTCAGCCACGCCAGGCCCAGCGCCGCCGCGCACAGGCCGAGCGCGAGGGGAACGCCGGCCGTCCCGTCGGCACGGCCCAGCGCCGCCGGGGCTATGACCAGCAGCGGCCAGTGCCACAGATACCAGCCGTACGAGAGCCCGCCGAGCCACACCAGCGGCCGCCGCCCGAGCAGCCACTCCGCGCCGTGCCGGGCGGGCGCGCAGCCGCCTGCCAGGACGAGCACCGCACCGGCGACCGGCAGGAGGGCGTGGTGGCCGGGGAAGGGCGTCCCGTCGTCGTAACGGACCGCTGCCAGGGTGACGCAGGCCAGGCCGAGCCAGGTCATGGGAGCCGCGAGCGCGGCGGGCAGCCGTTCCAGCCGGCCGGTGACCAGCGCCAGGAGGGCGCCGGCACCCAGTTCCCAGGCCCGGGTGAAGGAGCCGAAGTACGCCCAGGGAGCCGAGGCGTTCGTCACGACGACGCCCGCCGCGAACGACCCCAGGCACAGCACCCCGAGCAGCACCGCGACCGGTCGGCGCCGGCCGCGGGCGACCCGCCAGGTGAGCAGCAGGAGCAGCGGCCACACCAGGTAGAACTGCTCCTCCACGGCGAGGGACCAGAAGTGCTGGAACGGCGACGGCGGGCTGTTCCGGGCGAGGTAGTCCGTACCGGCCGCCGCCAGCCGGAAGTTGACCGCGTACAGCGCACTGGCGAGAGCGTCGCCCGCGTACTCGGCGAGCCGCGCCTTCGACAGGAACAGCCAGGACCCGCCCAGCGTGACGGCGATGACCAGGGACGAGGCGGGCAGCAGCCGCAGTGCCCGGCGGGCGTAGAAGGAACGCACCGACACCCGTCCGGTGGCGGCGAGTTCGCGCAGCAGCAGTGAGGTGATGAGGAAGCCGGAGATTACGAAGAAGACGTCGACACCGATGTAGCCGCCGCCGACCCGGGTCACGCCCGCGTGGGAGAGCACCACGAGCCCGACGGCCACCGCGCGCAGCCCCTGGATGTCGAGGCGCAATGCGTGGCGGGCCTCCGGCGCTGCGGGTCTGCCGCTCACCGGGGCGGTGCGGGTCTCGGCGGAGGTGGTGCTCGGCATCGGGTGGCTCCTCGGGGCGGCTGGCACGCTTCGGCCGAGAAGACCGGTTGGGCCGCCGCACGGGTTCCGCCGGCGCCGCCCCGCTTCGCCTGCCCGGGGAAGGTTCAACCGCGGGATACCGGCGGTTCACCCTCGTGCAGCCGGGCGACAGGGGACGTCGAGCTTGTCGAGCGATGGAGAGCCCTGAGGTGCCGAGGCGGTGGGGTTTCATCGGCACCCCAGGGCGTTCGGGGGGGTGCGGAGGGCGCGGGGCGGTGTCTCAGCCGCCGTAGAGGTCGCCCAGACCGATGCCGGTGGTACTGCCCTCGCCGCCGAGCCTGACCTCGTGGTCGAGGCCGACGAACTTCCCGCCGGACTGCCAGAGGGCCGGCTTGAGCAGGGCGTACTTGGCCTCGTCCCAGGTGGCCCAGTCGTGGCCCAGAAGTCCCCCGGTGTCGCCGGAGTTGGGGTTGAGACACCAGAAGGTGTGGTGGATCCCGTTCTCCACCATCAGGTCGCGCAGCGCCTTCATCCACTTCTCGTTCGGGCCGCCGTCGAGGTGACCGCCCCATTCACCGATGAACAGCGGCGCGGTGCCGTCCTTGTGCAGGTAGAGCCAGTTGGGGTCCCATACGTCGCGCTCCAGCGTGGTGCGGTCCCACTCCCCCTCGAACCAGGGCTGTCGGTACACCAGCGGTCCGTAGTCGTGCGGGGAGTAGACCAGTTGGTCCTGCTGGGCGCCGAGGTCGACCGGGTGGTCCTTCGCCCCGAAGTTGTCCTGGTCGGTGGTGCCGTCCCACTTGGCCCGGGGACTGTCGGACTGCTTGCCGTGGGGCTCGTTCTTGACGTCCATCGCCACGAGGGTGTCGTTCGCCTCGTAGCGGGCGGTCACCCACTCCCAGGCGGAGTAGAACTGCTCGGTGGTGATCGCGCCCTTCCACCACACCGGGTGGACATGGCCGGAGTTGTCGGGCTCCGCACTGTGGACGTCGAGCATCACCTTGACGCCGTACTTCTCCGCCACCCCGAGGAAGGCGTCGAAGACCCCCAGCGTCGTCTCGCCCTCGAGCTCGGGGTTGGCCCAGGTGTTGACCGCGCTGGAGACGGCCGCCTGGCCGTTCTTCCACTCCAGCAGCAGCTGGGTGGAGATCGGTACGCGGATGATGTTGATGCCGCGCTCCGCCATCTGCCGGGTGATCGTGTCCAGGTTGGCGGACCAGAGACCGTGGAAGACCCGCTCGGTCGCGTTGAAGCCGAACCAGTTGGCGCCGGTGAGCCAGACCCGGTTGCCCTGCTTGTCGACGATCCGGTTGCCCTCGGTGTGGAGCCAGTCCGTGCCGGTGCCGGTGCCGGTGCCGGCCGCCGTCTGCACGGGATCCCGGTCCGCGGACTGCGCGGCGACCGGTCCGGACAGCGCCATCAGCAGGGCTGTCGCGGTGATGGCGGCCAGAACCGGGCCCAGCCACTTTCTCGTCGGTGACTTCATCCGTCGTCGCCCTTCAGGGGGGTAAGGCGGGCAGAGATGCCTGGGAGCGCTCCCATGCATTGCTCACATGAAGCCAGCACGGCGGTCGGCGTGTCAATGGGCATGTCAAACTTCACTTCTTGAAGGCACCTGGGGTCCCACGCCGTTCAGGCTGTGGGGGAGCATCGCAAGGCGGAGGAGGAGTCAACGCGGAGCGATTGGGGCCTCCCCTGCCCATGGGGGTCCCCCTCGAGCGAAGCCGGGAGTGGGGGAGAACGCCGAGGGCTCGGGGAAGACCGACGACAACGCCGCGAGGTGCGGTGCCAGGGCGCGCGAGCCCAGCCTGATCCATACGAGACGGCCTACACCTTCGCCCCTCGCGCAGGGCCGGGAGGCGGGGCAGCTCACCCGCCTCCGCCCGCCCCGCTGGACGAGCGGGCTTCCATCAACGCCTGTACCCCGGGGGCCACTTCTTCCTGCACGGGCACCGGCGCGAGATCACCGCCCACAAACGGTTTTCACGTGATGGAGTCATGAATTTGAGCTCAGGGAACATATTTTTGCGCAGCAGCGTGGACTTCCTTGCGTCGGTGCTCCTAGCCTGTGGGGCGTCCGAAGAGCCCCCACGAGCCGCAAGGACGACCCACACGTGACCCCACCACCCAGACACCGTCTGTTCAGACGCTCCGTGTCCGCCTCCCTCTCCCTGGCCCTCACCGCCGTCGGCACCGCGGCGGCGGTGGTCATGGCCGGCGCCCCGGCCGCCCAGGCCGCCGCGGTCCCCGCGCCCTCCCCGGTCGGCATATCCGGCCGGGGCGCCAGCGTCCCGTTCAAGGAACAGGAAGCCGAGTACGCCGCCACCAACGGCACCCTGATCGGCCCGGACCGCCTCTACGGCTCCCTTCCCTCCGAGGCGTCCGGCCGGCAGGCGGTGACCCTCGACGCCTCGGGTGAGTACGTCGAGTTCACGCTCACCGCCCCCGCGAACGCGATGACGTTCCGCTATTCGCTGCCGGACGACGCGGCCGGGACGGGCCGGGACGCCTCGCTCGACCTGCGGGTCGACGGCAGCTCGCTCAAGAGCGTCCCGGTGACGTCGAAGTACGGCTGGTACTACGGGGGTTACCCCTTCAACAACAACCCGGGCGACACCGACCCGCACCACTTCTACGACGAGACCCGGACCATGTTCGGGTCCACCCTGGCCGCCGGTACGAAGATCCGGCTCCAGGTGACGTCCACCGCGGCCTCACCGTCGTTCACCATCGACCTGGCGGACTTCGAACAGGTCGGCGCGCCGGTCGGCAAGCCGTCGGGCGCACTGGACGTGGTGAGCGACTTCGGCGCCGACCCGACGGGGGCGGCCGACTCCACGGCGAAGATCCAGGCCGCGGTCGACGCGGGGCGCACCCAGGGCAAGGAGGTGTACATCCCGCAGGGCACCTTCAAGGTCCAGGACCACATCGTCGTCGACAAGGTCACCCTGCGCGGCGCCGGGCCCTGGTACAGCGTGCTGACGGGACGTCATCCCACCGACCGGAGCAAGGCGGTCGGGGTCTACGGGAAGTACTCGGCGCAGGGTGGCAGCAGCAACGTGACGCTCAAGGACTTCGCCATCATCGGCGACATCCGTGAGCGGGTGGACAACGACCAGGTCAACGCCATCGGCGGGGCCATGTCCAACTCGGTCGTCGACAACGTCTGGATGCAGCACACCAAGTGCGGCGCCTGGATGGACGGTCCGATGGACAACTTCACCATCAGGAACAGCCGGATCCTGGACCAGACCGCCGACGGCGTGAACTTCCACTACGGCGTCACGAACTCCACGGTGACCAACACCTTCGTCCGCAACACCGGCGACGACGGACTGGCCATGTGGGCGGAGAACGTTCCGAACGTGAAGAACAAGTTCACGTTCAACACGGTGATCCTGCCGATCCTCGCCAACAACATCGTCACGTACGGCGGCAAGGACATCACGATCTCCGACAACGTCATGTCGGACACCATCACCAACGGCGGCGGGCTGCACATCGCCAACCGCTATCCGGGCGTCAACTCCGGCCAGGGGACGGCTGTCTCGGGCACGCACACCGCTGCCCGCAACACCCTCATCCGCACCGGGAACAACGACTTCAACTGGCGCTTCGGGGTCGGCGCGATCTGGTTCAGCGGACTCAACGAGCCGATCAGCGGCGCCACGGTCAACATCACCGACAGCGAGATCCTGGACAGCTCCTACGCCGCGATCCATCTGATCGAGGGCGCGAGCAACGGGCTGCACTTCGACAACATCAAGATCGACGGCGCGGGCACGTACGCGCTGCAGATCCAGGCTCCGGGCACGGCCTCGTTCAACAAGGTCGTCGCCACCCACGTCGCCCAGTCCAACCCGATCCACAACTGCGTCGGAAGCGGCTTCCAGATCACCCAGGGCACCGGGAACTCGGGCTGGTACGCGAATCCGCCCGCCTGCACGGGCGTCTGGCCGGACCCGGTGTGGACCAACGGCGGGGTGCCCGGGAGCGGCGGCCCCACCGACCCGACGGATCCCACGGACCCGACGGATCCGCCCGAGGAGACGGGCAACCTCGCCCGGGGACGCACGGTCACCGAGACCAGCCACGCCGACGTCTACGGCGCGGCCAACGCGGTGGACGGCAACGCGGGCACCTACTGGGAGAGCCGTAACAACGCCTTCCCGCAGTCCGTCACCGTGGACCTCGGTGCCGCGAAGGCGGTGAAGCGGCTGGTGCTGAAGCTTCCTCCGGCCACCGCCTGGGCGGCACGTACGCAGACGATCGGCGTCACGGGCAGCACCGACAACGCGGCGTACAGCTCGCTGAAGGCGCCCGCGGGGTACACCTTCGACCCGTCGAGCGGCAACACGGCGACGGTGACGCTGACGGGGACGCCGGTGCGCTACCTGCGGCTGACGTTCACCGCGAACACCGGCTGGCCGGCGGGCCAGTTGTCCGAGCTGGAGGCCTACACCAGCTGACCGCGCACAAGGGGACGGGCCCGGTCTGACGACCGGGCCCGTCTCCGTGCGGGGAGGTCAGGGCTTGAGCGTGAAGGACTCGGCGGCCGGGGCCACCTCGGCCGGGCGGACCACCTTGAGGCCGCCGGGCGTCTTGGCGTCCGGCTTCATGACGACGGTCTCCCGGGTGGAGGGCGCCGACGGGTCGGTGAAGTCGTGCGAGATGCCGAAGTCATCACCGAAGCCCTTGATGGTGAGCAGCGCCTTGTCGACACCCTCACGGGTGAGGTCCTTCGACTCGCAGGCCTTCTTCAGCGCCTCGCCGAAGACGGACGCGGCGTTGTATCCGGCGATGACGCCGTTGTCGAGACCGTCCTTGGGGTACTGGGCGGCGTACGCCTTGGCGAGCTTCGCCGGGCCCTCGGCGCTGTCACCGATGGGCAGGGTGGAGGAACCGATGTAGTAGTCCTTCTGCAGGGCCGCGCCCGCCTGGGTCGCCAGGAGCTGCGGGGCGTACGCGGAGTTGTTGCCGACGACCGGCACGTTGAAGCCGGTGGCCGCGGCCACACCGACCAGGGAGGCCGCCTGGCGCGGTCCCGCACTGATGACGACGGCCTTCACGCCGGCCTGCTTGAGCGCGGAGACCTGGGCGGTCATGTCGTTGTCGGTCGGCTTGATCTTCTGCTCGACGACGGTGAGGCCCGCTTCCTGCGCCGCGTGCTTGGAGCCGGCCAGGGCGTTCTCGCCGTAGTCCCCCTCGAAGTAGACGTGACCGATCTTGTCGCCCTTGGCGATGCGCTTCTCGTCGAGCAGGAAGTCGATCAGGTTGATGGTCTCGACGTCGTACGTGGCGCCGATGACGCGGACGTACTTGGATCCGAGCAGGTTCGCCGACCATGCCTGCGGCAGGACGATGCCCTTGTCCTGGCCGTCGATGCGGGACTCGACGGCGGCGACGAACGGGGAGCCGATGAACTGGGTGAAGCCCAGCACGTCCGGCTCCAGCTCGGTGTAGGCGCCGATCGCCTTCTGCGGGTCGTATCCGTGGTCACGGACGGTCAGCTCGATCTGCCGGTCGCAGATGCCGCCGGCCTTGTTGGTCTCCTTCACCCAGAGCTGCTGGGCCTGGGTGACGCTCTTGCCCAGCGAGGCGTACACGCCGGTCATGTCGGTCAGGGCACCGAGGGTGATCTTCGAGTCGGTGACGCCCTCCCCGGTCTTCACACCCTTCTTGTCCGCGGCGCCGTCGTCCGACGACTTCGCCTTCTCGCTGCATCCCGCGAGGGTGAGGGTGAGAGCCGCCACAACGGCTCCGACAACACGTAGCTTCATTTCTTCTTCTCCCCTGGATTCTTCAGACGCGCAATGCCGCCGGGCAGGAACAGGACGACCGCGACGACCGCGGCGCCGTACAGATAGCGGGACGCCTCGCCCGGTGCGATGCCGCCCGTACCAGGGGCGGACACCAGGGGGAGGGAGTCGCTGTAGTGGGTGAGCACCTGCGGGAGCAGCGACACGAACGCGGCGCCGATGACGGCTCCCGCGACGCTGCCCAGCCCGCCGATGACGATCATGGCGAGGTATTCGAGGGACAGGATCATGCCGAAGTACTCGGGCACGGTCCGCTGGAAGACCAGCGCGAGCAGGACGCCCGCGAGGCCCGCGTACATCGAGGACAGGACGAAGACGCCCGCCCGGTACCGGGCGACCGGCACCCCCATCACGCCGGCCGCGATCCGGTGGTCCCGGATGGCGTTGAGCGCCCGGCCGGGCCTGCCGCGCAGCACCCCGCGGGCGAAGAGGCCGCTCGCCAGCAGGGCGGCCAGCCCCAGGTACCAGAGCTTCTCGGACGACTGGAAGGGCACTGCGGCCACGACCACTTCGGCGTCGTCGAAGGTGAACCCGAAGAGCGAGAGGGGCGGCACCGGGCGGCCGTTGAAGCCACCGGTGAGCGAGCCCGCGTTGAACAGCACGTGCTGGCCGATGAAGATCAGCGCGAGTGTGGCGATGCCGAGGTAGGCGCCGCTCAGCCGCCCCGCGATGGGGCTGAAGAGCCCCCCGGCGGCCCCCGCCAGGAGCACGGCCAGGACGGCCGCGAGCCAGGTGGGCAGGCCCAGGCCGGTGAGGGCGTGCCCGTTCTCCGTGCTGCTCTCGCCCCCCAGGATGCAGTAGCCGTACGCGCCCACGGCGAGGAAGAAGGCGTGCCCCATGGAGAGCTGGCCGGTGGAGCCGGTGAGCAGGTTGAGCCCGATCGCCCCGATCGCGGCGGCCATGGCGAACAGTCCGGCCTGGAGCCAGAACCTGTCCAGGTAGAACGGGAACAGGAGGAGCAGCACCGAGCCGGCGAGCCAGAGGTACGGGGCGGGCCGGCGCAGCCGGTCGGTGAACGACGCTCCGGCGGCGGGCGCGGCCCCCGTGACGTCCTTGACGGCTTCAGACACGGGACAGCTCCTTCGTACCGAAGAGCCCCGCCGGCCGGACGAGCAGGACGACCACCATCACCAGGTACGGCGCGAGATCACCGATGCCGCGTCCGAGGAAGGAGAGGTCGCTCTGGTAGCCCGTGGCGAGTGACTCGGTGACTCCGACGACGAGACCTCCGACGAGCGCCCCGGTCGTCGAGTCGAGGCCGCCGAGGATCGCGGCGGGGAACGCCTTGAGGGCGGCGAGTGAGGTGGCCCGTTCCAGGCCGGGGGTCGGGAACACCGTGAGGAAGAGCGCGGCGACGGCGGCGAGTGCTCCCGCGACCGCCCAGGCGGAGAGGGAGACCCGGCCGAGGCGGATGCCCATCAGCGCGGCGGTCTGCGGGTTCTCGGCGGCGGCCCGCATGGAGACGCCCCACGAGGTGAAGCGGAAGGCGAGCAGGAACACCGTGATGAGCAGTCCCGCGACGAGGAACGCCGCGATGCGGGTCTCGGCGAGGGTGACACCCCCGATGGTGACGACGTCGTCGCCCCACGGGTCGCCCAGCGGCAAGACGTCCGTCCCCATGCGCCGGACGAGTTCGGTGGTGAGGATGATGTCGACGCCGATGGTGACGATGGCCAGGACGCTCTGGTCGCTCCCCCGGTAGCGTCGCATGACGAAGAACTCGACCGCCGAGCCGACGACCGCCGCGCCCGCGATGCCGACGCCGAGTGCCGGCCAGAAGCCGATGTCGTCGTGGAGCACGGCGGTGACGTAGCCGCCCGCCAGGAGCAGCGAGGCGTGGGCGAAGTTGACGACCTCGGTCGCCTTGAAGATGACGACGAAGCCCAGGGCGATCAGTGCGTAGACCGATCCTATGGAGAGGCCGCCGAGGAGGAGTTCGATGAAGGTGGTCATTCCTGTGCCCCCAGGTAGGCCTGCACGACGGCCGGGTCGTTCTGCACGTCGGCGGGCGTGCCACCCGCGATCCTGCGTCCGAAGTCGAGTACGGTCACGGCGTCCGCGAGCCGCATCACCACCCCCATGTCGTGCTCGACCATGACGATCGAGATGCCGAGGCTGTCGCGCACACCGGCGACGACGGCAGCGGTGCGGCGGCGCTCGTCGGCGGTCATGCCCGCGATGGGCTCGTCCAGGAGCAGGACCTCGGGCTCCATGCACAGGGCGCGGCCGAGCTCGACGAGCTTCTGCTTCCCGTACGGGAGGGCAGCTGCGGGGAAGTCGAGTTCCTTGTCCAGTCCGATGAACTCGGCGATCTCACGCACCCGTTCGAGATGCCGGTGGGCCTCACGGGTGGCGGAGGGCAGCCTCAGTCCGGACGCCACGAACCCGGCGCGGGTGAGCCGGTGCCGGCCGAGCATGAGGCTCTCGGCGACGGTGGCGTGCGGCGGCAGGGCCAGGTTCTGGAAGGTGCGGGCGACGCCGAGGCCGGCGATCTTGTGCGGGGCGAGGCCGGTGAGTTCGGTGTCGCCGAGGTGCACACTGCCCGAGGTGGCGCGGTAGACGCCGGAGAGCACGTTGAAGGTGGTGGACTTTCCCGCGCCGTTGGGGCCGATGACGGCGTGCACACTGCCCGGTTCGACGGTGAAGGACACCGCGTCGAGGGCGGTGAGTCCGGCGAAGCGCACGGTCACGTCGCGCACGGCGAGAGGGGCCGGAGCGGTCGTCACGCGGACCACCTGCTCAGGGTGCGGGTGACGCCTTCCGCCTGGGCGGCGTCCTCGGCCGCCGTCTCGTCGACGACACCGAGATAACGCCGGCGCACCTCGTCGGAGGCGGCGAGTTCGTCGGCGGGGCCGTCGAGCGCCACCTCGCCGACATCCAGGACGTACGCCGTGGAGGCGAGCCGCAGCGCGATGGCCGCGTTCTGCTCGACGAGCATGACGGAGGTGCCGCTCGCGTTGATCTCCTGGATCGTCTCGGCGATCTTCGCCGCCATCAGCGGGGCGAGCCCGAGGGACGGCTCGTCGAGCAGCAGCAGGCGGGGGGCGGCCATCAGGGCCCGGCCCATCGCCAGCATCTGCTGCTCACCGCCCGAGAGCAGACCGGCCCGCTGGTGCGCGCGCTCGGCGAGCACGGGGAACAGCTCGTGCACGCGCCGGAGGGCGGCGGCCGCCGCATTCCGCCCGCCCCGTGCCCCGAGGGCGCCCGCCCGCAGATTGTCCGCCACCGTCATCCGGGCGAACACCTGCCGCCCTTCCGGTACCTGGATCACTCCCGCCGCCACCACCTGGGCGGGGCGGAGCCCGTCCAGGGGGCGGCCGTCGAAGCGGATGGTGCCCGTGCCCGTGCCGCGGTGGAAGCCGAGGGTCCGCGATACGGCCCGCAGCAGCGTGGTCTTGCCGGCGCCGTTGCCACCGAGTACAGCGGTGATCGCGCCGGCCGGCACGTCGACGGAGACGTCGCGCAGTGCCCGTACCGGGCCGTAGCCCACGGACAGTTCGCGGATCTCGAGCGTTGCCATGCGTCCTCCTCCTTCCGACTGGTCGTTGTGGTGCCACAGACCAGCAGTGGGCGGGGCGCGCGTCCACGGTCCCGGGCGCAATCGCTGCGGGTGACCAGTCTTCGAACGGCCCGGTTGTGCGGGTGCACAGAGGGAGGTGATGCGCGGTCCTCCCCGGTGCGGCCGGTGGCATGCTCACCGGCCATGAGCGGGTCGGGTCCCAACGCCGCGAGGTGCGGTGCCAGGGCGCGCGTGCCCGGCATGATCCGGACGAGAGGCCCTGGCTGCGGAACGGAGCGAAGACATGCGGCGGCGCGGTGACGAGCAGGGCCGGGCGGTGCTCGACGCGCTGCTGGAGGGCCGGTCGGAGCCGGGCCTCGCGGCGGGCGCGGCGAGCGGTCTCGGTCTGCCGGAGCGGGGCCGTTACGCGGTGGCGGTGGTGCGGGCGGGCGGGGGCGGGCCGGTGTGCGCGGCGCTGGAGGCGGAGGGGCTGCGGTGCTTCCGGCGGAGACGAGGAGACCGCGAGGCCGTCGTCGTCGCTCTGGGTGACCGGGATACGGCGGCGCTCACCGCCCTGCTGACGGGGTGTCCGGGCCCCGGCGGAATCGGTCCGGTGGCCGACGGCCTGGCGGGGCTGGGGGCCGCGCGCCGGCTGGCGGAGGTGGCGCTGCTGACCTGTCCGCCGGACACGGCGGAGATCGTCCGGCTGGAGGAGCGGCTGCCCGCGGCGCTGGTGGTGAGCCAGCCGGAGCTGGCGGCCCGGCTGGTCGCGGATGTCTTCGGCCCGCTGCTGGCGCTGGACCCGGCGGACCGGGCACTGCTGGTGCGGACGCTCGAGGCGTGGCTGGAGTGCGGGGGGTCGGCGGGGCGGGCGGCCGGCCGGCTGTACTGCCACCGCAACACCGTGCTCAACCGCTTGCGGCGGCTGGAGCGGCTGACCTCCCGGTCGTTGTCACGGCCGCGTGAGCTGATCGAGATGATGCTGGCGCTGGACGCGTTCACACTGACGGCTTCGCCGCCGTGAGGGGGGTGCCGGGCGTCCGGCACCCCCCTCGTGCCGGCACGTCAGGACAGGAAGTCGCGGGCGATCGCCTCGGCCGCGCGTTCCAGCAGGGGTCCGGCCTGTGCCATGCAGACGGCGGGGTCCGGTTCCAGGTCCGTCAGGGCGTAGGCCCGGCGTATGCCCGCCTTGCCCAGGGCCTCCGGCGGCAGCGCGAGGCGTCCGCACACGGCGACAACCTCCACCCCCGCGGCACGCGCCGCGGCGGCGACGCCCGCCGGGGCCTTGCCGTGCAGGGTCTGCTCGTCGAGCGAGCCCTCGCCGGTGACGACGAGCGTGGCGCGGGCCAGCGCGGGGGCGAAGCCCAGGACGTCGAGCATGACCTCGATGCCGGGCCTGAAGCGCGCGCCCAGGGCGACCAGTGCGCCGTAACCGATGCCTCCGGCGGCGCCGGCTCCGGGAAGCTCGGCGGTCTCGGGGCCCAGCACGGACGCGTAGTGGACGAGTGCCGCGTCGAGGACCGCGATGTCGTCCTCGGTGGCGCCCTTCTGCCGCCCGTAGACCTCCGGGGCGCCCTTCGGGCCGGTCAGCGGGTTGTCCACGTCGCTGGCCAGGATCAGGTCGATGTCCGCGAGCCGGGGGTCGAGCCCCGACAGGTCGGCCTCGGCCAGCTCGGCGAGCGCGCCGCCCCCGGGGCCGACGGGCTTGCCGTCACCGTCCAGGAAGCGGGCTCCGAGCGCGGCGAGCATGCCCGCGCCGCCGTCCGTCGTGGCGCTGCCGCCGACACCGAACACGATCGTCCGGGCGCCCGCGTCGAGCGCGGCCGCCAGCAGCTCCCCGGAGCCGTACGTGGTCGCCGTGAGCGGGGCGAACTCCCCTGCGGGGAGGTGCTGGAGGCCCGAGGCCTCGGCCATCTCCACCACGGCGGTGGTGCCGCGCACCGCGTACGCCCCCGTGACCTGGTCCCCCAGCGGTCCGGTCACCCGCGCCTCGCGGCGCTCGAATCCGGCGGCCACCGCCGCCGCGACCGTGCCGTCGCCGCCGTCCGCGACGGGCAGGGTCTCGACCCGCACGCCGGGCACGGCGCGCCGCAGCCCGGCCGTCACCCGCTCCGCGACCTCCACGGCCGTCAGCGAGCCCTTGAACTTGTCCGCCGCCACGAGCACGTGGGGGGTCTCCATCACTGCTCCGTCCGTCACCTTGTATCCCTTTGCTTTCGAACAGGCAGTCGCGCCGCCCCGACCCTATCCGGACCACCCCTGATCTGCCCATGGCTGTCCGAAACCACGTGACCGGCCCCGCGGCGCCGTCAGTCGAGGCAGAACTCGTTGCCCTCGGGGTCGGTCATCACGAGGAAGCCGGCGCTCATCGGAGGAGCGGGCTCGTCGCGGCGCACCCGCGTCGCCCCCAGCGCGACGAGGCGTTCGCACTCGGCCTCCAGCGCCGCCATCCGCTCCTCTCCCTGGAGTCCGGGGGCCGCGCGGACGTCGAGGTGGACACGGTTCTTGGCGGTCTTGCCCTCCGGGACCTGCTGGAAGAACACGCGCGGGCCGTGCCCCTCGGGGTCCTCGATCGCCGATCTCGAGTTGCGCTGCTCCTCCGGTACGCCGATCCCCGCGAGGAAGTCGTCCCATGCGGCCAGGGGGTCGGCGCCCTCCGGCAGGTCGATCCCGGGCGGGCCGGGGTGGACGTATCGCAGTGCGTCGCGCCAGAAGGACGACAGCGCCCGCGGGTCGTGGGCGTCGAAGGTGACCTGGAAGTGGCGGCTCATCGGGTCGCTCCGTTCGTAGCGTGGTGTGTGTGGAGGCAGAGGTCGCGCGGCGGGCGTACCTCAAACAGGTGGTGGATCAGCTCACGGTGGATGTGCCGCGCCGGCGGCTGGTCGATGTCCCCTGCGTCCATGGAACCAGCCTGGCGCCCCTGGAGGACAGGTTCGGTCCGCCTTCCGGCGGGGTGGACCGTACGGGCGTCGCGGGCGGTGCCGGACGGAGCACGACGGAGCGGGTGCTCACCCTGCTCCTGCTGCTCCGGCAGCGCCATGTCCGGTCCGGGCCCGAGCTCGCGGACCGGCTGAAGGCACGCGGGGCGGTGTCACGCACTCACGGAGAGGCTGCCGGCTGCCGGCGCGGCGGAATCCGCGCCGGCGCCGGACCCGGAGGGGCCATGAGCCGCGCCCCCGCGGAAATACCGTCGCGGGTGCCGGGAGCCGTCCGTAGGCTCCGGCCATGACTCTCGTCGCGATCCTCAGCGGCGCCGGCATCTCCACGGACTCCGGCATCCCCGACTACCGCGGGCCGCAGGGCCTCTGGCGGAAGGACCCGGAGGCGGAGAAGCTCGTCACCTACGACTTCTACATGTCCGATCCGGAGATCCGGTGCCGCTCCTGGCAGATGCACCGCACCGGCGCGGCGTGGGGCGCCGAACCGAACGCCGCCCATCGCGCGGTGGCCGCGCTCGAACGGTCGGGCACCCCGGTCCGGGTGATCACCCAGAACATCGACGGGCTGCACCAGCGGGCGGGCCTGTCCGCCCGCAAGGTCGTCGAACTCCACGGCACGGCACGCGAGGTGGTCTGCACCCGGTGCCATGCCCGGTCGGCCATGGCGGACGCGCTGGCCCGGGTCGAGGCCGGTGAGGCGGACCCGCCGTGCACGGTCTGCGGCGGGATCCTGAAGCCGGCGACGGTGATGTTCGGCGAGCGTCTGGATCCGCGGGTGCTCGCCGAGGCCATGGCGATCACCAAGGCCGGCCAGGTGTTCATCGCCGTGGGTACGACGCTCCAGGTGCAGCCCGCGGCCTCGCTGGCGGGCATCGCGGTGGAGCACGGGGCCCGGCTCGTCGTGGTGAACGCCGAGCCGACCCCGTACGACGACCTGGCCGAGGAGACCGTACGCGAACCGATCGGGACGGCCCTGCCGGCGCTGCTGGAGCGGCTCTCCGCGGGGAACGGCGCCTTCTGACCGCGCACGGACCGCTGCCGGAGGCCGGCCGGCAGGCGCTCAGTCCTCCAGCCCGGCCCGGATCCGGCGGGAAGGGCTGAAGGCGTACAGGTCCAGGATCTCCGGGGCGTCCGCGAGGCCGGGCCCGCCGTCCGCCGCCCAGGCGGCGATGTCGGCCACAGCGTGCGGATCGTTGACCAGACCCAGCCAGACCGGCCGGCCGCCCGCCCGGCGGCCCTCGGCCGAGGGCTGTACGACGATGACGTTGCCGTGCTCGCAGGCGTCCAGGCATTCCACCGCGCGCACGGTCGCGGCCGCGCCCGCGGACTGCCGTAGGTGCGCGAGCTGTCCGGCGTGGTCCACTCCCGGGATCTTCTCGGTGCCGCAGCAGCAGCCCCGGCAGACGCTCACCGTGGGCCGGGACGGGCCTGGCCCGGCGGCCTTGTGCGGTCGGCGGCTCATGCGGGTGCGCTCCCAGGGGCTGTGTGGCTGATCATCGTAGGACTCTACCGAGCCGCTCCCCCACGGCCCGGTGGGGTAGTGTTGACGGCTGCGAAGGGGAGTAGCCCTGCAAACCGGTCGTCGACACACTGGAGCCTCCGGGTTCCCGGTGGCCGGGTCCGTGGATGTCCACGGGCGGGCGAGACCTTCGGTCAGGTATGACACGCCCGCGCCCTGCGGGCGTTGCCGTCATGCCGGGCCGAGTGGTCCTCCGAAAAGCCCGAGCGGCGCTTCGCGGAAGTCCCGGAGCCCGGCTCTCACAGAAGGCCACCCGGAATGCATCTCGACCCCCTGGCGATCCTCACCGCCTTCGGGCTGATCTTCCTCGCGGAGCTCCCCGACAAGACGATGTTCGCCTCGCTGGCCATGGGCACGCGCATGCGCCCGCTCTACGTCTGGTTCGGTACGTCGTCCGCGTTCATCGTGCACGTCGCCATCGCGGTCGGGGCGGGCGGGCTGATCGGTCTGCTGCCCGACTGGATCGTCAAGGTGGTCTCGGCCGCCCTCTTCGCCTTCGGCGCGTTCATGCTGCTGCGCAGTGGCGGCGGTGACGACGACGAGGACGGGGAGATCAAGACCGTCACCGGCTTCTGGCCGGTCTACTCGACCGCCTTCATGGCGGTGTTCATCAGCGAGTGGGGCGACCTGACCCAGATCACCACCGCGAACCTCGCCGCGAGCAACGGCACCTGGTCCACGGCCGTCGGGGCGGCCGTCGCCCTGATGTCGGTGTCGGCGCTGGCGCTGCTGGCAGGGCGGTTCATCGCCAAGCGGGTGCCGCTGAAGACGGTGCAGCGCATCGGCGGGGTGTGCATGCTCGGTCTGGCGATCTGGTCGGTCGTCGAGATCTTCACGGGCTGAGCGGCGCCCCAGGTGCCGGGCTGAGCGGGTGGCCGGATCTCCGGCCACCCGCTCAGAACAGGACCGGCACCTCGCACTCCGTACCCCGCTCGAAGGCGAGCAGCCGCTGCTTGCGGTCGAGCCCACCGCCGTACCCGGTCAGGCTCCCCGAGGCTCCGACGACGCGGTGGCAGGGCACGATGATCCCGACCGGATTCCTGCCGTTGGCGAGGCCCACCGCGCGGGATGCCCCGGGCTTACCGAGGCGGTCGGCCAGTTCCCCGTAGGAGCGGGTCTCGCCGTACGGGATGCGTACGAGCTCGGACCAGACGCCGCGCTGGAAGGCGGTGCCGTGCAGGCGCAGCGGGAGGTCGAACTCCTTCAGCTCGCCCGCGAAGTAGGCGTGCAGCTGGCGGACGGTCTCGCCGAAGGGCCGCGCGTCGGGTACGCCGAAGGTCTCCTCGGGCGGGCGGTGCCGTTGCCCGGTCATGTAGAGACCGGACAGCACGCCGTCGGTCGCGACCAGGGTGAGCGCCCCGTACGGGCTGTCGACGACCGTGTGCTGCCTGGTCGATGTGGGTGTGGCGGTCATGGTCGTCCTCAGCTGGGCAGGTGGTTGATGGGGTGGTCGTCGACGGTCCACAGATACTGCGCCGCGTACGCCCGCCAGGGGCGCCACCGCGTGGCGGACGCGGTGAGTGCGGCGGGGGTGGCCGGGAGTCCGAGCTGTCCGGCCGCCCTGCGGATCCCGAGGTCGGTGGGGAGGAAGGCGTCCGGGTCCCCGAGGGCCCTCATGGCGATGACCTCGACCGTCCAGGGGCCGAAGCCCGGCAGCGCGGCCAGTTCCGCCCGGGCCCTCTCCCAGTCGGTCCCCTCCCCCAGGTCCAGGGACCCGCCGGCGAGGGCGGCCACGAGGGTGGTGAGCGTCGCGCGGCGGCTGCGCGGCAGGGCGAGTGCCTCGGGGTCGAGCCCGGACAGTGCCTCGGGGGTCGGGAACAGATGGGTCAGGCCGCCTTCGGGGTCCTCCACCGGGATCCCGTGGGCGCGGACCAGACGGGCCGCGTGGGTGCGGGCGGCGGCCGTGGAGACCTGCTGGCCGAGCACCGCGCGTACGGCGAACTCCGCCGCGTCGACCGTGCGCGGTACCCGGCGCCCCGGGGCCGCATCGACCAGCGGGGCGAGCATCGGGTCCGAGCGCAGCTGGCCGTCCACGGCGACCGGGTCGGCGTCCAGGTCGAGGAGTCTGCGGCAGCGGCTGACGGCCTGGGTGAGATCGCGGGGGTCGGCGAGGGAGAGCCGGCAGTCGATGTGGCCGGGCTGCGGGGACAGCGCCACGATGCCGTGCCCGTGGGGCAGGGTGAGGGTGCGGCGGTAGGCGCCGTCGCGCCATTCCTCGACGCCCGGGACGGCGGTGGCGGCGAGGTGCCCGAAGAGGTTGCTCGGGTTGAGCGGGGCGCGGTACGGGAGCCGGAGAGCTATGACCCCCGGGGCCACCGGCTCACGGGTCCCACGTCCCGCCCGGGCGCGCAGTTCGCCCGGGGCGAGCGCGAAAACCTCCCGCACGGTGTCGTTGAACGTACGGATCGATGAGAACCCGGCCGCGAACGCGACCTCGGCCATGGGGAGCCCGGTCGTCTCGATGAGGACCCGTGCGGTCTGGGCGCGCTGGGACCTCGCCAGCGCGAGCGGGCCCGCGCCCAGCTCGGCGAGGAGCTGACGCTCGACCTGCCGGGCGGAGTATCCGAGCCGGGCGGCGAGTCCCTGCACGCCCTCCCGGTCGACGACGCCGTCCTGGATGAGCCGCATGGCCCGGGCGACGGAGTCGGCGCGG
This sequence comes from Streptomyces sp. NPDC088746, assembly GCF_044751065.1. Lineage (NCBI taxonomy): Bacteria > Bacillati > Actinomycetota > Actinomycetes > Kitasatosporales > Streptomycetaceae > Streptomyces > Streptomyces sp. NPDC088746. The sequence goes on from NZ_JBIVLA010000005.1 coordinate 436,826, forward strand.
GCGTTCCACTCCGGGGAGCCGGGGCTGGTGTCGGGCCGGCACCGCTTGCAGGCGCGGAAACCGGCCTGCTGGCACGCGGCGGCGCTGGGGTAGAAGGTCATGTTCCGCGCCTTCGGCGCCACCACCGGGCAGCTGGGCCGGCAGTAGATCCGGGTGGTCAGGACCGCCGTGAAGAACCAGCCGTCGAAGCGGGCGTCCTTCGACCGGACGGCCCTCACGCAGCGCTCGGTGTCGGTGTGCATGGTCCAAGCATCGGGCACGGAGGGGCCGGTCGGCTGGCGGAAATCCGACATGGACGTCGCGCGGGAATCCGACACGGTCCACGGCCGCCTGCGGCTCCCCGGGCCGGTCGATGTTCCGGCGGAGGCCATCGCGTCGGTTCCCGGTGAGGTTTCGGTCACCTTCCCGCAATGAAACATTCCGGAAACGCGACGGCGCCCTCCGCGAAACGCACGCCCGCGACGCTCTCCGGGCCGGACCTCACCGTGCCCCGAGGAGGGACCCCGTCTTGACCCCCACGACCTTGGCCTCGGCAGGCCTGGACACCGGCGACACCGCCTGGCTCCTCGCCGCCACCGCTCTCGTCCTGCTGATGACTCCGGGCCTCGCCCTGTTCTACGGCGGCATGGTGCGCACGAAGAGCGTCCTCAACATGCTGATGATGAGCTTCGTGTCGATCGCGCTGGTCACCGTCGTGTGGCTGGTCGCCGGCTACTCGCTGGCCTTCGGGGACGACACGTTCGCCGGGCTCATCGGAGGCCTCGGCCAGGTGGGCATGGTCGGCATCGGCCCCGACGACCTCACCGGCAGCGTCCCGACCCTGTTGTTCACCACCTTCCAGCTGACCTTCGCGATCCTCACCGCCGCGCTGATCAGCGGAGCGATCGCGGACCGTATGAAGTTCGCGGCGTGGCTGGTCTTCGTGCCGGTGTGGACCCTGCTCGTATACGTTCCCATCGCCCACTGGGTATGGGGGCCCGGCGGGTGGATCAAGGACTCGCTCGGCGCCCTGGACTTCGCCGGCGGTCTCGTCGTGGAGATCACCTGCGGAGCGTCGGGCCTGGCCCTCGCCCTGGTGATCGGCCCCCGCATCGGCTTCAAGAAGGACGCGATGCGGCCGCACAACCTGCCGATGGTGATGCTCGGCGCGGGCCTGCTCTGGTTCGGCTGGCTCGGGTTCAACGGCGGCTCGGCTCTCGGCGCGAACGGCCTCGCCGCCGCCTCGGTCCTCAACACCCTCGTCGCCGGCTGCACCGGGCTGCTCGGCTGGCTCTTCGTCGAACAGCGGCGCGACGGCCACCCGACCACCTTCGGCGCGGCCTCCGGTGTGGTCGCCGGCCTGGTCGCGATCACACCCGCCTGCGGGACCGTCGGGGTGCTCGGCGCGGCCGTCGTGGGACTCGCGGCCGGAGTCGTCTGCTCGTACGCCGTCGCGTGGAAGTTCCGGTTCGACTACGACGACTCCCTGGACGTCGTCGGTGTGCACTTCGTGGGAGGCGTCGTCGGCACGCTGCTCATAGGGCTGTTCGCGACGGCGACGATGACCGGGGGCGCCGAGGGCCTCCTCTACGGCGGCGGAGCGGGCCAGCTCGTCCGGCAGGCCGTGGCGGTGCTCGCCGTCGCCGCGTACACCTTCCTGGCGACGTACGGGATCGGGAAGGTGATCGACCGGCTGATGGGTGTGCGGGCGTCCGAGGAGGAGGAGCTCACGGGCCTGGACCAGACAGTGCACGCGGAGAGCGCCTACGATCACGGCGGCCTGGGTCACGCAGCCGCGCAGACCCCGGGCCACTCCGCACTTCTCTCCCAGGACAGGAGCACCGCCCCATGAAGCTCATCACCGCCGTCGTGAAGCCGCACCGCCTCGACGAGGTGAAGACCGCTCTGCAGGACCTCGGCGTGAACGGGCTGACGGTCACCGAGGCCAGCGGATACGGGCGCCAGCACGGCCACACCGAGGTCTACCGGGGTGCGGAGTACCGGGTGGACCTGGTGCCCAAGATCCGTATAGAGGTCCTCGTCGAGGACGCGGACGCCGAGCCGGTGATCGAAGCGGTGGTCCGCGCCGCCCGCACCGGAAAGATCGGCGACGGCAAGGTGTGGGCGGTGCCCGTGGAGACCGCTGTGCGGGTCCGCACGGGCGAGCGGGGTCCTGAGGCCCTCTAGTACCGTCCTGGCCATGACGACTGCCATGGCCAGGACGGTCGATGACCTGAACGCCGGAAGCCTGCTGCGGGGCTGGCGCAAGCTGCGGGGTATCACCCAGCTCGAACTGGCTCTCAGAGCCGACAGTTCCGCACGCCACATCAGCTTCATCGAGACCGGCCGGTCCACGCCGAGCCGGTCCATGGTGTTGCATCTCGCCGAACACCTCGACGTTCCCGTACGGGACCGCAACGCGCTGCTCGTGGCAGCGGGTTACGCCCCCTCGTACCCGGAGACAGCGCTGACCGCGCCTGCGATGACGACGCTGCGGGCCGGACTGGACCAGCTGCTGACCGCCTACGAGCCCTTCCCCGCCCTGGTGATGGACGGGATGTACGACGTGGTGGCCGCGAACGAGGGCGTGCGGCTGCTGCTCGACGGGGTGGCCGGTCACCTGCTGCGGCCGCCCATGAACGCCATGCGGCTGACGCTGCATCCGCAGGGCCTGGCCCCGCGGATCCGCAACCTGGGGGAATGGCGCGGCCACCTCCTGGAACGGATGGAGCGGCAGGCCGCGCTGCGTTCCTCCGAAGCGCTGCGCGGCCTCTACGAGGAGGTGGCCGCCTATCCGGCCCCCGCAGGCGGCACGCCTGCCGGCCCGGACGGGCGTACGGACGGGCGGGGCCCGGCGGCCCACCCGTACGCACTGCCGCTCCGGATCGAGGCGGGCGGCCGGGTGCTGTCCTTCATCTCGACGGCGACGACCTTCAACACACCGATGGACGTGACCGTCGCCGAGTTGGCGGTCGAGACCTTCCTGCCCGCGGACACGGAGACCGCAGCCGCCCTTCAGGCGGCGGGCTGAGGGAGAGGTCACGCACCCGGCAGGCGGTCCAGGAAGCCGGCGACGCCGCTGATGCGGCCGTCGTCGGCGAGCGTGATCACGTCGAAGCCGGCGGCGGGAGCGGACCCGTCGGTGGTGGAGACCAGGTCCCATGTGAAGCGCACCAGGTTGTGGTGGGCGTCGGGCGTACCGGTGAGCTCGAACGCGAAGCCGGGGAACTGCTGGTGGGCGCCCGCGATCGCCGCCGCGATCCCCTCGTGCCCCTTCGCCTCACCCAACGGGTCGGTGTAGGTGCCGTCCTCCGTGAAGGCGGCAGCGACCGCCTTGGCCAGATCCTCGGGGGTGGCGGCGTTCCAGGCGGTGAAGTAGCGCTCGACGGCGTCCTCGTGGGTGGTCACAGCGGTGTCCTCTCGTCTCTGCGGGTGCGCCGGACGGCGCGCCTGCGGCACATGGCCGTGCTTCCCGCCTCACCGGCGGGCAGCCTGGCCGGACGGCGGCTCACCGTCGGTGTGCCGCCCTTCCTTGTGCTCCGCAGCCTGTCGCACTCGTGGCAGAGGGTCGATTACCGCTGAGGTAATCTCGGCGCGACCGGAAGGCGCTCTCGAACTGCCCGCCACAGGCGGCGCGTTCGCTGTCCGGCGCGCGCACGGCCCTTCAGGCGTTCGCGTCGAGGTCCAGGGCGTACAGACGCGGCAGGTTGACCACGATCGCCTCCTGGGTGCTGCGGGCGATGACGACCACGGCCTCCTCGCTGGGGTCCGGGTTCTCCTCGCGGTGCGGCACGAACGGCGGGACGAAGATGTAGTCGCCCGGTGAGGTGCGCAGCCGCACCTCCTCCGGCTCGTCCCCCGAGTCGTCCAGGAAGACGAACTCCGGGTGTCCGCTGACCACATGGATGGCAGTCTCGGACTCACCGTGATGGTGGTCGGAGGACGCGGTCGCGGGGGCGACGTGGGTCTGGCCCATCCACAGTTTCTCGGAACCCACGGTCCGGCCGCTGACGGCACCGAATCTCCGCATGCCTCCGGTCTGTGCCGTGTCTCCGTCCAGCGCGTCCGCGCGGATGTGGTGCAGACGGGCGCGCAGGGGTGCCGCCGCGCGGCCCGGGGCTTCGTGGAGGTGAGGGTGGAACCCTTCTCCGGGGGTCGTCAACGGCTCGCTCATGGCACGGACGTTAGGGCGGCCGCGAAAAGGATGTCAAGAGGTGTCCATTCCCCTTCACCTGCGGCAATGTTCCCGCAATACAGGCGCGACGCGGGCGGGGAACGGCCGGAAGCGCCTCGCCTGCGGCGCACCGCCGGGGCATGATGTGCGCATGCATATCTCCGCGAAGGCGGACTACGCCACGCGCGCCCTTCTGGAGCTCGCGAGTGACCCCGGCCGTCCGCTCTCCTGCGAAGCCATCGCCTCCTCGCAGGAGATTCCGTTCAGGTTCTTGAAGTCCGTGGTGGGCGAGCTGCGCAGGGCCGGTCTGGTGCGCAGCCAACGCGGCTGCGAGGGCGGTTACTGGCTCGGCAGACCTGCCGGGGAGATCGCCCTGCTGGATGTCGTGCGCGCCGTCGACGGTGAGCTGATCACCCTCCGGGGCGAGTCGCTGAGAGGGCTCGACTACCCGGGCCCCGCGGTGGGTCTGCCCGGGGTGTGGAGGCGGGTCGAGTCGGACGCCGCGGCGGTCCTCGGAGGGCTGACCCTGGCCTCGCTGCTGCCCGTCGACGCGCGCGAACAGCCGTCCTCGATCGGTGCCGCGTGACCGGCCGGCCGGACGCACCGCCGGTGGAGGTGGTGGAGTTCACCGACCCGATGTGCCCCTGGGCCTGGGGGTCGGAGCCCGCCTTCCGCAGGCTGCGGACCGCGCTGGCCGGCCGGGTCCGCTGGCGACGGGCGTACGCGATCCTCTTCGACGACGATGACGACCCGGCGCCCGATCCGGCGGCCGAAACCGCGTACTACGCCGGCTACGTCGAGAGGATCAGCGCGCACACCCGGGCCCCTCGGGCGGCCCGGCTGAGCCGCGTCGCGGCGAGCTCCTGGCCGTCGTCGCTCGTGGCCGGGGCCGCCGAGCTCCAGGGCGCCGATGTGGCCGAACGGGTCCTGCGACGGCTCCGGGAGACCGTCTTCGTCCTGGGCGAACCGGCGGACACCCCGGAGGCCGCGGTGGCCGCCACGCGCGGTGTCCCGGGCCTGGACCCGGACCGGCTGAGGGCCGACGCGGCCTCGCCCGGCGTCCTGGAGCGGGTGCGCGCGGACCGTGCGGAGGCACGGCGCCCGGTCCCCGAAGTCCTGTCCGTACGCAGCGGATCGCCGCACCCGGGCACGGCCAAGGAGACTGCCGACGGCGGGTACCGCTACGCGCTGCCGACCCTCCTGCTGCGCGCCCCGTCCGGCTGTCGCGCGATACCCGGCTGGCGGTCGTACGGGACGTACGCGGCGGCCGTCGACGAGCTCTGCCCGGGGCTCCTCGGCCTCTCCGCGCCGCTCACCCCCGCCGAGGCACTGGAGCGGTACCGGAGCCTGACCGGACCGGACCGACTCCTGCTGGCGGAGGGCGTGTGGCCTCCCCCGGGGGCGGTCCCCCTGGAGACGGCGAACGGCCCCCTCTGGCTGCATCCCGACGAGGCGTCAGCGCATCCCGCTGTGGGCTGAGTTCGCCGCCGCACCGCCCTGAGCTGCGGTCGAGCCCCGTCCCGCTGAATGAGACACCAAAGGGTGTCCATTGACAGGCGAGGACGGCTGCCGCCAGGATGAGCCCATGCTCACGACGCACCCCGGTGTGGTGTGCCGCTACGTGGACCTGCGGCGCACCTCCAGCGCACTCTGTCGCTGACCGCTCACCACCCTCGCTCCACAGGCGCCGCCTGACCTCCGTCGGCAGCACCGGCCGCCCTTCGGCCCGCTGATCCGCGCCTGTGCCCCGCGTCGGCTCCCCGCCTTCCGTCGCGCCCTTCCGTCGCATCCCCGTCCGGGGCCGTGAGTTCCTCGACGCCCCGCCGGACCCGCTCCTGCCCTGCCGTGCCGTGCCGTGCGCCGACGCCTCGACGCCGCATGCCCGCATACGCGACGACGGTTCGCGCGAGTGCCGCGCTCCCCTCTTCACGCTTCCCCGCCTCCTCCTGCCCTTTTCCGGGCCGGACCCCATCAGAGAGAACGAGATGTCCGCACGCCTCACGATCCGACGCCGACCGGATGCCCGGTCGGCCCGACAGGCGGGCGGCCTGAGGGTCGCTGCCCTCGGAACCGCCTTCATCGCCCTGCTCGTGCCGGCTCTGAGCGCCTGCGGCGGCAGCGCCTCTTCGGCGGCCGGCGGCGCCACCCTGAAATGGGCCTCCTCCTACTTCCCGAGCCACTGGGATCCGGTGGTGGGGGGAAGCGGCGCACAGTTCCGCGAACTCGCCCTCGTATACGCCTCGTTGACGCGAACCGACGAGGAGGGCAAGGCGGTCCCGGACCTCGCCGAGAGCTGGGAGTACAACGAGAAGGGTGACCGGATCACCTTCCACGTGCGCCCCGGGCTGAAGTTCAGCGACGGTCAGCCGGTCGACGGCGCGGCCGTGAAGGCCGCGATCGAGCGGGCGCAGAAGCAGAAGAACTCCGCGCTCTTCGGCGACCTGACGTCCATCGGGTCGGTGAAGGCCGACGGGCTCGACGCCACCCTCGCCCTCACCCAGGTCGACTACCAGATCCCGCAGTTGCTCGGGGAGCGCGTCCTGCAGATAGCCAGCCCGAAGGCGGCCGCCGACCCCGCGGAGCTGGACCGGGCCCCTGTCGGTGCCGGGCCGTTCGTCATCGACCAGCTGATCCCGGGCACCAAGGCGGTCCTGCGGAAGAACCCCGACTACTGGGACGCGAAGAACATCCACATCGACCACGTCGAGCTGGTCTCCGCACCCGATGCCTCCACCGTGGTCTCGGGTCTCCAGACGGGTGTCTACAACTTCGCCGACCTCGACCCGAGCCAGGCCTCCGCCGCCGAGAAGGCCGGCCTGGACGTGTTCTCCCAGCCCGGCTTCAACGCCTCCAACATCAGCCTGAACGTCAACAAGGCGCCGTTCGACGACGACAGGGTCGTCGACGCGCTCCGCTACGCGGTCAACCGCAAGGAGTTCGTCGACAAGCTGACGTTCGGTCATGGCGAGGCCACCGACCAGCCCTTCCCCAAGGGGTACGAGGCCTACGACTCCGAGTCGGAGAACGCCTACCCGTACGACCCGGCGAAGTCGAAGAAGCTCCTGGCCGAAGCGGGCCACGGGCCCGGTGACATCAAGCTGAACCTGGTCGTCCCGGCGGAGGACCCGCAGGCCGAGATCGTCCAGTCGCAGCTGGCGGCCGTGGGCATCAAGGTCACCATCAAGATCGACAAGAACTGGGCCACCCCGTTCTTCGCCAAGGACCTGGCCTTCTCCCTGTACTCGACGACGGGCCGCGACTCCGCGGTGCAGACCCTCACCGCCCATTTCGGTCCGAACGGCCCGCTGAACCTGAGCACCCCGTACGAGCCGGAGGGCTTCAAGGAGGCCGTCGCCAAGGTCCGTCAGACGCCTCTGGACGCGCCCGACTACCGGCGGGTGCTCCAGGCGGCGACGCGTGCGGGCCTGGAGAGCAAGGCCCTGATCTTCACCTTCTCGTCGCCCAACCTCTTCGCCAAGAACAAGGCACTCTCCGATCTGCCGAAGAACCCCGCCCACATCGACTGGACCGGCGTGAAGATCGCCGGCGGCTCCTGACCCCGTCCCGTACACCACTGCAGAAAGGAGGAGCCCCATGACGACGACCACACCGGAGCCCGAGCGCGGGCGCGGCGCTCCTGAGCGCGGCCGGGTCGCCACGACCAGGGCGCGGCATGCGGCGGGGCGGGTGGCTGCCGTACTCGGCCGGTCGGTCGCGATCTTCGTGCCGGTGTTCCTGGTGGCGACCTTCGTGACGTTCGCGCTGCGGTCCATGAGCGGGCTCAGCCCGGCGCGCATCCAGCTGGGCGAGGAGGCGACCCCCGAGGCGATCCAGCGCGTCGAGGCCGAATGGGGGCTCGACAAGCCCTTCCTGACCCAGTACTGGGACTGGTTCAGCGGGGTCCTGCACGGACAGCTCGGCACCAGCTGGGTCAACGGGGCCGACATCTCGACACTGATCGGCCTCGGTCTGGGGGTGAGCCTCTCGGTCGCGACCTTCGCGCTGGTCATCGGTGTGGTCGTGGGCTTCCTCCTCGGCACGGTGGCGGCGCTCCGGCGCACCACCGTCGTGGACCGGGCGATCACCGGATTCGTCACCGTGATCTCGGTGATGCCGGCCTTCGTGGTGGGCATCGTGCTGGTGGCGGCCCTCGCGGTGGGACTCGGTCTCTTCCCCTCGGCCGGTTACATCCCGGCCGACCAGGGTGTCGGTCCCTGGCTCGCCCACATCACACTCCCGGTGCTCGCGCTGAGCTTTGACGTCATCGCCGATGTCGCCCGCCAGTTGCGGTCCAGCCTCATCGCGGCCTACGGCGAGAACTACGTGACGGGCGCGGTGGTCCGGGGCCTGAGCCCACGGCGGATCTTCTTCGCCCATGTCCTGCGCAACGGCCTCGGGCCCGCCCTCGCGACGGTCGGACAGAAGTTCCCGGCGCTGGTGGGTGCTTCCGTGGTCACGGAGTGGATCTTCGGTCTCCAGGGCTTCGGCCGGTTCGCCAACGACTCGGCCCAGGCCGGCGACGTGCCGGCGGTGCAGGGCGTGCTCGTGGTGTCGATCGTGCTGGTCGTCTCCTTCAACCTGATCATCAACCTGGTGCTGGCGCGTGTGATGCCGGCATCCCAGCGGGGGGTATGACGATGGTGCGCCGCGTCCTCTCACTCACATCCGGCCGGATCGCCGTGGTGATCCTGGTGCTGATCGCCCTGCTCGCCGTCTGCGGCCCCTGGCTCGCCCCGCAGGATCCCCTGGCCACCAGCGACAACACGCTCGCGTCGGCCTCGGGAGCCCATTGGCTGGGGACGGACTACCTGGGCCGTGACGTGTTCAGCCGCCTCCTGGACGGATCGCGGATCAGCGTGCTCGGGTCCCTGGAGGTCGCGCTGACGGCCCTCGTCGTCGGCGCGGTCCCCGGCATCCTGTCGGTCTACTCGGGCCGGGTCTTCGAATGGCTGACCCTCCGTCTGGCCGACACCCTGGTCGCCCTGCCGTTCATGCTGTTCGCCATCGCCGTGATCGCGCTGCTCGGCAACGGGATCACGCAGGCCATGCTCGTCACGGGCGCACTGGTCTCACCGCTCTTCTACCGGGTGTCGCGCGCGGCGACGCTGGCCGTGGCCCGCTCGCCGTACGTGGAGGCCGCGATCGTCTCCGGCGCCTCGGTCGGCTGGGTCGTACGCCGCCATGTATGGGTCAAGGTGCTCCCGCCGATCGCGGTGGCGCTCGCCCAGACCATCGGCGTGGGCTTCGTCATCGTCTCCAGCCTGACCTTCCTCGGCATCGGCGTACAGCCTCCGGCTCCCACCTGGGGCGGTCTGCTCGCCTCCGACCTGGGCTACCTCAGCCACCAGCCCTGGGCGCCGGTGGCGCCCGCCCTGCTGATCATGGTCACCGTCTGGGCGTGCAACCTGCTCGCCGACGCCATCCGCGACGTGTCCGGCGAGGCGGGCCGCGCCCTGGTCAACCGGCGCAAGGCCCGGACCCGCACCGGCACATCCGCGCCCGTCCCCGTGGGAGGCTCCCGATGAGGACCCTGTACCGGAACACCGCCCCCGACCGCACCGAGGAGTCGGCGCCCGCCGGGGCCGCGAATCCGGCCGCCCCCGCCGCTCCCCCGGTGGTCGCGGTCCGCGACGTGCACATCACCGACCGGGTCACCGGCCGGGAGATCGTCCACGGCGTCGGCTTCGAGCTCACCCCCGGCAAGGCGGTCGGCATCGTCGGCGAGTCCGGCAGCGGCAAGACCCTGACCTGCCGGGCCGTCCTCGGGATCCTGCCCCCGCACTTCGAGGTCTCCGGCGGTTCGGTCGAGATCGGCGGCACCGACATCGCGACCCTGACACCCCGGCAGTGGACCGCCCTGCGCGGCACCACGATCGGTGCCGTCTTCCAGGACCCGGCGTCGTATCTCAACCCGTCGATCCGCGTGGGGGCCCAGATAGCCGAGGTCATCCGCGTCAAGAAGGGCGTGAAGCGTCGCGAGGCGCGCCGGCAGGCCCTCGGTCTCCTCAGGGCGGTACGCCTGCGGGATCCGGAGCTGGTCTACGGCCAGTACACCTACGAGCTGTCGGGGGGCATGCTCCAGCGCGTCCTGATCGCGGCGGCCGTGGCCGTCGAGCCGCGGGCCCTCATCGCCGACGAGGCCACGACGGCCCTCGACGTCACGGTCCAGGCCGAGATCCTCGACCTGCTGGCCGAACTGCGCGAGCGCACCGGCCTGGCGCTCGTCGTCGTCTCCCACGACCTGGCCGTCGTCGCCCAGTTGTGCGACGAGGTCCTCGTCATGCGGCAGGGCGAGGTGGTGGAGCAGGGCCCGACGCGTTCGGTGCTGCACGATCCGCAGCACGCGTACACCCGGCTGCTGATGGCCGAGCACGAGCAGTACGGCCTGGACAAGTTCCTGACCCCGAAGGACCTGGAGGACCCGCAGGACCTGGAGAACCCGGAGAAGCCCGGGAAGCCGGAAAAGCCCGGGAACCCGGAGGCCGCGGGGACCCCGAAGGGCCCCGAAGACCCCGAGGAGGCGTCATGACCATCGCGTCAGCGGAAGGGAGGACCGCCGGCCCGGAGGAGGAGGCACCCTCCCCCGTCCTGGCCGTCGAGGGCCTCGACGTGCGCTACGGCCGGGGACGCCGCGCCCGGAGCGCCCTGCGAGGGGTCTCGCTGAGCGTCGCCCCCGGGGAGACCGTCGGCGTCATCGGCGAGACGGGCTCCGGGAAGTCCACGCTGGCCCGCGCCGCGCTCGGCCTCGTGCGCGCCTCGGCCGGCTCGATCCGGGTCGGCGGCGAGGAGGTGACCGGCTACGGCAACCGCCGCTGGCGCTCCCTGCGCCGCAGGGGCATCGTCCAGTACGTCTTCCAGGACCCGCTGCGGAGCCTCGACCCGGACCTCACCGTCGAGGACTCCCTGACCGAACCGCTGCTCATCCAGGGAGTGCCGCGTAAGGAGGCGGCGGAACGGGCGCGCGCGTTCCTCGACCGGGTCCACCTCTCCGCGGAACTGCTCGGGCGGCTGCCCGGCGAGCTCTCCGGCGGCCAGCGCCAGCGTGTCGCCGTGGCCCGCGCGCTGGTCACGGAGCCCGCGCTGGTCATCCTCGACGAGCCGGTCAGTGCCCTGGACTCCGCCAACCGCGTGCAGGTCCTGGAGATCCTCAAGGAGCTCCGCGCCGCCGGGACGTCCCTCGTCTTCATCTCCCACGACCTCGGTTCCATCGCCGGGACCGCGGACCGCATCGCCGTGCTCTACAGGGGGGAGCTCGTCGAGGTGGGCTCCGCCCGTGACGTCATCAACCACCCGCGGCACGTGTACACGCGGCTGCTCGTCGGCTCCGCACCGACGCTGCACTCGCGGACCGCCGACCGCTCCGAGCGGGAGGCCCTGCGCGCACAGCTGAGCGGCTGACCGCAGAGCGTCTCCGCACATCCCCGCACCACCGAGAGGAACACCCATGTCCCGCAGGATCCATCTCGCACTGCACCCGTACGGCGTCGGGGGCCCCGGCCAGCACGGTCTGTGGAAGGACCCGCTGGTCGCGAAGAACGCCAGCATCGACATCAACTACTACATCCAGCAGGCCCAGGCGGCCGAACACGCCCTCTTCGACGCGCTGTTCGTCGTCGACAGCCAGTTCATCAACTCCACCTACCCGTCGCACTACCTGAACCGGCTGGAACCGCTCACCCTGCTCTCCGCCGTCGCCACCCACACCAAGCACCTCGGCCTGGTCGGCACGGCGAGCTCGACGTACAACTCCCCGTTCAACCTGGCCCGCCGGTTCGCCTCCCTGGACCACATCAGCGGCGGACGCGCCGGCTGGAACGTGGTGACCAGCTTCGACACCGGTACGTCGAAGAACTACGGGCTCGACGAACACCTCGACTACGCCACCCGGTACGGCCGCGCCCTGGAGTTCGTCCAGGTAGCCCGCGGGCTCTGGGACTCCTACGAGGACGACGCCTTCCCCGCCGACGTGGAGCGCGGCGTCTTCCTGGACCCGTCCAGGCTCCACGCGCTGAACCACGCCGGGGAGCACTTCAAGGTCGCCGGTCCGCTCAACATCTCCCGCTCGGCGCAGGGGCAGCCGGTCATCTTCCAGGCCGGAGTCTCCCCCGAGGGCCGCGACCTCGCCGCGCGCGTCGCCGAGGGCATCTACGCACCGGGCGGCACGCTGGAGTCGGCGCAGGAGTACTACGCCGACATCAAGAAGCGCACCGCGGCCTACGGACGCGACCCCGACCACATCAAGGTCTTCATCCACGGCGGCCCGATCGTCGGCGCGACCGACGAGGAGGCCCGGCGCCGGGAACGGGAGATCTTCGAGGAGGACAACGACTTCGCGAGCAACCTCGCGCTCCTGGGCCGTTCCTTCGGCGCGTACGACTTCAGCGCGCACGACCTGGACGCGCCGTTCCCCGACGTCGCCCATCTCGCGGAGAAGGGCGGCCGGACGGGCGCCGGGAACATCATCGAGCGCGCCAAGGCGGAGAACCTGACTCTGCGTCAAGTAGCCGAGTCCGTCAACGCGTTCCGTCGCTCGCCGTTCGTCGGGGCTCCGGAGACCGTCGCCGACACCATCGAGAAGTGGTCCGACGCCGGCACGCTGGACGGCATCAACCTGGCGTTCCGGAACAACGACGACCTCGACCGTTTCGTCGACGGCGTGGTGCCTCTCCTGCAGAAGCGCGGCCTGTTCCGGACCGAGTACGAGGCGGACACCCTGCGCGGCAACCTCGGGCTGCCCGTCCCCGCGAACCGCCACACCTCCGAGCGCGAGCTCGTGAACGACTGACGCGATCCGCGCACCCCCTGAACAGGCACGCACACGGAGGAACCAGATGACCGAGTACACCGACCACCACGCCCCCGAGGGACTTCGCACGCGCGGCACCCTCCTCGTGGTGCCCGGCCGGGGCGAGACCCGGGCGACCTACACCCGGCTGGGCAGGCGGCTCGCCGCCGACGCCTACCGCGTGCGCGTGGTCGACGCCCCCGAGCTCGACGAGGGCGACCCGGCCGGTTCGCTGACCCGCTTCGGCGCCCGACTCGCCGCCGCGGCCGGGGACTCGGGCGAGGACGGCGTCGTACGCCCCCTCGTGCTGGTGGGAGCGGACAGCGGAGCCGTCGCCGTCGCGGCGCTCCTCGGTCGGGAGGACGTACCGTCCGCCGCCCGGCCGGACGCCGTCGTCCTGGCGGGGATCCCCTCCGGCGGGGCCGCCTCCGTCGGAGGGTGGGAGGACGAGCTCGACGTGCGTACCGCCTGCCCCGCACACAGGGGCACGCTCACCGAGGACACCGGGCTCCGGCGCGGGGCGCTCGACGAAGCGGTGCCGGAGGACCTGCTCGCGGCGGCGTACGCCGGTGACATCGGTGTTCCCGCACTGCTCCTGGCCGGCGACGCCGATCCGCTCGCGGACCGTGAGGCACTCGTGCGTACGGCGAAGTCCCTTCCGCGGGCCCGTCTTTCGGTGGTGCGGGACGCACACCACGATGTCCTCAACGACATGCAGCACCGCTCGGTGGCCGCGGAGATCGTCACCTTCCTGGAGACCCTGCGCAACGAACTGGTGCCGGTCGTCACCGTCGATTCGAGCGCGTGGTGAGCGCCGCCCTCGGCCGTGACCGACGCCACCGGCGTTCCTGACCCTGAGAGAAAGGCTTCCCATGGCAACCATCCTGTCCGTCTCCGGCAGTCCCTCACCCACCTCGCGCACGGCACGGCTCCTGCGCCACCTGGACAACCGGCTCCGGGACCAGGGCCACGACGTGACGCCGCTGGACGTGCGCACGCTGCCCGCCGAGGCACTGCTGGGCGCCGACTTCCGGCACCCGGCCGTCGTCGGGGCCACGGCGCTCTTCGAGGAGGCGGACGGGGTGGTCATAGGCACCCCCGTCTACAAGGCCGCCTACTCGGGCCTGCTGAAGACACTGCTGGACCTGCTGCCGCAGTACGCGCTGACCGGCAAGACCGTGCTGCCGCTGGCCACCGGGGGCAGCACGGCCCATGTCCTGGCGATCGACTACGCGCTGCGCCCGGTACTCAGCTCCATGGGCGCGGCGCACATCGTCCCGGGCTGGTTCACGCTCGACAAGGACCTCACCGCCGGCGAGAACGGCACCCTGAGCGTCGCACCCGGCGCGGCGGAAGCTCTCGCCGAGGTCACCGACACCTTCTCCCGGCTGCTCGGCGGGCGGACGGCAGTGCTGGCGCACACGGGCTGAGCCACCGCCGGCCCTGTCACTTCGCCCGCAGCCGCCGCCACACCGCCTTCGCCGCGTGGTGCCCCGACATGCCGTGCACACCGGGGCCGGGCGGGGTGGCCGACGAGCAGAGGAAGACCGCGGGGTGCGCGGTGGCGTACGGCACGCGGGCGAGCTTGGGGCGGAGCACCGTCTGCAGCCCGGCGAACGCCCCGGTGGCGATGTCGCCGCCGACGTAGTTGGCGTTGCGCACGGCGAGGCGGGGCGGTCCGGCGACGGCGCGGGCGAGGACCAGGTCGCGGAAGCCGGGGGCGAAGCGCTCCAGCTGACGCTCGATGACCTCGGTGGCGTCGCCCTCCCAGCCGGACGGGACATGCCCGTACACCCAGAAGACATGGCGGCCCTCGGGGGCGCGGGTCGGGTCGACGATGCTGGGCTGCGCGGTGATCAGGAAGGGGACGTCCGGGTCGCGGCCGGCCACGGCGGCGCGCAGGGCGGCGTCGATCTCGGCTGCGGAGGGGCCGACATGGACCGTGCCCGCGCGCCGGGCCTCCTCGGCCGTCCACGGCACCGGGCCCGACAGCGCGTAGTCGATCTTGAAGCAGGAGGGCCCGTAGCGGTAGTGGTCGTAGGCGCCGCCGAGTCCGGCGATCCGGGCGAGGGCGGTCGGTGAGGTGTCGAACACGTAGGCACGGGCGGGCGGCAGCTCGTCGAGGCGTTTGACCTCGATGCCCGTGCGGATGGTGCCACCCTGTTCGCGCAGGAAGGCGGCGAGGGCGTCCGAGATGGCCTGCGAGCCGCCGCGCGGCACCGGCCAGCCGTTCTCGTGCGCCGCGAGCGCGAAGAGCAGTGCGATCCCGCCGGTCGCGAGGCCGCTCGCGGGTGCGATGGCGTGCCCCGCGAGGCCCGCGAGCAGGCCGCGCGCCTTCTCCCCCTTGAAACGCCGGGAGAGCAGCGTGGCCGGCTGGACGGCATCCAGGCCGAAGCGGGCCCAGCGGTACGGATCCCGGGGCAGGCCGTCCCACGGGGTGCGCAGGAAGTCCGCGGCAAGGGTGTCCCAGTGGCCGGTGAAGGGCGCGACCAGCCTGCGGTAGGCGCCCGCGTCCTCCGGGCCCAGCGACATGGCCGTCTCCCCGACGGACCGGGTGAGCACCGCGGCGGAGCCGTCCGGGAACGGATGGGCGAGCGAGAGCGGCGCCTGGAGCCATTCGAGGCCGTGCCGGGCGAGCGGCATCGCCCTGAAGGCGGGGGAACCGATGCCCAGCGGGTGCACGGCGGAACAGGGGTCGTGGCGGAAGCCTGGAAGGGTCAGCTCCTCGGTGCGGGCGCCGCCCCCGACGGTCTCCCCGGCCTCGAACACCTCCACGGCGAACCCGCGGCGGGCCAGCTCGACAGCGGCTGTCAGCCCGTTCGGGCCCGCCCCCACGACGACGGCATCCAGCATCGATGGCACCTTCGGACTCCTTTGTCAGCCGATGGCCAGGGCACCCAGGATATTCATGTACGCCGACAACAGGGTTCCGGGTAGCCTCCCGTCCGATGACTGACGCATGCCCGCCCTCCCCCGCCGTCGCCGCGATGGCGTCCCGGCTCGCCCAGGTGTCCGGAATCGAGGCCGTCGCCCTGGGCGGAAGCCGCGCCCGTGGCACCCATCGTCCCGACTCGGACTGGGATCTGGGCGTCTACTACCGGGGCGTCCCGGATCTGGACGCCCTCACCGCACTGGCGTCCGAGGTCCAGGGGGCGCCCGCCGACGTGGCGGGACCCGGCGGGTGGGGCCCCTGGGTGAACGGCGGGGCGTGGCTGACCGTGGACGGGGTCGCCGTCGACTGGATCCTGCGCGATCTGGACCGGGTGGAAGCGGTGTGGTCGGACTGCCGGTCGGGTCGCTTCGAGGTGGGGATTCAGCCCGGCCATCCGCTGGGCTTCTGGTCCCCGTGTTACGTGGGTGAGGTCGCCCTCGGCCGGGTGCTGGTGGACCCGGGCGGCGAGCTGACGTCCCTTCAGGAGGCCACGCTCTCCTACCCCGAGCCGCTGCGCCGCGCGCTGACCGATGCGGCGTGGGAGGCGGAGTTCTCCGTGGCCTCCGCCCGCAAGTCGGCGCCGTCCGGGGACACGCTCCATGTGGCCCTCTGCCTGTCGAAGGCGTTCGGCATCCTCACCCAGGCCCTGCACGCCCACCACCGCTCCTGGTGTCTGAACGAGAAGGGGGCGCTCGCGTCCGCCGCCGCCCTGCCGGACACCCCGGCGGACTTCGCGGACCGGGTGTCCGCCGCTCTGCGCGGCCTGGACGCCCCGGCGGTGGAGGCGGCGGCCGGCGTCGTACGGGATGTTCGTGCTGTCCTGGACGGCAACTCCCCGGCAGTCGATGGTGGCCAGGGGCTTTCGGACGGGTGAACTATCGGTGGCGCGCGCATGCAACCGTTCGACGGCCGTAAGCGTCTTCTGTCGCGGTAAGTGATTGTGCCGGAGACGGCATTTTTCCACCGCACGCCACGACGAGGGAACCTCTATGACTCACCCCCTTCCCGGCCGCCGTCCGTCGCGCACCGTGGTCGGTGTACTCACCGCCGCCGCGCTGACCGGGCTCGCCTCCCTGCCCGCCGTCGCCTTCGCCGCGGAGCCCGATCTCGGCATCGCGCCGCTGGCGCCGATCACGGACGCACAGCCAGGCAGCGGCGTCGACGTGCCGTTCTCGGTACTGAACAAGGGCACCGAGGAGATCGGGAAGATCTGGGTGACGTACTCCGTCACGTCGGGCCTCGGCACGGCCGACTCCTACGGCAACTGCCTCTACTCGACGCAGTCGTCGGCCGACGAGGAGCCGGAGAAGACCCTCGCGGTGTGCGCCGTCGAGCAGCCGCTGAAGCCGGGCGTCGTCTACGTGCCGGAGCAGCCGGTGGGGCTCAAGGCGCTGGACAACGCCCTGTACGACAAGGTCCGCATGACCGTGGAGGCCACGGATCCCGGAACGGGCGACGGCGGCGGGACGGACCCCGTGCCGGGCACGGGCGCACCGCTGAAGCTGGTCGAGAAGGCTCCGGCGACCGACGCCGACCGGGCGAGCCACAGCGAGGGCTCCTCCACGGCCGACGTCACCGCGGTCAACACGGCCGACTTCGCGCTGACCGGCGCCCGGCTGGAGGGCAAGGTCGGCGACGAGGTCACCGCGTCGGTGAAGTTCCTCAACAAGGGCCCGGCCTGGGTCTACCGCGAGCTGGGCCAGGGCGCCGCGACCGTCGACGTCCGTATCCCTTCGGGAACCTCGGTCGTGAAGGCGCACGACTACTGCAGCCCGGTCACCAGGACCCACTACACCTGCGGCACCTCGCAGTCGTGGGTCAACGAGGCGGGTGGCGAGACGTACCCGTTCGTCCTCCGGATCGACAAGGCCGTCGAGGGTGCGGCCGGGAAGGTCTCCTTCACCGGGGCGGACAGGCCCTTCGACAAGAACGCGGCCAACGACACCGCGGAGATCGTGATCGACGCCGGCAACGGCAGCACGACCGGCGGTTCCACGACGGATGGTTCCACGACCGGGGGCTCCTCGACCGGAGGCTCCTCGACCACCGGCGGTACGAACACCACCGGCGGTACGAACACCTCCGGCGGTACGGGCACCTCCGGCGGCTCCACGGCGGGTGGCTCCACCACCGGGGGCTCCGACCCGAAGGCGATGACGAGCGGCAACCTGGCGGCGACCGGCTCCGACTCCACCGTCCCCATGGTGGGCGCGGCAGCGGCGGCGCTGATCGCGGGCGGCGGGATCTTCTACGCCGTCCGGCGGCGTGCGGCTGCGGGCAACTAGCGGTACGGGCACTCCGGCTGTGGCCGGCGCGGGGCTCCCGCGCCGGCCACAGCCGTATGGCCCTAGGTGTTCTGTCCGCCGGCCCGGAGAGCCTGAAGGATCCTGTCCGCCGTCGTCCTGTCCCTGGCCGCGGTGAACGGCAGGTCGTTTCCACCGGTGATCCGGTAGGGGGCGCCGGAGAGCGTCGACTGGACGCCGCCGGCCTCGGTGACCAGGAGCAGCCCTGCCGCGTGGTCCCACGCGAACTCCCAGTTGAACGCGACCCCGTCCTGCGCGCCGCAGGCGACCGCGAGGTACTCCAGGCCCGCCGATCCGCACGCGCGGGCGTCGATTCCGTCGGTCCGCAGGCCGAGCAGGGCGCGCTTCTGGGCGTCCGAGGTGTAGTCGGGGTGGGACATGGCCACCTTGAGCACCGCGCCGGGAGCGGGTGAACCACTGCGCAGAGCCGTGCCGTTGAGCGTGGCTCCCCGGCCGCGGACGGCGACGGCCATCTCGTCGAGGACGGGGGCGTACGTCCATGAGGCGTACACCTCGCCGTGCCGGGCGAGCGCCACCAGGGTGCAGAAGCCGGGTTCGCCGTGGACGAACTGGCGGGTGCCGTCGACCGGGTCGACGATCCACACGGGCGCGTCGCCGCCCAGGGCGTCCAGGACGGTGGGGTCGGCGTGGACGGCCTCCTCGCCGACGACGACCGAGCCGGGCAGCAGCCGGGTCAGGGACGCGGCGAGGTGCTCCTCGGCGAGCCGGTCGGCGGCGGTGACCAGGTCGTGGGGGCCGCTCTTCTCGACGATCTCGTGTGCGGCCAGCTGCCGGTAGCGCGGCATGATCTCGGCGGCGGCCGCCGCCCGGACCGCCGCCTCCACCTCGGCCGCCGGCCCGGCGTGCCCGGCGTTCCCGTACAGAAAGTCATCGATCATGACTCCAGCTAAGCACGGTCCGCCGGGGGCACCCCGGGCAGGTGGTCAGCGGCCGACCGCGTAGCCCTGCATCCCGCGGGGGTTCGCGGCGGCGGACAGGACGCCGGTCTCCGGGTCCCTGGCGACGGCACACATCCGGCCCTCGGACCACGCGTCGCCCACCGTGACGTCGTGACCGCGCCGGCGCAGCTCGCCGACGACCTCCGGGTCCATGCCCTCCTCGACGGTGACGCTGCCCGGGCGCATCCCGCGCGGGAAGAAGGAGCCCGGGAAGCTGTCGTTGTGCCAGTTCGGAGCGTCGATGGCGCCCTGGAGGTCGAGGCCGCCACGGACCCGGTCCCGCAGCGCCACGGCGAGGAAGAAGTGCAGCTGCCACTGGTCCTGCTGGTCGCCGCCGGGGGTGCCGAACGCCATGACGGGGACTCCGTCGCGCAGGGCGAGGGACGGGGTCAGGGTGGTGCGCGGGCGGCGGCCGGGGGTCAGCGTGTTCGGCAGGCCCTCGTCGAGCCAGGCCATCTGCAGCCGGGTGCCGAGCGGGAAGCCGAGCTCGGGCACGACCGGGTTGGACTGGAGCCAGCCGCCGCTGGGCGTGGCGGCGACCATGTTCCCCCAGCGGTCGACGACGTCGAGGTGGCAGGTGTCGCCACGGGTCGCGCCGTCCTTGGTCACCACCGGCTCGCCGGCACGGTCCGCGGTGGCCGTCGGCTCGCCCGCGCCCTCCTTCGCGACCGTGGGCTCGCCCGCTCCGGCCACCGGGATGCCCATGGCGTCGAAGCCGGCCTCGCCGGAGGCCACGGCGTGGGCGTGCGCGCTGAGGACCGGGGCGCGGCCCTCGGGGCTGCCGGGGCGCAGCTCCAGGGAGGCGGTGTCCTTGACCAGGGCCCGGCGCTCGTCGTTGTACGCCTCGGAGAGCAGCGCGTCGAGCGGCACGTCGGCCGCGTCGCCATACCAGGCCTCGCGGTCGGCCATCGCGAGCTTGCAGCCCTCGATGAGCAGATGGACGTATTCGGCGGATCCGTAGGCGGGGAGTTCGTCCGGGAGGAGGGCGAGCTGCTGGAGGAAGGCGGGGCCCTGGCTCCAGCCCGCCGCCTTGGCCAGCGTCCAGCCGTTCCAGTCGTACGTGGCGGGCGCCTCGTACGTCGCGGACCAGTCCGCCAGGTCCGCGGCGGTGAGCGTGCCGGTGTGGCGGGTTCCGCTGGTGTCCATGGTGGGGACGGATGCCTGGCGGACCAGCGCCTCGGCGATGAAGCCGGTCCGCCAGACGGCGCGGGCGGCGTCGATCTGCGCGACGCGGTCCGTGCCGCCCTCCTCCTCGGCCTCGGCTATCAGGCGGCGCCAGGTGGCGGCGAGGGCGGGGTTGCGGAACAGCTTGCCGGGCTCGGGCGCCTTCCCGCCGGGGAGGTAGACCTCGGCGGAGGTCGGCCACTCGGTCTCGAAGAGCTCGCGGACGGTCTCCACCGTCTGGCCGACGCGCTCGACGGGGGCGTGGCCGTCCTCGGCGTATCCGATGGCGTAGCGCAGGACCTCGGCGAGGGTCTTCGTCCCGTGGTCGCGCAGCAGCAGCATCCAGGCGTCGAAGGCGCCGGGTACGGCGGCGGCGAGCGGGCCGGTGCCGGGGACGAGGTCGAGGCCGAGCGAGCGGTAGTGCGCGGCCGACGCGCCGGCGGGGGCGGGGCCCTGGCCGCACAGCACCCGCACGTCGCCGTCCTTAGGCGCGAGGATCATCGGGACCTCGCCTGCCGGTCCGTTGAGGTGCGGCTCGACGACGTGCAGGACGAATCCGGCGGCGACGGCGGCGTCGTAGGCGTTGCCGCCGTCCTCCAGGACGGCCATCGCGGACTGCGAGGCGAGCCAGTGGGTCGAGGACGCCATGCCGAAGGTGCCCTGGAGGGTGGGGCGGGTGGTGAACACGGGTGCGGCTCCTTGCTGCGGACGTGCGGAGTTCTGTGGTGCTTCGTGGATCGTACGGAGGGCGGACGGGGCCCGTCAGGCCGCCGCGTCCGGGGCGGTGCCGTCGTCGGTCACGAGGTGGCAGGAGACCTGCCGTCCGCCGGGGATCTCGCGCAGGGCGGGGACCTCGGTGCGGCACCGGTCGACGGCGAGCGGGCAGCGGGTGTGGAAGCGGCAGCCCGGCGGTGGGTCGAGCGGGCTGGGCAGCTCACCGTGCAGCACGATGCGCTCGCGGGAGCGCTGGGCGACGGGGTCGGGTACCGGCGCGGCGGAGAGCAGTGCCTGGGTGTAGGGGTGCTTGGGGGCGGCGAACAGCTCGGCGGTCGGGGCCTGTTCGACGATCTGCCCGAGGTACATCACGGCGATCCGGTCGGCGAGGAACTCGACGGCGGCCAGGTCGTGGGTGATGAACAGGCACCCGAAGCCGCGGTCCCTCTGGAGGTCGGCGAGCAGATTGAGCACCGACGCCTGCACCGAGACGTCGAGCGCCGAGGTGGGTTCGTCGGCGACGACCAGGTCGGGGTCGCAGGACAGGGCCCGGGCGATCGAGATGCGCTGGCGCTGGCCGCCGGACAGCTCGTGGGGGTGCCGGTCGGCGTGCTCGGGGCGCAGCCCGACTTGGCCGAGCAGCTGCTCGACCCGCTCCCGTACGGCGGCTCCGCGGGCGCGGCGGTGCAGCCGGATGGGCTCGGCGATGATCTGGCCGACGGTCATCCGGGGGTCCAGCGAGGACGAGGGGTCCTGGAAGACGAGGTGGAAGTCCTTGCGCAGGGGGCGCAGGGCGCGGCGGGAGAGGTGGCTGATGTCGGTGCCGTTGATGTGGACGGTGCCCGCGGTGGGTTCGTCGAGACGTACGGCGCAACGGCCGACGGTCGACTTGCCGCTGCCCGACTCACCCACGAGGCCGACGACCTCGCCGCGGCCGATGGTGATCGAGACGCCGTCGACGGCCCGGACCGTGCCGCCGCCGGAGGCACCGAAGTGCCGTTCCATGCCGTTGATCTCCAGCACCGGGGGGTGCGAGATGCCCGCGTCGCCCTCGCGGGGTGCGGGGACGGTCTGTGCGGTGGTCACTTTCCGGCCTCCTGGTCGGGTCGCGGTCCGAGGTCCTCGGAGCGCGTAGGCGTTGCGGGGGTGGCCTCGGCATCGCTCTCGGCGTACGGGTGCCAGCAGGCGGCCCGGTGCGGCGCGTCCGCTCCGGCCCCGGGGTCGACGGCATGGAAGCCGGGGCGGCTGCCGGTGCAGGTGTCGTCGGCGCGGGAGCAGCGGGGCGCGAAGGTGCAGGCGTCGGGCTGGCTGTCCAGGCTCGGGACCAGGCCGGGGATCTCGGGCAGGCGCCGCTTGCCCTCGCCGCCGGGCCGGAGCACGGCGCCGAGCAGGCCACGGGTGTACGGGTGCCGGCCGGAGGCGAACAGGTCGTGGACCGGGGCCTGTTCGACGGCTCGTCCGGCGTACATCACGAGCACCCGGTCGGCGGAGTCGGCGACGACCCCGAGGTCGTGGGTGACCAGGACGATGGCGGTGCCGAGGCGCTCGCGCAGCGACTGGAGGACTTCGAGGATGCCGGCCTGCACGGTGACGTCCAGGGCAGTCGTCGGTTCGTCGGCGATGAGGACGGCCGGGTCGCAGGCCACCGCGATCGCGATCATGACGCGCTGCCGCATGCCGCCGGAGAGCTGGTGCGGGTACTCGTCGATCCGGCGTGCCGGCGCCGGGATCCCGACGAGTTCGAGGAGTTCGACGGCGCGGGCCTTGGCCTCCTTGCGGCTCAGCCCCTGGTGCCGGCGGAGCGTTTCGCCGATCTGCCGGCCGATGGTGAGGACCGGGTTCAGCGAGGTCATCGGCTCCTGGAAGATCATCGCGATGTCCTTGCCGCGGACCTTCTGCAACTCCTTCTCCGGAGCGCCGACCAGCTCGCGCCCGCCGAGCCTGATCGAGCCGCCGATGCGGGCGGTCGGCGGGAGCAGGCCCATGGCAGCCATGGAGGTGACGGACTTCCCGCAGCCCGACTCCCCCACCACGGCGAGGACCTCACCGGGCGCCAGGTCGTAGGAGACCCCGTCGACGGCGTGCACGGTGCGGGTGTCGGAGTGGAAGGAGACCGACAGGTCGCGCACGCTCAGGGCGGGTTCGGCCGCCGTCTTCCGCGCGGGTTCGAGAACGGTCTCGGTCATCGGGTCGCTCCTCGCGGGTCCAGGACGTCACGCAGCCCGTCGCCGAGCAGGTTGAAGGCCAGCGTCGCCGCGACGATCGCGAGGCCGGGGAAGACGGCCAGCCAGGGGGCGGGCGCCAGGAAGGACTGGGCGCCCGAGAGCATCACGCCCAGCGAGGGGTTCGGCGGCTGGACGCCGAGGCCGAGGAAGCTCAGCAGCGCCTCGCCGATGATCGCGGCGGGGATGCCCACGGTCGCCTGGACGATCAGTGCGGAGGTGGCGTTGGGGAGGATGTGCCGGAAGAGGACGGTGCCGTCGCCGCCCCCGTTGGCGACGGCCGCGGCGACGTAGTCGACGTGCTTGAGCCGCAGGGTCTCCGCCCGGGTGATCCGGATGACCGCGGGGATCTGCGAGATGCCGATGGCGATGGTCGCGTTGGTGAGCGACGGGCCGAGGATCGCGGCGAGTCCGACGGCGAGCACCAGGAAGGGGAACGCCAGCATGGTGTCGGTGAGGCGGGACACGGCGGTGTCCGCGAAGCGGCCGTAGTACCCGGCGAGCAGCCCCAGTGGTACGCCGACGAGGAAGGCCAGCACGACGGCGACGAGGCCCACCTGCATCGACGCGCGGGCGCCGTGCACGATGCGGGAGAGCTGGTCTCGGCCGAGGTCGTCCGTACCGAGCCAGTGGGAGGCACCGGGCTCGGCCAGGACGTTCCCGAAGTCGGGCTGCGACGGGTCGTACGGGGCGATGAGCGGGGCGAACAGGGCGGCCAGGATGAAGACGGCGGCGATGACCGCGCCGGTGAGCGCGAGCCGGTTCCTGCGCAGGGCGCGCAGCTTGCCGCCGCCGGGCTTCCGCTTGTCCGCCTGGGGCGGGGTGGGGAGCACTGTGGTCGCGGTGGTCACCGGGCACCTCCGAGCCGGATGCGCGGGTCGATGACCGAATAGACCACGTCGACCAGCAGGTTGATGAGGATGTACGCGGCGGAGGTGCAGAGCACCACGGCCTGGAGTGTGGCGTAGTCGCGGGTGAAGACGGCGTCGATGGTGAGCTTGCCGAAGCCGGGGAGCACGAAGATCTGCTCGGTGACCACGGCACCGGAGATCAGGTGGCCGAGCTGGAGGCCGAGCACGGTCACGACGGTGACGAGCGAGTTGCGCAGCGCGTGCCCGCCGACGACGGAACCCCTGGACAGGCCCTTGGCGCGGGCGGTCCTGACGTAGTCGGCGGAGAGCGAGTCGAGCATCGCGGCCCGCGTCTGCCGCATCACGACGGCGGCGAGGCCGGAGCCGAGCACGATCGCGGGGAGCACCATGCGGCGCAGGTTGTCGACGGGATCGGTGCCGAAGGGTACGTAACCGGAGGCGGCGAACACCGGGACGGCGATGGCGAATCCGAGGACGAGCACGATGCCGAGCCAGAAGGTCGGGATGGAGAGGCCGATCAGCGCGATGGCGTTGGCGATCCACTCCTCCGGCTTCCCGCGCCGGACGGCGGCGACCACTCCGGCGCCGATGCCGACCACGATCGCCAACAGGAGGGAGAGCGCGGCCAGTTCCAGCGTGACGGGCAGGGCCTGTCCGATCGCGTCGGCGACGGGGAGGCCGGTACGGGAGGAGGTGCCGAGGTCGCCGGTCAGGGCGTGGCCGATGAACCGTCCGTACTGGATGACGACGTTGTCGTTCAGGCCGTAGCTCTCGCGGACGGCGGCGAGTGCCTCGGGGCTGCGTTCCTCACCGGCCAGGGCGAGCGCCGGGTCGCCGGGCAGGGCCCGGATGCCGGCGAAGACGACGACGCTGACGAGGAAGAGCGTGATGAGGGACTGACGCAGGCGCGTCAGCAGGTACTTCGTCATCGGGTGTACCCCGCATTCTTGACCCGGACCAGTCCGTCGCCGTAGACGTGGATGCCCGCGATGTCCTTGCCGGCGACGACGTAGTTCTTCTGCCGGTAGAGGTAGATCAGGGCGTGGGCGTCCTGCACGCGCCGGGTGAGCTCGTCGTAGATCTCGGTGCGCCGTCCCGGGTCCGCGACGCTGCGGCCCTCCGCGATCAGCTTGTCGATCTCCGGGTCGCCGAGACCGTAGGCGTTCATGGCTCCCGCGGTCTTGAGGAAGTTGGAGACGTTGCCGTCCGGGTCGAGCCGGCCGGACCAGCCGCTGGTGAAGACGTCGTAGTCGCCGGCGTCGGTCTCCGCGAGCATGGTGGCGTACTCGGTGGGGCGCAGCGACAGTTCGAAGCCCGCCTCCTTGACCATGGCCTGGAGCACCTGCCCGACCCGCCCCTGCTCAGGGGTGGTGGACGTCTTCAGCTCGATCTTCACCGGGGTCTTCACCCCGGCCTCCTTCAGCAGCTCCTTCGCGCGGTCGACGTCACGCCGGGGGCAGTCCTCCGGCTCGACGCCCGGGGCGATGGCGGACTGCGGGGAGATGGGCCCGCAGGCCGGTTCGTACATGCCCTGGAAGACGACCTTGTTGAGCAGCTCGCGGTCGATGGCCAGCTCGAAGGCCTCGCGGACCCGGACGTCACGGGCGATCGGGGTGTCGATCTTCCCGGGCTTCTGCCCGAGGCCCTTCACGTTGCCGACGTTGAGTCCGATGCCCTGGTAGCCGAGGGAGGGGGAGTTGAACAGCTGGAGTTTCGGCTCGGTCAGGGCGCTCTGTACGTCGACAGGGGCCATCTGGTCGCCGATCTGGAGGTCGCCGGAGCGCAGGTTGGCGAGCCTGACGTTGCCGTCGGGGATCGGCTTGTAGACCACTCCGTCGAGGTGCACCTGGTCGGCATCGTAGTAGTTCGTGTCCTTCTTGAGCACGATCCGGTCGCCGCCGACGCGCTCGACGAAGCGGAAGGGGCCGACGCAGGAGGGGTGGTTGGTGAAGTTCTTCCCGTACTTCTCGAGTGCGGTGGGTGACATCACCATCCCGGCCCGGTCGGCGAGCACGCCGGTGAGCGGGACGTAGGAGTGGTCGAGCGTCAGCCGGACCGTGAGCGGCCCGGTGGCCTCGGCCTTGCTGACCGGTGCGAGTTCGGTGGAGCGCGCGGATCCGGGGAGATCGCGGTGGCGCAGCAGCGAGGTGACGACCGCGTCGGCGTCCAGCCGGGTGCCGTCGCTGAATTTCACCCCCGGACGCACCGTGAAGGTGACCGTACGGCCGTCGGCCGAGGTGGTGGGGAGCGACGAGGCCAACTGCGGCACGACGGTGCCGTCCTCGTCGATGTCGTACAGCTTCTCGCACATGCTCGCGAAGACCGTGCGGCCTACGAGGGTCTGCGCGAGGGTGGGGTCCAGTTTGTCCGGGTCGGAGTTGAGAGCGACGGTGAGTGTCCCGCCGTCGCGTACGGACCGGTCATCGGTCATGCGTACACCACCGACTTCGGTCGCCGAGGACTGCAACGACGCGCAGCCCGAGGTGAGGGACACCAACGCAACCGCCACCAGGGCAACCGCTTTTCGGCGCACGGGGGCCTACCTCCCGCCAGGGGTGATCAAGGAATATCGCCGACCGTATTTCGCATACAGTCCGCAAGGCAAGGCCTCGGCTCACATAGCGGACGGGTTTTACCTGACGATCGGATAACGGAGCGCCTGTGGTCGCCCCGGCACGACCGCTCACCTGCGGGTCCCGGACCGCGACGGCCCGGATGCGGCCTCCGGTTCGTATACGGACAACCCCGAACCTTGCGCTCCGGATCCGACGGCGGCACGAGCGGCGGCGCCGACAGGCGTCGTCATGACCACGGACCGGAGCCACCGCGCGTTGCGGTGGTTTCCCGGTCCTCGTCCCCCAGCCTCATTACGGATGGTCACTCGCGGGGAAGACAACGAGCCTCGCGAGCGCTGACGTCACAAGCGGTTCAACTCATCGGAGGCCCGGCGATGCACGGCGAATACAAGGTTCCTGGCGGCAAACTCGTGGTGGTCGACCTGACGAATCAGGACGGCGTGCTGCGCGACGTACGGGTCGCGGGTGATTTCTTCCTGGAACCCGACGAGGCGATCACCGCGATCGACGAGGCGCTGGAAGGCGCCCCCGCCGACACCGACGCCGCAGGTCTGGCCGCCCGCGTCGAGGCGATGCTGCCCGAGGGCACCGTCATGTACGGGATCACCGCCGAAGGTGTCGCGGTGGCGGTCCGGCGCGCACTCGCGCAGGCCACCGACTGGACCGACTACGACTGGCAGCTCATCCACGAGGGACCGCAGTCCCCCGCGCTGCACATGGCCCTCGACGAGGTGCTCACCGCCGAGGTGGCCGCCGGCCGCCGGCCCCCGACGCTGCGCGTCTGGGAGTGGGGCGCCCCGGCCGTCATCATCGGCAGCTTCCAGTCCCTCCGTAACGAGGTCGACCCCGAGGGGGCGGCGCGCCACGGCGTGACGGTCGTGCGCCGCGTCTCGGGCGGCGGAGCCATGTTCGTGGAGGCCGGGAACACCATCACGTACTCCCTTTCGGTCCCCTCCTCCCTGGTCTCAGGACTCTCGTTCGCCGACTCCTACGCCTATCTCGACGAATGGGTTCTCGACGCGCTCGGAGACATGGGGATCAAGGCCTGGTACCAGCCTCTCAACGACATCGCGACGGACGTCGGCAAGATCGCCGGAGCCGCCCAGAAACGCATGGTCGGGCCCGACGGCGGCCCGGGCGCGATCCTCCACCACGTCACCATGTCCTACGACATCGACGCCGACAAGATGCTCGATGTCCTCCGCATCGGCAAGGAGAAGATGTCCGACAAGGGCACCAGGTCGGCGAAGAAGCGGGTCGACCCGCTGCGCCGTCAGACCGGTCTGCCCCGGGAAACGGTCATCGACCGCATGGTGCGGTCCTTCCGCGACCGCTACGGACTCGCCGATGGCGGTGTCACCCGCGAGGAGCTGGCGCGGGCGGAGGAGCTGGCCGCCACGAAGTTCAGCAGCGCGGAGTGGACGGCGCGGGTGCCGTAGGCGCGCTCGGCCGCCGGGCGGGGCGGACGGAGCCCTGAAGGCGCGCGGCCGCCCCGGCAGGTGGGGCACCTGCCGGGGCGGCCGTCGTTCAGCGCGACGCGTGGGGGATCAGCCCAGGGTCGCGATGGCCTTGTTGAAGGTGGCCGACGGGCGCATGACGGCCTCCGCCTTCGCGGGGTCGGGCTGGTAGTAGCCACCGATGTCGGCCGGCTTGCCCTGGACGGCGGCCAGCTCGTCGATGATGGTCTGCTCCTGCTCGGACAGCGTCTTGGCGAGCGGTCCGAACGCCTCGGCGAGCGCGGCGTCGTCGGTCTGCCTCGCCAGCTCCTGGGCCCAGTAGAGCGCCAGGTAGAAGTGGCTGCCGCGGTTGTCGATGCCACCGATCTTGCGGCTCGGGGACTTGTCCTCGTTGAGGAAGGTGCCCGTGGCCCGGTCCAGGGTGTCGGCGAGCACCTTGGCGCGCGCGTTGTCCGTGGTGGTGGCGAGGTGCTCGAAGCTGACCGCGAGGGCGAGGAACTCACCCAGGCTGTCCCAGCGCAGGTAGTCCTCCTTGACCAGCTGCTGGACGTGCTTGGGCGCGGAGCCGCCGGCGCCCGTCTCGAACAGTCCGCCGCCGTTCATGAGCGGGACGACGGAGAGCATCTTCGCGCTGGTGCCCAGCTCGAGGATGGGGAACAGGTCGGTGAGGTAGTCACGCAGCACGTTGCCGGTGACCGAGATGGTGTCCTCGCCGCGGCGGATGCGCTCCAGGGAGAAGGCCGTGGCCTCCTCCGGCGTCCGGATGGAGATGTCCAGGCCGTCGGTGTCGTGGTCGGCCAGGTAGGTGTTGACCTTGGCGATGAGGTTGGCGTCGTGCGCGCGGCCCTCGTCGAGCCAGAACACGGCCGGGTTGCCGGTCGCGCGGGCGCGGGTGACGGCGAGCTTGACCCAGTCCTGGATCGGGAGGTCCTTGGTCTGGCACATCCGGAAGATGTCACCGGCTCCGACGGCCTGCTCCAGCAGGACGTCGCCCTTGCCGTCGACGACCCGCACCGTGCCGGTGGCGGGGACCTCGAAGGTCTTGTCGTGGCTGCCGTACTCCTCGGCCTTCTGCGCCATCAGACCGACGTTGGGTACGGAGCCCATGGTCGACGGGTCGAAGGCGCCGTTGGCGCGGCAGTCGTCGATGACGACCTGGTAGACGCCCGCGTAGCTGCTGTCGGGCAGGACCGCGATGGTGTCCGCCTCGTTGCCGTCCGGGCCCCACATGTGGCCGGACGTACGGATCATGGCGGGCATGGACGCGTCGACGATGACGTCGCTCGGCACGTGCAGGTTGGTGATGCCCTTGTCGGAGTCGACCATCGCCAGGGCCGGGCCCTCGGCGAGCTCGGCCTCGAAGGACGCCTTGATCTCGGCGCCGGCCTCCACGGAGTCGAGCCCCTTGAGGATGCCGCCGAGACCGTCGTTCGGGGTCAGGCCGGCCGCCGCGAGCACGTCGCCGTACTTGGCGAAGGTGTTCGGGAAGAAGGCGCGGACCACGTGGCCGAAGATGATCGGGTCGGAGACCTTCATCATCGTGGCCTTGAGGTGCACGGAGAACAGGACGTTCTCGGCCTTGGCGCGCGCGACCTGTGCCGTGAAGAACTCACGCAGCGCGGCGACGCGCATGACGGCCGCGTCCACGACCTCGCCCGCGAGGACCGGGACGGACTCGCGCAGCACCGTGGTGGTGCCGTCGTCGCCCGCGAGCTCGATGCGCAGCGAACCGGCCTCGGAGATGACGACGGACTTCTCCGTCGAGCGGAAGTCGTCGACGCCCATGGTGGCGACGTTCGTCTTCGAGTCGGCGCTCCAGGCGCCCATGCGGTGCGGGTGCGCCTTGGCGTAGTTCTTGACCGACGCGGGGGCGCGGCGGTCGGAGTTGCCCTCACGCAGGACGGGGTTCACCGCACTGCCCTTGACCTTGTCGTACCGCGCGCGGACGTCCTTGTCCTCGTCGGTCCGCGGGTCGTCCGGGTAGTCGGGAAGCGCGTAGCCCTGCTCCTGGAGCTCTGCGATCGCGGCCTTCAGCTGCGGGATCGAGGCCGAGATGTTGGGCAGCTTGATGATGTTCGCGCCGGGAGTCCTGGCCAGCTCACCGAGCTCGGCGAGCGCGTCATCGATACGCTGATCGGCCTTGAGACGCTCCGGGAAGCCGGCGATGATCCGCCCCGCCAGGGAGATGTCGCGGCGCTCCACCGTGACACCCGCGGTCGAGGCGTACGCCTCGATGACAGGCAGGAACGAGTACGTCGCCAGGGCAGGGGCCTCGTCGGTGTGCGTATAGATGATGGTCGAGTCAGTCACCGGGTGCTCCGCTCCACGTCTGCAACATTGCTTGACATCAAGATATCTCGTGACCGGCCCCCTCTCCACAGTGGCCCGCGCCCATTCCGGCGGAACCGGTCACTCCTGTCCGGCGGGGCGCGCGGTGCCGGGGGCCCCGCGCGCTTCGACCGGCCCGGACTCGTACGCGAAGACGACCGGCTGGGCCCGGTCACGGGCGCCGGGCTTCGTCATGGCGCGGCTGATGTGAGTCTTGGCCGTGAAGGGGCTGACCACCATGTGGACGGCGATCTCCTTCGGCGCGATCTGCGCCGTCGAGCGCGTCGAGGCCGCCATGCGGACGACTGCCGAGGAGCGCGCGTGAACGCCGCGGGGGCGGGTCACCCGCGTCGGCGTCCCTCGTCACGCGGGTCCGTGCCCTGACCGATCCCGCGCGGGACGGCGACGGGACCTTCGAGGTGGGCGCGGTGAGACCCCCGAGGGCGTCCCGCTGCGGGCGGGCGTGTGGGTGGTCAGCGCCCGCCGGCCCCGCCGATCACGCCCGGGGCCGGCGGCCGGTGCTCGTACCAGCGCAGGTCGGCCTCCAGCTGCGCGGCGAGCGAGATGAGCCGGGCCTCGCTCCGGGAGGGGCCCAGGAGCTGGGCGCCGAGGGGCAGGCCGTCGCGGGTGAAGCCGGCCGGGACGTTGACGCCGGGCCAGCCGAGCACGTTCCAGGGCCAGGCGTAGGGGCAGGCCGACGTCATCGCGAGGTCGGTGCGCCAGGCGCTGAGCCGGTCGAACGCCCCGACCCGTGGTGGCGGGGCGGCCGTGGTCGGGGTGAGGAGCACGTCGTAACCATGGTCGCCCCGGGCCGTGTCGAAGAAGGCGCCGATCCTGGCGTGCTGGCGTACCTCACGGGCGCGGGCGGCCCGCACGATCCGGCCGCCGAGACGGGTCCCGGTGCGCAGGGCGCTGCGGGTGCGCGGGTCGAGGAGCGCGGGCTCGGGGTGCAGCGCGGCGAGTTCGGCGATGCCGGCGGTGGCCCGGGGGACGAAGGAGAGACCGATGAGCCCGTAGCGGGGGTGGGCCTCCTCGACGTGGTGGCCGAGCCGGGCGAGGACTTCGGCGAGGGCGGTGACGGCCCGCAGGACCTCCGGGTGGGGCGCGTTGCGGGTGAGGGTGGGTGGAGGCCGCAGGGAGAGGCCGATGCGCAGCCTGCCGGGGTCGCGGCGGGCTGCGGCGGACGCGTCGACGGCGGGCGGGCGGTGCGCGTCCCGTGGGTGCGGCCCCGCCGCGGCGTCCAGGAGGAGGGCGGCGTCCGCGACGGTGCGGGCGAGGGGGCCGTTGACGGTGAGGCCCTGGAAGGCATCACTGTTGGGGTGGACGGAGACCCGGCCGCGCTGCGGCTTGATGCCGACGAGGTGGGTCCAGGCGGCGGGGATACGGATGGAGCCCGCGCCGTCCGAACCCAGTGCCGCGGGGACGAGCCCCGCGGCCACGGCCGCCGCGGAGCCGCCGGAGGAGCCCCCGGGCGTGTGCGCGGTGCTCCAGGGGTTACGGGTGACGCCGAAGGCGGCCCCTTCCGTGAAGGCCCACTGGCCCAGCTCACAGGAGTTGGTCTTGCCGACGACGACGGCCCCGGCGGCCCGGAGCCTGCGGACCGCCTCGCTGTCGGCGGTGGCGGGCGGCAGTACGCCGTCGCAACCGAAGTAGGTGGGCATCCCGGCGACGTCGGTGTCGTCCTTGACGGCGACCGGCACCCCGAGCAGCGGAAGCCGCTCCCCCGCCGCCAGCCGCCGGTCGGCCTCGGCGGCCTCGGCGAGTGCGGCTTCCGTACGGAGCTGGCGGAAGGCGTTGAGGGTGTGACGGCTCGCCTCGATGCGCGCGAGCGCCGCGGCGACGAGCGCGGACGAGGTCGTTCGTCCCTCGGCCAGCTCCCTGGCGCAGTCCGTGAGTCCGGGCTGTACGTGCGGTTCCGCCGGCCTGCTCGGCCCGGTCCGCTCCGTGGGGTCTGCTGAGGACATCGCCACCGCCTCCTCGCGTCCGCCGGAGCACCGGCCCCGGGTCCGCCCGGAGTCCGCCCGAGCGGGTCTACCGGAGAGTAACGAGGCAGGGGGGTCCGCTCAAGCACGCCGCACACGGACCGGTACCCGTCTCCCTCCCCCGGGCGGTGACGGCTCCGGGAGCACATACGGGGAGACGGGCGTACGGCAACGGGTTGCTACGGGCGCACGTGGATCTCGCCGATCCCCGAACCGAGGCCGGCGCAGTGGGCCGTCGACTGCCCGGACTCGCCCGGCCTCAGCGTGACGTGCTCACCGTCCACGTCGGGCGACCAGCCGCAGACCAGGTGCACCCAGAAGGTCTGCGTGGCCGAACCGTTGTTCCGGCAGAGGGCGTAGCCGGTGTAGTCGTCGATCGCGTGCTTGCCGGTGTCGCACGACAGACCCGGCGGAATGGCGGCAGCGGGTGCGACAGCCACCGCTGCGGTGGCCGGCACGGCGAGCGCGACGGTCAGACCGGTGACGGCGGCACCCCGCGCCAGCGTGCGGACGACGTTCCCCTTGAACAGCTTCTTCATGTCTCCCCTTGATTCCGGTCGACGCTTCCGTCGAGTTCCGGTGATCTTCAGGGCAGTGCTCCCCCACGTTCCGTAGCCGAAAACAGCGCCGAACCTCACCCTCCGTACACCTGGCCACCCCCGCACGCAACCGTGCGCGGGCGTGCGCTCGCCAGGTGGGGTGAATCTCTCCCGCACCTGCCCTGACCAGGGCGACTCGCCCTTCAGCCCAGCCCCCGCCGAGCTGACGCCGTACCCGCCGGCAAGGGCGTCACGCCGGCGGCCGGGTGAGCTTGGTGGCGACGGCGTCGAGGACCCAGTCCAGGCCGGTCGCGAAGGACGTTTCGGCGTCCACGTCCGTGCCGTCGTACACGACCTTGGCCAACGCCGGGAAGCGGCCGGTGGCCAGTGTTCGCGTCATGTGCGGGCCATGGGCGCGCTGCCAGTCGTGCTTGGACAGACCCGTGGCGTGCTCGGCCCGCAGGTTCGCGATCTCGCGTCTGATCGCGCCGATGAAGTAGGCGCTGACAGTCTCCACGGCGCGCATGACGGTGTCGACGTCGGCGTGGTCGTCGAAGGCGGCCAGCGTGGCCTCCGTCACGGCCAGGCCGTTCGGGCCCAGGGCCGGGCGACCGCCGAGCAGGTCGGCCAGCCACTCGTGACGGAGAGCGGCCTGCCTGGTGCGCCGGGCGAGGAGACACAGCGCCTCCCGCCAGTCACCGGGCTGTTCCTCGGGGAGGATCTCGGCCTGGACCGCGTCCACCATGAGGTCGAACAGCTCCTCCTTGGTGGAGATGTACCTGTACAGCCGCATCGGGCCGACGCCCAGGCGGGCCGCGACCTTGCGCACCGACACCGCCTCGAGCCCGCCCTCGTCGGCCAGTGCGATGGCGGCGGCGACAATCCGCTCCCGGTCGAGCGGCGCGGGGCGAGTCGGCGGTTCCGGCCGGTCCCAGACAGTCATGCTCACACCGTACCGTTGCGCTACACCGTAGAGGAACAATACAGTGTATCGCCATGAGACACCGCATCGCAGTGGTCGGGAGCGGACCCGCCGGCCTCACCTTCGCCCGCGTCCTGCACCGTCATGGTCACCCGGTCACCGTCCTCGAACGCGATCCCGCCCGGGACGCCCGCCCCCCGGGCGGCACCCTGGACCTGCACGAAGGACTGGGCCAGCTAGCGCTGGACAAGGCGGGGCTGCTGGCGGAGTTCCAGGCGCTGTCCCGTCCCGAGGGGCAGGCCATGCGCATCCTGGACACGGACGGAGCAGTCCTGCGCGACTGGCAACCCCGTCCGGAAGACCGGGCCAATCCCGAGATCGACCGCGGGCAACTCCGTGACCTGCTGCTCGGCCCTCTCGATGTCCAGTGGGGCCGGGGTGTGACGCAGGTGGTGCCGGGGACCCGGGACGGCGTACTGGTTTACTTCGCGGACGGGCGGCAGGAGGCGTTCGACCTCGTGGTCGGCGCGGACGGCGCCTGGTCCCGGATCCGCCCGGCGGTCTCGTCGGCGACACCGCACTACACCGGCGTGACCTATGTGGAGACCTCCCTCGACGACGTCGACACCCGCCACCCCGACCTCGCCCGGCTGGTCGGCGACGGTTCCGTGGCTGTGTACGGCGTGAACCGAGCGCTCGTCGCCCAGCGCAACAGCGGCGGCCACGTCAAGGTGTACGCCCAGTTCCGCGCGCCGCTGGACTGGCACGCGAACCTGGACCTGGCCGACGTCGAGGCCGTGCGATCGAGCCTGCTGGCTCTGTTCGACGGCTGGGCCGCTCCCGTCCTCGGCCTTCTCCGCCACGGCACCACGTTCGTCCACCGCCCGCTTCACGTACTGCCGGTGTCCCACACCTGGACCCACGTCCCCGGGGTGACGCTCCTGGGCGACGCCGCACATCTGATGCCTCCGTTGGGGGCGGGCGCGAACCTCGCGATGCTGGAAGGCGCCGAACTCGCCGAGGCCATCGCCGCCGGCCCCGAAGATCTGGACGAGGCCGTCCGAGCCTTCGAGGAACAGATGTGGGCACGGGCCGGCAGGTGGGCGAAGATCACGACGGCCGGTCTGGAACGCCTCGTGAGCCCGGATCCCGCCGAAGCCGTGGCCCTCTTCGACCATGTCCAGCCCTGACCGCCAAGCGCGAGAGCAACAGCACCAGCAGCTCGCCACGGCCTCGCGGGGACAGGGTCGGACTTCGCGGCCGGCGATGAGTTTCCCCGGCTGCCTCCGTCTTAACTGGTGAACAAGAAGGAAGCGGAGGCAACAACCTCATCCGCATCGAAAGCTCGTGAACAGGAGGTGTCCGTGATGGACAAGCAGTTCACCGCGACCCTGCGGAAGAGCCCGGACAAGGGCGGCTGGACCTACGTCGTGTGGCCCGAGTCCGCAGAATTCTTCGGCACCCGCGGCCTGGTGAAGGTCCGGGGCACGATCGACGGTCACGCGTTCCGAAGTTCGTTCATGGCTCTGGGGGACGGCACGCACAAACTGCCGGTGAAGGCGGAAGTGCGCAAGGCGATCGGCAAGGAGGAAGGGGACTCCGTGACCGTCCGTCTGCTGGAGCAGGTCAAGGACTGATCTGCCTGCCTGCCTGCGGAGCGGTGCGTCATGCCGAACCAGGTTCGTGCGTTCGTCGAGGTCGGACGGAGAGGGCTTGGGCGCACATCCTCACCGGGCGGTCCTCGTCGCCTGCCACGCGCCCGGTGCCGAATCCGCAACCCGAACCGCGCGTCAGTCGACACGGCCGACCCGGGCAAAGACGCTGCTGTCCAGATGCGCGAGGAGGTCGGCCGGGTTCCGGTACACCTCGGTGGCCCCGGCCTCCACCAGATCCTGTTGTGCAATACCGCCCGACAGGAGCGCCACCGCGGTCACGGACGCACCGGTCGCGGCTTTCATGTCCCAGACCGAGTCACCCACGTACACCGTCTCCCCGCTCGTCCCACCGGCAAGCTCCATCGCATGCCGGACCGGTGCGGGAGCCGGCTTCCCCTCGTCCACATCGTCCGCACTCGCGGTGTCGGTGATGACGTCGTCGGCATCCAGCACGCGTCGCAGCGCCTTGAGCTCCGGACCGGACGCCGAGGTGGCGAGCACCACCTTCCACCCCCGAGCCGCCAGTGCCCGCAGCAGGTCAGCCGCCCCGTCCACCGCGACCAGCCGCTCGAAGTACGTCGCGTACAGCGCTGAGTGCGTGCTGCTGATCCACTCGTCCCGACCGCTGTCCCGCTCAGCTCCGAGAAGGTGCTCGATCAGATCGGCGGAGCCCAGGCCGATGGCCTGGTGCACGGCGGTCATCGGCACCGTGTGACCGCCTTGCCGAAAGGCCTCCCACCATGCGGTGACGTGGAGGTAGTTGGTGTCCACGAGCGTTCCATCCACGTCGAACAGTGCAGCGCGAACCATGACACTCCTTCTGGTGTACCGGGCCGCCGGCTCCGCGAAATTTCGACGGAACCGCCGGGACGTCCCTCCGGACTCTTCCCGCGATCGACGGATGCAGGCCGCGGCCGGCGCGGAGGGACGACGGAGTCCCGCAGGAGGTCTCCGGCCACGACCCGGTCAGTGGGAGCGGGGCTCGGAGGGGCCGGTGTCCCCCATGCCCCTGCGATCCTCGTCCGACCACTTGCTGGTGTCCCGGGGCGTGACGTATGGCTCCTCCCGCTGTGGATGACCGCCGATGACGGCTCGCTCACGAGCCAACTCCGCATCGAACTCGAGACCGAGCAGAATCGCCAGGTTCGTGATCCACAGCCAGACGAGAAAGATGATCACGCCGGCCACGGCGCCGTAGGTCTTGTTGTACGACCCGAAATTGGCGACGTAGAAGGCGAAGGCCGCCGACGCGACCATCCAGATCACCAGTGCCAGCAGGCTGCCCAGCGACACGAACTTGAAGCCCCGCCCCTTCGCGTTCGGCGCTGCCCAGTAGAGGATCGCCAGCAGCACGGTCACCAGCACCACCAGGACGGGCCATTTCGCGATCGACCAGATGGTCATGGCAGTGTCCCCGACACCCAGTACGGTACCGAGCCGTCGCGCGAGGCCACCCGAGAGAACGACGATCAGCGCACTGACGCAGGCCAGCACCATCAGCGCCAAGGTCAAGCCGACTCGGACCGGGAGCACCTTCCAAACCGGCCGCCCCTCGGGGACGTCGTACACCGCGTTGGAGGCTCGGATGAACGCTGCCACATAGCCGGACGCGGACCACAGGGCGGCCAGCAGCCCCACGATCGCCATGACCAGCCCGGTCCCGCTGCTGGACTGCAACTGGGTGACCGCGTTCCTGAGGACGTCGCGCGCCGCCCCCGGAGCAAGCTTCTGGATGTTGTCCAGCACGGTCTGGGTGTTCGACTCACCCGCGATGCCGAGCAGGGAGACAAGAACCAGCAGGGCCGGGAAGAGCGCCAGGATTCCGTAGTAGGTCAGTGCCGCCGCCCGGTCGGTGAGTTCATCCCGCTTGAATTCCTTGAGCGTGCGGAGCAGCACCGCTCCCCAGGACGCTCTGCCCACCTTCGTAGGCGTGTCCGGTGCATCACGCTCCACTTCCGGGTCCGGCCCCGCGCGCCCGCCCCCACGCGGCCCGGCGCTCTCCCCGCTGTTCTGTTCGTTCGGCATGTGAACCAGACAATCCCAGGCGCGTCCGCTGCGCGACTTCGCAGCGGTCCCGTGCACCAGGAGGGACGGGCTGGCCCATCCAGGTGCACGTCCGACTGCAACAGGCCCAGGCCGCCTTCGGGGGCGCGGTAGGGGGCCGCGCCGCCGAACGGCTGGTGCTCCGTGCAGACAGGTGCGGGCCCTGGTACGTCTCCCTCGCCGCTCGGCGCCCGGTCAGTCCGCGTCGACGTCGTGCACGGACACGCGAATCGTGCCGATGGTGCTGTCGGCGGCGTCGGGAATGAGCATCCCCCCGCTGGCACCGGTACGCAGGTAATCCACCGCGGCCTGGTCCAGCACCTCGCCGGGAAGGGCCGCGGGGATCCCTGGAGGGTAGGGCGTGAGCATCTCGGCACAGACACGGCCGACCGCCTGGTCTGCGGGAACTTGCTCGACATCCCCGAAGAAGGCGTCGCGCGGAAGTGTCGCCTGCCGCAGACGGAGGTCGCCGGGGGCCGGGATGCGGATGTCCGGCGCCGGTGGCAGTTCGTCGGCGCGGGCCACGAGATCACGGAGGCCGTCGAGGAGCCGCGCCGTCGTCGTGTCGTCATCGGCGTGCGTGAGCTGGGCGTTGATGCGCCGGTGATCGGACGTGTGCAGGTTGATGCGATGGTTTCGGCGCAGCCAGTCGGCGGCGTCGTAACCGCTGAACTTGACTCCGCTCAGGTCGATGAAGACCTGGAGGGGGTCCAGGTCGTAGGCGCGCCCGGGCGCGCAGAAGTCGTCGCGGTCGTTGACGTGCAGGCCCTCGATGTCCTCGATGGCTTCGCGCACACGGCGGGCCCTGGAGAGGGCGTCGTCCAGGAGCTCGCGGCCGTGTTCCACCATCTGGCGACGCCAGCCGTCGAGGGCGGCGTAGATGAGGACCGAGGGGCTGGTGGTGTCCAGGAGGTCGGCGCGGGAGGCGAGGGTCGGGACGGCGACCAGGTCGCCCTGGAGGTGGAAGACCGACCCTTGTTCGAGCCCGGAGCCCATTTTGTGCACCGACGTGACGCACACGTCCGCGCCGGCGTCCATGGCCCAGGTGGGCAGCTCGGGGTGGAAGGGCAGGTGCGCGCCCCACGCTTCGTCCACGATCAGCGGTACGCCGTGCTCGTGGCACAGCGTCGCGATGGCTCCGATGTCGGCGCAGGTTCCGTAGGGGGTGGGGCTGGTGACCAGCGCCCCCCGTGCGTCCGGATGCTGCTCGAACGCCGCCCGGAAGGCCTCGGGGGCCGGCGGGTGGGCCAGGTGGAGATCGGGGTCCCACTGGGGATCGACCCACACCGGGCGGATACCGGCAATGATCAGGCCGGAGATGACCGACTTGTGCGCGTCGCGTCCGACCAGGAGCTTCTGGTGCGGTCCGGCGACGGACAGCATGGCGGCCTTGACCGAGAGCGAGCTGCCGCATGTGGAGAAGAACGTGTGCTCGGCACCGACGGCGTCGGCCATGAGGTCTTCCGCCCGCTCCAGGACTTTCTTCGACTGTGTCCGGTCGTCCAGACCGGACACCGCGAGCATGTCCGCACCGAAGAGAGCGTCGCCCAGTACGGCCCGTACCCTCGGGTCGGCCCCCCGGCCCTGCTTGTGCCCGGGCGGGGTGAACGGCAGTTGCTCCTGCGCCTGGTATGCCTTCAGTGCGTCGAGAACGGGAGCTTTCGAGTGGTCCATGATGTGCGGCTTCCCAGTGCAGGAGGGCGAAAACGATACGGGTGAGGGCCAGGGAGGCGGCGCCGGCGCGCGGGAGGCCTGGCCGCCGGTCGGGGGCGGCACGAGCGTCCGTCTCACGACGCTCCCGCCGCCCCTGCTCACGCAGCTCGGATCCTGACCGGCGCCCCGTCAGAGAGCGGGTGCGAAACGGTCCCAGGCCCGGTGTCCCCGGACGAGAGCGGTCACGGCCTCCAGGACCGCGGGCGCGGCTCCGCCGGTCACCACGCCCGCCGAGTTCGCGGGCAGGCCGGCCGACTCCAGAGCACTGACACCTGCGCCCCAGGCTCCGATGGCCTTGCCATGGCGGTACGCCTCGGTGACCATCAGCAGGAGCCGGGGGTCCACACCGGTGGCCACGGCAGCGCTGTCGTCGGCCTTGGCATCGCGGGCCCCGTAGGCGTCCGCCGCCGGGGCCGGCGCTCCGGCCAGCAGAATGGCGTCGAACTCCACGGACCGGGCGGTGGTGAAGGTCCGCTGCACGGTGACCGGGTCGCCATCCGCTCCCAGCGTGCCTCCCGCCGGTGCGATGACCAGCGGAACCATGCCGGCGTCAAGGACCGCCCGCCGCACTTCGCGCACGCCGTCCAGGTCGTCCGCGCCGTCGGTGACGATGCCGATGATCCGTCCGTCAACCGGCCATTCCTCACCGAGCTGGGACAGCGCGGGGCTGGGCTCCACCGCCGCGAGCGGGAGGCTCGCCTCCGGTACCGGAAGGCCCAGGCCGGCCGCGACCTGCGCGCAGAGCTCCGGGTCGATGTTGGCGAGCACCATGAGGGCCCGCTCCTTGATGGCCTGCTCCCAGCACTTTCCGAGTTCGAAGGTGTAAGCGGCGACGATGTGCTCCCGCTCGGTAGGAGTCATGCTGAGCCAGAACAGCCGGGCCTGGCTGAAGTGGTCGTCGAAGGAAGCCGCCGCCTCGCGCACCTTGCGGGCCGCGGGGACCTCGGCGGGGACCTCGATGTAGGCGCCGGTGTCCGCACCCGCGAGGAACGGGCAGCCCGCGTCGAGGGAGTTGGGCCGGTACGGGGCCACACCTCGGTGCACCGCGGTCTGGTGCATGCCGTCACGCAGCATGTCGTTGACGGGCGCGTGCGTGCGGTTGATCGGCAGCTGCCCGAAATTGGGCCCGCCGAGCCGGCTGATCTGGGTGTCGAGGTAGGAGAAGAGACGCCCCTGGAGCAGCGGGTCGTCGGTGACGTCGATGCCGGGGACCAGATGGCCGAGGTGGAAGGCGACCTGTTCCGTCTCGGCGAAGAAGTTCGACGGGTTGGCGTCGAGGGTCATCAGGCCGATCGGACGGACCGGCGCCAGTTCCTCCGGCACGATCTTCGTCGGGTCCAGCAGGTCGATGCCCTCGAACATCTGGTCCCCGGTGTCCGGGAAGGTCTGCACACCCAGCTCCCACTGGGGGAAGGCACCCGCCTCGATCGCGTCGGCGAGGTCGCGGCGGTGGAAGTCCGGATCCACACCGGCGGTGATCTGCGCTTCCTCCCACACCAGCGAGTGCACGCCCAGCTTCGGCTTCCAGTGGAACTTCACCAGCGTGGTGGAGCCCTCGGCGTTGACCAGCCGGAAGGTGTGGACTCCGAAGCCCTCCATCATCCGGTAGGAACGCGGGATACCACGGTCCGACATGTTCCACAGCGTGTGGTGGGTCGCCTCCGTGTGGAGGGTCACGAAGTCCCAGAACGTGTCGTGGGCGCTCTGTGCCTGCGGGATCTCACGGTCCGGGTGCGGCTTGCCGGCATGGATCACGTCGGGGAACTTGATCGCGTCCTGGATGAAGAACACCGGAATGTTGTTGCCGACCAGGTCGAAAACGCCCTCGTCGGTGTAGAACTTCGTCGCGAAGCCCCGGGTGTCGCGCACGGTGTCCGCCGATCCGCGCGAGCCCAGGACCGTGGAGAAGCGGACGAACACCGGGGTCTCGACGCCCTCGGCGAGGAAGGCGGCTTTGCTGATCCCCGCCCCGGCACCGTACGCGCGAAAGACGCCGTGTGCGGCCGCGCCGCGGGCGTGTACCACTCGCTCGGGAATGCGCTCGTGATCGAAGTGAGTGATCTTCTCCCGCAGATGGTGGTCCTGAAGCAGCACAGGACCACGGGGGCCGGCCTTCAGGGAGTGGTCGGTGTCGTGCAGGCGCGCACCCTGGGCGGTAGTGAGGTAGGCACCTCCCTGCGCGACCTGGCTCTGCGGCACTGCGGTGTCCTGCCCGGTGGGGCTGTACGTGTCCGGTCCGCGCTGGTCGTGCTTGGGCGGGAGCGGCTTACGCGCTTCTGCCGGCTCCTCGACCGGTGCGGCGGCCGGGCTCGGTGCGCCTGGAATCTCGTTTGCCGGAAGCACTGCCTCCTGGACCTTCTCCACAACCTTTTCGGCGGCAGCCGCGACGGGATTCTTCTTCTCGCTCACTTGGTTCCAATCCGTTGACGGACAGTGCCAGGCGCGGAGCGATCAGCGCTCCGGGAAGGCAGACATCGACGGATCACGCGTACCACCCACCACGACCACCGACACATGTACTGCGCCATCCGGCACTGCGACGCCTCCGCCGTAGCAGGAGTCGGCGCCGGACCTCACCCTCCGTGCGACCGGCCGCCATGCACGCGACCATGCGCGGGCGTACGCTCGCCAGGTGGGGTGAATCCCTGGGGTGAATCCCGCTCGTGAAGGCCTGAACAGGGACGTTTCCGAGGAGGCGCCGTGACAGGACAGCGCATCGCCACGCGTGCTGCCGCCTGTGCGGCCGTGGTCGTGCTCGCCGTCACCGGCACCACGGCGGCCCAGGCGGACGACGACATCGAATCGCTTCCCGCCGGACAGATCGCCGACCGCTCCCGTGACGCGCTGCTGGACGTCAGCTCCGTGCATCTGCGTGCGCGGGGCGACCTCGGGGAGGACCGTCCGCCGATGACGGTGAACCTCAGCCTCGACCGGAACGGCAACTGCGCGGGGGGCGTGGACCTGGGCGAGGACAAGGGTTCCGTCGAGATCGTCAAAAGGGGCGACTCGGTCTGGCTGAAGCCGGACGCGGACTTCTGGGAGAACCAGGTCCCCGTGGGCGGATCGGCCTTCGAGGCCGTCCTCGCCGGACGGTACATGAGGGGCTCCGCCTCGGACTCCAGGCTGCGGCCCGTCGTGGAGGCGTGCGATCTGGACACCTTCCGCGAACTGGTCTCCGACAACGCCGGCAACGACGCCGCGACGTTCACCAAGGGGAAGGTGACGACGGTCGACGGCGTACGGACCGTGCCGGTCA
Source organism: Streptomyces sp. NPDC088746 (assembly GCF_044751065.1). Classification (NCBI taxonomy): domain Bacteria; kingdom Bacillati; phylum Actinomycetota; class Actinomycetes; order Kitasatosporales; family Streptomycetaceae; genus Streptomyces; species Streptomyces sp. NPDC088746. The sequence continues at coordinate 479,401 of NZ_JBIVLA010000005.1, forward strand.
CCAGGACGCTGCACGGGCAGAAGCTGACGGCGTACGTCGACACCGGTGGCGAGCACTACCCGCTGCGGATCACCGTGCTGGGTGACGGGGCGGACGCCGCCGTGGACTTCTCCGGCTTCGACGAGCCGGTGCCCACGGCCACCCCGCCCGCGGACGAGACGGTGGACGTCAGCGCCGTGCTCGGCCGGGCTCCGGCGCAGTCCTGACGCGCCGGCCCGAAGAAGTGGCCGTTCAGGGGCGCGGCCGGGTCGCCGTGTCGAGGTAGAAGGCGTCGATGCTCCGGACGGCCCGCTCGAACTCCTGGAGGTTCACGGGCTTGGTCACGTACGCGTTGGCGTGACTGCTGTACGCGTCGGTCACGTCGTCCGGGGCGGTGGACGTGGTGAGGACGACCACCGGGATGGTGTGCAGGTCCTCGTCGTTCTTCAGGACCTTCAGCAGCTCACGGCCGTTCATCCGCGGCATGTTCAGGTCGAGAACGATCAGGTCGGGCCGCGAGTTGCCCGGCGCGCGCAGGTGTTCCAGGGCGGCGACACCGTCCGTGACCTGAACCAGATTGCGGGCCCCGCGCTCGGCGAGAGCTTCCTCGATGAGCATGGCGTCGGCCATGTCGTCCTCGACGAGCAGAACGTCGAACGGGCGGGAGGGGGTGGTGCTGGTCATCGGGTGCTCCGTGGGTTTCTCGTCGGAGTGGTGGAAGAGGCCTGGCCAGCGGCGCCGTGCGCCTTGTCGGCTCATACCGCAGGCGGCACCGAGCTGTGGATAGCCGGCACCCGCACGGGCGGCAGCCACGGCTGCATCCCGCTGGAGCCGCTCAGCTGCCTGCTGAAGGTTCTCCAGCACATGGAGCAGAGCCAGTGCCGGCGCCGGGTCGTCCGGTCCCTGACGCGGCGAGGTTTCCAGCAAACGGCGAGCGAGACGCTGCGCAAGACTGTCGACCTCTGCGTCGGCGATGACGGCCGTCTCCTCCGGCGTGGTCCGCAGTGCGAAGTTCTTGCCTGGCATGTCCGGCACTCTAGGGCCTCGATGCTCTCGGTGACAACAATCGTTGTCCCCCCTTAGAGTGTGCTGGCCGCTCCTCCGGGCGGCTGACGCAGCGAGGAGTCCACCGAATGACCGGGAATACGAAACCACCGCGTACGCGGGGGTTTTCCACGTGGACGACCCGGCGGTGGCTTCGCGTCGGAGTGGCTGTTTCCTTGGTGGTGCTGGCCGTTCTCGGAACGACCGGGGCATGGGTCCTGGCACGCAGCGCCTCGATCAGCAGCGAGCTCGCGGACGTGCGGTCGCCCGCCATGGCACAGGCGGTCCGCCTGGAATCGGCTCTGCTCAACCAGGAGACGGGCATCCGTGGCTACGGGCTCACCGGCACGAAGGAGTTCATCACTCCTTACGAGGAGGGCCTCGCCAAGCAGGAAGCCGTCATCGCGGAGCTCACCGAGCTGCTGCACGGCGACCGCGCCGGCCTCGACGACCTCAAGGCCGTGCAGGACGCCACGGCCGTGTGGCAGGAGAGGATCGCACGGCCGATCGCCGCCGCACCCGGCGGCTCACCCTCACCTCTGGCCACCGAGCGAGCCGCCGAGGGCAAGAAGACCTTCGACGACGTACGCGTGGCTCTGAGCAGGCAGCAGGAACGGCTGCGCGCGGAGGGCGTCCGCGTGAAGGACGACCTCAGGACGACGATGGCCTTGCGTAACGGGATCTTCAGCGCCATCGCGATACTGATGGTCGCGCTGACGGCCATCGTCTTCGAAGGGCTGCGCCGCGGCATCAACCGGCCGCTGGAACAGCTCGGCACGGACGCCCGGATCATCGCCGGCGGCGACTTCGACCACCCCATCACCCCGACCGGGCCCGCCGACCTGAGGCGTCTGAGCAGCGAGATCGACTTCATGCGCCGCCGTCTCGTGAGGGAGCTGGCCTTCAGCGAGGAGTCACTCCAGCGCCTCGACGCTCAGGCCGCGAACCTCCAGCGCTCCAACGCCGAGCTGGAGCAGTTCGCCTACGTGGCCTCGCACGACCTCCAGGAGCCGCTGCGCAAGGTCTCCAGCTTCACCCAGCTCCTCCAGCGGCGCTACGGCGGGCAGCTCGACGACCGGGCCGATCAGTACATCGATTTCGCGGTCGACGGGGCGAACCGCATGCAGACCCTCATCAACGACCTGCTCGAGTTCTCGCGGGTCGGACGGGTGAACAACACCCACCAGAGCCTCGACCTGGACACGGCGCTGGAGCGGACCCTGTCCGGGCTGAGCGTCGGCATCGAGGAAACCGGCGCGACGATCACCCACGACCCGCTGCCGACGCTGGTCGCCGACCCCACCCAGATGGGCATGCTCTGGCAGAACCTGATCGGCAACGCCATCAAGTTCCGCCGCCCCGGGGAGACACCGAAGATCCATGTCTCGGCGGCCCGGGAAGACGAACTGTGGCGGTTCACCGTCACCGACAACGGCATCGGCATCGCACCGGAATACGCCGACAAGGTCTTCGTGATCTTCCAGCGGCTGCACACCAAGGACGTCTACTCCGGCAGCGGCATCGGCCTCGCCATGTGCAAGAAGGTCGTCGAATTCCACGGCGGCACCATCGCCGTCGACACGGAGTACCAGGAGGGCACGCGCATCACCTTCACCCTGGCGCCGGAACCGCCGGAGAATCCCGGCCCGTCCTCCCTGCCGCAGGCCATCCGCTCCGGCGCGGAACGGAGCGGATGAGACGACCCCGGCCATGTCGGCCGCCGCGGCGGCGGCCGACGAGCCGGCGTACGCGTCCTGCTGATCGGGGACGACGAGGGTGACGCCCCGCTCGTCCGACGACCCCGACGTGCTCCGCCCCGGCCGGCGCGCGCGCTACCAGCGGGGCGGCGCCCCGTGGGTGCCCTGGTACGGCGCCGGGGCCCCGGGTTGCGGGGCGGTGAAGTAGACCGCGTCCTTGGGGCGGTTGCGGGCGGCGTCGCGTTCGCGGGGGGCCGCCTGCAGGTGGGGTATGTGCTTGGAACAGTGGATGTACGCCTCGTGGACGGTGATGTGGATCCACATCTGCGGTGTACGACCGGCGCCGGTGGGGGTGGGTATCCGGTCGTGGGTCTGCTGTTCCGTGGCGGCGCGCAGATGGGCGGCGCCGTTGACGTGGAGCCCGATGTGGTGCTCGCTGAAGTCCATGAACAGCAGGCCGATGTGGGGGTTCTCGGTGATGTTCCCGGCGCTGGCCAGAACACCGTTCCCGCGGTACTCGGGGTAGGTCAGGGTGTGCTCGTCCAGCACCTGCACGAAACCCGGCGGGCCGGCACGGAAGCTGGTGTCGCAGTTGCCGCGGGCATCCGCCGTGGAGAGGAACACCATGGGCTGGCGCGCGATGAACTCGCGCATGCTCGGCGTGAGTTCCCCGTGGACCTGGCGGGCGTAGAAGTCGTCGGCGCGTTCGGTGGTGCCCATCTGCTGCTGGAGAAGCCGTTCCCCGAGTGAGGGTGTGCCGTCGTGGTGCGGGGTGTTCACAGTGCCTGGCGCCTCTCGTCGGGTCGTACGGGTGTCGGGGAGGGTTCCAGTGCCGGAACACCCTCGAGCGGGTCGTGGTGGATGCGGGACCGGGGCACTCCGTGGTCCAGCAGGATCTGCGCGGCGGCCGCCACCATGGGGACCGGGCCGGACAGGAAGGCTTCGTGCTGGTACCAGGGGCCGAACTCGCGCAGCACATCGGGGAGCATGCCCTCGCGTCCGGGGATGCGCTGGTGGGACACGGCCGCCCGCACCGTGAGCCAGTGGTGGCGCTGGGCGCTTCTGAGCATGTCGTCGAGGCCGTAGAGTTCCTCGCCCGTACGGGCTCCGATGAACACGTTCACGTTGCGCTGGAATCCGTTGCGGGCGGCCTGTTCCACCAGGGCGCGGATGGGCGCGAGGCCGGTCCCGCCGGCCACGCACACCAGGTCGCGGGTCCCGCGGGGGTCGAGGACCATGTCGCCCTGCGGGGGCCCCAGGCGTACGAAGTCGCCGGTTCGGGCCCGGTGGACCAGTGCCGTACTGACCTGTCCGCCGTCCACGGCCCGGACGTGGAAGCTGAGGGTGGAGTCGGCGCGCGGGGCGTGGCTGGGCGAGTAGTAGCGCCACGCCCGGGGCTGCCAGGGCGTCTCCATGCTCACGTACTGCCCGGCCGTGTAGGGGTACGGGCCCTGGGGGCGAACGGTGATCTCGGCGATGCCGTGACCCAGTGGCACATGGTGGATGATCTCGGCGGGCCAGACCGCCGGTCGCAGCTGTGCGTCACTCTCGGCGGCCTGGGCCATCACATCGGCGGCCGCGGTGTAGGCGCGGGTCCAGGCGTCGGCCGTCTCCGGGCCCCAGGCGGGCCCGGCGTAGCGGGCCAAGGCGTCGAGCAGGCAGGCGCCGACCGCGGGGTAGTGGTCGCGCAGCGCCCCGAATTTGCGATGGTCACGGCCGAGCCGGGTACAGAAACTCACCAGGTTGTCCGGATCGTCGACCAGGTCCACGATGCGCAGCAGGCCGCGCAGCAACCGGTCCCGCTGCACATCCATGTTGGCCGGGAACAGTTCTCTGACCTGCGGATAGCGGGCGAACAGAATGGCGTAGAAGTAGACCGTCACCTCGCCTGCCACCGGCCCGACGACCTCGACACTGGCGCGGACCAGTTTGATCTCGTCGGAGGTCAGGATCTCCGGAGTGGCCGCCGTCTCGACGGGGCCCACCGGCCCGGGTGGCGCCACGGGCTCATGTCCCGGGGTGGCGCCGGCGGTGTGCCCGTGTTCCGGGCGTCTGGGGGAGGGCGGCGTGCGGAACGTCGGCCGGGGAATCTTCATCGGCCTGGCCGGAGGCCGTTGTGTCTTATCAAGGGCAGATCGCAATCGGATGGGTTCACGCACGTGCGCCGCCCGCGTGTGGCGAGCGGAGCCGCGAGCGTCGGTGGGGGGAGCGGGAGCTCGAAGGCCCGCCCACCCTAGATCACGAGACGGGCACGCGCTCCGGAGGACCCACCCCGTACGGATGCGGGGAGGAAGGCCACTCATCGGTGGCCGTCGCGGATGATCAGTAGATGCGCGTCCCTTGCCTCATGTCAATTGTTTGCCATGGCTAACAGTCGAGGCGGAAGTCGGCCTGGACGCTCCGACGAACGGCTTGACGGGAGCCTCCCTCACCGGGGCCCGGCTCCGGTGCGCGGCCTCAGAAAGGCATGCGGCCCCGGGCGTTCCGGCCGGCGGAACCGCTGCGGCCCACAGCCTTGGAGCTGCTGCGGAAGGGCTTGCTGAAGATCCGGCCCAGGACGCCGGGAGCCTTGCCGCCGGCGCGTGATCCGGCTCCCAGGGTGCGCTGGGTGCCGCGCTCGGGGTGCCGCGAGAGTCGGGGCACGAAGAAGGCAAGGACGGCCAGAACGATACATACAGCGACAATGCCGACAATCATCATGAAGGGCTCCTTGCTTCGGGTGTCCCTTCCGCTTGCCCCGCGGATGCGGGGGCATGCGCCGGCCGCCCGGCCCGTCCGCCCGTTCCCGTGACCCGCGCGTCAGGCGGACAGCGCGGGGATCACCGTCGAACCGTAGGCGTCGATGGTCGCCTCCCGCGCGTCGTGCATGTCGTAGACGGCGAACTGGTCGACGCCGAGGTCGCGCAGGACCTGGAGCTTCTCGATATGTGCCTCGGCGGGTCCCAGGAGGCAGAACCGGTCCACGATCTCGTCGGGGACGAAGGCCGTGTCCGGGTTCCCGGTGCGGCCGTGGTGGCTGTAGTCGTATCCGGAGCGTCCCGCGATGTACGCCGTGAGGGCCTCGGGTACGAGGCCGGAGTGCTCCCCGTACCGGGAGACGAGGTCGGCCACGTGGTTGCCGACCATGCCGCCGAACCAGCGGCACTGCTCGCGCGCGTGATCCAGATCCTCGCTCACGTAGGCGGGCGCGGCGACGCAGATGGTGACGGAGTCCGGGTCGCGGCCGGCCGAGGCGGCCGCGTCGCGTACCGCCTTGATCATCCATTCGGTGAGGTAGGGATCGGCCAGCTGGAGGATGAACCCGTCGGCCTTCTCCCCTGCGAGCGCGAGGGCCTTGGGCCCGTACGCACCCATCCAGACGGGCAGCTTGCCGTCCTTGACCCACGGGATCCGTACCGGCCGTCCGTCGACGGTCGCCTCGCGCCCCTCGGCGAGATCGCGGATGACCTCGATCGCCTCACCGAGCCGGGCCAGCGTGCCGGGCTTGCGGCCGGCCACCCGCATCGCGGAGTCGCCGCGCCCGATGCCGCAGACGGTCCGGTTGCCGTACATCTCGTTGAGCGTGGCGAAGGTGGAGGCGGTGACCTCCCAGGTGCGGGTCCCCGGGTTCGTCACCATCGGCCCGACGACCATCCGCTCGGTGTGCTCCAGGATCCGGCTGTAGATGACGAAGGGCTCCTGCCAGAGCACCGCCGAGTCGAAGGTCCAGCCGTAGCGGAACCCGTTCCGCTCCGCGCGGCGCATGAGTCCGACGACGGCCGAGGCGGGCGGATCGGTCTGGAGGACGAGTCCGAAATCCATGGCAGATACTCCTGGTCCGGTGCCGGCAGCGAGCGCGGGGATGTGGAGGCCGGGACCGGCTGCGCTCGGGAAGGCTCCGAGCCACGGTCCTCAGGTGTCCCGGGGCACGCCGGAGCGGCTCCGCGGGCGCGTCCGTGAGCGACGTGCTCCGGTAGAGCTTTCCACATCGGGCCGTGCCGAACCTCGTACGACGACCACCGCTCGGGCGAGTCGCGGAGGAAGGGGCCGCCTACTGGGCGTACTCCTCGGTGAGGAACCGCATCGTCTGGTCGATGAAGACCCGCATCTCGCGCGTGAGGGTCTTGCCCCGACGCCAGGCGATCTGGGTGTACACCGTGAAGGGGATCGCCCAGGGCAGGGAGACCAGGGTCCCGGCCCCCAGGGCGTCGGCGACCGTGGCCGTGGGGAGAAGGCTGACGCCGAGTCCGGCGGACACCCCTCGCTTGATGGACTCGATCGTGCCGAACTCCAGGAAGGGCAGCGACTCGCCGGTTCCGTCGTTGAGTTCCGCCTCGAAGAGCTCCCTGTACGCGCAGCCCGCTTCGGCGGAGAGGACCTGGACGCCGCGGAGAGCCTCGGTCGTCACCTTCTCCGCCTGCGCCAGGGGGTGCCCCGGGGAGGCGACGAGCGTGAGGGGTTCGGAGCCGAGGACCTCCGTCTGGACGCCCGGGTGCCGGGTCTCGGCCTCCATGAGGAAGCCCAGGTCGAACAGGCCCTGGCGCAGGGCATGGCAGGTCTCGGCACAGAGGCTGGGACGGAGGATGATCTGGAGGGCGGGGTGACGGTGGTGGAAGAACTCCAGCAGCATCGGCATGCGGTAGGAGGTGATGCTCTCCATCGAGCCGACGGTGAGCGCACCCGTGGGCTCGTCGGAGCCCAGGGCGGCGCCCCGCGCCTCACCGGCGAGCGTGAGCATCTGCTCGGCGTAGGGCAGGAGCCGCCGCCCGGCGTCGGTGAGCTCGATCCGGCCGCCGAGCCGGTCGAAAAGGCTCACCTCCAGCGATTCCTCAAGGCTCTTGACGTGGGCGGTCAGGCTGGATTGCGCATACTTCAGTTCAGCTGCCGCACGAGTGAAACTGAGCAGCGTCCCCACCTTGTGAAACGTCGCCAACTGCCGAATATCCATGTCCCCTCCGAGGTCCGGTTTTCGCCGAACGTGGCGAACACAAGAAAATCAGCCCATGGGAGGGGTGGGCCAGAACAACCAGCTGTCTCATCGAGGACAGACGCCGTCAGGAAACGGTCACGCTTTCGTCGCCCTGATCCAGTCCTTGCTTCGCGAGCAGGATGCCCGCCTGGAAGCGACTCGTCGCTCCCACCTCCCCCATGATTCCGGAAATATGACGGCGGCATGTGCGGGTGGACATTCCCAGTCGGCGGGCGATCACTTCGTCCTTGAGGCCCATGGCCATCAGACGGACGACCGATATCCGCAGGTCCTCGGCATGGTGATACTCGGAGGTCCCGCCGATGTCGAAGGTCTGGCTCCCCTGCCACACGGACTCGAAGGAGCGGTACAGGTAGGCGACGATCGTGGGGTCGGTGACGAGCGCCGCGCCGGGCGGCTCCTTGCCCGTACGTTCCTTGGGGATGAAGGCGACCTTGCGGTCGTAGATGATCAGCCGCTCGGACAGTTCCTCGGCGGTGCGGACCTCGGCGCCCGCCTCGCATATCTGGCGTACGTAGGCACGGGTGGCGAGGCTGGCGTGTGCGGTGTGCTGGTAGAGGGTCCTGATGCGGATGCCGCGCTCCCGCATCTCCAGCGTCTGGAGGAGATCCTGGTCGAGCAGTTCCGCGCTGCGGCCCCCACCGGGTTGAAGGGTGATGCGCTCGTCCGTGCAACGTCTTCGTGCCAGGTCGATCTCGCGCCGGACGTCCTCGAAGTCGTCGAGGACGCGGATCGGCACGTCCTCGGCCACGGGCTGGGCCCGCGCGCGGTACATCGAGGACAGGACGCGCAACTGCTGATGGATGCTGGAGATCTCCCGGCGGCGCTGGGCGATCGACAGCTCCAGAGGCGTGACCAGCTCCGCCTCGGCGATCTCGGGGTCGAGCGCCACGACCGCGCGACCGCTCCCCGCCGAGGCCAGCAGCCTCATGTCCTGCAGGGTCTTGCGCGCCTGGGTGACCAGGCGGACGTCGACGCCGAGATGGCCGGCGACGTCCTCGTCCGCGAAGGAACCGGTCCGCAACGCGAACTCATAAGTCGCGACGGCCACTTCGTCCAACTCGTGATGCTCGTCCATCGGCCACCAACCCCCATCGAATGCCCGATATGTCGCTATCCACTTGCTGCCGCTCCATCATAGGACACCCCGCGGCACTCGATCTGGATCTCCGGAACTGACAGATTTCCACTGCGGCCCGAACGGCGCCGCAAACGAATGAGACTCACTGGGGGGACTCGACATGAAGGCTCGCACTTTCCTGACTCATGGCATCGCCACAACCGCACTGGCAATCGGAATGTTTCACTCCGTCGAGATGACGTCCACGAGCACCGGAACGGACGAAACGTCCGGCCGGATAATCGTCGCCGACGACAAGTGGGACGTCGTCCCGCCCGCGCCGCCGACCGGTTCCAGAACCACCGCCACCCTCTCTTCCCTTTCCTGAATCCGCGCTGAAATACCGAGGAGCAACCGTGTTCCAGAGGAAACTTTCCGCGACCGTTCTCGAAACACTCCGGGTTGACTCCGGAACGCTGCACTGGCCGCGCCGGACCCCGTAGCGCCCGCGGCACCCGGGGGGGTGCGGGACGAGTACGGCAGGTGGGATTCAGAAGTGCACGCGGCGGTCCTCGGGGGTCACCCGGTACCGGATGTCCCAGAGGCTCCGCCGCACATAGGTCCGCTGGAGCCACCGGTCCGATCCGTCGTGGCGGGCCTCGAAGGGCGAACGGGCGTGGATGCCCTTGCGGTTGTTGATGAGCAGGGCCTGGCCCGGCTCCAGCCGCACAGCGTGCGCCACCTCCCGGGCGACCTCCTGGAGGTGCTCGAAGGCGGCCTCGGCCTCCCGGCCTAGGGCGCGCACACCGTTCGCCGACACGGCGATCTCCGGGTACGGCCCGGTGCCGCTGATCACGGGCACCGGGTCGGACAGGACCTCCGCGCCGCCCGCGGCGCTGCGTGTGTAACTGCCCGGCGCGTTGAGCCGGAAGAGCGGACGGCGCAGGAGCTCCAGCGCGTCGCCGTCCAGCCGGCGGCAGAGGTCGCGGGCGTCCGCGTAGTAGGTGACCGCCGCTCCCGAGGGGTCGCCCCGCAGGCAGTTGAGCACGAGGAAGTCCGGGTTGGCGACGTCGTAACGGCCCGTGGCGTCATAGGTGATGTCGCTGTGGAAGTTCAGGAAGACCGCTGAACTCTGGTTGGTCTGGGTCCGGGCGCCGCCGGCCACCGGGACGACGTCGTGGACCAGGCGGCCGCCCTTCTCCGTGAGCACGCCGAGCGCCTCGCCCAGCAGGCCGGTCAGGCCCAGCAGCACGCCCTCGCTGACGAATCCGCTCTTGCCCCGGCCCGGGCCACCGTCGAGCGGGGTGGGTCCCGTCTCCGCGTCGACGGGGAGGTTGCGCACCAGTGCGACACCCGGGGTGTCGATGTGCCTGCCGAAGTCCAGGACGGTGCGCAGGAGTCCGAGGGGCAGCCCCGCGAAGATCTGATGGCAGCGCGCCGTCGTCGCGTCGATGTCGTGTGCGGGATCGGGCAGGTCCGCCAGCTGCCGGCCGAGCGCCTCCCGTACGGCATCGGGCAGCACCAGGTCCGCAAAGGTCATGGTGGACTCACTCATGTCGCTCATACCCCCACTCGTATGCCGGCCCGCGGGGCCGGGAAGTCCAGCCCGTCGTGCAACTGCTGGGCCAGGTGCAGCGCTTCGGCGCTGCCGTCGGCCACGTGCGTGGTGACCTTGCTCCCCCGCATCTCCGCCACGGGCACTCCCGCCACCCTCCCGGGCGCCACCCCGTGCCGGTGCTGGATGCCCTCCGTGTCGGCGTATCCCCCGACGACCGCCACCGACGGACGGCGGTTGAGCCGCACGGCGTCGAGCCCTTCGAGGTGGAAGGCCTGGTGCGCGGCGTCGGCGCGCGCCTCGTCGGGGTAGTCGAGCACCACGGACCGCTGGTTGAAGACCACGGCCGCCGCCTGGGTGCCCGCCCCGCTGATCGTCGTACCGGCCGTGAAGGGGGCGCGGTTGAGACGCAGGACGATCTCGATCCGGTGCCGCAGCGCCAGCTGTACGGCGCGGCGGTGCAGCACCTTCGCCCCGTACAGCGACATCAGGGCCGCCATGTTGTACGAGACCTCCCGGAGCATCCTGGCCCCGGTGATCAGATGGGGGTCGGAGGTGTAGATCCCGTCGACGTCGGAGTGGATCTCGCACGAGCGGCTCCCGACGGCGCGGGCGACCGCCAGCGCCGACAGGTCGGAGCTGTTCTTGCCCAGCCAGGTCGGGCGCCCCTCTGCGTCCACCGCCTGGCCCCCGGGCACCACCACGACCTCGTACTCCGAGAGGGCCCGGCGCAGCGGGCCCGGATCGATCCCGGTCACCCGGGCCCAGAGGAACGAGGCGTTGGTGGTCAGTCCCAGCTGGTGTCCCGCGAGGACCGTGGCGCCGCGTCCTCTGCGGTGCAGGGCGGTGGCCAGGAGATGGGCGCTGACCAGGTCGGCCGTGGTCAGCAGGCCGGCGGCGGTCTCCGGCCCGGCATGGACGTTGACCTCGTGCAGCCGGTCGCGCAGCCCTTCGGTCTCCCCCTGCATCGCACTCACCACGACGGCCATGGGCCGGCCCTCGCGGCGGATACGCTCGTCGAGTCCGGCGGCGAGCTCGTGGTAGGCGTCGGGGGTGCGGAAGGTGGAGCCGCCGAACTTCAGTACCACCGGCGTGTTCACCGCTCTCCTCCCGACAGGAAGCCGCGGCCGAGGGCGTACTCGGCGATCTGGACCGCGTTGAGGGCCGCTCCCACGCGCAGGTTGTCGGAGACGAGCCAGAGCCAGAAGCCGCGCGGGTTCTGGGGCGACACCCGCACCCGGCCGACGTGCACATGATCGGGGTGGCCGGCGTTGAGCGGGGTGGGGAAGGCCGAGCGGTTCTCGGCGTCGTGCACGGTGACCTCGCTCTGGCGGCCGAGCAGCCCGACCAGCTCGCGGCGGTCCACCGGCTCGTCCGTCTCCACCCAGACCGCTTCGGAGTGGGAGTTGACGACCGGCACGCGGACACAGGTCGCGGTGACCTCGAGGCCGGGCAGGCCCAGGATCTTCCGGGACTCCTGGACCATCTTCTGCTCCTCCAGCGTGAATCCGCTGTCCTGGAGCTCGTCGATGAAGGGAACCACGTTGAACGCCAGCGGCGGACTGAACCGCTCGGACGGCAGGTCGGCGTCCGGATCGCGCAGGGCCACCTCGGCGCCTTCCAGCAGTTCCTCGATGCCCTGGTGCCCCTGCCCCGACGCGGCCTGGTAGGTGCTGACGACGACCTGCCGGATCCCCCAGCGCCGCTCGACCGGCTGGAGTACCCGGACCAGGGGGATGGTCGAGCAGTTGGGGTTGGCGATGATGCCGCTCCCCGGAGGCCGGTCCAGGACGGCGTGGTTGACCTGTGGCACGACGAGGGGGGTGTCGGGGTCCATCCGGTAGGCGCGGGTGTTGTCGATGACCAGGGCGCCCTTGGCTACGGCGGCCGGCACCCAGGCTCTGCTGACGGACGTCCCGGCGGAGAAGAAGGCGAGGTCGACGAGACCGAAGTCGAAGTCCTCCAGGGAGAGCACCTCGTGCTGCCGTCCGCCGACCGGGATCTGGCGGCCGACGCTGCGGGCCGAGGCGACCAGGTACAACTCGCGGTAGTGCAGATCCCGTTCCTCGAGAAGCTCGATGAGGGTGCTGCCCACGGCTCCGGTGGCACCGATGACAGCGATACGAGGGGCGGCGGGGTCGGTGACGAGAGTCATGAGACTTCTCCGTTCTGGGCGAGGGGCGGGTCAGTGGAGGGGCACGGGATAGTGCAGCCCGCCCGACGTCCACAGGTGGTTGAGTCCACGGGGCACGTCGAGGCCGGAGGCGGCGCCGAGGTTGCGCTCGTAGACGTCGGCGTACGTGCCGACCGCCGACAGGACCCGGTCGGCCCATCGTTCGTCGAGGCCGACGGCCGGGCCGTGAGGTCCCGCGTGCCGGGCCGCGGCCCCGGGGCTCTCGTACTCGGCCGCCAGCAGGAGCTGGAGCACCCAGCGGACCAGGCGGAACCACTGCGGGTCGGTCTCGTGGACCGCGGCGGCCATCGGCTCGCGGGAGATGGAGACCGGCAGGATGTGGTGGTCCCGCGGCCGGGGCAGCCGGGATCTGGCACCGGCGAGCGCCGTGCGGTCCAGGACGTAGGCCGCGCAGTCGCCGGCGGCGTACGCGGCGAGGGCGTCGGCCGGGTCGTCGAAGGGGACGGGCTCGACCTCCAGGCCCCGCGGGCCGTACCAGGCGTCCAGGTTGAACGTGGTGGTGCAGCCCTTGTGGACGGCCAGGCGCCGGCCGGCGAGGTCCTCGGGCCCGGTGACGTCCGAGTCCGCCGGGACGAGGAACCCCTCGCCGTCGTAGCAGGTGACTCCGGCGAAGAGCACCCGGCGGGTGGCCTCCCGGCCCATGGTCCAGGTCAGGTTGCACGTCGTCAGGTCGGCGTGCCCCGCTTCGAGCGCCGTCAGCCGGTCACCGGCCGTGACGGGGCGCCAGTCGACGGCTTCGGGGTCGCCGAGGGCCGCCGCCGCGACGGCGCGTGCGATGTCGGTGTCGAGTCCCGTCCAGCGCCCCTCCGGCGTGCACCGGGAGAGTCCGTGGATGCCCTGCGAGACGGCTGCCCGCAGGGCTCCCCGCGCGCGGGCGGCACGCAGCGTGGCCGTCGCGGTCCGGCGGGATCCGGAGGGCCCGCCGTCGGGCGGCCCGGGGGTGGCCGCCGTGCGGGACGGCGGGTGCGGGGCCGGAGGGCGGGAGAGGGAACGGCCCGTGGCGCGCAGCCTCGGAGCCGGGACGGGGCGGGTCATGAGGCGCTCCTCAGCGGGTGGCGTCGGGCGTCGCTGTCGAAGCGCCGACGGTTGAAGGTGAGCAGCTCGGTCAGGTGGTGCGCGGTGACCGGCGCCGCTCCCCCGGCCGCCACGGGCATGCCGCCGGCCCGGCTCCAGCCGAGCATGGACCGTGTGTCGATCGTGGCGCGTGCGCGGTTCGCGTTGTCGGGGTGGAGGCAGTAGGGCACGTCGAGCACACCCCGGGCGAAGGCCCTGACCAGGCAGTCGCCGATCGTGCGGCCGGTCTCCAGGGCGGCGTCGACCAGGGTGCGGGCCTCCTCGTAGAGGCCCGAGGAGGTGGCACGGGGGCCGTCGGCGCCGTCCGAGGTGGTGGCGGCCACGGAGGCCGCGTACTCGAGTGCCGCCACGTTCTCCTCGACGGTGGGTATGCGGTGCGCCTCGGCCGGGGTCTTGACGACCAGGCGTTCGGCGCCGCCGTGGACGGCGAGGCGGGCGCTCTCGGCGAGGAGACGGCGGCTGCCGTCCTCGGTGCGCGGGAAGACACCCATGAAGGTGTAGAGCACGACGTGGTGGGTGGTGGACAGCCGCTCGCCGGCGAGCCTCCGCAGCGCCGCCAGTGCCTCCAGGTCCTGCCCCTGGTGGATCTGCTGCGCGTAGCTGAGGGAGATGCCGCGCAGGCCGTGTTCCTGGAAGAACATGGCCTCCAGCACCGCGAGCGCGACCAGGAGCGACGGCGGGCACAGCTGACCCAGCATGCAGCCGCCGAAGGTCTCGATGTGCGGGGGCACGGGCTGTGCGGCGAGCAGTTCGCAGCCCGCGCTCCACTCGGCGACCGCCCGCGCCAGCGGCACCCGGCCGTAGGGCAGGCAGTACGAGACCGGGCCGCCCTCCGTGGCGTCCGCCCCGGCCTCGGCCATCGCGCGGAAGAGCCGCAGGGGCCGGGGCGTGCCGTGACGGATCTGCACGGGGAAGGCGGCCGACGAGCAGTCCTGGAGGAGAGCCCGTACCGCCGGGACGCCGTGGGCGAGGAGGGGGAAGCCGTTGAGTCCGGCGGGGTCGTCCCGCAGCGCGCGACGCGCGGCCCCGTCGTCGAGACACCGGGTGTAGCTGTCCAGGGTGACGGTGCCCACGGTGGTGGCGTCCGCCTCCCGTACGGCGGCCAGGCCGGCGCGCATGCGACGGAGTTCGCCGAAGCCCATGCGCGGCTGGACGACGAGACGGCCCGCGGCGTGCGCGCGGTCCACGAAGGCGGTGAACCGGTCGGTGGCCGTCATCAGGCGGCTCCGGCCCCTGCGTCGGGCCGCCCACGGGAATGGCCGGCCGCCAGACGGCCGAGGAACGCCTCGAAGCGGACCAGGCCGGATTCGGGTCCTCCCTCGGCGGCGTCGTCGAAGACCCCGTCGTATCCGGCGGCCCGCAGCCGCGCGTCGGCGTCGGCGTGGTCGCGGCCGTCGATGCCCAGCTTGCCGCCGATGACGGCGGGCAGGGCGGCGAGTGACGGCACTGCGCGGAGGGTACGGATGAGGCGGAGCCCGTCCGTGCGTCCGTGGCCGTTGACCGTACTGATGACGAGGAGGTCGGGGCGGCCGGTGCGGCAGGCCTCGACGATCGTCGCGTCGGGCGTCGTGTTGCCCAGGTTCGCCACCTCGTGCCCCCGGTCCTCCAGGAACAGCTGGAGGTGCACGAGGTTCCACAGGTGGGCGTCGGAGGACAGGCCGGAGACGACGACGCGTAGGCGACGCCCGGCGAAGGCCGTGCCGTTCATGCTGTCCCCCCGGGGGTATGTGAGCGAGCGGTCGTGGAAACTATCCGCCCCGCTCCGCGGCCCGGTCCAGCCGCCTCGACGGGGTTTCCCGATGCGGCCGATCAGGAATTCCTATCCGCCGTCGTCCTGGGGCCGGGCGTCGCTGAGAAGACCCAGCCGCGCGGCCGCGAGGCCGAGTTGGAAGCGGGTCTCGACCTGGAGCTTCTCGCAGAGTCCGGCGAGGTAGCGGCGCATGGTGCGGGTCGAGATCCCCAGTTTGCGGGCGATGAAGTCGTCGGATCTGCCGCGCTCCAGGTGGCGCAGGACGGCCAGTTCGACGTCCTCGAAGACCTCGTTGTCCGCACCGCCGGTGCCCACCGGCCGGGCGTGCTCCCAGATGTGGTCGAAGATCACGGTGAGGAAGGTGACCACGGTGGGGTCGCGGAGCACGGCCGCGCCGCCCGTCGCCGTGGGCACGACCGCGGTGTCGTCGTCGAGGATGATGAGCCGCCCGGGGATCACCGCGGCGGAACGCACCTCGGCGCCGAGGCCGTTGAGGAGCGTCATGTGGTGCAGTGCCTCGCGCTGCCGGCGGGCGGTGTGCGGTACGACGGTGCGGTAGCGCACACCCCGGTCCAGGAGGTCCTGGTCGAGCTCCCTGGCGGCGCGCAGCGTCTCCGGGCTGCCCATGGTGGGGTGTGCCGTGAGCACGCTGTGCCGTACCTGTGCGGAGAGTTCGGCGAGCCGGTGGCGTACGGCCTCCCCGTCGGTGAGCAGTTCGGTCGCGCCGCCTTCGAGGCCACGGCGCACCTGCCGCTCGTACAGGGGCCCGAGCGGCCCGAGTTCGCGGTGTGTGGTGTCGATCCGCCGCAGGAGTTCACGCACCCGCGTCTGGGAGGAGGTGGTCAGTGCGACCGCCGCGAGCCCCGGGGAGAGGGCCTCGAGGCGGTGCGGTCCGTCGGGGCGCAGCAGCTGCCGGGCCGTCAGCCTTCGGACGGACCCGGCGAACCGGTCGGCTGTGAGACCGAGTTGGGCCGCGGCCTCGTCCGCGTCCGGTGAGACCTCCAGGAGCTGTCGGTAGACGCTGATGTCCTCGTCGGTGAGCGGCTCGTCGGCCATGAGGGTGTCGTGTACGGGGACGGTGGCACGCGCCCCGGGGCCGGAGACGCTCACGTCCTGGCCGGCGCGTACCGGCTCCTGCCCCTGGCGCACGGCGGTGTCAGGCCTTCTCGGCGCCGGCGGCGCCGGGCACGGGGGGACGCACCCGCTGCGGGACGGACTCCGTGGCGGCGGCGATCCCGAACACGGGTATGTTCCGGTACACGGTGTGCATGCGCGCCGGGTCGACGATGTAGGCCTCGTGGAAGATGCCGACGGCGCCGTCGTTGCGCACCGCTCGGTTGAACCAGGCCCACATCGAGCGGTGCTTGCCACTGGTGTTGTGCGAGTAGCGCATCAGATCGTCCATGCTGCGCCAGTACTGGAGCATGATCACGGTCCGGTTGAACCAGGCGCGCGAGTAGAGGAACCCGTGGTCCTTGTTCTTCTTCAGCTCGATCAGCATCGGGATCATCGAGGCGATGACGGGCACCCAGCGGTGCACCATCCAGAACTTGTTGATCCGGGTGCCGATCAGCAGCACCACCGTGCCCTCGGGTGCCGAGGCGATGCGCGGTTCGGTGACGACCTTGAGATCCATGGTTTCCTCTCAGAAGGGGTAGGAGCGCGCCGGGCTGCTGACGGTGAGGGTGTGCCAGCGGGTGAAGGCGTCGATCGCCGCCTGTCCGCCGAACCCGGACGCGTTGCCCGAGGCGCCGACCCCGCCGAACGGCAGGTGGGGGTCGTGGTTGACCGTCTGGTCGCCGACGTGGACGACACCGCAGCGCAGCCTGGAGGCCAGGGCACGGCCCCGGTCGGCGTCCGAGGTGTAGACGGCGGCGGTGAGACCGTAGTCGGAGGTGTTGGCGAGTTCCACGGCCTCCTCCTCGTCGGCGAAGGAGGTCACCGTGGCCACGGGGCCGAACACCTCGGCGTGGAAGACGGACATCTTCGGCGTCACGTCGGCCAGCACGGTCGGCGGGAAGAACTGCCCCTGCACACGGCCGCCGGTGACGAGGCGGGCCCCCTGCGCGACGGCGTCCTCGACCGCGGTGGCGATCCGGGTGAGCTGGCCCCGGTCGATGACCGGGCCGATCTGGGCGTCCGTACGGTACGGGTCGCCGATGCGCAGCGCCGCGGCGCGGCGGGCCAGCGCCTCGGTGTAGCTCTCCACCACGTCCTGGTGGACCAGGTGGCGCCGGGCGGCCATGCAGATCTGCCCCTGGTGCAGGAACGATCCCCAGGAGCCGGCGGAGGCGGCGGCCTCGATGTCGGCGTCGGGCAGGACGACGTAGGCGTTCTGCCCGCCCAGTTCGAGGACCACGCGCTTGAGCAGCCGTCCCGCGGTGGCACCGATCTCGCGGCCCACCTCGGTGGATCCGGTGAACGAGACCATCGCGACGTCCGGCGACCGGACGAGTGCGGCGCCCGCGTCCGTGTCGCCGTACACCACCTCCAGGACACCCTCGGGCAGCCCGGCCGCGGCCAGCACCTCCGCGAAGAGCCGGCCGCCGCTCAGCGGGGTGTGCGGGTCGGGCTTGAGGAGGACGGTGTTGCCCAGCGCGAGGGCGGGGGCGACCGAGCGCATGCCCAGCAGCACCGGGAAGTTCCAGGGCACGATCACG
This sequence comes from Streptomyces sp. NPDC088746, assembly GCF_044751065.1. Classification (NCBI taxonomy): domain Bacteria; kingdom Bacillati; phylum Actinomycetota; class Actinomycetes; order Kitasatosporales; family Streptomycetaceae; genus Streptomyces; species Streptomyces sp. NPDC088746. Next base: position 497,383 of record NZ_JBIVLA010000005.1, read on the forward strand.
CCGACGACGCCCAGCGGTACGCGCCGCACCTCGGTCTCCCGGCCCGGGTCGGAGCCGGGGCCGTGCGGCGTGCGGGGCGCGGTGGCGAGTTCGGCGGCGTGGCGCAGCTCCGCCGCGCCGGCGTGCACCTCGTAGAAGGCCTTGCCCGTGATGGATCCGCCTTCCCTGACCAGCAGGTCCTGGGCCTCCTGGGCGCGTTCGAGCAGCAGGTCGGCTGCGCGGTTCAGGATCGCGGCCCGTTCGGCGGCCGGCGTCGCGGCCCACCGCGGCGCGGCCGCGGCCGCCCGGCGGGCCGCCGAGAGGACGGCGCCGGAGGTGGCGAGCGGGACGCTGCCCAGCTCGTCGCCGGTGATGATCTCGCGGCTCGTCAGCAGGGCGGCTTCGGTGACGGTGCTCACCTGGGTACCTCGGATTCTCGGGAGGAGGGTCGGGGGGTGCCGGCACGGGTGAGGACGGCGTGGGCGGTGATCCGGCCGGGGCCGGAGGTCACCGACAAGGAGATGTCCCCGTGCAGGACGAGTGCGGCGAACCGGGCGAGTTCGCCCCGGAAGGCCAGGGTCCAGGGGCCTTCCTCGGTGCCGCGGAGGAGGATGTCGTTCCACCGGGAGGCGATCCGCGGCGGCGCGGCGAGGGCGCGCAGGGCGGCCTGACGCAACGCCCAGCCGACGACGGAGCCGCCGCCGGACGAGATCTGGAGGGCGCCCGGTCCGTGCCAGGCGACCAGCCGCTCGACGGCGTTGGTGTCGACGCCGTAGCTGCCCACCCTGAGGACGCTGTCGGCCCGGACGGGCGGGTGGGCGCCGCGCCCGGCCGCCGGGTCCGCCGTGTCAGGCATGGGCGGCCTGCCCTTCGGCGAGGAGGTTCTCGACCATGGAGATGAGGTTGCCGACGGACATCTCCGCGAGCATGCGGTCGAGGGTGAGCTTCCCTTCCCAGCGGACGGTGTCGAGCTGCGGCATGACGGTGCTCAGCTGCGCCATCCCGCGCCCGCTGATGATTCCCCGGGCGTCGCAGAACTCCGTGTCGGGAACCGCTCCCTGGAGGTACTCCCCGCATTTCTCGACGGAGAGAATGACCGGTGCGGTGCATTCGATGCGGAAGAATATGTCGAGCAGATCCAGGGATTCGAGACCCAGATCGGCGGAGAAGACCAGATCCGTGCTGTACAGGTCCGTGGGAATTCCCAGCGTGTCGATGACGATCGACCGCACCAGTTCGTTCACGTCGTAGTGGGACATGCGCGTCACTCCTGTCCGGCCGGCCCGGCCTGTGCGGCCCTCGCTTCGGGGCCTCCCCCCACCAGAGCCTTCCGGTGCCGCGGACCGGACAGGTCCGCATGTAGCGATACGAGGGGGCAGCGGGAGTGCCCCGCCGCCGCGGGGACGCGTTCGCCGGCGTCCGCGGCGGCCAGCGCGCGGCGGAGTCGGCGCAGGCAGCGGGTGCGGATGGGGCCGACGGAGCCGACCGACATGGCCAGCGCGGTGGAGATCTCGTCGTACGAGGCCGGCGGGTCCGCGAGGGCCAGCATCAGCACGCCGCGGCACTGCTCGGAGAGGGTGTCGATGGCCCGCTGGGCGTCCTCCCTGCGCTGGGCGCGCAGCGTGATCTGTTCGGGGCTCTCGCTGTGACCGGAGAGTCCGTCGAGGGTCTCGCTGTCACCGACCATGACGAGTCGGTTCCTGCGCGAGAGGACCTTGAGGGATTCCCGGCGCGCGACGGTGGCGAGCCAGTCACCGACGCGTTCCGGGTCCCGGATCCGCTCGACGTTCTGCACGAGCCGGAGCCAGGTGAGCTGTCGTACGTCCTCGGCGTCGGCATCGCTCATCCGATGACTCCGGACGACGGACCAGACAAGTCTGCCGAATCGTTCCACCATGGCGTCCCAGGATGCCTGTTCTCCACGTGCGCACCCCGCCAGCAGTTCCGCGTTCGCTTTACGGGGCATGGGAATTCCCTTCGTGAGGGGTGGGGGCAAGGTTTTCGAACGCCGTCAACGGGAGTACGACCATGCAATCCGCTGGGGGGTGGGCGGGGCAAGCGGATACGACGTCAGGTAGGGGACCGGCCACAGGTGGACAGCGGTGGTTCCGGGCCGGCCCGGTCATCGGACCGCCTGCTCCGGCAGGAGGTCGGGGATCGCCGAGCGCAGCCTGACCGGCAGCGGGCCCGCGTCGCTCCGGTCGGCCCGGATGGCGACGCCCAGCGCGTACCGGTCCCAGATCTGGAGGACCTGGACCTGCCACAGGTCCCGGTCCTTCTCGGGGATGTCCTCGTCGACGACCGCCAGGCTCCCGTCCCTGAGCCGGTGGACGGAGAAGGCGTCGAAACCCCGGCACATGCCCATGCCGGTGGCCTTCGTGTACGCCTCCTTGGCCACCCAGGAGTCGGCGAAGGCGCGGCCCCGCTGGCCCTCCCGGTTACGGCGGAGGACCTCGTTCTCCAGCGGGGTGAAGACCTTCGGCGCGAACTGCATCGCCTCGGGCCTGGCGGGGGTGACCTCGGCGTCGACGCCGGCGGTCCGGCCGCGGACCACTATGGCCGCGATCAGACCGTTGGTGTGGGTGATGTTGAAATCCAGCCCCCAGGCGCACCCCTCGACCTCGGGGCGCCCGTAGGTGCCGGTCCTGAACCGCCAGGAGTCGGGGGCCACGTCGGCGTAGCGGGACAGGACCTGACGGGAGAGGAGACGTGCGCCGAGGAAGCGGCGGCGGGCCGCCGGGAACAGGAGCCGGTCGTGCCGGGCCCGTTCCTCGTCCGTCAGCAACGCGGCGCCGCCCGTCGCCTCGGCGAACCGGTCCACGTCCTCCTCCGCCAGCAGCCAGACCTCGGCCGTGTCGGCGAGCGGGTCGGCGAACGGTGCCGTGCTGTCCATGGGCTCGGTCTCCTTCCTTGATTCACCAGTTGACGGAAAAGGGCCGGAACGAGAAGAGGCGGCCCTCACGGTGCGCGGCGGTCAGTGCGTCCGAGACCTCGCTGATCTCCTGGGGCCCGGCCACGCTCACCGTGGGGTGGAACCGCTTGAGCAGCCGCTCCAGGCAGACGAGCAGGACCGCCGGGGAGCGCAGTGCCGGATGGACGCTGTCGTGGCCGTGCAGGTGGAGGTGGACGACGGCCGCGGCCGCCGAGACGTACGTGTACTGCTTGGCCAGGTCGTACAGTTCGGCGGACTGGCCGGCGGCCTTGCCGAGGCCGGAGAAGAGCTTGCGGTGCTCCGCGGCGATGCGGTCCAGCTCGTCGGCGACGGCCCCCGCGGCGTCGGCCGCGGCGGCCAGGCGTGCGGCGTCGGTCCCGGCGGCGGCGGCCGCGGCCTGGTGCAGGTCGTCGACGGCCGACCGGAGCGCGAGCACCGGGTCGTCGACGCCGCGGCTGAACAGCTGCTGTTCGGCGGGGCGGTAGGGCTTCATGGGGTGGGCCGGGTCGAAGAGCGCGCGGGTCCGCTCCACTGCGCCCGCCACCTTCTCCGGGTCCTGGGTGACCGCCGTGTCCAGGAGGTTCCCGAGCTGGAGGGCGATGTTCTTGAGGTTGACGACGGTGTTGCCGTCGGCGAAGTCGGCGACCGCGCAGTCCCGCACGGCCTTCTGGAAGATGCCGTACCGGGGGTGGGTCCGGAGGTAGTGGCGGGCGCCGAGCACGATGGCGAGCCTGGCCAGTGTCTCCTGGAGCAGGGTGGGGACGAAGTACTTCACCACCGAGGACCAGATGCTCGACTGTTCCGGCGTCAGCTGGAGGCTGCGTATCGCACCGGTGGTCAGCGCGTCGGCGACGAGGAGGTCGGCGTAGCTCTCCACGAGCTGGCGCTGGGAGTACGGCACCTCGGAGACCGGCCCGCCGAAGATCATCCGCCGGGTCGCGAAGTCGAGGGTGGCGCGCAGTGCGGTGTCCGCGCAGCTCATGGCGATGCTGGTGATGGCTATGCGGACCAGATGGCTGCTCTTCAGGGCGACTTCCAGGCCCTGGCCGGGCCGCCCCACCACCGCGGAGTCGGGCACGAAGCAGTCGCGCAGCCGGACCCCGCTCATGTCCAGGCCGCGCAGGCCGTGCAGCGGCTCGTGCGGCAGGGGCTCGCACTGTCCTTCCTCGAGCCGCCCCTTCTCGACGGCGAAGACGGAGTACCCGCCGGGGCCGCCCTTCTCCGACGTACGGGCGAAGACCATCACGACGTCGGCGACGGTGGCGTTGCCGATGGTCCACTTCTCGCCGTCGAGCACCCAGCCGCCCTCGGTCCTCCGGGCGGTGGTCGCGTTGGCGAGGATGTCGCTGCCGTGCTCCCGCTCCGAGAGGCCCCAGGCCAGCTTCGATCCGCTCTTGATCAGGTCGGCGAAGTAGCGGCGCTGCTCCGGGGTGCCGGCGACCCACAGCGGCATGTAGCTGATGGTGCTGATGACCATGGCGGTCGCGGTGGTCGGGTCGCGGCGGGCGACCAGCCGGTAGAGGTTGAAGCCGTCCTGGATGTCGACGGCCCGGCCGCCGCTCTCGGCGGGGATGCTCCAGTCGTACAGCCCCCAGGAGGCGAGCAGGTCGACGAACTCGTCGGGGTACGTCTCCCCCTCGTCCAGTTCGAGGACGCGGCCGAAGGAGAGGGGCCCGTCCTCGTCGAAGGGGTCGCCCATGTGGCGTTCCAGGTCGGCCATGAGGGCCGGCAGATCGGTCATCGCTCCTCGTCCTCCTCGTTCCTGTCGCTCTTCGTCGGTGTGTCGCTCAGCCGGACCGGCAGCGCGGTGAACAGGCGCTGTGACGCGTCGAGTGCGGTGACCAGGCGTCCGGCCGGGGCGAGATCCCGGTACGGCGCGGTGCGCGGGTCACGGCCGTCGGCGAGGGTGGTCAGCAGCGCGAGTACGGGGACCAGCCAGGAGGTGTCGCCGGGGCCCGCGCCGTAGAGGCCGTCCCCGTCGCGGTGGTACCACCAGGCCAGGGCGGCGGTGGCCGCCGCGCGGAGCAGCGACAGCCGGCCGGCGAGGTCCAGGGTCTCCGGGGAGACCTTCGCCGACCGGGCACGGTCACGCTGGGCGGCGGCCGCCTCGCGGAGCACCGTGGCGAGCGCCGACCGCACCCCGGCGACCAGTGCGGCCGCCCGGTCCTCGCCCCGGCCGCTCAGCGCCTCGCCGATCGCGGGGGCGTACGCGGCGAATCCGAGCAGGACGTCGTCCTTGGGACGCACCCCCAGGTCCAGTGCGGCGGGGTCCAGTACGGGCAGCGACGTGGGGTCGCCCAGGGCGAAGACCGCGCGCAGCCGCTCCCGCGCGGACTCCTCCAGCACGGTGGGTGCCTCCCGGTCCTCCGGGAAGGCCGGCGCGTACCCGGGGAGGTGCATCGCCAGGGCGCGCAGGTTGCCGAGCACGCTGGTGTCGATGACCGCGACCATGGCGTTGTCGCGCACCGCTTTGTCGAGTACGGCGCCGGGGCCGGCCCGCAGGACCGCCCGGGCACCGATCAGGGCGTGGGAGCGGGTGACGCAGTCGGCGGTGAGCCGGACGGCGACGTCCTTGACGACGGCGGACGCCAGGCCGAACGTTCCGGGCGCGACGTGCGCCTGGCGTGCGGCGGTCAGCACCGTGAGGTCGGTGGCGATCAGTCCGGCGGCGGCCAGGGCGAGTTCACGGGACCCGTAGGGGGTGTCCGCGACGCGTTCTGTGCCGGTGCGGTGCCCGGCCGCGAACCGCAGTGCCGTGCGCAGCGCCGTGTCGGCGGTGGCGAGACACCCTGCCGTGCTCATCATCCGGACGATCTGCTGGGCGCGCAGCGCGCCCGCCAGACCGCTGCCGACGTCACCGACGACGGCCTCGGGCGGCACGGGCAGCCCGTCGAACTCCAGGTCGGCGAAGTCGATGCCGCGCATCCCGGTGGTGCGCTGCGGCGCGTGCCGCCTCACCTGGGGGGCGGACAGCTCCTCCGGTCCCAGCAGTACGGCGGTGAAGGCGCCCGCGCCGCGCTCCGCCGTACGCGCCACGATCACCGCCGCGTCGGCCGAACTCCCCCGGCCGACGAGCCACTTCGTACCGTTGAGCAGTCCTTCGGGGGTCAGCGCGCAGCTGTTCGCGAGCACATCGCTGCCGGCCCGCTCCTCGGAGAACCCGAAGGCGATCGTGCGGCCCTCGCGCAGCCAGTCGGCGACGGTCCGGTGCTGGGCTTCCGTCCCGGCGGCGAGCACGGTCATGACCGCCGAGATGCTGAACATGGTGGCGGGCATGACGTTGACGTCGCGCCGGGCGGCGACACGGACGAGGATCTGGGTGTCCTCGAAGGAGCGGAGGGTCCCGCCGAGCGTGCCGGGGAGGTGGCACAGGTGGAAGTCCTCCGCGCGGAGGCGGGCCTCGGCCTCGTGCGGGTACTCCTCGGCGGCGTCCCGGGCCACGCCTGCCGCGAAGCCGTACGGGTTCTCCTGCGACCAGGGGTCGCCGAGCAGCCGGTCGAGGCGCTCCGCCGGGGCGAAGGCCCCGGCCGGGGGCGCCGCGTGGGCGGGCACGGCGGCCGGGGCCGGCGCGTCGATGAGGGTCACTGCCCCACCCCGACGGAGGAGTCGCGGGGCGCGGAGTCCTCCGGCGACGGCCGGGTGGCGATGCCGGCGGGGAAGGCGACGCCTGCCGCTCTCAGCATGGCGAGCCGCTGGTGGAAGGCGGCGCCCTTCATGATCTGCCGCCCCACGTCGGCGACCCCCCGGTGCTCGGGCGCCGCCAGGTAGGTCCCGCGCACCCATGAGTTGAAGCTGCCCATGGCCGGCCCGCACCAGATCTGGTAGTCGACCGCCCGGTCGGCCTCGCCGGTCTTCGCCCAGCGGGACGCCATGCCCAGGTACCAGCGGAAGACGAGCGCGGCCCGCCTCTTGGGGTGTCCCTCGGCCCGTTCGAGCTGGCCGGGGTCGCGACGGGCGAAGTACTCGGCGGTCTCCTCCCAGACGCTGTCCAGCGGCCGGCGGAAGATCTGCTGCTCGACGCGGGTCCGTACGTCCTGGGGAAGGGCCTCGATGCCGTCGTACGTGCGGTAGAGGTCGTACAGCTGCTTGGCGCGCATGGGGAAGAACGTGCCGCGCTTGAGGACCTGGAGCTCGACGCCCATCTCGAACATGTCGGCGGCGGGGGCCATGTCGAAGTCGGCGATGCCGGCCTGGGCGAGCATCTCCTTGACGCGCGGCGAGGTGCCCGCCTCCACGCAGGACTGGTTCACGGAACCGGTCACGATGTAGTCGGCGCCCATCGCGAACGCGGCGGCCGCCGCGTCCGGGGTCCCGATGCCGCCGGCGGCCCCGATGCGGATGCGCTCGGCGTAGCCGGCCTCCTGCATGATCGCGTCGCGCTGCCGCATGATGACGGGCAGCAGGGCGGGCAGCGGCCGGCGGTCGGTGTGGCCCCCGGAGTCCGCCTCGACGGTGATGTCGTCGGCGAGCGGCACCCGGGGCGCGAGACGGGCCTGCTCCTCGGTGATGAGACCGTCCGCGAGCAGCCCGCGCACCATGGCCTCGGGGGCGGGACGCATGAAGAGTTCGGCGGTCTCGGTGCGGGAGATCTTGGCGATGACCCGGTTGGAGGCGATGACCCCGTCCGGCCCGCTGGCCCGCAGACCCGCGAGCCGGTAACGGACGAGGTGGGGCGTCAGCTTGAGGAAGGCGGACGCCTCCACGCAGGGCACGCCGTACTTCAGGAAGAGATCGACGGAGGTCCGCTCGAGACGGTCCTCGCTCGGGCTGTGGATGAGGTTGCAGGCGTAGCCGAGGCCGGGGATCTCGTCGCGGAACCGGATCAGTGCCTTCTCCACCGCCTCGGGGAGCAGTCCGGCCGCTCCGTACGAGCCGAGGAATCCCGCGCGTGCCATCGCGACGACGAGGTCGGCGGAGGCGATGCCGTTGGCCATGGCGCCGCTCATGTAGGCCTGCTGGAGGCCGTGCGCGGCGAGGAACGCGGCGCTGCCGAGCCGTTCGGGGCCGAGCGGGGGCACCGAGGCGACCACCTCGTGGGGGCCGTCGCCGGTGAGCGTCCCGCCGGCGGCCGCGCCCAGCCCGTACGGCCCGCGCACGATGTAGACGGGTTCGTCGAGGCGCATCAGGGTCTCGTAGACCCCGGTGTCGCCGGTGGCCGGGTCTCCCGGCCCGGCCCACCGCGGCCGGTGCTGATCGGTGGTCATGCTGCGTCTCCTGTCGGTCGTACGCGGGATCAGGCCTGGTCGTGGTGGATCTCGATGCCGATGCCACCGAGCTGGTAGATCCGCAGGGTGGACTTCCAGACGCTCGCGTCGCCGACCAGCTGGATCCGGCCCGGTGCGCGGCGCACCTCCTTGATGTGCACGTCGAACTCCATCTCGGGGTCGTCGCGCAGGATCTGGCCCCGGTAGGACCAGGTCGTCTCGGCTTCGGAGAGCAGGGCGAAGCGAGGGTTGACGAGGCCGTCGGTGAGGCCGGTCTCCACGGCGTAGACCTGGAGGCCCTGGAGCAGGGACTCGACGCCGAGCGAACCGGGCATCACCGGGTCGCGGTGGAAGTGGCAGGAGAAGTACCAGTCGTCCGGGCGGATCGTGCGGTGTCCGCGGAGGTAGCCGCGGCCGTGGTCGCCGCCGCCGGCCACGATGTCGACCCACTCGACGAGGTCGAGGTGGTCCCGGCCGATACGGGGCCCGGGACGGGACGCCTCGGCGGCCCGGTAGGCGTCGAGGTCGACGCGGCGGGCTTCCGGGCGCTGGGCCTGGCGGTCGATCCAGGGCGCCACGTGCTTGCCTTTGTCCAGGCCGACCTGGTTCTCCAGGGCCTTGGCGCTGAAGTAGCCGAAGAGCGACTCGCCCCGGTAGAAGACCTCGCCGTCCGCGGACAGTTCGTAGCTGTAGTTCTGCAGGATGGAGCCCGGCATCTGGTCGCTGGACAGCAGAGTCGACCGGTGCTGGATGGTCTTGCCGCGCAGATCGACGTCCTTGACCAGGGTGGCACGGCCGTCGAGGTTGCGGATGCTGAACTGCTCCTCGGGGAAGGGCAGGGTGGCGCCCAGGTAGTAGCCGAGGAGGATGGCCGCCTGGAGGCTGGACTCCATGTGGACGCAGTTGGGCATGTGCGGGTGGCCGTTGTGGTCGTAGTACCAGGCGTCGTCCGGGGAGTCGTACTCGGTGACCATGACGGCCCCGCGCTTGAGGACGCCCCGGGTGCCCTCCAGCTCCATGACGCGGTCGACGAAGAGGAAGTCGCCGTTGGGGATGTACGGGGCACGGCTGTCGGCGTAGACCTCGAACTCGGGTCCCATGGCCGTGGCCAGGTCGCCCTTGGCGGCGTGGGCCATGTGGAACTCGCTGAGCAGCGCGGGCTTTCCGCTGGCGGGGCTCAGCCGTCCCAGGAAGTGCGGGACGGTCCCCCCGGCTTCGGGGCGGTAGGGCGCGCCCGGCTTCTCCACCAGCCGGATGCCGAGCCCGGTGACGCCGATGGACGGCTTGCCGTCGCGGAGCACGACCACGTCGGCGGTGATGGCGGGGCGCGGCAGGAGGGTGAGGGAGGTGATGTCGACCTGGTACTCGATCTTCTCGTGCTCCGGCGTGATCTGCCCCCGGACCTTGACCTCGGTCCGCAGGTCCGGGACGGGCTGGAAGCGGGCGTCGGGGAACGACAGGTGCAGCCCGAGGGAGAGCGCGTACACCTCCAGGAGCTGGACGGCGCCCTCCGCGACCAGTGAACCGGCGAGTACCGGGTCGTCCGGGAAGTGGCTGGTGAAGTACCAGCCGTCCGGCACCAGATGCTTCACGGCCTCGATACGTCCGAGTCCTGCGGGGCCGCCCTTGCGGTCCAGGACGGTGATCTCGTCGGCCATGCGGAGCCGCTCGGTGGGGAGCCTCAGCGAGGTGTTGCAGCCGGCGGGCTGGGCGTGACCCGGCCCGAACACGTCGGCGATCCGACCTTCGGCGAGGCGCGCCAGGTCGGCGGGGCCCAGGGCGGTGCGCCCGGTGCGGGCGAGCGGCTTGAAGGCGCTGGACCCGGTGAACGTGCCGTCACCGACGGGCGGGCGGACCTTCGCCTGGAGGATGCCGAGGGAGCTCTCCAGTTCCTCGTCGGTGAAGAAGCCGGCGCAGGCGTTGTTGAGCTTGAGGATCAGCTCCCCGTCCGCGTAGCAGTCGTAGTGGAAGAAGAAGAGGAGGGTGTCCCCCTGGCGCACGAACTGGTCGATCCAGATGTCGTAGCGCAGGGTCTGCCCGACGCGCGGGAGGTCTCCGACGAAGCTGAGACTGCTGTCGAGCAGGCGGTAGACGCGGTCACCGCGGTTGGTGAAGTCGGCGCCGAGGTAGCTGATCAGCAGCAGGTCGCACTGGCCGGCCTCGATGGTGACGGCCGGGGGGACCTGTCCGTCGACGGCGTACCAGGCGTCCACCGGTACGTCGTACTCGGTGCGGATGAAGGAGGGCTTGAACTCTCCCGGCTCGGCCTCCAGGGCGGTGACCCGGGTCGCGAAGTGGTAGGGCGGGGCGGGCAGCCGGACACGGCGGCGGTGCTCGTCGATCTCCGCGAAGCGGGGGCCGAAGACGTTGCCGACCTTGCCTGTGGCGAACTCGAGGAGGTCGTGCTCGTCCCAGATCACGCCCTCGGGCTTGGGCGGGCGGGGCGGCGGGGTGCCTCCTTCGGTCAGCAGCGAGACGAGCTGGTCGCGCAGCTCCCGCTGGGCCGCGAGCACCTCACGGTGGGCCTCCAGCATCTCGCTGCGGAGTCCGCGCACCAGGACGGCCGCGGTCTCGTCGCCCGTGAGCGCCTGGCCCGGCGCGGGAGCCGGCTGCGCCGGCAGCGGCGTACCGGACACGGCGCCCGCCGGCGGGGGCGCGGGGGTGTTCGCGGGCGGCACCTGGGCACCGGCCGGAATCATCGTGATGGGCTCCCTTTCCAACGCCAGGGATGGCGTCGGCGGCTGCGCGGAGGGGTGGGTCGGCATCGCGGTGTCCCATTCCGTGGAGTTTTCGGCGCCCGTGCCGGGCGCCGGATCGGCGAGGAGAGAGCCCTGGGCCACGACGGCCGTCGTGGCCTCCGCCGGGCTGTCGGGGCGCGCCGCGAACGCCGCGACCGGCGCGGCAGGACGGGCGGGCGGGGCGGTGGGGGTGGTGGTGGCGGGAGCGACGGCGGGCCGGGGGCTCGGCGCGGCGGGCGCCACGGGCGGAGCTGCGGGCGCGGACGGTGCGGCCACCGCGGCCTGCGGGACCGGGGTGCGCGGCACGGATTCCACCGCCGGGACCGGGATACGCGGCAGCGCGGCCACCGTCGGGGCCGCGGCCGAGGCCACCAGGGGCGGGACCGGGGCGCCGCCCGCCAGGAAGGCCCGCAGACCGGGCGAGCGGTCCGGACGGCTGTCCGGGAGGGGGGCGAAGGCGCTGAGGTCGACCGGGATGCCGTGGGCGGCGAGACGGGCCGCCAGCCGGGCGATGTCGGTCGCCCCGCGGGCACCCCGCCGGTCCACCGAGACCGACAGGTGCGGCTCGTCGCCCAGGGTCTCGTGGATCCACCGCGAGCACGTGCTGCTCGGGCCGACCTCGATGAAGCAGCGGTAGCCGTCGTCGTACGCACGCCGGACCAGCCGGGGGAAGTCGACCGTCTCGCGCAGTGTGACCGCGATGTTCCCGGCCACCGCGTCCGCGTCGAAGTCCGTCACCGGCGCGTAGTGCCGGCTGCTGTAGAGGACCAGGTCCCCGACGTCACCGGTCGGGTAGCGGTTGAGGTCGGCGAGCTCGGGCAGGACCCCGTCCACCACCGGGCAGTGCATCACGTGGTTGGCGGGCGAGCGGGCGCTGCGGCAGTCCAGTTCGGCGATCAGGTCGCGGCACTGCTGCGGGTCTCCCGCGACGACCGCCTCCTGCGGCGTGTTGACGTGGGTGAGGAACACCCGGTCGTAGCGGCGCAGCGCCGCCCGTACGTCGTCGGCGGGTGCGAGCAGCACATGGGTGGCCCACACCTGCGGGTCGGGGACCTCGTCGGCGAGGTCCCAGAGGGCGCGCACGGTGCGCTTGGGCCCGCGCAGCATGTCGTCGAAGAGCGGCGAGGCGCTGATCTTCTCGTCCCCGCGTGCGCTCTTGATCCAGCCTCCGGTGGCGAAGAGCATGCTGCTCTCGCCCAGGCTGTACCCGAGGGCTCCGTGCACGGGGACGCCGAGCACCTCCCGCACCAGGTCCGTGGAGAGCAGGGCGTAACTCGTGCCGGCCGCCAGCATCAGCGGGATGTCCTCGACGAGTTCGCCCTCCATGCGCATCAGCTCACGCCGGCCCAGGGGCTCCCGGGAGCGGGGGTAGAGCGCCGCGCTGCGCAGGAGGTCGGCGGGGAGTTCGGCCTGGGCCTCGAAGCGGGGAAGCAGCCCGGGGAAGGCCCGGAACATCGAACGCCCCAGGCCGAGATAGGAGTTGAAAGCTCCGGGGAAGACCAGGGTGACCTTGGCGTCGGGGCCGATCGGCGTGGCGGTGAAGCAGCTCCCGGACGGCGATGACCACTCGCCGCCGGAACTCCACACGCCGGGCAGGTCCTTGAGCGCCTGGTCGATCTGCCGGACGAGGCCGGCCCGGTCGTCCGCGACGAGCACGGCCTTGACCTTCGCCGGCCGGTCCGCGAAGTCCGCCTGCCAGTCGTTTCCGGTCTCGGCCGCCCCGATGGCCGTACGGAGTTCACCGAGCCGTCGCAGCAGCCCGTCGAAGTCGTCCGCACCGACCGGCACGACCACTCCCCCGCCGGAACGGGTCCAGTCGGCCTCGGTGGTCTCACCGCGCACCTGACCGCCGGTGAGCACGAGGTGGGCGTGGCTGCCCGCCGCGCCGACGACGCTGACGGACGCGGCGCGCCTGCCCTCGCGGTGGGAGCGCAGCCAGGGCCGGGAGTCCGCGGCCAGGAAGAAGGCGGAGCCCTCGGTCCGGTCCGCCGCGATCCCCTCGGGGGCCACGGGGAAGTAGGCGTGGTGCAGGCAGAGCGCGGCCCGGATGAGTGCGGCGAGTCCGGAGGCGCACCCGGTGTCGCCCACGGCCCGGCGAGCCGAGGAGAGGGCCGTACGCAGCTCGCCGCCCGCCCGCTCGGTGCTCCAGACGCGGGCTAGGCCGTCGAGCTCCGCGGGATGCGCTCCGCCGGCTTCCACCAGCTCGACGTCCGACGGGCCGATACCGGCGGCGGCGAGCGCGTCCTGTGCGGCGCGTTCGACGAGTTCGGCGCTCGCGGCGGGGGTGACGTCCGGCGCGTGGTGCACGGCGATCGACTCGACGGTGGCGTACACCCTGCGGTCCTGGGGGACGGAGTCGGGCCGGGTGACGACGACGGCGCCCGCGCCCTCGCCCAGGATGCGCAGCCCGTCCCGCACGGTGCCCGGTTCGAGCAGTTCGCGGGCGAGGGTGTTCTCCGGTCCGGCAGCGAGGTCGACCGCGCCGACCAGGACGGCTTCCACGGTGGGGTCGAGGAGCAGCAGCCGGGCCACGTCCAGCGCCTCGACGCCGACGGCGCTGTCCGAGGAGAGGGTGAAGGAGGGGCCGGTGAGGTTCCACAGCGAGGAGACCCGGCTCGCCATGATGTTGCCGATGTAGCTGAGGACCTCGTTGGGCTCGATGGAGTCGTGGACGCCGTCCCGCGCGGCCCGGGTCAGTTCCGCGAGCTGCTGCGGCGACGGGTCGACGCCGGCTGCCGCGCACCACTCGGTCAGTTTGCGCCCCAGCTCGTAGCGGGAGCCGTGGCCGTGCGCGCTGGGCTCCATCTCCATGCCGATGACGACGCCGACCCGCCGTGCGGCGGAACCGGCCTTGCCGCCGGGGCGTTTGCGCTCGAATCCCGCGTCGTGCAGCGCCTCCTCGGCCACGCGCATGAGCAGCAGCTGCTGCTGGTTGAAGTGGGCGAGGTCCTTGGGCGGGATGCGGTACGAGGTGGTGTCGACCTCGAAGTCCTCGATGTAGGCCGCCCGGGGGGCCGCGTCCCCGCCGAGACCTGCCCGGTCCAGGGGGCCGCCCTCCACGGTCTCGAAGCCGCGCCAGCGCTGCTCGGGCAGGGGGCGTACGCCGACGAGACCGTCGTAGCCGGCGCGTTCGAACTCGTCCAGGGTGGCGAAGGGTCCGAAGTGCGCGCCCATGCCGATCACGGCGAGCGGGGGCGGCTCGGTGGGGGCGGAGGGCGCTTCGGGTACGGCGGGTGCGCCTGTCCTCTCCGGTGTCTCCGGTGTCTCCGGTGCGGAGAGGACCACGTGGGCGTTCGTACCGCCGAAGCCGAAGGCGGAGACTCCCGCGCGGCGGGGCGCGCCGGGGGCGGGGTCCGGCCAGGGCACGGCCTCGCGTACGACCCGGTCCGCGATCGTGCCGGGCAGCGGCTGCTCCACGCCGATCGTCGGGGGGATGACACCGTGCGACAGCGAGAGGACGACCTTGAGGAGGCTGGACATGCCGGCCACGGTCAGCAGGTGGCCGATGTTCGCCTTGACGGACCCGAGCAGCGGGCCGCGGCCGAAGAAGGCCTCGGCGCCGCCGAGTTCCGTGCTGTCCCCCAGCGGCGTACCGGTGGCGTGGCACTCCAGGTACTGGATCGCGGACGGGTCGACCCCGGCTTCCCGGTAGGCGAGTTCGTACGCGGCGAGCTGCCCGGCCTCGTTCGGCGCGAGCAGGTGCTTGCCGGGGCCGTCGTTGGTCAGGGCGAGGGCGTCGATCACCGCGTGGATGCGGTCGCCGTCGCGCTGTGCGTCGGCGAGCCGCTTCACCGCGATCATCGCGGCTCCCTGCCCGGTGACGATGCCCCGGGAACGGGCGTCGAAGGGCTGGCTGAAGCCGTCCTGCGGATAGGCGCGCAGGTCGGAGAAGGACAGGTGGATGACGGTCGGGTCGGGTGCGCAGACACCCCCCGCCAGCATGAGATCGGCCCGGCCCGTCTCCAGATGGGCGCAGGCGAGCTTCAGGGCGTACAGCGCGGAGGAGCACGCCGCGTCGAGGGTGAACCTCGGGCCCTCCAGGCCCAGGGCGGCCGCGACGACGCGGGCCGGCATGCCGCCCGCCCAGAGGTTGTGCGCGGTGACCGCACCGGACGGGCCCGGTGCGCCGGGCGTGATCAGGGCGTCGGGCACCGGGAGACCCGCCTCGGCGAGACCGTCGGCCACGGCCGAGTCCCAGAGCTCACCGGCGAAGCGGCCGGAGGCCGGGGTGGGGAACGGATAGTTCCCGAACACCACCCCGGTCCTCCGTCCTGGCCGGCCGTCCGCGGTCGGGGGGTGGCCCGCGTCGGCCAGCGCGTCCCCGGCCACCCGGAGCGCCCAGTGGAACGAGCGGTCCAGGCCGGCCAGGTAGTCGGCGGGAAGGCGGTAGTTCTTCGGGTCGAGGCCTGCGGCACGCTCGTCGTACTCGTCCAGGAAACCGCCCCTGGTGCAGTAGATGCGGTGCCTGTCCTCGGGGTCGGTCTCCCGGGCCTCCGGGGCGTGCCCGAAGACACGGTCGTCCCCGTCGGTGCGTGAGTCCACGCCTTCGATCAGGTTGCGCCAGTAGTCGTCGGGTGTCCCTGCCCCCGGGAAGAGGCAGGCCAGGCCGACGATCGCGTACTTGCCCATGGTTGGGTCAGCCTCCGGGTTCCGCATGGTTCGGTTCGGGAGTCAGGGTCGGGAGAGGGGGCGGTACGGGCCGGGTCACGAGGGGACCGGTGTCCCGTCGGGCACGGGCGCGTGCGGCCCGGGAAGTACCGGGCGGGTCCGGCCCCGGAGGGGGCCGGGGCCGGACCCGCCCGGTCGCCGTCAGACGGAGACGGCGGCGGCCCCGGTCCTTTCGGCCGCCCCGAACTTGCCCTCCAGCTGCGGGTCCTCCACGACCACCACACCGTCGAGGACCTGGAGCACACGGCCCTCCCGGTCGAGCGCGGTGATCGAGCAGCTGATGCCGCTCGGCCCGGAGGTGACGTTCTCCACCGCGATCAGGAACTCCTGGTCGGAGGGGAGCTCCGCGTGGAAGCGGGCGCTGCCGATCTCCATCGGCAGGGAGGCGCGGTTACGGAACCGTCGCACCCACACCAGCGCGGACTGGAGGAGCAGATCGGCGATGACCGGGCTGTGGAACCGGCCGTGGTAGGCACCGCGTGCCGGCCGCCCGTCACCGAGCCGTGCGGCGAGCAGCAGCAGTCCTTCCTCCGCGACCAGCACCGAGCGGATGCCGCGGAGCGCGGGACCGTGGAAGAGCGTGCCGTCCCGGTACAGCGGAGCGGCGTCCGTACGGGTCGCCGTACGCGCGGCACGGGCGAGTTCCGTACGGTCCGCGGGCACCGGCGGCACGTCCGTGGAGAGGCTCGCCCCGTAGGACGGCCTGCTCCGTCCGGCGTCGTCCACCGCGGAGGCCAGCACCTCGATCGCGTGCGGGCGGGTGGCCGGTCCGGGCTCGATGAACAGCCGCAGCCGTGAGGCGTCGGCTCCCTCGCCCTCCGCCGCGTCCATCACCAGGCCCTTGAAGACCTTGAACGCGGACACCTCGGTGACCTGCTTGCCGGTCACCCTCTCGGTGGTGTTGACCAGGGCTCCGAGCGCGGCGGTGGCGGGCAGCACCCGCTTGCCGCCGATCGTGTGGTCCGCGAGCAGCGGGGCGGCGGAGATGTCCGCGAGCGTACGGTCGACGAGCAGGGTCGGCGAGGCCGGGGAACCCTCGGCCGGCGGAGCGGAGAGCGGAGTGAGCGGGCCGGCGACGACGACCGTGTCCTGGCCGCGGGCGGCGGTGAACTGCTCGGCGAACATGCCCGCACCCGTCGCCACCGGAACCAGCGCCACGCCCCGCGAGGCGAACATCCGGCGCAGGTCGTCGGTGACCATCCCGCCGTCCCACGCGCCCCAGTTGACGGAGGTCACGCGCGCCGAGGGCAGCTCCTGCCTGAGGCGCACCGCGAGACGGTTGAGCGCCTCGTTGGCCACAGCGTAGTCCGACTGGCCCCGGTTGCCGAAGAATCCGGCGACCGAGGAGAAGAACACGAGGTGGCGCAGGTCGGCCGAGCCGCGGAGCGCGTCCAGCACATGACCGAGGCCGACGATCTTCGTACCGAGGACCCGGGCGATCTCCTCCGGCGTCTTGTCCGCGATCAGCCGGTCGGCCAGGACACCGGCGCCGTGCACGACGCCCGTGACACGGGAGGCGTACGGGGCGAGGGCGGTCCGGACCGCGGCGGCGTCGGTGATGTCGACCACGAGGTACTCGACGGTGGCGCCGGTCCCCCGGAGCCGGTCGAGGTTGGCCTGGATCTCGCGGCTGCCGGTCAGCTCGCGGTAGACAGCCTCGACACCGCGCGGGGTGGCCTTCTCCCCCGAGGCGGTGATCCGCTTGGCGATGAGGCCCTTGAGCGCCGCGCCGTCGACACCAGCCGACCACTCGGGCTCGGGGGTCACCTGGCTACGGCCGAGCAGCAGCAGACCCACGGGACGGGCCTCCGCGAGCGCCTGGAGGCAGTCCGCGGTGATGCCGCGGGCGCCACCGGTGACGACGAGCAGATCCCGGGCGCCGATCTCCTGTACGGCCGTCACGTGCGCGGCCGGCGGCTCGTTGGACGGCACGATCGTGCGGCGTCCCTCCGGGTCGACGCCCACATCCGCGAGGTCGGCCGACACGTCGTGGATCTCGTCCAGGAAGCATGCCGCGACGGTGCGGTCGTCCAGAGCGGGAGCGAAGTCCACGGTGCGTGTGAAGAGCGAGGGGACCTCGATCGCCAGCGTCTTGATGAGTCCGCTCACACCGCCGAGGAGTGCGGATCCGGTGCCGCTGCCGCGGTAACCGTTCGCTCCGTCGAGCCGGGTCACCGCGACGAACGCGGCCCGGTCGCCGGCCGCTGCCTTCAGCGGGGCCTGGGTCAGCTTGGCGACGAGGACGGTGTGCGCCAGCCGGCGTGCCGCCTCGGTCCACTCCTGTCCGGCCTCGGCGGCCATCTGCACGACCAGGTCGAGCCGTTCGGCCGTGACGGCCGCGGCGAGCTCCTTCTCGTCCCACGTACGGAGCGGGAGGACGGAGTCGGCCTCACCCGCGGACGTGGTGGCGCCCGGCAGTACGACGACCTCCACCCTCCAGCCGTCGGCGCGCAGACCGGCCACCAGCGGCCGGGTCAGCGTCGACCCGTCGTCGAGGACGAGGGCGACGGGCTGCTCCGCGTAGGCCCGTACGACACGGCAGACCGCGGGGAGTTCGCGTACGGCCGCGAAGGTCCTTCCCACGCCGTCCGCCTGGGGGTAGGTGATGACGAGGGGGGACTCCACGGTGGGGCCGGAACCCTCTGCGGCCGAACCACTGGGGGCCGCACCGGAGGCGGAGGCCAGGAAGCCGGCGATGTCGTCCAGCGTCCGCAGCTCACCCATCCGCTCCGGGTCCACCTCACCCGACACCGGGAAGCGCTCCTGGAGCGCCCCCATGATCTGGACCCGCTTGATCGAGTCGATCCCGAGGTCGGCCTCAACGTCCATACCCGGCTCCAGCATCTCCACCGGATAACCCGTCTTCTCCGCCACGACTTCGAGCAACGCCCCCAACACAGCAGCGTTCACCTCATCGGACGGCGCGGAGACCGCAGACTCCGCAACCACAGGAGCGGGGGCGGGAGCGGGCTCAGCAGGCGCGCTCGCACCGGACGCGGAGGCCAGGAAGCCCGCGATGTCGTCCAGCGTCCGGAGCTCACCCATCCGCTCCGGATCCACCTCACCGGAAACCGGGAACCGCTCCTGGAGCGCCCCCATGATCTGAACCCGCTTGATCGAGTCGATCCCGAGATCGGCCTCGACGTCCATACCCGGCTCCAGCATTTCGACCGGGTAACCCGTCTTCTCCGCCACGACTTCGAGCAACGCCCCCAGCACAGCGGCATTCACCTCGCCGGACGGCGCAGAGACCGCAGACTCCACAACCACGGGAGCGGCAGGCGCGGGAGCGGCCGGAGCGCTCGCACCGGAGGCGGAGGCCAGGAAGCCCGCGATGTCATCCAGCGTCCGGAGCTCACCCATCCGCTCCGGATCCACCTCACCCGACACGGGGAAGCGCTCCTGGAGCGCCCCCATGATCTGAACCCGCTTGATCGAATCGATCCCGAGATCGGCCTCCACATCCATACCCGGCTCCAACATCTCCACCGGGTAACCCGTCTTCTCCGCCACAACTTCGAGCAACGCCCCCAGAACAGCGGCATTCACCTCGCCGGACGGCGCGGAGACGGAAGCCTCCACCACCACAGGAGCGGCAGGCGCGGGAGCAGCGACAGGAGCGGGAGCAGCGACAGGAGCGGCCGGAGCGCTCGCACCGGAGGCGGAGGCCAGGAAGCCGGCGATGTCGTTCAGCGTCCGGAGCTCACCCATCCGCTCCGGATCCACCTCACCGGAAACCGGGAACCGCTCCTGGAGCGCCCCCATGATCTGAACCCGCTTGATCGAATCGATCCCCAGGTCAGCCTCCACATCCATACCCGGCTCCAACATCTCCACCGGATAACCCGTCTTCTCCGCCACAACTTCGAGCAACGCCCCCAGAACAGCGGCATTCACCTCATCGGACGGCGCAGAGACCGCAGACTCCGCAACCACAGGAGCGGCAGGCGCGGGAGCGGCGGGAACAGCAGCAGGCTCAACCGAGGCCGGCGCACCGGACGCCGAGGCCAGGAAGCCCGCAATGTCGTCCAGCGTCCGCAGCTCACCCATCCGCTCCGGATCCACCTCACCCGACACGGGGAAGCGCTCCTGGAGCGCCCCCATGATCTGAACCCGCTTGATCGAATCGATCCCGAGATCGGCCTCCACATCCATACCCGGCTCCAACATCTCCACCGGGTAACCCGTCTTCTCCGCCACCACCTCCATCAGCGCACCCAACACAGCGGCGTCCACCTCCGCCACCGGAGCAGAGGGGGCAGCGGGAGCAGCAGGCACCGGAGACGTCTCGGCCTGTACGGGCGCGGGTGCGGGAGCGGGCGCAGGCTCCGCCACCACCGGAGCAGCAACAATGGCAGCGGCGGCGGCAGGCTCCACCGGCGTGGCCGCAGGCGCCTCCTCGCTCTTCAGCGCGTCGATCAGGAGCCGCGTCGCGCGCTCGTGTGCCGACGTGATCGACGCACCGTGCTGCTCGATGAGCCGCAGCGCCGCGTCGGCGTCGGGGTGGGTGCCGGAGCGGACCGACAGTTCGAGGGTCTTCACCGCCTCGCGGATCGTCTCGACGTGCGCGTCGAGGATCTCGGCCTGGAGGTCGAGCCCCTCTCGGGCCACCGCACTCAGAGCGTCCGAAGCGCGCTCCGCCGTCTGTGTCACCGGCTCCGACACGGGCTGAACGGCCGGCTGCTCCGTCGGCGCCGCCTCGCGGGAGGGCTCGGCAATCGCGTCGCGGTACGCCGAACGGCGGGCTTCCGTGACGTAGTTGATGCCCCGCAGCGGGATCGCCATGCCCTTGCCCGCGGGCACCTCGGGCACCTCGGCGCTGTGGTCGTCGATGCCGGAGACCGGGAGGCCCAGGACCGCCAGCTCGATGACGGCGCGCTTGAGGGCGAGCTCGCCGTCCTTGGCGGGGCCGCCGTCGACCGCGACGGTCCGTACGCCGTCGCGACCTTCGAGGACGCGGTCCACGAGGTCGGAGAGGACCCGCTTGGGGCCGAACTCCACGAAGACCCGGAAGCCGTCGGCGTACATTTCCTCGATGCGGTCCGCGAAGGCGACCGGCCGCAGCAGCTGGTCGACCAGCGTGCGGCGGCTCTCGGCCTGGTCGGCACCGTAGGAGGCGCCCGGGGTGTTCGCGTAGACGGGAATGCGCGGGGCGTTCAGGGCGACGCCCGAGACCGCCTCGCGGAAGGCGTCGGCGGCGTGGGCGACGAACCGGGTGTGGAAGGCCGCCGAGACGGGGAGCCGCTTCGCGGGAATCGTGCCGCTCGCGGCGTCCGCCACGAGGCGGTCGATCTCCGCGGTCGGGCCGCCGACCACGATCTGCCCGGGGGCGTTGATGTTGCAGACCGATACGTCCTGGTAGCCGGCGACGAGCGCCTCGACCGCGCTCAGCTCGCCGCGCACGGCGGCCATGGCGCCGGGGTCGTGGGAGGCGGAGGCGTCGGCGGGCGGGGCCATCGCGAGGCCGCGGGCGCGGGCCAGCTCGGTGAATCCGTCGTCGTCGAGGACACCGGCGGCCCACAGGGCGGTCAGTTCGCCGAAGGAGTGTCCGATGACGCCGTCGGGGGCGAACCCGAGCTCCTTGAACCAGGCGAACTGTCCGGCGGACAGCGCCCCGATCGCGGGCTGGGCGAACTCGGTGCGCCGCAACGAGTCCTCCTGGGCCTTGCGCGTGGCGTCGTCGAAGGCCGGCGGCGGGAACACGACGCGGCCGAGCGTCTCGGCTCCCGCGGTCAGGCGGTTGGCCCTGTCGTACGCGGCGAGCACGGGCGGGACGGCGAGGGCGGCCTCGCGGCCCATGCCGACGTACTGGCTGCCCTGTCCCGCGAAGACCGCGGCGGCCTTCGTGCCGGCCGGGATGCCGGAGCGCCGGTAGGTGATCCCCTTGGGGTGCTGCCAGGCGTCCGCTCCGGACTTGGCCCGCAGCAGCTCGACGGCCGTGGTGCGCAGCGCCTCGAACTCCTCGTCCGAGCCGGCCACGATGCCGATGCGCGCGTCACCCGCGGGCACCCACCCCAGCGGGTCGGGCGCCGCGCCCTGCTCCAGGCGCCGGACGAGAGCCTCGGGGTCGGCGGCGTGCCAGAGGCCGGTGCGGGCGACGGGGCCGAGCACCTTGCCGCCGGTGGTGTCGTGCTCCTCCAGGACCATGTGGAAGTTGGTGCCGCCGAAGCCGAAGGAGGAGACGGCGGCCCGGCGCTTGTCACGGCCCGGGTCGGCGATCCAGGGACGCGCCTGGGAGTTGACGTAGAACGGGGTCTCGGCGGGGTCGACGGCGGCGCTGGGCTGCTCGACGTTGATGGTCGGCGGCAGGACCTTCTGGTGCAGGGCGAGCGAGAGCTTGATCAGCCCGGCCGCGCCGGCCGCCGCCTTGGTGTGCCCGATCTGCGACTTGACGCTTCCGATGGCGGCGTAGCCGCGTGCGTCCTGCCCCTCGGCCACGAAGGAGCCGAGAGCGGAGAGCTCGGTGTGGTCGCCGACGGCGGTGCCCGTGCCGTGCGCCTCGAAGAGTTCGATGGAGCCGGCGGGGACGTCCGCGTCCTCGTAGGCGCGGCGCAGGGCGAGCTGCTGGCCCTGGGCGCGCGGGGCGTAGATGCTCTTGAAGCGGCCGTCGCTCGAGGTGCCGATGCCGCGCAGTACGGAGTAGATCCGGTCGCCGTCGCGCTCGGCGTCGGCGAGCCGCTTGAGGGCGAGCATGCCGATGCCCTCGCCGATCAGCGTGCCGTCGGCGGACTCGTCGAAGGGCCGGATGATCTGGCTCTTGGAGAACGCCGGGGTCTTGCTGAAGCACATGTACATGAGGATCGTGTTCTCGGCGTCGCAGCCGCCGGTGATCATCAGGTCGGAGCGGCCTTCGACGAGCTCGCTGACGGCGAGCTTGACAGCGGCGAGGGCGCTTGCGCAGGCGGCGTCCACGGTGCAGTTGGTGCCGCCGAGGTCGAAGCGGTTGGCGATGCGGCCGGCGACGACGTTGCCGAGCATGCCGGGGAAGGAGTTCTCCTCCCACGGGATGTATGCCTTCTTGAAGCGCTCGGCGACCTCTTCGGCCTGGGCCTCGCTCAGTCCGACGCTGCGGACCACTTCCTTGAGGACGGGCGTCTGGAGCCGTGCGGAGAGCGGCTGCGTCAGGGAGTTGGCGCCGGTGACGCCGAGGATGACCCCGGTGCGGGTCGGGTCGTACCACCCGGAGCCCTCGGTGCCCGCGTCGCGCAGGACGTCGCGGGCGACGGTCAGCGACAGGAGCTGGAGGATGTCGGTGACCTCCAGGGTGTTCGGCGGCAGGCCGAACTCCATGGGGTTGAAGGCGATTTCGGGCAGGAACCCGCCGCGCCGGGCGTAGGTCTTGTCCTCGGCCGTCGGGTCGGGATCGTAGTAGTCGTCGAGGTTCCAGTGGGTGTCCGGTACGTCCTCGATGCAGTCGTTGCCGTCGACGATGTTGTGCCAGAACTCGCGCACGTTGCGCGACTGGGGGAACAGGCCGGCCAACCCGACGATGGCGATGGGTGTCTCGGCCAGACGTGAGTGGTGCACGACGGTCCTCTCGTTCAAGTTCGGCGGGTGGGCAGGGCGCGGGTCCGCGGGGTGTGTTCAGACGACGGCGGAGCCGGCCAGCAGTCCGGCGAGCGCGCTCACGGCCTCGGGGTCCCGGAGCATGGTGTAGTGGTCGCCCGGGACGGCCACCTGTCGTACGGGATGTGCGCTGAGGCCGCTCCAGCCGAGGTCCCCGCTGTCGGGCAGCAGGGAGCGCTCCGGCTTGACGAGGGTGAGGGGGCGCTCGATGGGGCCCGGCTCGTACGGGGCGGTGCAGCGGTTGTTACGGGACAGGCCGCCCTGGTAGGCGGCGTACAGCTTGCGCAGTCCGGCGAGTTCGGTGCCCCGCGGCAGGAGCCCCTGGTCGACGGCGGCGTCGAGCACCTGGGGCAGTCCGTCCTCGGGTGCGGCGAGGGACGGGACGCTCACGGTGAAGGGGCTGCGGCGCTTCGCCCCGAGGTACATCGCGAACCAGTCGAGGAGCATCGAGGCGTCGAGCAGTTCGTCGGTGCGCTTGAAGGCGGGGACGGGGGCGATGCTGTCGAGCAGGACGAGGTCCCGCAGGACGGCGCCGCGCCCGGCCGCTTCGAGCCGGCTGGCGATCTCGTAGGCGACGACTCCGCCGAAGGACCAGCCGACGAGCGAGAACGGCGCGGAGTCGGCGCCCGCAGCGGCGAGTTCGTCGAGGCAGCGGGCGGCCAGCGCCCCGACGGACACGACGGGTGCGCGGGGGTCGAGGGCCGCGGCGAGGAACTCGGGGACGTTGCCCAGGTCGAGCAGGTACAGGGCGGTGTCCTCGGGCAGCTGCCCGGCGAGCGCCTCCCACTCACCGGCCGCGAGCGCGCCCGGGTGGACGGCGCAGATCCGGTGGGCCGCGTCCCCGCCCGCGTCCCGCAGGGTGCGCAGTACGGGGCGGGGTGCGGACGGGTCAGGCCGCGGCGACATGGTTCGCGCTCTCCTCGGCTATGTGCTCGGAGAGCGCGGCCACGGTCGGGTGGTACCAGAGGGCGGTCGCCTCCAGTTCGAAGCCGAGCCACTTCTCCAGCTCGCCGGCGAGGATGAGGGCCTCGGTCGAGTCGAGGTCGAACTCGTCGAAGTAGCGTTCGACGTCGATCTCGGAGGGCTCGACCTCCAGGCGGACGGCCAGCTTCTCGACCAGCCAGGCCTGTGCTTCCTTAGCGGTGACAGTCTGCATGGGAGTACCTCGATTCACTTCTTGACGGCGTGGGGGCGGAGATCACGGGTGATGGACTCGGCGGCCTTCAGCCCTGAGACGAAGCCGGCCTCGTGGGACCCGATGAGGTCGTGGCCGATCTTCGGGGAGTGGAAGTACGAACCGGCGAGCTTGACGCGTCCGGTCTCGTTGACCGAGTAGATGGTGCGCTGCATGCCGCGCACGTCCAGGTCGATGATCGGGTGGGTGAACGGCAGCTCGCGGATGACGAGTTCGTCCCGGGGGACGATGGGCGAGTCGAGCGTGACGAAGTAGTCCTTGCTCGCGGTGAAGCCCTGGAGCGAGTTCATGTAGTACGCGACCCAGGTGCGGGTGCGCCCGTCCACGGTCTTGAGGCCGTAGTTCCAGCTCTGCCAGCGCTCGCGGTTGGGCGGCATCGCGGCCGGGTCCGTGTGCAGGACGGCGCTGGTGGAGCTGTAGCGGACCTTGCCGAGGATGTCGGCCTGGAGTGCGCTGGGCTGTTCGAGCATCGCGAGCGTCTGGTCCGCGTGCGAGGCCAGGACCGCGTAGTCGTAGCGCTCCTCGCCGTCGGCCGTGCCGATGACCACACCGTCTGCCTCCTCGCGGACCCGGGTGACCGGGCTGGAGGTGCGGACCTTGCCGTGGATCCCGGCGACGACCCTGCGTACGTACTCGATGCTGCCGCCGGCCACGGTCTTCCAGGCGACCGTGCGCCCGCCGAGGCCGCCGGGGTCGTGGGACATGAAGAAGGCGATGACGGTCGTGGCGGGCATCTCCCAGATGAGCTCGGCGGGGATGGACCAGACGGCGGTGGCGAGCAGGACGACGTAGCCGTACTTGAAGGCGTCGGAGTAACCGCCCCTGCTCAGGTACTCACCGAGCGCCATGTCGGTGCGCTTGCGCAGGAAGTCGCGCGGCGCCTCGCGGTGGAAGCGTTCGGCGTCCCGCCACAGGGTGAGGAAGTCGGCCGGATAGCGCCGGGCGATCTCCTCCTCGGTCAGTTCGAACTCGGTCGTTCCGTAGTCGAGGCCACGGTCGAGGTCGAAGAAGTCGAATCCGCCCGTGTGGTCCAGGGCGGTGGCGCCGATCTCCTCGAAGAACGCGGTGATCTGCGGGTAGGTACGGGAGTTGAAGACCACGAAGGCGGTGTCGATGCCGATCGTCCGGCCGTCCTCCTCCTCGACCTCGACGGTCAGCGCGTGACCTCCGGGCCGGTCGTCCTTCTCGTACACGGTGACTTCGACGTCGTCCGGCAGGTGGTGGGCGGCGGACAGTCCGGATATGCCGGCACCGACGACAGCGACACGGGTGGTCATGGCAGGCAGCCCTTCGGCGTGAGCGGTACTCGTGGAACCGGTCGCGGCGGCGCGACGACGGCTGGGGCGCAGAGGAGTGAGACCTCTGGGGCGGAGAGTTCGCCTGGGCCCCGTTGCGGCGTTGACGGCCGGTGTGACGGCGGCGTCGCTGCGACGGCGGGGTGTGACGACGGCGGTGTGAACTGTGTCCGGCGACGGGGCCGGCATGGCCAGAAACGTAGGTCGGCCGCCGCACGGGGGTCAATCACCGGATCGGGGACGCCCGAGCGTCCATCGGAAGATCCGATGGGCTGAAAGAACGGTGTCCGGATTCGAACGTCTCTGCGCTCGTAGCCGCTATTCGGCCAACTCCGCGCACCATCCGAAGTTCATCCTTCGTGACTGTCCGGATCGAGGCCAGGGTGGGCTCTTGTAGGAGGCAGCCAACCCTGCCGCCCAGAGCCCCGTGTCATGTCGCAGTAGTAGAGGAGAGGCTTCCATGCCCACCATTCCCTGGATGCCAGGGGCAGCCGCCGACGAAGCGACCGCCGACTCCGGCCAAGCCGTGGTCATGGCGTCCAAGCTTCAGGTCAGCTCGCTGCTCCACGTCCCCCGCTTCTTCCTGCTGTCACTCGTGGTCTGGAAGCAGGTGCGGTCGGCGCCCGGCGTCATCGGCGCCTCGCTGCGGGCAGAACCGCTGAAGAAGACCTTCTGGACCCTCTCGGCGTGGAGCGACCAGGAGGCCCTGGACACGTTCTCGCGCTCGGACCCGCACAAGGGCATCGTCGGCCGTCTCCGCAAGGTGATGGCCCGTTCGGTGTTCGTCTTCTACCCGGCGGACCGCACGAGCCTGCCCGCCGGCTGGGACGACGCGGTGAAGCGGCTGTCCGACAAGGAGGCGGGCCGATGAGCGCCGTCACGGGACAGGCCCCCGCCGACACGCCCCCGAAGCCGGTGATCCCGCGCGGCGGGCTGGTGCTGACCGCCGCCTGCCTCGGGCTGTTCATGTCGTTCATCGAGGTGACGGCGGCGATCTCGACCCTGCGTGCCCTGCAGGTGGACATGCACGTAGCCCCCGCCGACCTGAGCTGGGTGTCGAGCACCTACACCCTGGTCGTGGCCGCCTGTGTGCTCTCCGGAGGCGCACTGGGCGAACGCTTCGGCCGACGCCGTGTGTTCGTCATCGGGGTGGTCGCGCTCGCCGCCGGTTCACTCGTCGTGGCGACCGCGAGCGGCTTCCCGCAGGTGCTCGTCGGCCGGGCGATCAGCGGTGTCGGCGGCGCGCTGGTGCTGCCGACGTCACTCGCCATCATCACCACGACGTTCTTCGTCGACCTGCCGCGCATGCTGCGCTACATCACCATCTGGGTGTCCATGTCCGGCGTCGGCCTCGCCGTGGGTCCGCTGCTCGGCGGTGCGCTCCTGGACCGGTTCGACTGGCCCGCGGTGTATCTGGTGAACGCCCCGCTCGCGGTGGTGACCGTGGCCGTCACCCTTTACGCGGTCAAGGAGACGAAGGTCCCCGACCGCGCTCTCGACCTGCCGGGCCAGTTCCTGTCCGTCGTCGGTCTCGGCACGCTGGTGTACGGGATCGCGGTCGGCGGCCGCGAGGGCTACGGCGACCCGGTGGTGGTGACCACCCTGGTGGTCGCGGTGGTCGCCCTGACGGCGCTGGTCCTGGTCGAACGGCGGGCGCCGGTGCCCATGCTGGACGTACGCATGATGGCTTCGGTCCCGCTGTCCGCCACGCTGGTGGTCGCGGCGAGCGCGCTCTTCACCTTCGTCGGCGTCGTCTTCCTCGAAGTGCTGTTCCTTCAGCGGGTCCAGGGCACCGAGCCCATGGCCACCGGTCTCAAGCTGCTGCCCGCGATGGTCGCGTTCGTCCTGTCCACCCTGGTGGCGCAGCGGATCGCGGGCAAGGTCGGGCCCGCCCGGCTGCTCGCCGTGGGCTCACTGGTCACGGCGGCCGCCGCGATCGTCCTGGTCCGGCAGCAGCCCGACAGCTCGTACGGGATCACGGCCGTCGGCCTGGCGCTGCTCGGCCTGGGCAGCGGGCTCGTGGTCGCCCCGTCGACCGCCGCGGCCTTCGCCGTGGCGGAGCCGGCCCAGATGGGCGCGGCCTCCAACGCGGTGACCGCCTTCCGTCAGGTCGGCTCGGTGCTCGCCACCGCCGTCCTGGGCTCGGTGCTCGCCGTACGGTTCATCGGCGCGCTGCCGGAGCGGCTCGACACCGCCCATGTGCCCCCGGAGGTCGCCACGCAGGTCGTGGCCGTGGCGCGGGAGGGCGGCAACAGCGCCGGCCGTTCCACGCCTGAGGTCACGGAAGCCGTCAGCGCCTCGTTCAACGTGGGCATCCACACCGGTCTGTGGGTGGTGGCCGGGGTGTCCGCGCTGGCCGCCGTGCTCGCCTTCGCGTTCATTTCCACCAAGAAGAAGGAAAGTTAGAATTTCGAATTCCTGATACGGGTTCAGGAATTCTGATAGCGCGCAGAGTACCACCGGAAAAGTATGTACCCGGCGTCCGCGGAGTGGTGTCATTGAATCAACGCGGAGAACTCACCTCGCCGGTCCGGTAATTCGAGGGGAGGCAGGGAAATACCCCCGCACGACTGACGAGGGGCCTGGGCGGAAAGCGTTCCGGCTGCGAGACGGATTCTGTCCCGCAGCCGGGCGCGCCCCGCCGGATCAATGAGCACCTTCCGCCACAACGCCCCCCGGTGCGTCCAGGAAACAGAAAAGGAGATTCCACCATGAAGGTCCGCCGCCGGGATCACCTGGTCTGCAGCTGGCATCCGGACGGGTTGCGCATGGGAATTCCCGGGGAGCGTCGCTGGATCGAGATCACCCCCGATCTGCTCGACCTCCTTTCGAAAGCCGGCGAGGGGACCGACACGGACGAGCTGGCGGGACGGTTCCCCGCCGAGGAGCACGACCGGGTCCGCAGCGCCGTGGGAGCCCTCACGGAGCTGGGTGTGCTGGTGCCGTACGAGGACGCTCCCCCGGCGCGGGACCGCCGTGACACCGTCGCCGGGCGGTTCCCCGCCGAGGTGCGGGGCGCCGAGCGCCTGGTGCACTCCCCCGCCCGCGTGGAGCTCGCGGAGGACCCCGTGGGCGAGGACGGCTTCCCCGGCGTCTTC
The DNA here is from genome assembly GCF_044751065.1 of Streptomyces sp. NPDC088746. Taxonomy (NCBI): domain Bacteria; kingdom Bacillati; phylum Actinomycetota; class Actinomycetes; order Kitasatosporales; family Streptomycetaceae; genus Streptomyces; species Streptomyces sp. NPDC088746. Next base: position 526,058 of record NZ_JBIVLA010000005.1, read on the forward strand.
AAGGAGTACCCCGGCAACCCCGTCGTGATGCTGCCGCGCCGGCCGTTGCGCCTGGCGGCACCGGTCGGGTCGGCCTTCACCACCCGGCGCAGCCACCGCAGATTCAGCGGCGCCCCGGTCTCGCTCGACCAGCTCGGCACCCTGCTCCTCCACAGCTTCGCCCCGCACCGCTCCCTCCACGGCGGCCCTTCAGGCGCCCGGCGGGACAGGGCCGGCTCCCCGGCCGGCGGCCGGCACGAGGCCGAGGCGTACGTCGTGGCGTACGACGTCGAGGGGGTCCAGCCGGGCCTCTACCACTACTCGGCCGCCCGCCATGCCCTGGAGCTGCTCGGCACGGACGCCTCCCGCGAACGCGTAGCCGAGCTGACGTATCATCAGGAACCTTCCTACGAGGGCGCGTTCACGGTCTTCACCACGGCTGTCGCGGACCGGCTGGCCTGGAAGTACCGCCACCCCCACGCCTATCGGCGGTGGATGCACGACGCCGACCACTACGGCCGGACCTTCGCCCTGACCGCCACCGCGCTGGGCCTCGGCCCCTTCCAGACGGTCGCCTTCGCCGACAGCGAGGTGGAACGGTTCCTCGGTGTCGACCCCGACGAGGAGTTCGCCGTGTACCTGCTCTCGGCGGGCGTCCCGGAGCGCCCCGGCCCCTTGGCTCCCGCCGGTTTCGCCTTCCCGCCGCTCCCGGAGGCGACGCCCGCGCCCTGGGCGGCCCCCGCGCCGTGGCCGGCGGCGGGCTGAATCCGGCTCCTCGGGTGCGGCGCCCCGCGCCGTCCGACCTGCCCGCACCGTCCGCCCTGCCCGCACCGTCCGACCTGCCCGCACCTTCCATCCGCCGCGCACCCGGGAGGACCTGTCCATGCACCCCACCGTCGCCCGCCCTCCGGTCACCCGCCACGAACTGCTCACCGAACTGGTGAGCCAGGCAGTCGGAGACGACCGCTGGCTCACGGCCTCCGTCTCGCTCGACGCACTGGAGAACGACGGGGAGCTGGCCCGCAGCGTCCTTCTGGAGGCCGCCGACCGCCTGGCCACGTCGGCGAAGACCGCCGATCCCGCCGACCTCCTCTGGGCCGTACGCAAGGCCGCGCTGAGGTCGGTGGCCCCGGCACCCGTTTCCGTACTCCCCGAGGACACCGCCGAGCCCCGCCGCCCCCTCGACGGCGCCGGGTACAGGGCCACGGAGCAGGACGACGGCGGGGCGCAGCCGACGCCGGGTCCGCACCCCGCGCGGCCTCCGGCGGCACCCGCGCTCGACTCCCTGCGGCGCGGTCCGGAGTTCGATCTGGGTGCGCTGGTCGACGCGCTCGGCTTCATGCAGGTCACCGAGACCCGGTGAACGGGCTCCCCCCGGAGCCCGTTCACCGTACCGACGGGGCGGTGCCGGGCCGGCTCGTCGGGCATCCTCCCGACGGGCCGGCCCCGCCCCGCCCCGTCGGCGTCAGCCGTCGCCGGCCGGTGCGGCGGCTCCCCCGCCGAGGGCGGCCGCGGACTCCCTGCGGCGCCGCTGCTCCGCGACGTCGGCCACGGGAGCGGACAGCATGAGGGCCCGGGTGTACGGGTGCCGGGGGTCGGTGGTGACGTCGTGGGCGTCGCCCGTCTCCACGAAGGACCCGCCCTTGATCACCGCCACGCGGTGGCTCATGAAGCGCACGACGGAGAGGTCGTGGGTGACGAAGAGATAGGCGACGCCCGTCTCCTCCTGGATCTCCAGCAGCAGTTCGAGAACCGTGCGCTGGGTGGTCAGGTCGAGGGCGGACACCGGTTCGTCGCAGATCACGAGCCGGGGACGCAGCGCCAGCGCACGGGCGATGGCGACCCGTTGACGCTGGCCGCCCGAGAAGTCCCGGGGCAGGCGGCTCGCCGCGTCCGGCGGGAGATGGACCCGCTCCAGGAGGTCGCCCACCCGGCCGCGTGCCTCCCGGGTGCTCGTGCCGTGCCCCAGGAGGGGCTCGCTGAGCGTGTCCCCGACGGTGCGTGAGGGGTTCAGCGAGGTGTACGGGTCCTGGAAGACGACCTGGAGGTCGCGGCTGAGCTCACGGCGGCGCGAGGGTTTCGCCGTGTCGATGCGCTCGCCGTCGAAGGTGATGCTGCCGGAGCGGGCCGGTACGAGCCCGAGGACGGCGCGCCCGATCGTCGTCTTGCCCGAGCCCGACTCGCCGACCAGCCCCAGGGTCTCGCCCGGCCGGATGTCGAGGGAGACGCCCTTGAGGATCTCGGTGCGCGGGGCGCGCCATCCCTTGCCCGGGTAGGAGACCCGGAGGTCCCTGATCCTCAGCAGGGCGTCGGGGACGGTGGATTCGGTGGTGGCGGTGGTGGTCATGCGGTGGTCCTCCTCGCCTCTCGGGGCTGCCAGGGCGCACGGACCGGGGCCTCGTCGAGGACCGCGCCGAGCAGGGTCCGGGTGTAGGGGTCCCGGGGGGAGCGGAGGACCTGGTCGGTTGCCCCGGTCTCGAGGATCCTGCCGTCGCTCATCACGGCGACGCGGTCGCAGAGGTCCGCCACGACACCGAGGTTGTGGGTCACCAGAAGCACGCCCAGGCCCCGGTCCTGCTGGAGCCTGCGCAGCAGACCGAGTATCTCGGCCTGGACCCGGACGTCCAGCGCCGTGGTCGGCTCGTCGGCGATGAGGAGCTCCGGGTCGCAGGACATGGCGCCCGCGATCAGGACCCGCTGGGCCATGCCCCCGGAGATCTCGTGGGGGTACAGCCGCATCGTCCGCGCGGGTTCGGGGATCTCCACGAGGCGCAGCAGGTCGAGAGCCCGGTCGGCGGCCTCCTTCCGCGAGATGCCGAGGACGTGCCGCATGGGTTCCATGAGCTGACTGCCGATGGTGAAGGCGGGGTCGAGGTTGCTCATGGGTTCCTGCGGGACGTACGCCACGGTGCCTCCCCTCAGCGCACGGTGAGCGCGCTCGGGCAGTCCGACGATCTCCTGCCCCTTGATCATGACGCTGCCCGAGGCGACGCGCCCGCCCTCGGGCAGGATCCCGAGCACGGAGAAGGCGGTCTGGGTCTTCCCGGAGCCCGACTCCCCCACCAGGCCCACGATTTCGCCGGGGTGCACGTCGAGGTCGATGCCGTGCACGACTTCCTTGCGTGTACCGTCCGGGCGGGCGTAGGCGACGGTGAGGCCACGGACCGAGAGGAGTGCGCCCGGTTCCGACGGCCTGTCCACGACCGGCGCGTGCGGGGTGGCCCGGGCACGGGACCTGCCACGGCGCCGCCCGGCGGGCTCGCCGCCGCGGTCCTCCAGTACGTCGCGCAGCGCCCCGGCGAGCAGGACGAGGCTGCCGTTGGTCAGGCCGAGGGCCAGTCCGGGCCAGAGGATGAGCAGGGGCGCGCGCTGGATGTTCTGGAACGCCTCGTTGAGCATCGCGCCCCAGGTCGCCGCCGAGCCGCTGCCGACGCCGAGGAACTCCAGACCGGCCTGGAGCCCGATGGCGATTCCGGCGACGAGGGCCACCTGGATGATGAGGGGGCCGCGGACGACGATCAGGATGTGCCGGGCGACGATCCGGGTGTCGGACAGCCCGGACACCTTGGCGGCGTCGACGTACAGCTCCTTGCGGACGTTGGCGACGATGCCGCGGACCAGACGGAAGAAGGCGGGGGCCACGAGCACCCCGAGCACGATCATCAGCACCCAGACGTTGGGGCCGAGGATGGCGCGGGAGGCGAGGAGCACCACCATCGCGGGCAGCGCCATGACGAGGTTGACGGCCCAGTTGGCGACGGAGTCGAACCGGCCGCCGTAGTAACCGGCGTACAGGCCGGACGGCACTCCCAGGGCGAGGGCGATCGCCAGGGCGACCACCGCGCCGCCCAGTGTGTTGCGTCCGCCGTACAGGATGCGCGAGAGGATGTCCCGCCCCGCGGAGTCCATGCCCATGGGGTGCGCTGCGTCGGGCGCGGCGAACGCGTCGCCGAGCGAGGAGATGTCCGGGGCCTGCGGTGCGAGCAGGGGCGCGAGGACGACACCGGCGACGAGCAGGAGGAGCACCCCCGCGGAGATCGCGCCGAGGGGGTTGCGCAGGAGCCTGCGCAGACTGCCGGCCGCGGAGCCGGGGTCCGGTGCGGACGGGTGGGACGCGGCATCCGCGCCGGCCGGGAGGTTCTCGCTCATGCGGCCCTCGCCTTCGGGTTGAGCCAGCCGATCATGGTGTCGACCAGGAGATTGATCAGGACGACACCGATCACGGTGAACATGACCAGCGCCATGATCACGGGGATGTCACCGCGCGTGGTGTAGGTGACGGTCATGCTTCCGATCCCGGGGAGCCCGAAGATCTGTTCCACGAGCACCGCGCCGCCGAGCAGGCCGACGAACTGCATCCCGAGGACGGAGAGCGCGGGCGCGGACGCGTTGCGCAGCACGTGCCGGAACACGATCCGGGAGGTGGGCAGTCCGCGTGCGCGCAGCGTACGGACGTAGTCCTGGCGCAGGACGTCGACGACGGCGCCTCGGACCTGCTGGGAGACCCCCGCGACGGAGGCGACCGCGAGGGACAGGACCGGGAGCGTGACGGTGGAGAGCCAGCCGCTGGGTGACTCGGTGAACGGGGTGTACCCGATCGCCGGGAACCAGTTCAGGTTGACCGCGAAGACCAGGACGATCACCAGGGTGACGAGGAATCCCGGCAGGGCGTATCCGACCACTCCGAGGACCTGTACGAAGCGGTCGGCCGCTCCGCGCCGGACGCCCGCCCAGACGCCGAGCAGGAACGACACGAGGGTGGTGACGAGGGTGACTCCCAGGGTGAGGCTCGCGGTGACCGGCAGCCGGCCGGCGACCGCGGTCCCGACGTCCTCACTGGTGAACCAGGAGGTGCCCAGGTCGCCGCGGACGGCGTGCGCGAGCCAGTCGGCGTACTGCACGAGCACCGGCCGGTCCAGGCCGAGCGAGGCGTTCTTGGCGTCGACGGCCGCCTGGTCGGCGCCCTGGCCGAGGAGTTGCCTGCCGACGTCCGCGTCGGAGACCGACAGCAGCAGGTAGGAGAGGAGGGAGATGACGACCAGGAGCACAGCCCCCGCCGCGATCCTTCGGGCGATGAAGTTCAGCATGGCACTCGGTATCTGTTCGGCACTCGGCTGTGCGTGGCCGGCCGCCGGGGGTGGTCCCGCCTCGCGGACCTCCCCCGGCGGGCCGTCATGAGACGGGGGCGTAGTTGTAGATCGACGGCACGGCCATGCCGGACTGCGGGGTGATCTTCACCGTGCCGTCCGAGACGTGCAGATAGGTCATCCGGTAGAAGGGCACGAACCAGCCCTCCTCGACGAGGTGCCTGTTGAGCGCCGTAGCCGCCTGCTTCGCCTGAGCCCCGGTGCCGGTCTGGATCCGCGGTATCAGCTTCTGCACGGTGGCGTCGGTGGTGCCGAACATGTTGAAGGCGCCGGGAGTCACCAGCTCGTTGACGACGACCCAGTCGGACGAGGACTGCCCGATGTTCATGACCATCCCGGAGTAGGCGCGGTCGGTGAACACCTTCTGGACGGCCGAGCTGCCGTCGAGGTCGTCCCAGACCAGCGTGATGCCGATGGCCTTGAGGTCGGTGACGAGCGACGCGGCCAGGGCGTCGTTGACGATCGCGGAGATGCGGGGAAGCTTCAGCTCGAAGCCTTTGGCGTAACCGGCGGCCTTCAGCAGGCCCTTGGCCTTCGCCGGGTCGTGGGACCAGTAGGTGTCCAGCTTCGGGTCGTAGCCCTGGGTGTCGGGGCCGAAGACCTGGTCCGTGACCTTGCCCCGCTTCTGCCGGATGGTGGAGAGCATCGTCTCGCGGTCGATCGCGAGGTTGAGCGCCTGGCGGACCCGGGGGTCCTTGAGCGCGGGGGTCAGCGCGCCCGCGCGGTCGAACAGCAGCAGCCCCTGGAAGTCGAACTCCTGCTTCGTCGTCTTCACCCGGGGGTCGGACTCGATGCTGATCTGCTGGTCGGCGCTCTGCAGGAGGGCCGCGTCGACCTGGCCGGTCCTGATGCCGTTGACGATCGCCGTCTCGTTGTCGAAGAAGCTGATCGCGAGGTTCTCGTAGGGTGCCTTCTCGCCCCAGTAGTCCTTGTTCCGCTCGTAGACCCACTTGGTCCCGATGGTCGTCTTCGCCTTGACCAGGCGGTAGGGGCCCGTGCCGTCCGGGGTGGTCTTGAGGCTGTCGGCCTTGGCGAACTTCGCGGGGTTCGCCATCAGACCCGCCGCGTCACTCAGGTAGAAGAGCATGGCCGGGTCGGCCTGTGCTAGCTCGAGGGTCACATGCGTGGGGTCCACGACCTCGACGGCCTCCAGACCGTTCAGCCACTTCGCGTCGGCCCCGCCGCCCTTCTTGAAGTGCTCCATGTTCGCCTTCACGGCGGCCGCGTCGAAGGCCGTGCCGTCGGCGAACTTCACGTCCTCGCGCAGGGTGAGGGCGAGCTCGGTGGCGTCCTCGTTGTACGTCCACTCCGTGGCGAGCATCGGGCTGAAGTCACCGTTCGGCTCCCGCTTGACCAGGGTGTCGTAGGTGGCCTGGAAGAACGGCAGCGCGCTGCCCACGGCGTGCGCCGGGTCCAGGCTCTGAGGGAAGGTCAGCGTGGCGATGTCCAGCTGCGAGTCGCCGGAGCTCTTGGTGGCCGAGCCCGCGCATCCCGCGAGGGCGAGGGACATCGCCAGGGCGGCGGCGAGAGCCCCGCTCCGAGTGGTTCTGCTCATGAGATTCGCTCCGTCTGGAGGGCCGGGGAAGGACGTCCCGGGTGAGAGTGGCGGTGAGCCTACACACGGAATTAACCAGTTGGTAGGTTTTTACGGTGCGAGTTCGTTCGCCTGGTAAATTCCGGGGGAGCATGACGAACCCGCAGGTCAGGACAGTCGCGGCGGACCGCCCTGGAGGCCGGCCCCGCGAGCGGCAGGGCGGACGGCTGCCCCACGACGGCAGGAGGCCGCCGAGTTGAGTGACCGACCCGAGGACGCCCCGCAGCGCCTGACGAAGGGCGAGCGCACACGCGCCCGCATCCTCGAAGCGGCGACGGAGCTCTTCTCCCGCACCGGCTTCAACGCGGTCTCGCTGCGCGACATCGCCGCGCACGCCGGGATGACCCACGCCGGTCTGCTCCACCACTTCCCCGGCAAGGAGGCCATGCTCCTCGAGGTGCTGGCGCAGCGGGACCGTACGGACGCGCAGACCGTCTTCCCCGACATCGTCCGGCCGGGAACACCGGCACAGGCGACCGACCGGCTGCGCGGCCTGGTCGGCCTGGTGGTGCGCAACAGCCGGACGCACGGCATGGTGGCCCTCTACACGAAGCTGTCCGCCGAGGCGACCGACCCCGACCATCCCGCGCACCACTACTTCAGGGAGCGCTACCGCGTCGTCAGGGCGGAGCTGACCGGACTCGTCGGGGCCCTGCAGGCCGAGAGCGGTTCGCCGGCCGACGTGGAACCCGGCGTGGTGGCCGTCCAGTTGCTCGCCCTGATGGACGGGCTTCAGACCCAGTGGCTGCTGGAGCCCGAGGCCGTGCCGATGGAGGCGCTGGTACGCGCGTTCCTCGCCCGGCTCGGGCTCGACCCCGACGACGGCGCGGGGAGGGATGCCCCCGTCAGCGTGTGAGCGTCGCGAGTGCGGCATCGGCCGTGCTTCTGTGTCCGGCGGCGTTGGGGTGGAACCCGGCCGCCTCGGCCGTGTCCGCGGGCTCGATCCAGCGGACCCCGGCCGGCTTGCACGCGTCGTGCCCGACGGAGGGCGCGTACGCGTCGACGTACACGTCCCGCCGCGCCCCCGCCTGCTGCGCGAGCATCGAGTTGAGCTGCTTCTCCTTGTCCCTGATCCAGGGGAAGTCGCCGGTCGCGAGGGACACCGTGGGGCGGCAGGCCGTCCCGTCGTCGGGGAGGATCGCGGGATATCCGACCACCAGCACCCTGGCGTTCGGTGACCTGCCGTGGATCTCCGCCAGCACCGCAGCGACCTTCGGTGCCGTGGTGGCGATGCGGGAGCCGATCTCGTCGGTGCCGAGCAGCGTGTAGCTGCTCTTGCAGGGCGCGCCGTACGGGGCCAGTTGGCCGAGGATGACGCAGCGCGTGAGGATGCCGGCCAGGTCGAGGTCGTTGCCGCCGATGCCGAGGGTGACCAGGGTCGTGTCGGGCCGCAGGGCGTCGAGCTGGGGAGGCGCCGTCGCCTGCGGGGCCGTCATATGGCTCGTGTCGGCCCCGGCGCAGGTGACGTCGGTGAACGAGGCGGCGCCGAGCTCCGCCGCGATCAGGGACGGGTAGTTCCTGGACGAGCGGCCGCAGGTCGCGTCGGTCTGGTCGGGCACGCCCGGCCCGGAACTGAAGGAGTCTCCCAGCGCGACGTACCGGACGGCCTCCCCGCCGCTCACGCCCGGGCGTTCCGCGGGGCCGGCGGAGGCGGCTCCCGCGGAGGCGGCCAGCGCGGCCATGACGGTGACGGCGGCGAGCGGGACGCGCACCGCCCGGCGGGCGCGGCCGGAGAGTCCGGCCCGTGAAGAGGGCTGACTGGCAGGGGACATGACCGTTCCTCGTTTCGTTCAGGGAAAGGAGGCGCGGCCTCAGGACGCTGTGCGGTGCACTGTCCCGGAGCGGCGCGGCTCGAGCGCGAAAACCGTACGTTGAACGGTTTCTAACCGTCAAGGGGTCGCACAGAGGCTCACGCACCGCATGTCCGCCGTACGACTGACGTGCGGTGAGACCCCTTGACGTCTAAAACCGATCAATTTACGGTTTTCAGATCGCCCGGGACCGGGCGCCACCCGGCCGGCCGCCGCCCGGCCGCTCCTCCCGCCCCGACCCGTTAGGTGCCGCATGACCCAGCAGACCCCTCCTCCCCCGGCAGCTCCGCGGCTCTCCCTCACCGAGAAGGCGTCCCTGACCAGCGGCGCCGGTGATTTCGTCACGACGGCCGTGCCGGAGGCGGGGATTCCCGCCGTCACCATGTCCGACGGCCCGCACGGGCTGCGGCTCCCGAAGGAGAGCGGCGACGGCGGCCAGGTCGATCTGCACAGCGCCGCCCCGGCCACCTGCTACCCGCCCGCCGTGGCGCTGGGCAGCAGCTGGGACCCGGAGCTCGCCCACCGCGTGGCGGGTGCGCTCGCCGACGAGGCGGCCTCGCACGGGATCCGTGTCCTGCTCGGCCCCGGCATCAACATCAAGCGGTCCCCGCTGTGCGGGCGGAATTTCGAGTACTTCTCCGAGGACCCGCTGCTCACGGCCGAGATGGGCGGCGCGATGGTCCGGGGGCTCCAGGAGTCAGGCGTCGGCGCGGCACTCAAGCACTACGCGGCGAACAACCAGGAGACCGACCGCATGCGCGTCAGCGCCGACATCGACGAGCGCCCGCTGCGCGAGATCTATCTGCGGGCCTTCGAACGCATCGTCCGCCGCGACCGCCCCTGGTCCGTCATGTGCTCCTACAACGCGGTCAACGGCACGCTTCTGTCCGAGAACGCCCGGCTGCTCACCGGCATCCTGCGTACCGAGTGGGGCTTCGACGGCGTCGTCATGTCCGACTGGGGCGCCGTACGCGACCGGGTCGCCGCACTCCGCGCAGGACTCGACCTCCAGATGCCGGGCACGCACGGCCGCTCCGACGCGGAAGTCGTCGCGGCGGTGACGGCGGGAGAGCTCGACGAGTCGGTGCTGGACACCTCCGTGGAGCGGCTGGCCCTCTTCGCCCGGCGGGCCGACGAGGGCGTCCGGACCGGCCCCCGGATGTCGGTGGACGAGCACCACCGCCTCGCCGGGGAGGCCGCCGACCGGTGCGTCGTCCTCCTCAAGAACGAGCGGGGGATCCTGCCGCTCGACCGGTCCAACGGCAGCGTGGCGGTCATCGGCGAGCCGGCACGCACGCCGCGCTACCAGGGCGCGGGCAGCTCCCAGGTCACCCCGACCCGGCTCGACACGCCCCTCGACAAGCTGCGTGAACTCGCCGACGGCGCCCGCGTGGAGTTCGCCCCCGGCTGTCCGGCCCCCGGCGGCGAGGGGGAGGCGACGGCCGGGGCACCGGCTGACGAGGCCGTGCGTCTGGCGGCCGCCTGCGACACCGTCGTCGTCTTCCTGGGCCTGTCGGCCGCCGACGAGTCCGAAGGGTTCGACCGCGGCCACATCGGCCTGCCGGAGGACCAACTCCTGCTGCTGGAACGGCTGGTAGCGGCGAACCCACGCGTGGTGGCCGTACTCTCCAACGGCGGCGTGGTGCGCACCGCTCCCTGGCACGACACCGTGCCCGCCCTGATCGAGGGCTGGCTGCTGGGACAGGCCGGCGGCGGCGCCCTGGCCCGGGTGCTCTTCGGCGCCGTCAACCCGTCGGGCAAACTGGCCGAGACCGTCCCGCTGCGCCTGGAGGACTCACCGAGCCACCTCTCCTTCCCGGGGGAGGAAGGGCATGTCCGCTACGGCGAGGGCGTCTTCGTCGGGTACCGGGGCTACGACGCCGCGGCACGCGAGGTCGCCTTCCCCTTCGGTCACGGCCTCTCGTACACCTCCTTCGCGTACTCCGGCCCGAGGGTCGAACGGGACGGTGACACCTTCTCCGTGAGCGTCACCGTCACCAACACGGGCCGGCGCCGCGGACGCGAGGTGGTGCAGATCTACAGCAGCGGACCGGCCGGGTCCACGGTCGCCCGCCCCCCGAGGGAACTGCGCGGCTTCGTGTCCGTGACCCTGGACCCCGGTGAGAGCCGTGACGTCGCCGTGGGGATTCCGCGCGGTGAACTCGCCTACTACAGCGCACGCGAGTCCGGCTGGCGGGTCGAGGGCGGCGACTACGGCATCGAGGCCGGCTCGTCCTCCCGGGACATCCGTGGTTCTGCGGTGATCAGCGTGGAGGGCGATCCGCCGGGCGTCGCGCTGAGCGGCCGCAGCACGATCGCGGAATGGCTGGACCACCCGGTCGGCGGCCCGCTGCTGATGGAGAGGTTCATGGCCGCCCGGGCCGCGGCGGGAGCGGCCGCCATGGAGAACCCGACGATGGCGCGGTTCCTCGCCGGTATGCCCCTGGAGGTGGTCGCCGAGTTCCCGCAGAGCCCCGTGGGCCCCGACGGCGTGGCGGAGCTGACGGCCCTGGCCGCGGCCGGCACGCCCGCGGGGGACGCGTGAGATGACAGGACGCCCGGCGGTGGACGGAAGCGTGCGACCGGGCTGGGAGGCGGTACGGGATACCTTCGCACAGGGCCAGGCGCAGGATCCCGGTCACGCCCAGCTGGCCGTGCACCACCACGGCCGGCTGGTCGTGGACCTGTGGTCCACGGGCGCGCCGGCCACCGGCTCCCTGCGCCCGGGCACGGGGGTCTTGGGCGCAGGGGTCCCTGGCGCAGGGAACCCGGCCGCTGCGGCCCCGGGCCCCCGGCCGTTCGGCCCGGACTCCGTCGGCGTCCTGATGTCGGTCTCCAAAGCCCTGGTCGCCGTCTGTGCCCATCTCCTCAGCGAGCGCGGGGTCCTGGACCTGGACGCACCGGTCGCCCGCTCCTGGCCGGAGTTCGCCGCCTCGGGCAAGGCGGAGACCACGGTCGCCGACCTGCTCGCCCACCGGGCGGGCCTGCCCGCGTTCACAGCCGACCCCGGGGGGACACCCCTGCCCGGCCTGCTCGACGCCGAGGCTCGCACACGCGCGCTCGCGGCGATGCGGCCCGTATGGCAGCCGGGGTCGGCGTTCCTCTACCACGCGCTGACCTACGGGCACCTGGTCGGAGAGGTCGTCCGCCGGGTCTCGGGACGGAGCGTCGGCCGGCTGTTCGCCGACGAGGTGGCCGGGCCGCTGGGCCTGGATCTGTGGATCGGCCTGCCGCAGCGGGAGGAACACCGGTTCGTGCCTCAGTCCGCCGGCCCGCCGCCCACAGCCGAGCAGATCGCGGCGGCCGTCGGACGGCTCGGCCTTGCCCCGGACCACCCGCTCGGCACCGCACTGCGGGCCTCGGCCGCCGAAGTGGCCGGTGTGGTCGGGGCGTTGAGCCATAGGAAGGGGCGGGCCGCCGGGATACCGGCCGCCGGCGGCATCGGGAACGCCCGGTCCCTCTCCCGGCTGTACGCGGCGCTCATCGGCCGCGTCGACGGCATACGGCTGCTGTCACCCCGGACCCTGGACCTGGCGCGCACTCCGCACACCGACCATCTGCCGCAGCCCGCGCCGCTGCACCGGTTCGACGGCCCCGACCGCTCCCGATTCGGGCTCGGCTTCGAACTGCCCCGCCCCGGCGAGCCCCTGCTGGGCACCGGCTCCTTCGGACACGCCGGGGCGGGCGGCCGCCTCGGGATGGCCCACCCGGAGAGCGGACTCGCGGTCGGTTACGTCTGCACGGCGATGACCTGGGAGCCGTCGGCCGGGCCCGACCCGCGCTGGGCGCCCTGGACGACGGCCGTCAAGGAGGCGGCGGGACTCCCCGCCCCGGCCTGACACCGGCGCGGCCTCCGCGAGGGGCAGCGTGGGCACCGGCGGCCACCGCCGGCACCCACGCTCCGCTCAGCCCTTCGCGCCGAGCGCGAGCAGCCGCATGATGTCGTCGATCGGCTGCTCCATGTCCGTCGTACGGTCGATGAGCCACTGGAGCTGGATGCCGTCGGCCACCGCGAGCAGCAGCACCGCCAGCCGGTCGGCGGGGATCTCCGTGGTCATCCGCCCCTCGTCCATCCGCGCCTGGACGTAACCGGCGACGCGCTCGCGCAGGACCGGATAACGCTCCGCGAAGTGCGCGTGGGCCGGGTGCCCGGGGTCGCCGGCCGCCGCCGCCATGGAGACGAAGAGCTCCACGAGCCCCGGGGTCTTCGCCCCCTCCCGGATGATCTCGCGGTAGCTCTCCGGGCTGGTGCGCTCGTCCTGCCGGACCCGGGCGGTCTCGTCGCGCATCCGGAGGACCTGCGTGAGCAGATCCTCCTTGGAGCTGAAGTAGTGCATCAGACCGGGCAGGCTGAGGCTGCACTTGGCGGCCACCTTGCGCAGCGAGGTGCCCCGGTACCCCTCGGTGGCGAAGATCTCCAGAGCCGCCTGCAGGATCTCGGTGCGCTTCGCCTCGCCCTTTTCGTACGGGCCCCGTTTCGCCATGCCCAGCAGCCTAACCGGCACTGCGGACACGGGCGGGCCCGGCCGCCGGGAGCCCGAGGGGCCCCTCCGGGATGCGGCCGGCCCGGGCCAGCGAGCCGAGCCATCCGGCGGACGGCTTGGGCGTACGCGCGAAGGTCCGCGGGTCGACCGCGATCAGCCCGAACGTCGGCCGGTAGGAGCCCCATTCGTAGTTGTCCAGGGCGCTCCAGTGCAGATAGCCGCGGACGTCGATCCCGTCGCGCATGGCCGAGGCCAGGCTCGCCAGGGCCCCCGTGGTGTACGCGATGCGCTGCTCGTCGTCGGCCGTGGCGATGCCGTTCTCCGTGACCAGGACCGGGACGCGCGGGCCGACGACGTCCGCGGTGTGCCGTACGGCCTCCCCCAGCGCCTCGGGGTAGACCTCCCAGCCGGCGAGTGTGGTGGGAGCGCCCTGCGGGACGGGCAGCGGACCGTCCTTCCCGATCCGGTGGCGCGTGTAGGCCTGGACGCCGATCCAGTCGTCCTCGCGGGCGGCCTCCAGATAGATGTCCTCCCGTGGCCTGGCGTACGCCGCCATGACCTCCTCCGCGCCGGGCTCGGCCTGGTAGGCCTGGTTGGCGACCGTCCACCCCACCTGGAGCGTGGGATCGGCGGCCTTCAGGACGGCGGTGGCGGCCCGGTGGGCGCGGATCAGCGCCTGCGCGACCGAGGCGTCCGGCTCCGCCGAACCGGGGTCGAGCGCGGCACCGGTCCGCTCGCCGCCCGCCGGACGCGCGGTGCCCTCGTCCTGCGCGAGGCCGGCACCGCGGATCAGGGTGGACATCAGCGCGATCATGTTCGGCTCGTTGATGGTGGCGACGTGCCGGACGCCCGGCAGGAGGATCTCCGTGGCGACGCGCGCGTACGAGGCGAACAAGTCCGCCGAGTCGGGCGAGGCCCAGCCGCCGAGGGCGCTGAACCACCGCGGGGAGGTGAAGTGGTGCAGGGTCACCACCGGTGTCAGCCCGCGCTCCAGCGCTCCGCGCACCATGGCGCGGTAGTGCGCGACGGCAGCCCGCGACACCTGCCCGCGCTCGGGCTCGACACGGGCCCACTCGATGCTGAACCGGTAGGCGTTGAAGCCGAGTTCGCTGAGCAGGTCCATGTCCTCGGGCCAGCGGTGCAAGCTGTCGGCCGCGTCTCCGCTGCGCTCGGCGACGAAGGTGCCGGGCCGGTTCTCGATGGCCCACCAGTCGCTGGAGACGTTGTTCCCCTCGACCTGGTGGGCGGAGGTGGAGGCGCCCAGCAGGAAGCCATCCGGGAGTGCGAGTCCTGGCCCGGTCGGGGGTGTCATGGAGGAGCTCCTTCCGCAGCGGGGCCGAGGGCCGCGTGAGCCGGTCCCCGCCCCGTGAAAAGCGTTCATTGATCGGTTTTCGTGTTAGCGTACAGGCGCACCTGGCCTGCAGGAAGAGGCGACGGCCTCGGCGCGCCGCCGCGGGAGGCCGGTCCGCACATCCGAAGGGAGCAGCCGGTGGAGGAGACCATGAACGCCGTCATTCCCCAGCCCGGGCGGCAGGACGCGGCCGCCCCCGGCCCGGGTCCGCACGCCAAGGGCCCGTGGCGGATCCACGCGGCGGACGACCGCCTGACCGCGATGGCGGGGACCGTGAGGACGCTGCTCGAACCGCACCTGGGCAACCGCACGGACACCCCGGCGGCCACCCTGACGCTCGCCCTCGACGAGACACTCGGGCCGCACGGCCGGACGGTGGGCGTCGCCCCCTGCGGGGCCGCCGAACCCGTCGACGAGTCCTACCGCCTCACGGTCACCGGGTCCGGCATCACCTGCCTGGCGGCCACCCCCACCGGCGTGTTCCGGGCAGTGGCCACCGCCCTCCAGCTCATCGCCACCTCCACCGGCCCCATCCCCTGCCAGGAACTGTGCGACGCCCCCCGGTTCGCCTGGCGCGGCCTCCTGATCGACCCGGCACGCCACCACCTCACACCGGGAGAGGTGCGCCGGGTCATCGACCTGGCGGCGCTCTACAAGCTCAACGTGCTGCACCTGCACCTCACGGACAACGAGGGCTGGCGCCTCGAGATCCCCGGCACCCCGGGACTCACCGCGGCCGGGCCGGACGGCTCCCCCCGCGGCTTCTACACCGCCGAGGACTACCGCGCCCTCCAGCGGTACGCCGCCGAACGCTTCGTGACGGTCGTCCCCGAGATCGACCTGCCCGGCCACTGCGCCACCCTGCGCGAAGCGCTGCCCGGACTTCCGGACGCACCGGCGCCCGAGGGCCTGAAAGGACGCTTTCCGTACGTCCCACCGCTCGACCTCGCGGACCCGGGCACCCGGGAGGCCGTGGCTTCGGTCCTCGCCGACGTGTGCCGCCTGACCGACGGCCCGTTCGTCCATGTGGGCGGCGACGAGGCGGTCGGGGCGACCCCGGACAGCTTCGCGCACGCGATCCGTGAACTGCGCTCGCTGGTACGGGAGTCCGGGAAGCGGCCGCTGGCCTGGCAGGAGTCCTCACGGGCCGGGATCGGCCCGGACGACATCGCGCAGTACTGGGTGGACGTGCCGATGATGGACCTGCCGGACACCCCGGAGGAGCTCGCCGGCCGCCCGGAACTTCTCGCGGCGGGCCACACCCCCGAACTGATCGCGGCACTCAAACGGTTCTTCGCCCCCAGCGACCACGATCTCTCGCGCGTCCTCGAAGGCGGCGGCCGCGTACTCCTGTCCCCGCAGTCCCACCTCTACCTGGACCGCGCGTACGCCCCCGAGGTCGTCCCGCCCGCCCAGGCCCCGACCGCGGCACGTGTCGGATTCCCCGCCTACCGGCCCCACGGAGTCCGGCACACGGCCGCCTGGGACCCTGCCTCCCACGCGATCCCCGACGACCGGGTCGCGGGCGTCGAGGCGACCGTCTTCGGCGAGTCGGTCGAAGGGTTCGACGACGTCACCGTCCTGCTGCTGCCGCGCCTGCCGTCCGTCGCGGCGGCCGCGTGGGCCGGAAGGGCGCCCCGCTGGGACGACCACCGCGTCCGGGTCGCCCGCCACGCGCGCCTCTGGCAGCAACGGGGGCTCACCTACCTCGCCTCGACGGAGATCCCCTGGGACGAGCCGGACTCGGACGGCGCGCGCGCTCAGCCGCCGCCCGGCCGCACCCCGGGGCGGACATCGCCGTCGGGTCCGCCGGACACCGACGCGTGACGTGTGGCCTCCGCACAGCCTCCCTCCTTCGGAGGGACATGGCGGCAAGACCGTTTTCGGCGTCGGTGAACGGTTACCCGCCTTGTATGGACGAGACTTCTCGCATCGATGACCGCGGTCGTACCGGACACACCGTGCTCCGGGCGGTGCGCCGCATGCTGCCGTCGCCGCTCGGCCCCGGCCGCGTCCTCCGGGGCATGGACCGGCTGGAGCGGGCCTCCGTGCTCGACCCGGCGGTCGAGCTGCTGGGCAACCGCTTCCGGGCGCTTCCCCTGGGCCCCTGGCGTGACGTGCTGCACGGTCGCCGGCTGGGCCACCCCGCCCACCCGGTACTGGTCGAGGTGCCGATCGGCACCTGGTTCTCCGCAGCGGTGCTCGACTGCCTCCCCGGGCAGCGACGCGCGGCGGGTGTCCTGATCGGCGTGGGCATCGCGGCCGCCGCCCCGGCGGCCCTGACCGGCTGGGTCGACTGGGCGGAGCAGGGGCCTCGGCAGAAGCGCGTAGGGCTCGTCCACGCGGCGGTGAACGCCACGGCCGTGGCCTTGTACGGCGGGTCGCTGGCCGCTCGCCTGCGGGGGCGCTCCGGTCTGGGGAAGGCCCTCGGGCTCGCGGGGCTGTCGGTGGTCGGTGTCGGCAGCGCGCTCGGCGGCCACCTGGCCTACCGGCTGGCGTCGGGGGCCAACCACGCGGAGTCGGTCTCGAACACGGTGGGCGCCGGGTGGCACGAAGTCGGCGACGTGTCCGACTTCGAGGTCGGCCGGCCGGCCCGGCGCCATGTCGACGGGGTGCCCGTAGTGGTCGTCCGTGAGAGCGGCGGCGAGGTGCACGCCCTCGCCGATTCGTGCAGTCACATGGGAGGCCCGCTGTCCGAAGGGGCCGTCAGCGACGGCTGCGTGCGGTGCCCTTGGCACGGCAGTGTCTTCCGGCTGGCCGACGGCTGGAACGTGGGCGGGCCCGCCACCGCGCCTCAGCCGGCCTTCCAGGCGCGGGTTGCCGGCGCTCGCGTGGAGATCCGGCTGATGAGCGGCGGCTGAACCTCGCGGTCCCCCCAGCTACCGGATCTGCACTCGCTCGGCCTGAGGTCCGCGCTGCCCCTGGACGACGTCGAAGCAGACGGACTGACCCGCCGCGAGCTCCGTGCACGTGCCTTCCATGATGGCGGAGAAGTGGACGATGATCTCCGGTCCACCCGCACTGGGCAGAATATAGCCATAACCTTTTTCACTATTGAATGCCTGCACTGTCCCGTTGAACACACTTGCCTCCGACGCAAGGAAAGGGGAAATCCCCTTCACATTAAGGCTCGTGGCCGGTGCATTCGGGTAACACGCCCCGTCGACATCGCGACGGCGTCTCCCGGCCCCGGAGCGGTGACCTGGCAAGTGGGCGGACGGGCGTCACCCCCGCAGGTGCATTGCGGCGCGGACCACTGTCCCTCGGTTAGGGATCACGCGGGAAAGGGCACAGGGAAATGCGTACATCACCACAGAGGGAGAAGTCATGGCAGTTCCCACCCCTGGCTACACCGTCCCCGGCCTCAGCACCAAGGAGGGCAAGCAGCTCATCTCACTCCTGAGCACGCGCCTGCACGCCCTCAACGATCTGGCGCTCACCCTCAAGCACATCCACTGGAACGTGGTGGGTCCGCACTTCATCGCCGTCCACGAAATGCTCGACCCCCAGACAGCCGCCGTGAGGGCCATGGCCGACGGCACGGCGGAGCGCATTTCTGCGCTCGGCGGTGAACCGCAGGGCACCCCCGGCGCCCTGGTGGCCGGGCGCACCTGGGAGGACTACAGCATCGGCCGTGCCGACGCGCTCGCGCACCTCGGCGCCCTGGACCTCGTGTACACCGGCGTCATCAAGGATCACCGGACGGCAGCGTCCAAGGCCGGTTCGGTCGATCCGGTCACCGAGGACCTGCTCATCGAGCATCTCCGTTCCCTGGAGCAGTTCCAGTGGTTCGTCCGGGCTCACCTGGAGAGCGCCGGCGGCTCCCTCTCCACGGCCGGTTCCGCGACCGAGCGGCAGGCCGCCAAGGCCGCGTCCCCCGCCCGCAAGGCGGCCGCGAAGCGGCCGGCCGGCAGGGCCGCCAAGTCCAAGGCCTGAGGACGGACTCCCCGCCGCGAAGGAGACCGGTCATGGCCACCCGTACGCGTGAGACGCCATCGGGCATCGCGCCCACGAGCATCCGGTTGCCGGGGATCGTGCTGGGCATCGGGCTGGGCGGTTTCGTCGACGGCATCCTGCTCCATCAACTGCTCCAGTGGCACCACATGCTGACCGGTACGAACGACGACCGGATCGGGGTGAAGTACTACTCACCCAACACGGTGTCAGGGCTGGAGATGAACACCGTGTGGGACGGCGTCTTCCACGCGGTCTGCTGGGTGGCGGTCCTGCTCGGCCTGGGCATCCTCCACCATCGCGTGACCCACGGCCGGCGCCGGGTGTGGACCTCACGGGTGCTGTGGGGCTGGGTCCTCGTCGGGTGGGGCCTGTTCAACATCGTCGAGGGTCTCCTGGACCACCAGATCCTCGGCATCCATCACGTCCACGGCGGCCCCCACCGGATCTGGTGGGACATGGGCTTCCTGCTCCTGGGCGTCGTCCTCCTCGTCGTCGGCCATCTCGTGCGTCGCGGCGGCGGGTACGTCACCCCTGACGCACCCGGGCCTCCCGGGCAGCGCGTCTGATGGGCGACGCGCACCACACGCATGGCCGCGGCGGCGGCGGTGAGGTGTGGGAGGTCCTTGCGCCCCTCACGGCTGTGCTCCTGCCTGCCGCCGCCTATCTCCTCCTCGTTCACCGGGCGCACGGACGCAATCCCGTACGGAGGTGGAGCCGGTGGCGGACGGCCGTCTTCCTGACCGGATGCGCCCTGCTCGGCGCGGCGCTCCTCCCGCCCGTGTCCACGTTCGCCCACCAGGACTTCCGCGGGCACATGGCGCAGCACCTGCTCATCGGCATGTACGCGCCGCTCGGGCTGGTCCTCGGAGCGCCGGTGACCCTCCTGCTGCGGACTCTGCCCGCCGCGCGGGCCCGGCGGCTGACCGGCCTCCTGCACAGCCGGCCGGTGCGCCTGGCGACTCACCCGGTCCTTGCCCTGGTACTGAGCACCGGCACTCTCGCGGCCCTCTACTCCACGCCCGTGTACAACGCGACGATGGACGCACCGGGCCCGCACCGGCTGGTGCTCGCCCATTTCCTGCTGTCCGGGTGCCTGTTCGCCCATGCCGTCGCCGGCCCGGACCCTGCCCCTGGCCGGCCGGGCGTGCCGGCCCGCCTGGTGGCGCTCGGCGTCGCCGTCGCGGCGCACGCGACCATCTCCCAGCTGATGTACGGGGGGTTCCTGATCGACGTGCGCGCGCCGGTCAGCCAGGTGCGGGGTGGGGCGGAGCTCATGTATTACGGCGGCGACATCGCCGAACTGCTGTTGGCAGGTGCCCTTGTCGCGACCTGGCGGCCTTCGCCCCGTCGCGGCGCACGGACGGTCGCCGTGCACGAGAGGTTCCCCGCCCTCGGCCGCCTCTTGACGAAGCCGTTCATGCGGCCTGGATGAGCTCCGCACGCCCGAACAGCAGCGCGTATCCGGAGGGGAGCCGGGCCAGCACGCGATCGAGGGCACGGGAGCCGGCGAGATGGCCGACCGTGGCCAGGACGGCTCCGGCGTCCCATCGCGCAGTGGCGGGGGTGCCGCCCGTGCGAGCCGCGAGGTCCTTGACGAACCCCCAGCCGGTGAGCGGCTCGGGGTCAGGGGTCTGCGCGGTGAGGGCGAGGGCCGCCTCGGCGGGCAGCCGGGCGGCGAGGCCGGCACGTTCGGCCCCGGTCAGCTGCCGGCCGAGTCCGGACAGCACGGCATGGGTGACGGCCTCGGCTCGTTCGCGCGTGGGATACGCACCCTCGTACCTGATCCGTTCCAGCATCTGGTCGAACGTCACGTCCGCTGTGGCACGCGTCGGTTCATGCGGGGAGCGCATCGGTGAAATGCCTTTCTCGACGGGGCGGCTGCCGCTGCGACCGGGCGGGGCCCGGCAGCCGCGCTGCGGTTGAGTAGCTGCTCAGCGACGTCGGGTGGCCGACGACAGGCTTGACCTGAGGCTCACCCGCCACACAGGCTGCCGAGCGCGGGGAGGGGCCTGCGGAGAAGCGGCTCCCCGTGCTCGGCGTTCCTGCGGGCGGGTGGGCACGGGTGCGTTCAGGTGCCGAGCTGCCTGTGGTCGGACTCTCCGCCGATGGCGATCTTGCGGGGCTTCGCCCGCTCGGCGATCGGGATCCGCAGGGTCAGCACCCCTGCGTCGTAGTCGGCCCTGATGCGCTCCGTGTCCAGCGTGTCAGCCAGGACCAGCTGGCGGGAGAAGACACCCAGCGGCCGCTCGGAGAGCTCCACCTGCACGTCCTCGCCGGTGGCGGCGGGACGGCGCTCAGCCTTGACGGTGAGCATGTTCCGTTCGACGTCGATATCGATCGCGTCCTTCGCGACACCGGGCAGGTCGAGGGCGATCACGTATTCCTCACCCTCGCGCCAGGCGTCCATCGGCATCGCCGACGGCTTGGACCAGGTGCCGGAAACGCCCGTGAGCTGCTGGGCGAGACGGTCGAGTTCACGGAACGGGTCAGTGCGCATCAACACTGCGAAAACACCTCCACTGGTCAGGCAGAAACTGCCAATGCGCTGCGTCTGACACCGTTGTAGCATGTCATCCAAAGGATGACAACCTGCAATGTCATTGTTCGGATGACAGCCGTAAGGAGCTTTCATGAACCCATCCCCCTCGGGCGGCGAGCCGGCGTCCTTCGCCGCGGCCGCAGCGGCGCTGAACGCCATCGACGAGGCCGTCCGGGCCGCCCGGAGACCAGGACCGCAGCACGCAGCGGGCGGGCAGGCGGACTCCGAGCAGGCTGTGGCCGCCCTCCTTCTCCTGCGCGAGCTGCGCGACCAGCTCGCCGGATGGGAGCCGGGGCTGATCGAAGCGGCCCGCGCTGCGGGCACCAGCTGGGCCGACCTCGCCCACCCCCTCGGGGTCGCCAGCCGTCAGGCGGCCGAGCGCCGCTACTTGCGCGTGCGTCCCGGAGCTCCCGGCACCACCGGCGAACAGCGTGTGCAAGCCACCCGCAACCACCGCGCCGCCGACCGCACCGTCACCACGTGGGCTCGGGAGAACGCCGCCGACCTGCGGCAGCTCGCCGGCCAGATCACGGCCCTCACCGACCTCCCCGGCACCTCGACCGCCCGGCTCGCCGCCGCGCTCGCCGACAACGAGGCCGCCGCCCTCATCGCTCCGCTCACCGACGCCCGCCAGCACCTGACGGCCGACCACCCCGACCTGGCCGCCCGCGTCGACACGCTCACCCGCCACACCGACCGGCTCCGCCAGGACAGCGACGGCCGGCGGACCTCACCCTGACCCCGGCCGAGGGCACCACGGCGCTGACGGGCTCGGCGGCATTTCACCCGCTTCCGGTGTCGTGGGGACCTGTCCCGCCTTCGCGGACCTAAGGTTTCGTTGATGAACAGCGTGGGAGCGACGCGTGCACACATGCTGGGGGACCTGATCGCTGCGAGTCATCTGATGACTCTGGAGCAGCTGCCCGGCACCGTGGCGTCGCACGCTGCCGGGGCGGGCTGGCCTCAGGTGCGGATCTATCTGGCCGATCTGCAACAGGAACGGCTGTATCTCCTGGCCGGAAACGTCGAGGCAGGCCCCGGCGAACCCGATGCTCCGGCCGAGTTGTCCGTCGACGGGACGGTGGCCGGACGCGCCTTCCAGCTGGGCAAGGTGTTTCCGGCGTCGGCTTCCGCCAAGGGACAGTGGTGGGTCCCGCTGCTGGACGGCGCGGAGCGTCTGGGCGTGCTGCGGGTCGGCGCACCGGGCGCGCGGGTCGAGGCGGACGAGGACCTGAACAGGCTCGCCGGGCTCGTGGCCCTCCTGCTGGAGAGCAAGCGTGGAACGAGCGATTCCTACTCCCGGCTGGTCCGCCGCCGACGGATGAGGGTAGCCGCGGAGATGGAGTGGCAGCTGATGCCGCCACGGACCTTCGCCACCGACCGTGCCCTGATCAGTGCGGTCATGGAGCCGGCCTACCAGGTGAGCGGAGATGCCTTCGACTACGCCCTGACCGGGGAGACCGTGCATCTGTCGGTCTTCGACGCCATGGGACACGACACCGCCGCCGGCCTGACCGCCAACCTCGCCCTCGCGGCGGCCCGTAACCACCGCCGCCAGGGCGCCGGTCTTCTCGAAACGGCCGAAGGCGTCGGCGAGACCCTCACCGAGCAGTTCGCGGGCAGCCGCTACGCCACGAGCATCCTGGCCGACCTCCATCTGACCACCGGCGTGCTGACCTGGACGAACTACGGTCACCACCCACCGGTCGTCATCCGCGGCAACCGTACCGTCGTGCACCTGTCCTGCCCTCCCGTCCCTCCCCTGGGGACGGACCTGGGCATGCCCGGCACCCTGCGCAGCGACCAGCTGGAACCCGGGGACCGTCTGGTGCTCTACACCGACGGCATCACGGAGGCGCGCAACCGGGAAGGGCGGGAATTCGGCCTGGACGGCCTGACCGACTTCCTCATCCGCCACCACGCCGACGGCCTCCCCGTGCCCGAGACCCTGCGCCGGCTGATCGGGCACCACCTGGCGTACCACCTCGGCCGCCTCGACGACGACGCCACCGTGATGCTCCTGGAGTGGCACGGCCCGACCCCGTACCGGCCGTCCCAGCTGCAGGCGCTGACAGGTCTGCCCCGCTCGATCACCCCGGAGACGATCGCCTCCGCCTGGGCCCAGCGGCCCGCCGAGGACGAGGGCGACTGACAGTCACCGCGCCCTCCTCTTCCTCCAGGGGCGTCTCGTCAGCCGTTCGGCGCCGGGGCGGGTGTCTGGCAATCGCCTGAGTGGGCACCAGGTATGCGTTACGCGCAGGCGGGCGGTGGTACGGATGGCCCCGCGCCGCCGCGCCCCCCTGCTCGTGACCGCCTGCAACGCCAGCACATGAGAGGAACGTCAGATGAAGGTGTCCGACTTCGTCCTGCAACGCCTGCGCGAGTGGGAGGTCGACCACGTGTTCGCCTACGCGGGCGATGGCATCAACGGGCTCCTGTCGGCGTGGGGCCGTGCCGAGAACAAGCCGGAGTTCGTTCAGGCCCGGCACGAGGAGATGGCCGCGTTCGAAGCAGTCGGCTACGCCAAGTTCTCCGGCAAGGTCGGTGTGTGCGCCGCGACGTCGGGGCCCGGCGCGATCCATCTGCTCAACGGCCTGTACGACGCGAAACTGGACCACGTCCCCGTGGTGGCGATCGTCGGGCAGACCGCCCGCAGCGCCATGGGCAGCTCCTACCAGCAGGAAGTCGATCTGCTGAGCCTGTACAAGGACGTCGCCTCCGAGTTCTGCGAGATGGTGACCGTCCCCGAACAGCTGCCCAACGTTCTCGACCGTGCGATGCGCACCGCCTACAGCAGGCGGACGGTGACGGCCGTGATCATCCCGGCCGATGTCCAGGACCTCGACTACTCCCCGCCCACCCACGCCTTCAAGATGGTGCCGTCCAGTCTCGGCATGCCCGCGTACGCACCGGTCCCGGACGGCACGGAGCTCGCCCGCGCGGCGGAAGTCCTGAACGCCGGTGAGAAGGTCGCCCTCCTCATCGGCCAGGGGGCACGAGGCGCCCGCGCCGAGGTGCAGGAACTCGCCGACGTTCTCGGAGCCGGTGTCGCCAAGGCGCTCCTCGGCAAGGACGCCCTGCCTGACGACCTGCCCTACGTCACCGGATCGATCGGCCTGCTCGGCACGCGGCCCTCCTGGGAGCTGATGCAGGACTGCGACACACTCCTCGTGGTGGGTTCCAGCTTCCCCTACAGCCAGTTCCTGCCGGAGTTCGGCCAGGCGCGCGCCGTCCAGATCGACATCGACCCCCACAACGTCGGCATGCGCTACCCGTTCGAGGTCAACCTCGTCGGGGACGCCCGGGAAACCCTCAAGGCACTGCTGCCGCGACTGGAGCGCAAGAAGCACGGCGCCTGGCGAAAGAAGATCGAGAAGGACACCGCCCGCTGGTGGGACGTCATGGAGCGACGGGCCGCCGTCGAGGCGGATCCCATCAATCCCGAGTACGTCGTGCACACCCTCGACGCGCTGCTGCCCGACGACGTGATCCTGGCGGCCGACTCCGGCTCGGCCGCCAACTGGTACGCGCGCCATCTGCGCATCCGCGGGACGATGCGCGGTTCCCTGTCCGGCACGCTCGCCACCATGGGACCTGGCGTGCCGTACGTCATCGGCGCGAAGTTCGCCCACCCCGGGCGCCCGGCCATCGCGATCGTCGGCGACGGCGCCATGCAGATGAACGGCATGGCCGAACTCATCACCGCCGCCAAGTACTGGCAGGAGTGGCAGGACCCGCGGCTGATCGTCGCCGTACTGAACAACCAGGACCTCAACCAGGTGACCTGGGAGATGCGCGCCATGTCCGGCGCCCCCCAGTTCCTGCCCTCCCAAGCGCTCCCCGACGTGCCCTACGCCGACTTCGCCCGGTCCATCGGTCTCGGTGGCGTCCGCGTGGAGAAGCCCGACCAGGTGGAGGCGGCCTGGCGGCAGGCCCTCGGCTCCGACCGTCCCTTCGTGATCGACTTCCGTACCGACCCTGCCGTACCGCCCATCCCTCCGCACGCCACCCGGGAGCAGGCCGAGGCGGTGGTGTCCTCCATCGTCAAGGGGGACAGTGACCGCGGCGGCATGGTCAAGCAGGGGCTCAAGGCCAAGGTGCAGGAGATGCTCCCCGGACACCGCCACCGCGACGCCGCCCCGGGCACGGGGACCGAGAAGTGACGCCGCCGGTCATGGCGTGGCACCCGTCCGCTCACAGGTAGTGGCTCAGCCCCCTCGGCACGTAGGCCCCGTGACCGGCGTGGCCCACATAGGCGCCCCCCTCGATCACCGGGACACCGCGCGAGAGCACCGTCTCGACCCGCCCGGTGACCGTCTTCCCCTCGTACGCCGAGTAGTCGACGTTCATGTGGTGCGTCCCGGCGGAGATCGTCTGCCCGGCCTCCGGGTCGTAGACGACGATGTCCGCGTCCGCGCCCGGCGCGATCGTCCCCTTCCTCGGGTAGAGGCCGAACATCCGCGCCGGGGTGGCACAGGCGATCTCGATCCAGCGCCGGCGGGAGATGTGGCCGTCGACGACGGCCTGGTGGAGGAGGTCCATGCGGTTCTCCACCCCCGGAAGGCCGTTCGGGATCTTGGAGAAGTCGCCGCGGCCCAGGTCCTTCTGCCCCGTGAAGCAGAAGGGGCAGTGGTCGGTGGAGACGACCTGGAGTTCGTTGTTCCGCAGACCCCGCCAGAGCGCCTCCTGGTGTTCCCGGGGGCGCAGCGGGGTCGAGCAGACGTACTTCGCGCCCTCGAAGCCGGGTTCGGCGAGGTTGTCCGTCGAGAGGAAGAGGTACTGCGGGCAGGTCTCGCCGAAGACCGGGAGCCCTTTGTGGCGGGCCGCGGCGATCTCGGCGACGGCCTCGTCGGCGGAGACGTGGACGACGTAAAGCGGCGATCCGGCGACCCTCGCGAGCTGGATCGCGCGGTGGGTGGCCTCGGCCTCCAGAGCCACCTTGCGCACGTCGCCGTGGTGGCGCGGATCGGTGCGCCCCTCCGCTAGCGCCTGCTCGACCAGTACGTCGATGGCGATGCCGTTCTCGGCGTGCATCATGATCAGGCCGCCGTTTCCGGAGGCCTGTTGCATGGCGCGGAGGATCTTGCCGTCGTCGCTGTAGAACACCCCCGGGTAGGCCATGAACAGTTTGAAGGAGGTGACGCCCTCCGCCACCAGGCGGTCCATCTCCTTGAGCGAGGACTTGTTCACATCCGAGATGATCATGTGGAAGGCGTAGTCGACGGCGCACTTGCCGTCGGCCTTGGTGTGCCAGGCGTCGAGCCCCTCCTGCAGCGAGCGGCCGATGGTCTGGATGGCGAAGTCGACGATCGTGGTGGTGCCGCCCCAGGCCGCGGCCCGGGTGCCGGTCTCGAAGGTGTCGGCGGCGTAGGTCCCGCCGAACGGCATCTCCATGTGGGTGTGCGCGTCGACGCCGCCCGGGATGACGTACTTCCCGGTGGCGTCGATCCTCCGGTCGGCGCTCCAGCCGGCCGCGACGTCGGTGCCGTGGGCGGCGAGGGCGGCGACGCGCCCGCCCTCGATGAGTACGTCGGCGTGGATCTCGTCCGACGCGGTGACGACGAGGCCGCCGTGGATGACGGTGCGGCTCATGTACCTCTCCTCGCGGTGGCGGAACCGGCCCGCACACGCGGGCCGGGTGCGTGATGACGACGTACGGGGAAGCGGGCTGCCCCGCGGCCGGGGAGGTGCCGCGGGGCGCCCGCGCTCAGGTGGCCGCGCGCAGTGCCTGGCCCAGGATCTCCGCGCCCTCCTCGGCCTCGGCGACGGTGAGCGACAGGGGCGGCGCGATCCGCAGAACGCTGGTGTCGTGGCCGCCGCCCTTCCCGATGAGCAGCCCGCCCGCGCGGGCCGCTTCGAGCACGGCCGCCGCTCCGTCCGGGTCGGCCTCGTCGGTGCCGGGCCTCACGAGCTCGATGCCGATCATGAGCCCTCTGCCGCGCACCTCGCGTACGGCCGGCGAGCCCGCGCCGACCGCCCGGAGCCGCTCGATGAGCAGGCCGCCGACCCGCCGGGCGTTGCCCTGGAGGTCGTGCTCCAGCAGGTACGAGAGGTTGGCGAGCCCGGCGGCCATGGTGACCGGGGAACCCCCGAACGTCGAGATGGAGTTGGCGTCCAGGCAGTTCATGACGTCGGCGCGGGCGACGACCCCGCCGACGGACATGCCGTTGCCGATGCCCTTGGCGAAGGTGAGGATGTCCGGCGGCCCGTTCGAAGCGTGCGCCTGCCAGCCCCAGAAGTGGTCGCCCGTGCGTCCCCAGCCGGTCTGCACCTCGTCGGAGATCCACAGGATGCCGTGCCGGTCGAGGACCTCCCGGAAGGCGGCGTACAGCCCGTCGGGCGGTGCGGTGAACCCGCCGACCCCCTGCACGGGTTCGGCGATCAGCGCCGCGACGCCCCGGGTGTGTCCGAGGAGGTCTTCCAGGTCGGCCACGCACGCCTTGATGAACCGTTCGTCGCTCAGCTCCGCGTACGGTCCCCTGGTGCGGACCCCGCCATGGACGTACAGCGTCTGGAGCGGGGACAGGCTCGTCGTCGACCAGGACCTGTTGCCCGTGACGGAGACGGCCGAGAACGACCTGCCGTGGTAACTGTTGCGCATCGCCAGGATCTGGTTCGACCCCCGGTGGGCGGTGGCGAGCAGCAGGGCGGTGTCGTTGGCCTCGGTGCCCGAAGTGGTGAAGAAGACCCGGGCGTCGGGGATGCCGGAGAGGGTGGCGATCCGCTCGGCGAGCTCGACCATCGGGCGGTTGAGGTAGAGGGTCGAGGAGTGGATGATCCGGCCGGCCTGCTCGGAGACGGCCTTGGTCACCTCGGGCAGGGCGTGCGCGGTCATCGTCGTGAGGATGCCGCCGAAGAAGTCGAGGTAGCGGTTGCCGTCGGCGTCCCAGACGTGGCGGCCCTCCCCGTGGGTGAGCTCCAGCGGGTGCCGGTAGTAGAGGGCCAGCCAGTCGGGGCTGACGGCCAGGTGCCGCTCGTGCAGTCCGGTCACGGCTCCACCAGCCCGTCGTACGCGTCCGGCCGGCGGTCCCGGTAGAACGCCCACTGCTGCCGCACCTGCTCGATCAGCCCGAAGTCCAGGTCGCGTACGACGAGTTCCTCCTCCTTGTCGCTGGCCACCTCCCCGACGAACTGCCCGCGCGGGTCGACGAAGTAGCTCGTGCCGTAGAAGTCGTTGTCGCCGTACTCCTCCTGGCCGACCCGGTTGATCGCCGCGACGAAGTACTCGTTGGCGACGGCGGACGCGGGCTGTTCGAGCTGCCAGAGGTAGCCGGAGAGGCCGCGCGAGGTGGCGGACGGGTTGTAGACCAACTGGGCTCCGTTGAGTCCGAGTTGGCGCCACCCCTCGGGGAAGTGCCGGTCGTAGCAGATGTAGACGCCCACCTTGCCGACGGCGGTGTCGAAGACCGGCCAGCCGACGTTGCCGGGCTTGAAGTAGTACTTCTCCCAGAACCCCTTGACCTGCGGGATGTGGTGCTTGCGGTACTTGCCGAGGTACGTGCCGTCGGCGTCGATGACCGCCGCGGTGTTGTAGTAGAAGCCGGACTGCTCGACCTCGAAGACCGGCACGACGATCACCATGCCCGTCTCCCGGGCGAGATCGCGCATGCGCACGACCGTCGGCCCGTCCGGGACGGGTTCCGCCCAGCGGTAGTGCTCGGGCTCCTGGACCTGGCAGAAGTAGGGGGCGTTGAACACCTCCTGGAAGCCGATGATCTTCGCACCCTGCCGGGCGGCCTCGCGCGCGTGTTCCTCATGCTTGGCGATCATGGATTCGGTGTCGCCGGTCCAGGTCGCCTGGACGAGTGCGGCGCGTACGACGTGGGACATGAGCTGCTCCTTCGACGCGGCGTCAGAGAGCCTCTACGTTCTCTACGCCCGTAGACACGGTGCATAGGAGGAGAACGTAAGCCCCGTCACACAACGGGGCAAGACCATCGCCGTGAACCGGCGGAGTCGATCATGTTTCACACCCGAGCGGTCCACACCGTTCCGGAGGGGGCGGCGTCCAGTCCCCGCAGGGCCCCGTAGGCGGACTGGACGAACGGTGCGAGCGGGGTCGGAGCCGTGTTGGTGAGGGCCACGAGGCCCGTGGCCGAGCCGGGGAGGAAGCCCGCGAAGGCGGTGAAACCGCGGGTGCCCCCGGAGTGGTGGAGCAGCGCGCCGGACGGGCGCGGGCGGAGGTTCCAGATGAGACACAGCCGGGAACCGGTTCTGGGGATGCTCAGCCGGGGCCGCTGCACCTCGGCCAGCGCGGTGCGCAGCACGGGGTCCGGCGCGGTGTCCGGGTCCAGGAGTGCGGCCAGGACGCTCAGCAGGTCACGGGCGCTGGACCGTACGGCTCCGGCGGCCGTCAGTCCCGGCATGAGCAGGGCGGGGCGCGGGCGGCCGTGCCAGTGCCCGGTGATCTGGGGGCGGTCGGGGTCGCAGTCGGTGTCCGTGAGGCCGAGCGGGCCGGTGACGCGCTCGGCCAGCAGGGCCGGATAGTCGCTCCCGGTCCCGCCGGCCGCCCTCGCGAGGACGTGGCCCAGCAGGCCGCCGCCGAAGTTGGAGTACAGGACCCGGCTGCCGGGCCGGTGCCGTGGCCGGGTACGGCGCAGCGAGGCGAGCAGGTCGTCCTCGGAGAATCCGGCGTACGGGTTGCTGAGCCACCCGCTGCGCACCGCCCGGCCGAGCAGGCCCGGGGGCAGCCGCGGCAGACCGGAGGTGTGGGTGGCGAGGTGGAGGAGGGTGAGCGGGGGCCCGGGGATCCGGAAGGGCAGGTAGCGGTCGGCGCGGTCGCCGTAGCGGACCTCACCCCGGGCGGCCAGCTCGGCGAGCAGCAGGGCGGTGAACGTCTTCGTCAGGGAGCCCGTCTCGAACCGGCTGCCCTCCCCCGCCGGGCCCCGGCAGAGCACCGCACGCTCGGCGCCCCGCACCGCCGCGACCACCGCCGCCGGCCCCTGGGCCGCGGCCAGGAGAGGCTGGAGACCTGTGGTCAGCGGCGGTGGTGTCACGCCGTCACCGCTGCCCCGCCGCCCGGGCGAGCGCGATGGATCCGGCGACGGCCGCGACGACGACGGTGTGCTGATGGTCCGTGAAGCGCCGCTGCGGGTCGTCGTCCACCGGGTCGCTGTCCCGGGGCACGAGTCCGTCCTCATGCTGGAGCGCGGCGACGGCTTCCCAGTCCTCCGCTCGGCAGTAGGGGTCCTCGATCGAGGCGCCCACGACGAGCAGTTCCGTGACGAGGTCCCACTGGCCCACCTCACGCCAGACGTCGATCCAGACGGGGAGCCAGGTGCGTACGTAGTCGGCGAGTTCGGGCGGGAGTCCGCCCGGGTTGCCGCCCCAGTCGGTGAGGTGGAAGACGGTGTGGGTCATCGCGTAGGCGGTGATCCAGTTGATGGCCCACGGCTCGGGCCGCGCACCGAGCCAGGTGGCTGCGGCCAGCGCGCCCAGGTCCTCGGTGTGCTCCAGGCCCACGACCCGGGCGGCGTTGGCGACGGCGAGCCGCCGGTTGGGCAGGACCTCGACGCTGCTCACGGAGCGCATGCGGGCGCGGTGGGCGAGGAGGCGGTCCAGCGCCTCGTGGCGGTAGCCGCAGCGGACGAAGGGGGCGTACATCTCCAGCGGGTCCGTCATCAGCGTGTGGTGGAGCTGGCGTTCGTAGATCATGTCGCCGCGCCTGAACTGCTCCCAGGTGAAGTCCATCAGGCTCTGCGCGGCGGCGAGGCGGCCCGGTCCGGCGACACCGTCGCGCAGGATCAGGGAGGCGGCGAGGGTGGTCTCCCCCAGGGGCTTGTAGACGCTGTCGGGGTCGGCCATGGTCTCGGTGGTGCCGGGCGGCAGGCCGCCGAGGTTCCGGTTGGCGTGCAGCCATGACAGTGCCCGGTCCGCCATGGTGCGGGCCGCCCGGGTGACCGGCTCGGGGATCGTCATGTGTGTGCCGCCTCCTTGGGGGCCGTGCCGGGCCGCTGTTCGAGGAAGTGACGGGCGATCGCCAGGTCCAGGGCGGCGCGGGGGCCGGGCCCGCCCACCAGCCGTACGTGCTCGGCCGCGATGTCCGGGTCCAGGGGCGGTTCCACGCCCTCGTACCGCAGCCAGGCCAGCCAGCGGACGAGGCGCACGGCGGTGGGGAAGTCGCGGCGGAGGATCGAGCGGCTGACTCCGCGGCTCAGCGGCAGCGCGCCGCTGCGGGCCGCCTCGTGGACCGGGCCGTCGAGGCCGAGCGTGGCGAGCGGGGCGAGTTGTGCCATCCGCACGGACCAGGCGCTCCAGTCCGCGGCAGGGCCGGGCCCGGCGTCGTCCGCGGGTGCGGGCACGAGGGCGCTCAGGGTGTCGTCCCCGGAGAGCCTGGCGAGCAGGACCGCGGTGGCGTGGTCGCGCCGGGCGACCGCTGCCTCCTCGGGGGCGTCGGACGGCGGGAAGGCGTCGAAGGCCTTGACCACGACGGCGGCGTCCTGCGCCGGCAACGGGTGGCCGGCCAGGAGATGAGGGCTGAAGACGTCGGCCCCCAGCACCCGGACGGCTGCCAGCGCCGCGAGGGTGTCAGGGGCGTCGTCGACGTACCGCGCCAGCTGCACAGCGCCCCCGGTGCCGCTGAGGGCACCGAGGACACTGTCTGCCAGGGCGTCGGCCGCCTCGGCGAATGCGGAGTGGGAACTCACTTGCCCCGGGGCTCCTTCGGCTCCTTGGGAGACAGGAGGAGGAGCGCGAGCAGGAGGCCCGTGCCCTCGGGGGTGTAGAGCGGGGCGTCGCTGACGGCCGCCTCGGGCTCCGCCATCAGGGCGCTCAGCGTGGTGGTCTGGGCCGGTGTCGCGGTGAGAGTGATCTCCTGGGTAAGCATGGTGCCTCCACATCACTGGGGGGACATGTGCCACGTGTGCGGCGCTGCCTCGAACGACGATAAAGGGTGATTTCGGATTTATCTCGCCGAGCCCGCGCGCACTGGTGACGTGCATGGACCACAGGGTCCGAGGGCCCTACGGTGCCGCTATGCCCGCGACCCGCAGCGCGTGGACGACGTCCCACTCCCGCGCCGTCGACACCTCGCGCGCCGCGGCGAGCAACTGGGGGACGAGGTGGCGCGTCCCTCCCTCGGCGACGCGTGCCGCGTCCTGCGGGGTCCGTACGCGGACGAACGCGCCCAGCAGCGCACGCGCCTCCGGCTCCAGGCCCGCCCGGTCGAGCGCGACCACGGCGTCGGCGATCTCACCGGCGGGCCGGGCGACACCCTGCCGGAGCAGCTGCCCGCAGTCGTCGGCACGGCCCGCGGCGGCCAGCGCGCCCGCGGCGGCGGCGAGTTCGGCGGGTGGCAGCGAGGACACCTCCCACAGCAGGGTCGCCCAGTCGGCGTCCAGGCCGGCCCCGTGCAGCGCGACGGCGAGCACCGGCAGATGCCCGGGGGGCCACGTGGCGGCCTCGCAGAGCACGACGTGCGCCTCTCCGGTGCGGCCTTCCGCGCGCAGCCGTACGAGCAGCGCGACGGCGTCCTCGGCGGTCCGGCGGGCGGCGGGGTCGGGTTCCGCCGCCCGCGGTGCGGTCCGGCCGGCGCCTTCCTCGGCGGTGGCGCCGCCGAAGCGGGCCCCGCGCGGGACGGGGGCGGTCTGCGAGGGGACCGGCAGCACGGGCGCGCCCGACGGAACCGGCCCGGCTTCCGTCTCGTCGTCGAGGTCCAGGCCCGCGAAGCGCGCCCCGCGCGGCTTCCCGCGCTTCTTCACGGGGGCGGAGTCGGCCTGCGGCCCCGCTTCCGGACCGCGCCGTACGCCCTGGGCCCCGGGCTCCTCCGGAAGGCGGGGGGCGGGAACCGCGGGCGCGCCGCCGTGGGCCGTCGCCTCCGCGTCCCCCTGCCGCCGGAACCAGTCGTCCGGGACCGTCGTCTCCAAGGCCGCCAGCCGGCTGCGGAGCTCGGCGCACCGGGCCGTGGCACGGGCGTGATCGTCGCGCGCCCAGGCCACCGCCTCCGTCTCCCCGTACGCCTCACGCGCCCCGTTCGCCCCGGCCGCCCGCATCCGCCGGGCCGCGTACGACTGCTCCCGCAGCATCACGCCGAGCCGGTCGACGAGGGCTTGGCGCCCGCCCGGCCGCCTGTCGTAGGCGGCCGCCGACGCGGCACACAGAGCGGCGGCGCGTACGGATTCCCCCGCGGCGTACGCGGCGCCGCGCACGGCGGCGAGGTCTTGGAGCAGCGACTCGACCACGTCCCAGGGCGGGACCTCCGAGCCGTCGAAGCAGGCGCGCATGCCGTCGGGGTCGCGGGCGCAGAAGACCCCGTACCAGCCCTGCCCGGGATCGAGCAGGTCAGCGAGGCCCCGCAGGTACTCCGCGAACGCCCTTACTTCCACAGCGTGCTGATCCACCGTCACCGTCGCCCTCACCGGTCGCCAGGGACTGGAGCGTTCCAGTCCGCGGGCATTCGACCGCAGGCGTGTTACGGGACGACTACGCACACTTTTCCGGCAGGGTGCGTCCGGAGCGCGGCCGGAGCCGGTGCGCCCCCGTCAGAGAGTGACGGCGATCCCGGTGTGCGGCCGCTTGCCGAGGCGCGCGATCGTGGCGGGCCGGTCCACGAGCCAGAACTTCCAGGTGTACTTGCGGGCCAGGACCTTGCGGACCGCCGCGGTCCCGTCGCCGTCGAGCAGCCTGGCCGTCCCCTCTGCGCTCGGCGCGCCCTCGGCGACTCGGCCGCGGACGTCGCAGACGGCCACGAGGACCCGGCTGTCGTTGCGCAGCCGCTTGACCTTCCAGGAGTCGGACCGCGTCCAGACGTACAGCACACCACCGTCCGCCGCGGCCCAGACGGGCGTGGCGACGGGCGTGCCGTCCTTCCGGTACGTGGTCAGGCTGACGTACTCACTGCGGGCGAAGTCCTGGAGAGTCACGGGCGCGACCCTACTCGGCCTACGCCGTGAGCGGCAGCTCCCCCGGTTCCGGCAGCGGCCCGGGGACGGGCACCGGCACACACAGCGCGAGCAGCTCGTCCATCGACAGCCCGAGGGCCCCCGCCAGCGCCGCGACCGTGAAGAAGGCGGGGGTGGGGGCCCGGCCCGTCTCGATCTTGCGGAGCGTCTCGGCCGAGATTCCCGCGCTCGCCGCGACCGCGACCATGCTGCGTCCGCCGCGCGCCTCACGCAGCACTTCGCCGAGCCGCTCGCCGCGTCGGCGCTCTTCGGGTGTCAGGGGGTTCCGTACCATGCCGTCATTCTAATACCGCTGGCCCCGGTATTGTAATTGGCTCGATGCCGTTCGCCGGCGGTGACGCCTCCCACCCGGACCGGGACGGCCGGACCGGCCGCGGGAGTGACGGCAGCGGCGCGGCCCGCGCCGCTCAGGCTCCCCCGGCGAACTTCCGGGCGAGCGCCTCACCGGCACTCACCGCGGCGGCGGGGCTCTCGATCGGTGACACCTCGGAGTTCTTGAAGAGGATGTAGGTGACGCCGGACGCCGTACCCCCGGTCCGGGGGTCCGGATCGATGCCGAGCGCCTCGGCCAGGGCGTACGAACCCTCGCCGATGATCCCGGCGGGCCCCGTGTCCCCCACGACGGCGTAGCGGACCTTGCCGTCGTGGATGACGGCGGCCACACCACCGCCCTTGATCCCCGACTTGGCGTAGTTCCACAGCGGCCCGGGGCCGGGGACGACGACGTACGGCACCCGGGCGGAGTCCAGGGGCTTGCCGTCCGACCCCTGGAACGCCGTCCGGGGCTGGAACGCGGGGTCGGTCCTGGTGTTGCAGACGGTCGTGGTCCGGCCGTCGCAGTCGATGTCCATGTCGGCCTCCCAGAACACGGCCTCATCGGTCCCGCAGACCGGGACGGTGGCGGCGGCGCCCTGGTCGGTCCGGTACTTCCCCTGGGAGATCCGGGTGCACTTCTTCACCTCGGCCAGCAGTTCGGCCGCACCGACCGGGCTCCCTCCGCCCCCGGCCGCGGCGGGGAGTGCCGAGGCGAGCAGAGCGGCGCCGGAGAGCGCGGAGAGGACCAGCATTCGCGTACGCACGGTCGTGACTGCACCTTTCACTGGACACGAGGAACCCCGGCGGGCGCCTCCTTGCCGACGGCGGCGCGCCATGGACGCGGCCGGCCGTGTAAGACCTCGGGGCCGGTACGACGCTGCCGAGCGCGACATACCGGCCCCGGGGCCACTGCTACCGCCGACCGGTCACGAACGACCGCCCGGATGCACCACCATGGCCGAGCCGCCGCCGCGCCGCACCTTTTCGGCGGCCGCGAGCCAGCGCCCGTCCGGGAGCCGCTGGACGCCGGTGGCCGCCCCGATCTCCGGATTCGCCTTGAACACGTGCCCGAGGGCCTCCAGCCTTCCGCGCACCGGACTGTCCCACAGCCCCGGCTCGATCTCGGTCGTCGGCGAGTTGCGCTGGCTGGCACGGGGCGCGGCGATCGCGTCGACCAGCGGGAGCCCCCGGTCCAGGTGACCGGTCAGCGACTGGAGGACGGTGGTGATGATCGTGGCACCGCCCGGCGACCCCAGGGCGAGCACGGGCTTCCCGTGCTCCAGCACCACGGTCGGCGAGATCGACGAGCGCGGGCGCTTGGACGGACCCGGCAGGTTCGGGTCGTGGACCGCCGGGTCGGCGGGCGCGAACGAGAAGTCGGTCAGCTCGTTGTTGAGCAGGAAGCCCCGCCCCGGCACGGTGATACCGCTGCCGCCCGTCGACTCGATCGTCAGGGTGTACGCGACGACGTTGCCCCACTTGTCGGCGGTCGTCAGGTGCGTCGTGTTCTCACCCTCGTACGTCGTGGGGGCGGCCTTGCCCCCCGTGGCGCAGCGGGCCGGGTGGCGCGGGTCGCCCGGGGCGAGCGGGCTGGTGAGGACCGCGTCGTCCTTGATGAGGCACTCCCGCGAGTCGGCGAAGCGCTGGCTGATCAGCTCCCGCGTCGGGACGTCCTCGAAGGCGGGGTCGCCCACCCAGCGTCCCCGGTCGGCGAACGCGATCCTGCTCGCCTCGATCAGGCGGTGGAGGTACTGCGTCCCGCTCGCCTTCGAAAGGTCCGTCGACTCCAGGATGTTGAGGGCCTCACCCACGCTCGTGCCCCCCGACGAGGACGGCGCGATGCCGTACACGTCGAGGCCCCGGTAGGCGGTCCTCGTCGGGGCCTGGCGCAGTGCGCGGTAGGACTTCAGGTCCGCGGTCGTCAGGTCTCCCGGACGCACCGCACGCGTCGCCGCCGGGTCCACGGGCGGCTTGCGTACCGTCGACACGATGTCCCGGGCCAGGTCGCCCCGGTAGAGCTCGTCGACGCCCTCGCGGCCCAGCGTCCTGTACGTACGGGCGAGGTCCGGGTTCTTGAACACCGATCCGGTCACCGGCAGCTCACCGCCGGGCAGGAAGAGTTCGGCGGACGCGGGGAAATCGGCGAACCTGGCCTCGTTGGAGGCGGTCTGGGAGCGGAAGGTCTCGTCCACGACGAAGCCGTCGCGCGCCAGCCGTTCGGCCGGTTCGAGCAGCCGCCCGAGCGGCTTGGTGCCCCAGGCGTCGAGGGCCTTCTCCCAGGTGGCGGGCGTGCCGGGCGTGCCGACCCCGAGTCCGCTGGTGACGGCGTCGGCGAAGGGGACCGGCTTCCCGTCCTCCAGGAAGAGCGAGGAGTCCGCGCTGCGGGGCGCCGTCTCGCGGCCGTCGATGGTCTGTACCCTGCCCGTCCTCGCGTCGTAGTGGACGAAGTACCCCCCGCCTCCGATGCCCGCCGAGTAGGGCTCCGTGACGCCCAGCGCGGCGGCGGTGGCGACCGCCGCGTCGACGGCGTTGCCACCCTTGCGGAGCACCTCGATACCGGCCGCCGAGGCGTCCGCGTCGACACTCGACACCGCTCCCCCGTACCCCACCGCCACCGGGGACTTGGGAGGCGGCACGGGTGGCGCCGAGGCCGCGGGGGCCGCGGCACCGAGCGAGCCGATGACGGCGATCACGAGTGGGAACGACACATTCCGGCCGACGGAATGACGCATCCGTACCTCCTGTGAAGGATCGTCCGCGCAGGGTAGCGCCGTCACACCCGCACCGTCAGGACCGCCTCGGCCACACGTCCGAACGGCCGCTACCATCCCCGCTCATGAATGACGACGTGCGCAACATCGTGCTCGGCCTCATAGCCGCCGGAATCAGCGCCGCCTTCGGCTGGCTCGCCCGGACGTACCTGTGGCGGCGCAGACTCCGCCGCAAGCAGGCGTTCTTCGGTCTGCCGGGGAACTCCGAGTGCCTGCTCGTCGTCAACCGCGACGCCGGCGGCGACGGCGCGGTCCACCGCCACGACGTCTTCGCGCTCCTCGAACTCTCGGCCCTCATCAAGGACTGCGCCGCACACGCCCAGATCGTCTCCCACGACACCGCCCAGCAGGGCTTCGGTGAACGTACGGAGTTCTGCGTCGGCGGCCCGGGGTCCAACCGGCGCATGGCCGCGCACCTGCAGTCCCTGCTGCCTGGCGTGAAGATCAACACCGGGCCGGAACCGGGCCCCGACCGCGCGGCCTTCCAGGTGGGCTCGGAACGCTACCGGCTGGAACCCGGAACCTCCGAACACGTCCTGCTCGCCCGGCTCACCGGCGGCCAGGACGCCCGGCCCGTCTTCCTCCTCTGCGGTCAGCGCGCCATCACCAACCAGGCCGCCTCCCGTTATCTGATGCGCAATTACGAGAAACTGCAGCGCAAGCACCGCGGCGGGTCCTTCGTACTGCTCCTGAAGGTGGTCAACTCCCAGGCGTACGGCCCCGATGTGGTCGAGCTGGTCGGCGACGTGACGCGCACCGCACAGGCCCCCCTGCCCGCCGCGCCCCGTACCTCCCACCGCGCCGCCGGCTGAGACCGGCTCGCTCGCTCACGGGGCCCGTCGGCGTCCGCCCGGCGCCGTCACCGGGGGATGAGCCGCCGGACCAGCTCCGGAGCCCACTCGACGTACTCGACCTCCGCCCCGTCGGCGTGGCGGGCGTAGAGGAACCGCCCGGTCGGGCCGCTCGTCGCGGGAGTGGTGACGGTGGCTCGGGCGGCCTCCAGAGTCGTGGCGAGGGCGTCGAGGTCCTCGACCACCACGGTCGCGGAGGCATGCGCGTACTTCGCGCGCTCCTCGGCCGGGCCCGCGATGACGAGGAAGTCGCCGATGGCGGCGAGTTCCACCGAGTGGAAGGCGAGCCGCAGATCCGGCTGCGCGCCGGTGAGTTCCGCGAGGAGCGGCAGCGCCCGGTCGAGGTCGTCGGTCCACAGGCGGGCGTACGTCTTCAGGATGCTCATGAGCGGTTCCGTCTCGTGTCGGCCGCGGCCGGTCTGCGGCAGCGGTTACTTCTGGTTACTCAGGAACCGTAGGTGAGTATGCTCTGACGTGGAAGAACGCACTTCGCAGTGAGAAGGGAACCTCGTGGTTACCGAGCAGGTCGGTCGCGGATTCGATGACGGGGACGTGATGCGGGCCGACTCCCTGGCCCGCGAGATCTTCACCGGCGTGGCCAACAAGTGGGCCCTGCTGATCATCAACGTGCTGGGAGAGCGGACCCTCCGGTTCACCGCACTGCGGACCGAGGTGGAAGGCATCAGCCACAAGATGCTCGCCCAGACGCTGCGCGGCCTCGAACGGGACGGGGTGGTGCGCAGGACCGTGTACGCCGAGGTGCCGCCCCGCGTCGACTACCGCCTCACCGAGGCGGGCGCCGCGCTGCGCGACACGGTCAACGGCATGTGCGCGTGGACCCGCCGGTACATGGACGAGATCGAGGCGGCCCGGCGTCGCTTCGACGCGTAGTCCGCGCGGCCGAGGCACTCCTCCTCGGAACTCCCGACGCCTGACGGGCCCAAGTGGATTCGGTCGCTCCGTTCGGGGAACAGATAGGGCCTGCCCCGGCCCATCCGCCCCAGGGGTACCGGCCGGCCCAACGGGTTCTGATCGAAGGAGGACGTGGACGTTCATGGCTGACGGCTCTGCAAGCGAGTGGACGGGAGCGGGGAGGCTCACGGCCGCGGCCCGGTGGTGGCAGCGCGCCTTCTCGTACGCGGGCGACGAGCGCGCCACCCTGCTGGTCGTCGGGAAGAGCACCCTCGCCGCCACCCTCGCCTGGGTGGTCGCGTACGACGTCCTCGACGCCGACTCGCCTGCGTTCGCACCGTTCTCCGCCGTACTGATCATGCAGGTGACGGTCTACCGCTCGGTCATACAGTCGCTCCGGTACGTCGGCGCGGTCGTCGCGGGAGTGCTGGTGCAAGCCGCGCTCGGCTACCTCGCGGGTCCGGATCTGCTGACCTTCGTGCTGGTGGCCCTCATCGCCCTGGCGATCGGCCGCTGGTCCGTTCTGGGTGTCCAGGGCCCGCAGGTCGCCACCGCCGCCTTCTTCGCCTTCTCGACCTACACCTCGTCGTCAGGCGACGCGCAACGGTTCTTCCGGCTGGGGGAGATCGTGGTGCTCGTGCTCATCGGCTGCGCGATCGGCACTGCCGTCAACATCCTCGTCGCCCCTCCCCTGCGCTACCGGAGCGCCGAGTACAGCATCCACAACCTCGCTCGGACCCTCCACGACCTCCTCACCGACATCCATCCGGTACTCGCCGACCAGGTGCCGGACCGGGACACCGCCGCGGAGTGGCGGTCCCGCGCCGGGCGTACCGGCGAGATGATCAAGCAGGCCCAGGCGGGGCTCCGGACGGCCAAGGAGAGCACCCTGCTCAACCCGCGCCGCCTGTGGCGCCGCTACCGGGGCCACCCGGGCTTCCAGGGGTACGAGGCCGTGCTCGGCGCCCTGGAGCGCATGCTGTACCAGGTCGCCGCCCTCACCCGCGGTCTCGACCGGTCCCGCGAGGGGGGCGAGGCCCTCCAGCCCTTCCTGCAGCGGTACGGGGCGTTCCTGGAGGCGGGCGGCGCGGTCACCGAGGTGCTGACCACGCTGGACGAGACGACCCTGCTGCAGCAGGCGAAACGGCTGGACCGCCTCACCGACGAGGCCGAGGCGCGCCGCGACGAGGTGATCGAGGTGACCGGCCGCCTGTCCTTGTCCCTCTCCGACCCCACCGTCCCGTACGGCGTCCTCGTCACCGAGGCGACCCGGCTCACGGAGGAGTTCCGCTACACCTGCCAGGTCCTGCTCGATGCGGCGAAGGAGGGGTCATCGACGACACGGGGCGCCTGAAGGGGGCCACCGCACCGGCCGGGGCCCGTGCCCGGACACAGCGGCTCCGCGGAGAACGGCTTCCGGCCCGCCCTCAGCCCTGCCGGCGCTCCGCCGCGGCCCTGATGCCCTCGAGGGTGGCGTCCATGCCCTTGCCCAGTTCGTCGAAGCGGTAGGCGATGATCGCCTCCTCGTGCGCGGGCGTGCGCTCGATGTAGGCACTGAGTCCGCTGCGGCCGGGACCGATCGTGACCGACTGACGCAGCACGGTGCCGTCGCCGTCGGGGGCGAGCGTGAAGGACCAGGTCGCCATCCGGTGTTCCGGCGCCTCGGCCGACTCGCCGTAACGGCCGTCGACGTCCAGGACGCACCAGGTGAGGGTCCGGCCGGGTTCGAACTCGGTGAAGTGGGCGATGGTGCGCCAACGGCCGTTCACGGGGTGCTCGTTGTGCCCGATGTAGCGCGCACCCGCCGCCGGCGATGTGGCGCCGTCCTGCCACTCCACCTCCAGCAGCTCGGGACTCCATCCGGCCATGGCCTCGACATCGTCCACGATCTCCCAGACGCGCGCGGGCCCGGCCGAGATCCGGATCTCACGGTGCGTGCTGGGCCCGTCGGCGTATCTCATGGCAACTCCCCCTGATGAAACGGTCGTTCGCCGTTTCCGTGAGGAGGATTCCACGAGCTCCCTCCGGGGTGCGGCCCGGGGTCCGAGCGGTCCGGCGTCGGGACGGCCGTTTCCCCGTGGGCGTGGAGCGCGGCTCCACGCCCACGGCGTCCAGGCCGGTCACACGTCGCCTCGTGACCTTCGCCGGTCCTCGCCGCAGCGGCCGCGACCCGGCCGGCGCGCAGCTGACCTTCTCCCCGCCCGGCACCGGTACGGATCGCGTACCGGCGCCGGGTGCGAGGAGTGATCACCGGCTGCTGCCGGGCGGATCCAGGGCTACTGCGGACGGCCCGGCAGCACCGTTCCGGGTTCTGCGGCGGCGACGCCCGTTCCCTCCGTCTTCGGGTTGCGCCGCTGCCGTCTGGCCACCCAGGTGGCGAACCAGGAGAGCAGCATGCACATCCCGATGTAGATGGGCGAGATCACCATGACCACGGGGATGAACGGCAGATCGTAGTCGAGGTTCGACGCGATCAGCTTGCCGGCGTGGAGGAACTCCTCGTAGGTGATCAGATAGCCGAGCGAGGTGTCCTTGAGCGCCACCACCAGCTGGCTGATGATGGTGGGCAGCATCGCCCGGACGGCCTGCGGGGCCAGGACGTGGGTGGTGACCTGCGTCTTGCGCATGCCCAGTGCGTACGCCGCCTCCCGCTGCCCCCGCTCCACGGAGTTGATCCCGGTCCGGAAGACCTCGGCGAGCACGGACCCGTTGTAGAGGGTCAGTCCGGCCACCAGCGCCGGCAGCGGCTGGACCTTGAGGGCGACGAAGATGAAGAAGATCATCACCAGCACCGGCATGGCGCGGAAGAACTCGACCAGCAGCGTCGAGATCCAGCGCACCGGTCTGTGGGCGGAGAGCCGCCCGACGGCGAGCACCGCCCCGAGTGCGAGGGAGAGGACCGCCGCGTACGCAAAGGCCTTCAGGGTGTTGCCGAGTCCGCGCAGCAGCAGCTCCTGGATGCCCTTGTAGGTGAAGGGCGTCCACTTCTCGCTGGTGAACTGGTCGGTGTCGAAGAGGAGATAGAGGACGCAGCCGAACAGCGCGAGGATCACGGCCGTCGAGACGATGCCGTAGAGGAAGTGCCGCTTGCGGGTGGCGGGCCCGGGGATGTCGTAGAGCGCGGAGGCGGAGGCGGTGGAGTGGGTCATCGGGCGACTCCCCAGCGCTTCTCCAACACGTTGAAGATCGCACTGATGGCGAGGGTGATGATCAGGTATCCGACGGCGATCCAGATGAAGGACCAGATGATGCTGTAGCCGAGTTCGTTGAGGGTCTTGTAGGTGCCCAGCAGCTCGGTGACGCTGAACGCCCCGGCGATCGCGGAGTTCTTGGCGAGGGCGATGAGCGTCGAGCCCACCGGCGGGATCACGGAGCGGAAGGCCTGGGGCAGGACCACGTTGCCCAGGGTCTGCCCGAAGGACATCCCGAGGCTCCGGGCGGCCTCGCCCTGCCCCGTGGGCACGGTGTTGATGCCGGAGCGCAGGGCCTCGCAGATGAAGGCCGAGGTGTAGCAGCCGAGAGCGAGGACCGCGAAGACCTGGAAGGGCAGGACCAGGCCGAAGCGCGGCAGACCGAGCAGCACGGCGAAGAACAGCAGTGTCAGCGGGGTGTTGCGGAGCACAGCGACCCAGACGGTGCCGATCACCCGGAGGGAGCCGACGGGTGCGACCCGGAACGAGGCCATGACGAAGCCGAGCACCAGCGCCAGGATCGAGGCGTAGACGGTGAGTTCGACGGTGCCGAGGAAGCCCTTGCCGTAGAGCGACCAGTTCTCTGTCAGTACATCCATGGTGGTGGCCGGCCCCTCAGTTCGACGGGTAGCGGTCGATGGGCGGCGGTTTCGGGGCGGGTACCCCGGACAGGCCCAGAGTCGCCTCGAACGCCTTCTTCCAGTTGCCGTTCTTCTCGTTGGCCTCCAAGGCGTCATTGAGAGCGGCGCGCAGCGCGTTGTCACCACGCGGGACGCCGATGCCGTACGGCTCCTCGGAGAAGGGCTTGCCGACCACCTTCATCTCGTCCGGTGCCTTGGCGGCGAAGCCCAGCAGGATGGCGTCGTCGGTGGTGACGGCGTCGACCTGGAAGGTCAGCAGGTTGTCGACGCAGATCGAGTACGTGTCGTAGGCGACGAGTTTCGCCTCGGGGTAGTCGGCGGCGATGCGCTGGTACGGCGTGGACCCGGCTGCCGAGCAGACCGTCTTGCCGGCCAGGTCCTGCGGCCCGTGGATGTCGTTCTCGTCGGTGCGCACCAGCAGCCCCTGGCCGGCCATGTAGTAGGGCCCGGCGAAGCCGACGAGCTTCTTGCGCATGTCGTTGATCGTGTAGGTGCCGACGTAGTAGTCGATCTGCCCGTTCTGGAGTGCCGTCTCCCGGTTGGCGGAGGCGATGGTCCGGAAGCGGATCGTGTCCGGATCGAAGCCGAGGGAGGCCGCCATCATGCGGGCGATCTCGATGTCGAAGCCGGAGTAGATCCCGGTGGCCGGGTCCTTCTCGCCGAGGTAGGGCTGGTCCTCCTTGGCGCCGACGACGAGATGGCCACGCCTCTTCGCCTTCTTCCAGGTCTTGGATTCCGGCAGCCGGAAGGTGGTGTCGACCTTGTACTGGGGCAAGGCCTCCGCCTTCGGCCCCTTGACCGGAGGGCTGCCCTCCCTGCCGCAGCCGGCGGAGAGCGCGGCGATCAGGAGGCAGACCAGTACGGCCGCGATGTTCCTCGTACGCAACACGGTGCCCCCTGTCAGTGCTTGAGGATCTTGGACAGGAAGTCCTTGGCGCGGTCGCTCTCCGGGGAGGTGAAGAAGTCCTCCGGCGTGCGGTCCTCGATGATGCATCCGTCGGACATGAAGACGACGCGGTTGGCCGCGGACCGGGCGAAGCCCATCTCGTGCGTGACGACCACCATGGTCATGCCCTCGCGGGCGAGCTGCTGCATGACTTCGAGGACCTCGTTGATCATCTCCGGGTCCAGGGCGGAGGTGGGCTCGTCGAAGAGGAGCGCCTTGGGGTCCATGGCGAGGGCGCGGGCGATGGCGACGCGCTGCTGCTGGCCGCCGGAGAGCTGTGCGGGAAGCTTGTCCGCCTGCGAGGCCAGCCCGACCCGCTCCAGAAGTTCCCGGGAGCGCTGGTCGGCCTCGTCCTTCCTGCGCTTGCGGACCTTGAGCTGGGCGAGCGAGACGTTCGCCAGGACGGTCTTGTGGGCGAACAGGTTGAACGACTGGAAGACCATGCCCACTTCGGCCCGCAGCTCCGCGAGGCCCTTCCCCTCCTCGGGGAGCGGTTTGCCGTCGATGGCGATATGACCGGACTCGATCGTCTCGAGCCGGTTGATCGTCCGGCAGAGCGTCGATTTTCCCGATCCGGAGGGGCCGATGACCACCACCACCTCCCCGCGGCCGACGGTGAGATTGATGTTCTGCAGTACGTGCAACTTCCCGAAGTACTTGTTGACGTCCCGCAGCTCGATCAACGGATCGACGGCCATACGCTGCCCTACCCACTTA
Organism: Streptomyces sp. NPDC088746; assembly: GCF_044751065.1. Taxonomy (NCBI): domain Bacteria; kingdom Bacillati; phylum Actinomycetota; class Actinomycetes; order Kitasatosporales; family Streptomycetaceae; genus Streptomyces; species Streptomyces sp. NPDC088746. The sequence goes on from NZ_JBIVLA010000005.1 coordinate 570,163, forward strand.
TCGCTTGTGTCGAGGTCAGCGCAAACTATCCGGGGTGAACACGCGCTTCGGGGCCGACACGCACCGGCGGCGCATAAGGCTGTTTATCGCGTTTTGGCCTCCGGGCCGCTCTCCGCCGACTCCGCGTACATCTCGGAGAGCTCGGGGCTTCCCGACATCGCCCAGTCCAGACCGGCGGCGACCACGTCGATCTCCCGCCCGGAACCCAGGCGCACCACGGGCTTTCCGCCGGCCAGGATGTCCCAGGCGGCCCCGGGGACGGTACGCACCAGCACGGTGCCGAGGTAGAGGCCCGCGTCGTTACCCACCCAGGGCAGCTCCTCCGGGTCGTCCCGCCAGATCGGCGTCAGCTGGTCGAGCGCGGACAACGAGGCGGGGCTGTCGTCGAGTTCGAGGCCGCACTGCCCTGCCCGGGCGCGCAGCAACTCGCATTCCGCGAACAGCTCGGCCACGCCGTCCGGGTCGGTCTCGACGGCGGCCGCGAGAGCCATCGCCCGTGTACCGCCTTGTCGCTTCCGCCAGTTGTCCAGGAAAGGGATGTTCATACCACCAGGATCCCACCCCGGACGGCTTCCGCACCGCAGGGCGCGCGACTGTTCCGGTTCCGGGACCCGCCCCGTACACCCGCCGGCCACCTCTTTAGGGTACGAGGATGACGTCGCAGAACTATCTTTCCGAACTCTTCTCGCTGGAGGGCCGGGTCGCCGTGGTGACCGGCGGCAGCTCCGGCATCGGCCGGGCCATCACAGGCGCCCTCGCGCACGCCGGCGCGAGCGTCGTGGTCGTGGCACGCGGAGAGGCGGAACTGGTGCGGACCGTCGGTGAACTCGAAGCCGACGGCTGCCGGGCGGCCTGGGTGAGCGCCGACCTCGGGACCACCGAAGGCGTGCGTACGGCCTGCGAGGGAGCGGCCGCCGCGTTCGGCGAGCCCGACATCCTCGTCAACTGCGCGGGCATCAACCTGCGGCCGCCGATGAGCGAGCTCGACGAGGAGGTCTGGGACACCACGATGACGGTGAACCTCAAGGCCCCCTACCTGCTGGGCCGCCGGTTCGGACCGGGCATGGCGGAGCGTGGCTTCGGCCGGATCATCCACATCACCTCCCAGCAGGCGCACCGGGCGTTCGTGCAGAGCGGGGCGTACGGGGTCTCCAAGGGCGCGCTGGAGTCACTGGCCCGCTCGCAGGCGGAGGCATGGTCGCCGTACGGGGTCACCTGCAACACGCTGGTGCCCGGATTCGTGATGACGCCGCTCAACGAGCGGCTGTCGTCCGATCCGGAGCGGGTGGCGGCGCTGGCCGCCCGCACGATGGTGGGACGCAACGGGCTGGCCCAGGACTTCGCGGGCGCCGCGGTGTTCCTCGCGAGTGCCGCCTCGTCGTACGTCACCGGGCAGTCGCTGTTCGTCGACGGCGGCTTCTCCGTGCACTGAGGCGATCCGTCGACGCGGGATGCCGCCCCGGCAAGGGCGGCATCCGCAGTGCGTCGGCGTCCTCAGCTCCGGGTGCCGGGGGCCGGCTCCCCGGCTTCGGCGGCGACCGCCGCGGCGACGTCGGACGACGCCACGTCCTTGTCGACGCCCAGCCCCGTGAGCACTCCGGCGCCTCCCTCGAACTCCAGCACGGCCAGCAGGATGTGCCCGGTCCCGACGAAGTCGTGGCCGAGGCGCAGGGCCTCCCGGAAGGTGAGTTCGAGGACCTTGCGGGCTCCCGCGTCGTAGGGGATCAGCTCGGGCACCTCGCCGGCCGCGGCGGGCAGGGCGAGTGCCGCCGCCTCCCGGACCGCTTCCAGCGCGACCCCCTGTCCGACGATCGCCTGGACGCCGAGTGAGTCCGGCTCGGCCAGGAGGCCCAGGATCAGGTGCCCCACCCCCACCTCGTCGTTGCTGGCGGCGTGTGCCTCGTTGCCGGCGCCCACGACGACGTTCCTGGCCTGCTGGTCGAACTGGCCGAAGCCCTGGCTCGGGTCCAGGTCCGAGGCCTCGCCGGGCTTCTTGGGCACGAACCTCTTCTGGGCGGCCTGCCGGGTGACGCCCATGCTCCGGCCGATGTCCGTCCACGACGCACCGGAGCGACGCGCCTGGTCCACGAAGTGACCGATGAGGTGGTCGGCGATCTCACCCAGGTGATCCGCGGCGACCACCGCTCCGGAGAGCTGTTCCAGGGTGTCGCTGTGGGTCTTCTTGATCGCGTCGATCAGGTCGTCGAGGCGGACGGGCGGATGGGGGCGCAGCGGCTTCGTCATGGGGCAACCCTAGGTTGACACCCCTCACGCGTCAACCCAAGGTTGACACCTGGCCGGCCGTCAGACGTCGAGGTCGACCACCACCGGGGCATGGTCTGAGGCTCCCTTGCCCTTGCGCTCCTCGCGGTCGACGTAGCTGTCCTTGACCGCCGCGGCGAAGGGGGCGTTGCCGTAGACCAGGTCGATGCGCATGCCCTTGTTCTTCGGGAAGCTGAGCTGGCGGTAGTCCCAGTAGGTGTACGGGTGGTCGTACTTGAGGGGGCGCGGCACCACGTCGGAGAGCCCTTCCTCGCGCAGCGTCGCGAGCGCCCCCCGCTCGGCGGGGGTGACGTGGGTGGCGCCGACGAACAGCGCCGGGTCCCAGACGTCGTCGTCCGTCGGCGCGATGTTGAAGTCGCCGAGGACCGCGAACGGCAGCGTCCCCGCCGCGTCCGCGGCGACGGCCTTCTGCAGGGCCTCCAGCCAGCGCAGCTTGTAGGCGTAGTGATCGTGGGCGACCTCGCGGCCGTTGGGGACGTAGACCGACCAGACGCGGGCGGGGCCGCACGTCGCCGAGACCGCCCTCGGCTCCTGCACTCCCTCGTAGTCCGGGCCGCCGGGCAGGCCCGTCACGACGTCGGCGAGGCCGACGCGGGAGAGCAGCGCCACGCCGTTCCACCGGCCCGTGGCGTTGACCGCGGACTCGTAACCCGCCTCGCGGAGCGCTTCGGCGGGGAACTGCTCCAGCGTGCACTTGGTCTCCTGGAGGCAGAGCACGTCCGTGCCGCTGCTCTCCAGCCAGGCCAGCAGCCTGGGGAGCCGGGCGGTGATCGAGTTGACGTTCCACGTGGCGATGCGCATGCGGTAAACCTAACCGCTCCCACTGACAGCCGGGTCAGAGACGGGTCGCGTCGCCCGGTGACAGCCGGCCGTGGTCCGCGCCGCCCAGTGCGCCGATCTGCGTGTCGTAGATCGGGCGGGCGAGGTCGGTGAGCAGGGCGTCGTGGATGTCGATCGCACGGCGCGGCTTCACCTCGCGTACGTAGTCGATGACCTCCGAGATCTTGCTCCAGGGGGCCATGACCGGCAGCATCAGCGTGTCCACCGGGTGGTCGGGCACCGTGAAGGCGTCGCCGGGGTGGAAGACCGAACCGTCCACGAGGAACCCGATGTTGGTGATCCTCGGGATGTCCGGGTGGATCACCGCGTGCAGTTCTCCGTGCACCTGTACGTCGAGCCCCGCCGCGGTGAACGTGTCGCCGTGACCCACCGTGTGCACGCGCCCCGGGAACGCGGCGGCGACCTGCTCGGCCACGCTGCGCAGGGTCCACACGCGCGCCGCGGGGTTGGACTCCAACGCGGCGCGCAGCCGCGCCTCGTTGAAGTGATCCGGGTGTTCGTGCGTCACCAGGATCGCGTCGGCACCGACCGCGGCGTCGTCCTCGGCGAACCCACCGGGGTCGATGACGAGCGTCTGCCCGTCCCGCTCCAGGCGGACGCAGGAGTGGATCTTCTTGGTGAGGGTGAGAGACGAAGCGTTCATGCACCCATCCTGCTACGCGGGCGGGGTGGTTTCCTCCTGGATCACGGACTGCGCGATCTCGAACGCCGCGCCTGCCGCCGGGATGCCGCAGTAGACGGCGGTCTGGAGCAGCACCTCCTTGATCTCGACCGGTGTGAGCCCGTTGCGCAGGGCCGCCCTGACGTGCTGCGCGAGCCCGCCCAGATGCCCGGACGCGACGACGGCGGTGAGGGAGACACAGCTGCGGGCCCTGCGGTCGAGGCCCTCCCTGCTCCAGATCTCGCCCCAGGCGTAGCGGGTGAGGAGGTCCTGGAAGTCGTCGGTGAAGCCGTCGGACGCGGCCGTCGCGGCGTCCACGTGCGCGTCGCCCAGCACCTCGCGCCGGACCTTCATCCCCCGCTCGTACCGGTCGCTGCGTCCCGTCGGGGAGGCGTCGGGCAGGCCGGAGGGGGCCGCGATCTCCGCGACGGGGACGACGGGGGCGAACGGGGCGGAGAAGCCGGGGGACGGCGGCACGGGGATCGACGCCAGGGTGTCCTGCCAGGCGGTCGAGAAGTGCATCAGCAGCAGGTCGGTGACGGCGGCGGGCTGCTCGACCGGGGCCAGGTGGGAGGCTCCGGGGACGAGGGCGAGCCGGGCGTCCGGGATGCCCGCGACCAAGGTCCGGGCCTCGGCGGGGCCGGTGACCTTGTCCTCCGCCCCGACCAGGACGAGGGTCGGCACTCCGATGCGGGGCAGTTCCGTACGGATGTCGAAGGCCGCCAGTGCCTCGCAGGAGGCGATGTAGCAGCCGGGGTCGGTGGTGCGGACCATCTGTACGGCCCACTCGACGATGGCCGGCTGGGCGGCGGCGAAGCCGGGGGTGAACCAGCGCTCCGGGGAGGTCCGGGCGATCGGCTCCAGGCCGTTGCTGCGCACGATCACCCCGCGCTGCCGGAATTCGTCGGCGGTGCCGAAGCGGGGGGAGGCGGCGACGAGCGCGAGGGCGGCGACCCGGTGCGGGTGGCGCAGCGCGAGGTCGGCGCCGACGGCGCCGCCGATGGAACAGCCGGCGTATCCGAAGCGCTGGACGCCGACGCTGTCCAGTGTGGCGAGGAGACGGTCGGCGAGGTCGGTGACCGCGGCGGCGGGGTACGCGGGGGCTCCGCCGTGCCCGGGGAGGTCGTAGCGGAAGATCCTCCAGTGCTGGGAGAGCTCCGGTATCTGGCGGTCCCACATGTGCCAGGTGGTGCCGAGCGAGGGCCCGATGACCAGGACGGGGGCGTCCTCCGGACCGTCGAAGCGGTACTGGAGCAGCCGCCCGGGCCCCGGGGCCGCCTGCGGGCCGGAGGCGGGCCGCGGGGTCTGCGCCGCGGGACCGGCCTGCTGCGCACCGCCGGGCCCCTGGGGCTGCTGCGGGACCTGCGGCTGGGCGTACGGCTGCGCCGGGGCGGCCTGCGGGACCTGCGGCTGGGCGTGCTGCGGGCCGAGGGCGGCCTGGGGGGCCTGCGGCTGGGTGTGCTGCGGGCCGGGGGCGGCCTGGGGGGCCTGCGGCTGGGCGTGCTGCGGGCCGGGAGGCTGCTGCGAGTGCGGCTGGGCCGGTGCCGGCTGCGGGACCTGCGGCTGGTCGTACGGCTGCGAAGGCGGGGCGTACTGCGGCCCGGAAGCCGGCTGCGGAGGCGGGGCGGCCGCCTGCGGCGGCTGCGCAGCCGTCGGCCCCGGGGCCGGCGCGTACACCTGGCCCGGCACCGGCTGGGGGGCCTGGGGCGACTGCCGGATCACTTCGCCCTGCAGGGGCTCGGGGTTGGCCGTCCGCGGGGGCCGGGCGGGCTGCGGGGTCGTCTCGCTCACTTCACTCACTCGCTCCAGGGTAATGAGCGGCCCGTCCGCTCCCCGTCAGGGGGTCGACGCGGAGACCACGTAGACGACCGGGGCCGCCGGATCGGTCATGTTGACGGTGATGTTCTGGGTGGGGCGCGGGTCCTTGTTCGTGTGGACCGTGCCGGACCAGTCGACGCCCGGTCCGAAATACCACCCGGTGATCTTGATGTCCCGTTCGCCGATGGTGACCTTGCCGGTCTCCAGCGCGGCACGGCCGGTGCCGACACCGCTCAGGAAGCGGTCGAGCCCGGCGGATGTCGTACGGAACTTCACGTACATCCGGCTGGCCTTCCAGTTGTTCGTCTCGTAGTACTGGACCCCCTGCGCATTGCCCGGGATGGGCAGCTCGAAGATCCGGCGCTGCATGCCGGACGGCCAGTCCTCGCGCAGCCCCTGGGCGGCGGCCTCGGCTTCCTTGTCCTTGCCGGAGCGTCGGCTCTGGCCCGCGGAGATCACCAGGTAGCCGGCCGGGATGCCGATGAGCAGCACGATGATGGTCAGCGTGATCAGGCGCCGTCTGATCACCCTGCGCCGGTCGTCCGGGGACGTGCCGTCGCCGTCCCCGGAGGACCCTGACGAACCGGAGGACCCGGAGGACCCCGAAGAACCCGAGGCGCCGGACGACCCGGACGGCCCCGAAGGGCCGGACGTGGGAGGCTGGCGCGGCACGATGTGGTGCTCGGCTGCGGTCATGATCGGTGATCCCTCGAAGCTGCGGTACGGAGCGGGGTGCGGATGGCCGGAAGCCGCGGCTCGCGGCCCCCGGTCACTCGGCGGGGCGGGTGCTGCGCGTGTTCCGGATGGTGCTCGCGGCCTGGTCGTAGAACTGCGCGTACCGCTCGTAGCGCTCGACCCGGCGGCGGTTGGTCCGCCGGAACCTGCGGGCGACCAGACGCGCGAGGTCCGCGGCGCCGACCATACCCGCCTCGGGGCCGAGCTGGGCCTTCGCGATGCGGGCCTCCGGGCGGTAGCCGCGGCCGGTGAGGTGGCGTTTGAAGGCGTCCCTGGCCGGGCCGATCAGCAGGTCGTCGGCCGCGCTGACGCCCCCGCCGATGACGAAGCAGGACGGGTCGAGGGCGGCGGCGAGATTGGCGATCCCCACGCCGAGCCACTGGCCGATGTCCTGGAGGAGCTCGACGCACATGGCGTCGCCCTCGCGGGCCAGTTCGGTGATGAGCGGCCCGGTGATGTCGGGGATGTTGCCCTTGACCCGCTCGATGATGCCGTGCGCCACCGGGGAGTCCGCCGCGGCCAGCTCCCTGGCCTCACGCACGAGTGCGTTGCCCGAGCTGTACTGCTCCCAGCAGCCGCGGTTGCCGCACGGGCAGCGGTGCCCGCCGGGCACCACCTGCATATGGCCGAACTCACCCGCGACGCCGTACTTGCCCCGCTTGACGTGCCCGTCCTCGAGGATCGCGCCGCCGATGCCGGTGCCCAGCGTGATCATGACCAGATGGTCCTCGCCGCGGCCGGCGCCGAAGCGCCACTCCGCCCAGGCCGCCGTGTTGGCGTCGTTGTCGACCATCACGGGGACCACCAGCCGGGAAGCGATGGCGTCGCGGAGGGGTTCGTCGCGCCACGCCAGGTGCGGGGCGAACAGCACCTTGGAGCGGTCCGCGTCGACCCAGCCCGCCGCACCGATCCCGACGGCGTGCACGTCGTGCCGGTCGGAGAGGTCCAGGACCAGCTCGACGATGGTGTCCTCGACGACCTTGGGACTCTTGGACTTGTCCGGCGTCTCGGTGCGCAGGGTCTCCAGGATGTTGCCGTCGGCGTCGACGACTCCGGCCATCACCTTCGTCCCGCCGATGTCGATGCCGACCGTGGGAACCCTGGGTGCCGTGAGGTGCGAGCGCCGCTCCTTGGTGCCGACGGTCCGCAGGACGGTGGCGCGGGCGGAGCCGCGGTGTGTGAAGTCGCGGTACGTGCTCATCGTCCCTGCGCAGGTCGGGGGGCCGGTCGGTGATCCGTCCGGCGGCGGACGGCGCCCGCCGCACACGATTCTGCCATTCCCCCGCCCCCGGAACCGGTCTCCGGCCCCGGGGCGGGGGGTGCGGAACGGGGTTTACGGGGTGTCGTCACCGACGGGCCGGCCGCCGAGGTGGTCCGGCGAGGGGGCTCGTTCGAGCTCGTGGCTGAGCTCGTCGAGCTCGCTCCCACCGGCCATCTGACGGGTCAGTTCGTCGAGTGTGACGTCGTCCTTCGTGTGGCTTCCGGACATCGCGCCACGCTTGAGCAGCACGAACCGGTCACCCACGAGGTACGCGTGGTGAGGGTTGTGCGTGATGAGGACCACGCCGAGCCCGGCGTCCCTGGCGGCCGCGACGTACTTGAGCACGACCCCCGACTGCTTGACGCCCAGCGCCGCGGTCGGCTCGTCGAGGACGAGGACCTTGGCGCCGAAGTACACGGCACGGGCGATGGCCACGCACTGGCGTTCACCGCCTGACAGGGTGCCGATGGGTTGATCGACGTCACGCAGGTCGATGCCCATGCGCAGGAGCTCCGTGCGGGTCGTCTCGCGCATCCGCCGTACGTCGAGGCGCTTGAAGGGGCCTGAGCCCTTCGTCGGCTCGGAGCCCAGGAAGAAGTTGCGCCAGACCGGCATCAGCGGAACGACGGCCAGGTCCTGGTAGACGGTGGCGATGCCCCGGTCCAGGGCGTCGCGCGGGTTGGCGAGCGTGGTCTCCTCGCCCTCGATCAGGAAGGTCCCGGCGTCGTGCCGGTGCAGCCCCGCGATGATCTTGATGAGGGTGGACTTGCCGGCGCCGTTGTCGCCGAGGACACAGGAGATCTCCCCCGCGTGCACCTCCAGCGAGACGTTCTCCAGGGCCTTGATGTTGCCGTAGTACTTGCTGACGCCGTCGAGCTCGACGAGCGCCGGGCCGGCCGTGTCCCGGGGGGCCGGAGCCTGGGTGGCCGTCATTTCGTCGCCTCCGCGCGCTTGCGTACCCATGCGTTGAGCAGGGTGGCCAGGAGCAGCATCGCTCCCAGGAAGAACTTGAACCAGTCGGGGTTCCACTCCGCGTAGACGATGCCCTTGCTGGTCATGCCGAAGATGATCGCGCCGATGGCGGATCCGATCGCGGAGCCGTAGCCGCCGGTGATCAGGCAGCCGCCGATGACGGCCGCGATGATGTAGATCAGCTCGTTGCCGACGCCCTCGCCGGACTGGACCACGTCGTACGAGAAGAGCAGGTGCTGCCCGGAGACCCATGCGGCGAAGGCGACGCCGAGGTAGAGCCCGATCCGCGTACGGATCACCGGGACGCCGACCGCGCGTGCGGCGTCGGCCTCGCCGCCGACGGCGAAGATCCAGTTGCCGAAGCGGGTGCGGATCAGGATCCAGGTGGCGATCGCGACGAGCGCCGCCCACCACAGGATGGTGACCTTCAGCTCGACGTCGCCGATGGTGAGGTGGGACGCGAAGACCTTACGGGCGGAGTCGAAGCCCTCCATGTTGCCGATGGCCTTGGTCGACACGGTGCCGCTGATCAGCTTGGTGAAGCCGAGGTTCAGGCCGGTCAGCATGAGGAACGTGCCGAGCGTGATGATGAAGCTCGGGAGCTTGGTGCGGGTCAGCATGAAGCCGTTGAACGCGCCGAATCCCAGGGTGACCAGCAGCGACACGAAGACGCCGACCCAGACGTTGGCGGTCATCTGGTAGCTGAACATCGAGGAGATCAGCGCCGAGCTGGTCACCATCACACCCGCGGAGAGGTCGAACTCGCCGCCGATCATCAGGAGCGCCACGGGCGCCGCCATGATCCCGATGGTGGAGGCCGCGTACAGCACCGTGCCGAGGCTGGAGGCCTGGAGGAAGCTGTCGGCGACGATCGCGAAGAAGAGGAAGACGGCCGCGGCCCCGACGACGGAGCCGAGCTCGGGCCGGCCGAGGAGCTTGCGCAGGGGGGAGGTGCGCAGCAGGCGTTCGTCGGTGCGGGGCGCCGCCGGTTGCCCGGTCGCTGTCATCGCGTCCCCCGGTTCGTGTACTCGGCGAGCGCGTCCGCGTCCTCGGCGGTGATGACCTGCGGGCCGGTCAGGACGGGCAGGCCGCCGCCGAGCACGTTCTGGTTGTAGCGGTAGAGCCAGAGCAGGTCGACGGCCTCGTACCCCTGGAGGTAGGGCTGCTGGTCGACGGCGAAGCCGAGCGACTTGTCCTGCAGGCCGGTGGCGACGCTCGCGTTGAGGTCGAAGGTGTCGATCTCGGCCTTGCTGCCCGCGGTCTTCTTCGCCTTGACGGCCGCGGCGGCGAAGGGGGCGCCGAGGGTGACGACCGCGTCGATGCTCTTGTCGGAGTCGAGCTTGGCCTCGATGGACGCCTGGACGTCGGGCATGTTGGTGCCGTCGACGTAGAGGTTCTGCATCGTTCCGCCGAAGGTCTTCTTCGCTCCGGCGCAGCGCTGCTCGTGGCCGACGTTGCCCTGCTCGTGCAGGACGCAGAGCACCTTCTCGCGCTTCCGCGTGTTCAGCTCGTCGCCGACGGCCTCGCCCGCGATGGACTCGTCCTGGCCGATGTGGGTGAGCGCCCCGAAGGCCTTGGACTCGGCGGAGCCGGAGTTCACGGTGATCACGGGGATGCCCGCCTTGACCGCCTTGGCCACGACGGTCTTCATCGAGTCTGGCTTGGCCAGCGAGACGATCAGGCCGTCGACCTTCTTGTCGATCGCGGTCTGGACGAGCTCCGCCTGCTGCTGGCCCTCGTCGCTGTGCGAGTAGAGGAAGTTGATGTTGTCCTTGACGGCCGCCTGCTTGGCCCCCTTCTGGACGATGTCCCAGAAGGTGTCGCCATCACCCGAGTGGGTGACCATGGCGAACGTCCAGCGGGGCGTGTTCACCGCGGACCGGCCTTCGGCGGCCTGAGCGGCGCGCTCCTCCGCCCGCTTGCCGCCGGTGCTGCTGCATCCCGCGAGGGAGGCTGCCAGTACCGCTGCCAGCACGGCGCCCATCGCGCGTACCCCTGTCCGAACCCTTGCCACGACGCCGTGCCCTTCTTGTGCTGCTCGCTGTGCTGCCTGGTGAAGCCGGGGAGGGCGGACTCGCCGCCCGGCGGGCCAAGTATCCCCGAGCCCGGACCGGCGTGGACCGGCAGGGGCGCGGGCCGCGCCCTCCCGCCGTTCTAGCGACCTAGCATGACCGCGTCAACGCTTTTGTCCGAACATTCTTACCGGAGGCCGCCGGCCAGGCGGTTCAGGGCCGGACGAGCAGCTGGAACTCGAAGGCGTACCGCGAGGCCCGGTAGACGTGCGAGCCGAATTCGACCGCCCGCCCGCCGTCGTCGAACGTGGTGCGTTCCATGGTCAGCAGCGGGGCGCCCGCGGGCTCGGCGAGCAGCTCACCCTCCTCGGCGGTGGCGGCGCGGGCGCCCACGGTCTGCCGGGCGCTGTGCAGGGTGATTCCCCTGGCACGCATCATCCGGTACAGACCGGTCGACTCCAGCCGCTCGGTGGAGAGGTCGAGCAGCTGCGGCGGCAGGTGGTTGCGCAGGAGCGCCACGGGCTCGTCGTGCGCGTAGCGCACCCGCTCGACGAGATGGACGTGCGCGCCCTCCTCGACACCGAGCGCGGCGGCGACCTCGGGTGCCGCCGGCTCGACCGTGTTGCGCAGGACGCGGGTCGCCGGCTTCCGGCCGGCCGTGTCCAGGTCGTCGTAGAGGCTGCTCAGTTCGAGCGGACGCTTGATGCGGCTGTGCACGACCTGGGTGCCGACACCGCGCCGTCGCACCATCAGCCCCTTGTCGACGAGGGACTGGATGGCCTGGCGGACGGTGGGCCGGGAGAGTCCGAGCCGTGCGGCGAGCTCCAGTTCGTTGCCGAGAAGGCTGCCCGGTGCGAGCCGCCCCTGCTCGATGGCCGCCTCCAGCTGCTGGGCCAGTTGGTGGTAGAGCGGGACGGGGCTGGTGCGGTCCACGCCCAGCCCGAGGGCGGCGGAGTCGGCGGCGGGTTTGGGCACGGCACGGAGCGTACCCCGTACGGCCGCGCCGCACCCTTCTATTTGTCAGGACATATAGTTGACAGTGCGCCTGGGGGGCGGCACGTTGGGTCCATGCGCATCGGACTCATCGGCACGGGCCGCATCGGTTCCTTCCACGCGGGCGTCCTGGCACGCCATCCCGCGGTCGCCTCCCTGGTGGTGACGGATCCCGACGCCGCCCGCGCCTCGGTGGTCGCGGCACGGACGGGGGCCACGGCCCTCGCGTCCGCGGAGCAGGTCCTCGGTGCGGGAGTGGACGCCGTCGTGATCACCTCGGCCACCTCGGCGCACGCGGATCTCATCGGCCGGGCGGCCCGGGCGGGTCTGCCCGCCTTCTGCGAGAAGCCGATCGCGCTCGACCTGGCGGGAACCCTGGCAGCGCTGCGCGAGGTCGACCGGGCCGGCAGTGTGCTCCAGCTGGGCTTCATGCGCAGGTTCGACGCGGGCTACGCCGCGGCGCGCGCCGCCGTGCGCGGCGGGTCCCTGGGCCGGCTCCACACCGTGAGGGCGGCGACCTCCGACCCCGCTCCCCCGCCCGCCGCGTATCTGCCGCTCTCCGGCGGGCTGTTCAGGGACTGCCTGGTGCACGACTTCGACATCCTGCGCTGGGTGACGGGCCGCGAGGTGACCGAGGTGTACGCGACCGGGTCCGACGCGGGCCCCGCGATGTTCCGGGATGCGGGCGACGTGGACACGGCGGCGGCGCTGCTGACCCTGGACGACGGCACGCTCGCCACGGCGACGGCCACCCGGTGCAACGGGGCAGGTTACGACGTACGCATGGAACTGGCGGGTGAGCGAGACCAGATCGCGGTCGGCCTCGACGACCGTACGCCGCTCACGTCCGCCGAGCCGCAGGGGCCGCCCGCCCCCGCCAAACCGTGGCCGGGCTTCCTGGAGCGCTTCGCCCCGGCGTACGAGGCGGAGCTGGACGCGTTCCTCGCCGTCGTACGCGGAGAGCTTCCGAACCCGTGCGACGGCCGGGAGGCGCTGCACGCGCTGCGCGTCGCGGAGGCGTGCGAGCTGTCGCGCCGGGAGCGCCGTCCCGTACGGATGGCGGAGATCGCCGAGGAGTGAGGCCGCCGCCCCGCTACCAGGCCACCGGCAGGCTCAACGGGCCCCGGATCAGCATGCCCGTACGCCAGGACAGACCGGCCGGGTCCGCGTCGAGCCGCAGTTCCGGGCAGCGTTCGAGGAGCGACCGGATGGCGATGCGGGCCTCGATGCGGGCCAGTGGCGCACCCAGGCAGTAGTGGATGCCGTGGCCGAAGGCGACGTGCCCGCGGGCGTCCCGCGTGATGTCGAAGCGGTCGGCGTCCGGGTAGCGGGCGGGGTCGCGGTCGCAGTCGGCCAGCGCGACCAGGACGAGCTCGCCACCGCCAGGGATCACCGTGCCCGAGACGTCGAGCGGTTCGGTGGTGAAGCGGTAGGTGGGGGTCTCGACGGGCCCCTCGTAGCGGAGCGTCTCCTCGACCGCGTTGTCGATCAGCCCGAAATCCGCGCGCAGCGCCGTGAGTTGGCCGGGATGCGTCAGCAGACTCAGGACGCCGTTGGAGATGAGGTTGACCGTCGTCTCGTGTCCGGCGACGAGCAGCAGCCAGGCCATGCCCATGTTCGTCGGCGGAGAGCTGGTCGCCGTCGTCGTCCGACGTGTGGACGAGCGCGCTCATCAGGTCGTCCCCGGGGGCCGCGCGCTTCTCCTCGACCAGCCCGGTGAGGTAGGCGGTCATGGCGGCTCTGGCCCGGCCGCGCGCCTCGGCGTCGAGCGACGAGACGGCGGTGTCGGACCATGCGCGGAAGGCCTGCCGGTCCAGGGACGGCACACCCAGAAGCTCGCAGATGACGGCCATCGGCAGGGGGACCGACAGCGACGTGACCAGGTCGGCGGACCGTCCGGGGCCGCCGGTCATGGAGTCGAGGAACCCGTCCGTCATCTCCTGGACGCGCGGGGCGAGCCGTTCCATACGGCGCGGGGTGAACTCCCGGGCCACGAGCCTGCGCAGCCGGGTGTGGACCGGGGCGTCACTGCCCAGCATGGACGTGCCCACGGACACCTTGCGGACACCCAGCGAGGGTGATGCCCTGCCCCAGTCCTTGGAGAGCCGCCGGTCGGCGAGGAGGGCTCTCCCCGCGTCGTACCCGACGACCAGCCAGGCCTCGGCGCCCTCCGGGATGCGGACCCGGTGCACCGGACCGAGGGCACGTAAGCGCGCGTAGACGGGATACGGGTCGCGGAGGAAGTCGTCGCCGAGGGCGCCGAGGTCGAGCAGGGCCTGGGTGGTCAACGCGTTTCCCTTCAGGCAGGGCGGGCGGAGAGAACGGTCCCCTGCGCGACCGCGCACAGGGTCTCCGCCCCCTCGTCGTCCACGGTGTACAGGTCGCAGCGCACGACGGCCTGCCGGCGGCCGGTGTGCACCACCTCGGCGCGGGCGCTCAGGGTGCGGCCGCTCGCCGGCCGGACGTACTGGATCGAGAATCCGCCGGTCAGGACCGCCGCTCCGAGCGTCGTCCCGGCGGCGAAGGTCAGAGCGTTGTCGGCCGCGTAGGAGAGCACCCCGCCGTGCAGGAACCCGTTCTGCTGGGTGAGTTCCTCGCGTACGTCGACCTCGAGGACGGCCGCGCCGTCCCCGAACGCCGTGATCCGCGCGCCGACGAGTCCGCTGAACGGCTGGCTGTCGAGGACCTGCTGTGCCGTGTCCACGGAGAGTTCGGTCATGGGCGCCATTTCACCTCACCAGCGCACCGGAAGACGCCGGGACCCCCGGAGCAGCAGCCCCGGCAGCCACTCGGGCTCCCCGGCGTCCGGGTCCCGGACGAGCCCGGGGCAGCGCTCCAGCAGGGCGCGGATCGCGATGCGGCCCTCCATCCGGGCCAGTGGTGCGCCCAGGCAGAAGTGGATGCCGTGCCCGAAGGCCAGGTGCCCCTGCGCCTCGCGCCGGATGTCGAAGGTGTCCGGGTCCGGATAGCGGCCGGGGTCGCGGTCCCCGGAGCCCAGGGCGACCAGCACGGCCTCGCCCTGCGGTACGACGACCGGGCCGATCGCGACGGGTTCGCGGGTGAAGCGGAAGGTGGCCGTCTCCACGGGCCCGTCGTAGCGCAGCATCTCCTCGACGGCGCCGTCGATCAGCTCCGGCCGGGCGCGGAGCAGGGCCAGCTGGTCAGGGTGGTCGAGCAGTGCGCGTACGCCGTTGGCGATCAGGTTCACGGTCGTCTCGTGTCCGGCGACCAGGAGCAGGAAGGCCATGCCGATGAGCTCGTCCGGCGACAGCCGGTCGCCCTCGTCGTCACGTGCCTGGATCAGGGCGCTCATCAGGTCGTCGCCCGGAGCACACCGCTTGTCCTCGATCAGCTCCTCCAGGTAGGCGCCCATGGCGGAGACCGCCTCGCTCTCCTTCTCCGGCGAGACGGGAGTGACGATGGCGTTGGACAGCAGGCGGAAGGCGTCCCGGTCGATGTCGGGTACGCCGAGGAGCTCGCAGATCACGGTCATCGGCAGCGGGAAGGCGAACGCGTCGATGAGGTCGGCGCTCCCGGCGGGCACCATCGCGTCGAGGAGGTCCCCGGTGATCTGCCCGACGCGCGGACGCAGCGCCTCGATCCGCCGCGCCGTGAACTCGCGTGCGACGAGTTTGCGCAGCCTGGTGTGGTGCGGGGCGTCCATCTCCAGCATGTTGGCGTTGATCGGGTTGCTCGACGCGGAGAAGCGCTCCGTCGTACGCCAGTCCTTGCTGAACCGCTGGTCGGCGAGGGCCGCACGGGCCTCCTCGTAACCGACGATCATCCAGACGCTCTCGAAGTCGTCGGTACGGACCTGGTGCACCGGCCCCTCGGCGCGCATCTTCGCGTAGTACGGATACGGATTCGCGCTGAAGTCCGCCACCCCGCGCAGATCGACCACTGTCATCGTCCCGTCCCCTCCTCCGGTCTGACCGGTTCAGCCTAGGCGGCCGTCCGGCGCCCCGTCCTCGTCCTCGTGGAGGAGACCCGCGTCGTGCACCAACAGCGCGATCTGGACACGGTTGTTGAGTTCGAGCCTGGCCAGGATCCGGGAGACGTGCGCCTTGACCGTCGCGACGCTCAGGTGGAGGGTGGCGGCGATCTCGGCGTTGGAGCTGCCCCGGCCGACGGCCGAGGCCACGTCCTGCTCGCGCTCCCCGAGCTCGGCGAACCGCTGCCTGGCGCGAGTCCTGCGGTCCTGGCGCTCGTCCGCCGGGTCTCCCGCCGCACGGGCCATGAGCCGGCGGGTGACGGCGGGCGAGAGGACGGGCTCACCGGCCGCGACGCGCAGGACCGCCTCGACGATCTGCGCCGGCGGGGTGTCCTTCAGGACGAAACCCGCCGCTCCCGCGCGGATGGCGCGCAGCACCTGCTCATCGGCGTGGAACGTGGTCAGGACGATGACCTCGGGCGCGCCGGGCCGGCGGCGGAGCTCCTCGGTCGCGGCCAGCCCGTCCATGCCCGGCATGCGGATGTCCATGAGCAGGACGTCGGGGCGGGTCCGGGCGACGAGTGCGGCGGCCTCGGTGCCGTCGGCGCCCTCCCCCACGAGGTCGATGCCCTTGGCACCGCCGAGCATCAGGGCGAGTCCGGCACGCACGAGCGGGTCGTCGTCGATGACGGCCAGCCGGACCGGTGGCGCTTCCGGAGACGTAGGAGTGCTCATGCCGGCCACGGTAGCCGGGCCTTGACCGCGAATCCGCCGCCGGGACGCGGTCCGTGGTCCAGACTGCCGCCGGCCAGGCCGGCCCGTTCGGTGAGGCCGATGAGGCCCTGACCGGATCCGGGGACCGGTTCGAAGGGCTCGGTGGGGGCGGGATTGCGGACCTCGATGGTCAGCCCGTCGCCCGGCCCGCCCGCCACGGTGACGTCGACGGGGGCTCCGGGCGCGTGCTTACGGGCGTTGGTCAGCGCTTCCTGGGCGATGCGGTAGACCGTGCGTCCGGTGGCCGCGGGCGCCCGGGCCGGGTCGGAGACGCTGTTGGCCAGCGTGACGTCCATGCCAGCCGAGCGGGACTCGTCGATCAGGGCGTCCAGGGTGACGAGCGTGGGCTGGGGCCTGTTGCCGTCGTCGCTGTCGCCGGGACCGCGCAGCACGCCGATGATCTCGCGGAGGTCCTGGAGCGCCTCGTGGGCACTGTCGCGGATGACTCCGGCGGCTCTCGCGACCTCGGCCGGGGGCGCGTCGGGCCGGAATTCGAGGGCGCCGGCGTGCACGCTGAGCAGCGTCAGCCGGTGGGCGAGGACGTCGTGCATCTCGCGGGCGATGGCCTCCCGCGCCAGCCGCTGCGCCTGCTCGGCCCGGAGCGCGGCCTCGGCCTCCGCCCGGTGCGCGCGTTCGCGCAGGGTGACGAGCAGCTGCCGCCGTGACCGTACGACCATGCCCCAGCTGAGCACGAGGAGCACGAGCAGCACCCCGATGGCGGTGGAGGCGAAGAGCGACGCCTCGGGGTCCGGGCGCAGCATCGGCTGCACGGGGGCGACGACGAGGGCACCCGCGCCGAGGAGGGCGGCCTGCTTGAACGGACGGTGCACGGCAAGGCTGAACAGCCCGATCAGCATGGCCCCGGCCGCGACGGGCTCCACCAGGCTGGTCACGGTGAGGCCCACGGCGACTCCCACGGGCCACCTGCGCCGGACCCAGAGCACGCAGCACGACGCCGCCCCGATGAGCGAGTCGGCGAGAACGACACCGTCCGGGGTCGTCGGGTCGGCCTCGATCGCCGCGAGGGCGATCATCCCGAAGCCCGCGGCGCAGAGGAAGGCCGTGAGGTCGACGGCCCAGTCCCGCACGGTCCGCCGCGAGCTGCCCCGGTCGCCGAACAGTTCGTCGTCGGCCAGGGCGGAGGGCAGCAGCCAGCGGTATTCCGTACGTGTCATGTCGACAGAATTACGCACGGGGAGGGCCCGGAGGCGTCTGTCCGTGCCAGGGAGATACCGAAGTCGCACGATCCGAGACTTCCGTCGGTGGGCCGCATACCGGTGGCCGACGCGGGCCCGGGGCGGCCCGCGTGAGGCTCGGACCATGAAGAAATTCGTGGAGTCGGTGGGGTTCATCGTGTTCGCGCAGGGCGCCGCCGGACTGCTGTACGAGTGGACCGGCTGGTTCCGGCTGTGGGCCCTGGTGGCGAAGCTCGACTTCCTCGACGAGTACGGGCTCTTCGTCAACATCGTGCTGCTCGTGACCGGCGGAGCCGTGATGGTCGCGGCGGACTCGATCAGGACGTGACGTCCGCGCGGCGGCGCCCCCACGCGGTGCCCGTCAGCACGAGCACCGCGCCGAGCGCCCCCGGCGCGCCGAGGCGCTCCCCGCCGATCGCGATGCCCGCGGCGGCGGCCCAGAGCGGCTCCGTACCGAGGAGCAGGCTGACGCGGGACGGAGAGGTGCGGCGTACCGACCACATCTGCACGAAGAACGCGAACAGCGTGCAGAACACGGACAGGAAGAGGAGCCCCGCCCACTCGGCGGCGCCGAAGTCCGCCGCCACCGTCCAGGGCGCCGGCCCGGTCCCGGGCACGGCGGCCAGGACGGCGAAGACGGCGACCGCGCTGCCGAGTTGCACCGTGGTCAGGGAGAGCGAGTCGGCGTCCTGGACCGCCTTGATGCGCGCCATCGCGAGGACGTGGACCGTACGGGCGACGGCCGCGAGCAGCATCAGGAGGTCACCTGCCGAGGGGCTGGTGAAGCCGGCGCCCTGGGTCAGCAGCACCACGCCCGTGACGGAGAGCCCCGCCGCCGCCAGGAAGGCGGCCGGCGGCCTGACCCGGGTGACGGCAGCCTCGGCGAGCGGGGTGAAGACCATGGTCAGGCTGATGATGAGCCCCGCGTTGGTCGCCGACGTGTGCACGACCCCGTACGTCTCCAGCAGGAAGATCCCGCTGAGCACCAGCCCCAGCAGGCCGGCGCCTCGCCACTGCGCGCCGCTCAGCGCCCGCAGCCCGCGCCATCCGGCGACGGCCAGGGCGGGCAGCACGATCGCGAAGCGGAGCACCAGGACGGCGATCACGGTGTGCGTCGTGGTGATGCCCTTGGCCGCGAGGTAGCTGGCACCCCAGACGGCGGCGACGAGCAGGAGCGGCAGATCGGTGACCCACGCGCGGCGGGACGGGGCGAGAGCGGGCAGGACGGCAGCGGACACCTGGTTCTCCTGGTTCTCCACAGCGGGAACGATGTGGAGACCTCGCCGGCTCACACGGGGAGCGATCACCGTACCGAACGCCGCCGCACCCGTGAACCTCTGTCCGCAGGGTGACTCGGCCACCTGTTCGCAGGAGTCGTCACCGCCGGAAGCGGTCCCCCGGTCGTGCCGGCTCCTCCTAGAATGTCGGTCTTGGGACGCTCGGACACACGGAGTTGGCACATGGGTGGAGCGCGGCTGGACGGACGGGTCGAGCGGGGGAACCAGACCAGGCAACTGGTGCTGGGGCGCGCGGTCCACGTCGCCTCGACCGAGGGGCTGGAGGGCCTGTCGCTCGGCCGGCTGGCCACGGAGCTGAAGCTGAGCAAGAGCGGGGTGTTCGCCCTCTTCGGCTCCAAGGAGGAGCTGCAGCTCGCCACGGTGCGCGCCGCGGTGACCGTCTTCGTCGAGCACGTGCTGACTCCGACCAGGGCGGCCCAGCCCGGGCTGGGCCGGGTCTGGCGGATGTGCGAGAGCTGGCTCTCCTACTCGCAGCGCCGGGTGTTCAGCGGCGGTTGCTTCTTCTACGCGACCATCGCCGAGTTCGACTCACGGGAGGGCAAGGTGCACGACGCGCTGGCCTCCACGCAGACGGGCTGGGTCACCTTCGTGGAGGAGACGCTCGAGGAGGCCAGGGTGCGGGGCGAACTCGTCGCGGACACGGACGTCTCGCAGCTGGCCTTCGAGCTCATCGCGTTCATGGAACTGGCCAACGCCGAGTCCGTGCTGCACAACAACAACCCCGGTTACACCAAGGCGGCGCGGGCCATCCTGGGGCGCCTGCGCACGGTCGCCACCGACCCCTCCGCGCTGCCGGCGGCCCCCGGACCGTCGTAGCCGCGCCTCCGTCCACCGGTTCGCCCCGTCCAGGACCAGGACGCCTGTGGGCCCGTGTCACACGCCGGGCGGGTCGAAGTCTCCGAACCGGGCAGGCCCCTCCGGCCGGTAGGTGTGGATCGCGATGCCGCTCCCGGTGGTCCGGGCACCGGTCAGCTCGAAGGCCGTCGGCTTCCCGCCTTCCGCGAAGAGCCGTTTGCCGCTCCCCAGGTGGACCGGGAACACGAGCAGGTTGACCTCGTCGATCAGGCCGTGCGCCAGGAGGGACCGCGCCAGTGTGCCGCTGCCGTGGATCTGCAGCTCGCCCTCCGCCGTCCGCTCCTTGAGCCGGGCGACCTCGGCCGGCACGTCGCCGGAGACCACGGTCGTGTTCTCCCACTCCGGGTCGGTCAGGGTGGTGGAGACGACGTGCTTGGGCAGGGTGTTGAGACGTGCGGCGACCGGGTCCTGCGGGTCGGTGACCCTGGGCCAGTAGGCCGCGAAGATGTCGTACGTACGCCGTCCCAGGAGAAAGGCGCCCGACCGGTCGAAGACCTCGTTGGTGAAGGCCGCCATGCCGTCGTCCGCGAAGGGCACCAGCCAGCCGCCGTACGCGAACCCGCCGCTGGTGTCCTCCCCGGTGCCTCCGGGCGCCTGCATCACGCCGTCGAGGGACACGAACGTGGTGAGAGTCAGTTTCGCCATGGTCCCGCTCCTTCGCGTCGTGCCAGGGGTCATGGGTCCCGGCAGTCCGTCCGCTTCCACGCTTCCACCTGTTCCGACACCACTTTCGGGCGAAAGTCATCTGTCCGCCCGACGAGGCCGGTCGCGATTCCACGGTCACAGATCGACCACATCGCCGACGTGTCGCACGTACCTTCGATACATAGGGTGCATGCGCACCACACACATCACTCGCGCCGGGCTCTCCGTGCTCGTCGCTCTGGCCGCACTGACCGCACTGACCGCCTGCACCCAGGAACCGGAAGGGCCACCCGGAGCCGCGCCGTCCTCGTCCCGCTCCACCGGTCCGTCCACGGCGCCCCCCACCGCCCCGGTGGACACGGCGGCACTGGAGTCGTCCGTACGCGCGTACGTGACGGCCTACTACGAGCCGGACACCGACGCCGCCTACGCGCTCGTCTCCACGCGCTGCCGGAAGGACATGTCCGAGGCGCAGTTCGAGGCGCTCGTCGACCGGGCGACGCGGACGGCCGAGCAGCTCGGGAAGACCTACACCCTGAAGCGGCTGTCCGTGGACAGCGTCCACGGGGACGACGCGGAGGTGACCTACGGCGTGGGCGAGCCGCAGTACGACGAGCGGTCCTCCTGGGTGCGGGAGGACGGTGAGTGGCGCAACGACCTCTGCTGACGGGGGCCGCGCCGCCGCGCGCCGCGCCCGGCGGCCCGTCCTACGCTGGCGGGGACGGTACGCGAACGAAATGGGAGACCATGAGCCAGACACCGCCCCCGGTCCGCAATCTTCACGACGGCAGCACCATCCCCGCGGTGGGCCTCGGCACCTGGCCACTCGACGACGATGCGGCCGAGCAGGCCGTCGCCGGGGCGCTGCGGGCCGGCTACCGGCTCGTGGACACCGCGCTGAACTACGGGAACGAGACCGGCACCGGCCGCGGCATCGCGCACTCCGGAGTGCCCCGCCAGGAGGTCTTCGTCACGACCAAGGTGCCCGGCCGCCACCACGGTTACGAGGAGACGCTGGCCTCCTTCGAGGAGTCGCGCGGCAAGCTGGGGCTGGAGTACGTCGATCTGTATCTCATCCACTGGCCGCTGCCCCGGGTGGACAAGTACGTCGACACCTGGAAGGCGATGATCAAGCTCCGTGAGGACGGCCTCGTACGCTCCATCGGCGTCTCCAACTTCACCGCGGAGCACCTGGCCCGGCTGGAGCGGGAGACCGGTGTGCTGCCCGTCGTGAACCAGGTCGAGATGCATCCGCTGCTCCCCCAGGAGGAGCTGCGGGCGGTGCACGACGCGAAGGGCATCGTCACGGAGAGCTGGAGCCCGCTGGCCCGGGGGCGCCAGGTGCTCGATGCGCCCGAGGTGGTCGCCACCGCCGAGGCCCACGGTGTGACGCCCGGCCAGGTCGTGCTGCGGTGGCACACGCAGCTGGGGGCGGTGCCGATCCCGAAGTCCGCGGATCCCGGGCGGCAGCGGGAGAATCTCGACCTGTTCGGTTTCGAGCTGACGCAGCGGGAACTGGACCTGATCGGGGCCCGGCCGCCCCATCGCTTCGGCGGGGACCCCGATACGCACGAGGAGTTCTGAGTCACCGGTTGCGCGGGGTGACCTCCGACATCCGGGACCAGTCGTCCCCGGGCACCTCGACGTTGATGATCTCCGGCACCTCGCTGACGAGCTCCGACATGGTGTCGATCGCCTTCTTGAAGTGCTCGGAGTTCACATGCGCCGCACCCGCCTCCTCCGAGGCGAACGCTTCCAGCAGGACGAACTGGTCCGGGTTCTCGACGCTGTAGGACCAGTCGAAGAAGAGGTTGCCCGGCTCCTGGCGGGTGGCGAGGGTGAAGTCCTCGACGGCCGGGAGCCAGTTGTCCCGCTCGGCGGTACGCACGGTGAACTTGACGGCGATGAAGATCATGGCGACTCCTGGTCGGGGGCGGCGGCGTCCCGACCAGGGTCCCATATCCGTACAGGCCGGGCCTGAACCGGCACACCAGCCCCGGGGCCGTCAGCCGCCGAGCGCCTCGTGACGTGCGGTCAGCCGCGCCGCCCCCTCCTCGGTGAGCGAGCCGAAGAGCCGCAGCCTGGAGATCCCGCCGTCCGGGAAGATGTCGATCCGGACGTGCGTGGAGCGCACGGGCTCAGGCAGGACGAAGCGGTGGTTCGTGTCGGGCTGGAGCCGGGTGCGGGGCAGGATCTCCGACCACTCGCCGTCCTCGCCGTCACTGACAGAGATTTCCGCCCAGCCCGCCGCGTTGCCCTTGAGGTAGGCCGTGTCGATCTCGACCGCCCGGATCTCCGACTGCTCCGCCAGCCGGTAGCGGATCCAGTCGTTGCCCTTGTCGCGCCGGCGGCGGGTCTCCCAGCCGTCGTCCATCTTGTGGGAGCGGCCCGGCGCGATGGTGTTGGTGGCCGGGGAGTAGAAGCGGTCGGAGGCGTCCTCGACCTGGCCGCCGTTCTCCAGGGCCGCCAGGTCGAACGTACCGAGCGCGGTGAGCCATGCCGGGTCGGGGGCCACCTCGCCGTGGACGCGCAGGCGGGCTATGCCTCCGTCGGGGTGCTGGTTGACCCGGAGGTGGGTGAACCGCTGCTCCGCGTCGACGGCGAAGCCGTTGGCCGCGTGGCCGCCGACGGCCGTACGGGGGACGAGGGTCGTCCACTTCACGCCGGGCGCGAGGAGGTCCTCGGGCGACGGGGAGCCGGGCAGTGAGGTCGCCTCGACGGAGACCGACTGCGGGTAGTTCCCGCGGAAGTGCGCGGTGTCGACGACCAGCCCGCGCACCACACCGGGAGCACCGAGGCGCACGAGGGCCCAGTCGTGGTCCTCGTCGGTGGGGTGCGGCTCGGTGGCGCCCGTGCCACGGCGGCGGCGGGTCTCCCAGCCGTCCATGATCTTGCCCTTGTGTCCGAAGCGCTCGGGATCGAACTCCGCGGGCTCCGGCTTCAGCAGGTTCTCCCGCTCCGCGAAGAACTCGTCGTTGGCGGCGATGACCCCTGCGCCGAGACGCCGGTCGGCGAGGTCCACGAGGTGGGTGAAGGGGAAGTCGGCGGTGCGGTAGTCGGCGTACGGGTCGCCTCCCCCGTAGGGGCTCGCGTCGCCGGTGAAGTGCGGTGTCGCCGTCATGGGTCAGCGGTTCCTTTCGAGGAGGCGGCCGGTGGGTTCGGCGAGTACGCCGTCGGCCGCGATCCGCGTGCCGCGCAGCCAGGTGGACCTGACGACGCCGTGCAGGGTCTTCCCCGCGTAGGCGGTGACCTGGTTGCGGTGGAAGAGTCCGGCCGGATCGACGGTGAAGGTCTCGTCGGGGGCGAGAACCGCGAAGTCCGCGTCCCGCCCGGCCTCGATGGCGCCCTTGCGGGTGAGCCCCGCGAGGCCGGCGGGGGCGGCGGACATCCAGCGGGCCACGTCGTCGAGGGTGTGGCCGCGCCGGCGCGCCTCGGTCCAGATGGCGGGCAGGCCCAGCTGCAGCGAGGAGATCCCTCCCCAGGCGGAGGCGAAGTCGGGGGTCTTGAGGTCCGTGGTGCAGGGCGAGTGGTCGGAGACGATGCAGTCGATCGTGCCGTCGGCGAGCCCGGCCCAGAGCGCGTCCTGGTTCGCGGCCTCCCGGATGGGCGGGCAGCACTTGAACTCGGTCGCGCCGTCGGGGACCTCCTCGGCGGTCAGGGTGAGGAAGTGCGGGCACGACTCGACGGTGACGCGTACGCCCTCGCGCTTGGCGGCGGCGATGAGCGGCAGGGCGTCGCTGGAGGAGAGGTGCAGGACGTGCACGCGGGCGTTCAGCCGCTTCGCGTGGGCGATGAGGCCCTCGATGGCGGCGTTCTCGGCGTCGCGGGGGCGGGAGGCGAGGAAGTCGGTGTACTTCTCCCCGCTCTTCTGCGGAGCCTCGGCCAGGTGGTGGGGGTCCTCCGCGTGCACGATCAGGAGCCCGCCGAAGCCCGCGATCTCGGCCATCGAGCGGGCCAGCTGCTCCTGGTCCAGCTCGGGGAACTCCTCGACGCCGGAGGGCGAGAGGAAGCACTTGAAGCCGAAGACCCCGGCCTCGTACAGCGGGCGCAGGTCCTTCGTGTTGGAGGGGATCGCACCGCCCCAGAAGCCGGTGTCGATGTGCGCCTTGGGGGCGGCCACCCCCTGCTTGACGCGCAGGTGCTCGACGGTGGTGGTCGGCGGGAGGGAGTTGAGCGGCATGTCGAGGAGGGTCGTGATGCCGCCCGCCGCGGCGGCGCGGGTGGCGGTCCAGAAGCCCTCCCACTCGGTGCGCCCGGGGTCGTTCACATGGACGTGGGTGTCGACGAGGCCTGGCAGCAGGACGTCGTCCCCGAAGTCCTCGACGTGGGCGCCGTCGGGCACCTCGGTGTCGTACGGCAGGACCGCCTCGATCTCCCCGCCGGCGACGAGGACCGCCGCCGCGCGGGTTCCCTCGGGGGTGACCACGCGCGTCGAGCGGAGTACCTGCTTCTTGTCCACTCCGGACACCTGTGCTCCTCACGCAGATTCAACGATTTGTTGAAGGAGTCTTCACTCGGGGCGGCGGCCCGTCAAGACCCCTCCTCCGCCCTGGGCACCCCCGCGGAGCACCTATCGGAGCACCCGTGACGCCGATTGGATATTTCCACGAAGTAAAAGTTCATTTTCGACAGGCGAAACGTAGAATAGGCCATGAGCGGCACCACCGCGCTTCGGGCCGAACGCGTCCCGGACCGCCGACACCAGGACAAAACAGGTCCTGACCGGCAAGGACGCCGCACCGGGAGCAGTGGGCCGATCGGGAACAGCCCGGTAGGCTGCTGCCTTGCCTCCGCTTCGAAAGGACCGTTGACGTGCCGCCGTCCCACGCCAGCACATCCGACTCCAAGCCCGCCGGTCCCAGCGGCGGCGTGCAGTCCCTCGAGCGCGCCTTCGATCTGCTGGAGCGCATGGCGGACGCCGGGGGCGAGGTCGGGCTCAGCGAACTCTCCGCGAGCAGCGGGCTCCCCCTCCCGACCATCCACCGGCTGATGCGCACACTGGTCGTCTGCGGCTACGTGCGCCAGCAGCCCAACCGGCGTTACGCGCTGGGCCCCCGTCTCATCCGCCTCGGGGAGTCCTCGGCCCGCCTGCTGGGCACATGGGCGCGGCCCTACCTCCAGCGGCTGGTCGAGGAGACCGGCGAGACGGCGAACATGGCGCTGCTCGACGGCGACGAGATCGTGTACGTCGCCCAGGTGCCCTCGAAGCACTCGATGCGGATGTTCACCGAGGTCGGCCGGCGGGTGCTCCCCCACTCCACAGGTGTGGGCAAGGCCCTCCTCGCGGACACCCCGGCGGACGAGGTGCGCGCCCTGCTGGCCCGTACGGGCATGCCGGCGGCCACCGAGAAGACGATCACCACTCCGGACGGCTTCCTCGACGCGCTCGAACAGGTGCGGAGGGCGGGCTACGCGGTGGACGACAACGAGCAGGAGATCGGGGTCCGCTGCCTCGCGGTCTCGGTGCCGGACTCCCCCACCTCGGCGGCCATCTCCATCTCCGGGCCC
This sequence comes from Streptomyces sp. NPDC088746, assembly GCF_044751065.1. NCBI lineage: Bacteria > Bacillati > Actinomycetota > Actinomycetes > Kitasatosporales > Streptomycetaceae > Streptomyces > Streptomyces sp. NPDC088746. The sequence goes on from NZ_JBIVLA010000005.1 coordinate 595,945, forward strand.
GCGGGCCGGGTGACGGAGACGGCGACCGAGCGGATCGTGCCGATCCTGCAGCAGATCGCGAAGGAGCTCTCGGAGGCGCTGGCCAGCAGCGGCGGCCCGACGGGCTGAGCCTCTCCGGCCGGCCCCTCGGACCGGGGCCGGCACGGAGCCCGGCGGCCCGCTGACGTCACGGGTGGCGGCGCGGCGGCTCCCCGAAGAGCTCGACGGCGACCCGCACGTCCCGGAGACCCGGGGCCAGGGCGCTGACCGAACCGATCGCCCCCGCGACCAGCAGCAGCGAACGGCGCAGCCTGGGTATCTCGGGCCTCCCGCTGACCGCCATGGCGTCCAGCGCGGCCAGCTCGTCCTCGGCGATACCCCGGTCCGGGAACTCGGCGGGGTGTCCGGCGAGTTCCCGGCGGAGCCGGGAGACGGCCATACGCAGCTCCGTCACCCTCGGATCCTCGCCTCTCCCGGTCAACCGCTCCTGCCCCACGCTTCGCAACAAAGCACTCCCCCTCGCACGTCCTTGTGCCGGTGTGTCGACCTGGCCCCGGGCGGCGGTCAAGTGCCTGGGGCCGTCCGCAAGTTAACGCCACCGGAGGTGGCGGGCGCCACTGTGCGCACAAGGAATCAGGGTACCTCCGGGGTGTGACAGCCACTCCGCCCGTACGCATGACTCAGTGGTATCCAGGGCACATGGCTCACACACAACCGACCCCCGTCATCGCCGGAGTGCTGCTCGCCGCCGGTGGCGGCCGTCGCCTCGGCGGCCGGCCGAAGGCCCTGCTGGAACACCGCGGCCGCCCCCTGGTCGAGCACGCGGTGCGGTCCCTGCGCAACGGCGGGTGCGGACCCGTCCGCGTCGTCCTGGGTGCGGCGGCTGAGGAGGTGCGGGCTCTGGCGGACCTCTCGGCGTGCGAGGTGACGGTGAACCCGTCGTGGGAGGAGGGGATGGGCTCCTCGCTCCGGGCGGGGCTGGGCGCCCTCGCCGGTTCGGACGCGGACGCGGCCCTCGTCCTGCTGGTCGACCAGCCGGGCATCGGGGCGGAGGCGGTGGCGCGCGTGCGCTCGGCGTACCGCTCCCGGGCGTCGCTGGCGGCCGCCGCGTACGACGGGGAGCGCGGCCATCCCGTGCTGTTCGGGGCCGACCGCTGGGCGGACATCTCGGCGGCCGCGGTCGGCGATCAGGGCGCGCGGGCGTACCTGCGGGCGCATCGCGATGCGATCACGCTCGTGGAGTGTTCCGATGTGGCTCAGGCGTACGACATCGACACGGCGGAGGACCTGACGCGCCTGGAGTGAACGCACCGTACCGGACCTGGCACGCCGCGCCACCGGAGCGGCACGTCTGTCGACCCGGAGAATCTCGACATCAACAAACCATTGAACTTCCACCATGAGGAAACTAATATCCACTGATCAGAAGCTCATGGTTCCGCTTCCGGTTCCTCGGCGGTACCCATGGCCGTATCTCGGAGCCCTGGCACCCCGTGCCGTCCCGGGCGACCCGGCGGCCGTGGGATGCCGCCGCACCATCCGCTGAAGGAGTGACAGCTCATGTCCGCACCAGCGCCGTCCCCGCTGGCCATCGTCGACGCCGAGCCCCTGCCGAGGCAGGACGAGGTCCTGACCGATGCGGCCCTCGCGTTCGTGGCCGAGCTCCACCGGCGGTTCACGCCCCGGCGTGACGAGCTGCTCGCCCGCCGAGGCGAGCGCCGCGCCGAGATCGCCCGCACCTCCACACTGGACTTCCTGCCGGAGACGGAAGCGGTCCGTGTGGACGACACCTGGAAGGTCGCCCCGGCCCCGGCCGCGCTGGACGACCGCCGGGTGGAGATCACCGGTCCGACCGACCGCAAGATGACCATCAACGCCCTGAACTCGGGCGCCAAGGTCTGGCTCGCCGACTTCGAGGACGCGTCCGCCCCCACGTGGGAGAACGTGATCACCGGCCAGCTCAACCTGATCGACGCGTACACCCGGAACATCGACTTCACCGACCCGAAGTCGGGCAAGTCGTACGCCCTCAAGCCCGCCGAGGAGCTCGCGACCGTCGTCACGCGCCCCCGCGGCTGGCACCTGAACGAGCGCCACCTCCAGCTCGACGGCACCCCGGTGCCCGGCGCGCTGGTCGACTTCGGCCTCTACTTCTTCCACAACGCGCAGCGCCTGATCGACCTCGGCAAGGGCCCGTACTTCTACCTGCCGAAGACGGAGTCGCACCTGGAGGCACGCCTCTGGAACGACATCTTCGTCTTCGCCCAGGACTACGTCGGCATCCCGCAGGGAACGGTCCGCGCGACCGTCCTGATCGAGACGATCACCGCGGCGTACGAGATGGAGGAGATCCTCTACGAGCTCCGCGACCACGCCTCCGGGCTGAACGCGGGCCGCTGGGACTACCTCTTCTCCATCGTCAAGAACTTCCGCGACGGCGGCTCGAAGTTCGTCCTGCCGGACCGCAACCTGGTCACGATGACCGCCCCGTTCATGCGGGCGTACACCGAACTCCTGGTCCGCACCTGCCACAAGCGCGGCGCGCACGCCATCGGCGGCATGGCGGCCTTCATCCCGTCGAGGCGTGACGCCGAGGTCAACAAGGTGGCCTTCGAGAAGGTCAAGGCGGACAAGGACCGCGAGGCGAACGACGGCTTCGACGGCTCCTGGGTGGCGCACCCGGACCTGGTCCCGATCGCGATGGAGTCCTTCGACGCGGTCCTGGGCGCCAAGCCGAACCAGAAGGACCGGCTGCGCGAGGACGTCTCGGTGGCGGCGGGCGACCTGATCGCCATCGACACGCTGGACGCGAAGCCCTCGTACGACGGCCTGCGCAACGCGGTCGCGGTCGGCATCCGCTACATCGAGGCGTGGCTGCGGGGCATGGGCGCGGTCGCCATCTTCAACCTGATGGAGGACGCGGCCACCGCCGAGATCTCGCGCTCGCAGATCTGGCAGTGGATCAACGCGGACGTGGTCTTCGAGAACGGCGAGCACGCCACCGCCGACCTGGCCCGCAAGGTGGCCGCCGAGGAACTCGACGCGATCCGCGCGGAGATCGGCGACGAGGCCTTCGAGTCCGGCAAGTGGCAGCAGGCCCACGACCTGCTGCTCACGGTCTCGCTGGACCAGGACTACGCGGACTTCCTGACGCTGCCGGCGTACGAGCAGCTGGGCTGACCGCACACCGCGAAGCGCCGCACCCCGCGATCCACCGCACCGGGGCGCGGCGCTTCCGGCATGCGGGGCGCCCGACGGCGGGCCAGGAGTGGGTGGCGGGCGGATCGGTGCGGACGGCGCGAGGGGCTGAGGGTGGGCGAGGGACAGCGGGACATCGGCGTACGACTGCCCGAGGGCTCCTGGTGGGACTGGGAGGTCATCACCTGGGATGCCGGTGAGTTCCGTCTGGCGGCCGGGTACGACCTCACCTACCACCACGGCCTGGAGCTGGTGTTCGGCGATCCCGTATTCGTCAGCTGCCCGGCGATGTTCCACGATCCGGACTTCCGGGTGCCGACGGACGAGGAACGGGCGCGGATCTCAAGTCAGTTGGGTGAGGACCCGCCGGTTCTCGTCGCCTTCGACGCGGACGCGGGCGGCCGGGAGCCCGTCCCCTGCGTCATCGCCGCGGAACGGTTCGAGGTCGTGCACGGGACCGTCCTCAGGTACTGGCGGGACGACGCGGCCCCGGGTCAGCGCTTCGCACCGTGGGTGCGGCCTCCGGCGTAGCCGGTGGGGCGAGTCCGGGGGAACCGCGTACTGGCATGCGGCACCGAACCGGGCGCCGTTATGATCACGCACGGCAAGGCTGTAGCGCAGAGGTCGTCGCGCCCACGCATCAAGCTGGAGGACGCCGGTTCGAATCCGGCCGGTCTTGCCACCTGTTCTTGGAGGGATGGCGTCGGCATGCCGGGCGGCGGGGGACGCGGTGTCCGCTCCGGCCGGGCGAGCCGGCAAGGGACTGGAGAGTTGTGATGTCACAGCCGATGCCCGTGCGCTGCCCGGCGGTCGAACACCCTGACATCCCGCTCGCCGACACGGCGCTGCTGGATCCGCTGGTGACGCGGCTCGCCGCGGAGCCGCCGGTCGGGGCGGACGAGGTGTTCCCGCTGGGGACCCTGCGCGGCGACGGACGTGTCGATCTCTGCAAGCAAGGGCTCGGGGCCTCCGGAGCGGCCACAGTGATGCCCGCGCTCGCGCGGTCGCCGCACGCCGCGCATGTCCTCCTCGGCACCAACTCCCTCGGGGACGAGGGCGCGCGTTCGGTCGCGGAGGCACTGCGGCTGGACGGGCACGGGCTGCGGACGGTCTATCTCGGCTGCAATCGCATCGGGGCCGAGGGGGCCGCCGCGCTCGCCGGGGCGCTCGGCCCGGACAGCACCGTCCGGGCTCTCTGGCTGAAGCGCAATCCGCTGGGTGACGCGGGGGTGCGGGCGCTCGCGCCGATGCTGGCCCGCAACTCCGTCCTGCGCACCCTGGACCTGGTCAACAGCGGGATCACGGCTGCCTCGCTGGAGGTCCTGCTCGACGTGCTCCGGACCCGGGAACAGCCCCTGGAGAGGCTGTTCCTCGGCGGCAACGGGCTCGGTTCGGAGTCCGCGCCGCTCCTTGCCGCGCTGATCCGTGAGGCGGGGGTGCGGGAGCTGTACCTGCCGGCCAACCACCTCGGTGACGCGGGGGCCGCCGAGCTCGCCGCCGCGGCCGACCCGGCGCGTCCGGTGCGGCTCGGCCTCGGCGGCAACGGCATCGGGCCTGCCGGGGCATCCGCTCTGGCCGACGCGCTCGGCGGGATCGAGGCGCTCGACCTGGGGCGCCCGCTGTCGCAGCGCAGCCTCGGGGCGACCGGCAACGCGACCGGCGACGCGGGGGCCCACGCGCTGGCCGCCGCCCTGCCCGGCAGCCCGCTGCGGCGCCTCGAACTGGCCCACACGGGACTGACCGGCCGCGGTGCGAAGGAACTGCTGGGCGCTGTGGGAGCGGACTCCCGGCTGGAGTACGTGGGTCTCGGCCCCGGACTCCCCCGCAAGGTGAAGCGGTCCTTCAGCGCGCGGCTGCGTCCGGATGCCGGCGCCCACGCGGATCTCCGTGCGATACGGAGCGTCTACCGGTGAGGCGTGGCCCCGAGGAGCGGTTCATCTCCACGGAGGACGTGGCCGGCCTGCTGCGGGTCCGTCGGTACGCGGTGCCCCGCCGGCTGATCGAGCGGGCCACGGAACGGCGGCTCGCCGGTGACTGGCGGGGTGCTCTCGCGGTGGCCGGGGTCGATGTGGCCTTCGACCCGGCCGAGGTGGCCGCCTCGTACGGGAGCGTCGTGGCCGCGTCCCTCGTGTCGGACCTGCGCCACCTCGTGCCCGACCTGGTGCGCTGGCACCTGCCCCGGGTCCTCGGGGGCCGCTCCACGATCGACACCGACCGCACCGTCGTCCTGGCGGGTTACGGGGCCGGGCTGCCCCAGGCGCCGTATCTCCATCTGCGTACGCCTCCGATGGCCGACGGCCCGCAGCGGCTCGCACTGCGCTTCGGCGCCGTCCCCGGCGAGACCTCTCCGGGTGTGTTCGCCGTGCGCATCGAGGACTGGCGGTCGGTCCGCCACGTGTGGGACGCGCGGCACACGGACGGGCTTCGGGCGGCGGTCGGGGGCGGTGGCGGCCGGATCCCCTTTTTCCATGACGACGGCACGCCGCTCACCCCCGGGGAACTCGCCGCCCCTGGTGACGACGCGGCGGCCCGGGCGGAACGGGTGACTCTGCTTCATCAGGAGGGCAAGGTCTCCGAGGCGTTCGCCGCCGCGGGTGTCGACTGGGATCCTTCTCTGCCGCCGTCCGAGCGATCGTGGCGGCGTGTGGACGCCGAGGAGATTGTCCGCCGGGCGGCGATCGACATCCCCCGGCTGGAGTCGGCTGTGCGGCGCGCGACGGCCGCGAGCGGCAGGGAGCGCTTCCTGGTCGCGAACTTCTACCGGGGGCACGTCCTGCTGGACCTCACGGACCACAGCAGCGGCGGACGGCTCCGGGCCCGCGTCGTCGAGTCGAGGAGGCCGGCCGCGGAGCCCCCCTCCCTCCCGGAGACGGCCTGGCGCCGCCTCCCCGACCTCGACCTGCTGCGGGTCGGCGCCATGCCACCGGGGTGGCTGCATCCGCTGGTCGCGCGTGCGCTGTTCCCCTCCCTCGAAGGGCCGTTCGGCCCGCCGGGCCCGTCAGCGCCGCGCCCCGTGCGGGTGAGGTGTCGCGGTGAGTGGCACGAAGTCGCCTTCCGGGACGGCGCGCTCCGGTCCCCGCACACCGAGGAGGAGCGGCAACGCGAGAGTGCCATGCGGGCGTTCGGCGGTGCCGTCGCCGGCTGCTTCGCGGCGGAGTACTCCGTCACGTCGGGAACGGGGCGGCTCCCGAGAGCGCTGCGGGAACAGCGCCAGGAGCTGTTCCAGCGGGCCCAGCACGGGGACACCGCGGGAGTTCTCGAGATGCTGGCCACGGGCGTGGACCTCCGGGTGAAGGACGGCAGACGGCGGAGCCTGCTGCACGTCCTGCCCCTGCTCGATCACGAGGCGCTGTTGCCCCGGCTGCTGGCGGCAGGACTCGACCTGGAGGCCCGTGACCACATGGAGCGCACCCCGTTGGCCGTCGCGGTGAGCGAGCGTGGCTCCGCCGCACTGGTGCGGGCGCTGCTCGACGCCGGGGCCCGGATCGACGTCACCGACGCGACCGAGCTCTCGCTGGCCCAGATGATCCGCAGGTACGAGCGGGGGGAACTCGGCTTCCTCCGGGAGCGGGTGGTCGTGGAGCACCCGGGCATCGGGGCGGCGTGGTACGACAAGCGGATCGAGAACGCCGAAGAGGACGAGGAACAGTGACCGCCACCACCCGGCCCGCCCCCGCCGCCCCCGGACCGCTGGACGCGGCCGACGAGCTCAACCGGCGGCTGCGCACCACCCGCACCGAGCCCTCCGCGAGTCCACAACTGGAGGCGCTGGCATTGGCCGTGACGGCCAATCAGCCGGTGCTGCTGTGGGGTGAACCCGGGATCGGGAAGTCCGCCGGGATGGAGCAGCTCGCCGCCGGTCTCGGCCTGGAGCTGGAGACGGTCATCGCGAGCGTCCACGAACCGTCGGACTTCGCCGGGCTGCCGGTCGTGGGGGACGATCCGGCGGTGACGGGTGTACCGATGGCGCCACCCGACTGGGCGGTCCGGCTCGCCCGTGCCGGCCGGGGCCTGCTGTTCTTCGACGAGTTGTCGTCGGCGCCTCCCGCGGTGCAGGCGGCACTCCTGCGGGTCGTGCTCGAACGGCGGGTGGGCAGCCTGCGGTTGCCGGAAGCCGTACGCGTCGTGGCGGCGGCCAACCCTCCGTCGAGCGCGGCGGACGGCTGGCATCTCAGCCCGCCGCTCGCCAACCGCTTCGTCCATCTGCGGTGGACGCACGACCCGCGCACCGTCGCCCGCGGCATGGCGGGGACATGGCCCGACCTGAGTGTGCCGGTCGTCGATCCGGCCAGGGTGCCGGGCGCGGCGGCACGGGCCCGGGGCGCGGTCTCCGGGTTCCTGACGGCGCGGCCGGGCCTGGTCCACCACATCCCGGCCGACGCGGAGAGCCGGGGCCGGGCCTGGCCGTCCCCGAGGACCTGGGACATGGCCCTGCGGCTGCTGGCCACGGGCTACGCGGCGGGTGCGGGGCGGGAGGCCGTCGCGGCCGTGCTCACCGGCGCGGTCGGGGACGGCGCCGGCATCGAACTGCTGTCCTATCTGGAGCACCTGGACCTGCCCGACCCCGACCGCGTACTCGCCGATCCTGACGCGTTCGCGCTGCCCGGGCGCGGGGACCGGCAGCTCGCATTCCTGATCGCGGTCGTCGCCGCGGTCCAGGGCGATCTCACCCGTGAGCGCTGGGAGGCGGGGTGGGCCGTGCTGGCGAAGGCCGTGGACGCGGGTGTGCCCGATGTGGCCGCCCGGGCCGCGGTCGACCTGGCGGGGATGCGCAGCCTCGACTGGCCGGTACCGCCCGGCATCGACGGCTTCCTGGACCTGCTCCGGCAGTCCGGCGCCCTGCCGCACGGTGGTTGACCTGGACACCACGAAGCTGCTCGCGGCGCGTTACCGGGCAGCGGCGGACCGCCCCTACCTCGCGTCGGCGCTGTACGCACTGACCGTGGTGGAGAGCGACGAGGTGCCGACCATGGGCGTGGACCGGCACTGGCGCTGCTACGTCTCGCCCCGCTTCGTCGAGCGGATCCCGGTGGCCGAGCTCGCGGCGGTGTGGGTGCACGAGGTGGCGCACCTGCTGCGCGACCACCACGGGCGTGCGGAGCTGCTGCCCGCGGCGGAGCAGCGCGACCGGCACCGGGTGAACGTCGCACAGGACTGCGAGATCAACGACGACCTGATCGCCGACGGGCTGCCCCTGCCCGCGGGGCGGCTGGAGCCGCGACTCTTCGGCCTCCCGGAGGGGCAGCTCTTCGAGGCGTATCTGCCCGCTCTGCCGCCCTCCCCCGTCACCCACGACTGCGGGTCGGGAGCCCATGGGCGGCCCTCCCCCTGGGAGTCGGGCGGGCGTACGGAGGCGACGGTGGTCGGCCCGGTCGAGGCGGAGGCGCTGAGGCGCGCGACGGCGGAGGCCATGCGCGCCCATGTGCGCGCCAGGGGCGCCCTGCCCGGTGGCTGGCAGCGCTGGGCGGACGAGATCCTCGAGCCCACGGTCGACTGGCGGCAGGTGCTCGCGGGCGCCGTGCGGGAAGCGGCCGCCTGGGCGGCCGGGGCGGTCGACTACACCTACCGCCGGCCGTCACGCCGGAGCGCGGCGCTGCGCGGTGTCGTGCTGCCCAGCCTGCGGCGACCGCTGCCCAGGGTCGCGGTCGTGATCGACACCTCGGGGTCGATGGGCGAGGCGGAGATCGCCTCCGCGCTCGCCGAGGTCACCGGTGTGCTGCGTGAGGTGGGGATCCGGGGCAACTGGGTGACGGTCCTGGCCTGCGACGCCGATGTGCGGGCCGTCACCCGGGTGACGTCCGCCGAGCAGGTCACGTTGGGCGGCGGGGGTGGAACCGACATGCGGGTCGGGATCGCGGCGGCGCTCGAAGGACGCGAACGCCCGGACGTGATCGTCGTACTGACGGACGGCCATACTCCGTGGCCGGACGAGACGCCGGCGTGCCGGCTCGTCGCCGCTCTCATCGGCCCGACCGCCCCGGCCGCTCCCCCGTGGGTCGAGACGGTACGCGTCACGGGCTGAGCCCGGTCGACGACAGCGGTCCGTTCCTGAGCACCGGGCGGCGGAAGATGAGTGCGGCTACTCAGGCCCGTGGCGCCCCCGCGGCCGACGATGGGGACCAACATCGTCGAGTCCAGGAGACCGGACATGCTCAGCCGCCTCGCCGACGTCCTGGTGCCCACCGTCGGCCGCCTTTCGATCACCACCGACGCGGGCGCCGAACTCGCCCCCGGCAGCATCGTCGTCGCCAACCACACGTCGCTCGCCGACCCCGCCGTCGTGCTCGCCGCGCTGCACCGCCTCGGGGTCCGTCCGGTCGTCATGGCGACCGCCGGACTGTGGCGCGTCCCGTTGCTCGGCCGTGCGCTCGCCCTCGAAGGGCACATCCCGGTCCACCGGGGCGACCGGCGCGCGGCGGACGCCCTGGACGGGGCCGTCGAGGCGCTCGGGCGCGGGCGCCTGGTCCTGATCTACGCCGAGGGCGGTCTCCCGCGGCGGACGGACGCCGCGGAAACGGCCCCCGAAGCCTTCCGCAGCGGCCTCTCCCGGCTGGTCCGGCGCAGCGGGGCCCCGGTGGTGCCCGTGGGCCAGGCAGGCGCACGCCGGGTCACCTCGGGGAGCACGGCCAAGCAGCTCGCGGGCCTGTTCACGGCCCCGTTGCGCCGCCCGGAACTGCACGTGCACGTGGGCGCGCCACTCGACTTGACGGCGGAGGGTGCCACCCGGACCGAGCAGGCCCGCACCGCGGTGACGGCCGCCTGGCGGACGGCTGCCGCACGGCTCGGAGAGCCCGCGGCGCTCGCCGCATGAGAGCGTCGGCGCGCCGCTCCCAGGCCGGGTGGTCCGGGAGCGGCGCACCGTCGTACGGCCTGGCGGCTCACCCGCCGGAGGGGATGTCCACGTAGTCCTTGAAGAGCAGCGACACGGTGTGGCTGTCGGAGGGCCAGTCGGGCACGGCGATGGTCTCGTCCACCCCGGCCCCGCGCATCGTCGCCGTGACGGGGATCGTTCCACGGGCCTGGGCGTCGGCCGGAAGGGAGAGGTCGGTGGCCGTCAGGAAGGGGACGCGGTCGAAGGGCGGCAGCGCCGCGTCGAGGTGACTGACTCCGTCGCACCCCTTGTCGAACGCGAACAGGCCCAGAATCTGCCGCAGTTGCGGGGAGACCGCCGCGTTGAGGACATCGGTCCCGGCGATGCGGAGCCGGTCGTCCTCGGCCGTGCCGGCCCGCCACTCACGTGCGCGGACGATGGTGAGCGCCGTGTGCGCGGGGCAGGTGTCGATGGAGTCCGCGACGCCGCCCGGCGGGGAGACGAGCAGGCGCACGAAGCGGTCGCCGCGCTCGAAGGGTTCGAAGTAGAAGTGGTTGGTGCGTTCGCCGGAGCGGATGAACGCCAGCTCGTAGTGTCCGCGTCCGCTCACTCCCAGCGGGCCGAAGGCTCCGTCCTCACCGGTCCGCACGACGTGCTGAGGGAGGAGGCCGGCCCTGGCGCCGGTGGCGGGGTCGAGCCGCCACACCTCGAGGCGGCCCGCGAGCCCCTTGTTCTGCGGGAAGTGCACGGCGCGCCCGGCGATCTCCACGGAGGCGTGCGGCTCGGGCAGCACCCGGGTGGTGAGCGGCGGCCTGCCACGGAGGAACGCGTAGATGTGGGCGAAGCTCTCGGCGGAGGTGGCGCTCTCCGTGTGGCTCGCCTCCGGCTCGTGGACGTTGAGCGCCCCGCCGATCGACCCGTTCGGCTGGAGGCTGCTCCAGATGGCGAGGGTGGGCACCCCGCCCGGCTGGGCGGCGGCCGTACGGCCGTCCAGGTTCACGTACTTGGCGACTTCCGTCGCCCGCTCCGGCACGGAGAGGTAGGCGTGCATCACACGCGTGCCGCGCGAGTGGGCCAGGATGTCGACCTTCTGCGCGCCGGTGCGGGCCCGGACCGAGTCGACCAAGGCCTCCAGCCCCGCGACCGCGTGGTCGTCGGTCGCCACGGAGGTGTCGTACTCATGGACGTACAGCAGGTCGTCGCGGTAGCCGTTGCTGGAGAACCGCTTGGCCTGGGACTGCCACTGCTGGGCCGAACCCTCCTGCCCGTGTACGAAGATCACGGGATTGACCGTGGCGCGCGGGGCGGTCGCGGCCTGCGTCGGGGCCGTCAGGGCGGCGACTGTTCCGACGAGTGCGAGAAGCACCGCGAGTAAGGTCGCCCGGCCCGTCCGGGCCGGCTGGGAGCGGGTCATCGTGTCCTCCGGGTTGCCGTCGTCGGAGTCGGAAACTACGGCCGGTGCCGGCGGGCCCACCAGTGGCCGGGCCCAGGGTGAGACAGCGGTCTCAGATCGCGCCCGGTGACGCTCGGCGGGTTTGCTGGAGTACGGCGCGGGCAGTGCGTTCGGCCAGGGCGAGGTCCGGCCGGCGGCTGCTCAGCAGCTCGGCGTACAGGGTGGATTCGACGACCCTGACATAGAGGTAGGCCAGGTCGTCGATGCCGGAACGGGGCCAGAGCCGGTCCCTCTCCCCCGCTTCCAGGAGGATGCCCCGCTGGGCCAGGACGGCCCGCCGGTGTACGCAGCCGCCGGTCAGCAGGCGCCGTGCCGTCTCGGGTTCTTCACGCAGGAAGCCCTCGAAGGGGGCGGAGCCGCGCAGAGCGGTGACGAAGTAGCGGGTGATCTCCAGGACACCGTCCACTCCGGCCCGGGTACGCCGGCGGCGCGCCCGGTCCAGGAGGTGTTCGGCCAGCTCCCACAGCACATCGGCCAGGAGCGCGTCCCGGCTGCCGACCACGCGGTAGAGGGTGGCACGGCTGACCGCGAGGTCCTGGGCGAGCGCGTCCATGTCCACCGTGCCGTGCCGCAGGAAGAACCCGCAGGCCCCCCGCACGACATGACCCCGGGTGACCACACGCCGGGAAGCCCGCGCACCTCGCATGCCGACCGCCTCCTCCGCGGACTCCGGCACCGCCGCCGGGGGCCGGTACCTTAGCGCGCCGGGCCGCTCGGGGGCGATACTGATCGTGACGGTCGCCTCGCCGCGCGCCAGCTCCTGACGGGGCCGGTGGGGACGCACTTCTGTCGATGCCTCCGAGGGGAGCCGTTCATGACCACGGCGAAGGACCTGTTCATCATCACCATGGACCCGCGGCCGGAGCACGCCGTGGGGCAGGGTGACCTGTCGCTCGCGCTCGCGGGAGCCGAGCTGATCGATCTCATCGGTGCGGGGGCCGTGAGCGTGGACGGTGACCGCATCGTGCCGGGTGAGCCGCGGACGCCGGACGACGCGCTCCTCGGCGACGCCGCGGCGGGGCTCACCCGCCAACCGCCCTACGAGCGGATCGACGACTGGCTGTGGCGCCGGGGCCAGGACCTCTCGGCCGCGTACCAGGCCGGTCTGGAGAAGGACGGCGAGCTGACGCGGAGGCGGAGCGGCCGCTCGCCCTTCGGGTCGGAACGTGTCGAACCGGCCGATACGCCCGGCCGCCGTCGGGCCGCCGGACGCCGGGACGCGGGGGAACCCGTGCTGGCCGCCCTCGCCTCGGCCGTGGGCATCGACGGGGGCCGGTCCGACGACGAGCCCGGCCTCGACGACGAGGCGGTGACGACCGTGGTGGCCGCCGTCCATGACGCGGTGATGGAGCTGGAGGCCGTACGCCAGAGGCGGACCATCGAGAACGCGGCCTTCGCCAACCTCTGGCGCGGACCGTGAGCGACCGGCCTCCGGTCAGCCGCGCAGCACGACCGTGCGCTGGGCCGAGAAGTCGCCCCATGTCCCGTCGGGGAGCTTGGGCCGGAGCTTGAGCGAGTACCGGGTGCCGGGCGGATCGGTCAGGGTGAGCCTGTAGGCCGCCCGGCCCTTGGGCGGTGTGCCGCCCCAGACGATCGTGGTGGTCAGCTTTCCGTTCAGGAAGAGCTGGTACGCGGGAATCGTGCCTCCGGTGTCCGGCTGGTCCCAGGAGAGGTCGACGAGGTACTCCCCGCCCTGCGCCGCCGTCGTCGTCCGCAGTCCGGTGGGTGCCGTGCTCGCGGGGGCGCCCGGCGCGGACGGGGTGGTCAGGTCGAGCGCGTCACTGTCCGGCGAGGAACGGTCGGCGGCGTCGCGGGCGCGGACGGTGAAGGTGTAGACGGTGCCGGGGCGCAGACCTGTGAGCCGGGCCGTGGTCCGTGTGCCCGGGACGCTGTGGATCCTGGAATCCTCCTGGTAGACGTCGTACGAGGTGACGCCCACGTCGTCCGTGGAGCCGCCCCAGGACAGGGTGACCGTCCGGCCGCTGTCCGCCTTGCCCCGCAGCTTCGTCGGTCCCGTCGGCGCCTTCTCGTCGGCGGGCGCGGACGCGGGCGTGGTGACGGTGGCCGCGGCGCTCGGGGAGGAGAGGTTCCCGGCGGCGTCGCGGGCCCTGACGGTGAAGGTGTAGGCCGTGGACGCGGTCAGACCGTCGATGTCGGTCATCAGCTTCGTCGCGTCCACCGAGGCGGCCTTCCTCCCCTCCCGGTAGACGTCGTAGCCGGTGATCCCCTCGTTGTCGGAGGCGCGCTCCCACATGACGTGCGCGGAGGAGGCGCTGCCGGCCTGCGCTGTCACTCCCCTGGGGGCTGTCGGGTTCTTGGTGTCCGCTTCCGCGGGTCCGCCGCAGGCGGTGAGACCGGCGAGGAGCAGCGTGGCGGAACAGGCCAACGCGGTGCGTGCGTGGGGGCGTTGCACGGTGATGCCTTCCATCCGACAGCAATGGTCCAGACCTATATGCCATGCGGACGGGGCCGCCGACAAGAGGGCGGACCGGAACGTTCCACGATGTCCCCGATGAGTTCCGGGGCCGGAAACGGTCCGAAGAGTATGGAAACGAACCATGCGACCGCGCCCGGCATCGATCTCGGACCGGCGGCGCGACAGGTCCAGGAGCTGATCCGCGCCGTCGACGACCGGCAGCTGGACAACCCGACCCCCTGCCCGGACTACGCGGTACGGGAGCTGATCGGGCACCTGCTGGGCCTGACCGTCGCGTTCCGCGACGCGGCACACAAGAAGTCCGGCCCGACGACCGGCACCCCGCCGACCTCGGCCCCGCCGGCACTGCCCGCCGACTGGCGTACGGCGCTGCCGCCCCTGCTGGACGAGCTTGTCGCGGCCTGGCGCTCCCCGGCCGCGCTGGAGGGCATGACCCGGGCGGGCGGGGTCGATCTTCCCGGGCAGGTCGCCGGGATGGTGGCGTGTAACGAGCTGGTCGTGCACGGCTGGGACCTGGCCAGGGCGACCGGGCAGGAGTTCCGGGCGGACGAGGCGAGCCTGCGCTCGTCGGAGGCGATGCTGGCACCCGGGGACGACGACAGGTCCGGCCCTGACGCGATCTTCGGCCCGCCGGTCCCCGTCCCGGCCGACGCGCCGCTGACCGACCGGGTGATCGCGCTGAGCGGGCGCCGGCCCGACTGGCAGCCCGGCGGCTGACAGCGTCGCGGAGGACGGCGTGCGTGGGCTCGGCGGTGGCGCCGTGCGCGGGGCGGGGGTGGCATCGCGCACGGGCCCGGCGGTGGCGTCGCCCGCGGGGCGGCGGTGGCATCGTGCGCGGACCGGTCGGGCGGCCGGGCCCGCTCAGCTGGTGAAGAACTCGGTGATCTGCTGGGCCACCTGGTCCGCGTGCTTCTTGTGCACATGGTGGCCGCCGCCCAGGGTGAGCAGCCGGCAGTCGGGGATGAGCGAGGCCATGTCGGCCAGCCTCCCCTGCGGCATGCTGCTCTCCGGGCCGCCGGCGATCATCAGCGTCGGGGCGACGATCTGCCCCAGCTCCTGCTCCCACCGGGGATCCGGCTCGGCCACCTGGGCCCGGACGGCCGGCACGACGTTCTCGTCGTAGTCCACCGGACCCGTGGGACGACTGTCGGCCACCAGCTGTCCCGGGAACGGCGGCGGGGTCTCGACCAGCACCAGGCGCTCCACCCGGTCAGCGTGCTCCTCGGCGAGCAGATAGGCGACCACCCCGCCCATCGAGTGGCCGACGAGACCGACCCGGTCGAGCTCGCAGGCGTCGAGGAACTCCAGGACGTCGTCCCGCATCTGCTCGAAGCCGTACTCGTCGGGCCAGTCGCTCTCGCCGTGGCCGCGCAGATCGATGGCGTACACCCGCCACTCCTCGCCGAGCAGGGTGCCGACGGCCTCCCAGCTCAGGGACGAGCCGCCGAGGCCGTGCAAGAGGACGACGGGCGACCCGAAGGGGTCGCCCCAGGTCCGATACGCCAGCCGCACTTCGCCGACGTCCACAACAGACTGATCTTCCATATCCCGAACGCTACAGGCGCCCCGCCCCCGCCGGCGCCGCCCCCCGGCCTGGCACGCTTGGTGCGTGAAGCACAGACGTCTCGCCCTCGCCGCCGTCGCGGCACTCGTCCTGACCGGCTGCTCCGGGTCCGGCTCCGGCTCCCCCGAGAAAGGGCTCGACGACCCGGCCAAGAAGGACATCGCGATGCGGCTCGTGTCCAGCGCGGAGAACTCCACGCTGGACTGGAAGGCCCAGTACTCCTATGTCGAGGACATCGGCGACGGCCGCGGCTACACCGCCGGCATCATCGGATTCTGCTCCGGCACGGGCGATCTGCTGAAGGTCGTCGAGCGCTACGCCGCGAAGCGTCCGGGAAACGCGCTCCAGGACTTCCTGCCGGCGCTGCGCGCGGTGAACGGCAGCGACTCGCACGAGGGGCTCGGAAGCGCCTTCACCGAGGCTTGGGCCCAGGCCGCGGCGGACCCGGCCTTCCGGGCGGCACAGGACGCGGAGCGGGACAGCTCGTACTTCGACCCGGCGGTGAAGCGCGCCGAGGCCGACGGGCTCAGCGCCCTGGGGCAGTTCATCTACTACGACGCCTACGTGATCCACGGGTACGCCGACACCGACGGCACGGTCGGCTTCCGGACGATACGCGCCCAGGCCCTCGCCGAGAACGATCCGCCCTCCGAGGGCGGCGACGAGGAGGCGTATCTCGACGCCTTCCTGGACGCCCGGGTGGCCGCGATCCGCGAGGAGCCCTCGCACAGCGACACCAGCCGGGTGGAGACCGCCCAACGTGTCTTCGTGCGCGAGGGGAAGCTCCAGCTGGAGACCCCGCTGGCGTGGAAGGTCTACGGGCAGAGCTTCCGCATCGACGGCGGCTGAAAACGGCATCCGGCAACCGGGTGCCAAGGGGTTACCGCCCGCTCCGGGACCTGATAGGAAAGCTTCCTAACAGAACGTCGGAACGACGAACTCCCCTGGGAGGACCGGTGCATCACCCCCACAACAGCACCTCACGTCGCACCACCCGATTCATCCACACCGCCGGACTCGCCGTGCTGGCCCTCGGGCTGACCTTCACGGCGGTTCCGGCCACCGCTCACGCCGGCGCCCCCACGCCGCCGGCCGCACACCTGGAGGCAGCCGCGACCGGACTCGACGACCCCGCGAAGAAGGACATCGCGATGCAGCTGGTGTCCAGCGCGGAGAACTCCACGCTCGACTGGAAGGCCCAGTACTCCTACGTCGAGGACATCGGCGACGGCCGCGGCTACACCGCCGGCATCATCGGATTCTGCTCCGGCACCGGGGACATGCTCGACCTGGTGGAGCTGTACACCGAGCGGAAGCCGGACAACGTCCTGGCCGCCTATCTGCCCGCCCTGCGGGCGGTGGACGGCACGGATTCGCACGAGGGGCTGGACCCCGGCTTCACCGGCCACTGGGCGGAGGCCGCGTCGGACCCCGCCTTCCAGCAGGCGCAGAACGACGAGCGTGACCGGGTCTACTTCGACCCGGCGGTGCGCCAGGGCAAGGCCGACGGGCTCGGCGCCCTCGGCCAGTTCGCGTACTACGACGCCCTCGTGATGCACGGCGGCGGCAGCGACAGCACGAGCTTCGGCTCGATCAGGGAGAGGGCGCTGGCCCAGGCGAGCCCGCCGTCGCAGGGCGGCGACGAGGTGGCCTACCTCGACGCGTTCCTGGACGCCCGGGTCTGGGCGATGAAGCAGGAGGAGGCCCACTCGGACACCAGCCGGGTGGACACCGCCCAGCGGGTGTTCCTGCGGAACGGCAATCTGGATCTCGATCCGCCGCTGGACTGGCAGGTCTACGGCGACAGCTTCCACATCGGCTGACACCGGCCGCACCCGGTGCGCGTACGGGCTCCCCCTCGAAGGGTCCCGTACGCGCACCGGTGTGTCAGTGGGCGACGGGCAGGGCCATCGGGTCCTTCGGCTGTTCGCTGTCCGCGGCCTCCGGCTCCGGCTCCTCGTCCGGCCGTCGGCCCCAGTGGTTGAAGGCCAGGTTCAGCACGATCGCCACCACGCAGCCGGTGGAGATGCCCGAGTCCAGGACGACGAGCAGGTCCTCGGGGAAGGCGTGGTAGAAGTCCGGCGCGGCGATCGGGATCAGGCCGACGCCGACGGCCGCCGCGACGATCAGGGCGTTCTCGCCCTTCTCGAGGGCGGCGGTGGCCAGCGTCTGGACACCGCTCGCCGCGACCGACCCGAAGAGCACGATGCCGGCGCCGCCGAGGACCGGGAGCGGCACGAGGGCGATGACGGACGCGGCCACGGGGACCAGCCCGAGCAGCACCAGGATGACTCCGCCCGCGGCGACGACGAACCGGCTGCGCACCTTGGTCATGGCGACCAGCCCGATGTTCTGGGCGAACGCACTGCACATGAAGCCGTTGAAGAGCGGGCTGACGGCGCTGCCCAGGGTGTCGGCGCGCAGACCGCCCTCGATGGTCCGCTCGTCCGCCGGACGGCCGACGATCTTGCCGAGGGCCAGCATGTCGGCGGTCGATTCGGTCATACAGACCAGCATCACGATGCACATCGAGATGATGGCGGCGATCTCGAACTGCGGTGCGCCGAAGTGGAACGGCGTCGGGAAACCGACCACGTCGGCGTCGCCCAGTGCCCCGAAGTCGGTGATGCCGGCGGGGATCGCGATCAGGGTGCCGATGACCAGGCCGAGCAGGATGGCGATCTGCTGGAGGAAGCCCCGCAGCAGCTTGCGCAGGGCCAGCACGATCACGAGGGTGACGGCGGCCATCGTGATGTTCGTCATCGAGCCGTAGTCGTCGGCGGTCGCGTTGCCGCCCTGCGACCAGTTGAAGGCGACCGGGAGCAGCGAGACGCCGATCAGCGTGATGACCGTACCGGTGACGACGGGCGGGAAGAACCGCACCAGTTTGCAGAAGTACGGGGCGAGGACGAAGCCGAGGAGGCCGGCGACGATGATCGCGCCGAAGATGACGGCGATGCCGTCGTGCCCGCGGTCCTTGCCTATCGCGATCATCGGGGTGACTCCGGCGAAGGAGACACCGTTGACGAACGGCAGTTTGGCGCCTATTCGCCAGAAGCCGAGGGTCTGGAGCAGGGTGGCTATCCCCGCGGTGAAGAGGCTCGCCCCCATGAGGAAGGCGGTCTCCTTGGCGCTGAGACCCACGGCGGGCCCCACGATCATGGGCGGGGCCACCACACCCGCGTACATCGCGGCGACGTGCTGCAGGCCGCTGGTGAACATCCTGAGGGGCGGCAGCGTCTCGTCGACCGGGTGCTTCCGGTCCGGTTCTCCTTCTCCTGCGCTTACGGCTACTGCGTCTGCTTCGACTGCGTTCTTGCGAAACCTGGGCTTAGCTGCCACGGCTTCCTCCGGTCGGGTACACGTCGGGCGACGTGGGTGTCAGGGAGGTGGTGCTGAGTGGTGCGTTGGTGCAGGTCGTGCAGCTGGTGCGGGCAGCTTGGAGCTCACCTGTGCGGGTGCGCGTACGGGACGTACGCGCACCCGCACAGGCTGCCGTGAACCTTGTCGGGTCCACGGCGGCCGGCCGAGGGCCGTCCCCCTCGGCCGGCCTGTCAGGGGGTGCGGAGCGTCAGGCGCCGGCGGCGATCTGTGCGAGGCGCCTGGCCTCGTCACGGGTCGCGCGGGCGATGGCGTCCTCGTCCACGGTGGTGAGGCGGTTGTCCTCGACGACGGTCCTGCCGTTGACGAGGGAGAGGGTGACGGGGGCCGCGGCACCGAAGACCAGGGCGGTCACGGGGTCGGCGATGGAGGCGTGGGCCAGGGTGTCCAGCTTCCAGAGCACGAGGTCGGCGAGCTTCCCCGGTTCCAGCGAGCCGATCTCCTGGGCCCGGCCGAGGACCTGCGCGCCGCCGTACGTGCCGAGGCGCAGGGCCTGGCGCGCGTCGAGGGCCTTCTCGCGGTGCGCGCCGAGGCGGTTGATGAGGAGGGCGTTGCGCAGTTCGGTGTGGAGTTCGCCGGACTCGTTGGACGCGGTGCCGTCGACGCCGAGCCCGACCGGGACACCGGCGGCGAGCATGTCGGGGACGCGTGCGATGCCGGCGGCGAGGCGGGCGTTGGAGGACGGGCAGTGGGCGACGCCGGTGCCGGTGCGGGCGAAGGCGGCGATGTCGGAGTCGTTCATGTGGACGCAGTGCGCCATCCACACGTCGTCACCGAGCCAGCCGGTCGACTCGAAGTAGTCCGTCGGCCCCATCCCGAACAGCTCCTTGCAGAACTGCTCCTCCTCGACGGTCTCCGAACCGTGCGTGTGCAGGCGCACGCCGCGACGGCGGGCCAACTCGGCGCCCTGGCGCATCAGTTCGGTGGAGACGGAGAAGGGTGAGCAGGGGGCGACAGCGATCTGCGTCATCGCGCCGAACGAGGTGTCGTGGTGTTCGTCGATGGTGGCCTCGGTGGCGGCGAGCGCTCCGTCGAGGGTCTCCACGGCGAAGTCCGGCGGCAGCCCGCCGTCCTTCTCGCTGCGGTCCATGGAGCCGCGGGCGAGGGTGAAGCGTACGCCCATGTCGCGGGCCGCGCCGATGATCGCGCCGGACAGGTCGCCGGAGCCCCGGGGGTGGATGTAGTGGTGGTCCATCGCGGTGGTCACCCCGCCGCGGGCCATCATCGCGAGCGAACCCTGGGCGGCCGCGCGGGCCATCGGCTCGTCGATGCGCGCCCACGTCGGGTACAGCGCGACCAGCCAGTCGAAGAGTTTGTGGTCGGTCGCCAGGCCCCGGGTGATCCACTGGTAGAAGTGGTGGTGGGTGTTGACCAGGCCCGGCGTCACCAGGTGGCCGGTGCCGTCGACGCGCCGTACGACGCCTCCGAGGCCCTCCGGGGCCTTGCCCGCGCCGACGGACTCGATGCGGTTGCCCGCCACGACGACGTGCCCGGAGGCGTATTCGGTGTCGTGGGCGTCGACGGTGGCGATGGAACAGTTCTCGATGACGATGCGTTGCGGGTCTGCCGAAGCTGCCATGGCGCTTCCCTCTTCTGTGTCTGGCGATGTGGGCACGGCAGGACCCTAGGAGGATTTGAGTGCCACAGCGTTACGGCTGTGGGTGCCGAGATGATGGAAGAACAGGTTGAGCAGGACCGCGACGAGCGCTCCCGCACTGATCCCGGATCCGAGCACCGTCTGCGCCCAGGACGGGAATCCGGCGTAGAAGCCGGGCGCGGCCAGCGGGATGATGCCCGCGCCGAGTGCCACGGCCACGAGGATGATGTTGGAGCTGTCGTCGAGCCCCGCCTCGGACAGGGTCCGGATGCCGCTCACCGCGATCGAGCCGAACAGGACGATGCCGGCGCCGCCGAGCACGGGCATCGGGACGAGGGAGACGACCGCCCCGAGGACGGGGAAGGCGCCCAGGACGATCAGGGCGCCGCCCGCGGCGGCGACCACGTACCGGCTGCGCACCCGTGTCAGCGACACGACGCCCACGTTCTGGGCGAAGGCGCTGGTCGGGAAGCCTCCGAAGACCGGGCCGAGGAGGGTGGCGATGCCGTCGGTGCGCAGACCGCGCGTGATGGTGGGGCCGTCGGTGCGCCGGTCGCAGATCTCGCCGAGCGCCAGCATGCCGGCGGACGACTCCGTCATCAGCACCAGCATCACGATGCACAGGGAGAGGATCGCGGCGGGCTGGAACTCGGGCGGTCCGAAGGCGAAGGGTGCGGGCAGTGCGGCGACGGGTGCGGAGCCGAGCGCGGAGAAGTCGGCGAGTCCGAACGGGATGGCGGCCAGCGTGCCGATGAACATGCCCGCGAGCAGGGCCACTTGCTTGACGAAGCCGCGACCGAAGCGCTGGATCAGCAGGATGACGACGAGGGTGAAGGCGGCCAGTGCCAGATACTTCATGGCGCCGAAGTTGGCGGCGGTGGCGTCGCCTCCCTGGGCCCAGCCGACGGGTACGGGCATCAGGGTGACGCCGATGAGGGTGATGACGACCCCGGTGACGAGCGGCGGGAAGAAGCGCAGCAGCCGCCCGAAGAACGGGCCGACGGCCAGGCAGAAGACACCTGCGACGAGCACCGCCCCGTAGATCGCGGGGAGTTGGTGGCCGGGGGCGCTGGTCTCGGCGATGGCGAGCATCGGCGCGATCCCGGCGGAGGACGCGGCGTTGACGAACGGCAGCCGGTTCCCGGCGAAGCGTCCGGCGCCGAGGGTCTGGAGGAGGGTGGCCAGGCCGGCGATCAGGAGACTCGCCGCGATCAGCCGGGTCATGCCGGCCGCGTCGAGGCCGACGGCCTGCCCGATGATGAGCGGAGGGGTGACGACGCCCGCGTACATGGCGGCGATGTGCTGGAGCGCGGCGGGGACGAGCCGCGAGGGTGGAAGCTTCTCGTCGACCGGATGAACTACCGTGCCGGCAGCGGTCGGTGATGCTTTACGTGGGCCTTTCGCCGGCCCCGTTGCAGGCTGTGCCATGGGATTTCCCTCCGGGATGACCAGCCCCCGCCCGCAGCCGGGCGGGGGCCGGTTCAGCACCGCGTCAGAGGTTGGTCATGTCGACCGGGATCTTCGGCTCCACGCCGTCCCGGAGCACCGTCGCCTCGATGAGGCCGTACGGGCGGTCGGCGGCGAAGTACACCTCGTTGTCGTTCTTCAGCCCGAACGGCTCCAGATCGACGAGGAAGTGGTGGTTGTTCGGCAGCGAGAAGCGGATCTCGTCGATCTCGCTGCGGTTGTTGATGATGCGCGAACCCATCTGGTAGAGGGTCTGCTGGAGCGAGAGGGAGTACGTCTCCGCGAAGGCCTGGAGCATGTGCTTGCGCGTCTGCTCGTAGGACTTCTCCCAGTTCGGCATGCGCTCCTCGTCGCTGGTCCAGTTGTACCGCCACTTCGCGGAGACGTCGGTCGCGAGGATGCGGTCGTACGCCTCCTTCAGCGTCGTGTACTTGTCCTTGACGTAGCCCCAGAACTCCGAGTTGGTGGAGTTCATGACGGAGAGGTCCTTGAGGCCGGAGACGACCTCCCACTTCTCGCCGTCGAAGGTGATCTGGGTGGTGCGCGTCTCCTGGCCCTTGCGGACGAAGGAGTGCTTGACCTCGTCGGCGCCGATGAACTTCGAGTTGCCGTCGGAGGTCGCGATGCGCTCCCAGGCGTACTCCTCGATCCGGATCCGGGCCACCTTGATCGGCTCCTGCGAGGACACGAAGTGCCGGGCGAGGTGGATGCCGAACTGCTCGGCGGACTCGATGCCGTGTTCCTTGGCGAAGGCGAACACCGTGTTCTTGGTGGTGTCGGTCGGCAGGACGTTGGCGTTGGAGCCGGAGTAGTGGACGTCGTCCATGTCGCCGGAGAGGGCGACCGAGACGTTGAGGTCCTTGATGTGGTGGGTGTCGCCGTCCCGCGTGATCTTGACGACGCGGTTCTCTGCTTTGCCGTACTGGTTCTGGCCGAGAATCGTGGGCATTGTCTGCTAGCTCCCTCGGTAAACGGAGTAGCCGAACGGGTTGAGCAGCAGCGGTACGTGATAGTGCTCGCCCGGGGTGACGGCGAATGCGATCGCCACCTCCGGGAAGAACGCGCCGCTGTCCCTTACGCGGGGGGCGTCCTGCTGCGCCTCGGCTTGCTTCTTCGCGGTGAAGTACGACTCGGTGTCGAAGACGAGCCGTACGTGGGTGGTTCCTTCCGGCAGGGCCGGCAGGTCTTTGCAGCGCCCGTCCGCGTCGGTCGCGGAGCCGCCGAGCGTCACATACGCCGCGTCGGCGCCGCTGCGGGCGGCCAGGGAGACGGTGACGGCTCCGGCGGGACGGCCGACGCTGGTGTCCAGGATGTGGGTGGACACCGATGCGGTGGTGTCGGTGCTCAAGACCGTCACGCTCCTTGTTCTGAAGAGTGCTGTACGGGGTGCCTGATCCCTCAGGAGTCCTGCACGAGGCGGGTCAGGCGGATGCGGTTGATCTTGCCCAGCTCGGCGCGGACGATCTCGCGTTCCTGCTCGGGCGAGTTGCCGATCCGGGCCTTCACCGCGTCGCGCATCTGTTCACCGGTGGCTCCGGTGGCGCAGATCAGGAAGACATGTCCGAACCGCTCCTGGTAGGCCAGGTTGAGTTCGAGCATCTCCGCCTTGAGCTCCTCGGACGCACCGGCCATCCCCCGCTGCTCACGGGCGGAGGCCGGGTCCCCCGGCTTGGGGCGGCCGATCGGCGGGTGGCCGGCCATGGCCTCGGCCAGGTCCTCCGGTGAGAGCTCGGCCATGGCGGCGTCGCTCGCGGAGAACAGGGCTTCCGTGCCGTCGTAGGGCCGGTGGGCGAGGACGGAGCTTCCCCACGCCGCACTGGCACACACCTCGTGCAGCGCGGCTGCGGCCTCTGCGGCCGCCAGGGTGTTGAACCGGGCGAGGCCCGGTGTGGAGCTCGTAGTCACGGGAGCCTCCGTGGCTTTTTTCGCTGTGCGTTGTCGGGCTGCGGATAGCTAACGCCCTCCGCAACACCACGTCAACAGTTTGTTGAAATTCCGCGAACAAGTGATGCCGCCGCCCGAGTTCCCGGACGACGGCATTGCACCGCATTACGCGCCGCTACTCACCCTTGGCGGCATTGTCCCGGTTCAGATAGTTGTAGACGGTGAAGCGGCTGACGCCGAGCGCCCCCGCCACGGTCTCCACACCGTGCCGCACGGAGAAGGCACCGCGTGCCTCAAGGGTGCGCACGACGCCCTGCTTGGCCTTCCGGTCCAGCTCGGCCAGTGGCATCCCGTGCCGCCGCTCCATCGCGGACAGGATGTGGTCCAGCGACTCGGAGAGCTGCGGGAGCCGTACGGCTATGACGTCGGCCCCCTCCCACGCGAGGAGCACGTCCTCGGTGGTGGCCTGCTCCGGGGCGAGCAGCTCCGCTCCCATGGCGTCGACGAGCGGCTTCACCGCGGTGACCAGCGGGTGGTCGGCCGGTTCGGTCACGGGGTGTCCTCCCCGATCACGTTGAGCTGGAGGGAGACCCGGGTGGCGCCCGAGGCCAGGGCCTTCCGCAGCAGCGAGTCCACGGCGGTGAGCACCTCGTCCGCGCCTCCTTCGGCCGTGTTCCCGAAGGGGCCCACGTCCACCGCGTCCAGGTCGGCGGTCTGGATGACCTCGCGGGCCACCACCGCATGAGCGGGTGCCTCGTCGAGATCGAAGGGCTCGGTGGTGAATTCCACCCTCAAGCGCACGGTGCCTCCCTCATGTCCCGCCGCGTCCGTCGGCTCGCACGGCTCGCCCCGACCCTAAGGCACGGGACGCCGGGCCTGGAATGCCTGAAGGACGGACCGCTCCTCACGGCCCGGCCTGGATGTCCCCCCGGGTGGAGGAGGCGATCGGATCGCCGTGTGCGAAGTCCCCGGGCGGGATCCCCGGGTGGTGGCCGTCCCTGACCAGCGGGGCGCCGGCGGCGGCCGGGCCGAGCGCGAGCCGGGAGACGATCCGGTAGCGGTCACCCCGGTAGAGCGAGTGGACGTACTCCACGGGCAGTCCGGCGGTGTCCGAGGTCAGGCGCTCGAAGAGCAGGGCGGGGGAGAGCTCGGGGACCTCCAGGAGCTGGGCCTCCGCCCTCGTGACGACCGTGGGCTCGATGGCCTGGACCGCCTCACGGACGTGCACCCCGTGGGTGTGGCGCAGGTGCTCGTAGAGGTCGCCGTCCTCCAGCTCCTGGGCCGACAGGCCGGGGACGAGCGCCGCCCTGATGTGCAGGTGCTCGATGGCCATGGGCGCGCCGTCGACCAGACGCAGCCGTGCGACGTAGACGATCTCGTCGGCGGGCGACATCCGCAGCTTGCGGCCGACCCGGGCGCCGGCCTGGAGGGTCGTGAACTCCAGCAGCCTGCTCGACCACGCTCCGGCGGCCTGCGGCACGCTCAGGGCGAGGTCGGCGGAGACCAGCTCCTGGGTGATCTTCTCCGGGGCGACGAACATCCCGCGTCCGTGTTCACGGACGAGCAGACCGGCGGCCACCAGCTCGTCGACGGCGGCCCGCAGGGTCGGCCGGGAGACGCCGAGCAGGGCGCACAGGGCCCGCTCGGACGGGATGGCGTCGCCGGGGCTGCGGCTCTCGATCAGCTCGAGGACCGCGTCGCGCACCCGTTCCCGTTTGAGCACCGTCCCCGGTACGTCGGCTTTCATGCGTTCCC
Source organism: Streptomyces sp. NPDC088746 (assembly GCF_044751065.1). Taxonomy (NCBI): domain Bacteria; kingdom Bacillati; phylum Actinomycetota; class Actinomycetes; order Kitasatosporales; family Streptomycetaceae; genus Streptomyces; species Streptomyces sp. NPDC088746. The sequence continues at coordinate 621,471 of NZ_JBIVLA010000005.1, forward strand.
CTTCGCGCGTCCCGCTCCCTTTACCAGTTGAGCGACCGATGGCCACTGGTCAGGGAGAGTCTAGCCGCCCTCGCCGGCATGAACAGAGGAAGCTCTCGATCAGATTCCCCAAAATCCCTTTATACAGGGGGGGTTGACGACCCCATTGGTCTATGCCACCTTCATCCCCCATCAAGAGGTGAGCTGTCCAGTGGGCTTCACTGGTCAGGTGGTCAGGTCTCTGCTCCCGTTGAGGTGAACCGTGAAGTACCGCTTGCTTGCCGGTGTGTCCGCGCTCGTGACGGCCGCCGCTCTCAGTGCCTGCAGTTCTGGTGGGGACGGCGCGGACGAGGCCGGGGGCGTGACGACGGTCGACGTCTGGCTGATGCGTGACAGCGTCTCGGCCGCGTTCCAGAAGGAGTTCACCGAGGGGTTCGAGGCCGCGCACCCCGACATCGACGTCAGGATCCAGATCCAGGAGTGGGACGGCATCGGCCAGAAGATCACCGCCGCCCTGGCGAGCAACGACGCCCCGGACGTGATCGAGGCGGGCAACACCCAGGTCGCCCAGTTCGCGGAGAGCGGCGGACTGCTGGACCTCAGCGACCGGAAGGACGAGCTGAACGGCGCGGACTGGCTGCCGGGGCTGGCCGAACCCGGTGCGTACGAGGGGAAGCAGTACGGCATCCCGTACTACGCCGCCAACCGGGTCGTGATCTACCGCAAGGACCTGTTCGAGAAGGCCGGTGTCGACGCCGCGGAGATCACCACACGCGACGCGTGGATCGACGCCACCACGAAGCTGAACAAGGGCGGCACGCAGGGCATCTACCTGCCGGGCCAGCTCTGGTACGCGCTGGGCGGCTTCATCTGGGACGAGGGCGGCGACTTCGCCACCGAGTCCGGCGGCACGTGGAAGGGCGCGCTCGACACGCCCGAGGCGCAGCGGGGCATGGCCTTCTACGCACAGCTCCAGGCACTCGGCAAGGGCCCCAAGGACTCCGACGAGGACGATCCGCCGCAGGCCGAGGTGATGGCGCAGGGGCAGGTGGCACAGGTCATCTCCACGCCCGGCGGGGCCAACGTGGTCGTCGAGAACAATCCGGAGCTCAAGGGGAAGCTGGGCTTCTTCCCGATCCCGGGGAAGACGGCCGGCACTCCGGGTGCGGTGTTCACCGGCGGTTCCGACCTGGTCGTTCCCGCCGCGTCCGGTCACCCCGAGGCGGCCGTGACCTTCATCAAGGAGCTCACGGGCGACGCCTGGCAGAAGAAGCTCGCGGTGGCCATGAGCTACGTGCCCAACCGGACCACCCTCGCCTCGGCCGTTGCGGGCGACCCGGGCGCCTCGGCGATGGCCGTCGGTGCGGCGAACGGGCACGCGACGCCGAACACCCCGGGCTGGGCGGCGGTGGAGGCGGAGAACCCGGTCAAGGACTACATGACCGCCGTCCTCACCGGCGGTGACGCCGCCGAGGAGGCGGCCAGGGCCTCCGCGGACATCACCCGGGCCATGAACGCCGGCTCCTGATCCGGCCCGTCCGTTTCCCGTCACCGAGAGGAGGCCCACCGTGCCGGATGTGCGTGAACGGCCCGCTCCCCACGTCCACCGTCCCCCGAAGGCGCCACCGGGGCGGCGGCCGGGACGGCCCCCGCGCGACCTGTGGCCGTACGCCCTGATCGCCCCCGCGATCGGCGGCATGATCTATCTGCTGGTGTACCCGCTGGTGCGGGCGGTGGTGATCTCCCTCCAGGACTTCCGGCTCCGCCAGCTGATCAGCGGCGACGCCGAGTTCGTGGGGCTGCGCAACTACCGGACGCTGCTGTCCGACCCGCGCTTCTGGGAGGTGACCGGCCGCACCTTCGTCTTCATGGCCGTCGACGTCGTGCTGATCATGGTCATCTCGACCCTGGTCGCGCTCATGACGGAACGGCTGCGCCGGGCCGGCCGTACGGTCGTGCTCTGCTCGCTGGTGCTGGCCTGGGCCATGCCGGTGGTCGCGGCCACGACGGTCTTCCAGTGGCTGTTCCACTCCGAGTTCGGCATCGTCAACCAGCTGCTGACCGCGCTCGGCTTCGGGTCCTTCGACCGCTACCCGTGGTTCGCGAACGGCACGGCGTCGTTCACGATCCTGGTCCTGCTGATCGTCTGGCAGTCCGTCCCGTTCGCGGCGGTCACCCTCTACTCCGCGCTGACGACCGTCCCGGCCGAGCTGTACGAGTCGGCGCGCCTGGACGGCGCGTCCGCCTCCCGGATCTTCCGCTCGCTCACCTTCCCGATCCTGCGGCCGATCTTCATGCTGGTCCTCTCCCTGGAGGTGATCTGGACCTTCAAGGCGTTCGTCCAGATCTGGGTGATGACCCGCGGCGGCCCTGGCGACGCCACCACCATCCTGCCCGTGTACGCGGTCCAGACGGCGCTCTCCAGCCAGCGCTACGACCTGGGTTCCGCCGCGTCGATGATCACCGTGGTCCTGATGTCCGGGGTGCTGGTCCTCTACTTCCGTCAGATGTTCCGTCAGGAGGACGATCTCGGATGACCCTGCTGCGCCCCCGGGTCCGGCGGCTCCCGCTGAACGCCGCCGCCGTCGTGACCGTCGTGGTCTGCCTCTTCCCCGTGTACTGGATGATCTCCACCGCGTTCAAGCCGTCCCGGGACATCCGGTCCGCCGAGCCGAGGCTCGTGCCCTACACCTGGACCCTGGACCACTTCCGCCGGGCCGTGCAGGCGGACGGCTTCGAACTGTTCTGGCGCAACAGCGTCCTGGTCACGCTGGGAGCCGTGCTGCTCTCCCTCGTCGTGGCGCTCGGGGCGTCGTTCGCCGTGGCGCGCCTGCGGTGGAGGGGCCGGCGGCAGTTCATGCTGCTGGTCTTCGTCGCCCAGATGGCGCCCTGGGAGTCACTGATCATCCCGATCTACATCATCTCGCGCGACACGGACATGCTCGACCGGCTGCCGACCCTGACCCTCGTCTACTTCATGATCACGCTGCCGTTCACGATCGTGGTGCTGCGGGGGTTCCTCGCGACCATCCCGCCCGAACTGGAGGAGGCCGCCCAGGTCGACGGCTGCACCCGGACCGGCGCGTTCGTCAGGGTGGCGCTGCCGCTGCTCGCCCCCGGTCTGATGGCGACCTCGCTGTTCGGATTCATCACGGCCTGGAACGAGTTCGCCTACGCCAACTTCCTGATCATCAAGCAGCAGGACAACCGCACCCTGCCGGTCTGGCTCTCCTCCTTCCAGAACACCTTCGGCACCGACTGGGGCGCCACCATGGCCGCCTCGACGCTCTTCGCGCTGCCCGCGCTCGTGGTCTTCCTGCTGCTCCAGCGCCATGTGACCTCCGGCTTCGCGGCCGGCGCCGTCAAGGGGTGAGCCCTGTCGGCGTACGCGCGAACCGTCCGTAACCCCTGCCCCGGAGGCCCTCCGTGCCCGCATCACGCCCCGAGCTCTCCCTCGTCCCCCGGCCCGGCAAGGTCTCGCCGCGCCCGGGCCGATTCGTCCTCGGCCAGGACACCGCCGTACGCGCCCTGCCGGGTGCCGAAGGGGCGGCGGACCTGTTACGCACACTCCTCGGGCCGACGACCGGCCTGCCCCTGCCGCCCTCGGCGGACGGCCGTGTCGTCTTGGCGCTCGATCCGCAGCTCGGCGGACTGGGCGAGGAGGGGTACGGCCTGACCGTCGGGCCGCAGGCGCTCCTGCTGCGCGCGGCCCGTCCGGACGGGCTGCTCCGGGGCGTCCAGACCATCCGGCAACTGCTGCCGCCCGAAGCCCTGTCGGGCGGTGCGCGGGGAATCTCCTGGGAGCTGCCGTGCGTCGAGATCAGCGACGTGCCGCGGTATCCGTGGCGCGGTGCGATGCTCGACGTCGCCCGGCACTTCCAGCCCGTCTCCTATCTGCGCCGCTACGTGGACCTGATGGCGCTGCACAAGCTCAACGTCCTCCACCTGCACCTCACGGACGACCAGGGCTGGCGCATGCCGGTCGACGCCTTCCCCCGGCTGACGTCGGTGGGCGGGCACCGGGCGCAGTCCCTGTCCGACGGGGTGCCGCACACGGGGGCGTACACCAGGGCGGAGCTGCGGGGACTGGTCCGTCACGCACGGGAGCGGGGGGTGACCGTCGTGCCGGAGATCGAGATGCCGGGCCATGTGCGCGCGGCGCTCGCGGCCTATCCCCACCTGGGCAACCACCCGGAGCGGCGCCTCGACGTGTGGACCCGGTGGGGCGTCTGCGACACCGTGTTCGGCGTCCACGAGGAGGTGTTCGACTTCTGCCGTACGGTGCTGGAGGAGGTCATGGACGTCTTCCCCTCGCCGTACGTCCACATCGGCGGCGACGAGTGCCCGGTCGCCGAGTGGGAGAACAGCCCGGCGGCCGTGGCGCGTGCGGCGGCCGAGGGGCTGAACGGTCCCCGTGGGCTGCACAGCTGGTTCATGGGCCGGATCGGCTCGTTCCTCGTGGAGCACGGCCGGCGGCCCACCGGCTGGGCCGAGACCGGCAGCGAACTGCCGCCCGAATTCACGGTGATGACCTGGCGCGACCCCGCGCACGCCCTCGCCGCCGCGCGGCGCGGCCACCAGGTGGTGACCGCGCACCACCGCGCGACCTATCTGGACTACGCCCAGTCCACGGATCCGGACGAACCCACCGCCCAGCGGGGCGACCCCGTCCCCCTGTACGCGGTCCACACGAACGAGCCGGTGCCGCCGGGCTGGGGGCCGGACGATGCCTCCCGTGTCCTCGGCACCCAGGCGCAGCTGTGGACCGAGTACGTGACGACGCCGGACCGGATCGAGTACCTCACCTATCCCCGGCTGTGCGCCCTGGCGGACCGTGCCTGGTCCGGCGGGCGCGGCGACTGGGCCGGATTCGTCGGGCGGCTGCGCGATCACACCGCCCGGCTGGACGCTCTCGGCGTGCGCTACCGGCCTCTCACCACGCGGTCCCTGGCGACCGCGTCCGCAGGTACAGCGCGACCCCCTCGGTAACTCATCCCCCACCGTTCCGGAGAGGAACACCGTCATGAGGACATTCCGCAGGAGCCGTATCCGCGCGGCGGCCGCCGCCGCCGTCACCCTGGCCCTGGGCTGCACGGCCCTCGCCGCCCTGCCCACGACCGCCGGTGCCGCGGCGGCCGGCGGGCTCGTCGTCCAGTACCGCACGAGCGCGTCGGGAGCGACGGCCGACCAGAGCGAACCGTGGCTGAAGGTACGTAACACGGGGAGTGCGAGCGTGCCTCTCTCCGACGTCAAGGTGCGGTACTACTTCAAGGGCGACTCCGCGTCCGCGGCTTACCGTTTCGCCTGCTCGTGGGCGGTGAAGGGCTGCTCGAACATCACCGGGAGCTTCAAGCCGCTGCCCCACCCGACCGCCACCGCCGACCGCTACCTGGAGATCGCCTTCACGGCGGGGGCGGGCTCCCTGGCGCCCGGCGCGGACACCGGGGACATGCAGCTGCGCTTCCACCGCACGGACTGGCAGCCGCTCGGGCAGAGCGACGACTACTCCTTCGGCGCCGGACGGAGCACGTACGGGGACTGGCCCAGGATCACCGCGCAGGTGGGCGCCGTGACGGCCTGGGGCGAGGCGCCCGAGGGCAACGGCCCGACCGACCCGACCGATCCCCCCACCGACCCGCCGGCCGACGGACCCCGGCTGTTCGACGACTTCGACTACAGCGGTCACACGGACCCGAGGATCGCCGCGAACGGCTGGAGCGTCCGCTCGAACTCCGGCGGCCCCGGGGTGCCTGGCGCCGTCTGGGCCCCGGAGAACGTCACCTTCACCAGCCAGAGCGGCAATTCGGTGATGAACCTGGAGACGTCGACCGCGGGCACGGGAGCCTCGACGGTGCAGACGGAGATCCTCACGCAGTCCATGAAGTTCCGCAACGGCACCTACGCGGCCCGCGTGAAGTTCAGCGACGCCCCGAGGTCCGGGCCCGACGGCGACCACCTCGTCCAGACCTTCTTCACCATCAACGACCTCAAGGCGCCGATGGCGGACGACTACGCCGAGTACGACTTCGAGTACCTGCCCAACGGCGGCTGGGGCGAGCCCGCCAACATCCTCTACACCACCTCGTGGGAGACCTACCGCCCCGACCCGTGGGAGGCCGTCAACCAGCACAGCGAGGCGCGGCAGAGCTACGCGGGCTGGCACGACCTGGTGGTGACCATCGACGACAGCGCCATCACGTACTACGTCGACGGTCAGCTCTTCGGCACGCACGGGGCGGCCTATCTCCCGGAGCGGCCGATGTCGATCAACTTCAACCAGTGGCTGATCGATCTCGCCGGCCAGAGCAGCACGGCTCCGCGCTCGTACGACCAGCAGGTGGACTACGTCCTGCACGTGAAGGACCAGGTCCTCTCCCCCGCCCAGGTCTCGGCGCTGGTGAGCGGGTACCGCGCGGCGGGCACCACGTTCCAGGACACGGTTCCGGCCTCCTGACCAGGCAGATGTGAAGGGGAGCGGGGTGGAGGGCGAGGAGCCCTCCACCCCGCTCCCGCGTGTCCGGAATTCGGTTTCCCTCTTGACAGCCTCACCACACGCCAGGCAATCTTCCGTTAAGCAGAAACTAACTTCCGCGATACGGAAGGAGCGCATGATGGGTTACTCGGACCAGCGCTTCGATGTGAACCTCTCGATCCTCTTCACCGAACTCCCGCTCCTGGAGCGCCCCGCGGCGGCCGCCGCCGCGGGCTTCACGGCGGTCGAGCTCTGGTGGCCCTGGATCGAGACCCCCACCCCCGCGCAGGCCGAGCTCGACGCCCTGAAGAAGGCGCTCGACGACGCGGGCACGCAGCTGGTGGGGCTGAACTTCTACGCGGGCCGCCTCCCGGGCCCCGACCGCGGGGCGCTCTCGCTGCCCGGCGAGGAGTCGGACCGCTTCCGCGCCAACATCGACGTGGCGGCGGACTTCGCGGCCTCGGTCGGCTGCAAGGCGCTCAACGCGCTCTACGGCAACCGCGTGGAGGGCGTGGACCCGGCCGTCCAGGACGAACTCGCCCTGGAGAACCTGGTCCTGGCCGCCCGTGCGGCCCACCGGATCGGGGCGACCCTCCTGATCGAGACCCTCAACGACACGGAGTCGCCGCTCTATCCCCTGGTCAGCGCACCGGCGGGCGTCGAGGTCGTCGACCGTGTCAACGAGGCGACGGGCCTGGGCAACGCCACGTTCCTGCTGGACCTCTACCACCTGTCGATGAACGGCGAGGACCTCAGCCAGGTGATCAAGGCGTACGCCGCGAAGACCGGCCACGTCCAGATCGCCGACAACCCGGGGCGCGGCGCGCCCGGCACCGGCTCGCTCCCGCTGGAGCGACTCCTCGACGAGCTGACCGAGGCCGGCTACGACGGCTGGGTCGGTCTGGAGTACAAGCCGGGCGACCGGCCGAGCGCGGAGTCCTTCGACTGGCTCCCGGCCGGGGCCCGGCCGGCCCGCTGAGGCCCGCCCCCTCCCGCACACACGCTTACCGGAAGGCACCCTCATGAGCAGCAATCTCCCCAAGGTCGCCTGGATCGGGCTCGGCATCATGGGCTCCCCCATGTCCGAGAACCTGGTCAAGGCCGGTTACCAGGTGACCGGTTACACCCTGGAGCAGGACAAGATCGACCGGCTCGTCGCGGCGGGCGGCAAGGGTGCCGCCTCGATCGCGGACGCGGTGCGCGACGCGGATGTCGTCATCACCATGGTCCCGGCGTCCCCGCAGGTCGAGGCCATCGCGTACGGCCCCGACGGCATCCTGGAGAACGCCAGGCGGGACGCCCTGCTGATCGACATGTCCTCCATCACGCCGCAGACCTCCGTGGACCTGGCATCGAGCGCAAAGGACAAGGGCATCCGCGTGCTGGACGCCCCCGTCTCCGGCGGAGAGGCCGGCGCCATCGAGGCCGTCCTGTCCATCATGGTCGGCGGCGAGCAGAGCGACTTCGACGCCGCGAAGCCGCTGCTGGACGCACTCGGCAAGACGATCGTCCTGTGCGGCCCCCACGGCTCCGGCCAGACGGTGAAGGCGGCCAACCAGCTGATCGTCGCCGTCAACATCCAGGCCTGCGCCGAGGCCGTCGTGTTCCTGGAGAAGTCCGGGGTCGACCTGTCCGCCGCGCTCGACGTGCTGAACGGCGGCCTCGCCGGCTCGACCGTCCTGACCCGCAAGAAGGACAACTTCCTGAAGCGGGACTTCGCCCCGGGCTTCCGGATCGACCTGCACCACAAGGACATGGGCATCGTCACGGACGCCGCCCGCAACGTCGGCGCGGCACTGCCCGTCGGCGGGGTCGTGGCCCAGCTCGTGGCGTCCCTGCGCGCGCAGGGTGACGGCGGCCTGGACCACTCCGCGCTGCTGCGCTCGGTCGAGCGGCTCTCCGGCTCCCAGGTCTGACACTCCCGGCCCTCCACAGGGCCCCATGAACTCCGGGTCGCGGTGGCGCTGACACCTGTCCTGTCGCGCCCAGGCGCTGCCGCGACCCGGAACCTCCTCCTCCAATTTCAACAAACTGTTGACGCCTCGACAATGGCGAATCTACGCTCCTGAGGCCGCCAGCAGCCCCGTACGGAAGGCCTCCATGTCCCAGCGTGTGCTCACGACCGAGTCAGGCGCCCCGGTCGCCGACAACCAGAACTCCGCCACGGCCGGCGCCGGCGGGCCGATCCTCGTCCAGGACCAGCACCTGCTCGAGAAGCTCGCCCGCTTCAACCGTGAGCGCATCCCGGAGCGCGTCGTCCACGCCCGCGGCTCCGGCGCGTACGGCTACTTCGAGGTGACGGACGACGTCACCGGCTTCACCCGTGCCGACTTCCTCTCCGAGGTGGGCCGCCGCACCGAGACGTTCATCCGCTTCTCGACCGTCGCCGACTCGCTGGGCGGCGCGGACGCCGTCCGCGACCCGCGCGGCTTCGCCCTCAAGTTCTACACGAACGAGGGCAATTACGACCTCGTCGGCAACAACACCCCGGTGTTCTTCATCAAGGACCCGATCAAGTTCCCCGACTTCATCCACTCCCAGAAGCGGGACCCGTTCACGGGACGCCAGGAGCCGGACAACGTCTGGGACTTCTGGGCGAACTCCCCCGAGGCGACGCACCAGATCACCTGGCTGATGGGTGACCGCGGGATCCCCGCCTCGTACCGTCACATGCACGGCTTCGGCTCGCACACGTACCAGTGGACGAACGCGAAGGGCGAGGCCTTCTTCGTCAAGTACCACTTCAAGACCAACCAGGGCGTGCGTTCCCTCTCCGCCGAGCAGGCCGCCGAGCAGGTCGGCAAGGACGCCAACTCGCACCAGACGGACCTGCTCCAGGCCATCGAGCGTGGAGTCAACCCGTCCTGGACGCTGCACGTGCAGCTGATGCCGGCCGCCGAGGCGGCGGACTACCGCTTCAACCCGTTCGACGTGACGAAGGTGTGGCCGCACGCCGACTACCCGCTCCAGCGCGTCGGCCGGCTGGTGCTGGACCGCAACCCGGACAACGTCTTCGCCGAGGTGGAGCAGGCGGCGTTCTCGCCGAACAACTTCGTGCCCGGCATCGGTCCCTCGCCGGACAAGATGCTCCAGGGCCGGCTGTTCGCGTACGCCGACGCGCAGCGCTACCGGCTGGGCATCAACCACACCCAGCTCCCGGTCAACGCGCCGAAGGCCGCCGCCGTCGACAACTACGGCCGCGACGGACTGCACGCCACCCGGTACGGCTCGCGCCAGGACAAGAACTACGAGCCCAACTCGTACGCCGGCCCCGCCCAGACCGGCGCGGCGCTCGCCTCCCCGCTCGCGGTGCACGGCTGGACGGGTACGCACGAGGCGCCCCTGCACGCGAAGGACGACGACTTCTTCCAGGCGGGCGAGCTCTACCGGCTGATGTCGGCGGACGAGAAGGACCGCCTGATCGCCAACATCGCCGGCGGACTCTCGCAGGTCACCCGCGACGACGTGATCGAGAAGAACCTCGCCCACTTCCACGCCGCCGACGCCGACTACGGCAAGCGCGTGGAGGAGGCCGTCCGCGCCCTGCGCGAGGACTGAGCCTCCCTTCCCAGGGCCCTGCCCGTGCCGCGCACCCGGATGAGGGGTAGTACGCGGCACCGGCAGGACGGGACCGCGGCGGCGGACGACGCCAGTGCGGTGGCGAAGGGCCCGGCGGCCCGGTTCCAGACCTGAGGGAACCGGCGCCGGCAGCCCGCTCGCCGCCGCCGCGGTCGCTGTGAACGGATCGGATCGCAGGGGTGGGGGGGGCGCGGGGGGGGGGGGCCCCCCCCCCCGCGGGGGGGTGGGGGGGGGGAAGGGCGGGTCGGGTGCCGGGTTAATGCGCGGGGGGGGTGGTGGGCGCCGGCCCCCAGTGACCCCCACACACCC
>NZ_JBIVLA010000006.1:0-572149 GCF_044751065.1 Streptomyces sp. NPDC088746
CGCCGATGGTACTGCAGGGGGGACCCTGTGGGAGAGTAGGACGCCGCCGAACAATTATTCCGGGAAAGCCCCGTGCCCTTGTGGCACGGGGCTTTCCTGCGTTCACGGCAAGGCCCGCTCCAGCCCGGCCGCGGGCCCTTGAGGGAGGAGCCAGGCCCGAGGGCGGTCGTAAGGGCCAGGAGGTTCTGCGGAGGTCGAGCCGGCGGCAACGCGGCCGGGGGAATCGCGAGTGGAAACTTCGACCGGTGGTTCTGAGCACCGCCGAGTTCGGGGTATGCTTTATCTCGTTGCCGCAAGGCAACAGGCCCCAATAGCTCAGTCGGTAGAGCGTCTCCATGGTAAGGAGAAGGTCTGCGGTTCGATTCCGCATTGGGGCTCAGCACAGAGAAAGGCCCCCGCCGGTGGCGGGGGCCTTTCTCATGTCCGGGCGATCCCCGGCCGGTCGAGCCGGTGGCGATACGCCCGCATCGACTCCGTCAGTGTCCAGACGGCAACATGGGGCCTTGGCGGGGCCCGTGTCCTGGCTGCGGCCGCCGGCGGTTGTACCGCCGCTACGAACGCAAGGCCACGCACTTGCTCGCCTTCATAGGCATCGCGGCACTCCTGATCGGATACCGCCGTCTCAACAAGCCGATCACACCGAGAAACCGGTGAGCCGAGGCAGAGCCTCCTCGCGTCCGAAGGCCAGCACCTTCGCGAGTACCTCGCGCATCTCGTCAATGCTCTCTGTCGGTACGTCGAGCACTGCCTCGATCCTCGCGTCCTCCAGCTCCAGATCATCCAGGCAGCCGGGGTCCAGCGACACCGTGAGCAGGGTGTCGGTCAGAGTTACCTCGCGGACACAGCCATAAGCCGTGCACTGGTCCGGGGTCATCACGCAGTACGTGTCGAGCCCAAGCGAGATGTCCTGCGCGGACGGCTCACCGACAGCACTCGTGAACAGCAGGAAGAAGCCCTCATCCTCCTCCGCCACGCCGGCCTGCATCTCGCCGTCGACGTCGACCTCGGCCGCAACCGAAGTGGCCGTGAACCTGTATGTCATATGCCGGTCCTATCAGGCACCCAGCACAGCCCACGCTCGACTGTCGAACTGATCGACGACCCGGAGAAGCCGCTGCCCCGCAAGCTCTCTCGGAAGTACCTGGGCGATGACACGCCGGCCGAGCCGGAGGAGGGGCTGCCCGCCGTGCCGAGCACGGCGGGCAACTGCGTACCTCCGGGGCGAGCTCGGCTCCGATCGGTCACGACCCGTGCGCGGTCACCGTCTACCGCCGGCGTACCGGCTAGAGGCTCTGCGGCTCCGGGACGCGCATGGCCAGGATGGCCATGTCGTCGGATGCCGGCTCCGCGGCGAAGCGCTCGACGGCCCGCAGGATGCGCCCCGCCACCGCGCCGGCCGTCAGGCCCGTACACACGGAGAGGACATCGGCCAGGCCGTCGTCGCCGAGCATGCGGGTCCCCTCGCGGCGTTCGGTGACTCCATCGGTCACACACAGGAGTACATCGCCCGGCTCCAGGGTGACCTCCTGCTCGTAGAGCTCGAGGTCCTCGATGACCCCCAGGAGAGGCTGCGGCTCGGCCGCTGCCTCCACGGTGCCGTCCTGGCGCAGACGCAGGGGGAGGGGGTGGCCGGCGCAGACCACCTTCAGGAGGGCGCTGCCGTCCTCCTGCGGCCACAACTCCCCGTAGAGAAGAGTGAGGAAGCGGCTGCGCGCGCCCTCGTCCAGGATGGCGGCGTTGAGCCGCTCCAGCACCGCGGGGCCCCCGAACCCCTCGCGGGCCAGCAGGCGGAGGGCGTGACGGGCGAGGCCGGTGACAGCCGCCGCCTCCGGGCCCGTACCGCAGACGTCGCCGATGGCGAAGCCGTAGGCACCGTCGCGGATGGGGAACACGTCGTAGAAGTCGCCGCCGACCTCGTTGCCCTCGCCCGCCGCACGGTAGATGACCTCGATCTCGACGTTGGGCACGTCGGGCAGGCCGGGCGGGAGCAGGCTGCGCTGGAGGGACTGGCTGATGGCCATGCGCTCCGAGTACAGGCGGGCGTTGTCCAGGGCCAGGGCCGCCCGTCGGGACAGGTCCTCGGCGAGCTCCAGGATCTCCTGGCGGAAGTGCTCGTCGGACGGCTTGCCGAGCGTGAGCATGCCGATCACACGGTTCCTCGCCACCAGGGGCAGCACCACGGTCTCGCCTCCCACGGCGGCCGCCGTGGCCAGCGTCGTACGGGCAGCCGCCCCCATGCTCAGGGGTGCGTCCCTGCCCAGGGTGCGCTTGGAGGTGCGCAGGGCGGCCTGGTGGCCGGCCTCCGCGGGAACCGGCCAGATGCGGGCTCCGGGGGCCGGGACGGGGTCCGGCGGGTCGATGGAGGAGAGCAGGGCCTTGAGGCCGTCGATGCGCTCCTCGTCCTCATGAAGGACATAGGAGAGGTACGGCTCCGAGGACTGGTCCGCGATGGTGTAGACGGCGCACCAGGTGGCCAGGGTGGGCACGGTCATCTGTGCCATCAGCGCCAGGGTCTGGTCCCTGTCCAGCGTTCCGGCCAGCAGGTCGGACGCCTCGACGAGGAAGGACAGCGAGCCGCGACGCAGGCGTTCCAGCTCGCCCAGCCTCGCCGACTCGACGGCCAGCGCGATGCGGTCCGCGGCGAACTGCAGCCGCAGCGCCTCCTCGTTGGAGTACCGGCCCGCCGCTTCGGCCGCGACGCCGAGGGAGCCGGTGAGACGGCCCTCGACCTTGAGCGGGACCGTGACGACCGAGCGCATCCCGGTGTCGCTGAGCAGCGGTACGGCGCCCGGGACGACGGTGAGGTCCTCGTGGACGGCGGGCATGCGGGCGGAGCCGTAGCGGCCCGTGCCGGCCTCGACAGGCACCCGCGCGAAGCGCTGGCGTGCCGAGGGGAGGCCGGTGGTCGCGCGGACCTCCAGCTCCGTCTCGTCATCGGTGGCCAGCAACAGGAAGGCGGCGTCCGCGTCCAGCATGTCGCGCGCCCGCTCGACCGTGCGCTGCAACAGTCCGTCGAGGTCGTCCGGAGCCGGCGAGCCGATGAAGATCTCGAACGGATCCGCGGTGCGGTTCTCGGCCGAGGCGTCCGACACGGGGGCGCGCACCGGCGTCTGGAGCACCGCGCGTTCGTAATCGCGCACGAGGAGGCAGACGGTGGAAGGCTCCCCGCCCGCGTCGCGGACTCTGAGGTGCGAGGCGTACACCGGGATGACACGGCCGTCTGCGCCGCGGAAACCGTAGCTGCCTTCCCACCGGGAGAGCTGCAGTGCGTCGGCGATGCCGGTGTTGGTGCCCGGAGTGTGCGGCCACGCCACGAAGTCGGTGAACTGTTTCCCGTCAACCTGCTCGGCGGCGTATCCGAAGAGGAAGGACGCGTCGTCGTTCCACGACGCGATGGAGCCGGAACCGTCGATCTGGACGACGGCCACCCGCACACGCTGTTCCGCCACCGGCAGGAGAGCTGTGGGCAGGACCGGACTGGCCGAGCGGATACCCACAGGGCGTTCGGGAAGGTCGAGCTGGAACCAGACGTGCTTGTGCGTCGGTGTGTACTCGACGCCCCAACGGGAAGCCAGAGCCGCGCACAGGAGCAGGCCGCGGCCGCCCTCCCGGTCCGGGCTCCCGAAGTCGAGGCCGGAACTCTGGAGCGGCACCTCCCGCTCCGGGTAGTGGTCGGAGACCTCGACGCGTACGCCGTCCTCGGTGCGCAGACAGAGCACATCGGCGGCCGTACCCGCATGCACGACCGCATTGGTCACGAGTTCACTGGTAAGAACGACGGCGTCGTCAACGACGTCCGTGTAACCCCACCCCTGAAGGGTGTCGCGGACGAACGCGCGGGCGGTCGCGACCGAGCGTCCGACCGGATCGAAGGTGGCAGCCGCGCGCGCGGTGATCACAGCACTCCCCATATGGTGTCTCGTCGCTTCCCCGAGTCCTGTGCCCGTATATCGCCCGCTCGATTCGTCTGCCAGGCTAGACGTTCGCCCGGTGTCCCGGGTACACGAGGGCAGACTTGGGTACGCAGGGCACCCGGTGGTTGTGCGCCCGGCGCACAACTATGGGGCCCCCGGTGAGGGAAATGGGACGACCGTGAGACTGTCCTCGCCCTCCCGTTCCGGCCTGGTACGTTTCAACGATTTGACGACCGCATAGTCACCCGTCAACGGTGTGCTGTGGCGGTGAGCCAAAGTGGAAGTGGGCAAGCTTCCGATAACGGCCCGAGCGATACGGTCAACCCCTGCGGGAGGGACACGGTGGAGTCTGGCGTGGCGGCGCGGGGTTCAGGAACGCGCACAAAAGGCGGGCAGTCCGTGAAAAAGCAGCGCAATGGGACCATCGACGTGGACGCGGCAGCTCTGAACAGACTGCTCGCGGCCCTCGTGGCGATGCGTGACGGCAATTTCCGCAGGAGGCTCACCGTCTCCGGCGACGGTGTCCTCACGGAGATCGCCGCCGTCTTCAACGAGGTGGCCGACCGCAATCTCCACCTGACGGGCGAGCTCGCCCGTGTGCGGCGCGTGGTCGGGCGGGAGGGGAAGCTCACCGAGCGCCTGGAGACCGGCGCCTGTGAGGGTTCCTGGGCGGCCGCGATCGACGCCTCCAACGAGCTCGTCGACGACCTGGCGCGACCTGTTTCCGAAGTCGGACGGGTACTCTCCGCGGTCGCCGACGGTGACCTCGAACAGCGGATGGAACTGCGTACCCACGCACCGGACGAGACCGTACGCCCGCTCCGCGGGGAGTTCCTGAAGGTCGCCCGCACGGTCAACAACCTGGTCGACCAGCTCTCCGCGTTCACCGAGCAGGTGACGCGTGTGGCGGTCGAGGTGGGCACCGAGGGCAAGCTGGGGGGTCAGGCCCAGGTGCGCGGCATGTCCGGGTCCTGGAAGGACCTCACGGACTCCGTCAACACCATGGCCTACCGACTCACCGCCCAGGTGCGCGACATCGCCCTGGTGACGACGGCCGTGGCCAAGGGAGACCTGTCACGGAAGGTCACCGTCCATGTGGCCGGTGAGATGCTCCAGCTCAAGAACACCGTCAACACGATGGTGGACCAGCTGTCGTCGTTCTCCTCCGAGGTGACCCGGGTCGCCCGCGAGGTGGGTACCGAGGGTGAACTGGGCGGGCAGGCGACGGTGCCGGGAGTGGCCGGGGTCTGGAAGGACCTCACCGACTCCGTCAACACCATGGCCGGGAACCTCACGTCCCAGGTACGCGGCATCGCCGAGGTGACGACGGCCGTCGCCAACGGCGATCTGTCGCAGAAGGTCACGGTGAGCGCCCGCGGCGAGGTCGCGCAGCTCGCCGAGACGATCAACCAGATGACCGAGACCCTGCGCACCTTCGCCGACGAGGTGACGCGCGTGGCGAGCGAGGTCGGTGGCGAGGGCCTGCTCGGCGGCCAGGCCCAGGTGCCGGGCGCCGCGGGCACCTGGAAGGACCTCACCGACTCGGTGAACACGGTCTTCCGGAACCTGACGACGCAGGTGCGTGACATCGCGCAGGTGACCACCGCGGTGGCCAGCGGTGACATGACGCAGAAGGTCACCGTCGACGTGGCCGGCGAGATGCTGGAGCTGAAGAACACCGTCAACACGATGGTGGACCAGCTCCAGGCCTTCGGTTCGGAGGTGACCCGGGTCGCCCGGGAGGTCGGTGTCGAGGGCCGTCTCGGCGGCCAGGCGGAGGTGCCGGGTGCGGCGGGGACGTGGAAGGACCTCACCGACTCGGTGAACACCGCCTTCCGGAACCTCACGGGCCAGGTGCGTGACATCGCGCAGGTGACCACGGCCGTCGCCAACGGTGATCTGTCGCAGAAGGTCACCGTCGACGTGGCCGGCGAGATGCTGGAGCTGAAGAACACCGTCAACACGATGGTGGCGCAGCTGTCCAACTTCGCCGACCAGGTGACGCGGATGGCGCGGGACGTGGGTACGGAGGGCCGCCTGGGCGGTCAGGCGCGTGTCGACGGTGTCTCCGGGACGTGGAAGGAACTCACCGACTCCGTCAACTTCATGGCCGGGAACCTGACCTCCCAGGTGCGCCAGATCGCCCAGGTGACCACGGCGGTCGCGCGGGGTGACCTGTCGCAGAAGATCGACGTGGACGCCCGGGGCGAGATCCTGGAGCTGAAGAACACCATCAACACGATGGTCGACCAGCTCTCCGCCTTCGCCGACCAGGTGACGCGCGTGGCCCGCGAGGTGGGCACGGACGGCCGCCTCGGCGGCCAGGCCCAGGTGCCCGGTGTGGCAGGCGTGTGGCGTGACCTGACCGACTCGGTGAACGGCATGGCGGGGAACCTCACCGCCCAGGTCCGCAACATCGCGCAGGTCGCCACGGCGGTCGCGCGGGGTGACCTGTCGCAGAAGATCGACGTGGACGCCCGGGGCGAGATCCTGGAGCTGAAGAACACCCTCAACACCATGGTCGACCAGCTGTCGAACTTCGCCGAGCAGGTGACCCGGGTCGCCCGCGAGGTGGGCACGGAGGGCATCCTCGGCGGCCAGGCGGAGGTACAGGGCGTCTCCGGTACGTGGAAGGACCTCACCCAGTCCGTCAACGGCATGGCGAACAACCTGACGCTCCAGGTGCG
Source organism: Streptomyces sp. NPDC088746 (assembly GCF_044751065.1). Lineage (NCBI taxonomy): Bacteria > Bacillati > Actinomycetota > Actinomycetes > Kitasatosporales > Streptomycetaceae > Streptomyces > Streptomyces sp. NPDC088746. The sequence continues at coordinate 6,602 of NZ_JBIVLA010000006.1, forward strand.
CAACATCGCGGAGGTGACCACGGCGGTCGCGAAGGGCGATCTCTCCAAGAAGATCACCGTCGACGCCAAGGGCGAGATCCTCGAACTGGTGACGACGGTCAACACGATGGTCGACCAGCTGCTCAACTTCGCCGACGAGGTGACCAGGGTCGCCCGTGAGGTGGGCACCGAGGGGATCCTCGGCGGCCAGGCCCGGGTGCGCGGTGCGACCGGCATCTGGAAGGACCTCAGCGACAACGTCAACCTGATGGCCAACAACCTGACCAGCCAGGTGCGGAACATCTCCAGGGTCTCCTCCGCGGTCGCCAACGGCGATCTGACGAAGAAGGTGACGGTCGAGGCGCGCGGCGAGGTCGCCGAACTGGCCGACACCGTCAACACGATGGTGACGACCCTGTCCTCGTTCGCCGACGAGGTGACCCGGGTGGCGCGCGAGGTGGGCACCGAGGGAGAGCTGGGCGGCCAGGCGCGCGTACCGGGCGTCTCGGGCACCTGGAAGGACCTCACCGAGTCGGTGAACTCGATGGCGTCCAACCTGACCGGCCAGGTGCGCCAGATCGCCACGGTGACCACGGCCATCGCCAAGGGTGATCTCACCAAGAAGATCGACATCGATGCGCGCGGTGAGATCCAGGAGCTGAAGAACACCATCAACACGATGGTCGACCAGCTCTCCTCCTTCGCCGAGCAGGTGACCCGGGTGGCGCGCGAGGTGGGCACCGAGGGGCAGCTGGGCGGGCAGGCCAGGGTCAGGGACGTCGACGGGACCTGGCGCGACCTCACCGAGTCGGTGAACGAGATGGCGGGAAACCTGACCCGTCAGGTGCGCGCCATCGCGGCCGTCGCCACCGCGGTGACCCGCGGCGATCTCAATCTCAAGATCGACGTCGACGCGGCCGGCGAGATCCAGGTGCTGCAGGACAACATCAATACGATGATCGCCAATCTGCGCGACACCACGCTGGCCAACAAGGAGCAGGACTGGCTCAAGGGCAACCTCGCCAGGATCTCCGGTCTGATGCAGGGCCGCCGGGATCTCGACGACGTCGCCTCGCTGATCATGAGCGAGCTGACGCCGGTCGTCTCCGCCCAGCACGGAGCGTTCTTCCTGGCCATGACCACCGGGGACGGTGACGAGGTCGGGTCGGACAGCGGAAGGGAGAGCTCGTACGAGCTGCGGATGCGCGGCAGTTACGGCTATTCCGCCGGCTCCATGCCGACCTCCTTCCGGCCCGGTGAGACGCTCATCGGAACGGCGGCGGAGGAGAAGCGGACGATCCAGGTGGACAACGTGCCGCCGGGGTATCTGAAGATCTCCTCCGGGCTCGGGGAAGCGCCGCCCGCGCACGTGATCGTGCTGCCGGTGCTCTTCGAGGGCCAGGTGCTCGGGGTCATCGAACTGGCGTCGTTCCAGCCGTTCACGCACATTCAGCGCGACTTCCTCAACCAGCTCGCCGAGATGATCGCCACGAGCGTCAACACCATCAGTGTCAACACGAAGACCGAGAAGCTCCTGGAACAGTCCCAGGAGCTCACCGAGCAGCTGCGTGACCGTTCGCAGGAGCTCGAGAACCGGCAGAAGGCGCTGCAGGCCTCCAACGCCGAGCTGGAGGAGAAGGCCGAACTGCTCGCACAGCAGAACCGCGACATCGAGGTGAAGAACACCGAGATCGAGGAGGCGCGGCAGGTCCTGGAGGAGCGCGCGGAGCAGCTCGCCGTCTCGATGCGCTACAAGTCGGAGTTCCTGGCCAACATGTCGCACGAGCTGCGTACGCCGCTCAACTCGCTGCTCATCCTGGCCAAGCTGCTCGCGGACAACGCCGAGGGCAACCTCTCGCCCAAGCAGGTGGAGTTCGCCGAGACGATCCACGGGGCGGGTTCCGACCTGCTCCAGCTGATCAACGACATCCTCGACCTGTCCAAGGTCGAGGCGGGCAAGATGGACGTCAGCCCGACCCGGATCGCCCTGGTGCAGCTGGTCGACTACGTGGAGGCGACGTTCCGGCCGCTCACCGCGGAGAAGGGGCTCGACTTCTCCGTACGGGTGTCCCCGGAGCTCCCCGCCACGCTGCACACGGACGAGCAGCGGCTGCTGCAGGTCCTGCGCAACCTCCTGTCCAACGCGGTGAAGTTCACGGACAGCGGCGCCGTGGAGCTGGTCATCCGGCCGGCCGGCGCCGATGTCCCGAACGCCATCAGGGAACACCTGCTGGAGGCCGGCTCGCTGCGTGACGCCGACGGCGACCTGATCGCCTTCTCGGTCACCGACACCGGAATCGGCATCGCGTCGAGCAAGATGCTGGTGATCTTCGAGGCGTTCAAGCAGGCGGACGGTACGACCAGCCGCAAGTACGGTGGCACGGGTCTCGGCCTCTCCATCAGCCGGGAGATCGCCCGGCTGCTGGGCGGTGAGATCCACGCGGCGAGCGAACCGGGCCGCGGCTCGACCTTCACGCTGTATCTGCCCCTGCACCCCAGCGAGCTGCCTCCGCAGGGCTATCCGCAGATGGGGCCCGGTCCCATCGAGGCCCACGCGAGTTCCGCCGAGGGTGCCCTGCACCTGGAGGCACCGCAGAGCACCGGCACCGAGCAGCCCCTGGGCGACCCCGCCAACTCCGCCGGGGTGTTCCGGCGCCGCCGCAAGGCCTTGGGAGGCGCGGCACAGCGCCCCGCACTGGCGAATGACAGCTCCGGGGAGGAGACCGGCGCGGCACCCGAGGAATGGGTGCAGAGCGCGCAGGAGGAGCAGGCACCCCGCCGGACGTTCCGCTTCCACGGGGAGAAGGTGCTCATCGTCGACGACGACATCCGCAACGTCTTCGCCCTCACCAGTGTGCTGGAGCAGCACGGACTGTCGGTGCTGTACGCGGAGAACGGGCGCGAGGGCATCGAAGTCCTTGAGCAGCACGATGATGTGACGATCGTTCTGATGGACATCATGATGCCCGAGATGGACGGCTATGCGACGACGACCGCGATCCGCCGGATGCCTCAGTTCGCGGGGCTGCCGATCGTCGCGCTGACCGCCAAGGCCATGAAGGGGGACCGCGAGAAGGCGATCGACTGCGGAGCCTCCGACTATGTGACCAAGCCGGTCGATTCCGACCATCTGCTGTCGGTGATGGAGAAGTGGATGCGCGGAGAGTGACCGGGCGGGGAACGGCTCGTCGGAATTCGGCGTCCGGCTGTGCGCCGAGGGGTGTGAGTGTGCGGATTCCGGGGAACCTTCTGGTCTTCGACCGCGTTTTCGCTATGTGCACAGTGACATCGCGGTGACAGGGTGTGGTGACGGGCGGGGTGCGGCTACCATGACCGGCACAAGGACGGACGGCGTAAGGGAGTCGTCCCCTGGGGCGGCACCCGGTGCGATTCCGGGGCGAGGAGGACGGGCCATGGTGCAGAAGGCCAAGATCCTCCTGGTCGATGACCGGCCGGAGAATCTGCTGGCGCTGGAGGCCATCCTCTCTGCGCTCGATCAGACACTGGTACGGGCATCGTCAGGGGAGGAAGCGCTCAAAGCGCTGCTCACGGACGATTTCGCGGTTATTCTGCTGGACGTACAGATGCCCGGCATGGACGGATTCGAGACGGCCGCACACATCAAGCGGCGGGAGCGGACCCGGGACATCCCGATCATCTTCCTGACCGCGATCAACCACGGTCCGCACCACACCTTCCGCGGTTATGCGGCGGGCGCGGTGGACTACATCTCGAAGCCCTTCGACCCCTGGGTGCTGCGCGCCAAGGTCTCGGTCTTCGTTGAGCTGTACATGAAGAACTGCCAGCTGCGCGAACAGGCGTCGCTGCTGCGGCTCCAGCTCGAAGGCGGCGCCCACCAGGGCGCCCACGAGAAGGAGCCGGCGGGTCTTCTCGCCGAGCTCTCGGCCCGGCTCGCCGCGGTCGAGGAGCAGGCGGAAGCCCTCTCCAAGCAGTTGGACGACGAATCGGCGGACGCGGCCGCGGTGGCCACCGCCGCCCACCTCGAGCGCAAGCTCACGGGCCTGCGCCGTGCACTCGACGCGCTGGAACCCGGGGCGGGCGGTTCCACGGCGCCCCTGCCCTCACAGAGCTGACCTCGTCCCGCTGAGGGCCCGTCAGTTCAACGCCTGTGCAAGGGCGACACGGACGGGTGAAGCCGTAGGCACACGTGTCCACCGGCGTCGGCACCGGTAACCTCAGTCACATGGCCTCACGTACGTCCGGCAAGGGTTCCCTGGGCACGGCGGGCACCGCGAAGGGTGCCGGCCGTACCCAGGGACCGGCGAAGAAAGCCGCGCCCGCCAAGAAGGCGGCGGCGAAGAAGACGGTGCCCGTAAAGAAGGCGCCGGCCAAGAAGGCTGCGGCGAAGAAACCCGCGCCCAAGCCCGCACCGTCCCCCACGGGGGGCGTGTACAGGCTCGTCCGCGCCCTGTGGCTGGGTACGGCGCACGGCGTCGGGGCGGTCTTCCGCTCCATAGGGCGCGGCGCGAAGGGACTTGACCCGGCACACCGCAAGGACGGGCTGGCCCTGCTGCTCCTGGGGCTCGCGCTGGTCGTGGCGGCCGGCACCTGGTCGCATCTGCAGGGCCCCGTGGGCGATCTCGTCGAGATGCTCGTGACCGGGGCGTTCGGCCGGCTCGATCTGCTGGTGCCGATACTGCTGGGCGCCGTCGCCGTACGGCTGATCCTCTATCCGGAGAAGCCCGAGGCCAACGGCCGCATCGTCATCGGGCTCTCCGCTCTCGTCATCGGCGTGCTCGGCCAGGTCCACATCGCCTGCGGATCGCCGGGCCGTGAGGACGGAACCGGCGCCATGCAGGACGCGGGCGGCCTCATCGGCTGGGCCGCTTCCCAGCCCCTCGTCTTCACGATGGGCGAGGTGCTCGCCGTCCCGCTGCTTCTGCTGCTGACGGTCTTCGGGCTCCTGGTCGTGACCGCCACCCCGGTCAACGCCATTCCCCGGCGGCTGCGGCAGCTCGGCGTCAGGCTCGGCATCGTCGACCCGGTGGACGTACCGGGCGAGCAGGACGGGAGCGACGGCGAGCGGTACGACGAGCAGTGGCGCGAAGCGCTGCCCGAGCGCACCCGGCGTGCCTCGGCACGTCGCCCGGGACCCGACGAGGTGTACGACCCGGATCAGGCCGAGGGCGAGGCGCTCGCCAAGCGGCGCCGGCCCCGCAGGCCGTCCGCACAGCCCGCGATGAACCGCACCATGGACGCCGTGGACGTCGCGGCAGCCGCGGCGGCCGCGCTCGACGGGGCGGTACTCAACGGAATGCCGCCCTCTCCCGTCGTCGCCGATCTGACGCAGGGCGTCTCCACGGACCGGGACCGCGAGCGGACCGGCACCCCGGTGCCCGGTGCGAGGTCGGCCGGGAAGATCCCCTCCGGTGGCGGGCGCCCGGAGAAGGGCACCTCGTCCTCCGAGGACAGCGTCCCCGATCTGACGAAGCCGGCCCCCGAGCGGCCTGAAGGGCTGCCCAACCGGGCCGAGCAGCTGCAGCTCTCCGGTGACATCACCTACTCGCTGCCCTCCCTGGACCTCCTGGAGCGCGGCGGCCCCGGCAAGACGCGCAGCGCCGCCAACGACGCGGTCGTCGCCTCCCTGACCACCGTCTTCACGGAGTTCAAGGTGGACGCGGCCGTCACCGGCTTCACCCGCGGCCCGACCGTCACCCGGTACGAGGTGGAGCTCGGCCCCGCCGTCAAGGTCGAGCGGATCACGGCCCTCACGAAGAACATCGCCTATGCCGTCGCCAGCCCTGACGTCCGGATCATCTCCCCGATCCCCGGGAAGTCCGCCGTCGGCATCGAAATCCCCAACTCCGACCGGGAGATGGTCAACCTCGGCGACGTCCTGCGTCTCGCCGACGCGGCCGAGGACGACCACCCCATGCTGGTGGCGCTCGGCAAGAACGTCGAGGGCGGCTACGAGATGGCCAACCTGGCGAACATGCCGCACGTCCTCGTCGCCGGTGCGACCGGTTCCGGCAAGTCCTCCTGCATCAACTGTCTGATCACCTCGGTCATGGTGCGGGCGACACCCGAGGACGTGCGGATGGTGCTCGTCGACCCGAAGCGCGTCGAGCTCACGGCCTACGAGGGCATCCCGCACCTCATCACCCCCATCATCACCAACCCGAAGAAGGCCGCCGAAGCACTCCAGTGGGTCGTGCGGGAGATGGACCTGCGCTACGACGACCTCGCGGCCTACGGCTTCCGGCACATCGACGACTTCAACCACGCGGTCCGCACCGGCAAGGCCAAGGCGCCCGAGGGGAGCGAGCGTGAGCTCTCGCCCTACCCGTACCTGCTGGTCATCGTCGACGAGCTGGCGGACCTCATGATGGTGGCTCCGCGTGACGTCGAGGACTCCATCGTCCGGATCACCCAGCTGGCGCGTGCCGCCGGCATCCATCTGGTCCTGGCCACACAGCGTCCCTCGGTCGACGTCGTCACCGGTCTGATCAAGGCGAACGTGCCCTCCCGGCTCGCCTTCGCGACCTCGTCGCTCGCCGACAGCCGCGTCATCCTCGATCAGCCCGGGGCCGAGAAGCTCATCGGCAAGGGTGACGGTCTCTTCCTGCCGATGGGGGCGAACAAGCCGACCCGTATGCAGGGAGCCTTCGTCACCGAGGGCGAGGTCGCGGCGGTCGTCCAGCACTGCAAGGATCAGATGGCGCCGGTCTTCCGCGACGACGTCGTGGTCGGCACCAAGCAGAAGAAGGAGATCGACGAGGACATCGGCGACGACCTCGATCTGCTCTGTCAGGCGGCCGAGCTGGTCGTGTCCACACAGTTCGGCTCGACATCGATGCTCCAGCGCAAGCTGCGCGTCGGCTTCGCCAAGGCCGGACGGCTGATGGACCTGATGGAGTCGCGCAACATCGTGGGTCCCAGCGAGGGTTCCAAGGCGCGCGATGTCATGGTGAAACCGGACGAACTCGACGGTGTGTTGGCCGTCATCCGTGGGGAAACCGCTTCGTAAGAGTTTTGCGGGCAACCGTTTCGCCCGGCCGTACGTCAAGTTGAAGAAAGGAGCAGCGGGATGATCCGTCCGGTGCTCCGTCCTCTGTCCTGCCCGAGGGGCTTCCCGGCGAACCCGATGGCGTACAAAGTCGTCGCTCCCGGTTGCCCCACCCTTTCGTACCACCCCTAGACTGAACATCCAGCAGGTGGCTCACGCTCGAAAGGCGCCCCCGTGTCCATCGGCAACTCCCCCGAAGACGACCGCCCTTCGATCGGTCGCGCGCTTCAGCAGGCTCGTATCGCCGCAGGTCTGACGGTCGAGGAAGTCAGCAGCTCCACCCGGGTGCGCATCCCCATCGTGCACGCGATCGAGGAGGACGACTTCTCCCGCTGCGGCGGCGACGTGTATGCCCGCGGCCATATCCGTATGCTCGCCCGTGCCGTCCGGATCGACCCCGACGCGCTGATCGCGGAGTTCGACGCCGAGCACGGCGGCCGCCCCGCGCCCACTCCCGCGGCACCGCTGTTCGAGGCGGAGCGGATCCGCTCCGAACCCCGTCGGCCCAACTGGACCGCGGCCATGGTCGCTGCGATCGTCGCCGTGGTCGGGTTCGTCGGCTTCACGCTCTTCAGCGGTGAGGACGAGGGCTCGGGCGCGGCACAGGTGGCCGAAGGCTCGACTCCCGACAAGACCACGCCCAAGCCCACCACGACCAAGCCCGCCGACCCCAAGCCCGTCCCCTCCGAAAGCGCCATCGCCGCAGCTCCGCGGGACAAGGTGACCGTCAGGCTGAGCGCCGCCGAGGGCAAGAGCTGGATCTCCGCCAAGGATCACAACGGGCGGCTGCTCTTCGACGGTCTGCTGGCCCAGGGCGACACCAAGACCTTCCAGGACAAGGAGCGGGTCGACCTCGTTCTCGGAGACGCCGGAGCGATCGATCTCTTCGTGAACGGCAAGAAGGTCGACGACCAGTTCGAATCGGGCCAGGTCGAACGGCTTTCGTACACCAAGGGTGACCCTGAGGTCGGCTGACCTCTCCACCCGTTTCGTCCCGACGGTGAGCGCCCGGCAGATGCTGGCGCTCACCGTCGTGTTTTCCCTCGTCTTCACCGGCTGTTCGGTCACTCCCCGTAGCGGTGAACCCTGCACGGCAGGGTGAGTGCCGGGACAAAGTAGTCTTGAGCCCATGCCCGAACGCCGTACCGTCGCCCTTGTCACTCTTGGCTGCGCCCGTAACGAGGTGGACTCGGAGGAGCTCGCAGGCCGCTTGGCAGCGGACGGCTGGGAGCTCGTCGAGAACGCCACGGACGCGGATGTCGCCGTCGTCAACACCTGTGGGTTCGTGGAGGCCGCCAAGAAGGACTCCGTGGATGCCCTGCTCGAAGCCAACGATCTGAAGGATCACGGCAGAACCCAGGCCGTCGTGGCCGTCGGCTGCATGGCCGAGCGCTACGGCAAGGACCTCGCCGAGGCGCTCCCGGAAGCGGACGGAGTCCTCGGATTCGACGACTACGCCGACATCTCCGACCGCCTGCAGACCATCCTCAACGGTGGCATCCACGCCTCCCACACCCCGCGTGACCGGCGCAAGCTCCTGCCGATCAGCCCGGCCGAGCGCCAGGACACCGCCGTCGCGCTGCCCGGGCACGCCCAGGAGATCGCACCGGCCCCCGCCGACCTCCCGGAGGGTGTCGCGCCGGTCTCCGGGCCGCGGGCACCGCTGCGCCGGAGGCTGGGGACCAGCCCGGTCGCCTCGGTGAAGCTGGCCTCGGGATGCGACCGGCGCTGCTCGTTCTGCGCCATCCCCTCCTTCCGCGGCTCGTTCATCTCCCGGCGCCCCTCCGACGTCCTCGGAGAGACCCGCTGGCTCGCCGAGCAGGGCGTCAAGGAGGTCATGCTCGTCTCCGAGAACAACACCTCGTACGGCAAGGACCTCGGTGACATCAGGCTGCTGGAGACCCTGCTGCCCGAGCTCGCCGACGTCGACGGGATCGAGCGCATCCGCGTCAGCTATCTGCAGCCCGCCGAGATGCGGCCGGGGCTGATCGACGTACTCACCTCGACTCCCAAGGTCGCGCCCTACTTCGACCTCTCGTTCCAGCACTCCGCACCCGGGGTCCTGCGCGCGATGCGGCGATTCGGCGACACGGACCGCTTCCTCGAACTCCTGGACACCATTCGGTCGAAGGCACCGGAGGCCGGTGCGCGGTCGAACTTCATCGTGGGATTCCCGGGTGAGACGGAGGCCGACCTCGCCGAGCTGGAACGCTTCCTCACCGGCGCACGTCTGGACGCCATCGGGGTCTTCGGCTACTCCGACGAGGAGGGCACCGAGGCGGTCGGTTACGAGAACAAGCTGGACGCCGACGTCATCGCGGAGCGTCTCGCGCACATCTCGCAGCTCGCCGAGGAGCTGACCTCGCAGCGGGCCGAGGAGCGGGTCGGCGAAACCCTCCACGTCCTCGTCGAGTCCGTGGAGTCCGAGGAGGACGGGCCCGTGGCGGTGGGCCGAGCCGCCCACCAGGCGCCGGAAACGGACGGGCAGGTCGTCTTCACCGCACGCGAAGGGCTCGTGCCGGGCCGTATGGTCGAAGCTAAGGCAGTGGGCACCGAGGGAGTGGACCTCGTGGCCGAACACCACGAGCTTGCGGAGGCGGCCAGATGACGGGAGCCCCGGCATCCGCGGCAGGCGGCCCCAGCGCGACGCCGGCGACCCGCGGCGGCAAGCTGGGCGGGGCGGCCGTCAACCAGGCGGGGCTGTGGAACATCGCGAACATCCTCACGATGGTGCGGCTGCTGCTCGTCCCGGGCTTCGTCGTGCTGATGCTGCACGACGGTGGCTACGACCCGGTCTGGCGGTCGTTCGCCTGGGCGGCCTTCGCCGTCGCCATGATCACCGATGTCTTCGACGGCCATCTGGCACGCGCGTACAACCTGGTCACCGATTTCGGCAAGATCGCCGACCCGATCGCGGACAAGGCGATCATGGGCGCGGCGCTGATCTGTCTGTCCACGCTCGGGGACCTTCCCTGGTGGATCACCGGCGTGATCCTCTTCCGTGAGCTCGGCATCACGCTCATGCGTTTCTGGGTCATCCGGCACTCGGTGATCCCCGCCAGCCGCGGCGGGAAGGTGAAGACCCTTGCCCAGGGCATCGCGGTGGGGATGTACGTCCTGGCGCTGACGGGCCCCCTGGCGACCCTGCGCTTCTGGGTGATGATGGTGGCCGTCGTCCTGACGGTCGTCACCGGCCTCGATTACGTGCGCCAGGCCGTCGTGCTCCGCCGTCGCGGGCTCGCCGCCGAGCGGGCCGCCGCCATGGAAGCGGTCGCGGCGGCAGCGGACACGGGGGTTCCCGCGGTGGCGCGGAGCGCCACCGGCGTAGCCGGCGGGTCGGCGGACGCTGCGGCGGAGCCCGTCGTGGAGCCGGTGGCGGAGTCCGTCAGGGAGCCTGCCGGGGAGCGCGTGGCGGGCAGCCACCGCGCCGCGGAGGCGGAACGGTGACCTCCGCGGCGGCCCAGGTGCTGCGGCGGCTTCAGGAGCGCGATGAGACGCTCGGGGTCGCCGAGTCCCTCACCGGCGGTCTGGTGGCCGCCGAGCTCACTTCCGTCCCCGGGGCCTCGCAGAGCTTCCGCGGGTCCGTGACGGCGTACGCCACGCCGCTGAAGCGTGATCTGCTGGGCGTCGACGGCGCGCTCCTGGCCGAGCGCGGCGCTGTCGACCCCGAGGTCGCCCGGGCGATGGCCGACGGCGTGCGCCGGGTCCTCGGCGCGGACTGGGGCGTCTCGACCACCGGGGTCGCCGGTCCCGAGCCGCAGGACGGCAAATCTGTCGGAACGGTCTTCATAGCCGTTTCCGGGCCGGGTGGCGTACAGAAAGTCGCCGAGCTGAGGTTGAACGGCGGGAGGGCGGACATCCGTAAGGAGAGTGTGCGGAGCCTGCTCGAACTGCTCTCCGGCGAACTCGGCGAAAATGCGAGGGCACAGGATACGGAACAGAACGGGGGGAATTGATGTTTACAGCCCTGAGTGAACACGACATCGCTCCCCGCACGGCCGCGGCGCAAGGCGGTACGGTGGGGCGTGAAGGATGCGGCTACGCGGTCCGAGGAGGGAGCCACCGATGATTCTGCTCCGTCGCCTGCTTGGTGACGTGCTGCGTCGGCAGCGCCAGCGCCAAGGCCGTACTCTGCGCGAAGTCTCCTCGTCCGCCCGAGTCTCGCTCGGCTATCTCTCCGAGGTGGAGCGGGGGCAGAAGGAGGCATCCTCCGAACTGCTCTCCGCCATTTGCGACGCGCTGGACGTACGGATGTCCGAGCTCATGCGTGAAGTGAGCGATGAACTGTCCCTGGCTGAGCTGGCCGAGTCGGCAGCAGCCAGTGATGCGGTGCCTGTGCCGGTACGCCCGATGCTCAATTCCGTCTCTGTTGCGTCGGTCGCCGGCGTACCGACGGGACGGGTGACCATCAAGGCGCCCGCGGAAGCGGTGGATGTCGTCGCCGCCTGACCGCACGGTTCGTGGTGAACGAAAGCCCCGGCAGACCCTCGAGGGTCTGCCGGGGCTTTCGCGTACCGGGTGTGTGCGGAGCTGTTCGCGGGGCAGGCGCGGAGTGAGGCCGAAGGGTGTTTCTCCGGATCCGGATCTCAGGGTTCGTGGATCTGTGGATCCGTGGAGCAACCACCCGGATGCCCGTTTCGACCTATATGTGACATTGTGGACAATTGGCAGGTCGAAGAGCTATCTGAACGGAGAAGTGCATGTCTGTCGTGAAGAGCGCCCTGTCCGAAGGCGACCGCAAGGTCGTGGGGGACGCGCTGCAAGGCGCACTGGTCGACCTGGTCGACCTTTCCCTGGTGGCCAAGCAGGTCCACTGGAACGTGGTCGGCCCGCGCTTCCGCTCCGTGCACCTGCAGCTCGACGAGGTCGTCGACACCGCGCGGCAGCACTCGGACACGGTCGCGGAGCGAGCCTCCGCGGTCGGCGTCAACCCGGACGGCCGGTCCCGGACGCTCGCGAAGACCACTGCGATCGATTCCGTGCCCGACGGCTGGATCAAGGACGTCGACGCGGTGCGTGTGCTCGTCGACGCTCTCCGCGTGGTCATCGACCGCATGCGTGAGCGGATCGAGGCGACCGACGAACCGGACCCCATCAGCCAGGACATCCTGATCACGCTCACCGCGGATCTCGAGAAGCACGCGTGGATGTTCCAGGCGGAGAGTGCCTGAACCCGAACTCGAGGAAGGAATCGCCGTGACGGACAAGAAGGCCGTGGACAAGCTCAAGGGCAAGGCCAAGGAAGCGACCGGCAAGGTCACCGGAGACCGTCGCAAGGAAGCCGAAGGCAAGTCCGACCAGGCCAAGGCCAAGGCGGAGGGCGCCCTGGGCGCCACGGGCGACCGTGCCAAGGGCGTGAAGGATTCCCTCACCGACGACGACAAGTAGGAGCAGCACCGACCGGTCTGCCCCCGCGGATTCCGATCCCGGGGGCACCGGCATGTCCGGGGTACCGGCGTGCCCGGCCGCGGGATGCAGCCGGCGCCGACCCGGGGGAAACTTCGGGGGAGGGCCGGGACACACCTCTCCCGCCAGCGGCCCCAGGAGAGAGCGCGCACTGTCGTTCCGCTCGCGCCGTGCACGCCGGTAGTGCACCGATGCGCCCTCCCGTCAGGAGATCGTGCCGACTAGCGTCGGCCGGAGGAGGCAGCCATGGTGCGGCGATGGGTGCCGGTGCTCGTCCTCGGTGGCGTGTGGTGGTGGGCGGTGCTGCGGCTGCTTCTGGAGCCGCAGCACGCCGGAGTGGTCGAGGGTACGGTGGCGGCCGGTGGGTGGGGGCTGAGTCTCCTGCCGGTGCATGTGGCGTCCTCGGGGCGGCCGGAGAAGGCTGCCGACGAGCCCGCGGTGGACCGGACGGACATACCCTCCTAGCGCCTCGGCAGACTGCGTCCGTCCCGTCGCGCAGACCTTGCCCGGGGCGGTACCTGACGTTCAGCGCGGGCCGAGGCCGCGGCCGGGCACGGATCTCAGCCGGGGCACGGGTCTCAGCCGGTGGGCCCGGACTGGCAGTGCGGACACCAGTACGTGGGACGGTCGTCGCGGTCCGCGACGCGGATGGGCGTACGACAGCGTAGACAGGGCCGGCCGGCCCGACCGTAGACGAAAAGACGTTCCCGTGTACGGCTGCGGGACATGGCCGCCGTCGCCCCGGTCGTGGTCCGCACGGGCCGGTCGCGATTGGCCTCCAGAAGCTGTCTGGCCGTGCTGACCAGACGGGTGGCGAGGGGCAGGGGCAGCTCGCCCACCGGGAGCCACGGCGTCGCGCGGGCCATGAAGCAGAGCTCGCACATGTAGACATTGCCGATACCGGCCAGATTGCGCTGGTCCAGAAGCGCGTCCCCGAGCCGCCGTCCGGGGTCGGTGAGCAGATTGCGCAGTGCGGTGTCCGGGTCCCAGTCCGGTCCCAGCAGATCGGGCCCCAGATGGCCGACGGCCTGCGCTTCGTCCTCGGTGCGGAGCAGTTCGAGGACGGGCAGGCGGTAGCCGACGGCTGTGTGCTCCGCGGTGGCGAGCACGGCGCGGATCTGGTGGGCGGGGCCGCCCCGCCAGCGCTCGCCTGGGTCGTACACACGCCAGGAACCCTCCATACGCAGATGGCTGTGGAGGGTGAGACCGCCCTGGAACCGGGTGAGCAGATGCTTGCCGCGCGCCGTGACGTCCAGGACGGTCCGGCCGGTCAGGTCTGCTGTGGCGAACCGGGGGACCCGCAGGTCGGAGACCGTCAGCACCTGGCCGGCGAGGGCCGCGTCGAGACGCCGGGCGGTCTGCAGGACGGTGTCACCTTCGGGCATGTGTCCATGATGCGCGGCCCGGGCCGCACATGGTCCCTCGGCCGCGCCGGAGCCGTCCTCAGGCGCGCAGCCGCAGACCTCGTGGCGTGGCGAGGAAGCCGGCGGCCTCCAGGGCGCGGCCGAGCGGGGAGGTGAGGGAGGAGGCGCCGTTGGTGCGCTCCACCGTGACCGTGCCGAGCGTCCCCGCGCGTGCGGCCGACGCGAGCGCCTCCGCCGCGGCCCGGAGCGCCGGGTCGTCCGGATCGGTGGGCCACGCGAGGAGGGACTTGCCACCGCGCTCCATGTAGAGCGTCAGCTCGCCGTCCACGAGCACCACCAGAGACCCCGCCTTGCGGCCGGGCTTGTGTCCCGCGCCGTCCGGTGATTCGGGCCAGGGCAGGGCGGCACCGTACGCGTTGGCCGGATCGGCCGCCGCGAGGACCAGGGCGCGGGGAGCCGAGCCCGGGTCCGCACGGTCGCGTGCGGTGGAGGCTGCCCTGAGCCGGTCCACGGCACCGTCCATGGCGAACTGAGCGGCTCCCAGCCCTTCGACGACGTAACCACGGCGGGCCTGACCGCTGTCCTCGAACGCGGCAAGGATGCGGTAGATCGCCGAGAACCCGCCCTCGACGCCCTCGGCCTGCACCGCGCCGCGGGTCACCACGCCGTGGCGGTCGAGGAGTGTCCGGGCGAGTGCGTGCGCGCGATGGGTCGGCTCGGGCTCGGCCGGGGGCAGCAGCGACCAGCGCCCCGACACGGTCGGCGGGCCGGTGCGGGACGCGGGACGGGCTGCCGCGGTCAGCGACCCGTAACGGCCACGCGGCACATTGCGCCGCGCGCGGTGCGCGGTGGAGCCCGCCGTGCGCCCTGAGCCGAGGAGCGAACGCAGGGGCGCGAGCGTGTCGTTGGTGAGACGGCCTGACCAGACCAGATCCCAGAGCGCGTCGGCCAGCTGGGGATCGGTGCAGTCCGGGTGGGTGGTGGCCCGGACCTGATCGGCGATCTGCCGGAAGAAGAGCCCGAACCCGCCGGAGAGCACGGTGAGAACCGACTCGTGCAACGCGGTCTCCTCCAGCGGAAGGGGCGGCGGGAGGAGCAGCGGAGCACTGTCGGCCAGGTAGACGGAGAGCCAGCCGTCCTTTCCGGGAAGTGCGCCCGCGCCTGCCCAGACGACCTCGCCCGTGGTCGTGAGCTCGTCGAGCATGGCGGGGGTGTACCCCGCCACGCGGCTCGGCAGGATCAGCTTCTCCAGGGCGGACGCAGGGACAGGGGCGCCCTGCAACTGCTCGATGGCACGGGCCAGTCCGTCGATGCCCCGCAGGCTGTTGTCGCCGAGGTGCTGCCACTGGGGGAGGAAGCCGGCCAGCGCGGCGGGTGGCACAGGCTCCAGCTCCTGCCGGAGCGCGGCGAGCGAACGGCGCCGCAGCCGCCGCAGGACCGTGGCATCGCACCACTCCTGGCCGATGCCCGCGGGGTGGAACTCGCCCTGGACGACGCGGCTCGACGCGGCGAGCCGCTGCAGCGCCCCGTCCGTGACGGCGCTGCCGAGGCCGAAACGGCTCGCCGCCTGCGTGGTGGTGAACGGGCCGTGCGTACGGGCGAACCGGGCGAGGAGGTCGCCGAGCGGGTCCTTGACCGGCTCGGTGAACGCCTCGGGGACTCCTACCGGGAGGGCGGTGCCGAGTGCGTCGCGCAGCCGGCCCGCGTCCTCGACAGCCGCCCAGTGGGAGATTCCACCGATGCGGACCTGGATGGCGCGCCGGGCTGTCGCCAGCTCCGGGGCCCATGCGGCCTCCGCGCCGCGCTCGGCCAGCTCGGCGTCGGTGAGGGGCCCGAGCACGCGCAGCAGATCGGCGACCCCCTCGACGTCCTTGATCTTCCTGTCGTCGGTCAGCCACTGGAGCTCCCGCTCCAGTTCGCCGAGGACATCGGCGTCGAGCAGCTCCCGCAGCTCCGCCTGGCCCAGCAGCTCGGCCAGGAGATGGGAGTCGAGCGAGAGCGCCGCTGCCCGCCGCTCGGCGAGGGGTGAGTCGCCCTCGTACAGGAACTGCGCGACATAGCCGAAGAGGAGGGAGCGGGCGAACGGCGACGGCTCGGGGGTGGTCACCTCGACCAGACGGATGCGGCGCGCCTCCAGGTCGCCCATCAGCTCGGTGAGACCGGGGACGTCGAAGACGTCCTGAAGGCACTCGCGGACGGCTTCGAGGACGATCGGGAACGAGCCGAACTCGGAGGCCACCTGGAGCAGCTGGGAGGCGCGCTGCCGCTGCTGCCACAGGGGGGTGCGCTTGCCGGGGCTGCGCCGGGGCAACAGCAGGGCACGCGCGGCGCATTCGCGGAACCGTGAGGCGAACAGGGCTGATCCGCCGACCTGTTCGGTGACGAGCTGGCTGATCTCGCCCTTGTCGAACACCACGTCGGTGGCCCCGACGGGAGGCTGCTCGCTGTCGAACCCGGCGGCGGGGAAACCTGGGCCGGCAGCTCCGCGCCCCGCACCGCCCGCGGCCTCACCGCTCCCCTCGGCCTGGACCGGATCGAAGTCGAGGAGGTCGAGCCCCATCAGGTCGGCGTCGGGCAGCCGCAGCACGATGCCGTCGTCCGCGTGCATGACCTGCGCGTCCATGCCGTACCGCTCACCGAGCCGGGCGGACAGGGCGAGTGCCCACGGGGCGTGGACCTGGGCACCGAACGGCGAGTGCACCACGATCCGCCAGTCGCCCAGCTCGTCCCGGAACCTCTCGACCAGCACCGTCCGGTCGTCGGGGACGTGCCCGCAGGCCCGGCGCTGCTCGTCGAGGTACGACAGGATGTTGTCCGCGGCCCAGGCGTCGAGCCCGGCGGCGACCAGCCGGAGCCGGGCGTCCTCGGCGGACAGCCCGCCGATCTCCCGGAGGAACGCGCCCAGGGCACGGCCCAGCTCCAGCGGGCGGCCCAGCTGGTCACCCTTCCAGAACGGCAGCCGGCCGGGGACTCCGGGGGCAGGCGAGACGAGGACCCTGTCCCTGGTGATGTCCTCGATCCGCCAGGATGTGGTGCCCAGGGTGAAGACGTCGCCGACCCGGGACTCGTAGACCATCTCCTCGTCCAGCTCGCCGACGCGTCCGCCGCCCTTCTTCGGGTCGGCGCCGGCGAGGAAGACACCGAAGAGTCCGCGGTCGGGAATGGTGCCGCCCGAGGTGACGGCGAGCCGCTGGGCGCCGGGGCGGCCCGTGACCGTACCGGTGACGCGGTCCCACACCACACGGGGCCGCAGCTCCGCGAAGGCGTCGGACGGATAGCGCCCGGCGAGCATGTCGAGCACGGCGGTGAACGCGGATTCGGGGAGGGAGGCGAAGGGGGCCGCCCGGCGGGCGAGGGCGAGCAGATCGTCGGCCTGCCAGTTGTCGAGGGCGACCGTGGCGACGATCTGCTGGGCGAGCACGTCCAGGGGGTTGGACGGGATCCGCAGAGCCTCGATGGCGCCCTGGCGCATCCGCTCGGTGACGACGGCCGCCTGGACCAGGTCGCCGCGGTACTTGGGGAAGACCACCCCGGTGGACACCGCGCCGACCTGGTGCCCGGCGCGGCCCACCCGCTGGAGTCCCGAGGCCACGGAGGGCGGCGACTCGACCTGGATCACCAGGTCGACGGCGCCCATGTCGATCCCCAGCTCCAGGCTGGAGGTGGCGACCACGGCCGGCAGCCGGCCCGCTTTCAGGTCCTCCTCGACCTGGGAGCGCTGCTCCTTGGACACCGAGCCGTGGTGCGCTCTGGCGAGCACGGCCGGTGCCCCTTTCGCCGCCCCGGACTGGGCCATGATCTCGGCGGGGGAGTGGGCTTCGGGCAGGGGCCCGCCCGCCCCCGGCTCCTCCTCCGACGCGGCGGTCGCCCGCTCGTGTGCGATCTCGTTCAGCCGGTTGCACAGGCGCTCCGCCAGCCGCCGGGAGTTGGCGAAGACGATCGTGGAGCGGTGCGACTGCACGAGGTCGGCGATGCGCTCCTCGACATGGGGCCAGATCGACGGCTTCTCCGCCTGGCCGCCCTCGTCACCCGTGGCGGGGGAGCCGCCCAGCTCGCCGAGATCCTCCACCGGAACCACGACGGAGAGGTCGAACTCCTTGGTGGACGGGGGCTGGACGATCTCCACCCTCCGTTGCGGCGAGAGGAACCGCGCGACCTCGTCGACCGGGCGGACCGTCGCCGACAGCCCGATACGCCGCGCGGGCCGCGGCAGCAGCTCGTCCAGACGCTCCAGGGACACGGCGAGATGGGCGCCGCGCTTGGTGCCCGCGACGGCATGCACCTCGTCCACGATCACCGTCTCCACCCCGGCGAGCGCATCCCGGGCCGAGGACGTGAGCATCAGGAACAGGGACTCGGGTGTGGTGATCAGGATGTCCGGGGGCCTCGTCGCCATCGAACGGCGCTCGGCGGGAGGGGTGTCGCCGGAACGGATCCCCACCCGCACCTCGGGCTCGGGCAGACCCAGGCGTACCGACTCCTGACGGATCCCGGTCAGGGGTGAACGCAGATTCCGCTCCACGTCCACGGCGAGCGCCTTCATCGGTGACACGTACAGCACCCGGCAGCGCTTCTTCGGCTCGGCGGGCGGCGGCAGGGCCGCCAGCCGGTCCAGGGAGGCGAGAAAGGCGGCGAGTGTCTTACCCGATCCGGTCGGCGCGACGACCAGCACATCCGAACCCTCGCCGATGGCTTGCCAGGCCCCCTCCTGCGCGGCGGTGGGCGCGTCGAAGGCGGCGGCGAACCAGCTGCGGGTCGCGGGTGAGAACGAATCGAGTGCGGAACCGGCCATGCCCCCCATCGTGCACCCCGCCACCGACAACGGCCGGTGGACGTGCCGCCGCCCACCTTTCTGGGCTTCGGCCACCGGCCCGGACCTGCGAGAATACGAGCATGGTGGAGGTGGACACGACACAGGAATGGGCGAGGTACTGGCAGTACGCGGAGCTGCCCCACCTCGATCTGCTGCGTGCCCGCTACGTCCGCCACACCTTTCCGCGTCACAGCCATGAGGGCTACGTCTTCGGGACGATCACCAGCGGTGTCGAGGACGTCGGCCTCCCCGACGGCACCGTGCACGCCGGACCCGGAACCGTGGTCATGATCAACCCGGAGGTGCCGCACACCGCCCGCGCCGGAGTGCCCGAAGGATGGGTGTACGCCACGCTCTACCCCTCCGCCCAGGTGATCAACGACATCGCGGCCGACCTGACGAACCTGCGCGGCACCGTCGGCTTCGCGGAGACCGGCGTGCGGGACCCGTATGCCGCCCGTCTGATCACCGAGGTCCACCGGGCCGCCGAGGAGGGTAACGCCCTGGCCGCCGACAGCGTCCTGCGCGTCCTGGTGGCCCGGCTGCTCGACCGCCACGGCAGCGTGCTGCCGCCCAGGACCCCGCACTTCGCCGGAGCCCGGGACGCCGTCCGCGCACGGACCGCGCTGGAGGAACGGATGGAGCGGCCGCCCACCCTGGAGGCGCTCGCAGCCGAGCTGGGCACCAGCCCGTTCGCGTTGCTGCGGGCCTTCAAGAAGCAGTACGGAATGCCCCCGCACACCTGGCTCACCGACGCCCGGGTGCGCCGTGCGCGACGCATGCTCGACGCCGGGGCCCCGCCCGCCGAGGCCGCCGCCGCCGTCGGCTTCACCGACCAGCCGCATCTCAACCGTCACTTCACCCGGATCGTCGGAGTGCCCCCGGGCGCCTACCAGCGCGAGCGTGCAAGAACGTACAAGACCGGCGGGGATCCCGCCCCTTAGCGTTCCGGGCGTGGCAGAACAGACAGCACCCCCTCAGAGCTCCGGCGCACTCGGTGCCCCGGGCGCGGATACGGAGAAGCCGGACGGCGCCGTCGTCCGGGACGCACTCGGCGTGGGCATAGCCGTGGGCCTCTCCGGGTTCGCCTTCGGCGTGACCTCGGCCGGCTCCGGACTCAGCCTTCTCCAGACCTGCGCGTTGAGTCTCCTCGTCTTCACGGGGGCCTCCCAGTTCGCTCTCGTCGGCGCCGTCGCGGCCGGCGGCAACCCCTACACCGCCGCGGCAGGAGCGTTCTTCCTGGGCATCCGCAACGCCTTCTACGGGCTGCGGCTGTCGCAGCTCCTCGCCCTGCCGCGCTTCGTGCGCCCCCTCGCCGCCCACTGGGTCATCGACGAGACGACCGCCGTCACGCTGCCCCAGCCCACCAGGCGGGCCGCGCGTATCGGCTTCACCGTCACCGGGCTCACCCTCTACGTCCTGTGGAACCTGACCACGCTGGGGGGCGCCCTGGGGGCCAAGGCGCTCGGCGACACCGCCGCCTGGGGACTGGACGCGGCGGGTCCCGCCGTGTTCCTCGCGCTGCTCGCGCCGATGCTGAAGAGCACCACGGAGCGCGTCACCGCGGGTCTGGCGGTCCTGCTGGTGCTGGGCCTCCTGCCGGTGCTGCCGGCGGGCGCGCCCGTACTGGTGTCCGCGCTGGCCGCTCCGGTCGTCCTGTTCCTGAACGGCCGAGGCAGCAGCGGCCCGGACCGGACCGTCACCGAAGGCACGGCGCCCGGGGAGGGCCGATGAACATCTGGATCGCCATCGGGCTCACCGCCGCCGGCTGCTATCTCGCGAAGCTCCTGGGGCTCCTGGTCCCCGCCGGAGTCCTGGAGCGCCCCCTCGTGCAGCGGCTGGCGGCACTCATGCCGGTGGCACTGCTCGCGGCCCTCACCGCTCAGCAGACCTTCGCCGACGGACAGCACCTGATGCTGGACGCCAGAGCGGCAGGGCTCGCCGCGGCGGCGCTCGCCCTCGTCCTGCGGGCGCCCTTCCTCGTCGTCGTCGGCACCGCCGTCGTGGTCACCGCTGCCGCGCGCGCACTGTTCTGAGCGGGCAGGTCAGCGCGGACCCCGGCCGTATGCCCGCAGAGTCTGCAGCGCCTTGATCGTCACGATCGGACGGCCCTCCAGGGCCGTCCCCGGGGCCCACTGGCGCCAGTTGACCGGCCAGCCGCCGTCCTCCTCCTGTTCGGCCGCGAGATGATCCAGAGCGCTCTCCAGCTCGCCCTCGCTGAACCAGCGACGGGCGAGCGACCCGGGTGTGCGGGCGTAGTCGTAGGGGAAGTGGTGTTCCCCCGGGGCGTAGCCAGGAGCCACCGGGTACTCAGCACGGCGCCGGGGATCGAGCACCACCAGCCGCTGCTCACGCACCAGTTGCCCCAGCCGGTCGGCTGCCGACTCGGCACGCGCACGGTCGGGAACGCCGTCCAGGAAGGCCACGGCGGCCTCGATCTCGTACGGATGGGACTGCTCCAGGGCGTCGACGGCGGCCCAGCAGAAGTCGGTGGCCCTGAACAGCCAGGCGTGCCACACCTGATTGCGGTGCAGAAGCCCGACCACCGGGCCCGTCACCAGCAGTTCGGCGGGCGGGTCGTCGACGACGGGGATGAAGGGTGCCGCAGGGTAGCCACGCTGGGAGGGGTGGAGCGCGGGCAGAGCGCCTTCCTTGGTCGACACGTCCGTCAGATAGCGGCAGATCCGTTCCACGCGCATCCCACCGCAGCGGCTGATGGAGTCGAGGACGCTCAGCGCATGAGCGGTGTGGAGCGGCTGACTCACCGGTCCGCGGAGATCGGGTTCGAGCGCGTGACCGTAGCCACCGTCCTCGTTCCGATAGGCGTCGAGCGCGGTTTCGACGGTGTCCGCGCTCCCTCCCAGGAAGAGATGGGCGAACCGCCGCTGTTCGAGGACGCGTGCGGTGAGCCAGATGAACTGCTCGGCGCGGGCGAGGGGATTTGCTCCGGTTCCAGCCATGGAACCGACCGTAAAGGGGAAAACGTCGCCGGCAGGGTCCTCCGGCCCGGCTGCACTCTCAGGAGCGGGATACTGAGGGCATGCGGTTGACGATTTTCTGGGAACGGATGGCGGATCACTTCGGCGAGGCCTACGCCGACTCCTTCGCGCGCGATCACGTCATGGCGGAGCTCGGCGGCCGTACGGTGCACGAGGCCCTGGCCGCGGGATGGGAGGCCAAGGACGTCTGGCGCGGGGTCTGCTCGGCGGTCGGAGTGCCCCCGGACAAGCGCTGAGCGACGCGGTCATGCCCGCCGGCACGGCCGCGGCACCCGCGTCCCCCGCATCGGTCCCTGCCGGGCCGGGGGGCCGGCTGTCACGGCGGTGAGCGAGACTTGTCGCGTGGCACCGACAGACGAGACAGCCCAGACCCAGCCGCCCGCCTCGCCGCCCGCACCACCGAGTCCGCCGCCCGGCACCGGCCCCGTCCGCATGCCCGGCTGGCTGCCGCGCGCGATGGTCATGGCCCTGGCGCTCTACGGGTGCTTCCAATTGAGCAGCTGGGCCTTCTACCAGCTCATCGGGCTGCTGACCAACATCCTCATCGCCTTCTTCCTGGCGCTGGCGATCGAGCCGGCCGTCAGCCGCATGGCCGGGCACGGGATGCGCCGGGGACTCGCCACCTTCCTGGTCTTCCTCGCCGTGCTGATCGCGGGCATCGGCTTCATCGTCCTGCTCGGCTCGATGCTCGCCGGCCAGATCGTCGACATGGTCGAGGAGTTCCCCAAGTACCTCGACTCGGTGATCAACTGGGTCAACCAGACCTTCCACACGGAGCTCTCCCGGGTCGAGGTGCAGGACAGCCTGCTGCACTCCGACTGGCTCCAGAAGTACGTGCAGAACAGCGCCACCGGTGTGCTCGACGTCTCGACCACCGTCCTCGGCGGGCTGTTCCGGCTGCTGATGATCTTCCTGTTCTCGTTCTACTTCGCGGCCGACGGTCCCCGGCTACGGCGCGCGCTCTGCTCCGTACTGCCGCCCTCCCGGCAGACAGAGGTGCTGCGCGCCTGGGAGATCGCGGTCGACAAGACCGGCGGCTACATCTATTCGCGCGGACTGATGGCGCTGATCTCCGGCGCGGCGCACTACGTCCTGCTCCTGGTCCTCGGAGTGCCCTACGCGCCGGCGCTCGCGGTCTGGGTCGGCCTCGTCTCGCAGTTCATCCCCACGATCGGTACGTACCTGGCCGGCGCGCTGCCCATGCTGATCGCCTTCACGGTCAATCCCTGGTACGCCCTGTGGGTTCTCGGTTTCGTCGTGGTCTACCAGCAGTTCGAGAACTACGTGCTGCAGCCGAAGCTCACGTCCAGGACGGTCGACATCCATCCCGCGGTCGCCTTCGGCTCGGTGGTCGCTGGCACCGCGCTGATGGGAGCCGTCGGAGCGTTGATCGCCATTCCGGCCGTGGCCACGCTCCAGGCGTTCCTGGGCGCGTATGTGAAGCGCTACGACGTGATGGACGACCCGCGGGTGCAGGGCGGCCACCGCTGGCGCCGTGGAGAGCCGGTGCTGTCGAGGATCCGCCGGGCCATGGCGGGCGGCGGGCACGCCGGAGGCCCGGCCGACGGCAATCCGTGACACCGGCCGACAGGTCCGGGGTCGGGGCCTGCACCGGCACCGGCACCGGACGGATCAGATATGAGATCGGTCGCAGTTCATTGACTTGATCGATGTCGACTGATATAAGCGGCTACCCTCGGTCCTGTGGGTCCGGCGTGGTGCGCTTGACACTGAAATCGAACATCCATTCTCATGGGATTCCGGCCGGGTTTTGCCGGGCCCGACCGTGGAGTTGTCCACAGGCCGGGAGGACGTCGAGGCCCATTGTCAGTGGCAGGGGTTAGCGTCTGTGACGTGAAGCGATCGACTCAAGCAAATCGGGTGGAACCCATGGCAGGAACCGACCGCGAGAAGGCGCTGGACGCCGCACTCGCACAGATTGAACGGCAATTCGGCAAGGGCGCGGTGATGCGCCTCGGTGAGCGGCCGAACGAGCCGATCGAGGTGATCCCCACCGGGTCCACCGCGCTCGACGTCGCGCTCGGCGTCGGCGGTCTGCCGCGCGGCCGTGTGGTGGAGGTGTACGGGCCGGAGTCCTCCGGCAAGACGACGCTGACGCTGCACGCCGTGGCGAACGCGCAGAAGCTCGGCGGCTCGGTGGCGTTCATCGACGCGGAGCACGCTCTGGACCCGGAGTACGCGAAGAAGCTCGGCGTCGACATCGACAATCTCATCCTCTCGCAGCCGGACAACGGTGAGCAGGCGCTGGAGATCGTCGACATGCTCGTCCGCTCGGGCGCGCTGGACCTGATCGTCATCGACTCCGTCGCGGCCCTGGTGCCGCGAGCGGAGATCGAGGGCGAGATGGGCGACTCCCACGTGGGTCTGCAGGCCCGCCTGATGAGCCAGGCGCTCCGGAAGATCACCAGCGCGCTCAACCAGTCCAAGACCACCGCGATCTTCATCAACCAGCTGCGCGAGAAGATCGGCGTGATGTTCGGCTCGCCGGAGACCACGACCGGTGGCCGGGCGCTGAAGTTCTACGCCTCGGTGCGTCTGGACATCCGCCGGATCGAGACCCTGAAGGACGGCACCGACGCCGTGGGCAACCGCACCCGCGTCAAGGTCGTCAAGAACAAGGTCGCGCCGCCGTTCAAGCAGGCGGAGTTCGACATCCTCTACGGCCAGGGCATCAGCCGTGAGGGCGGTCTGATCGACATGGGCGTGGAGCACGGCTTCGTCCGCAAGGCCGGCGCCTGGTACACGTACGAGGGCGACCAGCTCGGCCAGGGCAAGGAGAACTCCCGCAACTTCCTCAAGGACAACCCCGACCTGGCCAACGAGATCGAGAAGAAGATCCTCGACAAGCTCGGCGTCGGTGTCCGTCCCGAGGATGCCGCGGCGGAGCCCGCAGCCGATGGCGCGGTGACCACGGGGGCTCCGGCCGACGGGGCCGCCAAGTCGGTACCGGCCCCCGCGACCAAGGCCAAGCCCGCCAAGGCCGCGGCGGCCAAGAGCTAGGCCGTGACGCGTCGCACGGAGTGGCCGGGCACCGACGCGGGCGCGGTCCCCGGTTCCGAGTACGCCGCAGAACCGCCCGGGGGTCCCCCGGAGCCCGGCCGGGGGGCCGGGTTCGGTGAGGGGGCGGGCCGTCGTTCCCGCTCCCGCTCCAGAAGCAGCGGTTCCCCTTCCTCGTCGAGGGCCGAGAAGGGGGAACCGCGAGACCCGGTCGAGCAGGCGCGCAACATCTGTCTCAGGCTGCTGACCGGCACCCCGCGCACCCGTAAGCAGCTGGCTGACGCGCTTCGGAAGCGGGAGATTCCCGACGAGGCGGCTGAGGAAGTGCTCTCGCGGTTCGAGGACGTGGGACTGATCGACGACGCCGCGTTCGCCGACGCGTGGGTCGAGTCCCGGCACCACGGGCGAGGGCTCGCCCGGCGTGCCCTCGTGCGGGAGCTGCGCACCAAGGGGGTGGACCCGACAGTGATCGACGAGGCGGTCGGGCAGCTCGACCCCGAGCAGGAGGAGGAGACCGCCAGGGAGCTCGTCGCGCGCAAGCTCCGCTCCACCCGGGGGCTGGACCGCGACAAGCGTCTGCGCCGGCTCGCGGGCATGCTCGCGCGCAAGGGGTACGGCGAGGGGATGGCCCTGCGCGTGGTGCGTCAGGCGATCGAGGCGGAGGGGGAGGACGTGGAAGGGCTGGACGAGCCCTTCTGACCGGTGGAGCGGGGGCGGGAGCAGCGGGGGCGGGAGCAGCGGGGGAGCGCGCAGCCGGGCCGGCGTGGGGATCGGCGCCCGGCCGGCGCCGAGGGGCTGGTGGATGAACGCGCAGGTCACGGGGGTGGTCGGCGACGGTGGCGGAGGGGGCCACCGCCGCGGACCGCACCCGGTGCCGGGCAGGGGAGGGCTGAAGGCCGGTGCTCAGTGTCCTGCAGCCGGGCAGGAGCGCTCGAAGTCCGGTGCTCAGTGGCCTGCGAGGGACGCGCGGCGGATCGTGGCGTCGATCAGGGCCAGTGCGTCGGCGGCGGTGCGGCCGGGGTGCCGGTTCCAGGGGCCGATCAGGCCGGACCAGCCTTGCGAGCGCAGCTCGGTGATCATCCACGCACCGGCACGGTCGACGGTGTCGAGCGACCCGTAGCCGAGCCGGTGGGCCGTCAGCATGGCCCCGCAGAGGCAACGCGCGCCACGGGTGTTGCGCAGGCGGTAGGGGGTGTTCTGCCAGCCCCACTCGGTGAGGATCTGCCGGGCGTAGCCCAGATGGGTGGACGGACGCACATCAGGCTGTCCGACGCGGCGCCACGCGTGCAGACGCTCGGGCAGTACGGCGCCGAGGCGCCCGGGGAGCCGGCGCTCGCGCGGCTGTCGCGGAGGCAGGGACCGCAGGGAGTCCTCGACGAGCCGGTCGACAGGCACGGACAGCAGATCACGCCAGTCCGCAGGCGGGGGTGCGGGCCGCGTCTCGTCGTCCGGTGCGGATGCCGGGGGTGCGGTCGGGGGTGCCGTCGGGGGTGCGGGCTCCCGGGCGGTCTGCTCCCAGCCGGTGACGATGTGCTGCCACGCGTCGGTGCCGTGGAGCAGGGAGGCCTGTGCGTCGAGCTGGTCCGGGGTGAGCTGAGCGGTTTCCATCGGCGCGACATCTCCGTACATTCCGGTCCTCAGTGATGAGGTGAATGTCCGTCGCGCGCGGCGATTGCTCCACCGGGGAGCAGCGTTCGGGTGGGTCGGAGCGTCGTTCGGTCCAGTGAGCGGCCGGATGACGGGTGACCGTGGCACCGGTCATCCAGTCATCCGGCATCCGCCATCGATCACCGGCCATCGGAACGCCATCGGAAGCGGCAGGGCCGCCAGCGCGGTGTGGCGGCGGCGCCGGCGCACGGGGGCAGGCGCGTCAGTGATCTCCGTCAGGGAGCTACCGGGAGCCCGGCCGCGCGCCACGCCTGGAAGCCACCGGTCAGGTCAGTGGCCCGGTGCAGTCCCAGCCCGCGCAGGGAGGCGACCGCGAGACTCGACGCGTAACCCTCGTTGCAGATCACCACGACCCGCAGATCGTGGCTCACCGCCTGCGGGGCACGGTGGCTTCCCTGCGGATCGAGCCGCCACTCCAGCTCGTTGCGCTCGACGACCAGAGCCCCGGGGATCAGGCCGTCCTTCTCGCGCAGCGCCGCGTAACGGATGTCGACCAGCAGCGCACCTTCGGCAGCCTCGGCTGCGGCCTCCTCGGGTCCGACCCGCTCGTAGCCCGCCCGTACCCGGTCGAGCAGTTCATCGATGCCCACCGGTTTCCCGTGGACCTGGTCCGCGTCGCTCACTGCCAGTCCTCCGGGCGTTCGGTCTGTTCCAGGCGCAGGACCGCTCCCGTGCGGCTGTAGCGGCGGATCCGCGGCAGGGGCGGGTAGTACGCGTGCACCGATACGGCGTGCTCGTCGCCGGACTCGTTGAGTACCTCGTGGACGTGGTGGCGGCCGAAGGCCCGGCCCTGCCCGGTCGCCAGGTGCCGGTCCCGGTCGATGCCCTCGCTCAGTTCGAGGGTCTTCCAGCCGTCCGTGGGCAGTCGTGCGGCCAGCGAGTGTTCCCGCAGGGCGCCCGCTGCGACGGTGAAGGCCCCCGTCGACTCGGCGTGGTCGTGCCAGCCCGTGCCCGTACCGGGCGGCCAGCCGATCAGCCACGCCTCGCTGCCGCCGGGACCTTCGAGCCGGAGCCAGGTGCGGCCCTCGGGATCGAGCGGGAGCGAGGCTACGAGCGCGGAGTCCTCCGCGGTCCGGCGGACGAAGTCGAGCAGTTCCGCGGCGGTCGGGGCCGGGGAGCCCGTACCGGCGACGGCAGGCACGCCCGGGTCGTCGGCAGCGGGGGCCGACGGGCCCGCTCCGACGGCGGGCTCGGACGCGGGTGTGGGCAGGGTGGGAAAGGATGCAGACACGGGGACCGTCCTGAGAAGTTCGCGTGGGAGCACAGGCGTGCGCGAAACAGCACGGTGTGCGGGGAAAGGCGATTCAGCAGGACGGGCGACACACGCAGCCCGCATAGCGGACGAGGTCCATATGGACCCTCCGCCACAGGCGCACATCGGTGTCGGTCATGATCTGGAGTACACCATGTGCGCCTGCGACGGTCAATTGACGTCCGCGGTCCGGTCGGAGCTCGTGGTGGTGCGCGCCGGGTCGCCGTGCGCCGTGTCCGGACTACCCCCGCGCGCCGCGTCCGCCGCCGCGAACAGTTCGGCGGGCCGCACCCCGCTGAAGGCCGCGACGAGGTGCCCGTCCGGCCTGACCAGCAGCACCGTGTGGGCCGTCGCCCCCGGGTAGCTCTCGGTCACCAGCAGCTCGGCGTTCACGGGGAGGGCGTCCACCGCGTCGACGAGCCGGGGCATGACTCCCGCGGTCAGCCAGTGCCGCCTGTCCCACACCCCCGTGCCCGGTGCGACCAGGATCACGAGCAGATGCCCCAGGCCCAGCCGGTCGCGCAGCCGCACCGTCTTCCCGTCGGGCGCGGTCACCCGCACATCGGCGACCGGCGCGCCGGGATCCGTCCCCACCGACGCGTGCCCCTCGGCGCGTCGAGGCGAAAGAGGGGAGTGCGGGTACGCGGGGGGCGCGCCCAGGGGACCGCACCCCAGATGGCCATCGGCCAGCAACGTGTCGTGCCCGCGCGCGGTACCGGGCACGAGCGTCCGGAGGCCCGCGCCGCCCCGCAGTATCGGCAGCGACTGGTCGGCGGCGCGCAGCCGGGCGGCGACGGCGGCCCGGCGCTCGGCCTGGTAGCTGTCGAGCAGGAGTTCGGAGGCACTCTGGTGCCAGGCCTGCGCCAGCTTCCAGGCCAGGTTCTCGGCGTCCCGCAGCCCCTCGTCCAGGCCCTGGGTACCGAGCGCGCCCAGCAGGTGGGCGGCGTCCCCGGCGAGGAAGGCGCGCTTGGACCGCCAGCGCCTGGCCAGCCGGTGGTGGAGGGTGTACACCCCCGTGTCCAGCAGTTCGTAGGCCGGCGTCTCACCGCACCAGCCCTCGAGGGTGTCGCGGATCCTGGTGATCAGGGCTTCGGGGGTGACCAGTTCACCGCGCGGCGGAAGGAGCCAGTCCAGCCGCCAGACACCGTCGGGCAGCGGACGCGCGGTGACCTCGGCGCCACCGGTGCGCCAGGGCGGGGACCGGTGCAGCACCGCCTCGTCCGGCCAGGGGAGTTCGGCGCGGAGCGCCGCGACAGCGTGCCGCTCGACCGCCGTACGACCGGGGAACCTGATGTCGAGGAGCTTGCGTACGGTGGACCGCGCGCCGTCGCAGCCCACCAGGTAACTCCCGCGCCACCAGGTCGATCCCGGCTCACGGGTGTGCACCGTGACCCCGTGCGCGTCCTGCTCCAGGGTGTCGATCCTGCTGAAGGGCACCATGGTGACCAGGCTCTGCGCGGCGACCGCGGCCCGAAGACCGCCTGCCAGGGCATGCTGGGGCAGATGGACGGGTGAGGGCAGCGGTACGGTGCCCTCCTCCTCGCCCAGCGGTACGGCCCGCACCAGTTGCTTACGCCGCACCGAACGCCAGCCGGCCCACCGCAGCCCTTCGTCGTGGAGCGCCGGGCAGCCGAGCCGTTCCACCAGGTCCGCGGTGTCCTCGCGCAGCACGACGGTGCGGGCGGGGCGCGGTTCGTCCTTCCCCGGGCCCTCGTCGAGCAGCACCGTGGGAACGCCCTGGGCCGCGAGGGCGAGCGACAGCGCCAGCCCGACCGGGCCGGCGCCGACGACGATCACCGGGTCCACGGCGTGAACCCTCCGGCGCTGGTGGGGGTGGCCGTGGAGGAAGGGGGTGCGGCGGCGGTGGTTCGGGGCGCGATCACAGAACGAATGCAACCCACTGCCGGTGCTTGCGTCAAGCGACGGCGGGACCGGGCGCCCACGTTGCCGCCCCACGCAACCCATGCAGCTCCCGCGCCTCAGCGATCCGGAAACAGTGACAGCCCGCCGGTGTTCCGGCGGGCTGTCACGAAGGGTGGGGAGGGACGCCGGCACGTCCCTTCACGGGACGTCCGGCCACCCGCTCCGTCAGTCGGTCTTGGCGGTCCCCTCGGTCGGCTCGGGCCCGCCTGACGGGCCGTCCTCGGCGCGGGGCGCCGCGAGGCCGCCGACCGGGAGGATGCCCGGCGTCTCGGCGGCCGCGGCCATCGCGATACCGGTCTTGGCCCGCCGCCCACGCTTCTCGATCCAGGTGGCCAGCGCCGACAGGAGCAGACACATCGCGACATAGATCGTGCCGATGACCGCGATCGTCGAGACGTACGGGTACTGGCTGTTGACCTGGGTGTTGGAGGCGATCAGACGCGCCGTCTGGAGCAGCTCCGGGTACAGGATGATGAAGCCGAGCGAGGTGTCCTTGAGGGTCACCACCAGCTGGCTGATGATCGTCGGCAGCATCGCGCGCACCGCCTGCGGGATCAGCACGCTGACCATGACCTGGGTCTTGCTCATCCCGAGGGCGTACGCCGCCTCGCTCTGCCCCTTGGGCACGGAGTTGATGCCCGCGCGCAGCACCTCGGCCTGCACACAGCCGTTGTAGACCGACAGTCCGAGCGCCAGGGCCCACATCGAGTAGTCGGTGAGGAAGCCGACCCAGATGGCGTAGATGGTGATCAGCAGCGGGATCGAACGGAACAGTTCGATGAAGGTGGTCGCGACCCAGCGGACCGGCTTGTGCTCGGAAAGCCGGCCGATGGCGAGCAGGACCCCGAGGATCAGTGAACCGACAGCCGCCAGACCGAAGGCCTTGAGCGTGGCGAGCACCGCGTCGGCGATGTTCTGCCGGATGCCCGCGTAGTTGAAGATGTCCCACATCTCGGGGGCCAGGTGCCCCTTGTCGGACAGCCGCACCAGGCTGACCGCGATCAGACCCAGGATGGCGAGGCTTCCGGCCACGGCATAGATCCGGTTACGGACGGCAGCCTTGGGACCCGGGGCGTCGTAGAGAACGCTGGCACTCATCGGGCGACCTCCATGCGACGCTCGAGCAGCCGGAAGAGACCGCTGATGGCAAAAGTGACGACCAGGTAGCCGAGGGCCACCCAGACGAAGACGGGCATGATCTCGTAGCCCCGGTCACTCATCAGCTTCTGCCACCCGAAGAGTTCGGTGACGCTGAAGGCCCCGGCGATCGCCGAGTTCTTCGTGAGGGCGATGAAGATGCTGCTCAGCGGCGGGATGACGGACCTGGTGGCCTGCGGGAGAACCACGATCCGCAGGGTCTGGGCGAACGTCATGCCGATGGAGCGGGCGGCCTCGGCCTGCCCCAGGGGGACGGTGTTGATACCCGAGCGGACCGCCTCGCACACGAAGGAGGAGGTGTAGAAGCCGAGTGCCAGCGAGCCGAGCAGGAAGGGGCTCATGCCCGGGAAGAGGATCTCCGGCACCACGAAGAAGAAGATCAGGAAGAGAAGCGTCAGCGGGGTGTTGCGCAGCAGGGTCACCCAGGCGGTGCCGAAGAAGCGCAGCGGCGGCACGGGCGACACACGGAAGCCGGCGATGGCGACGCCCAGGACCAGAGCGATGACCGAGCTGATGGCGGTGATCGACACGGTGCCTATGAAGCCGTCGCGGTATTCCGGGAAGTTGTCGAGCAATACGTTCATGGGGTCTCCGCGTCGGCGGTCAGCGGCATCTGGGCAGGGGAAGGGGCGCCCCGTACACCGCCGTACTCAGTGACGGTGGCGTACGGGACGCCTCACTCACGCGTGTGGCGTCAGTGACAGGACGTCAGCGACGGAGCTGCGTCAGTAGCTCTCGATGGCCGGCGGCTCGGTGTACTCCGAACCGGACAGGCCCAGGGTCGCCTCGTAGATCTTCTTGTACGTGCCGTCCTTGATGTGGGTCTCCAGCGACTTGTTGATCGCCTCGCGGAGCACCTTGTCGTCCTTGTTCAGGCCGACGCCGTAGGGCTCGTCGGTGAACGGCTTGCCGACGACCTTCAGCTTGCCGGAGTTGGCGGCGGCGTAGCCCTTGAGGATCGAGTCGTCGGTGGTGACGGCGTCGACCTGCTTGGTCAGGAGCTGCTGCACGCAGTCCGAGTACTTGGCCAGCTCGACGACCTGCGCGCCGTACTCGGGCTTCTTGATCTCCTGGAGCGGGGTCGAACCCACGATCGAGCAGACCTTCTTGTCCTTCACCGACTCCTTGCCGGTGATGGAGGTCTCGTCCTTGCGCACCAGGAGGTCCGCGCCGGCCTTGTAGTACGGGCCCGCGAATCCGACCTGCTTCTTGCGCTCGTCGTTGATCGTGTAGGTACCGACGAAGTAGTCGACCTGGCCCTTGGAGATGGCCGTCTCACGGATGCCGGAGTCGACGGTCTTCCACTCGATCTGCTTCTCCGAGAAACCGAGGTCGGCCGCGATCATCCGGGCGATCTCGACGTCGAAGCCGGAGCGCTCCTTCGTCGACTGGTCCTCGAAGCCGAGGTACGGCTGGTCGGCCTTGGCGCCGATGACCAGCTTGCCGCGCTTCTTCGCTTCCTTGAAGGTCGGCGAGTCGAGGTCGACACCGGTGGCGACGGTGTACTTCGGCAGCTCGGGGGCCTCGGACGAACCGGGCTTGACGCCCGACGGCTTGTCGCCGGCGGAGCCCTCCTTGCCGCCACAGGCGGTCGCGGTCAGGGCGAGCACAGCGATGGCCGCAACGGCGGCCGACTTGCGGAGCTTCATGTGAACAATCCTCATGTCGTAGGTCGTCGGTATCAGTGGTGCAGAATCTTCGACAGGAAGTCCTTGGCCCGGTCGCTGCGCGGATTGCTGAAGAACTGGTCGGGAGTTGCCTCTTCGACGATCTTCCCGTCCGCCATGAAGACCACACGGTTGGCGGCCGAACGGGCAAAGCCCATCTCGTGGGTGACGACGACCATGGTCATCCCCTCCCGGGCCAGCTGCTGCATGACCTCGAGCACCTCGTTGATCATCTCCGGGTCGAGAGCCGACGTGGGCTCGTCGAAGAGCATGACCTTGGGGTCCATCGCCAGCGCGCGTGCGATCGCGACGCGCTGCTGCTGACCGCCCGAGAGCTGCGCCGGGTACTTCTCCGCCTGCACGCCGACGCCCACTCGGTCCAGCAGGGTCCGGGCCTTCTCCTCGGCGGTCTTCTTGTCCGTCCCGCGAACCTTGACCTGGCCCAGCATCACGTTCTCGAGCACCGTCTTGTGCGCGAAGAGATTGAACGACTGGAAGACCATGCCGACATCGGCACGCAGCCTCGCCAGCTCCTTGCCCTCCTGGGGCAGGGGCTTGCCGTCGATCGCGATCGCGCCCGAGTCGATCGTCTCCAAGCGGTTGATCGTGCGGCACAGCGTGGACTTCCCGGACCCGGAGGGCCCGATGACTACGACGACCTCGCCACGGGCGATGGTCAGATCGATGTCCTGGAGCACATGCAGCGCGCCGAAGTGCTTGTTGACGTTGCTCAGTACGACAAGGTCGTCTCCCGCAGGTGCGGCATCCTCGGCGGCCTTGGTCACTGAAACTCCGCTCATCGGCTTCTTGCTCCGTCCTCCTCGGTTAGGCAAGGACCCTAGTGACGCAGTGCTACCAGCGTCATTACATCTGAGCGGAAATTGAGCATAACGATCCGGCCGCAACCGGACACACCGCGTGAACGGGACGCCACGGGGCGCTCGACGGCATACCGGGTGGGTAACGGAAACCTGGTGGTAACCGGCAGGGACTTGACTGACCCACCCGTCATCGGCGTGGATGCCCTGGTACGGGGATGACGTGAATCGGTGCTGTACGGAAAGGTTCGCCGGGCGGAACGCCGGTGGACCGTCACGCACGGTTCTCGCGGTCGTCGCGAAGGAACGCGAGAAGACATGAGGCGGAGAGGGGGGTCATGAGACTGCTGCTCGTCGAGGACGACGACCACGTCGCGGCCGCCCTGTCCGCCGTGCTCTCACGCCACGGCTTCAAGGTCGTGCACGCCCGCAGCGGCGAGGAGGCCCTCCAGGCGCTGCTGCCGGCCGAGAAGGAGCCCTTCGGGGTCGTGCTCCTGGATCTCGGGCTGCCCGACCAGGACGGCTACGAGGTGTGCGGGAAGATCCGCAAGCGCTCCGCGATCCCGGTGATCATGGTGACCGCGCGGTCCGACGTCCGCTCGCGGATCCACGGCCTGAACCTCGGCGCCGACGACTACGTCGTCAAGCCGTACGACACCGGCGAGCTGCTGGCCCGTATCCACGCCGTGGCCAGGCGCAGGACGGCCGGTGAGGACACCGGGCCGACCCCGCTCGCGGCGCTGCGGATCGGGCCGGTCCACATCGAGCTGCCCACCCGCAGGGTCAGTGTCGACGGCCAGGAGGTCCAGCTCACCCGCAAGGAGTTCGACCTGCTCGCACTCCTCGCCCAGCGCCCCGGCGTGGTCTTCCGCCGGGAGCAGATCATCAGCGAGGTGTGGCGGACGAGCTGGGAGGGAACGGGACGCACCCTGGAGGTGCACGTCGCCTCGCTGCGCTCCAAGCTGAGGCTTCCCGCACTGGTCGAGACCGTGCGGGGCGTCGGCTACCGGCTCGTCCCGCCGCCGGCCTGAGGACGTACGCCCCCGTGCGCACCCGCCTGCTCCCCCTGCTCATCGTCCTGATGGCCGCCGTGCTGCTCGCCCTCGGCTTCCCGCTGGCCGTCCGCGTGGCCGCCGCCGAACAGCAGCGGGTCGTCATCGACCGGATCGACGACACGGCACGCTTCGGCGCGCTGGCCCAGTTCGTCGACGAACCCGTCCGGGGCACCGAGGAGCGGCAGCGCACCCTTCAGACCGAACTGGAGGCGTACGACTCGGTCTACGGGATCCGGGCCGGAGTCTTCTACCGCGACGACAGAGCCCTCGCCAAGGCACCGGCCTCCTGGACCCTGCCCACCGAGGGAGAAGGGCGTGAGGCCTTCGCGGAGGCCCTCCTCGGCCGTCGCTCCCACGACCCGCCCCAGGTCTGGCCCTGGCAGAACGGCCGGATCGTCGTCGCCTCCCCGGTCGTACGCGACGGGGACGTGGTCGCCGTCGTCGTGACCGACTCGCCCACCGGGGACATGCGCTCCCGCACACTGCGCGGCTGGCTGCTCATCGCCCTCGGCGAGGCCGTGGCCATGCTCGTGGCGGTCGGCGCCGCGTTCCGCCTCACCGGATGGGTGCTCCTGCCCGTACGGACCCTGGACGCGGCCACGCACGACATCGCGAGCGGCCGGATGAGGTCCCGTGTCGTCGCGTCCGGCGGGCCTCCGGAGCTCCGGCGCCTGGCGCGCTCGTTCAACGAGATGGCCGACAACGTCGAGGACGTGCTGGAGCAGCAGCGTGCCTTCGTCGCCGACGCCTCGCACCAGCTGCGCAACCCGCTGGCGGCGCTGCTGCTCAGGATCGAGCTCCTCGCACTCGAACTCCCCGAGGGCAACGAGGAGATCGCCTCGGTCCGCACGGAGGGCAAGCGCCTCGCCCAGGTCCTCGACGACCTGCTGGACCTGGCGCTGGCCGAGCACACCGCGGCGGATCTCCAGCTCACGGACATCGCCGCACTCGCCGGTGAACGGGTCGCCTCATGGCGTCCGCTGGCCGAGGAGAAGGGCGTACGGCTGACCCTGGACGGGGCCCCAGCGGTGACCGGCTGGGCGGACCCGATCGCCCTCTCCAGCGCGCTGGACGCAGTCATCGACAACGCGCTCAAATTCACCCCCGAAGGCCAGGAGGTCCGGGTCACGGCCGGGCTCGACGGCGAGGGCGCCACGGTCGTCGTCGCCGACCGGGGGCCCGGCCTGACCGAACAGGAGCTGGAGCGCGTCGGCGACCGCTTCTGGCGCAGCGGGCGGCACCAGAACGTCAAGGGATCCGGCCTCGGACTGTCCATCTCGCGCGCTCTGCTCGCGGCGGGCGGCGGAACGATCCGCTACGGGACGCACGAACCGCACGGCCTGCGGGTGACGGTCACCGTGCCGCGCAACCCGCCACACGCGTGAGCCCGGGCCCGGACCGTCAGGGCTTGGCCGAGCGGTAGTAGCGCTTGGCGCCCTCGTGCAGCGGCAGCGGATCGGTGTAGATGGCGGTCCGGAGGTCCACCAGTTGCGCCGAGTGCACCTCGCGGCCGATCCGGTCCCGGCTGTCGATCACGGTCCGGGTGAACGCCTCGGTCGTCAGCGGATCCGTACGGTCCGTGGTGATCAGCAGATTGGAGACGGCGACCGTCCGCACGGCCTGACCCTGCTGCGCGTGCAGGTAGGCGTCGGCCGGCATCACGGCCGAGCGGTAGTAGCGCGTGGACCCGCCGGCCGCCTGGAGCTGGGTGATCAGCGCGTCCTCCAGGGGCACCAGCCGGATCGCGAATTTCTCCGAGAGGTCCTGCACCGCGCCGGTCGGCAGTCCGCCCGACCAGAAGAAGGCGTCCAGCCGGCCGTCCGCCAGCCGCGCGGGCATCGTGTCGATCCCAGCCTGGACGGGAGTGATGTCCTCCGCCGGATCGACGCCGGCCGCCTTCATCAGCCGGTCCGCGACGAGAAGCACCCCCGACCCCTTCTGTCCCACACCCACCCGCTTGCCCCGCAGGTCCGCGACCTCACGGATCCCGGAGTCGCGGGGCACGATCAGCTGGACGTAGTCGTCGTACAGCCGGACACAGCCGCGCAGCCGGCCCGCGCCCGGTTTCCCGCTCGCAAGGTAGGTGGCGACGGCGTCGGCGGTGGCGATGGTGAAGTCGGCCTTCCCCGTCGCGACGCGGGCGATGTTCTGCTGCGAGCCCTCGCTGGTCCGCAGCCGTATCGACACCTTGGGCATGTCCTTGGCCAGCGCGCCTTCCAGCCGCTGTCCGTAGCGCTGGTAGACCCCGCTCCGTACGCCCGTGGAGAACGTGAGAGAACCGCTCGGCTCCTCCTCCCCGATCGGGAGCACCCACCACAGGAGCAGTCCGAGCACGACCACGGCGGCGGCGCTCCCCTGAAGGGTGCGTCGCCGGCCGAACCGGGACAGTGCGTGCAGCATGGCGCGATCCTGCCAGGCCGTGCCCCGTCCTGGCCAGGCCGGATCCGGGCCACGGGCTCCGGCGGCGGGAGAGGCGCCGTCACCGCCTACCCTTGTCCCATGACCAGCGGCAACCGGAGCGAAGCAGTGGACGTCCAGAAGAGCTACGAGGTACGCACTTACGGGTGCCAGATGAACGTCCACGACTCCGAACGCTTGTCGGGGCTCCTGGAGGGCGCCGGCTACGTGCGCGCCCCCGAAGGCTCCGACGGCGACGCCGACGTCGTCGTCTTCAACACCTGCGCGGTGCGTGAGAACGCCGACAACAAGCTCTACGGCAACCTCGGCCGCCTCGCCCCGATGAAGACGAAGCGCCCCGGGATGCAGATCGCCGTCGGCGGCTGTCTGGCGCAGAAGGACCGCGACACCATCGTGCGGCGTGCCCCCTGGGTGGACGTCGTCTTCGGTACGCACAACATCGGCAAGCTGCCGGTGCTCCTGGAGCGCGCCCGGGTCCAGGAGGAGGCGCAGGTCGAGATCGCCGAGTCGCTGGAGGCGTTCCCCTCGACGCTGCCCACCCGCCGTGAGTCGGCGTACGCCGCGTGGGTGTCGATCTCGGTCGGCTGCAACAACACCTGCACCTTCTGCATCGTCCCGGCGCTGCGGGGCAAGGAGAAGGACCGCCGCACCGGCGACATCCTGGCCGAGATCGAGGCGCTGGTCGCCGAGGGCGTCAGCGAGATCACCCTGCTCGGCCAGAACGTCAACGCGTACGGCTCCGACATCGGTGACCGCGAGGCCTTCTCCAAGCTGCTGCGGGCCTGCGGCACGATCGAGGGCCTGGAGCGCGTCCGCTTCACCTCGCCCCACCCCCGGGACTTCACCGACGACGTGATCGCGGCGATGGCCGAGACACCGAACGTGATGCCCCAGCTGCACATGCCGATGCAGTCCGGCTCGGACACGATCCTCAAGGCCATGCGCCGCTCGTACCGCCAGGAGCGCTTCCTCGGGATCATCGAGAAGGTGCGCGCCGCCATGCCGGACGCGGCGATCTCCACCGACATCATCGTGGGCTTCCCCGGGGAGACCGAGGAGGACTTCGAGCAGACCATGCACGCCGTGCGCGAGGCCCGCTTCGCGAACGCCTTCACCTTCCAGTACTCCAAGCGCCCCGGGACGCCCGCCGCCGACATGGAGGGACAGGTCCCCAAGGAGGTCGTGCAGGAGCGCTACATGCGCCTCTCCGCCCTCCAGGAGGCGATCTCCTGGGAGGAGAACAAGAAGCAGGTCGGCCGCACCCTGGACGTCATGGTCGCGGAGGGCGAGGGCCGTAAGGACGGCGCCACGCACCGGCTCTCCGGCCGCGCTCCCGACAACCGTCTGGTCCACTTCACCAAGCCGTCCCAGGACGTACGCCCCGGGGACGTGGTGACGGTCGAGATCAGCTACGCCGCCCCGCACCACCTGCTCGCCGAGGGAACGCCCCTGGGCGTCCGGCGCACCCGGTCGGGCGACGCCTGGGAGAAGCGCAACGCGACCCCTGCCGACCGGCCCGCCGGAGTGATGCTCGGCCTGCCCGGGATCGGCGCGCCCGCCCCGCAGCCCGTGGCCGCCACCCCGGGGTGCGGCTGCGACTGAGACCGGCCCGCCTGAGTACGCTGACCCGCATGCTTGCCGCCGCCGCCGTCTGTCCCTGCCCGCCGATCCTGGTCCCCGAGGTGGCCGCGGGAGCCGCGCCCGAGCTCGACGCCGCGAGGAACGCGTGCCTCGACGCACTGGGCGTGCTCGCCGCCGCGAAACCGGACCTGCTGATCGTGGCCGGGCCGGCCGGGCCCGACAGCCGCGGGCCGTTCCCCCAGGGATCGGCAGGTTCCTTCGCCGGGTTCGGCGTCGACCTGACCGTGCGGCTCGGTGAGGCCCCGGGCGGACCACCCGTCCCCGGACGCCGGCTCCCCGCGTCACTGGCCGTCGGCGCCTGGCTGCTGGAGCGCGCCCACTGGGACGGCTCCCCGGTCGAGGGGCTCGGCGTGGGGGAGCCCCTCGCCGCGGACCGCTGCCTGCGGGCGGGAGCGGACCTGGCGGCCGGGGCGGAGCGGGTGGCCCTGCTGGTCATGGGCGACGGCAGCGCCTGCCGTACGGTCAAGGCGCCCGGCTATCTGGACGAGCGGGCGGCGGACTTCGACGCGGCGGCGGCCCGTGCGCTGGGGAGCGCCGACGTGGCCGCGCTGAGCGCTCTGGACGAGTCGCTGGCGTACGAACTGAAGGCGGCGGGCCGGGCGCCCTGGCAGGTGCTCGCGGGCGCGGCCCGGGGTGCCGGCCTCGGCGGGCAGCTGCTGTACGAGGACGCGCCGTACGGCGTGGGGTACGTCGTCGCCGCCTGGTCGTGACCCTCCGGCCCTGAGCCCGCCACGGCACGGACGAGGGCCGTGGAGCCCTGTCGCTCCACGGCCCTCGGTTCCGATGAAACCCGGGTCAGTGCGCGGGCGGTGGCGGCGGTGTACCGCCCTGGTTCTTCTGGCCCAGCCGGTCGACCGCGTCCTTGGCCTTCTGCGTGCCGGACACGATCTTGTCGCTGTACTTGCCCTTGGTCCTTTGGTCGACCGTGCGGGCGGCCTTGTCGATGCCCTGGTCGATCTTGCCCCCGTGCTGCTGCGCGAGGTCGCCGACCTTCTCCTTGGCCGGGGCCAGCTTGGCCTTCAGGTTGTCCAGGAAACCCATGGGTCACCTTCCGTGCTGGGGGACTGTGGTCACATTTTACTCGTCTGTGAGAAATCACGCGTTACTCGCCGTGTCCGTCCGTTCCCGGTCTCTTCCGGTCGGGAGGCGTTCCGAAGTTTGGGAGACTGTCTCGGTGAGAAGACCAGCTCCCACCCCCCGCGTCATCACCGTCGTCGGCCCCACCGCGGCCGGAAAGTCCGATCTGGGAGTGTTTCTCGCCCAGCAGCTCGGTGGTGAAGTGGTCAACGCCGACTCCATGCAGCTCTACCGGGGCATGGACATCGGCACGGCGAAGCTGACTCTTCCCGAGCGTGGCGGGGTTCCGCACCATCTCCTGGACATCTGGGACGTCACCGAGGCCGCGAGCGTCGCCGAGTACCAGCGCCTCGCGCGCATCGAGATCGACCGGCTGCTGGCCGAAGGACGTACGCCCGTCCTGGTGGGCGGCTCGGGCCTCTACGTGAAGGGCGCGATCGACGCCCTCGAATTCCCGGGTACGGACCCCGGCGTACGCGCCCGGCTCGAACAGGAGCTCACGGAGCACGGCTCCGGTGCCCTGCACGCCCGGCTCGCCGCCGCGGACCCCGAGGCGGCCCGCGCCATCCTGGCCGGCAACGGCCGCCGTATCGTCCGCGCCCTGGAGGTCATCGAGATCACCGGCAAGCCCTTCACGGCCAATCTGCCGAGCGGCGAAGCGGTGTACGACGCCCTTCAGATCGGTGTGGACGTCGGACGCCCCGAACTCGACGAACGCATCCGTACCCGCGTGGACCGGATGTGGGAGGCCGGGCTGGTGGACGAGGTGCGTGACCTGGAGGCCCGGGGGCTGCGCGAGGGACGCACCGCCTCGCGCGCGCTGGGCTACCAGCAGGTGCTCGCCGCACTCGCGGGGGAGTGCACCGAGGACGAGGCACGCACGGAGACCGTACGCGCCACCAAACGCTTCGCGCGGCGGCAGGACTCCTGGTTCCGCCGCGACCCGCGCGTCCGGTGGCTGAGTGGTGCCGAGGGAGAGCGCGGAGAACTCCCGCGCCGGGCGCTGGCGTTGGTCGAACGAGCGGTTACAGCCTGATCACGTGATGGCATCGGGACGCTCCGCCCGTCATTTCGGCGGCCGGGGCCGTGCCATCATCGAGCATCGATCGACCAGTGGAGTCCGAGTTGGGAGGGCGCGTGGCGATGGAGGCCGGCCCTCGCGACACAGACAGAGACGCACCGGATACGCAGCACGAGGCAGGACGCCTGAGCCCCGACGGGCCGGACGAGCTCGAGGTGGCCCCCGAGGTCGAGGTCGAGCTCAGGCCCGCCCGCCGGCTGCGGATCTGGCAGCTCGCCCCCATCGTGGGGCTGGCGGCGGTCGGCTCCCTGATGTTCGCCTTCCCGCTCGCCTTCGAGTTCGGCGGCGGCGGTGCCGTCGTGGCGATGCTGGGCCTGCTGATCAGCGGCTGTGCCGCGGGCTGGGGCATGATGGCCGCCCGCCGTGTCGGCAACACCTGGCCCGGCCTGCCCGCCAGGGGATCGAACGAACGCCCCGACTGGCGCGTGGTCACGCTGTACGTGGCCGTCTGCGCCGTGCTGGTGGCCCTGGCCGTCTGGCGCGTGGCCCGGCTCCGCTGACCGGCCGGCCCGGACCCCGGGAGCCCCTTCCGCGGGCAGGCGCCGGCCCACGGTGTGGCCCGGACCCGCTGACTGTCGGCGGAGCCTCGTACAGTTGCTTCGTGAGCACTTCGCAGATCACCTTCCTCAAGGGACACGGCACCGAGAACGACTTCGTGATCGTTCCCGACCCGGACAACGCCCTCGACCTGCCGGTCTCCGTCGTCGCCCGGCTCTGCGACCGCCGGGCGGGCATCGGCGGCGACGGGCTGCTGCACGTCGTGCGGTCCGCCGCGCACCCCGAGGCGCGAGGCATGGCCGAGCAGGCCGAGTGGTTCATGGACTACCGCAACGCGGACGGCTCGGTCGCCGAGATGTGCGGCAACGGGGTGCGGGTCTTCGCCCGCTACCTCCAGCGTGCCGGGTTCGTCGCCGAAGGTGATCTGGCCGTCGCCACGCGGGGCGGGGTCAAGCGGGTGCACATCGCGAAGGACGGCGACGTCACGGTCTCCATGGGGCGCGCCCTGCTGCCCGACGACGGCGTCACGGTCACCGTGGACGGCCGCAGCTGGGAAGCGCGCAACGTGAACATGGGCAACCCGCACGCCGTCGCGTTCGTCGAGCACCTGGACCACGCCGGAGAGCTCTCCTCCGTACCGCCGTTCAGCCCGCGGTCCGTCTACCCCGACGGGGTCAACATCGAGTTCGTCGTGGACCGCGGCCCCCGGCACGTCGCGATGCGTGTCCACGAGCGCGGTTCCGGTGAGACCCGGTCGTGCGGCACCGGCGCCTGTGCGGTGGCCGTCGCAGCCGCACGCAGGGACGGCGTGGACCCGGCGGAGACCGGCGCCCCCGCGGCATACACCGTGGACCTGCCCGGCGGCACCCTGGTGATCACCGAATACCCGGACGGCGGGATCGACATGACGGGGCCCGCCGTGATCGTCGCGGAGGGCGTGATCGACCCCGCCTGGCTCGAAACGATGATCGGTTAGAGCTTCGCTCGAATGGGTGATCCGTTTCACGCCGGGCGAGAGCTGGACTGCGCCACGTGGTGGGGTCGATAGCATCAAGCACCGGCTCGGGGGTGTAACCGCATCCACCGCCGGTCGACGTTGCCGGAGGTGCCCCATGAGCGCAGAGGCCACCAATCCAGGTGCTCCCCTTCGCAAACGCGGTCGTCCACGGATCGACCTGCGCAGGCTGGGCCGTGTCGCCCTGCTCGGGCCGGTCTCCCGTGACCGGCTCCCCGACGCCATCGGGCATGTCGCGGAGGCGCATCGCGCGCACTACCCGGACGCCGACCTCGCCATCCTGCGCAAGGCGTACGTCCTCGCCGAGACCTCCCACCGCGGCCAGATGCGCAAGAGCGGTGAGCCGTACATCACCCATCCGCTGGCGGTGACCCTGATCCTCGCCGAACTCGGCGCGGAGACGACGACCCTGACGGCCTCGCTGCTCCACGACACGGTCGAGGACACCGATGTGACCCTCGATCAGGTGCGGGAGCAGTTCGGCGAGGAGGTCTGCTACCTGGTCGACGGCGTCACCAAGCTGGAGAAGGTCGACTACGGGGCCGCCGCCGAGCCCGAGACCTTCCGCAAGATGCTCGTCGCCACCGGGAACGACGTCCGCGTCATGTCCATCAAACTTGCCGACCGGCTGCACAACATGCGGACACTCGGCGTCATGCGCCCCGAGAAGCAGGCCAGGATCGCCAAGGTCACCCGGGACGTGCTCATCCCGCTCGCCGAACGCCTCGGCGTGCAGGCGCTCAAGACGGAGCTCGAGGACCTCGTCTTCGCGATCCTGCACCCGGACGAGTACGAGCGTACCCAGGCCCTGATCTCCGCCTGGAGCGGAGCGGAGGACCCTCTCACGGAGATCGCAGGAAGCGTCAGATCGACCCTGCGGGAAGCCGGCATCAGCGCCGAAGTGCTCATCAGACCGCGTCACTTCGTCTCCGTGCACCGGGTGAGGATCAAACGCGGCGAGATGCGGGGCACCGACTTCGGACGGCTGCTGGTGCTGGTCGGGGAGGACGCCGACTGCTACGCGGTCCTGGGCGAGCTGCACACCTGTTTCACCCCGGTCATCTCCGAGTTCAAGGACTTCATCGCGGCGCCCAAGTTCAACCTCTACCAGTCGCTGCACACAGCGGTAGTCGGACCCGAGGGCGCGGTCGCCGAAGTCCTGATCCGTACGCACCGGATGCACAAGGTCGCCGAGGCGGGTGTCGTCGCGCTCGGCAACCCGTACACCCAGGACGGCACCACCGCCGCGCACCAGGCCGAACCCGCCGACGGCGAGCGCGCCGACCCGACCAGGCCCGGCTGGCTCTCCCGCCTCCTGGACTGGCAGGAGTCGGCGACCGACTCCGACACGTTCTGGGCCACGCTGCGCGCCGACCTCGCACAGGACCGGGAGATCACGGTCTTCCGCACCGACGGCGGGACCCTCGGGCTGCCGGCCGGCGCCAGCTGCGTCGACGCCGCCTACGCGCAGTACGGCGAAGAGGCGCACGGCTGCATCGGAGCCCGCGTCAACGGCCGGCTGGCGACGCTGAGCACCGCGCTGAACGACGGTGACACCGTGCAGTTGCTGCTCGCCCAGGACGCCTCTTCCGGGCCCTCCCCGGAGTGGCTGGACCACGCCCGTACGCCTGCCGCACGGATCGCGATCACGGCATGGCTCGACGCCCATCCGGACGGTGCGCAGGGCCCCCACAAGAGCAGGGCCGACGCCCCGAGGCCGCAGGCCCAGCCCGCCGACGACGCGGCGAACAGCCGGGCCAGGGCGGCCGGCAGGGCTCCGATCGTGGCGGTCGGCACGCCCGGCGCACCGGTCCGGCTCGCAGGATGCTGCACCCCCGTCCCGCCCGACGGCATCATCGGATTCACGGTGCGCGGCGGCGCCGTCACCGTGCACCGCGAGGAATGTCCGGCCGTGGCCCGGATGCGGGCGATCGGCCGGGCGGCCGTAGAGGCGCGCTGGAACGACCCGGGCGACCGGAGCGGCACCCCCGACTACCGGGTCACCCTCGTCGCCGAGTCCTTCGGACGCCCCCGGCTCCTCGCCGACCTCACCGAGGCCATCGCTGCCGCGGACGCCGCCATCGTCTCTGCGACCGTCGAGCCGCCCAGCGAACAACGCGTCCGGCACACCTACACGCTGCAGCTGCCCGACGCGGCGGGACTGCCGGGCCTCATGCGGGCGATGCGTGACGTACCCGGCGTGTACGACGTGAGCCGCGCCCAGCAGCCCGCCGCGACCGGCTGACACCCTGGCCGTCCGGGGCCTCTCCTTGCCGCTCACCGGCGACCCCGTTCGGGTGGTGCGGCGCGCGCCAACCCCGTGGGGACGGTGCGCGCTGGTAGCCGTAGTCCATGCCGCTCACCTCCCGCCGACTGCGTGCCG
Source organism: Streptomyces sp. NPDC088746 (assembly GCF_044751065.1). NCBI lineage: Bacteria > Bacillati > Actinomycetota > Actinomycetes > Kitasatosporales > Streptomycetaceae > Streptomyces > Streptomyces sp. NPDC088746. The sequence continues at coordinate 50,862 of NZ_JBIVLA010000006.1, forward strand.
CTCTGCTGGCCACCGCGTCGGTCACCCTCGTCGCCGCCACCCTGCCCGCACCCGAACCGCTCGGCATCGGCGACCGGCTCTTCCCCCACCTCGGCAACCCGGGCTACGACGTCCTCTCGTACGACATCTCTCTCACCTACAAGGGCCGCAACACGGAGCCCCTCGACGCCGTCACCACGATCGACGCGCGGACCACCGCACCGCTGGAACGGATCAACCTCGACTTCGCGCGGGGCGCCGTCCGCTCCGTCGAGATCGACGGGCTGAACTCGGAGTTCGCCACCGCCGGTGAGGACCTGGTCGTCGACGCGCCCTCCCGGATCCCGGCCGGAGTGCCCGTACGGATCACCGTCCGGCACACGAGCGACCCCTCGGGGGACCGGGCCAACGGGGGCTGGGTGCCGACCGCCGACGGCCTCGCGATGGCGAACCAGGCCGACGCCGCCCACCGGGTCTTCCCCGGCAACGACCACCCCGCCGACAAGGCCTTCTTCACCTTCCGGGTGACCGCGCCGAAGGACCTCACGGTCGTGGCGGGCGGTCTTCCCGCCGGGAAGCGGGACCACGCCGGCGCGACCACCTGGACCTACCGCACGGAACACCCGATGGCGACGGAGCTCGCCCAGGTGTCCATCGGCCGCTCCGCCGTCCTCCACCGCACCGGGCCCCGGGGGCTGCCGGTACGCGACGTGGTGCCCACGGCCGACCGGGCGAAGCTGGAACCCTGGCTGGAGAAGACCCCGGCGCAGCTGGCCTGGATGGAGCAGCAGGTCGGCCCGTACCCGTTCGAGACGTACGGACTCCTCGTCGCGGACACCGAGACGGGCTTCGAGCTGGAGACGCAGACCCTCTCGCTCTTCGAACGCTCCCTGTTCACCGGGGACGGATATCCCGAGTGGTACGTCGACTCGGTCATGGTGCACGAGCTCGCCCACCAGTGGTTCGGCAACAGCGTCTCCCCGCGGTCCTGGTCCGATCTGTGGCTCAACGAGGGACACGCCACCTGGTACGAGGCCCGCTACGCCGAGGAACACGCGCAGAAGCCCATGGAACGCCGGATGCGCGAGGCCTACGCCCGCTCCGACACCTGGCGCGCCGCGGGCGGTCCGCCCGCACACCCCGACGTCCCCACCCCCGACCACAAGATCAGCCTCTTCAGGCCGGTCGTGTACGACGGGAGCGCGCTCATCCTGTACGCGCTGCGCGAGGAGATCGGCGTGGCCGCGTTCGACCGCCTCGAACGGACCTGGGTACGCGTCCACAGAGACGAATCGGCGACCACCGAGCAGTTCACGGAGCTGGCGTCGAGGATCGCGGGACGGAACCTGACGGCGTTCTTCGACGGGTGGCTGTACGGGAAGAAGACCCCGCCGATGCCGGGGCACCCGGACTGGCGCAGCGAGACGCCCCGGAGCGCCACGGGCGGGCAGAGCCCGGCGCGGGCACCGAAACCCGAGTGACGGCCCGGACGGGGACATGCCACTATCGACGCGTCGGCACGGCGGCCGGCCGGTGGATCCCCTCCAGGGGAATCTTCCGGCGGGGTCACGCGTTGTGACTGACGTATCGGACTTCTATCGACGTAAGGATCCAATGACCTCCTCTTCTTCCCTTCCCCAGGACGCGCAGGACGCGCAGAGTGCCACGGAAGCCAACTCCGAGAGCCTCACCGAGAGCCTTCGGGCCGACGCCCTGATGGAAGAGGACGTCGCCTGGAGCCACGAGATCGACGGAGAGCGGGACGGCGAGCAGCTCGACCGTTCCGAGCGTGCGGCTCTGCGCCGCGTGGCAGGCCTCTCCACCGAGCTCGAGGACGTCACCGAGGTCGAGTACCGACAGCTGCGCCTGGAGCGCGTGGTTCTCGTCGGTGTCTGGACATCGGGGACCGTCCGTGACGCGGAGATCTCCCTCGCGGAGCTCGCGGCCCTCGCCGAGACGGCGGGCGCCCAGGTGCTCGACGCCGTGTTCCAGCGGCGGGACAAGCCCGACCCGGCCACCTACATCGGCTCGGGCAAGGCGCTGGAGCTGCGCGACATCGTTCTCGAATCCGGGGCCGACACCGTCGTCTGCGACGGTGAGCTCAGCCCCGGCCAGCTGATCCACCTGGAAGACGTCGTCAAGGTCAAGGTGGTCGACAGGACCGCCCTGATCCTCGACATCTTCGCCCAGCACGCCAAGTCCCGGGAGGGCAAGGCGCAGGTGTCGCTGGCACAGATGCAGTACATGCTCCCGCGCCTGCGCGGCTGGGGTCAGTCGCTGTCCCGGCAGATGGGCGGCGGCGGTTCCAGCGGCGGCGGCGGCATGGCCACCCGTGGTCCTGGTGAGACCAAGATCGAGACGGACCGGCGACGGATCCGCGAGAAGATGGCGAAGATGCGCCGGGAGATCGCGGAGATGAAGACCGGCCGGGAGATCAAGCGCCAGGAGCGCAAGCGCAACAAGGTGCCCTCGGTGGCGATCGCCGGATACACCAACGCCGGGAAGTCGTCGCTGCTCAACCGGCTCACCGGCGCGGGCGTCCTCGTGGAGAACGCCCTGTTCGCGACCCTCGACCCGACCGTGCGCCGGGCCGAGACGCCGAGCGGCCGCATCTACACCCTGGCCGACACCGTCGGGTTCGTGCGGCACCTGCCGCACCACCTGGTCGAGGCGTTCCGCTCCACCATGGAGGAGGTCGGCGAGTCCGACCTGATCCTGCATGTGGTGGACGGTTCCCATCCGGTGCCGGAGGAGCAGCTCGCCGCCGTGCGCCAGGTGATCCGGGAGGTCGGCGCGGTCGACGTACCCGAGGTCGTCGTGATCAACAAGGCGGACGCGGCCGACCCGCTCGTGCTGCAGCGCCTGATGCGCGCCGAGAAGCACGCGATCGCGGTGTCGGCGCGTACCGGCGCCGGTATCGACGAGCTGCTCGCGCTCATCGACGCCGAGCTCCCGCGGCCGTCCGTGGAGATCGAGGCGCTCGTGCCCTACATCCAGGGTGCGCTCGTCTCCCGGGTGCACGCCGAGGGCGAGGTGATCTCCGAGGAGCACACGCCGGAGGGCACTCTGCTCAAGGCCCGGGTCCACGAGGAGCTCGCCGCGGAGCTCGCCGTCTTCGTGCCGGTGGCTCACTGACGCGTCGGACAAGCAGGAGGCCGGGCTCCCCTCGACGAGGGGAGCCCGGCCTCCTTGTGCTCCGGCCGGCAGCCGCCGGACCAGGGCCCGCGGCCTACCGGCCCGCGTACTTCTTGCTGACGGCCTCGTAGATGCCCTTGGCCTCCTCGCCCAGGCGGGGGCCTGCCAGCCAGCCCGCCGTCACCGGGCCGATGGAGGTGTTGGAGACGAGGGCCGGCTCACCGTCCTGGCCCTTCGCGACCCAGCCGCCCCCCGAGGAACCACCGGTCATCGTGCACCCGATGCGGTACATCGTCGGCTGCTCCTCGAAGACGGCCAGGCGGCCCGGCTCGTCGGTGCACTGCAGAGCCTTCTGACCGTCGAACGGCGGGGCCGCCGGATAGCCGGTCGCCGTCATGCTGTCGATCTCCGGGACGGCCGGGGCGTTGAAGTCGACCGGGAGTGCCGAACCGACGGTCTCCTCGAGGGACTTGCCCGTCGAACCCTTCTCCGGAGCGACCTGCAGCACCGCGAAGTCGTACGGTGCTCCCTGGCCGCCGGTCGCGGCACCCTGGTTGATCCACTGGTCGGAGGTCTGCGCCCACTGGCCCCACCACACGCCGTACGGAGCGATCTCCTCCTTCGTCGCGTTCTGCAGCTCGGCCGTCGACATACCGCTGTCGTTGTACGAGGGAACGAAGGCGATGTTGCGGTACCAGCCGCCGTTCTTGCCGGCGTGCACACAATGCCCGGCTGTCCAGACCATGTTGGACTTGCCCGGGTGGGCCGGGTCCTGCACCACGGTCGCAGAGCAGACCATCGAGCCCTCGGGCCCGTCGAACAGGAGCTTGCCGGACTCGGGCGCACTCGCGTGGTACGGCGTCCGCAGGTTCGCGGCCTCGACCGGCGCGGGGGTCGGGTCCGTCACGCCCTCGTCACCGGAGATGTCGTTGTCGACGGGGTTCTCCGGGGCCTTGTCGGCGTCCCGCATCCGCTCCGGGTCCCAGAGGTCCTCGATGATGGGGTTGACGTAGTCCTTGGCCTCACGCAGCCACTTGTCCCTGTCCCAGTTCTTCCACTCGCCGTCCCGCCACTTGTCGAGGTCGATCCCGTGCTCCTTGAGCCGGTCCTTGAGATCGTCCGGGATCACGACCTTCCCGTCGGAGGACTGGCCGGTGGAGCTGCTCGGCTCGCTGATCGCGCCGTCCTCCTCAGGCCCGCAGGCCGTGGCGGAGAGCGTCAGAAGAGCGGCAAGGGCGGTCGCGGCGAACACCCGAGGGGTGCGGCGGGCGCTCCCCCCGCGGTGAGCGGTATCGGTCGGGCGCATGGGTCGCATCTGGTGATCCCCCTGGGACTTCGTCACTGACTTCGGTACCGCACTGCGGACTTGGAGTACGCGGCAGGGCCGTCAGGCCACATCGCGGACCCTCGGAGCGGCGGCTCCGTGCCGAGTGCGGCCCCTACTATGCCGGTGCCGTGGGGGACGGTGCGCGGCAGGGCCACGGTTCCGCCCGCACAAGGATCTTCCGATTTACCCGTGATCTCCCGCGTTCCGCGTCGTTGGTACGTACGGGGGACACCCGGACAGCGTTCATCGGCGCAGTCCGCCCCGGGGGAGCGTACCGATGCGCAACGCAACTGTTACAGCAGGAGGACCGAGCAGCCGTGGCCGTGACCGAACCAGCTCCGGTGGTGCTTTCCCCTGCGCACGAAGGGATTCTGCGGCGTCAGGCACTACGTGAATCGGCGGCCCGCACCTATGCGCGGTCCCTGCCGATCGTGCCGGTACGCGCGCGGGGCATGACGATCGAGGGCGCGGACGGCCGACGCTATCTCGACTGTCTGTCAGGCGCGGGCACGCTGGCCCTCGGACACAACCACCCCGTGGTGCTCGAGGCCATCCGGAAGGTCATCGACTCCGGCGCACCCCTGCATGTGCTCGATCTCGCCACACCCGTCAAGGACGCCTTCACGACCGAGCTGTTCGCCACCCTGCCCCGTGAACTGGCCGACAACGCCCGGATCCAGTTCTGCGGTCCGGCCGGAACGGACGCCGTCGAGGCGGCCTTCAAGCTGGCCCGGGCAGCGAGCGGGCGCAGCGAACTCCTCGCCTTCACCGGCGCGTACCACGGAATGACCGCCGGTGCCCTGGCCGCTTCGGGCGGGGCCACGGACGTCCGGGTGACGCGGCTGCCCTTCCCGCAGAACTACCGCTGCCCCTTCGGAGCCGGCGGGGAGCGCGGCGCGGACATCGCCGCGCGCTGGACGGAATACCTCCTGGACGACCCGAAGGGCGGGGTGCCCGCCCCGGCCGCCATGATCCTGGAGCCGGTCCAGGGCGAGGGCGGGGTGAACCCGGCCCCGGACGGCTGGATGCGCCGGATGCGGGAGATCACCCAGGAGCGTTCCATCGCCCTGATCGCGGACGAGGTGCAGACCGGAGTCGGCAGGACCGGCACCTTCTGGGCGGTCGAGCACAGCGGTATCGTGCCGGACGTGATGGTGCTCTCGAAAGCCATCGGCGGCTCGCTGCCCCTCGCGGTGATCGTCTACCGCTCCGAGCTCGACCTCTGGCAGCCGGGCGCCCACGCCGGCACCTTCCGGGGCAACCAGCTGGCCATGGCGGCCGGCGCCGCGACCCTCGCCTACGTACGGGAGAACGGGCTCGCCCAACGCGCGGGGACACTCGGCGCGCGCATGCTCGCCCGGCTCCAGGCGCTCGGCGCGGACCATCCGAGCATCGGCGACGTCCGTGGCCGCGGCCTGATGATCGGCATCGAACTCGTCGACCCCGAGGCAGGGCCGCTCACCGTCACCGCCGAGAGCGGCTCCGCCCCGCCGCCCGATCCGGCCCTCGCCGCGGCGGTGCAGCAGGAGTGCCTGCGCCGCGGCCTCATCGTCGAACTCGGCGGACGCCACAGCGCCGTGGTGCGACTGCTCCCTCCCCTCACTCTCACCGACGAACAGGCCACGGCGGTCGTCGACCGCCTCGCCGACGCGCTGAGAGCGGCCGAGCGCTCTCCGTACCGCCGGGCCGCTGCCGGGCCGACCCGCTGATCCCGGACCCCTCACAAGGAAGACCGCCGTGAACCCCACCCCTGCGCCCGAGGCCGACGGCCCCCTCACCAGCCAGCAGCGAGGACATGACCTGCCGGAGGGCCCCCTCGCCGTCGAGTCGACGACCGTGCCGCGCCAGAAGGCCGGTCCGCACGGCGCCCCGCGTGCCGGTTCGGACGCCCTCACGGGCGCCGTCCCGGCGGACCGCCCCGTCGACACGGCGCGGGACCCGCTCGACCATCCGGACCCGCTCCGGGCTGCGGACGCGGCCGGCACGGAGAATCTGCTGCGCTGCTGGACCAGGGAGAACGACCTGCCCCGCCCCCGGGGAAACACCCTGCGCGTTCCGCTCCCCGCCAGCGGCACCGCCCTGCTCGTCCCGGTCGCCCACTGGTCCGCGACGGGCTGGCACCGCTTCGGGACGCCGTCCCTGGAGAACGCGCCCGACGGCGCCCGGGGCGTCGACGCCGTCACGGTGGCCGCGCTGCTCAGCCGGGAGAGCGAGCGGAACGCCGGTGTCGACCTGGTGGCCAGGGTGGCCGACTCCGTACGGCACACGGCGGCCTTCATCGCCGACCGGCGCCGCACACCCACCGCGCCGCCCGAGGCCGATCTCTTCCTCACCGCCGAGCAGTCCCTCGTCCTCGGTCACCCTCTGCACCCCACGCCCAAGAGCCGCGAAGGCCTCTCCGAGTCGGAGACGCTGCTCTACTCACCCGAGCTGCGCGGCTCCTTCCCGCTCCACTGGATGGCCGTGGACCGTTCCGTGCTGGCCACGGAGTCGGCGTGGACGAAGGCCGGCCGGCCGGTCTCGGCGGAGGCGCTCCTCGCACCACACTCCGAGGGGCTGGACCTCCCCGAAGGAACCGCGGCCCTCCCGCTCCACCCCTGGCAGGCCGCGGAGGTCCTGCGCCGCCCCGAGGTCGTCGCCCTGTGCGAGAAGGGCCTCCTGCACGACCTCGGCCCGTACGGCGAACGCTGGCACCCCACCTCGTCCGTCCGTACCGTGCACCGCCCCGGCTCCGACCTCATGCTGAAGCTGTCCCTGGGCGTACGCATCACCAACTCCCGCCGGGAGAACCTCCGTAAGGAGCTCCACCGCGGAGCCGAGGTGCACCGGCTGCTGCGCACCGGCCTCGCCGACCGCTGGCAGGAGGCGCACCCGGGCTTCGACATCGTCCGGGACCCGGCCTGGCTCGCCGTCGACCAACCGGACGGCAGCCCCGTCCCCGGCCTCGACGTGATGCTCCGCCACAATCCCTTCGGCCCCGCCGACGATGCCGTGTGCATCGCCGGACTCACCGCCCCGCGGCCGTGGCCCGGCCGTCCCGGCACGCACTCGCGGCTCGCCGACACGGTCTTCTCGCTGGCCGCGCGTACGGGCCGGACGACCGGGGCGGTGTGCGCCGAGTGGTTCCTGCGCTACCTCGACCGCGTCGTCCTCCCCGTCCTCTGGCTCGACGCCCACGCGGGTGTCGCCCTGGAGGCCCACCAGCAGAACACGCTCGTACTCCTGGACCCGGACGGCTGGCCCGTGGGCGGCAGGTACCGCGACAACCAGGGCTACTACTTCCGGGAGTCCCACCGGACCGCACTCGAGCGCCGGCTCCCGGGCATCGGTGCCGTCAGCGACACCTTCGTCACCGACGCCGTCACGGACGAACGGCTCGCCTACTACCTCGGCATCAACAACGTGTTCGGGCTGATCGGCGCCTTCGGTGCCCAGCGGCTCGCCGACGAGCAGCTGCTCCTCGCCGCGTTCCGCCGTTTTCTCGAAGGCACGGTCAAACTGGGATCCTCCCTGCCCGCCTACCTCCTGGAGACCGGCCAGCTCCGCTGCAAGGCCAACCTGCTGACCCGGATGCACGGCCTCGACGAACTCGTCGGCCCGGTCGACACCCAGTCCGTGTACGTCACCATCGCCAATCCGCTGACCAGCGGCACGGCATGACGGTCTGAACCAGCGAGAGGAGAGCGCCACGGTGCACCAAGCCGATGCCCACACCGGGACCGGTGCCGTCCCGCCCGACGGCACCGGCACCGAGGACACCCTTGAGCTGCGGCTCACCGAGGAGCTCCTCGCCCTGCTCGGTGACGGCTCGGCGGCGGCCGCCGCGAGGACCGACGCCTTCGCCCTCGTGGGAGACCCCGGCGGGTGGAGCCCCGTCACCACTCCCGCCGGGGCGTTCCAACTCGTCCCGGTGGAACCCGAACGCGACCTGGCGGTGATCAGCCGCTGGATGAACGACCCTGCGGTCGCCGCCTTCTGGGAGCTCGCAGGACCGGAGCAGGTCACCGCCGCGCACCTCCGCCGGCAGCTCGAAGGGGACGGCCGCAGCGTCCCCTGCCTCGGAGTCCTCGCCGGTACCCCCATGAGCTACTGGGAGATCTACCGCGCGGATCTGGACCCGCTCGCCCGCCACTACCCGGCACGGCCCCACGACATGGGAATCCACCTTCTCATCGGCGGTGTGGGCGACCGAGGACGGGGCATCGGCACCGTACTGCTCAGGGCCGTCGCCGATCTCGTACTCGACAACCGGCCGCACTGCGGACGTGTCGTCGCGGAGCCGGATCTGCGCAACACCCCTTCCGTTTCCGCATTCCTGCGCGCCGGCTTCCGCTTCTGCGCGGAAGTGGACCTTCCCGACAAGCGAGCCGCCCTGATGGTCCGCGACCGAGCGCACCGTGACCGCCTGTGAACAACTCGCCGCACCGCACAGCCTGCTCGAACCCCATCGGTCCCACCCGGAGGAGTCCCCGTGCCGACATATCCTGCGAGCCATCATCCGGCGAAGCCTCATACGCCGCTCGACACTCCGGAACTCAACCGGACCGACTGGGACCGGGCTGCGGCGAGGCTCCTCGCCAAGATGCTCGGTGAGTTCGCCTACGAGGAAGTCATCGAGCCCGTACCCGGGACGGACGACCGAGCGGGGCGGACCGGCGACTACACCCTGACGCTCGACGACGGCGCGACCCTGGGCTTCCACGCCCGGCGTGGTGTCTACGGAAGCTGGCGTGTCGACCCGGCGACGATCCGCGAGTTCTCCGCCGGGGGCACCGGGGCCGGCGGCACCCCCTTCCGGGACCCCCTGAGATTCCTCGCCCGAGGACGCCGTCTACTCGGTCTCGACGGTGCCACGCTCGGCCACCTCATCCGCGAGCTCACCGCCACTCTCACCGCCGACGCCCGCCTCGACCACACGGCGCTCACCGCGGCGCAGCTCGCCGAGCTCCCGTACGCCGAGCTCGAAGGACACCAGACAGGACACCCCTGGCTCGTGGCGAACAAGGGCCGTCTCGGATTCTCCGCCACCGACGCCGCCTGCTTCACACCGGAAGCGCGGTCCGCGACAGCGCTGCCCTGGATCGCCGTCAGCACCCGCATAGCGGGTTACCGGGGAGTGGGCCGTGTCGCCGCCCCCGGGGACCTCTACGACCAGGAGCTGGACCCGGGTATCCGGGAATCCTTCGCCGCGATCCTGCGCGGACGGGGGCTCGACCCCGCGGAATACCTGTTCCTCCCCGTGCATCCATGGCAGTGGGACGAATGGATCGTCCCCCTCTTCGCCCCCGCGATCGCGGACGCCGAGATCGTTCCTCTGCACACCGACGACGACCTCCGGCTGCCGCAGCAGTCCATCCGCACCTTCACCAACGTGGGACGGCCCGACCGGCACACGGTCAAGCTGCCCCTGTCGATCCTCAACACCCTGGTCTGGCGGGGCCTGCCGACCGAACGCACGCTCGCCGCCCCGGCCGTCACGGCGTGGGTCCAGGGGCTGTGCGAAGGCGACCCGTACCTCCGGGACACCTGCGGTGTCATCCTGCTCGGCGAGGTCGCCTCGGTGGCCGTCGAGCACCCGCTCTACGACCACCTCCCCGAGTCTCCGTACCAGTTCAAGGAGATCCTCGGAGCGATCTGGCGGGAGCCCCTCCAGCCGCGGCTGGCACCCGGCGAACGCGCCCGCACGCTGGCCTCGCTGCTGCACACGGACCCCGACGGCCGTTCCTTCACCGCCGAGCTCGTCGACCGCTCGGGGCTGGCCCCCGCCGCCTGGCTGGCCCGGCTCTTCACCGCGCTGCTGCCACCGCTGCTGCACTTCCTGTACCGCTACGGCACGGTCTTCTCCCCGCACGGCGAGAACGCCATCGTCGTCTTCGACGAGCACGACGTACCTGTGCGGCTCGCGATCAAGGACTTCGTCGACGACGTGAACGTCAGCGCCCGGCCGCTGCCGGAGCACGACACGATGCCCGCGCACGTCAGGGACATCCTGCTCACGGAGGACCCCTCCTTCCTCACCCAGTTCATCCACTCCGGTCTCTTCGTGGGCGTCTTCCGCTATCTGTCGCCTCTGTGCGAGGAACAACTGGACGTACCGGAGGGTGAATTCTGGTCACTCGTCCGTGCCGAGATCCTGAGGCACCATGCCCGGTTCCCCGACCTCAAGGAGCGGTTCGAGATCTTCGACATGCTGACGCCGACGATCGAGCGCCTGTGTCTCAACCGCAACCGTCTGCATCTGGACGGTTACCGCGACCGCCCGCAGCGCCCGCACGCCGCCGTCCACGGCTCCGTCCCCAATCCGCTCCACCCCTCCGCGTGAGTCCGGGAGCGATCGATGGTGTCAGTGGGGCGCCGTAGGGTGGACGGGCTATGACGAAGCCATCTCTCCCCGAGCTCCTCCACGCCGCCGTCACCGCCGTCGGCGGTACGGAACGCCCCGGCCAGGTCTCCATGGCCGAGGCCGTCGCCGAGGCTGTCGACGACAACGCCCACCTGCTCGTCCAGGCCGGCACCGGCACGGGCAAGTCCCTCGGCTACCTGGTGCCTGCACTGGCCCACGGCGAGCGGGTCGTGGTGGCCACGGCGACCCTGGCCCTCCAGCGCCAGCTGGTGGAGCGGGACCTTCCGCGTACGGTCGACGCGCTGCACCCGCTGCTGCGCCGTCGGCCTCAGTTCGCGATGCTCAAGGGCCGGTCGAACTACCTCTGTCTGCACCGGCTCCACGAAGGGGCACCGCAGGACGAGGAGGAAGGGCTCTTCGACCAGTTCGAAGCGGCGGCGCCGTCGAGCAAGCTGGGCCAGGACCTGCTGCGTCTGCGGGACTGGTCGGACGAGACGGAGACCGGCGACCGGGACGACCTGACGCCGGGTGTCTCGGACCGCGCCTGGTCCCAGATCTCCGTCTCCTCGCGCGAGTGCCTCGGCGCCACCAAGTGCGCGTACGGCGCCGAGTGCTTCGCTGAGGCGGCCAGGGAGAGGGCCAAGCTCGCCGATGTCGTCGTCACGAACCACGCCCTGCTCGCGATCGACGCCATCGAAGGCGCCCCGGTGCTCCCCAAGCACGAGGTGCTCATCGTCGACGAGGCCCATGAGCTGGTCTCCCGGGTCACCGGGGTCGCCACCGGTGAGCTCACCCCTGGCCAGGTCAACAGGGCGGTGCGCCGAGCGGCGAAGCTGGTCAACGAGAAGGCGGCCGACGCCCTGCTGACCGCGTCCGAGGGATTCGAGCGGGTCATGGAGCTGGCGCTCCCCGGACGCCTCGAAGAGGTGCCCGAAGACCTCGGCTACGCACTGATGGCCCTGCGTGACGCCGCGCGTACGGTGATCTCCGCTCTCGGGGGGACCCGCGACAAGAACGTCCAGGACGAGGACGCGGTACGCAAGCAGGCCATGGCGTCGGTCGAGTCCATCCACAGTGTCGCGGAGCGCATCACCCAGGGCTCCGAGTACGACGTCGTCTGGTACGAGCGCCATGACCGCTTCGGGGCGTCGGTGCGGGTCGCGCCGCTGTCCGTGTCCGGGCTGCTGAGGGAGAAGCTGTTCGCCGACCGCTCGGTGGTGCTGACCTCGGCCACCCTCAAGCTCGGCGGCGATTTCAACGGAGTGGGGGCCTCACTCGGTCTCGCGCCCGAGGGCACGGCGGGTGACGACATCCCGCAGTGGAAGGGGCTCGACGTCGGCTCGCCCTTCGACTACCCGAAGCAGGGCATTCTGTACGTCGCCCGGCACCTGGCCACGCCCGGCCGGGAGGGCTCCCGCACCGACATGCTCGACGAGCTCGCGGAGCTGGTGGAGGCGGCGGGCGGCCGCACCCTGGGCCTGTTCTCGTCCATGCGGGCGGCCCAGGCCGCAGCCGAGGAGCTGCGTGGCAGGCAGGACAAGCCGATCCTGCTGCAGGGCGAGGAGACACTCGGCGAGCTGATCAAGAATTTCGCGGCGGACCCCGAGACGTGCCTGTTCGGGACGCTGTCCCTCTGGCAGGGCGTCGATGTCCCCGGTCCGAGCTGTCAGCTCGTGATCATGGACCGGATTCCGTTCCCCCGGCCGGACGACCCGCTGATGAGCGCCCGGCAGAAGGCGGTCGAGGACGCGGGCGGCAACGGGTTCATGGCGGTGGCGGCGACCCATGCGGCGCTGCTGATGGCACAGGGCGCGGGCCGGCTCGTGCGGGCCATGGGCGACAAGGGCGTGGTCGCGGTGCTGGACCCCCGGCTGGCCAACGCGCGGTACGGGAGCTATCTCCGCGCCTCGCTGCCCGACTTCTGGTACACCACGGACCGCAACCAGGCGCGGCGCTCGCTCGCGGCCATCGACGCGGCGGCCAAGACCGCTCAGTGAGCACCGCGGACGCGCCAGGGCCCCGGGATCGGCGCAGGGATCCCGGGGCCCAGTCCGAACCGGCGGAACTCACACCCGCCGCAGCACCGCCACGACCTTGCCCAGGATCGTCGCCTCGTCACCGGGGATCGGCTGGTAGGCGGAGTTGTGCGGGAGCAGCCATACATGGCCGTCCTCGCGCTTGAACCGCTTGACCGTGGCCTCGCCGTCCAGCATGGCTGCCACGATGTCGCCGTTCTCCGCGACCGGCTGGCGCCGGACCGTGACCCAGTCCCCGTCCATGATCGCCGCCTCGATCATCGAGTCACCGACGACCTTCAGCACGAAGAGCTCGCCGTCACCGACGAGCTGGCGGGGGAGCGGGAAGACGTCCTCGACGGACTCCTCGGCGAGGATCGGCCCGCCGGCGGCGATCCGGCCGACCAGCGGCACGTACGACGCCGCGGGCTTCCCGGTGGTGTCGGTCGGCTGGGTGCTGGGCTGGTCCGAGCCCCGGACCTCGTAGGCGCGCGGCCGGTGAGGGTCGCGGCGCAGGAAGCCCTTGCGCTCCAGAGCCATCAGCTGGTGGGCGACGGACGAGGTGCTCGAGAGCCCCACCGCCTGGCCGATCTCGCGCATCGACGGGGGATAGCCCCGCCGCTGCACGGAATCCCGGATCACCTCGATCACACGCCGCTGCCGGTCAGTGAGCCCGGAGCTGTCCGCCCGGATTCCAGGAGGTCGGCCGGGCAAGGAGCGTGCGGGGCGTGTGGGCTCCGGCCCCTCCGCGTTCATGACTGAGTCATTCATGGCATGCACCGGCTCAAGTCGGCTCTGGGAGCGGTGGTCCTGGGCAGTGATGGTGGCACTGTCTGCGGTGGTGGTCACGTCGGCCCCTCTCGAATGGTCTCCCTAGTTAGGCAACGGTAGTAGCTTTCGAAAGGTTGCGCCAAACACACGTTCGAGTGAAAAACAAATAAAGGGCTGTCGCGCGCTTGCCGAGAGGTGTATGAGCTGAATGCGGCGGACCGGAATCGTGCGCGGTTCCCGGGAGCCACGCTAGCGTTCCGCCGGTCCGTTCCCGTGCGCGGGGGTGGGTCCCCGGCGTGCCGCGGTGGGCCCTCCGGGGCTCGTCCCGGGCTGCCTGCCGGACGGCCCCCGCAGCCCGGGCGTGTGTGCGTTTCCCGTACCCTCGTGCCGGGCCGTAGGCTGCCACCCGGCCTCGGGGGAGCGCGACACGCGCGGGGGTGAAGGTGGAGCAAAACCCTAGATGTAGTGGTCGCCTTGCTGTCGCCGCCCATAAGTAGTGGTCCCCGGTCCGCCGGGGTCGAGTTCATCGCCTATGCTGGTGACTGTCCTCAGGGGCCCTGAACAGGGCACGGAGGGCTATTCAGTCGTGCTGTGAGGGAGGGTTCGGAGACATGCACTGCCCCTTCTGCAGGCACCCCGACAGTCGGGTCGTGGACAGTCGCACGACGGACGACGGGACGTCGATCCGACGGCGCCGTCAGTGCCCCGACTGCTCCCGTCGCTTCACGACGGTGGAGACCTGCTCGCTGATGGTGGTCAAGCGCAGTGGCGTGACCGAGCCCTTCAGCCGCACCAAGGTCATCTCGGGGGTCCGCAAGGCATGCCAGGGCCGGCCCGTCACCGAGGACGCACTGGCGAAGCTCGGCCAGCGGGTCGAGGAAGCCGTGCGGGCCACGGGGAGCGCCGAGCTGACGACGCACGACGTGGGTCTGGCCATACTCGGTCCCTTGCAGGAGCTCGACCTCGTCGCGTACCTGCGTTTCGCATCGGTGTACCGGGCGTTCAACTCCCTCGAAGACTTCGAGACCGCGATCACGGAGCTCCGTGAAGAGCGGCCCCGCGCAGAGCAATGCGGGAGCGGCGAGACCCTCGAGGTCCCCGCGCCCGCCGCAGTCGCCGCTGATTGATCACCGAGCCGGCCGCCAGGGGCGGCGGAGCCGGCGGCAGGCGGCACCAGACCTGTTCCGAGACGCCCCGCGTGGCGTCAGGAGCATCAGACACACACTGTGCCCTGGGAAGAACTGGGCACTTCAGGGCGTTTTTGCCCACATATGGGAGGCGGCATGACAGAGACGGCGAGCGGCCCGGCACGAGGTTCCCGCACCAAGGGAACCAAGTCGACTGCGACCAAGCAGGGCCTGCGCATCGAGCGCATCCACACGACTCCCGGCGTGCATCCGTACGACGAGGTCGCGTGGGAGCGCCGTGACGTCGTCATGACCAACTGGCGCGACGGCTCGATCAACTTCGAGCAGCGTGGCGTCGAGTTCCCCGACTTCTGGTCGGTGAACGCGGTCAACATCGTCACCAGCAAGTACTTCCGGGGTGCTGTCGGCACGCCGCAGCGCGAGACCGGTCTGCGACAGCTGATCGACCGGATCGTGAAGACGTACCGGAAGGCCGGCGAGGACTACAACTACTTCGCCTCTCCCGCCGACGCCGAGATCTTCGAGCACGAGCTGGCGTACGCCCTCCTGCACCAGATCTTCAGCTTCAACTCCCCGGTCTGGTTCAACGTCGGAACGCCCCAGCCGCAGCAGGTCTCGGCCTGCTTCATCCTGGCCGTCGACGACTCCATGGAGTCGATCCTCGACTGGTACAAGGAAGAGGGCATGATCTTCAAGGGCGGCTCCGGTGCCGGCCTGAACCTGTCCCGCATCCGCTCCTCCAAGGAGCTGCTCTCCTCCGGCGGCAACGCCTCCGGCCCGGTCTCCTTCATGCGGGGTGCCGACGCCTCCGCGGGAACGATCAAGTCGGGTGGCGCCACGCGCCGCGCGGCCAAGATGGTCATCCTCGATGTCGACCACCCCGACATCGAGAACTTCATCGAGACCAAGGTGAAGGAGGAGGAGAAGATCCGCGCCCTGCGCGACGCGGGCTTCGACATGGACCTGGGTGGCGACGACATCACGTCCGTCCAGTACCAGAACGCCAACAACTCGGTCCGCGTGAACGACGAGTTCATGAAGGCCGTCGAGTCCGGCGGGAAGTTCGGCCTGCGCGCCCGTATGACCGGTGACGTCATCGAAGAGGTCGAGGCCAAGTCCCTCTTCCGCAAGATGGCCGAGGCGGCCTGGGCCTGCGCCGACCCGGGCATCCAGTACGACGACACCATCAACCAGTGGCACACCTGCCCGGAGTCCGGCCGGATCAACGGCTCGAACCCCTGCAGCGAGTACATGCACCTGGACAACACCTCGTGCAACCTCGCCTCGCTGAACCTGATGAAGTTCCTCAAGGACGACGGTGAGGGCCACCAGTCCTTCCAGGCCGAGCGCTTCGCCAAGGTCGTCGAGCTGGTCATCACCGCGATGGACATCTCGATCTGCTTCGCGGACTTCCCGACCCAGAAGATCGGCGAGAACACCCGCGCCTACCGCCAGCTGGGCATCGGCTACGCCAACCTGGGCGCCCTGCTGATGGCCACCGGGCACGCGTACGACAGCGACGGCGGCCGTGCGCTCGCCGGCGCGATCACCTCGCTGATGACCGGTACGTCCTACCGGCGCTCCGCCGAGCTCGCCGCGGTCGTCGGCCCGTACGACGGCTACGCCCGCAACGCCGAGCCGCACCAGCGCGTCATGAAGCAGCACTCGGACGCCAACGCCGTGGCCGTCCACGCCGACGACCTGGACTCGCCGGTCTGGGCCGCCGCCACGGAGGCCTGGCAGGACGTGCTCCGCCTGGGCGCGAAGAACGGCTTCCGCAACGCCCAGGCGTCGGTCATCGCCCCGACCGGCACCATCGGTCTCGCGATGTCCTGCGACACCACCGGCCTCGAGCCCGACCTCGCCCTGGTCAAGTTCAAGAAGCTCGTCGGCGGCGGCTCGATGCAGATCGTCAACGGCACGGTCCCGCAGGCCCTGCGCCGTCTCGGCTACCAGCCGGAGCAGATCGAGGCGATCGTCGCCCACATCGCCGACAACGGCAACGTGATCGACGCCCCCGGTCTCAAGACCGAGCACTACGAGGTCTTCGACTGCGCGATGGGTGAGCGTTCCATCTCGGCCATGGGCCACGTCCGGATGATGGCGGCCATCCAGCCGTGGATCTCCGGCGCGCTGTCCAAGACGGTGAACCTGCCGGAGACGGCCACCGTCGAGGACGTCGAGGAGGTCTACTTCGAGGCGTGGAAGATGGGCGTCAAGGCGCTCGCGATCTACCGCGACAACTGCAAGGTCGGCCAGCCCCTCTCCACCAAGAAGTGGGAGGAGAAGAAGGACGACGTGACCGCGAAGACCGAGGACACCATCCGTGCCGCGGTCGAGAAGGTCGTCGAGTACCGCCCGGTCCGCAAGCGTCTGCCCAAGGGCCGTCCCGGCATCACCACCTCCTTCACGGTGGGCGGAGCCGAGGGTTACATGACCGCCAACTCCTACCCGGACGACGGTCTCGGTGAGGTCTTCCTGAAGATGTCCAAGCAGGGTTCCACCCTCGCGGGCATGATGGACGCCTTCTCGATCGCGGTCTCGGTCGGTCTGCAGTACGGCGTGCCGCTGGAGACCTACGTCTCCAAGTTCACCAACATGCGCTTCGAGCCGGCCGGTATGACGGACGACCCGGACGTGCGGATGGCGCAGTCGATCGTCGACTACATCTTCCGCCGCCTGGCGCTCGACTTCCTGCCCTTCGAGACGCGCTCCGCTCTCGGCATCCACTCGGCCGAGGAGCGTCAGCGTCACCTGGACACCGGTTCGTACGAGCCCGCTTTCGGGGAGGGCGACCTCGACCCGGAGAGCCTGGCCCAGTCCGCTCCTGTGCACGTGGAGCCGCTGAAGGCCGTCGCGTCGCCCGAGGAGAGCGCCGCGGAGAAGCCGGCCCCCAGGACCGCGCACACCTCGGCCGAACTGGTCGAGATGCAGCTCGGCATCAGCGCGGACGCGCCGCTGTGCTTCTCGTGCGGTACGAAGATGCAGCGCGCCGGGTCCTGCTACATCTGCGAGGGCTGCGGCTCGACCAGCGGCTGCAGCTGAGGGTGAGCGGAGCCGTACCGGACGGGATGTCCGGTGCGGTCCGCCCGGGCAGCTGACCAGCAGCTCACGAGGGGGACCGGCCGGTGGCCGGTCCCCTTCGGGCTGCCGGCCGTGGCGAGCGGGACCCGGTCATGCGCCCGGGCGGTTCCCCATCTCCGTGGCGAACGAGCCGGGATCGCCGTCGAACCCGCGGACGGAGCCGTGGAAGCCCCAGGCCCCGGAGGTGTCCCGGACGAATTCCGCGACGACAGCCGCGGTGGCTGCCGGCACCGCGGAGAAGTCGTCCTCCGCCAGGTTCGTGTAGCCCTCGCGGATCTGTACGGCCGTGTGCTCTATCTGACCGAAGGTCTTGTGTCCGTCGCGCTGCTGGATGGCCACGCCGACCACCACCCTGGCGTACGCGTCCGACAGCCGGTCCAGTTCGAGGGTCATGACCTCGTCGAAGCCGAAGCCCTGTCCCGTCCGGCTGTCCCGGTTCAGCGTGATCGTCCCGTCCGGTGACCTGCTGTCGAAGTGCACGAGATAGACGGGACTGCCGTAGGGCGCTTCCGCCCCGTAGGTGGCCGCGATGATGTCGAGGTCGTTGGCGGGCTCACCGAAGTCGCTGGGGTCCCATTTGACCCTCACCTCGACCTTCTCTATGTCCTTGTTGGGAGTGCTCATCGGACGTGCCTCCTCGCTGCTGGACCGACGGACCGCTTGCCTCCTCAGATCATGTCCGTAACTGTCCGTGGAACCAACCGCGTTGCAAACGGGCGTCGTATTCGGGCCATCGTGTGGCCGGAGTTGTGCGTTGCCGGTGCCGACGGGCCCTTGCCGCCCCGGAGCGTGACCCGCGCCACGCCGAGCGCCGTACGATGGCGCGGTGCTGGTCAAGTGGATTCGCTGCACCGTGGTGGACCGCCGCGGTTTCGAGCGGGGGCAGCGGAAGTGGGCGGCGCTGCTCGGTGAGCCGGGATTCCGGAGTCAGAGCGGCGGGTGGAGCCGAGGGCAGCCCGAAGTCGCCCATGTGTTCGCGTTCTGGGAGAACCGGGTCTTCTACGACTCCTTCATGGCCCGCGGGCACGACCGGCTGGCCGCCGCACAGTCCGGCATGTACAAGGACATGCAGGTCAAGCTCTTCGAGTACCGCTTCGACGTGAAGACCGGATTCGTGCCGGACTTCACCGACGCGGATGTGGTCAGGGTCGCGCACAGCCAGGTGCACGAGGACCGCGTCGACCATTTCGCGCTCATGCAGCAGCGGGTGTGGAACCCGGCCATGGCGGGTTCTCCCGGGATGCTGCGGGGAGTCTTCGGCCAGGCCCCGGGGCACGAGTTCCTGGTGCTGTCGATGTGGCAGTCGAGCGCCGAACGCGGCAAGTACCGGCCGGAGAGCGTCGCCCGGCTCTCGGCACGGGCGGAGACCGAGCGGGACGTCGAGTCGCTGACGGGTGACGTGGTGCAGCTCGAACCCTCGTGGACGGTCTGACCCGGCCCCGTACGGCCGTTTCCTTGGTCACATACGCCCGATGGAGCCCGCACAATTGCTCGATCGGGCCGGACGGCATCTAGGGTCGGTACATGGCACGACCGCAACGCATCGTTCTCGTCCGGCACGGTGAGTCCGAGGGCAATGCCGACGACACGGTCTACGAACGTGAACCCGACCACGCGCTCAGGCTCACGGCGAGAGGGCTGCGTCAGGCAGAGGCGGCGGGCTCCCGGCTGCGTGAGACGTTCGGCGACGAGCGTGTCAGCGTCTACATCTCGCCCTACCGGCGCACCCACGAGACGTTCCGGGCCTTCGGCCTCGAACTGGAGCACGTGCGTGTCAGGGAGGAGCCCCGGCTGCGCGAGCAGGACTGGGGCAACTGGCAGGACCGTGACGACGTCAGGCTCCAGAAGTCATACCGGGACGCGTACGGGCACTTCTTCTACCGCTTCGCGCAGGGCGAGTCCGGCGCCGACGTGTACGACCGGGTCGACGCGTTCCTGGAGAGCCTCCACCGCAGCTTCGAGGACCCCGGGCACCCGCCGAACGTCCTGCTGGTCACCCATGGGCTGACCATGAGGCTCTTCTGCATGCGCTGGTTCCACTGGTCGGTCGCCGAATTCGAGTCACTGTCCAATCCCGGGAACGGCGAATCCAGGACGCTGCTGCTGGGTGAGGGCGGCCGCTATACGCTCGACCGGCCCTTTCAGCGGTGGCGCACCCCTGAGCCGTACGGCATCACCGGTTAGAGTGGCAGAGCGATGACCGCTGACTCCGCTTCCGAACGTTTCGAACGCGCTCTGGCCAGCCTGCGTGGACTGTCCGTGGGAGATGCCCTCGGCTCCCAGTTCTTCGTCCCGGCCCATTACCCCCTGCTCAAGAGCCGCGACCTGCCGCCCGGCGACTGGCAGTGGACCGACGACACCGAGATGGCCTGCTCCGTGCTCGCCGTGCTGGCCGCGCACGAACGCGTCGACCAGGACGAGCTCGCCCACTCCTTCGCCCGGCACCACGACTTCGACCGGGGCTACGGGCCCGCGGTGAACAGGCTGCTCAGGCTGGTGAGGGAAGGCGGCGACTGGCGGGAGCTGGCATCGGCGCTCTTCCAGGGCCAGGGCTCCTGGGGGAACGGTTCGGCGATGCGTATCGCACCGCTCGGCGCCTGGTACGCGGACGATCCGGAGCAGGCCACCCACCAGGCCGAGATCTCCTCGTACACCACCCATCAGCACCGCGAAGCCGTCGTGGGGGCCATGGCCGTCGCGGCGGCCGCCGCCCTCGTCGCCGCGCCGGGAGGGCCGCCGACACCGGAGGACCTGATCGACGGCGTCGTCGCCCTCGTCCCGCGCAGCGCTGTCGGCGCCGGGCTGCGCAGGGCGCGCGACATGCTCGACTACCGGGACGCCGGGACGGTCGCGGCAGTGCTCGGCAACGGCCGCCGTACGAGTGCGCACGACACCGTGCCCTTCGCCCTCTGGTCGGCGGCCCGGAGCCTCGGTGACTTCGAAGAGGCCTTCTGGGTGACGGCACAGGCAGGCGGCGACGTGGACACCACCTGCGCCATCGTCGGCGGGATCGTCGCCGCTCGGCCCGGCGGCACCCCTCCGGCCGACTGGCTGGCCCGGACGGAACAGCTGCCCGACTGGATGCCCCTCGCTCCGGCGCGCCGCTGACCGAACGCGGGATGTGCGCTCAGCGGCTTTCGCGGCCGGCGTGCCCCCTTCACGCCACGGCATGTCACTCCTACTGTCACGGTCCTGCCACAGCAGCGGCCCCGAACGGTTGAACCGGCCGGGCGCGACTTACTCTTTCGGCCACGCCGCCCTCATCGATCTTGGTGGGCGTGCGCCTGGAGATGCCGGGGCAGGCGCGCCGCGATGTGGCGGCGCGAGCGGGCCCCGGTGGGGGGAGGGGTCCGATGTCCGATCAGTCGTCCGAAGCGTCCAGCCGGTCCGATGCGTCCAGCCGGTCCGAGGCGTCACCGGAGTCCGGCGACGCGGCGGAATCCGTTGCGGCCGGCGGCTCCGGCGCGTCCGGGGCGGGGAGCGAGGCGCCCCGCACGGCGCCCGGGAGTCCCGGACGGGCCGACGTGGCGGGCAAGCCTGCGAGGGCTTCCACGCAGGTGCCGCCGCAGCAGGCGGGCCCCGATGTGCCGAAGGTGCCCTCCTATCTCCAGCCGCCGTCCCCGGCGGACGTCTGGCGGCGCCCCGGACGGCATCAGCCGGTCGGCGTGCTGTCGCGGCTGAGGCCTCCGTCCCCGCGCGCGATCGGGCCCGCCACGCTCTGGGCGGTCCTCGCCACGGGCCTGCTCAGCGCCCTGCTGCTCGGTGACGGCCTCGGGCCCAACCTGCTGATCGTGGCCGTGCCCGCCGCCCTGGGGGCGTTCTTCGCCGCACGCTCGGCGGGACGCAGGCTGCGACCCTGGACCGCGGTGTGGGCGGTGGGCGGCCTGGCGCTGCTGGCGATTCCGGCGCTCCGGGAAGCGGGGTGGCCGGTCTTCCTCGCCGTGGTGTCGGCGCTCGCCCTCGGCTCGCTCGCCCTGCACGGAAGCCGCAGCTGGCCGGGCGTGCTGCTCGGTTCGCTGGGGCTGTTCCCCTCGGTCGCGGCCGGTGTGCGATGGGGGTGGCACGGGGTACGTGACCGAGCGGACGACTCCCGGGGGCGGGTGCGCACCGTGGTGCGCAGCACGGCGGTGGCGGTGGTCCTGCTCGTCGTGTTCGGCGCGCTCTTCGCCTCCGCGGACGCCGCCTTCGCCGACCTCCTGGGCAGCCTCACCCCCGACGTGTCCGTCGGTGACAGCCCCTGGCGGCTCTTCCTCTTCGCACTCGGCCTCGTCGGAGCACTCGCCGCCGCGTACAGCGCTGCGGCGCCGGTGCGCTGGGACGGGATCACCGTACGGCCGGGAAAGGCCAGGAACAGGGCGGAGTGGGCGCTTCCCCTGATCGTGCTCAATCTGCTCTTCGCCGCGTTCATCACGCTTCAGCTCGTCGTCCTGCTCGGCGGGTACGACAAGGTGCTCGACGAGACCGGCCTGCTGCCCGCCGAGTACGCCCGGCAGGGCTTCTGGCAGCTCCTCTGGGCGACCGTGCTGACCCTGCTCGTCATCGCCCTCGCCCTGCGCTGGGCCCCGCGGGGCGGACCGCGCGACCGGGTCCTGGTCCGGAGCGTCCTCGGCGCACTGTGCGTGCTGACGCTCGTAGTCGTGGCCTCGGCCCTGCGCCGCATGGACCTCTACGTGGACGCCTTCGGGCTGACCCGGCTGCGGATCTCCGTGGCTGCTGTGGAGCTCTGGCTCGGAGTGGTGCTGGTCCTCATCCTCGCGGCCGGAGTCTTCGGCGCCAGGCTGCTGCCGCGTGCGGTCGCCGCGAGTGCGGCCGTCGGCGTGCTCGCCTTCGGCCTGCTCTCGCCCGACGGACTGATCGCCGAACAGAACGTCGAGCGGTACGGCAGCCACAGGACGATCGACCTCGAATACCTCGAAGGGCTCTCCGCGGACGCCGTACCGGCCCTGGACGGGCTGCCGGAACCTCTGCGGTCCTGTGTGCTGGAGAAGTACCAGCGCGACCTCGCCCTCCTGGACACCCCGTGGTACGCCTCCAGCTGGGGAGAGGTCAGGGCCCGGGACATCCTGGAGGAACATCCCGTACAGGACCGTGGGGCCGACTGCCGCGGCCTCGGGACGGAGACCGACGAGCGGGACGCGTACGAGGAGGAGGACTCCTACGACCCGTACTGAGTATGTCCGCCCCGAACACCTGGTCGCGGCAGGGGTGTTCGGGGAGCGCGCCCGTGCCGGTGAGGCAGGTGACGCGTCGGCGCACGTCGCAGTGCCGTGTGTGTCGTGCGTGCCGCTCCCGGGGCACCTTTCGCTCCGGTGTGCCAGGGGATGATGTTCGCGTTTGCGCAGTTCTCCTGTGAGGCGGCCTGGTCGACAGTGGAGCATGGGGCGGCTCCAGCCCCGTTCAGATGTCGTGAGTGGTGACGCGGCCGGGCGCCGAGGATGTTCGCAGCGGAATGTGCGGAAGTGAAGATCGCTGTAGGTGTGCCACCCTGCGCGACCGGCCTGTACGTGCGGCCGCTCCTCCGCTCCCGGCCCCGCCGCCGGCCCTCGTCGCGCACCGCACGGGGTGTTCCGGACATGGCCGGACACGTGCCGAAGCGCTGCACGGTGCCCCGGGGTGTTCTTGCCGTGCCCATCGGCGTAACCTGGCAGGCGCCATGCCGTACGAACCACCCACGCACACCGTCGAGCGCTCACTGCGCGCTACGTCCGGTGCCAGGACCGTCGCCGGTGTCGACGAGGTCGGACGCGGAGCGTGGGCCGGCCCCGTCACCGTGTGCGCGGCCGTCACCGGTCTCCGTAGAGCCCCTGAGGGACTCACCGACTCCAAGCTGATCAGTCCCAAGCGCCGGGCGGAACTCGCCCCGTTGCTCCAGAAATGGGTCACTGCCTACGGACTGGGGCAGGCGTCACCACTGGAGATCGACGACCTCGGCATGACCGCGGCGCTCCGTCTCGCGGCCGTCAGGGCGCTGGACGCTCTGCCCGTGCGGCCGGACGCCGTGATACTCGACGGCAAGCACGACTACCTCGGAACGCCCTGGAACGTCCGTACCGTGATCAAGGGCGACCAGTCCTGCATCGCCGTGGCCGCGGCCTCGGTGATCGCCAAGGTCCACCGGGACACGATGATGGCCGAACTGGGCGCGGACACCGGGGAGTACGCAGACTTCGCCTTCGGCGCGAACGCCGGTTATCCGTCACCGGTACACCGGGCCGCGCTGGAGGAGCGGGGACCTACGCCTCACCATCGCCTCAGCTGGGCCTACCTCGACGCGCTGCCCAGATGGCAGCACCTGAAGAAGGTCCGATTCTCCGCCGAGGCGGCGGCACTGGAAAGCGGGGGCCAGCTCGGCTTCGACTTCTGATCGCACAGGCGCACCCCACCGCCGACGTGTTCGCGTCGGCTGCGAAAGACAACCATTCATGCCTCTCATCCCCGAGGAGCCTCAGATTCCCGAGAGCGCCCAGGGTCCCCGCGTCACTCCGGCCGCCGGCCGTACCGCGCCGACCCCCCGTCCCGTACCCGGCCCGCGTTCCGCGGCCACACCGCGTCCCGGAAGCCCGGGCCGTGGTCCCGCGAGGCCCGCGCCCCCGGCGCAGCGCCCGCACCCCGCAACCGCCTCACCCGCTGCGCCGGCCCCTGCCGGGCAGAAGCTGTCCGAGGAACGTCCGGCAGCACAGTTCCAGCTGATCCCGGCCCCGGCCGGCGGTGCGGTCGACGCCGCCGACGAGGCCGTCGACCTGCTGCTCGACTCCGGGCGGGCACCTGGCGACATCCTGGTGCTCACCACCGGCGAACCGCACCCCTGGGCCGCGCACGAACTCTCCTTCGGAGAAGCCAGGTACTGGGCCCAGCACGACGCGGGTGACGACGTCTTCTTCGCCCGCACGGCCGACGCCGGCCGTTACACCAACCGTCCCGTCGTCGTCGTCGCGGTCAACGGTGACCTCGACGACGCGGCTGCCCGGGAGCTGTCCGGCGTGCGGGAGCGCGCCGGCGCGCTGCTGATCGTGTGCGGAGACCCGCAGCAGGTCAACTCCGCACTCGGCGCGGGAGTCTGAGGCGTACGTCCGTGGGTCCCGGCCGTCCGAGAGGGCGGCCGGGACCCACGTCCCGTTTCAACTCAACGGGCGGCGCTCCGCAGCAGTGCCTCGGCCGCACCGCCCCCGGTGCGGAGCGGACCGGGCTCCTGGTCGGCGGAGGCGTCCGCCAGCGCCGACGGCGTCGACAGCAGCGTCGGCCTGCGGCCGCCCCGGCCCTCACCGAGGACCTGCCAGCCTCCACGCGTCAGAGTGATGTAGGCCCCGCAACGGAGGCCGTGCAGCGTGCAGGCGTCCCTGAGCCCCCACATCCACGCCCCGTCCTCCTCCGTCCAACGCTCGTCGCCCTCACGGCAGTAGAGCAGCACGGCGGTACGCACCGGGGTGCGGCGGCGCAGATCGTGCGGGATCACCCGGCGCAGGTGCGCCAGGAGGGCGTTGCGGAACTCCCAGCCGTCCGTGGCCACGGTGGACCGCCGGGCGAACGAGGCGCTCGCCGTGAGCCGTTCCTCATGATCGAGGACGGCGACGACGGCAGTGGCCGGAGTCGGCCGGTGCCGGGCGTGGAGGCCGCTGACGACCTCACGCGGACTGCGCAGCAGAGGTATGCCCGCCGCGGCCCACTCGGCCGGTTCGAGCATCCTGGCGACGTGGTTGACGGAGCCCGCGGACGCCGACAGTGAAGTGGCTGCGGACGGAGCGAATCCGAAGGTCACGGTCCTCCCTTCGCTACGCGCCCACGGTGCGGGCAGGGTCGAGTGAGGGCGCGCCGCGGCACAGCCCTTCCGGGCCCGCGAAGAGACCGTGCGGGGAGCGATTCCAATTCTTCCTGTCGCATCGGCAGGCGGCAACGAGCAATTGGCGCGGCTGACTGGTATCTGACGGAATGACACAGATATCCCTGCCCGTTCGGCGACGAACGAAGCCAATCGTCAGGCCTGGACTGCGAGGACCAGCGGAAACACTCCCTCCGCCCCCGCGCGCCGGAGCAGCCGCGCCGCGACGGCGAGGGTCCACCCGGTGTCGGAGAGATCGTCCACGAGCAGGACGGGTCCTCCCGCGGACGCGAGCGACTCCGCCAGCGCGGGCTCCACGACGAGGGCCTCGTGCAACGCCCTCACCCGCTGCGCGCTGTTGGTCTGGGACATGCGCAGGTCCTCGCTGCCCGGAGCGTAGGTGACCGTGCCCAGCAGGGGCATCCGGCCGACCTCGGCGATACGGCTGCCGAGTGAGTGGACCAGCTGGGGCCTGCGGCGTGAGGCGACCGTGACGACCCCGACCGGCCGGGGTGCCGCGTCCGGGGCTCCGGAGGCCCAGCCGCCGGGGCCTTTCGCCCAGTCGGTGATCACCGTGACGACCGCGCTCGACACGTCGTCGGGGACCGGGGAGTCCTGTGCCTGCGCCGCCAGCAGCGGACGGAGTCTGTTGCCCCAGCCGATGTCCGAGAGCCTGCCGAGCGCGCGGCCGGGGAGGGCCAGTTCGCCGGCGGGGATGCGGCCCTTGAGATCGATCCCCACCGCGGAGAGCCCCGTGGGCCACATCTTGCGCGGCTCCACCTCCACACCCGGCCTGCCGAGCTCGCCGCGCGCCCCGTCGAGGGCGGCGGTGGAGACCTTGTCGTCGAACCGCGCACCCGCGCAGTTGTCACAGCGCCCGCACGGCGCGGCCTCCTCGTCGTCCAGTTGGCGCCGGAGGAACTCCATGCGGCATCCGGTCCCCGACGCGTAGTCGCGCATCGCCTGCTGCTCGGCCGACCGCTGCCGCGCGACCCAGGCGTAGCGCTCGGCGTCGTACACCCACGGTTCGCCCGTGGAGATCCAGCCGCCCTTCACCCGCTTCACCGCGCCGTCGACGTCCAGCACCTTGAGCATCGTCTCGAGACGGGTGCGCCGCAGGTCGACCAGCGGTTCCATGGCGGGCAGCGACAGGGGCCGGCCGGCCTGGGCGAGGACGTCGAGGGTCCGGCGGACCTGCTCCTCCGGCGGGAAGGCGACCGAGGCGAAGTACTGCCAGATGGCCTCGTCCTCCCTGCCCGGCAGCAGCAGGACCTCGGCGTGCTCGACCCCACGCCCCGCGCGCCCGACCTGCTGGTAGTAGGCGATGGGCGAGGACGGCGACCCCACGTGCACGACGAAGCCGAGGTCGGGCTTGTCGAACCCCATGCCCAGCGCGGACGTGGCCACCAGCGCCTTGACCCGGTTGGCCAGGAGGTCGTCCTCGGCCTGCTGCCGGTCGGCGTTCTCCGTCCGGCCGGTGTACGACACGATCGTGTGTCCGCACTGGCGGAGGTAGGCCGTGATCTCCTCGGCGGCCGCGACCGTGAGCGTGTAGATGATGCCCGAGCCCGGCAGCTCCCCGAGATGGTCGCCCAGCCAGGCCAGACGGTGCGCCGCGTTGGGCAGTTGGAGCACCCCGAGGCTGAGGCTCTCCCGGTCCAGGGCGCCCCGCAGCACCAGCGCGTCCGTGCCCGCCCCCGTGCCGAGCTGCTCCGCGACGTCCGCGGTCACGCGTGCGTTGGCGGTGGCCGTCGTGGCGAGCACGGGAACGCCCGCCGGAAGATCGGCGAGCATGGTCCGCAGCCTTCGGTAGTCCGGCCGGAAGTCATGGCCCCAGTCGGAGATGCAGTGCGCCTCGTCGACCACCAGCAGACCCGTGGCCGCGGAGAGGCGCGGCAGCACCTGGTCCCGGAAATCGGGGTTGTTGAGCCGCTCGGGACTGACCAGCAGCACGTCCACCTCGCCCGCCGCCACCTCCGCCTGGACGGTGTCCCACTCCTCGGTGTTGGAGGAGTTGATCGTGCGGGCGGTGATACCGGCCCTGGCCGCCGCCGCCACCTGGTTGCGCATGAGGGCGAGCAGGGGCGAGACGATGACCGTCGGCCCGCTGCCCTGGGCCCGCAGCAGCGATGTCGCCACGAAATACACCGCGGACTTGCCCCACCCGGTCCGCTGGACGACCAGGGCTCTGCGCCGGTCGGCGACGAGGGCCTCGATGGCCCGCCACTGGTCCTCGCGCAGCCGGGCGGTGCCGGTGGCGTCCCCGACCAGACGGGCGAGTACGGAGTCGGCCGAGGCCCTGAGGTCTGCGCGGTCTGCGTTGGTCATGCCCCCATGCAACCCGATGCCTACGACAAACCGCGAACGGTGGTCCGTGCCTGTGGACAAAGCCCTGTGGACAAAGTTATCCACAGGGGTCGCGGAAATCCGCGGCCCGCGGGACGGTCGTGCCATGAACAAGCACGACGAAACCACCGGACCGTCCGAGGCTCAGCAGGTCACCCTGCGGGGTCCCGCCGAACTCGCCGACGCCCTTCCGTACCTGATGGGTTTCCATCCGAACGACAGCGTGGTCATGGTGGCCCTGCACGGCGGCCGGGGCCGCTTCGGCGGCCGGCTCAGGCTGGGCATCCCGCGGGAACCGGAGGAGTGGGCGCCGGTCGCCGACCAGCTGGCGCGATGCCTGATCGCGGGAAGCGAGAGGCGCGAATCCCGCCCTGACGCGATTGTCGTCTTCCTCTGCCAGGACCCGGCGGAGGGAGAGAGCGCACCGCAGACCATGGAGCGGCTGAGGCCGCTCGCCCAGCGCCTGCGTACGGCCTGCGGGGCGCTCGACGTTCCCGTCCTCGAAGCGCTCTGCATCTCCGACGGCCGCTACTGGTCCTACTGCTGCCCCGACGACCGCTGCTGTCCGCCCGAGGGCAATCCGCTGGCGCTCCCGGGGACCACGGTGATGGCGGCCGCAGCCGCGTACGCCGGTGTCCAGGTGCGTGGGTCGCTGCGGGACATGGAGGCGCGCCTCGTGCCGTGGGACTCCGCGGCGGCACAGGAGCAGGAGCGGGCCCTGGACTCGGCGGGTGCCGTCCTGGTCTCCCGCATCCTCGACGCCGACGGGCGCGGGGAGGTGGCGCGGGAGACTCTCGCGCTCGCGCGGGACCTCATGGATCGCATGGGGAACGCACCGCCCTCCGGCCCTGCGGGGACGGACGGCGGTGACGACGTCCTGATCGCGCCCGACGAGGCGGCGGCGCTGATTCTGGGCCTCCAGGACCGCGAGACCAGGGACCGGGCCGCCGAGTGGATGGAGGGTCCCGAGGCGGAGACGGCACTCCGGCTGTGGCGCGCTCTCGCCCGCCGGTGTGTCGGGCCGTACGTGGAACACGCCGCGGCGCCGCTCACGCTGGCCGGCTGGGTCTCGTGGTCCACCGGCGACGAGGCGGGCGCCAGGGTGGCACTCGGGCTCGCTCTGCGCGCGGACCCCGACTACACCTTCGCCCAGCTGCTGCACCAGGCGTGCAATCAAGGACTGGATCCGGAGACGCTGCGTCGCTGTCTCCGTGGGGAGCGCACGCTGCGCGAGAGCGGAGGCGCCGGCGCCCCGCAGGAACGCGGCAGCGGGCGCCGTCCGGAGCGAAGGACCGAGTCCCGGCCCCCGCGCACTCCGGCCGTGAGGCGCAAACGGAGGGCGACGGAGCGGCCGGCGCCAGGCGTCGCCTCCCGTCCGGGCTCGTCCGTGAGCCGGGGCCGGGCCCGTGACACCACCCGGCGGCTGGGTCAGCGTGGTGCCAGGAGCCGCGACTGAGGGACATGCCGTGAGGGTGGACGGAAGCCCTCTGCCGGACCGGCCACCGGGGGAGGCAACAGGGAGCCGGGCGCGGAACCGATGTCACGAAGGGAGTGTTTATCGTCAGGAAGACGACTATGATTTGCGCATGCCGCCCTACGACCCGTCGACCTTCCCGCCCTTCGCTGTCACCGTCGACCTGGTTGTCCTCACGGTGCGACGTCACGCCCTCTGCGCGTTGGTGGTACGCCGTGGCGAATCGCCGTTCCGGGGGCGGTGGGCACTACCCGGCGGATTCGTCAGGGCCGATGAGGACCTCGCTGCCGCGGCGGCGCGTGAACTCGTCGAGGAGACCGGGCTCTGTGCTCACGATCCGGCCGCCCCCGACCTCGGGAACGGCGCCCATCTCGAGCAGCTCGCCACCTACGGCGACCCGGGGCGCGACCCCCGGATGAGGGTCGTCAGCGTCGCGCACCTCGCGCTCGCGCCCGACCTCCCGGCTCCTCGTGCGGGCGGGGACGCGAACAGCGCCCGCTGGGCACCGGTCGAGGACCTGCTCGGGCCGGGGGGCGGCTTCGCCCGCGACGGCGAGCAGTCAGCGCCGCTGGCCTTCGATCATGCGAGGATCCTCGACGACGGTGTGGAGCGGGCCCGTTCGAAGATCGAGTACTCCTCACTGGCCACGGCGTTCTGCCCGCCGGAGTTCACGGTCGGGGAGCTGCGCAGGGTGTACGAGGCGGTGTGGGGTGTCGTCCTGGACCCCCGGAACTTCCATCGCAAGGTCACGGGCACGCCCGGCTTCCTGGTGCCGTCCGGCGGCACGACCACGCGCCAGGGGGGCCGGCCCGCCCAACTGTTCAGGGCCGGTGCGGCGACCGTGCTCAATCCTCCGATGCTGAGGCCGGAAGTCTGAGCGGGGGCCCGCGCCGCGCGCACGTGCGGAACGCCATAGAAGCACCGGTGCGCAAAAAGTCTGAAATGTCGCGTTATCTTGCTGGGGTAATCCACCCTGCCGCCGAGCGGTCTCACCCTCAGCGAGAGAAGCGATGCTCCAGGCCATCGGACTCACCAGCGCCCCCCACCGCGACCGTCCACCCTTCGTGGACGACCTGACCTTCGAAGCCCCGCCCGGCAGCGTCACCGCACTCCTCGGCGCACCTGGCTCCGGCAAGACCACCGCCCTCCGGCTGATGCTCGAACTCGAAGCGGGCAGGGGCGTCACCTACTTCAAGGGCCGCCCGCTGCACCGCATCGGTCATCCCGCCCGCGAGGTCGGGGTGCTGCTCGGGGACGTGCCGGGGCACCCTGCGCGCACCGCGCGCGGCCAGCTCCGCATGCTCTGTGCCGCAGCGGGAGTTCCCGCCTCCCGGGCGGACGAGCTGCTCGAAGTCGTCGGCCTCGCAGGGTTGGGGGACCAGCGCATCGGAACCCTCTCGGCCGGCATGGACCGGCGGCTCGGTCTTGCCTCGGCGCTGCTCGGCGACCCCCATACGCTCGTACTGGACGAGCCCACCAAAGGCCTTTCGCCGCGCGAGAGGAGCTGGCTCCACGGTCTGCTCCGCGCACACGCGGCCGAGGGCGGCACGGTCCTGCACACGACCGGCGATCCGAAGGAGGCCGCTCGCGCGGCCGACCGCGTGGTCACCATCGACGAGGGGCGCCTCGTCGCCGATCAGGCGGTCGCCGACTTCTCCCGCACCCGTCTGCGGCCCCGGGTCGCCGTGCGGACGCCGCACGCGGCCCGGCTGGCCGCAGTGGTGAGCCGCGAAGCCCGCGCCGCCCAGCGCTCCGTCGAGGTGGTCGCCGAGGACGGCAGCCGGCTCTCGGTGTACGGCAGCAGCTGCGCGGAGGTCGGGGACACGGCGTACCGGCACGGTCTCCCCCTCCATCAACTCGCCGACGAGACCGGGGACGCGGGCCCGGTGGCCGCCCCGGGCCGAGGGCCGGGCGGCGGCCAGGTGAGGGCCGTCCTGCCGGGTCCCGCCTCGGCCGTGGCGGTCTCGAAGCTGCCGCCCCCGATCCCCGTGCGTCCGGCCCGCGGTCCGCTCCGGCCCATGCGGTACGAGCTGCGCCGCCTCTTCGGCGTCAGGACAACCGTCCTGATCATGGCGGCCGTTCTGCTCGTGTCGGCGGCCCTCTCCGTGCTGCTGGCCCGCTCCGGGAGGACGCCCCTGCCGGATCTGCTGGTGGCCTGGCCTGACCTGCTGCCGCTTCCGCCGGCCGCGTTCGCGGCCGGGCTGCTGGGCGCCCTCTCCTTCGGCGACGAGTACCGCTACCCGGCGCTCGCGGCCGGGCGGGGGACGGTCCCGCGCCGTCTCGGGCTCCTGGTGGCCAAGCTGGTGGTCTCGGCGGGCGTCGCGCTGCTCCTCGCCCTGCTCTCCGTACTGGCGGACGCCGAAGCCCTGCGCCTCGTCTACGGCGGCGACTTGGTGACCGTGCCGGCAAACGCGCCGCAGCTCGCCGCCAGTTGGGCGGGCCTGTCGGTCGGGTGCGCCTGGGCGGGGCTGCTCGGGGCGGGGGTGTTCCGGCTGACCGCCGCCGGAGTCGCTGCCGTACTGGCGGTCCCGGTCCTCGTGGTGCCGCTGATGCAGAGGCTTCTCTCGGGACCGTCCGCGCGTTCGATCACAGGACTGCCGGGCCGGCTGCGTGAACTGGGCTGGGCGCAGTGGCCGTACGAGACGGACCGCTGGGCCATGGCCGCGGTGCGGGTCGTGGCCCAACCCGTGGGGCTGGCGCTTTCCCTGTCGTTGTCTGCCTTGATCTGCGCGTATGTGTTCACCAGCCTTCGAGGGAGAGCTCGTTGGTGATCGTTTGGCCCGACGCCTGCGGCTACTTACAGGCAACTCTCCTGAAAAGATGCGATTTCTACCGATAACGCGTCAATTGAGAGGCGGGTGCCGATCACCCTTTCGTGTGCTTTTCAGCAAAGACCTCAAGGGGCGGGTGAGCCGCGCCGACAAAGGATGCGTGAGTACCCTTGCGCACACCATGATGACCGCCGCCCGCTCCGCCGACTCCGGCCTCGCCGGTCCGGGCGAACTCGACCGCTACCCGTACACGGAGGCGCCGGCCGGCGAGCGCGCCGCCCTCCGTTCCTGGGGTGGTGCCGAATCCGAACTGGGGCGGGCGAGCCGACGCGGCGCGGCCAGTCGCGGCCGTGGACTTCACGGCCAACTGGTCCAGCAGCTGGGCCAGATGATCGTTTCCGGTGACCTCGGTGCCGACCGGCCGCTCGTCCCGGAGGAGATCGGCCAGCGATTCGAGGTGTCCCGCACCGTGGTGAGGGAGTCCCTGCGCGTTCTCGAGGCCAAGGGCCTGGTGAGCGCCCGGCCCAACGTGGGCACGCGGGTCCGCCCCGTGAGCGACTGGAACCTGCTGGACCCCGACATCATCGAATGGCGCGCCTTCGGCCCGCAGCGTGATGACCAGCGCCGCGAACTGGAGGACCTCCGCTGGACCATCGAGCCGCTGGCCGCCCGGCTGGCCGCCGGTCACGGGCGCGAGGACATTCAGCAGCGCCTCGGCGACATGATCGAGATCATGGGGCACGCGATGGGGCAGGGAGACGCCATCACGTTCTCCAGGGCCGACGCGGAGTTCCACGCCCTGCTGATCCAGGCGGCGGGCAACCGCATGCTCGAACACCTCTCCGGGATCGTGTCGGCGGCCCTGCACGTCTCGGGCGGGCCCGTCACGGGCTGTGACCGGCCCGCCGAGGCGTCCCTGGGGCACCACGCACGGATCGTGGAAGCCCTCGCGTCGGGCGATTCCGCCGGCGCCGAGGCCGCCATGCGACAGCTGCTGGTCGGCCACACCGATGGCGAGCGAGTGGTTCCCGCGCCTCGCGAGCACTGAACGCGCCAGGCCGGGGTATGCGGACCATGTGCTGCCGGGCCCAGGCGGTTCGGCGGCAGGTTCGAGCGGAGATGTGACCTCTGGGTCTGTTTGTCGCGAATGAGGTGTGACTGGGGCCACGCGAATTGGGCGTAACACTCCTCGAAACAGTGCGATGACTTAAGAGGTGACCGCCGCGGAAGGAATACAGCAGCCACGCAGTGCGCTGTGCAGTTCTGAGGCCAAGCCCGCGCCGTCGGCGACAT
This sequence comes from Streptomyces sp. NPDC088746, assembly GCF_044751065.1. Classification (NCBI taxonomy): domain Bacteria; kingdom Bacillati; phylum Actinomycetota; class Actinomycetes; order Kitasatosporales; family Streptomycetaceae; genus Streptomyces; species Streptomyces sp. NPDC088746. The sequence goes on from NZ_JBIVLA010000006.1 coordinate 84,364, forward strand.
CCCCAGCCGACGGTCGTCGGTTCCAGCCCTCTCCAGGGCCGGGCCGGAAGCCGTTTCCATCGTTCCGAGAGGTTGTTCGTGTCGGCCAGCACATCCCGTACGCTCCCGCCGGAGATCGCCGAGTCCGAGTCTGTGATGGCGCTCATCGAGCGGGGAAAGGCTGATGGGCAGATCGCCGGCGATGACGTGCGTCGGGCCTTCGAGGCTGACCAGATTCCGCCAACCCAGTGGAAGAATGTTCTGCGCAGCCTCAACCAGATCCTCGAGGAAGAGGGTGTGACGCTGATGGTCAGTGCCGCGGAGTCGCCTAAGCGCGCCCGCAAGAGCGTCGCAGCGAAGAGCCCGGTCAAGCGCACCGCCACCAAGACTGTCGCGGCCAAGACCGCCGTGACGCGGACCGTCGCGGCATCTGCCGCCCCGGCGGCCGAGAGCGCGGATGTGGCGGCCGACGACATTGCCGTTGCCGCTCCTGCGAAGAAGACGGCAGCCAAGAAGACGGTTGCCAAGAAGACCGCCGCGAAGAAGACCGCGGTCAAGAAGACCGCCGCCAAGAAGTCCGGCAAGCAGGACGACGAGCTCCTCGACGGTGACGAGGCGGTCGAGGAAGTCAAGGCCGGCAAGGGTGAGGAAGAGGAGGGCGAGGGCGAGAACAAGGGCTTCGTCCTCTCCGACGACGACGAGGACGACGCGCCTGCGCAGCAGGTGGCCGTCGCCGGCGCCACGGCCGACCCGGTCAAGGACTACCTGAAGCAGATCGGCAAGGTCCCCCTCCTCAACGCCGAGCAGGAGGTCGAGCTCGCCAAGCGCATCGAGGCCGGCCTCTTCGCCGAGGACAAGCTCGCGAACTCCGACAAGCTCGCGCCGAAGCTCAAGCGCGAGCTGGAGATCATCGCCGAGGACGGCCGCCGCGCCAAGAACCACCTGCTGGAGGCCAACCTCCGCCTCGTGGTCTCGCTGGCCAAGCGCTACACCGGTCGCGGCATGCTGTTCCTGGACCTCATCCAGGAGGGCAACCTCGGTCTGATCCGCGCGGTCGAGAAGTTCGACTACACCAAGGGTTACAAGTTCTCCACGTACGCCACGTGGTGGATCCGCCAGGCGATCACCCGCGCCATGGCCGACCAGGCCCGCACCATCCGTATCCCGGTGCACATGGTCGAGGTCATCAACAAGCTCGCGCGGGTGCAGCGCCAGATGCTCCAGGACCTGGGCCGTGAGCCCACCCCGGAGGAGCTGGCCAAGGAGCTCGACATGACCCCCGAAAAGGTCATCGAGGTCCAGAAGTACGGTCGCGAGCCGATCTCCCTCCACACCCCGCTGGGTGAGGACGGGGACAGCGAGTTCGGAGACCTGATCGAGGACTCCGAGGCGGTCGTGCCGGCGGACGCGGTGAGCTTCACGCTGCTCCAGGAGCAGCTGCACTCCGTGCTCGACACGCTCTCCGAGCGTGAGGCGGGCGTCGTCTCGATGCGTTTCGGTCTCACCGACGGCCAGCCGAAGACGCTGGACGAGATCGGCAAGGTCTACGGCGTGACGCGTGAGCGCATCCGCCAGATCGAGTCCAAGACAATGTCGAAGCTGCGCCACCCGTCGCGTTCGCAGGTCCTGCGCGACTACCTCGACTAGATCGCGGACACACATGGCCGGGGCCCGGAACCTGAAGAGGTTCCGGGCCCCGGCCATGTGCGCATGCGGTCGGCACCGGGGCGGATGACGCTGAGTGGGCACTGTTCACCTCGGCGTCAGGAGTCTCCATGCCCCGCCTTCTCGTCCGTGTCCTTCCCGCCGCGTTCGCCCTTGCGGTCGCGGCGGCGCTGATACCCCTCGGCCCTCCGGCGCCCGCCGCGGCGGACAGCATCATCGTGGGCGGGAGGCCGGTGGCCGTCGCGGACAGCCCGTGGACCGTGGCCCTGTCGAGCCGTGACCGGTTCGGAGGAACCCGCGCGGGCCAGTTCTGCGGGGGAGTGGCGGTCGCACCCACCAAGGTGCTCACGGCGGCGCACTGCCTCAGGGAGGACGTCCTGGGGGCCGCCGTCCCGGAGGTCCGGGATCTGCGGGTCATCGCCGGACGGGACGAGCTGAGCGGGCCGGGCGGCCAGGAGATCCCCGTGCGATCGACGTGGGTCAATCCGGGGTACGACCCGCACACGAACGCCGCCGACCTGGCGGTCCTCACCCTGGCCGGGACGTTGCCCAAGGGCAGCGTCATCCCGATGGCCGGGGCCGGGAACGCGGCGTACGAGCCGGGCACCGAGGCCACCGTGTACGGCTGGGGGGACACCACCGGGTACGGCGCCTACGCCTCAGGGCTGCGCGCGGCCACGGTGCGGGTGCTGGCGGACACCGACTGCGCCCGCGCTTACCCAGGCGGCACGCAGGGCGCGTACGACGCCTCATCGATGCTCTGCGCCGGTGACAGGGCCGGGGGGCGGGATGCCTGCCAGGGGGACAGCGGAGGCCCGCTGGTGGCCCGTGGGCGCCTCATCGGGCTGGTCTCGTGGGGCAGCGGCTGCGGGAGCCCCGGCAGCCCCGGGGTGTACACCCGGGTGTCCGCGGCGATCCGGTGGATGGCCGACCGGAGCTGAACCGCGCAAACCGGACCGCACTGAAACCGCAAAGCGGACCGCACTGAACCGCGCAGACCGGACCGCACCGAACCGCGCAGACCGCACCACCACGGTCACCGCCACATCGCGTCGGAGCACATGAGAACGGGCGGCTTTCCCCGAGGGGAGGCCGCCCGTCGGCCGGTCCTGGACCGTGCCCATAGCTCGTCGTGGATGCGAGGTGTCAGTGTTGATCCTCGTCGGCGGCACTGGCCTGCACGGCAGTGAGCCGATCTGTCTCATCCTGTATTTCCGCGGCGATCTTCTTGAGTTCCGGCTCGAACTTGCGCCCGTGGTGGGCACAGAAGAGCAGTTCACCGCCGCTGATCAGGACGACGCGCAGATATGCCTGGGCGCCGCAACGGTCACAGCGGTCTGCTGCGGTCAGCGGGCTCGCGGGGGTCAGAACAGTAGTCACGTCGCCTCTTCTCTAGCTCGACGAGCTGTCGTACCAGGGTCAACATCCAACCAGGCCGAAAACGTTCCCGCTCGTGGCATTTCTTCGAAACTTCTTCTCAGGATGGCTGTCTGTTGCCGGTTGGCGGCGAATGTGCCGTATTGCGTAGCGCTACGGTTTCGCGTTGCTTGTGTGGGCCGGTCCGCCGGCTGGCTTGCCGGTTGTTCATGAGGACGTGCCCGGAGCCTAAATGGTTCATGCCTCGAAGGGAACGTGATGTGCACGTCACCCTAACGAATGATCGAACGCGTATGCGAGGCTGGACTAGCATAAGGATTCCCCCTGGGTGGCGTTACAACCGCTCTACCAGGCCTCGGTAGGCTCTCAGCGGCTACCGAGGCCGAGCCCGATACCCACCGGGCCCCCAAATGAAATTCAGCGAGGAGCGAACCGCGTGACCGCCGATTCCGTGCCGTCCACTGCGCTGCTGACCGGAGCAGGCGGCTCAGACAGGGACAGCTCCAACTACACCGCGCGGCACCTCCTCGTCCTCGAGGGGCTCGAAGCGGTTCGTAAGCGCCCCGGGATGTACATCGGGTCCACGGACAGCCGCGGACTGATGCACTGCCTCTGGGAGATCATCGACAACTCGGTCGACGAGGCTCTCGGCGGTTACTGCGACAGCATCGAGGTCATCCTCCACGACGACTCCTCCGTAGAGGTCCGCGACAACGGCCGGGGCATCCCGGTCGACGTGGAGCCCAAGACCGGGCTGTCCGGCATCGAGGTCGTCATGACCAAGCTGCACGCCGGCGGAAAGTTCGGCGGCGGGTCCTACTCGGCGTCGGGCGGCCTGCACGGTGTCGGCGCCTCGGTCGTGAACGCGCTCTCCGCCCGGCTGGACATCGAGGTCGACCGCGGTGTCACCCACTCCATCAGCTTCCGTCGCGGTGTCCCGGGCATCTTCACCGAACAGGGGCCGGACAGCCCCTTCGACCCCGCCAACGGCCTCCGTAAGGGCAAGCGCGTCCCCAAGACGCGTACGGGTACCCGTACGCGGTACTGGGCGGACCGGCAGATCTTCCTCAAGGACGCGAAGCTCGACCTGGAGACCCTGTACCAGCGGGCACGCCAGACCGCGTTCCTCGTGCCCGGCCTCACCATCGTCGTACGCGACGAGCGGGGCATCGACGGCGAGGGCAAGACGGAGGAGACGTTCCACTACGACGGCGGGATCAGCGAATTCTGCGAGTACCTGGCGCAGGACAAGGCCGTCTGCGACGTCCAGCGCCTCAACGGAACGGGAACCTTCAAGGAGACCGTGCCGGTCCTCGACGACCGGGGGCACATGACGGCGACCGAGGTCACCCGTGAGCTGAGTGTCGACATCGCCCTGCGCTGGGGCACCGGCTACGACACCACTCTCAGGTCCTTCGTCAACATCATCGCCACCCCCAAGGGCGGCACCCACGTCAGCGGATTCGAGCGCTCCCTCACGAAGACGGTGAACGAGGTCCTGCGGTCCTCCAAGCTGCTGCGGGTGGCCGAGGACGACATCGTCAAGGACGACGCCCTGGAGGGCCTGACCGCCGTCGTCACCGTACGGCTGGCGGAGCCGCAGTTCGAGGGCCAGACCAAGGAGGTCCTGGGCACCTCGGCGGCCAACCGGATCGTGGCCAACGTGGTCGCCAAGGAGCTCAAGGCATTCCTCACGTCCACGAAGCGCGATGCCAAGGCTCAGGCCAGGGCGGTGCTGGACAAGGCGGTGGCCGCGGCACGCACCCGCATCGCGGCCCGCCAGCACAAGGACGCTCAGCGCCGCAAGACGGCGCTCGAGTCCTCCTCGCTGCCCGCGAAGCTCGCGGACTGCCGGAGCGACGACGTGGAGCGCAGCGAGCTCTTCATCGTGGAGGGCGACTCGGCCCTCGGCACCGCGAAACTGGCCCGCAACAGCGAGTTCCAGGCGCTGCTGCCGATCCGGGGCAAGATCCTCAACGTCCAGAAGTCGTCCGTCTCGGACATGCTCAAGAACGCCGAGTGCGGAGCCATCATCCAGGTCATAGGAGCAGGCTCCGGGCGCACCTTCGACATCGACGCGGCGCGCTACGGCAAGGTCATCATGATGACGGACGCCGATGTCGACGGTTCGCACATCCGCACCCTGCTGCTCACGCTCTTCCAGCGCTACATGCGGCCGATGGTCGAGGCAGGGCGGGTCTTCGCGGCCGTGCCCCCGCTGCACCGGATCGAGCTCGTCCAGCCGAAGAAGGGCCAGGACAAGTACATCTACACCTACTCCGACAACGAACTCCGGCAGACCCTGCTGGAGCTGCAGCGGAAGAACGTGCGGTTCAAGGACTCGATCCAGCGGTACAAGGGCCTCGGCGAGATGGACGCGGACCAGCTCGCGGAAACCACGATGGACCCGCGCCACCGCACCCTGCGTCGGATCAACATCGGCGACCTGGAATCCTCCGAGCAGGTCTTCGACCTGCTGATGGGCAACGAGGTCGCCCCGCGCAAGGAGTTCATCACCAGCTCCGCCGCCACCCTGGACCGCTCGCGTATCGACGTCTGAGGTTCCGCGCTTCCGTGGGTGGAGACCGTTCTCCACCCACGGTCAGCCCCTCCGAGCCGATCCCTGCCCGCCGTGCCTCCGTAGCGTCGAAGACACCGGAATCTCCACGCCGTGCACGCGCCGGGGCCGGAGCCGTGGGCTATGCCTACGGCCGGTGACTCGCACACCCACCCGGCACTTCCGTCACCTGAAATGGTGAAGCACGGCGAATGAAGTGCCCGGGATCTTCCCGGTCTGCCCATTCTTGGCTACGCGGCCGAAGAGGCTCGTGGACAAGGGAGTTGTCGGTGGAGAAGGAAGCAGGGCCGGGCGCCGCAGCGATGCGGCTCGACGACCCGTGGTACGAGGCGTCGGGCACGGTGTGGGGCGAGCCGGACGGTGCGGGGGCCGTCGAGGCCGACGGGCGGTCCCAGGAGCGGGACCGGAGCGCGGCAGAGATCTATCTGGAGGTGCAGGACAGTCCCGCATTCCGCGAAGTGCGCCGTCGCTACCGGCGGTTCGTGGTTCCCGCCGCAGCCGCCTTCCTGCTCTGGTATCTGGCCTATGTCGTCGCGGCCACCACCGCCCACGACCTGATGGCGCGTCCCGTCGCCGGCGCGCTCAACGTGGCCATGGTCGCCGGGCTCGGGCAGTTCCTCACCACCTTCCTGCTCACCTGGGCGTACGCCCGGCACGCGCGTCTGCACCGGGACCGTGCCGCTCTGGAACTGCGCTGGGACACACAGGAGATGACAAGAGGGATCAGCCGGTGAGGGGGGACCATCAGACGCTGGCGCTCCTGCTGTTCAGCGTGTTCATCGCCGTGACGCTCGGCATCACCACCTGGGTCAGCCGCAACAGGCAGGGGTCCGCCGAGGAGTTCTACGCCGGCGGACGGCTGTTCTCCTCCATGGAGAACGGATTCGCCATCGCCGGTGACTACATGTCCGCGGCGTCCTTCCTCGGCATCTCGGGGCTGATCGCCCTGTTCGGGTACGACGGCATGCTCTACTCCGTGGGGTTTCTCGTCGCCTGGCTCGTCGTTCTGCTCCTCGTCGCCGAACTCGTACGCAACTGCGGGCGGTTCACACTCGCCGACGTGGTCGCCGCCCGGATGGCGGAGCGCCCGGTGCGCACGGCGCTGGGCACCTCGTCGGTCACCGTCTCGGTGCTCTACCTGGTGGCCCAGATGGTGGGCGCGGGGAGCCTCGTCGCGCTGCTGCTCGGAGGCACGAGCGATACCGCCCGCTCCTGGACGGTGGTCGGGGTCGGAGCGCTGATGGTGGTCTACGTGACGCTCGGCGGCATGCGCGCCACGACCTGGATCCAGATCGTCAAGGCCGTCCTGCTCATGGCCGGTGCCCTCGCGCTCACCGTGCTCGTCCTTCTCCGCTTCCACGGCGACCTCAACGCCCTGCTGACCTCCGCGGCCGAACGCAGCGGCCACGGCAGGGACTTCCTCTCGCCGGGCCTGAGGTACGGGGGGAGCTGGACGGCGCGCTTCGACTTCATCAGCCTCGGGCTGGCGCTCGTCCTCGGCACGGCCGGGCTGCCGCATATCCTGTCGCGCTTCTACACCGTCCCCACGGCCCGGGCGGCCCGGCGCTCCGTCGTCTGGTCCATCGGGCTCATCGGCAGCTTCTACCTGATGACCATCGTCCTCGGGTTCGGAGCCGCCGCGCTCGTCGGATCGGCGGACGTCCGGGCGTCCAACGCCTCCGGGAACACGGCTGTCCCGCTCCTGGCGCTCGTCCTCGGAGGCGGTGAGGGCTCCACGGGCGGCACGGTGCTCTTCGCCGTCGTGGCCGCCATCGCCTTCGCCACGATCCTCGCCGTGGTCGCGGGGATCACCCTCGCCTCCTCCGCCTCCGTCGCCCACGACCTGTACGCCTCGTTCCGGAGGCCGGGCGCCAAGCAGCGCAGCGAGGTCGGCGTGGCCCGGGTGGCCGCTGCGGGCGTCGGGGTGGTGGCCATCGGACTCGGCCTCCTGGCCCAGAATCTGAACGTCGCGTTCCTCGTCGGCCTGGCCTTCGCAGTTGCCGCCTCGGCCAACCTCCCGGCGCTGCTCTACTCGTTGTTCTGGCGGAACTTCACCACCCGGGGCGCCGTCTGGGCGGTCTACGGCGGCCTGATCCCCGCTGTCCTGCTCGTCCTGCTCTCGCCGGTCGTCTCGGGGAGCGCCACCTCGCTCTTCCCCGGCGTGGACTTCGCCCTCTTCCCCTTGGAGAACCCGGGACTGGTGTCGATCCCGGCGGGCTTCCTGGCCGGCTGGATCGGCACGGTCACCTCACCCGAGCCGCCGGACCCGGCCAAGCACGCCGAGACGGAGGTCAGGTCGCTCACCGGGGCGGGGGCGGCATAGGCGGGACCTCCTTCGGGAGGGCGGGGCCGCACCCTCAGGAGCCGGTGGCCCAGATGTACCGGTGTTCGGGGCGGCCCGTCTCGCCGTACTTGAGCGAGAGCCGCACGCGGCCCGTGCGTTCGAGCAGCTTCAGATAGCGCTGGGCCGTCTGTCGGCTCATTCCGGCGCTCTCCGCGACCTCCTGAGCGGAGAGCGGCCCCTCGGCAGCCCGCAGGGCCTGGCGGACCAGCTCCGCGGTCGTCGTCGAATGGCCCTTGGGGAGGTCGGACCCGCCCGTGGCCCACAGGGCCCCGAACAGCCGGTCCACCTCCGTCTGCTCGGCTTCGCCGCCGCCCTCGAAGGTCCGGCGCAGCGCCGCGTACGCCTCCAGTTTGGTCCGAAGCCCGGCGTAGGCGAACGGCTTGACCAGGTACTGGAGGGCGCCGTGCCGCATCGCCGCCTGTACGGTCGCCACGTCGCGGGCGGCCGTCACCATGATCACATCGGCGTGATGACCGAGTGCCCGAAGCTCACGCACCACGGCCAGGCCGTTGCGGTCCGGGAGGTAGTGGTCGAGCAGGATCAGATCGATGGGCACGTCGCCGATCCTCGCGAGAGCCTCTGTCGCGGAGTGGGCCATGGCCGCCACCCGGAATCCGGGCACCTTGGCGACATAGGCCGCGTTGATCCGGGCGACCCGCACATCGTCGTCCACGACCAGAACCTCGATCACGGGGCGTCTCCTGACGTCGCGGGCCGTACGGGGGCCGACGGGCCGCCCGCGGCGGGGGAGCCGAGCCGTTCCGGGTTTGCGGGCGCCGGGACGCCCAGCCGTTCCGTGCCGCCCAGAGCCTCCGGAAGGACGACGGTGAACACCGCGCCGCCCTCGGGGGCGCTCGACACGAACACGCTGCCGCCCTGTCGCTCGGCGAGCCGCCGCACCAGCGGCAGCCCCAGGCCCCGCTTGCCGTGGGCCGGGAGCTCCTTGGTCGACCAGCCCTCCGTGAAGATGGACTCGTGATCACCGGCCGGAACGCCGGGGCCGCTGTCGCGCACCCGCAGTACCACCGTACGGCCCTCGGCCCTCAGTCCGACCTCGATCCGTGCGTCGGGCGTCCCCGCGGCCGCGTCCAGCGCGTTGTCCACCAGATTGCCGAGGACCGTGACGAGTCCGCGTGGGTCCACCAGCCGGTCCGGCAGGAGGGTCCCCGCCGCCATGCGCAGAGCGACACCGCGCTCGGCGGCCACGGTCGCCTTGCCCACGAGGAGCGAGGCCAGCAGGGGGTCGTGGACCTTCTCGGTGACCTGCTCGGCCGTGGCCCGGTGGACGCCGACGACTTCCGTGACGAACTCCACCGCTTCTTCGTGCATCTCCAGCTCCAGCAGCCCCAGGAGGGTGTGCAGCCGGTTGGCGTGCTCGTGGTCCTGGGCGCGCAGGGCGTCGATCAGGCCATGGGTGGAGTCGAGTTCACGGCCGAGGTACTCCAGTTCCGTACGGTCGCGCAGCGTGGCGACGGCCCCGCCGTCGTCGGTCGGCATCCGGTTGGCGAGGAGCACGCGGTTGCCGCGGACCGTCACCAAGTCGTCACCGACCACCCGCCCGGCCAGGACGTCGGTGGTGCGCCCCTCGCCCAGTGCCTCGTCGAGCTGCTTGCCCGAGGCCTCTGGGCCGATCCCGAGCAGCCGCTGGGCCTCGTCGTTCAGGAGCCTGATGCGCCCTGTGCGGTCGAGCGCGACGACGCCCTCACGGATGCTGTGCAGCATGGCCTCGCGCTCGGTGAGCAGCGCCGAGATGTCGGAGAACGCCAGGTCGTGCGTCTGCCGCTGGAGACGGCGGGAGATCAGATAGGCGGCGAGGGCTCCCACGGCCAGTGCCCCGCCCGCGTAGGCGAGCAGTCCGGGGATCGTGGCGAGCAGCCGGGCGCGGACACTGTCGTACGCGATGCCCACCGAGACGGCACCGACGACCCGGTCCGATCCGTCGAGCAGCGGCACCTTGCCGCGCGCCGAACGTCCGAGCGTGCCGCTGTCGATCTCCATCACGGACCGGCCGGCGAGCGCCGCACTGGGGTCGGTGGAGACGACGTCGCCGATGCGGGAGGAGTCCGTGTGCGACCAGCGCACCCCCTGCCGGTCCATGACCACGACGTATTCGGCACCGGTCGCGCGCCTGATCCGCTCAGTCGCGGCCTGGACGGCGCCGTCCGGGCGCGGCTCGGTGGTGAGCAGGGACGCGGAGATCTGCGGCTGTGCCGCCGTGGACTGCGCGATCGCCAGGGCGCGGCGCATCGCCTGGTCGTCGAGCTGGGCGCTGAGCGGTGCCAGGAAGAGGCCCGTGACGAGGACCGTGACGCCGGTGATGATGGCCAGCTGCATCAGCAGGACCTGCGAGAAGACCCGCCGCGGCCAGCCGAACCGGCGCGGTCCCCGTGGGGTGGTCCGTGGGGCGCTCATCGTACGAACGGTAAGGGGCAATCCGCGCTCACCGAAATCCCGGACGCCGATCGCCGGCCAGGCCGGGCTCTTGCCGTCCCGCCCTCCATCTGTGAGCGTTCTATGGGTATCCGTCTGGACGCAATATTCTTGCGGTTCTTGCGCTAATCTTGCGCTTATGACGCGACGACTTGCTCAGGTTGCCCAGAAAGTAGGAGTCAGCGAGGCGACGGTCAGCCGCGTGCTGAACGGCAAGCCGGGTGTCTCCGACGCCACACGCCAAGCCGTTCTCTCCGCCTTGGACGTGCTCGGCTACGAGCGCCCGACGCAGCTCCGCGGTGAGCGTGCAAGGCTCGTCGGACTGGTCCTGCCCGAGCTTCAGAACCCGATCTTCCCGGCCTTCGCCGAGGTGGTCGGAGGCGCGCTCGCCCAGCAGGGCCTGACCCCGGTGCTCTGCACGCAGACCAAGGGCGGGGTCTCCGAGGCCGACTACGTGGAGCTCCTCCTGCAGCAGCAGGTGTCCGGAGTCGTGTTCGCGGGTGGTCTGTACGCCCAGGCGGACGCCCCCCACGACCACTACAAGGTGCTCGCCGACCGCAAGATCCCGGTCGTCCTGATCAACGCCGCCATCGCGCATCTCGGGTTCCCGGCGGTCTCCTGCGACGACTCGGTGGCCGTCGAGCAGGCCTGGCGTCATCTCGTCTCGCTCGGCCACGAGCGGATCGGTTTCGTCCTCGGCCCGGCCGACCACATGCCCTCGCAGCGCAAGCTCGCCGCCGCCCGCGCGCTGGCCGCCCAGTCGGGGGCCACCGTGCCGGACGAGTGCGTCTCCCGGGCCATGTTCTCGCTCGAGGGCGGCCAGGCCGCCGCCACACGGCTGCTCGACCAGGGGATCACGGGCATCATCTGCGCCAGCGACCCGCTGGCCCTGGGCGCGGTACGCGCGGCGCGGCGCCGGGGTCTGTCGGTGCCCGGAGAGGTCTCCGTCGTCGGCTACGACGACTCCGCGTTCATGAACTGCACCGAACCGCCGCTGACCACGGTGCGCCAGCCGATCGAAGCCATGGGCAGGGCCGCGGTCGAGCTGCTCTCCGTGCAGATCGGGGGGCGCTCGGTGCCGTCGGACGAGCTGCTCTTCGAGCCGGAACTGGTCGTCCGTGGTTCCACGGCCCGTCCGCCCCGGTCGTAGGCCGGTGAGAATTTCCGCCGGCTGTAGCTAATTTGCAGGACCCGCGCCCCCGGGCGTGGGCGCCTTCGGGGCAGGCAGCGGCCGGGGAGGGCGCGGGCCGTTGTACTGCCCGCTGGGACGCATGCGCAGCGGCCGTTCCGTGTACTCCTCCATCGCGTGGGCGATCCAGCCCGCCGTGCGGGACACGGCGAACACGGTCTCACCCGTTTCGGCGGGCATGCCGTACGCCACCGAGAGGGCGGCCAGGGCCAGGTCGACGTTGGCGTGCAGAGGTGTGTGGCGGGCGGCGGTCGCGACCACGTCACGGGCCGCCGCCACCGCCGGGGCCGCCTGCGGAATCTCGTCCAGCAGCGAGAAGAGCTCGCCCGCCCGCGGATCCTCGTTCCGGTACAGGCGGTGGCCGAGCCCCGGTACCGGTCGGCCGGCGCGCAGGTGGTCCGCGACGACCGGAGCCGCGCCGCCCCGGTCCACGACCTCGGCCAGCATCCGGTGTGCCGGCCCGCTCGCGGCGCCGTGCAGGGGGCCCTCCAGCACGCCGAGTCCCGCGGAGACCACGGCGTACGGGTTCGCGTGGGTCGAGGCGGCGACCCGTACCGCCAGGGTCGAGGCCGCGAGGTCGTGGTCGGCCAGCAGCGCGAGCGCGGTGTCGAGCACGGCCAGCGCGGCCGCGTCCGCGGGCCGGGCGGAGAGCTTCGGCCACAGCCGGGCGGCCAGAGAGCCCTCGGCCCCCACCTCGCCCTCGGCCTCGTCCCCGGCTGCCGGCAGCGCGCCGACCAGGGTGGGGATCAGGTTGCGCGCGCTGTTGAGCACCCCCTCGGGGGAGAGGTCGAACCGCAGAGGGTCGGCGGACGCGGCCGCGGCGACGGCGGCACGGAGCCGGTCCGTCGCGCTGCTGTGCCGCGGCATCGAGGCGGCCGTCCGCCGGGCCGCGGTGAGGGACTCGCGCGCCGCGGTGAAGCGGATGCCAGGCCGGAGCTCGCCGGTCCAGATCCACTCGGCGACCTCCTCGTAGCCGTGGTGACGGGCGAGTTCGGTCGCGTCGACGCCGCGGAAGAAGTAGCGGTCCGGCTCGATGAGCGTGATGCCGGTGCGGAAGACCAGATCACCCCCGGCGGACGGCGAAGGCTCCCTGCGCCCCGTGCGGCGGGCCAGCGCGTCGACCTCCGTGGCGTCGAACGTGCTGCCGCGCCCGCCGGGGGTCCGTTTGCTGGTCAGCTGCCCCCTGCTCACATAGGCGTACACGGTCTCGGGCTTCACCCCGAGGCATTCGGCCGCCTCCCGGGTGGTGAGCCTGCGGGGCGCCCCCTCGGCTCCCGAGTCGTGCGTACCGGTTCCGTGCGCCGAGTCATGCGTCATGGCGCCCACCGTATCCATGTCCATGTATTGCCGGATCACCTCCAACGACGATTCATATTGATTCGATCAATATTGACAACTTCAAAGTCAACCATGGACAGTCGAATCAATGTACAGCTCATCGGTGGAGGAGAGACCTGCCATGCCTGCCTCACATACGGAAACCGCCCCTCTCGACATGCCCCGGGGGCTCGCCGGCGTGATCGTCACCGAGACCGCGCTCGGGGATGTGCGCGGGCGCGAGGGGTTCTACCACTACCGGCAGTACTCGGCGGTCGAGCTCGCGCAGAGCCGCGGTTTCGAGGACGTCTGGTACCTGATGTTCCACGGCGAGCTGCCCGGCCGGGCCGAGAGCGCCGGCTTCGCCGCCCGCACGGCCGGCCTGCGCCGGCTGCCCGCAGAGGTGCGGGAGGCGCTGCCCGCCATCGCCCGGGCCGGGGCCCTCTCCGGCCCGCTCGCAGGCCTTCGTACGGCGCTCTCGCTGCTCGGCGCCTCGGCCGGGTTCCGTCCGGTGTACGACATCGGTGCCGGCCGCCGCCGCGAGGACGCCCTCGCCGTATGCGCGGCCGTCCCCACGGTGCTGACCTCCCTGTACCGCCTCGGCCAGGGCCTGGAGCCGGTCGAGCCACGCGACGACCTCCCGTTCGCCGCGAACTACCTGTACATGCTCACCGGCGAGGAGCCGGACGCCGTACGGACCTCGGCCGTCGAGCGGTACCTCGTCTCCACCGTCGACCACGGTTTCAACGCGTCCACGTTCACCGCCCGGGTGATCGCCTCCACCGGCGCCGATGTCGCCGCCTGCCTCGTCGGAGCCGTCGGTGCGCTCTCCGGCCCCCTGCACGGCGGCGCGCCCAGCCGGGCGCTGGACACCCTGGACGCCATCGGCACCCCGGACCGGATCGACGCCTGGATCCGTGAACGGGTCCTCGCGGGGGAACGGATCATGGGATTCGGGCACCCCGTCTACCGCACCGAGGACCCGCGCTCACGGATGCTCCGCTCGGTCGCGCAGAGCTTCGGGGGCCCGCTCGTCGACTTCGCCGTCGAGGTCGAACGCCAGGTGGAGGCGATCCTCGCCGAGCTCAAGCCGGGACGCGAGCTGCACACGAACGTGGAGTTCTACGCCGGTGTCGTCATGGAGCTCTGCGGGCTGCCGCGCGAGATGTTCACCCCCACCTTCTGTGCCGCGCGCATGGTCGGCTGGAGCGCCAATATCCTGGAGCAGGCGGAGGACTCGAAGATCATCCGCCCGGCGGCCCGCTATGCCGGGCCCCCGCCTCCGCAGCCCGTACCGGCGCTCTGAACGACCCGAGGAAGGCCCCGTTGACCCCGCCCCACGCCCCGCAGATCCCGGTCGTCGTCCTGGCGGGGTTCCTCGGATCCGGCAAGACCACACTGCTCAACCATCTGCTCCGCAACAGGGCGGGCAACAGGATCGGGGTCATCGTCAACGACTTCGGCTCCATCGAGATCGACGCCATGACCGTCGCGGGGCAGGTCGGATCGACGGTCTCACTGGGCAACGGCTGTCTGTGCTGCGCGGTCGACGCGAGCGAGCTCGACACCTACCTGGAGACGCTGACCGGGCCCGCCGCGCGCCTCGACGTGATCGTCATCGAGGCCAGCGGTCTCGCCGAGCCCCAGGAACTCGTACGGATGCTGCTGGCCAGCGACAATCCGCACATCCGGTACGGGGGACTGGTCGAGGTCGTCGACGCGGCCGAGTTCCCCGCCACGCGGGAGCGCCACCCCGAGATCGACCGCCACCTCGCGGCCGCCGACCTGATCGTCCTGAACAAGACCGACCGGGTCTCGGACGCGGAACTGGCGGCGGTGCGGGAGACGGCCGGGACGGCGGGCGCCGGGGCGGCGGTCATCCGCGCCGCGTACGGCAGGATCGACCCGGAGCTGCTCTTCGACCCCGTGCTCCGGCCGGACGAGGACGACTCGTTCCGCCAGCTGACGTTCGAGGACCTGCTCCCCGAAGCCGACCGCGCGCACGAGGAGCACCTGCACACGGCGTACGAGAGTGTCTCCTTCACCGCGGACGTGCCGCTCAGCCCCCGCCGCTTCATGGCGTTCCTCGACTCCAGGCCGGCGGGCCTCTACCGGATCAAGGGGTTCGCCGACTTCGGTGCGGGCGACCCCGGCAACCGGTACGCCCTGCACGCCGTCGGGAGGTTCCTGCGCTTCGTGCCGGAGCGCTGGGCCCGTGACGAACCGCGACGCACCCAGCTGGTGCTGATCGGCTCCGGTATCGACGCCGAGGCCCTGCGCAAGGAGCTGGAGGCCTGCCAGGACGCGTGGCAGGACGCCAACGAGGAGCTGGAGCGCAGCATGTGGGGCGTCCTGCGGTACGTACGGCAGCCGGACGACGAGGACTGAGCCCCCGCCGCCCGGCCGGGTGCCCTACAGAGGCCCGGCGATCACCGCGACCGGACTCGTCAGCGGTGTGCCCGAACCGTCACGGCGCGGATCCGGGTCCGGGAGCTCGGCCGGTGCGCCGTTCTTCTGGGCCGCCCGTGCCGGGGTCTCGCCCGCCCAGGCGAACACCAGGACGTCCTCCCCCTTGAGGAAGCGCTGGCAGCGCACCCCGCCGGTGGCCCTGCCCTTGCGTGGGTACTGGTCGAACGGGGTGAGCTTCCAGGTCCGCTCGGAGTCGTCCAGCGTGCCGTGCGATCCGGCGACGGTGAACACCGCCGCGTCCGCGGAGGGATCCACCGCCGCGAACGAGAGAACGGTGGCGCCCGCCGCGAGCTTGACCCCTGCCATGCCGCCCGCGGGGCGTCCCTGCGGACGCACCGACGCGGCGGGATAGCGCAGGAGCTGGGCGTCGGACGTGATGAAGACCAGGTCCTCCTCGCCCGTACGCAACTGCTTGGCGCCGACGATCCGGTCACCGTCCTTCAGCGAGATGACCTCCAACTCCTCCTTATTGGCGGGGTAGTCGGGCACCACGCGCTTCACCACGCCTTGCAGGGTGCCGATGGCCAGGCCCTGCGCCTCCTCGTCGAGGGTGGTGAGGCAGATCAGATCCTCGTCCGGCTCCAGCGTCAGGAACTCCGAGATCTGGGCGCCGCCCGACAGGTTCGGAGCGGCATGGGTGTCCGGCAGCTGCGGCAGGTCGATCACCGAGAGCCGGAGCAGCCGTCCGGCGGACGTCACCGCGCCCACGTCCCCGCGCGCCGTCGCGGGGACGGCCGAGACGATGGCGTCGTGCTTCGTGCGCCTGGCGTCCTCGGCCTGGGGGACCGGCTCGGCGTTGGCCGTACGGGCCAGGAGGCCGGTCGAGGAGAGCAGCACCTGGCACGGGTCGTCCGCGACCTCCAGCGGCACCGAGGCGACCTGTGAACCCGCCGACTCCAGCAGCACCGTGCGCCGCTCGGTGCCGAACTTCTTCGCCACCGCGGCCAGTTCGGCCGAGACCAGCTTCCGCAGCTCCGCGTCCGACTCCAGGATCGCGGTCAGCTGAGCGATCTCCTCGTCGAGCTTGTCGCGCTCGCTCTCCAGCTCGATCCTGTCGAAGCGCGTGAGCCTGCGCAGCGGGGTGTCCAGGATGTACTGGGTCTGGATCTCGCTCAGCGAGAAGCGCTCCATCAGGCGCTCCTTCGCCTGCGCCGAGTTGTCGCTGTCCCGGATGAGCCGGATGACCTCGTCGATGTCGAGCAGGGCCACGAGGAGACCCTCGACCAGGTGCAGCCGGTTACGCCGCTTGGTCCTGCGGAACTCGCTGCGCCGGCGCACCACGTCGAAGCGGTGGTCGAGATAGACCTCGAGGAGCTCCTTGAGCCCCAGGGTCAGCGGCTGCCCGTCGACCAGCGCGACGTTGTTGATGCCGAAGGACTCCTCCATCGGCGTCAGCTTGTAGAGCTGCTCCAGCACGGCCTCCGGCACGAAGCCGTTCTTGACCTCGATCACCAGACGCAGACCGTGCGCCCGGTCCGTGAGGTCCTTGACGTCCGCGATGCCCTGGAGCTTCTTCGACCCGACGAGGTCCTTGATCTTGGCGATCACCTTCTCCGGACCGACGGTGAAGGGAAGTTCGGTGACGACGAGACCCTTGCGACGGGGCGTGACGCTCTCTATGGCGACCGTGGCGCGGATCTTGAACGTGCCGCGCCCCGCGGCGTAGGCGTCCTTGATGCCGCCGAGGCCGACGATCCTGCCGCCGGTGGGCAGGTCGGGACCCGGGACGAAGCGCATCAGCGTCTCGAGGTCCGCACCCGGGTGCCGGATGAGGTGGCGGGCGGCGGCGATGACCTCGCCGAGGTTGTGCGGGGGCATGTTGGTCGCCATGCCGACCGCGATACCGGAAGCGCCGTTGACCAGGAGGTTCGGGTACGCGGCCGGGAGGACGACCGGCTCCTGCTCCTGGCCGTCGTAGTTCGACTGGAAGTCGACGGTGTCCTCGTCGATCGACTCCGTCATCAGCGACGTGGCGTCGGCCATCCGGCACTCGGTGTACCGCATGGCGGCCGGCGGGTCGTCGTTGCCCAGCGAGCCGAAGTTGCCGTGCCCGTCGACGAGGGGCAGGCGCATCGAGAACGGCTGTGCCATGCGCACCAGTGCGTCGTAGATCGACGCGTCACCGTGCGGGTGCAGTTTGCCCATCACTTCGCCGACGACGCGTGCGCACTTCACGTAGCCGCGGTCGGGGCGGAGCCCCATCTCGTTCATCTGGGACACGATGCGGCGGTGCACGGGCTTCATGCCGTCGCGGGCGTCGGGCAGAGCCCTGGAGTAGATCACCGAGTACGCGTACTCGAGGAAGGAGCCCTGCATTTCGTCGACGACGTCGATGTCGAGGATCTTCTCCTCGAAGTCGTCCGGCGGCGGGGTTTTCGTGCTGCGGCGGGCCATCGCGGCTGCGACTCCTTCACAGATTCTGTCGGGCAACCTCAGGTTCTGACGCGGACCATTGTGGCCCGCCGTACTGACAACACCGACCTCGACCCGTCCGAAGCGGTCCTCGGGGCCTCCGCGGAGCCCCCGTGCACGGCAGTATCTACGACAACATTCACCCGGCGGGAACTTCGCCAGGTGCCCGTGCGCTTGCCTAGAGTGGCAGGTCCGGCAGGAAATCCTGTACCGATCGAAGGGACGTACATGCCCATGGGTCACACGGCCACAGCCCAGGCCGGTTCCGGCGGCTTGACGGCGACCGAGCACCGTCTGGCCAACGGCCTGCGCGTGGTGCTCTCCGAGGACCATCTGACCCCCGTCGCCGCGGTCTGCCTCTGGTACGACGTCGGCTCCCGCCACGAGGTCAAGGGGCGCACGGGTCTGGCTCACCTCTTCGAGCACCTGATGTTCCAGGGCTCGGGCCAGGTCAAGGGGAACGGGCACTTCGAGCTGGTGCAAGGGGCCGGTGGCTCCCTGAACGGCACGACCAGCTTCGAACGCACCAACTACTTCGAGACGATGCCCACGCACCAGCTGGAGCTGGCCCTGTGGCTCGAGGCCGACCGGATGGGCTCACTGCTCGCCGCGCTCGACGAGGAGTCCATGGAGAACCAGCGGGACGTCGTGAAGAACGAGCGCCGCCAGCGCTACGACAACGTCCCGTACGGCACGGCCTTCGAGAAGCTCACCGCTCTCGCCTACCCGGCCGGCCACCCGTACCACCACACGCCGATCGGCTCGATGGCCGACCTGGACGCGGCGACGCTGGAGGACGCGCAGGCGTTCTTCCGTACGTACTACGCGCCGAACAACGCCGTGCTCTCCGTGGTCGGGGACATCGACCCGGAGCAGACGCTCGCCTGGATCGAGAAGTACTTCGGCTCCATCCCCTCGCACGACGGCAAGCAGCCCCCGCGCGACGGCACGCTGCCCGGCATCATCGGCGAGCAGCTGCGCGAAGTGGTCCAGGAGGAGGTCCCCGCGCGTGCGCTGATGGCCGCCTACCGGCTGCCGCACGACGGCACCCGCGAGTGCGACGCCGCTGACCTGGCCCTGACCGTGCTCGGCGGCGGTGAGTCGTCCCGTCTGCACAACCGTCTGGTGCGCCGCGACCGTACGGCGGTGGCCGCCGGGTTCGGGCTGCTCAGGCTCGCCGGAGCGCCGTCGCTCGGCTGGCTGGACGTCAAGACGTCCGGTGGCGTCGAGGTGCCGCAGATCGAGGCGGCCGTCGACGAGGAGCTGGCACGCTTCGCCGAGGAGGGCCCCACGCCGGAGGAGATGGAGCGCGCCCAGGCGCAGTTGGAGCGCGAGTGGCTCGACCGCCTCGGCACGGTCGCCGGCCGCGCGGACGAACTGTGCCGGTACGCCGTCCTGTTCGGCGACCCGCAGCTCGCCCTGACCGCGGTGGGCCGTGTGCTCGACGTGACGGCCGACGAGGTCAAGGCAGCCGCCCGGGCGCACCTGCGCCCCGACAACCGTGCGGTCCTGGTCTACGAGCCGGTCGAACCGGCCGACGAGACCGAGGGCACCGACGCGCCCGAGGGGGCCGACAAGTGACCGACGCCGCCGTGACTGGAGTAGCGATGGAGTACCACCCGCAGCCGACCGCCGGCGAGGCCAGGCCCTGGGCCTTCCCCGCGCCCGAGCGCGGCGCCCTGCCCAACGGGCTGACCGTGCTGCGCTGCCACCGGCCCGGCCAGCAGGTCGTCGCCGTGGAGATCTTCCTCGACGCCCCGCTGGACGCGGAGCCCGAGGGCCTGGACGGTGTGGCCACGATCATGGCGCGCGCGCTGTCCGAGGGCACGGACAAGCACTCCGCGGAGGAGTTCGCCGCCGAGCTGGAGCGGTGCGGCGCCACGCTGGACGCCCACGCGGACCACCCGGGTGTCCGCGTCTCCCTGGAGGTGCCGGTCTCCCGGCTGACCAAGGCCCTCGGCCTGGTCGCGGAGGCCCTGCGGGCCCCGGCCTTCGCGGAGAGCGAGATCGAGCGCCTGGTGGGCAACCGCCTCGACGAGATCCCGCACGAGCAGGCCAACCCGGCCCGGCGCGCGGCCAAGCAGCTCTCCAAGGAGCTCTTCCCCGCCACCGCACGGATGTCGCGCCCGCGCCAGGGCACCGAGGAGACGGTCCGGCGGATCGACGCCGCCGCCGTACGCGCCTTCTACGACGCCCATGTCCGCCCGTCCACGGCGACGGCGGTCGTCGTCGGCGACCTCACCGACGTGGACCTCGACGCGCTGCTCTCCGACACCGTCGGTGACTGGTCGGGCAATGCGGGCCAGGCCCGGCCCGTGCCCCCGATCACCGCGGACGACACCGGCCGTGTGGTCATCGTGGACCGTCCGGGAGCCGTGCAGACGCAGCTGCTGATCGGCCGGATCGGCGCGGACCGGCACGACAGCGTGTGGCCCGCCCAGGTCCTCGGCACCTACTGCCTGGGAGGCACTCTGACCTCGCGCCTGGACCGCGTGCTGCGTGAGGAGAAGGGCTACACCTACGGCGTCCGGGCCTTCGGACAGGTGCTGCGCTCGACGGCGCCCGGCTCCTCGTCCGGGGCGGCGGGTGCCGCGATGCTCGCCATCAGCGGCTCGGTGGACACCGAGTCCACCGGTCCCGCGCTGGACGACCTCTGGAAGGTCCTGCGCACCCTCGCGGCCGAGGGACTCACCGACGCCGAGCGGGAGACCGCCGTGCAGAACCTCGTGGGCGTCGCCCCGCTCAAGTACGAGACGGCGGCGTCCGTCGCGGGCACCCTGGCCGACCAGGTGGAGCAGCACCTCCCGGACGACTACCAGGCGAAGCTGTACGCACGCCTGGCCGACACCGGCACGGTCGAGGCGACCGCCGCCGTGGTCAACGCGTTCCCGGTCGACCGGCTGGTCACCGTCCTGGTCGGGGACGCCGCTCGGATCAAGGAGCCCGTGGAGGCGCTCGGTATCGGTGAGGTGTCGGTCGTCAGCGGCTGACGGAACCGGACATGACGGGCCCCGGCGGCTGTACTCCCGCCGGGGTTCTGTCATTTGTCCGTATTGCAGGGAAAGTCGTATTTCGTCCTGTGGGATGTGCGACAAAAGGCCCTTTCCGTTTGGCGGGGGAAAGTCTCCCGATCTAGCGTCGGCGCGGCTGTCCGCCGGACGATTGCCGCGCCCGCGGCGCCGGACAGCCATCGCCGAGTCCCCGTCAGGCGCGAGCCTGGGGAGCCGGGGACCCATGAAGTCCCTGGGGTGAATCGGATCCCTGTACCTCGTCGGAGGCTCAGGGGCCCGTAGGAGACCTTCCTGCTCCGAACCCGTCAGCTAACCCGGTAGGCGAGAAGGAAGGAAAGGACCAGCCCCTCCATGGCGTTCATCCGTGCCACCGGGAAGCACCGTGCCCCGAGCCGCCTGACGCGCAAGAGCGCCAAGGTCGCCGGCGTCGCCGCCCTGGCCACCACCGGCGTACTCGGTGCCACGGCCTCCCCGGCCCTCGCCGCGGACTCCGAGGTCACCGCGGGCAGCACCGGCCTGACCCAGACGGTCGCCCTCGACACCACTCTCGCGGCCCAGATCGAGGCTCAGGCGAAGGCCCAGAAGCACCAGGCCGACGTCGCCGCGAAGGCCGCGGCCGAAGCGAAGGCCAAGGCGAAGGCGAAGGCCGAGGCCGAGCGCAAGGCGGAAGCCCGCGCCAAGGAGGCCCGCGAGGAGAAGGCACGCGCCGCCCGCGCCGCCGAGCGCGCCCGGCTCAACGCCTTCCACCTCCCCGTCGCCGGTTCCCACGTCACCACCGGCTACAAGTCCGGTGGCGCGCTCTGGTCCTCCGGCTCCCACTCCGGCGTGGACTTCCAGGCCGCGTCCGGCACCTCGGTCGTCGCGGTCGGCGCCGGTACGGTCGTCGAGGCCGGCTGGGGCGGCGCCTACGGCAACAACATCGTGCTCAGGATGAAGGACGGCACGTACACCCAGTACGGCCACCTCTCCTCGATCGGCGTCTCCGTCGGCCAGAGCGTCGGCTCCGGCGAGCAGATCGGCCTCTCCGGCTCGACCGGCAACTCCACCGGGCCGCACCTGCACTTCGAGGCCCGTACCACCCCCGAGTACGGCTCGGACATGGACCCCGTCGCCTACCTCCGCGCCCACGGCGTCCAGGTCTGACCCCGCGCCGCCACCGCGATCTCTGACGAAGGCCCCGGCATCCGCCGGGGCCTTCGCCGTGCCCCGGGGCCGACGCGTGCCGAAGCCCCCGCGGAAGTGCTCCCTGGCCAAAAGATATCCATGGATTCCACCCCGCCATCGGAAATTCCGGCCGGTTGCAATAGAGTCACAGAACAGGCGTCGATCGGCCGCGTTTCGCGGGGATTAAGGCGGAGGTTCGGACATGCGCATTCCCGCGCATTCGGTATGCACGGCAATCCGTGACGACATCGTCTCCGGTGTCTTCGAACGCGGCAGCCGCCTCACCGAAGAGGTGCTCGCGCGTCGCTACGGCGTCTCCCGCGTCCCCGTACGCGAGGCGCTGCGCACCCTGGAGTCCGAAGGGTTCGTCGTGACCCGCCGGCACGCGGGTGCCTGTGTCGCCGAGCCCACCGAGCAGGAAGCGGCCGACCTTCTTGAGATACGCATGCTCCTGGAGCCCCTCGGGGCCGCACGTGCGGCGCAGCGCCGCACCGAGGCGCATCTCAAAGTGCTCCGCGGCCTGGTCAGGCTGGGCCAGGAGCGGGTGCGCCGGGGCGAGGGGGAGGACCTGCGCTCCCTGGGGGGCTGGTTCCACGAGACGCTGGCGCAGGCCTCGGGGAGCCCCGCGCTGATCGCTCTGCTCACCCAGCTCCGGCACAAGATCGCCTGGATGTACGCGGTCGAGCAGCCGGCCCGCCCCGCGGACTCCTGGGCCGAGCACGGCGCTCTGGTCGACGCCGTGGCCCGCCGCGACGCGGAGCGGGCCCGGGCGCTCGCCACCCAGCACGCCGAGCGGGCCACGGCGGCCCACCGGCTGCGGCGCGCGCCGGGGCACACGCCCGGCCAGACCCGGGTGAGGACTTCGCAACACCCCGTAAACATCGCGGGAGTCCGTCATTAACAATTGCGCCGTATACAAAGAGGGGTAATTGTCGAAGGGCTTTCTTTTTGCTGCCCTGACCCATTTTCCGGAGCTCTGCCCGCTTCGGTTCGGGGAACAGAAAAGCCGCGGCTCCCGGTCGGGGGTGCCGCGGCTTTTCCGCGAAAAAATTCCGGCTCGAAGTGGCCGGAATCAGACGGTCTCCGGGAGCTCCTCGAGCCCTTCGGCGACCAGCTTGGCCAGGCGGTCCAGGGCGGCCTCGGCGTTGTCCGCCTCGGATGCGAGCACGATCTCCTCGCCGCCCTGGGCGCCCAGGCCGAGCACCGCGAGCATGGAGGCGGCGTTCACCGGGTTGCCGTCGGCCTTGGAGATCGTCACGGGGACGCCGGAGGCCGTGGCGGCACGGACGAAGATGGAAGCGGGGCGGGCGTGCAGGCCCTCGGCCCAACCGACGTTGACGCGGCGCTCAGCCATGGTTCTGCCCTTCACGTAACAATGGGTTGTCTAGACCAGTCTCTCATGCAGTGCGCGCTGCCGTGCCCGGCACCGCCACCGGCCTGCCCGCCGTCCGCCGGCACCCCCAGCGTGCCCTTGCCGGGATCCCGCCGCTACCGGTGCCACGAGCCGTAGGCTTTGCCCATGGAGCCCACTCCGGAGCAGAGTCCGCATCACGCGTACCCCGACCACTGGGAGGCGGACGTGGTGCTCCGCGACGGTGGCACCGCGCGGATCAGGCCCATCACCACGGACGACGCCGAGCGGCTGGTCAGCTTCTACGAGCAGGTGTCCGACGAGTCGAAGTACTACCGCTTCTTCGCCCCGTATCCCCGACTCTCCGCCCGTGACGTGCACCGCTTCACCCATCACGACTACGTCGACCGGGTGGGACTGGCCGTCACGATCGGCGGCGAGTTCATCGCCACCGTCCGCTTCGACCGGATCAACGAGCAGGGCCGGCCCGCCTCGGCCCCCGCCGACGAGGCGGAGGTCGCCTTCCTCGTGCAGGATGCCCACCAGGGCCGCGGCGTGGCGTCCGCCCTCCTCGAACACATCGCGGCGGTGGCCAGGGAGCGGGGGATCCGCCGTTTCGCCGCAGAGGTGCTGCCCGCCAACAACAAGATGATCAAGGTGTTCCGGGACGCCGGCTTCACCCAGCAGCGCAGCTTCGAGGACGGCTCCGTCCACCTCACCCTCGATCTGGAACCCACGGCCGAGTCCCTCGCCGTCCAGCGCGCCCGTGAGCAGCGGGCCGAGGCGCGCTCCGTGCAGCGCCTGCTGACCCCCGGCTCCGTCGCGGTCGTCGGCGTCGGCCGGGAGCCCGGCGGTGTGGGCCGGACCGTGCTGCGCAACCTCCTGGCCTCGGGCTTCACCGGGCGCACGTACGCCGTGAACACCTCCTTCGCGGCCGGTACGGGAACACTCGACGGGGTGCCCGCGCACCGCTCGGTGGGCGAGATCGGCGAGCGGGTCGACCTCGCGGTCGTCGCCGTTCCGGCCGACCGGGTGCCCGAGGTCGTGGCCGACTGCGGCGAGAACGGCGTCCAGGGCCTCGTGGTCCTCTCCGCCGGTTACGCCGAGCGAGGCACCGAAGGCCGGGAACGGCAGCGCGAACTGGTCCGGCAGGCACGCTCCTACGGGATGCGGATCATCGGCCCGAACGCCTTCGGCATCATCAACACGTCCGGCACGGTCCGCCTCAACGCCTCCCTCGCCCCCGAGTCGCCCAAGGCCGGGCGCATCGGGCTCTTCACCCAGTCGGGCGCCATCGGCATCGCCGTCCTGTCCGGTCTTTACCGCAGGGGCGCCGGCCTGTCGGCCTTCATCTCCGCGGGCAACCGCGCCGACGTCTCCGGCAACGACTTCCTTCAGTACTGGTACGAGGACCGGGACACCGACGTCGCCCTGCTGTACCTCGAATCACTGGGCAACCCGCGCAAGTTCACCCGGCTCGCCCGCCGGACGGCCGCCGTGAAGCCGGTGGTCGTGGTGAAGGGCGCCCGGCACAGCGGATCCAATCCGCCGGGCCACGCGGTGCCCGTCAGCCGTATCCCCGACGCGACGGTCTCGGCGCTGATGCGCCAGGCGGGCGTGATCCGCGTCGACACCGTGACGGAGATGGTCGACGTCGGCCTCCTCCTCGCCGGCCAGCCCCTGCCGGACGGCCCCCGCGTGGCCATCCTGGGCAACTCGGAGTCGCTCGGCCTCCTCGCCTACGACGCCTGCATGGCGGAAGGGCTCCGCCCGCGCCCGCCCCGCGACCTCACCACGGTGGCGAGCCCGCAGGACTTCCGTGACGCGCTGGCCGAGGCTCTCGCCGACCGGACGTGCGACGCCGTGATCGTGACCGCGATCCCCTGGGTGGGCGAGAACGGCGAGGCGGAGACCGGTGACGGCGAGGTCCTGGCCGCCGCCCTGCGCGAGGCGGCGGCCGACAGCCCCGCCAAGCCCGTGGCCGTGGTGCACGTGGAGATGGGCGGACTGGCGCATGCCCTCGCCGCCGCCACGAGCACGGCCGCCCCGCGCGAGACCCGGCGGCCGGCCGGCCCCGCGGCAGCCCCGACCCCGCCCGCCTCCGCCCCCCGGGCCGACGACGCGGGCGCCCCGGCGCCGACCGCGCCCGACAGGAGTGCGGGCGGCTCCTCCGCCGGGCGCATTCCCGCCTACCCCGCCGCCGAGCGAGCCGTCCGCGCGCTCGCCGAGGCGGTGAAGTACGCCCAGTGGCGACGCCAGGCGGCCGCCCCCGGCAGGGTGCCCGAATTCCTGAACGACACCATCGACGAGCACGGGACCGCCGCGCTGATCGAGACGCTGCTCGGCCCGGCCCCCGACCCGCGCGGCCGTCCGCTGACCCATGACGAGGCCCGTGAGCTGCTCGCCCGCTACGGCGTCACCGTACGGCCGGCGCTCCCCGCCCCCGATCGGGAGGCAGCCGTCGCCGCCGCCGAGAAGATCGGCTACCCGGTGGCCCTCAAGACCACCGCCCCCCATCTCCGGCACCGCGCCGACCTCGGCGGCGTCCGGCTCGATCTCGCCGGCGAGGACGCGCTGCGCCGGGCGTACGACGAACTGACCGATCTGCTGGGCACGCCCGCCGAACTCAGGCCCGTCGTCCAGGCCATGGCGCCCAGGGGTGTCGACACCGTCGTCAGGGCGTCCATCGACGCTGCCGCCGGTGCCGTCCTCTCCTTCGGCCTGGCCGGCGCGCCCTCCGAGCTCCTGGGCGACACGGCCCACCGTCTCGTACCCGTCACCGACCGAGACGCGGCCGAGCTGATCCGCTCCATCAAGGCGGCTCCGGTGCTGTTCGGCTGGCGCGGGGCCGCTCCGGCGGACACCGCGGCGCTCGAAGAGCTCCTGCTGCGGGTGTCCAGGCTGGTCGACGACCACCCCGAGGTGGTCTCGGTCTCGCTGGAACCCGTCGTCGTCGCCACGCACGGCCTGACGGTGCTCGGAGCGAGCGTCCGGCTGGCCCCGCCCCCCGCCCGCGGCGACCTCGGCCCCCGCCGGCTCCCCAGCTACTGAACGCCCACGGACCCCCGCACAGCGTCCCCGGCAGTCACCGGCCCCCCGTAGGATGGTTCCCATGGCAAAGACCGGTACGACGACCCAGGGGCTGCGCGCGGCGATCGAGCGCAGCGGCTACTACCCGGCCCTCGTGGCCGAGGCGGTGGAGGCCGCCGTCGGCGGGGAGCCGGTCGCTTCGTACCTGGTGCACCAGGAGACCACCTTCGACTCCAACGAGGTCCGGCGCCACGTCACGGTCCTCGTCCTGACGGACACGCGCTTCATCGTGAGCCACACCGACGAGCAGGCCGCCGACACCAGCTCCCCGACGCCGTACGCCACGACGTCCACCGAGTCGGTCAAGCTCGACCGGATCTCTTCCGTCGTGGTCAGCCGCGTCGTCGCCAACCCCGAGAAGTACGTGCCCGGCACGCTGCCCCGCGAGGTCGTCCTGACCATCGGCTGGGGCGCCGTCGCCCGCATCGACCTGGAGCCCGCGGCCTGCGGCGACCCCAACTGCGAGGCCGACCACGGCTACACCGGCAGCTCCACCGCCGACGACCTGAGCCTCCGGGTGAGCGAGGCCGGGGACGGACCGGACACCGTGCGCCAGACCCTCGCCTTCGCCCAGTCCCTCTCCGAGGCCACGGCCTCGACCGCGGCGACTCCCCGCTGATGGTCCAGCCCGCATGGCAGGACCCCGTCCTGCTCGCCCCCGAGAGCGCGCCCGTACCCGAATACGGAACCGGCTCGCTCGCGGACCTGCTGCCGACGCTGGTCGCGGGACAAGGCGTACCCGGCTTCGAGGCGACGATCCCGGAGCTCACCCCCGCCGACCGTAACTGCGTCTTCCTGATCGACGGACTCGGCTGGGAGCAGATCAAGGCCCACCCGGACGAGGCCCCCTTCCTGCACTCGCTGCTCCCGACCTCCCGCGGCGGCACCGGCCGGCCGGTCACATCGGGCTTTCCGTCCACCACGGCGACCTCGCTCGCCTCCGTCGGTACGGGCCTGCCGCCGGGCGAGCACGGCCTGCCCGGCTACACGGTGCGCAATCCGGCGACGGGCGCGCTCATGAACCAGCTCCGCTGGAAGCCGTGGACCGACCTCAAGGCCTGGCAGCCCCACCCGACCGTCTTCAAGCTCGCCGACGCCGCCGGAGTGCGCACGGCTCAGGTCTCCGCCCCCGACTTCGAGCAGACGCCCCTGACCAAGGTGGCGCTCAGCGGGGGTTCCTTCCTCGGCCGGCTCACCGGCGAGGACCGGATGGACCTCGCGGCGGAGCGGCTCGCCGCAGGCGACAGGTCCCTCGTCTACACGTACTACAGCGAGGTCGACGGCCAGGGGCACCGCTTCGGCGTCGACTCCGACGCCTGGCGCGGCCAGCTCATGTACGTCGACGGGCTCGCCCGGCGCCTCGCCGAGCAGCTGCCGCCCCGCTCGGCGCTGTACATCACCGCCGACCACGGCATGATCGACATCCCGTTCGACGAGCACTCCCGGATCGACTTCGACGAGGACTGGGAGCTGAGCGCCGGGGTCGCCCTGCTGGGCGGCGAGGGCCGCGCCCGCCACGTGTACGCGGTGCCCGGGGCCGAGGCCGACGTGCTGACCGTCTGGCGCGAGGTGCTCGGCGAGCAGTTCTGGGTGGCGAGCCGTGACGAGGCCGTCGCGGCGGGCTGGTTCGGCCCCCGGATCGACGAGCGGGTTTACGGCAGGATCGGCGACGTGGTGGCCGCGGCCCACGACGACGTGGTGATCACCGCCTCGGCCAAGGAGCCCCACGAGTCCGCGATGGTGGGGATGCACGGGTCCCTGACCCCCGTGGAGCAGCTGGTTCCGCTCCTCGAAGTACGCTCGTAGCCGACCTCTTCCGTTTCCCCGCACCCGCACACTCCTCCGAAAGGCACGCCCCCTCTCATGCCCGAGCTCGTGTTCTTCTCCGGGACGATGGATTGCGGAAAGAGCACCCTGGCTCTCCAGATCGGCCACAACAGGTCGGCGCGCGGCCTGCGGGGAGTGATCTTCACCCGTGACGACCGGGCGGGGGAGGGGAAGTTGTCGTCGCGGCTCGGACTGGTGACGGAGGCGGTCGAGGCTTCCCCTGGCATGGATCTGTACGGCTATCTCGTGGGCCGGATGTCGAAGGGCGACAAGGTCGACCATGTGATCGTGGATGAGGCCCAGTTCCTCGCCCCCGAGCAGATCGACCAACTGGCCCGTGTCGTCGACGATCTCGGCCTCGACGTGTTCGCGTTCGGCATCACCACGGACTTCCGCACCAAGCTCTTCCCCGGCTCGCAGCGGCTGATCGAGCTGGCGGACCGGATAGAGACGCTCCAGGTCGAGGCCCTGTGCTGGTGCGGTGCCCGTGCCACGCACAACGCCCGGACGGCCGGCGGGGTGATGGTGGTCGAGGGGGAGCAGGTCGTGGTCGGGGACGTCGACCAGCCCGCCACGGACGTCGGCTACGAGGTCCTCTGCCGCCGTCACCACCGCCGCCACATGACGAGCGCCACCGCCCACGCGGGCGCGCTGTCGCCCGACGTCCTGCCGATCAGCCACGGCTGACGTGAACCGCAGCCTTGCGACCTGCTCGGCGCGCCCCCGTCTTCGCAAGCTCACCGACAAACCACCAGAAAGCCACCGGCAATCGCGCCGGGGCCTCGGGGACCGACTGGATCCGCCGAAGCCGAAGCGCCCACGGCCCAGGGAACCTGCCGATCTCGACGCCCACCGCGGCGGATGACGTAACCGACTGAGCCCACCCGCTGCGGTGCACGCGGCCGGTTCAGCCTGCCGGCAGCAGCTCTTCCCCACCCTGGACGAACTCGGCATCGGCTTCGTCGCTTACTCCCCCCTCGGCCGCGGGTTCATCACCGGCACCGCCAAGCCCGCCGGCCAGTACGAAGCCACCGACATGCGTAACGGCGACCCGCGCCGGCAGCCGGGCAACTTCGAGAAGAACGTCGAAGCCGTCGACCGGCTGGCCGAGCTCGCGGCAGCCAAGGGTGCCACCGTCTCCCAGCTGGCCCTGGCATGGCTCCTGACCCGGGGCGAGCACGTCGTACCGATCCCCGGCACCCGCAGCCCGAAGCGCATCGAGGAAAACGCCGGCGCTGCCGACCTCACCCTCACCGACGCCGACCTCAAGGCCATCGCCGAGATCCTGCCCCTGGGCGGCTTCGGCGCCCGCTACGCCGACGGGCACGTGCCCACCTGGATCTGACGGATCCACCCTGGGACAGATGCCACTCAGGTCGGCTCGGCGAGATCAGCGCTGGGGGGCAACGAACGGCGGATCCGATCAACGGCCCCAACTACCGGCTCAAGAACGGCCTCCAGGCCATCGGACGCGAGACGGACGTGGCCTGACAGGTGGGGACGGAGAGAGCTACACGACTGGGGATCTGAGTCCGTACGCCGACACCGGGCATGGGGCCCAAGCTCGCTGCAACGCGTCTTCCGTATCTCCGCGCTGGTCAGCTCCTGGAGCGGTCCCAAACTCCAAGCGGTTCTACGACCGTAAGAGAGCCGAGGGCACGAGCCACGTCCAGTCCGTCCTCGCGTTCGCCCGCCGATGCGTCAACGCCCTGTGGGCCCTCATTCGTAACCGACGGAGCTACCAAGTCACATCACCCGTCACCGAGGTTGCTCGACAACAGCGTCAGGAAGCCATTGGTGTTCCCGAGGGGCACGGTCTGCCCGATCGATCTCGCCGTCAGCGGGGCTGGCACGGGGCAGGCACGGTTTCCAGTGATCATGAGGTGCCGAATCCCTGATCACCACGACGGAGGGTGTGCCTGCCCTCTCCTCCTCGTTCGTCCCGGGCCCTCTGGGTCAACTCGCCGATGCCGCACCGACCGCTCCCGGTGACCTTCCTAGTCTGCTGACCTGTCGGGCCCAGGTGCCTGATCCCCGGCGCGACCAGGGTTGGGTGAGCTCTGAGTTGCTGTCCAACTGGCGAGGAGTTTAAGGCGGTCCTCCGAGGGGGTGCCCGGCTCGGCCGTGTAGATGATCAGGTCGTGGACGGCCCGTTGAGGCAGGGGCAGGTCCAGAGAGCGGAAGGTCATCTCCAGACGGCCGACTTCGGGATGATCCAGTCGCTTGATGCCTTCGTGACGGATTCGGACGTCGTGACTGGCCCACATGGTGCGGAAGTCGGTGCTGAGCGTGGACAGTTCGCCGACGAGCTCACGCAGGGCCCGGTCGTGAGGTTCACGTCCCGCTTCGGCGCGGAGCATTGCGACCGTGGCCCTGGCGCCTTCCTCCCAGTCGACGAAGAAGTCGGGGGAGCCGGGGTCGAGGAAGAAGTAACGGGGAAAATTGGCGCAGCCCCGACCGCTGATGGTGTCGCTGTCGAACATCGGTGAGTACAGGGCCCTGCACAGCGCATTGCTCGCGACGATGTCCAGACGGCCGTTGCGGACGAAGGCGGGGGCCATGGTCATGGAGTCCACCATCCATTGGACGGGAGACGGGATCTCGACGTCCTTGCGCCGGTGCGACCTGCGGTGGGCGGGGCGAGCCGCTTTGGCCAGATAGAGCAGGTAGGCGCGCTCGTGCTCATCGAGGAGCAGTGCCCGCGCGACCGCTTCCAGCACGTCCTCGGAGACACCGCTGATGTGGCCCTTCTCCAGCCGCGTGTACCACTCGGTGCTCACGTCGGCCAGGGCCGCGACCTCCTCGCGCCGTAGTCCAGGAACCCGCCGGCGTCGGCTGGTGGGCAGCCCGACCCGCTCCGGGGCGAGCTTGGCGCGTCGGCTGATGAGAAAGTCGCGGATGTCCGAGCGGTTGTCGGTGGGATCACCGGTGCTGTTCTCAGACGGAAGTTCCATTCGTCCACGGTACCCATGGTCCGGCCGATAGGGAGGTTGCGTTTGTACCCCCCATAAATGCGACCTTGCCTGCCTTCGACGGCGCCGGTTCTGTGGGGTCGGCGGAGCTGAACGGCACTCCTTCCTTCGCGGGCCGCCGTCCGCCGTCCCCATCGACAGTTCAGGGATCATGACCATGGCCAGCAAGACCGTACTGATCACCGGCGCGACCAGCGGTATCGGCGCCCACACCGCCCGGTTGCTCCTCGATCGCGGCCACCGCGTGGCGGTCACCGGCCGCGACGAGAGCAAACTGGAGACTTTCCTCGACGAGGCCGGCCACCCCGACCGGTTGCTGGGTCTGGTCGCGGACGCGGCGGACTGGCAGGCCACCGAGTCGGTCGTGACCCGCACCGTGGAGCATTTCGGTGCCCTTGACGCGGCGGTGGCCAATGCCGGATTCATGTCCGGTGGCTCCATCGGGGCCGGTGCCCCGACGTCGTGGGCGCCGATGGTTCTCACCAACGTCCTCGGCCCCGCCCTGCTGGCCCATGCCGCCCTGCCCCACCTTGAGGCCACCAGCGGGCGGCTGGTGCTCATCGGCAGCGTCGCCGGGCTGAAGAACTCTCCCGGCAATCTCTACTCGGCCACCAAGTGGGCTACCACCGGCCTCGCCGAGAACCTGCGCCTGCACGCCACAACTCGCGGCATCGGTGTCACTCTTGTCAACCCCGGCATGATCGACACCCCGTTCTGGCAAGGCGCCGGCGTTCCCCCCTTCGCGCTGTCTCCCCAGCCCATCGCCCAGGCCATCTGCTTCGCCCTCGACCAACCGGCAGGCGTCGACCTCAACACCCTGACTGTCCGGCCCCTGGGCCAGCCCGTCTGACCATGCTCGGTTGTCGGAAGGGCGGTGTAACCGTAGGTCCCTGAAGCAAGGCCGCGTCATTCAGGTGATGTGCTCTGGTTGATCACGTGCCGAAGGTGGTCAACGGGCGGTTGGCATCGCGGGTGTGCCTGTGCCGGCGCGTACGCGCGAGGCGTACGTGGCGTCACGCTGGTTGCCTTGATCAGCGCGATGTAGTGGGCGTACTTGCTCCTCGACGAGGAAACGCGCGTGGACAGCCTGTGAGTGGAGGGCGTCGAAGGTGACCACCGTGCCGTGCAGGTCGAGCGGGGCAAGCAGCGGCCGGAGGACCGCGATCTCGTTGGTCACCATCATCGCGCGAGAAGAGGACCTGGGATGCTATGGGTGCGGCGGGCCCGTAGCGCCACCGGACAAGGACGTGGCCCCACGGGAAGGGTGAGTATCGGGGCGGAGGCGTGCCCTGCCGGGAGGGCGGCGCGTTGTACCGGCCATGAACGTATGCCGAACCTTCTCCGTCACCGCGGCCGGATGCTTTCTGCTGGCCGCCGCCCCCACTGCCCAGGCCGACAACTTCGCTCCGGCACTGACCAACACCGTTCTCACCGCCAGCACCGCCGGAGAGCGGACGGGCACAGCCGCCCACGGAGTGGCAGAACGGACCGGAGTCGCGAAGAAGGTCCCAGCGGTCATGGGCCTCGTGCAAGAAGGGGCCGACGCGGTGGCCGCGCGCGACGGGTCGGCCAGCAGCTGACCCCACCCGCACGTCTTCGAAGCCGAGATCCGCCGTGCCCACCGCGGGTGTTGTGGCGGGTCTCGGTCATGATGCGGTTCTTGGTACCGGTAACCGGCACCTGACGCTTGCGCAGCAGCCCGTCGTACAGGGCATAGGTGGCGTGTCTCCTGATTCGGGCAGAGCGCGGTTCGGACAGATCTCCTGCGTCACCCTGATCGAGCCTGCCGACCGGCGAACGGCCTTCCAGGTGGAGACGTCTCCGGTGCTGCCGTCCGCGTGAGCGCCGGACTCAACTGCCGGGCGGCCGCACGATCGTGAACACCGCGCCCTCCGGGTCCGCCACCGTGGCCAGCCTGCCGCTGGAGGCCTCACGCGGCGGCTGCAGCACGTGGCCGCCGAGTTCCACGACCCGTGCCGTCGCCTCGTCGGTGTCGGCGACCTGGAAGTACGTCATCCAGTGGGGCCCCCGGTCGCGCGGCAGGGCGTGTCCCACACCGTGCAGGGCGGCCACCGGGCGGCCCTGGATGTGCAACGTCTGGTAGTCGAAGTCGGCCGAGACGACCGCCTCGGTCTCGAAACCGAACACGGCCTGGTAGAACTTGGCGACCGACGCGGTCTCCCGGGTCACCAGCTCGTTCCACACGGGGGTGCCCGGTGTGCCCGCGAGGGCGGTACCGAGGTGCTCGGCGGCCTGCCAGACGCCGAAGACCGCGCCGCTCGGGTCGGACGCGATCAGGAGGCGGCCCGCGTTCCCGGCGTCGAGGGGGCCGACGGCCACCGTCCCGCCGCAGGAGCGGATCGACTCGGCTGTGGCGTCCGCGTCCTCCGTGGCGAGATAGGTCGTCCAGGCGATCGGGAGGTGCCGGCCGGGCGGCAGCTGCCCGATCCCCGCGACCTCCTTGCCGCTCAGCAGCGCTCGGACGTAGGGCCCCAGCTGCTCGGGCCCGGGCTGGAACTCCCAGCCGAACAGCCGGCTGTAGAACTCCTGGGTCGCGGTCAGGCCGTGCACGATCAGACTCACCCAGCACGGTGCTCCAGGCGTGCGCCGGGCGGCAGCCTCGGTCATCTTCTTCTCTCTCCTCGTACCATCGGGGTGGCCGTACGGGGGGACGGAGCCTGTGCGGTGTCCAGCGGCACGGATACGGGTGCGTACGCTCCGTGCAGATGCTCGCACCACTGAGCGTCCGAGGCACCCCGGCCGCGCCGCGTTTTCCGGCTTCCGCTCAGGTCGAAGTCCCTTTTGGTGCGATACGTCCAATTCGGCACAACGGCGCCGAGGGCGGTCGCCCCTGCGCGAAGATGGCACCCATGAAGCCCATCATCACCGCATCCGAATACCTGAGCGAGTCGGCGGGTCCGCGCCCGCCGGTGCTCCTGGACATCCGCTGGCAGCTCGGCGGACCGAACGGTCGCGCCGACTACGAGGCCGGGCACATCCCGGGCGCGGTGTTCGTCGACCTCGACTCCGAGCTCGCGGGCCCGGCGGCCGGCGGCGGCCGTCATCCTCTGCCGGACCCGGACGCCTTCGGTGCCGTCATGCGGCGGGCGGGGGTCAGCGAGGAAAGCCCGGTCGTGGTCTACGACGGCGGCCAGGGCTGGGCGGCGGCCCGTGCGTGGTGGCTGCTGCGCTGGACCGGACACACCGACGTCCGGGTCCTGGACGGCGGCCTCGCCGCATGGACGGGTGAGCTCACCACCGGCATCCCGGAGCCCGCCGAGGGCGACTTCCGGCCCCGGCCGGGCGCGCTCGGCCTCCTCGACGCGGACGCGGCCGCGGAACTGGCCCGCTCCGGTCTGCTGCTCGACGCACGGGCCGCGGAGCGCTACCGCGGAGACGTGGAACCGATCGACCGTGTCGGCGGCCACATCCCCGGCGCGGTCTCGGCACCGACCACCGAGAACGTCGGCGAGGACGGGCGCTTCCTGGCCGCCGGAACTCTCGCCTCCCGCTTCTCCGCTCTGGGGGCCGACGGCGACACACAAGTCGGCGTCTACTGCGGCTCGGGCGTCTCGGGCGCCCATGAGGTACTGGCGCTGGAGCTCGCCGGACACCGGGCCGCCCTGTACGCCGGGTCCTGGTCGGAGTGGTCCTCGGACGAGTCCCGCCCCGTCGCCACCGGTCCGGACCCCGCCTGACACGACCGGGATCCGGACGGAGCGAGGGCCCGCACGCCGCTGCGTACGGGCCCTCCTCATGCCACGGTCACCCGGGCCGGTGCTCAGTCCTGCTTCTTCCGGCGTGTGCCGAAGACGATCTCGTCCCAGCTCGGCACCGCCGCCCGGCGGCCCGGACGCACGCCGTCCGCCTCGGCCTGGCGGTCCGTCGTCCCGGTCAGCCTGTCGCGGTGGCCGGCCACCGCGCGGGGCATCAGCACATCGGCGTAGGCGGATCCCGCGCCGGCGGACGCCGCCGCGGCCGGGGGCTCGTCGGCCTCCGGCTCCTCCTGCTGCGCCGGCTCGAGGGCCGGCGGCTCGGGCTGCGAAGGCCGCTCCGGGACGACCATGTCGCCACGGAAGCTCGGCACCGCCTCCAGGAGGCTGGTCAGCGAGTCGCGCTCGCCAGCGGACACACCGCTGACGCGCTCCTCCGGCTCCGGCGCGGGGGGAGCGGGACGCTCGATCTGCCGGTCCAGCGCACGGTCCAGCGGCCGGTCGCGCGGCAGCCGCGCGATCCGGGGTACGAACGGGAAGCTCGGCTCCGGAGCCGCGACGTCGTCGGTCTCGCCGATCAGCGAGCGCGCCTCCTCGTCCACGGCCTGCACGAGCCGCCGCGGCGGGTCGTACGTCCAGCTCGCGGAGTGCGGTTCGCCCGCGACGCGGTAGACCAGGAGGACCTCCCAGGTGCCGTCGTCGCGGCGCCAGGAATCCCACTGGACGGTCTCCCTGTCGGCTCCGCGCAGCAGCAACCGCTCCTGCACCGCCTCGCCGAGCTGGGGCCCGGTGTTCTCGCCGGGACGGCGCACAGGAGTCTTCCGGGCGCGCTCGGCCATGAACGCGCGCTCCGCGAGCACAGGGCCCTCGAAGCGGCGTACCCGGTCCACCGGAATGCCGGCGAACTGGGCGACCTCCTCGGCGGAGGCGCCGGCGCGTATGCGCGCCTGGATGTCGCGCGGGCGGAGATGGCTCTCCACCTCGATCTCGATCTGGCCGAGCCGGGCGCGGTCATTGCGCACGGCGGCACGCAGCCGCTCATCGATCGGAAGCGTGTACTCCGTGCTGTCCGCAGCCTTGAGCACCAGTCGTGTGCCGTCGTTTGAGACGGCCACGACACGCAGTTCGGGCATGGGAACCTCCCGGGTGGTGCCTGCCGACGTCACGTGCGTCGCTGCTTCCGCTAGTCGAGTGTGACCTGCCCGGGTTCAGCCTGCCACAACCTTGCCAAGTTACCCGGCGTGTCGGGCCTTGGCCCTGGAACGCCACGATGGCACGGTTACCTGTTTACGACGTGGAGTGACCTTTTGGTCGCTCCACGTAGCAGGCGCCCGTGCGATGCCGCGGCGCCGCCGGTTCGGGTGCCGTCCTTCGGCCCCCTCCCGTAGGTTCCGGATACCCGTGTGGGAGTCCGGCCCCAGGGCTCGCCACAGTACTCCATTCGGGCCATGCGGGTGGACCGGCGCGCCGCCGAAGTTCTCACCGGGTACGGGAGTTGGGTTACCCGGATGTCTGCGGTATGCCCTCAATGCGTGTGCTGCTTCACAAAATCTCCAGAATCGGAACTATTTGATTCGCTCAAATGTCCCTTCCTGGTGCAAGGTGGGGTAGTTGTCGAGCAGGGGCTGATCATGGTTCAGAAGCCGCAGAGCGGTGCGGAAGGCAAGGAAAGGCGCATAGATCTGAGCCTCCCGCAGGTTGCGGGCAGTGCCGTCGCGGCGGTCGCGGCGGCGGTGATGGCCTCACAGCTCGGCGTGTACGGGACCATCGCCGGCGCCGGTGTGATGAGCGTAGTGGCCACCTGCGGAGGCTCGGTCTTCCAGCACTTCTTCCGCCGCACCGGCGAACAGATCCGTGAAGTCACCGTCCAGGTGAAGCACCCTGCGGGCCGTCAGGTGACCGTGCACACGCGGGAGACGCTGCCCGGCCCGCAGCGGCCGGAGGACGACGCGACGCGGGTCCTGCGCACGGTGGAGCCCGACGCGGACCGCACCACGGTGCTGCGACAGGTCCGGCCGGGGGAGGCCGGCCCCGGCGGCACGTATTCCAGGGGACAGGTCCACGGCGATCCGTCCCCGGGCGGCCCGCACCCCGGCGGCGCGCTCACGGACGACTCGTACTCCGACGCCCGTACGCACGGCACCCGCGTCCGCGGCTGGAAGCGTTCGGCCCTCGCGGCCACGGGGGTCTTCGTCCTGTCGATGGCGGGCATCACCGTGTACGAAATGGTCTCCGGGCACGACCTGGGAGGCAACGGACGGACCACCATCGGCACCGTCGTGAGCGGCGAGCGCCACGGGGGGACCACCTCGCCCTCCCCCTCGCCCTCGGACGGCACGGGCCAGGACGACGAGGGGGACCAGGGGGACGACGGGAACGTGCCCGGGGGCGGGAGCTCGACCTCGCCCGGCACCGGCCAGGGCGACGGCGGGAGCGCGCAGCCGGACCCCTCGGGCAGCGGCGGTCCGGCCACCGACCCCGCCCCCACGCCCTCGGCGTCCGGCGGGGCCACCACTCCGGAGGCCACCACCCCGGCGGAACCGGGCGACGCCGGCACCACACCGGCCGCACCCGACCCGACCGGGGCCGACGAGGCCCCGGACCAGCAGGGCGGGGACACGGCAGGAAGCGGCACGGACCGGTGAACCGGCCCCCGGACGCGCGAACCGCCCCCGCTCAGTCCCCGAGCACGCGACGCAGGTAGTCGTTGGCGAACAGCCGGTCCGGGTCGAGGCGGTCGCGTACGGCGGTGAACTCGCCGAACCGCGGATAGCTCCCGGCCAGGTAGCCGGCGTCCCGGGTGTGGATCTTGCCCCAGTGCGGGCGGCCGTCGTACCCCGTCATGATCCGCTCGACGGCGGTGAAGTACGCCTGGTACGGCGTGCCCCGGTACAGATGCACCGCGATGTACGCGCTCTCCCGGCCCGAGGCCGTGGAGAGCGCGATGTCGTCCGAGGGCGCCGTGCGGACCTCCACCGGGAAGCTGATCCGCAGCGGTGAGCGCTCCACCATCGCCTTGAGCTCACGCAACGCCTCGACCGCCGCCTCGCGCGGCACGGCGTACTCCATCTCGACGAAGCGCACCCGCCTCGGGCTGGTGAACACCTTGTACGGGATGTCGGTGTACGTACGGGCGGACAGGGCGCGGCTGGAGAGCCTGGCGATGGAGGGGATGGCTCCGGGGACCACCCGGCCCAGCGAACACGCCACCTGGAAGATGCCGTTGGAGAGGAGCTCGTCCTCGATCCAGCCGCTCACCCGCCCGGGCGGAGCGGTGGGGCCCGCGCTCCGGTTGTTGCGCTTGGTGTTGCAGTTTCCGGTGTGGGGGAACCAGTAGAACTCGAAGTGCTCGTTCTCCGCGACGAGCTGATCGAAATCGGCCGTGACCCGGTCGAAGGTCATCGGCTCCTCGCGGGCCGTCAACAGGAAGACCGGCTCCACCGCGAACGTGACCGCGGTGATCACGCCGAGCGCCCCGAGCCCGATCCGGGCCGCCGCGAACACGTCCGGCTGCTCGTCGGCAGAGCAGCGCAGCACCGTGCCGTCGGCCGTGACCAGCTCCAGCGCGCGGATCTGCGCGGACACCGACGCCGAGTCGCGACCGGTGCCGTGGGTGCCGGTCGAGATGGCCCCGGCGACCGTCTGCTCCATGATGTCGCCCATGTTGGTGAGGGAGAGCCCCTCCCGGGCGAGCGCGGCGTTGAGGCGCTTCAGCGGTGTACCCGCCTCGACCGTCACGGTCATCGCCCGGCGGTCGACGCCGCGGATGCCCGTGAGCAGGTCCGGACGTATGAGGACGCCCTCGGTGGCGGCGGTCGCGGTGAACGAATGACCGGTACCGACCGGTTTGACCGTCAGGCCCTCCTCGGACGCCCTGCGGAGCACGTCGGCGAGCTCGCCCACGGAGGCGGGGGACTCGACGCGCGCGGGCCGGGCGGTGACGTTGCCCGCCCAGTTACGCCACGTGTTCGCCGTCCGTGCGTAGGTGTCGGTCATCTTCCCCGCGCCCTCCCCTAGGAACCGGCTCCGCGAGCCGGCGATACCCCAGGAACGCCACCGCGGCCGCGAGCGCTCCCGCCACGGCGGGTACCGCGTACCCCGCCCCGGCCCCGGAGGCGTCGACCACCCAGCCGGCGGCGGAGGAGCCGAGTGCCACTCCGACGGCGAGTCCGGTGCTGGTCCAGGTCATGCCCTCGGTCAGCTGGGTGCGCGGTACGTGCTGTTCGACGAGGGCCATCGTGGTGACCATCGTCGGTGCGATGGCGAGGCCCGCGACAAAGAGCGCCACGGCCAGGAACGGCAGGCTCCCGGCCAGTTGGAGGGGGATCATACTCACGGCCATCGCGCACACCCCCAGCAGCCACCGGGTGGACGGCTTCCCCCGCAGGTGCACCAGGCCGAAGACGGCACCGGCGAGGCAGGACCCCAGGGCGTAGACGGCGAGCACGAGGCTGGCCGCCGCCTTGTGGCCGCGCTCCTCGGCGAAGGCCACGGTCACCACGTCGACCGCTCCGAAGATCGCCCCGGTGGCGACGAAGGCGGCCACCAGCACCTGGAGCCCGGGCGAGCGGAGGGCCGAGCCGCCCGTGTGGTCCTCCTTCGGGTGCGGCCGGGGTTCGGTGGCCCGCTGGGCCGTCAGCCAGAAGACGCCGGTCACGAGGAACACACCCGCGACCAGGGGGCCCGCCTCCGGGAACCACGCGGTGGACAGACCGATGGAGACGATGGGCCCGAAGATGAAGCACACCTCGTCGACGATCGACTCCCAGGAGTACGCCGTGTGCAGCTGACGGCCGGAGCCCCGGTAGATCTCCGCCCACCGGGCCCGGACCATCGAGCCCATGCTGGGCACGCAGCCCGCGCCGGCCGCGAAGACGAAGAGGGTCCAGTCCGGCAGCCGCTGCTGGGCGCAGACCAGGAGCCCCGCGACCGCCGCCGCCGCGACCAGGGTGACCGGGCGCAGCACCCGCCCCTGCCCGTACCGGTCGACCAGCCGGGAGACCTGCGGGCCCATCACGGCCGCCGCCATGGCGAGCGTGGCGGAGAGCGCTCCGGCCAGCCCGTAGCGGCCGGTCATCTGGGACACCATCGTCACGACGCCGATGCCCATCATGGCCAGCGGCATCCGGCCGAGGAATCCCGCCGCCGAGAACCGCAGGGTCCCGGGGGCGGCGAAGATGGCGCGGTAGGGGCTGGGCAAGGGACGCTCCGGGAAAGCCTGTCAGGTGTATGGGTGGCCGATACAGCTTACGGGCGCGGCGGACCCGCCGACGGCGGGTGCCGCACTGTCGGAGGCGGGTGGCAGGATCGGGTGCATGTCCGATCTGCGCGGTCCCGCTCCTTACGACGCCCTGCTGCTGCTCTCCTTCGGTGGTCCCGAAGGCCCCGACGACGTGGTCCCGTTCCTGGCGAACGTGACGCGCGGCCGGGGCATCCCCGAAGAACGGCTCAAAGAGGTCGGCAAGCACTATTTCCTCTTCGGCGGCGTGAGCCCGATCAACGCCCAGAACAGGGCGCTGCTGGACGCACTGCGCAAGGACTTCGCGGAGCACGGGCTCGAGATCCCGGTGTACTGGGGCAACCGCAACTGGGCCCCGTACCTCACCGACACCCTGCGGGAGATGATCACGGACGGCCACCGCCGGATCGCCGTGCTCGCCACCAGCGCCTACGCCTCGTACTCCGGCTGCCGTCAGTACCGCGAGAATCTGGCCGAGTCGCTGTCCACGCTGGAGGCGGAAGGGCTCCCGGTGCCCCGGGTGGACAAGCTCCGGCACTACTTCGACCACCCCGGGTTCGTGCGGCCCATGGTGGACGGCGTGCTGGCATCGCTGGCCGACCTCCCCGAGGACGTCAGGGCGGGGGCGCACCTCGCGTTCAGCACCCACTCCATCCCCGTGGCGGCGGCCGACACCTCCGGGCCGGTGGAGACCCACGGCGACGGGGGCTCCTATGTGGCCGAGCACCTGGAGGTCGCCCGGCTGATCACCGAGGCCGTGCGGGAGGAGACCGGCGTCGAACACCCGTGGCAGCTCGTCTACCAGTCGCGCAGCGGCGCCCCGCACATCCCGTGGCTGGAGCCCGACATCTGCGACCACCTGGAGACGCTCCACGGCGACGGCGTCCCGGCGGTCGTCATGGCCCCCATCGGCTTCGTGTCGGACCACATGGAAGTGCTGTACGACCTCGACACGGAGGCCACCGCCAAGGCCGCCGAGCTCGGACTGCCCGTGCGCCGTTCCGCGACGGTGGGCGCGGACCCCAGGTTCGCCGCCGCCGTGCGTGAGCTCCTCCTGGAGCGCGCCGCCGCCGAGCAGGACCGCCCGGTCACGCCGTGCGCCCTGGGGGCGCTCGGCCCCTCCCACGACCTGTGTCCGGTCGGCTGCTGCCCGGCCAGGGCCCCCAAGCCGGCCGCCGCGGGCGCCGACAGCCCGTTCTAGCCGCCGTCCGCATCCCCTGCCGGGCGGGCGCCGACAGGCCCGCCCGGCCCGCGAACCACCTCTGGAGCGTTGTGACCGACCCCCTCCTGTCCGAACTGCTCGACCTCGCCCTGGAGGCGGCCCGCCGGGCGGGCGCGCTCCTGCGTGACGGCCGCCCCGCCGACCTCGGGGTGGCCGCGACGAAGTCCAGCCCGATCGACGTCGTCACCGAGATGGACATCCGGGCGGAGAAGCTGATCACCGGCTACCTCTCCGAGCACCGCCCCGCCGACGGCTTCCTCGGCGAGGAGGGCGCCAGCGCCGAGGGCACCAGCGGCATCCGTTGGGTCATCGACCCGCTCGACGGCACGGTGAACTACCTCTACGGACTTCCGACCTGGTCCGTCTCCATCGCGGCCGAGCGGGACGGCGAACGGGTCGTCGGCGTCGTGGAGGCCCCGATGCGGCGAGAGACGTTCCACGCGGTGCTCGGCCGCGGCGCGTACGGGAACGGCGACGCGCTGCGCTGCCGTCCCACGGCCCCCTTCGACCAGGCGCTGGTGTCGACCGGCTTCAACTACGTCACCGAGGTCCGCACCCATCAGGCCGCCGTGGCCCAGCAGCTCATCCCGCGACTGCGTGACATCCGCCGTGGCGGATCCGCTGCCGTCGACCTGTGCGACGTGGCCGCCGGCCGGCTCGACGGCTACTACGAGCGCGGACTGCACCCCTGGGACGTCGCGGCGGGCGATCTCATCGCCCGGGAGGCGGGTGCCCTCACCGGGGGACGGCCGGGCAGGCCGGCCGACGGAGACCTGACGGTCGCGGCGACCCCCGGCGTCTTCGAGCCGCTGCAGGCGCTCCTGGAGGAACTGGGCGCCTGGCACGACTGACGTACACCCTCCCTGAGCCCGTCGCGGCCCCCAGGGAGGGTGCCGGAACGAGAGAGGGCCCCGGAGAGCCATCACGGCTCCCGGGGCCCTCTCGTGGCGGCTCAGACGCTTGTGGCGCCGATTTCCACTCCGTGCTCGGCGGCGAGGCGGTGCAGGTCGTCGAGCTCTCCCTGCTCGACATCCGCGAGGAAGTCGTCGCCCGTCTCGCGAGCCCTCGTGAGGTCGGACTCGGTGGTCTTGATTCGTTGCAGCAGACCTGCGGTGAAAGCGTCCATGAAGCGCCCCCTCGTCGTGGGTCGGTGGCACGGGGGTGTGCCCGGTGGTCCTCCGGCCCGTGGGCCGGAGTGCGGGTGATCACGCAGTCCCTCTGGAAGCAGGACGGGCTGTGGTACGCCACATGCAGGGCGTGATCGCGGGTGTGAGAGCGTCCTCCCCGCCGCCCGCCCGCGAGAAACCTCAACTGTCGTGGAAATCCGCTCAATTCCCTGGAGCGGCGGACCGGACCGCGCCGTCTTACCGCCGGTTTATGCGCGTTGCGGGCAGGATGGACGCGCACAGTCGGTGCCGCTGACGTGCTGCGAGCGGCCGGAACGAGGGCCACTCGCCGTTTTTCGAAGATCTAGGGAAGGACTGCGCCGTGCGCGTACTCGTCGTCGAGGACGAGCAGCTGCTCGCCGATGCGGTGGCCACCGGACTGCGCCGGGAGGCCATGGCCGTCGACGTCGTCTACGACGGAGCGGCGGCCCTCGAGCGCGTCGGGGTGAACGACTACGACGTCGTCGTGCTGGACCGGGACCTTCCGGTGGTGCACGGGGACGACGTCTGCCGCAAGATCGTCGAACTCGGCATGCCCACCCGGGTGCTCATGCTCACCGCCTCCGGCGACGTCAGCGACCGGGTCGAAGGCCTGGAACTGGGGGCGGACGACTACCTGCCCAAGCCCTTCGCCTTCAGCGAGCTGACGGCGCGGGTGCGCGCCCTGGGGCGCCGCACCACGGTCGCGCTGCCGCCCGTGCTGGAGCGGGCCGGCATCAAGCTCGACCCCAACCGCCGCGAGGTCTTCCGGGACGAGCAGGAGATCCAGCTCGCCCCGAAGGAGTTCGCAGTCCTGGAGGTCCTGATGCGCAGCGAGGGCGCGGTCGTCTCGGCCGAGCAGCTGCTGGAGAAGGCGTGGGACGAGAACACCGACCCGTTCACCAACGTGGTGCGGGTGACGGTCATGACCCTGCGCCGCAAGCTCGGCGAGCCGCCCGTCATCGTCACCGTTCCCGGCTCCGGATACCGGATCTGAGGGCGTGATGGCAGCTTCCCCGGCCCCCATGAAGGCACCCCCGAAGCCGACCTGGGAACCCAAGGCGCAGGAGTCCCCGTACCCCTGGCTGCGGCCGACCATCCGGATACGGCTCACGCTGCTGTACGGCGGCATGTTCCTGATCGCGGGCATCCTCCTGCTGTCGATCATCTACATGCTGGCGGCGCAGGCGCTGCACGACGCGGGCGGCCCGGCCTTCCAGGTCTCCGGCACGAACGTCCAGATCTCCAGTGACACCTGTCCGCAGCTCGGCTCCGCGCAGAACAACGGCCAGCTCAACGAGGCGATCAAGAACTGCACCGCGGCGCAGCGCCAGCACGCCCTCGACTCCCTGCTGAACAGGGCGCTGCTGGCCCTCGTCGGTCTCAGCATCATCGCCTTCGCCTTCGGCTACGCCATGGCGGGCCGCGTCCTGTCCCCGCTGGGCCGGATCACCCGCACCGCCCGCCGGGTGGCGGGCACGGATCTTTCCCGCCGGATCGAGCTGGACGGCCCCGACGACGAGCTGAAGGAGCTCGCGGACACCTTCGACGAGATGCTGGACCGTCTGGAGCGGGCCTTCACCGCCCAGCAGCGGTTCGTGGGGAACGCCTCGCACGAGCTGCGTACGCCCCTCGCGATCAACCGCACGCTCCTGGAGGTCCATCTCTCCGATCCGGAGGCCTCACCGGAGCTCCATCAGCTGGGCAAGACGCTCCTGGCCACCAACGAGCGCAGCGAACAGCTGGTCGAAGGGCTGCTGCTGCTCGCCCGCAGCGACAACCAGATCGTCGAACGCAAGCCCGTGGACCTGGCCGAGGTCGCCGACCGTGCCATCGACCAGACCAGGGGCGAGGCGGCGGCCAAGGGGGTCGAGGTGCGCGGAGAGCGGGCCCAGGCCGTCGTCCAGGGCAACGGGGTACTCCTGGAGCGGATCGCGCTGAACCTCGTGCAGAACGCCGTGCGCTACAACGTGGCGGAGGGCGGCTGGGTGGAGGCCACCACCGAGCTCCGGCACGGACA
This sequence comes from Streptomyces sp. NPDC088746, assembly GCF_044751065.1. Taxonomy (NCBI): domain Bacteria; kingdom Bacillati; phylum Actinomycetota; class Actinomycetes; order Kitasatosporales; family Streptomycetaceae; genus Streptomyces; species Streptomyces sp. NPDC088746. Next base: position 128,878 of record NZ_JBIVLA010000006.1, read on the forward strand.
GGCGCTCCTGACCGTCTCGAACACCGGGCCCGTGGTGCCCGCCTACGAGATCGACAACCTCTTCGAGCCGTTCAGGCGGCTGCGCACGGAGCGCACGGGCAGCGACAAGGGGGTCGGGCTCGGCCTGTCGATCGCGCGATCCGTCGCGCGGGCGCACGGAGGCCGTATCATCGCGGAGCCCCGCGAGGGCGGCGGTCTCGTGATGCGCGTCACCCTGCCTGTCTGAGAGGGTTCACGGTGTGAAGCCGCATTGGATCACTCTGTTCGCTTTGGGCGGAATTTTCGAAACCGGTTTCCGTTCTGTCCTTGTGTGATCGATCACAGGGGCACATTCCGGTCCCTCCACTCTCCGTGATCACAACTCTGTCCGAAAGCCTGGAAACGTCCGGGTTTCCGGGGGTCGATATCACGGGAAGTACACGGGGTGGCGCCCGTGAACCGCAGCAATCGGACCGTGTACGGTCCCCATCGCCACCCAAGCTGATCGCTCACGAGGGATCCGGTTGGGTGTCGATTGAGTAACAGACCTTGATGTGAGGCAAAATCTCCGCCTCAGGTCGGGCACAAGTCCGGCCTCTCACGCGTTACGTGCGCTGAGACACCGCAGACACCCATGAGGGGGAGAGCGACATGGCAACGGATTACGACACCCCACGCAAGACCGACGACGACGTGGACCAGGACAGCCTCGAAGAGCTCAAGGCTCGTCGGAGCGACAAGACGGCGTCCGCCGTCGACGTGGACGAGTTCGACGCGGCAGAGGGACTGGAGCTGCCCGGCGCAGACCTGTCCAACGAAGAACTGGCTGTGCGGGTTCTGCCCAAGCAGGCCGATGAGTTCACCTGCATGAGCTGCTTCCTCGTGCACCACCGGAGTCAGCTGGCGCGCGAGAAGAACGGCCAGCCCATCTGCCGCGACTGCGACTGAGGCAGGCCGGCCGTGGCAGGCGACACACCGTTCCGGAAGCGGCGCTTGCGGCGCACGAAGTCGTCGGAGGCACATCAGGGCGGCACAGGCCCGGCAGAGGGCGAGAGCCCCACTGCCGAGCACCAGGCCGCCCTGCCTGCCTCTCCCGGCACAGCACCTGACGACGAGCGGGGCCGTCCGGCCTCGCTCGAAGCGGTAAGGGCGACGGATCCGTCACCCGAGCCCGGGCAGGACGGACCGGCAGAGTCCCCGAAGGGCTCCGGCCGCCTGCACACACTGAAACGAGGCGTACGCAAGAGCAGGGAGAGCGCCGCGGCGGCGGTCGGCATGGTGGCCGACCGCATCATCGACACGGCTCCCCGTGTCCCCGTGCGGGACCTGACCACCCTGCGCAAGCAGTTCCCGGGGCTCGGCCCGGAACAGCTCGCCGACAAGCTCGTCGCGGGCGCCTGCAACGCCACCGCGACCGTCGGCGCGGGCATCGGGGCGGCGGCGATGATGCCCGTACCCCCCGCCATGCTCGCCGAACTGGCAGCCGAGATCACCGGAGTGGCCGCCGTCGAGATGAAGCTGGTCGCCGAGCTCCACGAGGTCTACGGCCGGCGCCCGCCGGGCAACCTCGGCCAGCGCAGCACCGCGTATCTGACGTCCTGGACGGAAGAGCGCGGCATCGACGTCTCACGCCCCACCACGCTCAACGCGGCACTGGGCGGGCAGATGAAGCGCGAGCTCCGCCAGCAGATCATGAAGCGCACCGTGCGCGACCTGCCGAACCTCATCCCGTTCATGATCGGTGCCGCCGTCGGCGCGCTGATGAACCGACGGGACACCAGAAGGCTCGCCGACCGGGTAAGGAACGACCTGCGGCGCGACCAGGTCCCCTGGGACCGTCTCCCGGAGCTCCCCCCGCTGGAACAGCCCGCGGAACCCGCCAAGGAGCTGCCCAAGGGTCTGGACGACCCCGGCCGCTGACCGCTCAGGCGGGTACGGGCGCGAGGGCCGCCACCAGAGCCTGCGGCTCCCGGGTCGACAGATAGAGATACGGCGTCGGGTCGGCCGGATCCGTGACCTTCACCCGCACCGCCGTCGGGACGTAGCTGCGCAGCAGCATGAACGCCCGGGGATCCGCCTTGTACGAGCGCCAGGCGCGCGCCTCGTCCCCGTCCAGCACCTCGGCGTCCCCCAGTGCCTCCAGGGGGATCCGGGCATCGCCGGCGACGAGGGCGCCCGCCACGACCCGGATGCGCGCGGAGCCGTACGAGCTCACGCCCACGCATGCCGCGGCCGCACCGGCGACCAGGCCGCCGAGCATCGGCACGGGACCGAGCGGCAGGAGCATCAGCGCACAGGCGACGCCGATTCCGAAGGCGATGAGCCACCACGAGCGGGGTGCGGCGAGACGTTCGTCGAAGGGAGGTGCGGAAGGCTGCATGAAAGCAAGCTTGGCACGGCGCGACCCGCGGTCGGCCGCGCGGGTAAGGTCTGCGGCTGTGAGTGGAACATCTGCACGTCTGACACCCCCGGCCGACGCGGTGAAGCCTGTCCGCCATCCCGATGCTCCCGCGCCCGGTGAGCTCCTCGGCTCCCACTACGAACACTGTTTCGGCTGTGGTGGCGGGCAACCGCACGGACTGCATCTCCAGGCGACGGCCGGAGAGGGTGTGAGCGTCACCGCCGAGTTCACCGTGAAGCCCGCCCACCAGGGCGCTCCGGGGCTGGCACACGGCGGTGTCCTGGCCACGGCGATGGATGAGACGCTCGGCGCGCTGAGCTGGCTGCTGCGGGTCATCGCGGTGACCGGCCGGCTGGAGACCGACTACGTCCTGCCGGTGCCCGTCGACACGGTGCTCTTCCTGGAGGCCGAAGTCACCGCGGTGCACGGCCGGAAGATCTACTGCCGTGCGACGGGACGGACCGGCGGCCCCGAAGGACCTGTCGCGGTCCGTGCGGAAGCCCTCTTCATCGAGGTCAAGGTGGAGCACTTCACCGACAACGGACGGCCGGAGGAGATCCAGGCCGCGATGTCCGATCCGAACCAGGTCAGGCGCGCCCGCGCCTTCGAGGTGAACCCCTGATGCGCCACCCCGTCGACGTACTCATCCGCCGGATCGACCCGGACGTGCCGATTCCCGGATACGGACACCCGGGTGACGCCGGTGCCGATCTGGTCACCACGGAGGCGGCCGAGCTCGCCCCGGGCGAACGGGCGGTGCTCCCCACCGGGGTGTCGATCGCCCTGCCCGACGGCTACGCCGCCTTCGTCCACCCCCGCTCCGGCCTCGCTGCCCGTTGCGGAGTGGCCCTCGTGAACGCCCCGGGGACGGTCGATGCCGGGTACCGTGGAGAGATCAAGGTCATCGTGGTCAATCTCGACCCACGCGAGACCGTGAGGTTCGAACGGTTCGACCGGATTGCCCAACTGGTCGTCCAGCAGGTCGAGAAGGTGCGCTTCCACGAGGTGACGGAACTCCCCGGCTCGGCGCGGGCCGAGGGGGGCTTCGGATCCACCGGCGGTCACGCCGCAGTGGACGGCGTCACGGGCGGTAACACCCAGGGTGGGAACAGCTACGCTTCGGTCGTATCCGACCGGGAAGGACGTTGACGTGTTCGGACGTCGCAAGAACAGTGGTTCCGCCAAGGACACGGTGGACGAAGCGCGCGAGGCCGAGCAGGTCGCCGACGAGCTCGACGACACCGCCGAGGGCGGCTCGCGCCGTACAAACCTTCCGCCGGCTCCCCGCCCCGACGGGCCGTGGGACATCTCCGAGGTTTCCCAGCCCGGCGAGGGCCGGGTGGACCTGGGCGGCATCTTCGTGCCCGGGGTCGAGGGCATGGAGCTCCGCGTGGAGGTCGCCGGTGACGCGATCGTCGCGGCGACCGTCGTGCTGCGCGACAGCGCGGTCCAGCTGCAGGCGTTCGCCGCTCCCAAGAAGGAGGGCATCTGGGGTGAGGTGCGCGAGGAGATCGCCTCGGGCATCACCCAGCAGGGCGGGATCATCGACGAGGTCGAGGGCCCGCTGGGCTGGGAGCTGCGCGCCCAGGTCCCCGTACAGCTGCCGGACGGGAAGAACGGCGTACAGCTGGTGCGCTTCATCGGCGTCGACGGACCGCGCTGGTTCCTGCGCGGCGTGATCTCCGGCCAGGGCGCCGTCCAGCCGGAGGCCGCCGGGCTGCTGGAGACGATCTTCCAGGACACCGTCGTCGTGCGCGGTGACGGTCCGATGGCGCCTCGCGACCCGATCGTCCTGAAGCTCCCCAACGACGCCCAGATGGTGCCCGAGGGTGTGCAGCAGGAGGACCAGGAGAGCTCGAAGTTCTCCGGCGGTATGGGCCAGCTCCAGCGCGGGCCCGAGATCACCGAGGTGCGCTGACCGCACCCCAGTCCGTTCCGGCCGGTGGGCCGCGCCCCGGGGAGGGGGCGCGGCCCACCGGCCGTTCCATTGCCTCACCGGCTGCCTCATGCACATACTGGCCGCTGCCTGAGCAGAGCGGTACGCACGGCGGCGTACGCACGGGGGAGAGCGATGACACGGACCACCGACGGACAGACCGGCACGGCCCTGGCCGAGAGCCCGGCCGACGGTCCCATGGTGAGGGTCGAGGACCTGCACCGCTCGTACGGGAGCGGCGCTGCGGCCGTGCACGCCCTTCGGGGGGTCTCCTTCGAGATCCCGCGCGGAGAGCTCGTGGCGCTCAAGGGCCGCTCGGGATCCGGCAAGACCACCCTGCTGAACCTCGTCGGCGGGCTCGACACACCGGACAGCGGCCGCATCACCGTCGGCGGCACGGACCTCTCCGGGCTCGGTGAGGACGGGCTGCTGGAGCTCCGCCGGGACAGGGTCGGCTTCATCTTCCAGTCGTTCGGCCTGATCCCGATCCTGACCGCGGCGGAGAACGTCGGCGTGCCCATGCGCCTGCGCAGGACCGACCCGCACGAGCGTGAGGAGCGCGTGGCGCTGCTGCTCTCCCTGGTGGGCCTCGGTGACCACGCCCAGCAGCGCCCCGGAGAGCTCTCCGGGGGCCAGCAGCAGCGTGTGGCCATCGCCCGCGCGCTCGCCAACCGGCCCGCCCTCCTGATCGCCGACGAGCCCACCGGGCAGCTCGACGCCGAGACAGGGCTCGCGGTCATGCAGCTGCTGCGGGCCGTCGTGCGCAGCGAGGGCGTCACCATCCTGGTCGCCACCCACGATCCGCAGCTGCTCGGCTTCGCCGACCGGGTCCTGGAGCTCAGCGACGGGCACATCGTCGAGCACGCCTGACCTGCTGAGCCGCGTCAGAATCCCGTCAATACGGACCCCCGGCGCACCCCTCCTGCCCCGGTGCGAGAAATTCCCGGGGTAGCTTCGAATCCGGCTCCCCGTATCCGCGGCGGCCGGTTCAGGGAAGACAATGGGGCCATGGGACGCGGCAAGCTACGGATCTACCTGGGTGCGGCACCCGGCGTCGGCAAGACCTACGCGATGCTGTCCGAAGCCCATCGACGGGTGGAGAGGGGCACGGACTGCGTCGTCGCGTTCATCGAGCACCACGACCGCCCGCGCACCGAGGTGCTGCTGCACGGCCTGGAGCAGATCCGGCGCCGTGACATCGAATACCGCTCCGCCGTCTTCGCCGAGATGGACGTCGACGCCGTCCTGGAGAGGGCGCCGGCCGTGGCCCTCGTGGACGAGCTCGCCCACACCAACGTGCCCGGCTCCCGCAACGCCAAGCGCTGGCAGGACGTCGAGGAACTCCTCAAGGCCGGCATCGACGTGGTGTCCACCGTCAACATCCAGCACCTGGAGTCCCTCGGCGATGTCGTGGAGTCGATAACCGGAGTGCGGCAGCAGGAGACCATCCCCGACGAGGTCGCCCGGCGCGCCGATCAGATCGAGCTTGTCGACATGTCGCCCCAGGCGCTGCGCCGGCGTATGGCCCACGGCAACATCTACCAGTCCGACAAGGTCGACGCCGCCCTGTCCAACTACTTCCGCCCCGGCAACCTGACCGCCCTGCGCGAGCTGGCCCTCCTCTGGGTCGCCGACCGGGTCGACGAGTACCTCCAGCAGTACCGCGGCGAACACGACATCAGCGCCCCCTGGCAGGCCCGTGAGCGCATCGTCGTCGGACTGACCGGAGGACCGGAGGGCCGTACGCTCATCCGCCGCGCCTCCCGGATGGCCGCGAAGGGCTCCGGGAGCGAGATCCTCGCGGTCTACATCGCCCGCAGCGACGGACTGACCTCCGCCTCGCCGAAGGAGCTCGCCGTCCAGCGCACCCTCGTGGAGGACCTCGGGGGCACCTTCCACCACGTCATCGGCGACGACATACCGTCGGCGCTCCTCGCGTTCGCCCGGGGCGTCAACGCCACCCAGATCGTCCTCGGCTCCAGCCGCCGCAAGACCTGGCAGTACATCTACGGCCCCGGGGTCGGCGCCACCGTCGCCCGCGAGTCGGGACCCGACCTCGACGTGCACATCGTCACGCACGAGGAGGTCGCCAAGGGGCGTGGACTGCCGATCGCGCGCGGGGTCCGGCTCAGCCGCACCCGGATCGTCTCGGGATGGCTCGCCGGCGTCGGCGGACCGGCTCTCCTGACCCTGCTCCTGCACGGAATGGAGAACGGGCCGGGTCTCGCCAACGACGTCCTGCTCTTCCTCTTCCTGACCGTCGCCGCCGCGCTGCTCGGGGGCCTGGCCCCCGCGCTCGCCTCCGCCGCGGCGGGATCCCTGCTCCTGAACTACTGGTTCACACCGCCCACCCACACCCTGACCGTCCAGGACCCGGAGAACTTCGTCGCCATCGTGATCTTCTTCGCGGTGGCGGTGGCGGTCGCCTCCGTGGTCGACCTGGCGGCCCGGCGCACGCACCAGGCCGCACGGCTGCGCGCCGAGTCGGAGATCCTCTCCACGCTCGCCGGCAGCGTCCTGCGGGGCGAGACGGCCCTGGACGCCCTGCTCGACCGGGTCCGTGAGACCTTCGGTATGGAATCCGTCGCACTCCTGGAGCGGCAGAGCGACGTCGAGCCCTGGACCTGCGCCGGATCCGTCGGGCCCGCGCCGGTGGCACGGCCCGACGACGCGGATGTGGACATGCCCGTCGGCGACCACATGGCGCTGGCGCTCTCCGGCCGCGTGCTGCCCGCGGAGGACCGCCGGGTCCTGGGCGCCTTCGCCGCGCAGGCCGCCGTGGTGCTCGACCGGCAGCGGCTGGTGGGGGAGGCGGAGGCGGCCAGACGGCTCGCCGAGGGCAACCGGATCAGGACCGCGCTGCTCGCCGCCGTCAGCCACGACCTGCGTACCCCGCTGGCCGCCATCAAGGCCGCGGTCAGCTCCCTGCGCTCCGACGACGTCTCCTGGTCCGACGAGGACGAGGCGGAGCTCCTCGCGGCCATCGAGGACGGCGCGGACCGCCTGGACCACCTGGTCGGCAACCTGCTCGACATGTCGCGCCTTCAGACCGGCACGGTGACCCCGCTCATCCGCGAGCTCGACCTCGACGAGGTCGTCCCGATGGCCCTCGGCGGCGTACCCGAGGGCAGCGTCGATCTGGACATCCCGGAGACGCTGCCCATGGTCGCCGTGGACCCCGGACTGCTGGAGCGGGCGGTCGCCAACATCGTCGAGAACGCCGTGAAGTACAGCACCGGCCGGGAACGCGTCACCGTCGCCGCAAGCGCCCTGGGCGAACGTGTCGAGCTGCGGGTGGCCGACCGCGGCCGCGGAGTCCCGGACGAGGCCAAGGAACGCATATTCGAGCCGTTCCAGCGCTACGGAGACGCCCCGCGCGGGGCCGGTGTCGGCCTCGGGCTCGCCGTCGCCCGCGGCTTCGTGGAGTCCATGGGCGGCACGCTGGACGCCGAGGACACCCCGGGCGGCGGTCTCACCATGGTCCTCAGGCTCACGGCCGCGCCGGGGCAGGTGCGGGCCGGCCCCGTACCACCCGTGCGCGTCGCCTCGTGAGATCCCCGCGGCGGCGTACCCCCGTCCCGTACACGTTTTCAGGAAAGGCAGGTCCGCGATGACCCGGGTGCTCGTGGTCGACGACGAGCCGCAGATCGTGCGCGCCCTCGTGATCAATCTGAAGGCGCGCAGGTACGAGGTGGACGCGGCGCCCGACGGGGCGACCGCCCTCCAGCTCGCGGCGGCACGGCACCCCGACGTCGTCGTCCTCGACCTCGGGCTGCCGGACATGGATGGCGTCGAGGTGATCAGGGGCCTGCGCGGCTGGACCCGGGTGCCGATCCTCGTGCTGTCGGCGCGCCACACCTCCGACGAGAAGGTCGAGGCCCTGGACGCCGGTGCCGACGACTACGTCACCAAGCCGTTCGGCATGGACGAGCTGCTGGCCCGGCTGCGCGCCGCGGTGCGCCGGGCGGAACCGGTCGGCCAGGACGTCGGCGACGACCTGGTGGTCGTCGAGACCGAGGGGTTCACCGTCGACCTGTCGGCGAAGAAGGTGCACCGTGAGGGCCGTGACGTGCGGCTCACTCCCACCGAGTGGCACCTGCTGGAGGTCCTCGTCCGCAACGCCGGTCGGCTCGTCAGCCAGAAGCAGCTGCTCCAGGAGGTCTGGGGGCCCTCGTACGGCACCGAGACCAACTACCTGCGGGTCTACATGGCGCAGCTGCGCCGCAAGCTGGAGGCCGATCCCTCGCACCCCAGGCACTTCGTGACCGAACCCGGCATGGGCTACCGCTTCGAGCGGGGACGGTCCGTCCCGGAGTGATCGGCTTCACTCGTTCGGGTGGCATCCGTCCGTGCCCGCCCGTACCACAGGAGACCGGTACCCTTCGGGTATGAGCGCTGTTCCCCGATCCGAGAAGTCAGGCGGGACCTCGAGGCCGTCCGGCCGCTTCCGCCGCATGCTCGACCGGCTGTCCAGCTCCCAGGAGGACCTGGAGTCCGAGGAGCTGCGGGAGGACACGCACGCTTCGGGCTGCACGCGCATCTCCGAGTGCTCGGACCGCCAGATCGTCAAGGTCACTGGTACCTTGCGGACGGTCACCCTGCGCCCGCGTGCCGGAGTGCCCGCCCTGGAGGCGGAGCTCTTCGACGGCACCGCGCCGCTCGACGTGGTCTGGCTGGGCCGGCGTTCCATCGTCGGCATCGAGCCGGGCCGCAAGCTCATCGCGTCGGGCCGCGTAGCCATGAGCCACGGCCGCCGGGTGCTGTTCAATCCCAAATACGAACTCCGACCGCTCGGCAAGGAGTAGCCGGTGACGTCTCTCGACAAGCCGACGTCCGAAACGGACCAGCCCCACCGCACCGACCAGCAGGACGCCGACGCGAAGGCGGTCACGGAAGCCGCGCTCTTCGAGGCCTTCGGCGGCGTGCGCGGCATGGTGGAGACAGTCCTGCCCGGGCTGCTCTTCGTCACGATCTTCACCGTCAACAAGGATCTGACGGCCTCGGCGATCGCCGCGCTGGCCGTCTCCCTGGTCCTCGTCGTCGTGCGGCTGCTCCGCAAGGACACCGTCAAGCACGCCTTCAGCGGCGTCTTCGGTGTGGCCTTCGGTGTGCTCTTCGCGAAGATGACGGGCAACGCCAAGGACTTCTACCTGCCGGGCATGATCTACACGCTCGGCCTGGCCCTCGCGTACCTCGTCACGACCCTCGCGGGTCTGCCGCTGATCGGGCTGATCCTCGGCCCGGTCTTCAAGGAGAACCTCTCCTGGCGCACCAGGAACCCCGGCCGCAAGAAGGCGTACGCCAAGGCCAGCTACGCCTGGGGACTGATCCTGCTCGCCAAGTGCGCGATCCTCTTCCCGCTGTACTGGTGGGCCGACACCGCCCAGCTCGGATGGGTGCTGGTCGCGCTCAAGATCCCGCCGTTCCTGCTCGCCGTGTATCTGACGTGGGTCTTCCTGGCCAAGGCGCCGCCGCCCATCGACGTCTTCGCGGAGATGGAGGCGGAGGAGCAGACGGAGAAGGACCGCAAGGCCCGCAAGGCGGTCGAGGACAGCCTGGCCCCCGGGTTCGCGCAGGCCGAACAGGACCTGACCACGGGCCTCACCCGCACGGAGCGCGACGCCGGTCCCGCCAGGCACCGCCGTACGGACTGAGTTCGGCCGGGCCGGGGCTTCGCCATGGCTCGCAGGAGCCGTAACCCGCAGGAAGGGGCCCGGACCGTACGTCACCGACGTACGGCCCGGGCCCCTTCCGTGTGCTCGGGACGCTCAGCCCTGCCTCAGTCCTCGTCGGGCTCGCGGCGGACCGACAGCAGGTCCTCCAGCTGCTCCTCGCGGGCCTGGGCGGCCACGAACAGCAGCTCGTCACCGGCCTCCAGGGTCTCCTCGGGGCTCGGCGTCAGCACCCGGGTGCCGCGGATGATCGTGACGAGCGAGGTGTCCTCGGGCCAGGCCACATCACTCACCCGGATGCCGGCCAGCGCCGACTCCGGGGGCAGCGTCAGCTCGACCAGGTTGGCGTCGCCGTGGCTGAAGCGCAGCAGCCGGACGAGATCGCCGACGCTCACCGCCTCCTCGACCAGCGCGGACATCAGACGCGGAGTGGAGACCGCGACGTCGACGCCCCAGGACTCGTTGAACAGCCACTCGTTCTTCGGGTTGTTCACCCGTGCCACGACCCGCGGGACGCCGTACTCGGTCTTCGCCAGCAGTGAGACGACCAGATTGACCTTGTCGTCACCCGTCGAGGCGATCACGACGTTGCACCGCTGGAGCGCCGCCTCGTCGAGCGACGTGATCTCGCAGGCGTCGGCGAGGAGCCACTCGGCCATCGGGACGCGCTCCACCGAGATGGCGGTCGGCGCCTTGTCGATCAGCAGCACCTCGTGCCCGTTCTCCAGCAGCTCGGCCGCGATGGAACGGCCCACCGCGCCGGCCCCGGCAATCGCGACGCGCATCAGTGACCGCCCTCCTCGGGACCTTCGGCAAAGGCCTCCTCGACCTTCGCGATCTCGTCCGTACGCATCATCACGTGGACCAGGTCGCCCTCCTGCAGAACCGTCTGCGACGTGGGCAGTATGGCCTCACCCAACCGGGTGAGGAAGGCGACACGGACGCCCGTCTCCTCCTGCAGTGTGCTGATCTTGTGCCCGATCCAGGACGGCGTGGTGTGCACCTCCGCGAGCTGCACACCACCGCTCGGATCGCGCCACAGCGGCTCCGCGCCCGACGGCAGCAGCCGCCGCAGCATCTGGTCCGCCGTCCAGCGGACCGTGGCCACCGTGGGGATGCCCAGACGCTGATAGACCTCGGCACGCCGCGGGTCGTAGATACGCGCCGCGACGTTCTCGATGCCGAACATCTCGCGGGCCACCCGGGCGGCGATGATGTTGGAGTTGTCGCCGCTGCTGACGGCCGCGAACGCTCCGGCCTCCTCGATCCCCGCCTCACGCAGGGTGTCCTGGTCGAAGCCGACCCCGCTGACCCGCCTGCCGCCGAAGCCGGAACCGAGCCGGCGGAACGCCGTGGGGTCCTGGTCGATCACGGCGACCGTGTGCCCCTGCTGCTCCAGGGTCTGCGCGAGAGCGGCTCCGACGCGCCCGCAGCCCATGATGACGATGTGCACCTTGCGCCTACCTCGCCGTCCTGGTCGTCCGGATGACCTGCGAAAACACCCTGCTCACACTTCTCTCTCAGCTTGCGGGGCAAACAATCGGGCAACCACCTTCGGCGTTGCCCGTGGATGAGCTTATGCGGCGACGCCCGCACCGCCTCATCCGAGTGTGCGTATCCCGCAGGGCGATGAGCAAAGGGAGGTGCGCCGCTGGGCGGGAGGGGGAGCCACCGAGGGCCGCGGCCGGTCCGCACCGCAAGGATTTCGTTAAGGATTCCATGGACTTTTGCGGTGAGGGCGGGTAATTATGAAGGTTTTCCGGGTGCCGAGGGGGTGGTGCTTCGGCGGCGTGTCCCAGCAGCGCTTACGATCCTCACCGTGTCCAAACTGACCGACGTGCCCAAACGGATCCTGATCGGCCGGGCGCTGCGCAGCGACAAGCTGGGAGAGACGCTCCTCCCCAAGCGCATCGCGCTCCCCGTCTTCGCATCCGACCCGCTGTCCTCCGTTGCGTACGCACCCGGAGAAGTCCTCCTCGTGCTGTCCATCGCGGGCGTGTCGGCCTACCACTTCAGTCCGTGGATCGCGGTCGCGGTCGTGGTCCTGATGTTCACCGTCGTCGCCTCGTACCGGCAGAACGTCCGCGCGTACCCGAGCGGGGGAGGCGACTACGAGGTCGCCAACACCAACCTCGGCCCCAAGGCCGGTCTGACCGTCGCCAGCGCCCTCCTCGTGGACTACGTCCTCACCGTCGCCGTGTCGATCTCCTCGGGCGTGGAGAACCTCGGTTCCGCCATCCCCTTCGTCGTCGAGCACAAGACGTCCTGCGCCATCGGCGCCATCGTGCTGCTGACGCTGATGAACCTCCGGGGCGTCAAGGAGTCGGGCAAGCTCTTCGCCATCCCGACCTACCTGTTCGTGGCCGGGGTCTTCGTGATGATCCTCTGGGGCGCCTTCCGCGGGCTGGCCCTCGGCGAGACCATGCACGCGCCCACCTCGGACTACGAGATCAAGCCCGAGCACCAGGGGCTCGCGGGCTTCGCCCTCGTCTTCCTGCTCCTGCGCGCCTTCTCCTCCGGATGCGCGGCCCTCACCGGCGTCGAGGCGATCAGCAACGGCGTCCCCGCCTTCCGCAAGCCGAAGAGCAAGAACGCCGCGACCACCCTCGCGGCGATGGGCCTGCTGGCCGTCACCATGTTCTGCGGCATCATCGGCCTGGCCATGGCCACCGACGTGAAGATGGCGGAGAACCCCGCGAAGGACCTGCTCCACAACGGTGTCGCGGTGGGTGCGGACTTCACCCAGGACCCGGTCATCTCCCAGGTCGCCGCGGCGGTCTTCGGTGACGGGACGTTCTTCTTCGTCTTCCTCGCGGCCGCCACCGCCCTCGTGCTCTTCCTCGCCGCGAACACCGCGTACAACGGCTTCCCGCTCCTCGGCTCGATCCTCGCCCAGGACCGCTACCTGCCCCGCCAGCTCCACACCCGCGGTGACCGGCTCGCCTTCTCCAACGGCATCGTGCTGCTCGCCGGGGCCGCGATCCTGCTCGTCTGGATCTACGGGGCCGACTCGACCCGGCTGATCCAGCTCTACATCGTCGGTGTCTTCGTCTCCTTCACACTCAGCCAGACCGGCATGGTGCGGCACTGGAACCGCCATCTGCGTACCGAGAAGGACCCGGCCGCACGCCGGCACATGGTCCGCTCCCGGGCGATCAACACCTTCGGCGCGTTCTTCACCGGACTGGTCCTGGTCGTCGTCCTGGCCACCAAGTTCACCCACGGCGCCTGGGTCGCGCTGCTCGGCATGGTGATCTTCTTCGGCACGATGACCGCGATCCGCAAGCACTACGACCGGGTCGCCGAGGAGATCGCCGCGTCCGACACCCCGTCCGACGACACCATGAGGCCTTCACGGGTCCACTCGATCGTCCTGGTCTCCAAGCTCCACCGGCCCACGCTGCGCGCACTGTCGTACGCCAAGCTGGTGCGCTCGGACCAGCTGGAGGCGCTGTCCATCAGCGTCGACCCGGACGAGACGAAGGCGCTCAGGAACGACTGGGAGCGGCGTGGCATCGACATCCCGTTGAAGATCCTCGACTCGCCCTACCGAGAGGTGACCCGGCCGGTCATCGACTACGTCAAGAGCCTGCGCAAGGACCGCCCGCGCGACGTGATCAGCGTCTACATCCCCGAGTACGTGGTCGGCCACTGGTACGAGCACCTGCTGCACAACCAGAGCGCGCTGCGGCTCAAGGGCAGGCTCCTCTTCACGCCGGGCGTGATGGTGACCTCCGTGCCCTACCAGCTGGAGTCCTCCGAGGCCGCGAAGGTGCGGGCCAGGAGGCGTGCGGACTGGATCGCCCCCGGGTCGGTGCGTCGCGGTCCCGTGGAGCGGCGTCACAAGGATCCGAACCAGAAGGGCTGACTCCGCGCTCCGCCTGTGGTAAGCGGCCGGCTTCCGCCCACGTAGACTGGTGGGCTGTTGTCCGGCCGTTTTGCCGTTTTCCTTTTTCCTGACCTCTGGAGCCACCCCCTCATGCAGAACGAATCAACGTCGTCGCAGGCCGGGGAGTCGCAGGCCGGGGAGTCACAGGCCAGGGAGTCACAGGCCGGGGAGGACCTGATCGGCCGGGAGTACGAGGTCGAGGTCGGCCCCGTCGCCCACGGCGGCCACTGCATCGCCCGCACGTCCGAGGGCCAGGTGCTCTTCGTGCGCCACACCCTCCCCGGCGAGAAGGTCGTCGCCCGGGTCACCGAGGGCGGGAGCGACTCCCGTTTCCTGCGCGCCGACGCGGTCACGGTCATCGAGGCCTCCAAGGACCGGGTCGAGGCCCCCTGCCCGTACGCAGGGCCCGGCAAGTGCGGCGGCTGCGACTGGCAGCACGCCAAGCCCGGCGCCCAGCGCCGCCTCAAGGGCGAAGTGATCGCCGAGCAGCTCCAGCGCCTCGCGGGCCTCACGCCCGAGGAGGCCGGCTGGGACGGCACGGTCATGCCGGCCGAGGGCGACAAGCTCCCGCCGGGCGAGGTCCCCGCGTGGCGCACCCGCGTGCAGTACGCCGTCGACGCGGACGGCCTGGTCGGACTGCGCAAGCACCGTTCGCACGAGGTCCAGCCGATCGACCACTGCCTGATCGCCGCTCCCGGCGTCTCCGAGCTCGGCATCGAGAAGCAGGACTGGCCGCAGATGGCCACGGTGGAGGCCATCTCCGCCACGGGCTCCCACGACCGCCAGGTCATCCTGACCCCCCGCGAGGGCGGCCGCCTCCCGCTCGTAGAGCTCGACAAGCCGGTCTCCGTGCTCCGCGTCGACGAGAAGGACGGCGGCGTCCACCGGGTTCACGGCCGCGCCTTCGTCCGTGAGCGCGCCGACGACCGTACGTACCGCGTGGGCTCGGGCGGCTTCTGGCAGGTGCACCCGCAGGCGGCCGACACGCTGGTCCGCGCGGTCATGCAGGGCCTGCTGCCGCGCAAGAACGACATGGCGCTGGACCTCTACTGCGGTGTCGGCCTGTTCGCCGGCGCCATCGGCCAGCGCATCGGCGAGAAGGGCGCGGTGCTGGGCATCGAGTCGGGCAAGCGCGCCGTCGAGGACGCCCGCCACAACCTGAAGGACCTGGACCGGGTCCGTATCGAACACGGCAAGGTCGACCAGGTACTGCCGCGCACGGGCATCACCGAGTGCGACCTGATCGTCCTGGACCCGCCGCGCGCGGGCGCGGGCAAGGCCACGGTCAAGCACCTGGCGTCGCTGGGCGCCCGCAAGATCGCATACGTGGCGTGCGACCCGGCGGCACTGGCGCGGGACATCGCGTACTTCGCGGAGGGCGGGTACAAGGTGCGGACGCTGCGGGCGTTCGACCTGTTCCCGATGACGCACCATGTGGAGTGCGTGGCGATTTTGGAGCCTGCTGACAAGGGTGCCTGACCTGCAGTTTTGTGGTCCGGGTGGGTTGTTCGACCTGTTTCCCTCCGTGCAGCGGGTCGAGCGGACGGATCGGCCCTCGAAAGGCCGCTGGCCTGCGAATTCATGAGCAGGATGCGTCGACGTCGATGGAGGGCTCGTCGAGGATGACCAGCGGGACGGGCGCGACCGCGGCCATCGGGAACGCGGTCCGCCGGCGCACCCCGCCGGACACGCCCCGGCCGTCCCGCAGGGCGCGCCGGTCGAACCACTCGTGGATGTCCAGGTCCTCGGCGAGGCTGCCGCGTCGGCACCGGACATGCTGCGCACCCGTCCGGCGATCTCGATCGCGCCGCGGGGTGTCAAGCCCTCGATCGGCGCCTGTGACCGTGGCTGGAGTGCCATGCATCGGCGGGCCGTCGCCGGTGGCCCGTTACTCCGTAACTGAGACTCCGCCCCGTCGTGGCCGGCGGGGAGACACCCCGGTCGTGGTCACGAATTCCTGCGGCCCTGACTTCCGCGTTCGGTACCCAACTGCTGTCGCCCTCGAGCGTCCGTGGGGGCCGGCATGCATGACGCTCCAGCTCCGAGATTCCACCGCTCGGAGGTTGGAAGGCCCTCGTGACCTTGGGGTTCGCTGTCCTGAAGCGCGAAGGCGTGTGCCTCCCTGACCAAGGGCGAGGGCTACGGGCGAGCGCCGTTGTGCGGTCCGGGCCGGCGCGACACCAGCAGCTGGGCCGCCTCGTACGTGAAAGCCGACCGGGTGTACAGCACGGGCATATTGCTCCCCGGTCCGGTAAGGAGTGACACCATGGACGAGCGACAGCATGCGGGTGGAGGAGCCGAGAGGGAGCTGACGGGGACTGCCCTCCAGCGCCCTGCCCAGGGCGTTCAGTCAGGCCGTAACCTCCGGGCGATGGAGCCACAGCGGGGCGGCGAAGGAAGCCTTGCCCACGTCGTCGAGGTCCTGCTGGACAAGGGGCTGGTGCTCAACGCCGACATCATGGTGTCCGTCGCCGGCGTCGAGTTGTTGGGCATCAGACTGCGGGCGGCGCTGGCCTCCTTCGAGACCGCCGCCCGCTACGGGCTCGAGTTTCCAGCCGGTACGGACCTGGAGACTGCGGCCTGGCGAGAGGCCATGGAAGAGCGCGAATCGTGCCCCGACTGCGGCAAGAGGGTGGCGATGCAGCAGCTTCTCGACGAGATGTGCCCTTGGTGCGGCTGGCGCAGCGCCAAGGCCCTGTCGGCGACAGCCATGCCGGCCGCTGTGGACGCCGGGTCCGGCGCCCAGGACGGGGTGAAGCGCCGGTCCGCAGGTACGGAGCGTGCGTCCGAGCGGCGGCGCGATGGTGCCTGACACGGTCGGCCCGGCCCCCTTGAAGCCGACCCGGGATCCCCGGGTGACATTGGACGATCTTCTTGAGGTCGTGTTCAACAAGGGGGCCGTCCTCCACCTCGACCTCATCATCGCGGTGGCGGACATCCCCCTGATCGGCGTGAACGTCCGGGCTGCCATCGCGGGCATGGAGACGATGCTTGAGTACGGGATGCTCCGGCAGTGGGACGCCGACACCCGGGCCTGGGCCGAGCGCAGCGCGAGCGCCAAGGCGGAGCTGGCCTCCGGCGAGACCCTGGTCGCCCGCATGTTCGGCGGCCACTACGACGAAGGGGCCCTGTACAACTCGTGGCGGCCGGGCACGCTGTTCCTCACCGACCGGCGGGTGCTCGTCCAGCGACGCGAGCCGCGGGAAGTGCTGTGGGAGGCGGAGCTCACCGATATCCGCTCCACCCGCTTGCAGACGGAGGCGTCCGTCGGTGGTGAGGAGCGTACCCGGGTGTGCGTGGAACTGGCCGATGGCCGGAGCGCGGTGCTGTCGGCAGCCGAGCCGGAGACCTTCCACGAAAAGCTGCGGCAACAGGCACCGCATGTGCGGTCGAGGGCCCCGCACGTTGTGGCGCCTGCCGGAGGAGGCTCCGTACAGGAGGGTTACCTCTGGTATCACGAGCCGCGGCGCGGGGAGTACCTGTGGCGAGGCGGCCAGGGGAAGCTTGATTCCGGTGTGTTCACCTGGAAGTCTCCGCTGGACGCGAGGCCCGCGGTGTCCGTGGCTGCCAGGGAGATCCTGGACGTACAGATGACGTCGGGTAAGACTCCGGGCGGCCATACGCGTGCCTTCGTCCTGCAGACCCCCGACGGGGAGGTCGTGCTGGCCGCCGACGACGCGCAGGTGTGGGCCGGTCACCTGCGTACAGCGGCGGCCCCGGACGCCGGGTCCGGCGCCACGGCTGCGATGACGACCACGAAGGAGACGAGCGATGACACTCACCGTTGACGAGAAGAGCTTGAAACACGGGGTCCTCTCCCTCGTGGTCACGCTCGTGGAAGTCATCCAGGAAGCCCTCGAACGCCAGGCTCTGCGGCGTATGGAGGGCGGTGACCTCTCGCCGGAGGAGCTCAACCGGCTGGGAGATGCGCTTCTGGAGCTGGACGAGGCCATGACCGAGATCAAGGAGGAGCACGGCATCACCGTTTCCGTCGCCGACATCCACCGTGGTCTCGACGAAGTGGTCGACGACGTCGTCGACAAG
Source organism: Streptomyces sp. NPDC088746 (assembly GCF_044751065.1). NCBI lineage: Bacteria > Bacillati > Actinomycetota > Actinomycetes > Kitasatosporales > Streptomycetaceae > Streptomyces > Streptomyces sp. NPDC088746. The sequence continues at coordinate 146,799 of NZ_JBIVLA010000006.1, forward strand.
CTGGTCAATCCGTCGCGTTGGGCCCAAGAGGCGGGACCGCAGGAGGGGCTGCGATGAGCGGCCCCGACGCCCTGTACGTGTACGCCCTTCTGCCCGACCCGGGGCCGGCCCCGGCGCCGCTGGGGGCCGGTATCGAGGACAGCCCTCTGCATTTCTGCCGGGACGAGGCCGGCGGACTCGCCGCGCTCGTCCACCACGCCGAGGCCCAGCCCTACGAAGGGGCTGACGACGCTGTACGCCGGTGGATCGCGGCCCACGATCGGGCGGTCGAGGCGGCATGGCGAGCCGCCGGGAGCGTGCTGCCCATGACGTTCAACGTGCTGGTCCCCGCGGGCGTGGGCGGGGACGGCGAGGACCAGAGCGCCGAGGAGCGTCTGCGGAGCTGGCTGGTATCGCACCGCGAGGACCTGACCAGCAGGCTGTCCGCCCTGCACGGGCTGGCCGAGTACAGGGTCGAGATCACGCTCGACAACACCGAAGCCCTTGCCGAGGACGGCCGAGCCCGCGAGCTGGCCGCGCAGATGGAGAGCAGTCCGCCCGGCCTGCGGCGGCTGCTTGGCAAACGCCTGGAGGGCCTGCGCCGGGAGAGCGCCGAATCCTTCGCCGACCGGCTCTACGCCGCCACCCGCCGCCGGCTGACCGCAGTGGCGGAGGATCTTCTGGAGCGACGGCGCTCGGTGCGCAACGCGGAGGAGACCGACGTGCTGACCGTGGCGCTGCTCGTCCGGGAGAGCGAGGTGGACTCGCTGGGGCTGGTCCTCGCCGAACTGGACGAGGAGTACCCCGCCCTGCGGGTGCGTTTCCTCGGCCCGTGGCCGCCCTACTCCTTCACCGAGGTTCAGCCCGGTGCCGAGCGGGCCGCCGAAAACGCGTCCTGAGGTGACATCAAGCCTGGTGCCGCCTTCTTGTACGGGCGCGCGGGAGTGCCGTGCCCAGGTGACGGCGCGGCTGTCCATGAAGAAATCCTGTGGGCCGATGTCGTGCGGTTGCCGTCGGACGTCCGGGCGTCGTTGACGTACGAGCCGCCCCGTGACGGCAGTTGAAGACCAGTGCCGCTCACCCCGCTTGGCCGGCCGGCGCCCTTCTTCGGGAAGCGGGTGTCGTCCACGATCAGGACCGCACCCGGATCGCCGGGTTGTTCGACCACGTGGTCACGCACATGGCCCAGGAACGCGTCGGCGTTCCACTCGATCCGGTTCAACAGCGGAGGGATACGGTCCCGGACCTGCGTGACCCGCCTCCTGAGCCGGCGGCCGGCCGTTCTTCCGCTCCGGCGGCGCTGTGAGCCTCCGCACACAGGCAACAGCGGACTCGCGTGGCTCCGACCTGGTGATCCGGTGCGAACCGCCCCTGCATCGCAGTCAACTCACCGGCCCACGAACTGGGCGCAGCGAGATCCCCACCCAAGTAGTCCTCCGAGTCTCACCGTGCCGTCTCCGCAGCCTCGACGGAGGGAGCCGGTCGCGGCGCCAGACCGAACGCCTGGGCGAGGAGCTCGTGGGAGCGGCGGCGGGCAGCGGGGTCGGCGATGAGGTCTTGGACCATGATCTCGTCGGCGGCGCTTTCTTCGATCATCTGCTCCAGGGTGGCGCGGACGTCGTCGGGTCCGCCGGCGACGAACTTGGGCCACCGGCCGTCCACGATGGTGACGGGCTCGTCCCTCTCGGCCTGCGTCAGCTCCCCGGCGGCGTCGTCGGGGGTGGGCACCATGACCGATCCGGCCTTACGTCCGGCCCGGGCCAGACGGGCGTAGTAACCCTTGGGGGAGTTCGCCAGGTGAAGACCGTCGGCGGTGGTGTCGCCGACGGCGACATTGACCGCGAGGATCGCGCGTGGCGAGCCCAGGCCGAAGCCTTGAGGCCGGAAGGACTCACGGTAGCGTCGCAGCGCCGGTGCCGCGCTCGTCGGGTTGATGAACCCGGCGAAGGTGTAGCCGATGCCCAGACCCGCGGCCAGATTCGCTCCGTTCGGGCTGGAACCGAGCAGCCAGGTCTGCGGGACCGCGGGCACGGTGGTCATCAACGGGTGTCCGGCGAAAGGGTGGTCGCCGGGGAAGGTCTCGTAGAGCCAAGCCAGCGTCTCCAGCACCTGCTGCTGGTGGTCGGCCTGGGCGGGTTGCTGTCGGTTCTGCTGCAGCGCGAGGTCCAGCACCGGTCCAGCGGTGGCGCGGCCCATGCCCAGATCGATCCGTCCCGGGGCCATCGCCTCGAGCTGCTTGAACATCTCAGCGACCTTGAACGGGCTGTAGTGGTTCATCAGCACCGCCCCCGAACCCAATCGGATGGTCGAGCTCGGCGTGGCCGCGGCCGCGATCAGCAGTTCGGGGTGGTGGGATGCGCCCGATCGACTCAGGTGATGCTCGGCGAACCACACCCGGTGGAACCCCAGCGCTTCAGCGTGCCGAACGCCCTTGAGGGAATCGGCCAGAGCATCCGTCTCCGTGGTGCCGGGCGCGACCGTCCCGAGGTCGATGATCGACAACTTCACAGGTGGGCACTCCTTGGCGTCGACGCGTGGACAGGGCCGACGGTACGCCAGTGCAGGGCTGTCATTGCCGGAGCGGGCAGCCCGGTCCGGGGGCCTGGCGGATCGGCCCCAGCGGCTCGCGCTCCGCGGGGCGCTACTCGGTGCGCAGCGCCGTGGCCGTACGGGCCCTGGCCGCCCAGCCGGCCGGAATCAGCGCGCCCAGCACCGCGATCACGACCCCGCCCAGTCCCAGCAGGAGCAGCTGAACAGGTTCGTACACATCGAGGACGAGCGACGGCAGGCCGGTGCCCACGGCGCGCCCCATCACCGGCATGACGACGTGGTGCAGCGTGTACCCCACGGGCACGCCGAGCAGCCCGCCGAACACGCCGATCACGGCCACCGAGGCGAGCACGAGGCTCAGGGCCTGCCGCGGTGTCATGCCGATCGCCTTGCAGACACCCAGGTCGTGGATACGTTCCCGGGTGTCGAGGACCACGGAGTTGAGCACGCCGAGACCGGCCACGATGATCAGCATGAAGGTGAGCAGCACCGCCATCGCGGCCATGATGAGGATGACGCCGTCCTGTCCGGACTCGGAGCCGGGCGTGGCGTCGCCACCCAGCGGCTGTACGACCGCGGCGGCCTTCTGGGCGTACTCGTGGGCGGAGACGCCGGCCTTCGTCTCGACGAGGAAGGTACTGGGCTCGGCCGACTTGAAGTCGGCCATGTCCGCGTGGATCTCCAGCTGGCTGCCCGACGTGTCGAAGGACTCGCCCACGATCCGCAGATTCGCTGTCTCCTTCTCGTAGGTCACCCGCACCGTGTCACCGAGCTTGGTGCTGGTCCTCTCCAGGAAGCGTGAGGGCACCACGACCTGTCCCTTGCCGGTGATCCAGTGCCCGGAGAGCATCTCGTAGCTGCCGGCGCGCGAATCGCCCTCGTAGAGGCTGGCCTGGATCGATCCCGAGACCCCCGCCACGGCGACCTCGGTCTGGGCCTTGCCGTAGTACGACTCTGTGCCCGGCTGCGACGTGACGGCGGACCGCACCTTCGACGGGTCGGCGACCTTGGGCTTCTTGGACGTGCTCGCCGCGCTGTTCCCCACGGGAGGTGGGCCCGACTCGCTGCTGCCGGGGGGAGGAGGATCTCCCGCGTCGCCCCCCACAGGAGGAGGCGGCGGGGGAGCGACTTCGATCGCCTTGGTCGTCGTGACCGTGACCGCGGCACGGTTCTCGGGGTCCTGCGAGGTGCCGATCGCGTTCAGGGACGAGGTAAGACCCACCGCGAACGTCGCCGCGACCGTGCCGAACGCCACCGCGAGCAGCATCGCGAGGCTGCGTACCGGATGCGTGAAGGGGGTGGCGAGACCGTAGGTCACCGGTCGCGGGAGCGGCAGCGTCCCCATCGCCCTGTGCGCCCACCGGCCGCGTCCCGTGCGCGGCGCCCGGCCGACCGCGATGGCCTCGACCGTCCGCAGTCTTCCGGCCCGCAGCGCGGGAATCAGCGCCGCGAGCCCCACGACGACCAGGGTTGCGGCCGGCACGGCGACATCCACCCACCAGGCCACCGAGAGCGAGACGCCGCCGTACACCGACTCCGTGTCGGACAACAGTGGCACTGCCAGGAGGTTGCCCAGGGCGACACCCAGGACGATGCCGGCGACGGCCGGGATCAGCGCCTGGGCCACGTAGGCGCGCACGACCTCGCGCGGAGTGAAGCCGATGGCCTTGAGGATGCCGATTCTGCGCAGGCCGGTGCCGACCGCGCCACTGATCACACTGCTGACGATGATCACCGACATCACGATGCCGAGCGCGCCGAAAGCCGTCACGAACGGGACGGTGGCCGCCGCGCCCTGATCAGCGGCGCGCTTGGTGTCCAGCCAGGACTGGGTCCCAAGGAGCGCTCCGGGCCCCACGGAGGCGGCGAGCTTCCTCCGGTCGGCGATGATCTGCTGCTTCGTGCTCGCGGAGTCGAAGCGGTAGAGCATCTGACTCGCGACCGGGTTGCCCTCCGACGCCAGCGCGTCGACCTGCGCGGGGACCGCCCAGGCGTCGGCGCTCTTGCCGGCGGAGAAGGCGAAGCCGACGATCGAGAGGGTCGGGGCGTCCTTGGCGTCCGACGTCTTCACGGGGGTGCCGATCCCGACGGCGGGCCCCTCGAACGACGCGTCGAGCACGATCTCGCCCGGCTTCTGCGTCCACCGGCCCGACTTCAGATCCACCCGGTCCACGGCGCCGTCGGGGCCGGACCGCCCGACCAGGGTCAGCGTCGGCAGTCGGAAGCCCGCCCGGTCCACCGGACGGACCGACGTGGACGGGTACGGTCCCGCGCTCGCGGCGACGCCGGGCAGCTTTCCGGTCTTCGCCAGCTCCGCCGCGCTCGCCTTGGCCGGATCGAACTGCGCGGTGATGTGCGAGCCCTGCTGCTCCTTGAAGGCGTGATCGAAGGGAGCGGCCGCGGCGACCATCAGCGACCCTGCGACCACGGCCGAGGCCACGGCCATCATCGTGGCCACGGCGATCACCACGGTCTGCACCCGTCGCCGGCCCACCCCGGAGCGTACGACCCGGCCCAGCGCGCCGGTACCGAACAGGCTCATCGGACGGCCTGCGCGTGGGAGTCGAGGGCGACGTGACCGTCGACCAGGTGAATAGCGCGGCTCGCGCATGCCTTCGCCAGCGTCAGGTCGTGCGTCACCAGCACGATGGTCTGTCCGGCCCGGTGCAGATCCATCAGCAGATCGCGGACGTTGTTGCCCGAGGCGGTGTCGAGCGCGCCGGTGGGCTCGTCGGCGAGCAGCAGCGCGGGCCGGTTGACCAAGGCCCGGGCGACCGCGACCCGCTGGCGTTCACCTCCGGACAGTCTGCCGGGGTAGGCGCGGGCATGCTTCTGGATGCCCAGCATGTCCATGAGCTCACCCGCGCGGGCCGCGGCCTTGCGCCGACCGGTCCCGGTCAGCTGGGCCGGGAGCTGAATGTTGTCGGTGACGGTGAGGTCGTCGAGAAGATTGAAGAACTGGAAGGCCATGCCGATGTGCTCGCGACGGAACTTGGCGAGGGCGTGCTCGCTCAACTGGTCGATCCGTCGCCCGGCCACGATCACCGCGCCATCGGTCGGCTTGTCCAGGCCGGCGACGAGGTTCAGCAGAGTGGACTTACCGCTGCCGGAAGGGCCCGTGACGGCAAGGGCCTCACCTTTGGCGACGCCGAGTGTGAGAGGTCCGAGCGCCGGCGCGCCAGAGCTGTCGTAGCGCTTCGCCACACCCTCCAGTTCGATCACTTGATGCATAAGAGTTGTCCGTCCTTACGGTCGCGAGAGCACATGCCGTTGCCGGTCCTGCGAACCTAGAGGTGCCGCGTACGGGGCGCGTCGGCCGGAGAACCAGCATCAAGCCCTTCCTGCGGAGGATTCGGCCGCGGAGTCATACCTGAGAAGTAGGCATCTGGGGGCAGTGCCCTGGCCGGACAGGCCGACGCGGGCCGAGCGGAAGGCGCACCACAATGCACGGATGGAGACGGAAGGCCGGCGGAGCCGGCATCAGGAGCTCATCGACGCGCTACGCCCGGAGGCGAAGGCCGCCCCGCTGTCCCGGCGAGCGGTGCGCGCCGATGTGGTGCTGGCGGTCGTACTGACCGTCGTCGCCCTGTTCGTGGCGGTGCGCTATCCCGGGGGCGGGCCGGTGAACATCAACCCCCCTACGGTGGACGTCGGGACCGGGGTCCCCGCCCCGCCCCCGCCGCCCGACCCTGGTCAGGTGCCCGTGGAGGAAGGACCCTCCTCCACGCCCTGGGCCCTGGTCGTCCTGTCGACGCTGCCGTTGGCAGCCCGGCGCCGGTATCCGCTGACCTTGTTCGTGGTGGTGCTCGGCGCAGCACTGGCCATCAGCAGCTCCGCCTCCTGGATCACCGTCCTGGCCTGTGTCATCGCCGCCTACAGCGCCGTCGTGTACAGCCGTTACCGGATAGCGGCGATCGCCGTCCTCGTGATCGCCGCCGCGCTGTCCGGTTTTGCTTTCCGCGACGCTGAACCCGTGCTTCCCGGATGGTCCAGCCCGGGATTCGTGCTCCTGGTCGCAGGGATGCTGGCCAGCCTCGTCCGTTTCCTGCAACTGCGGCTGGCGTTCAGCCGGGAGCGGGTCACTGAACTGCAGGCCGCTCAGGAGGAGGCCACGCGCCGTGCAGTCGAGGAGGAGCGTGCCCGCATCGCCGCCGAACTGCACGACGTTGTGACCCACAATGTGAGCGTGATGGTGATCCAGGCCGGCGCGGCCCGCAAAGTGATGGACATGGCGCCCGAGCAGTCGAAAGAGGCGCTGCTGGCCGTCGAGGCGGGCGGTCGGGCCGCCATGGCCGAACTCCGCCACGTGATGGGCCTGCTGGCTACCCCGGACCTCGAGAGGCCCGACGGCCTGGAGCCCCAGCCCGGGCTCGCGCAGCTCGACGCGCTCGTCGCACGAGTACGCGCTGCCGGGACGCCTGTGAGCGTCGGGGTGTCGCTGTCGCCGGATCCGTTGCCACCGGGGGTGGACCTCGCGGCGTACCGCGTCGTACAGGAGGCGCTGACCAACACGATCAAGCATGCCCGCGGCGCGCAGGCGTCCGTCGCCATCGGTTGCGCCGACGGCTGTCTGGAGATCGAGGTCACGGACACCGGCGGTGCCAAGGCCGCCCCGCCGGCGGAGAGTAACGGCCGTGGCCATATGGGCTTGCGCGAGCGGTTGGCCGTCTACAAGGGCGAGCTGACGGCCGGGCCGACAGACGCCGGCGGCTACCGGGTCCTGGCCCGTATCCCTCGGAGTGCCGTATGAACATGGACCAACCACCGCTGCGTGCCGTCATCGCCGACGACCAAGCCCTCGTACGCACCGGTTTCAAGATGATCCTCGCCGCGGAGGGCATCGAGGTGGCGGCTGAGGCGGCCGACGGGGCCGAGGCTGTCGCAGCGGTTCGCCGTACGCGGCCCGACGTCGTCCTCATGGACATCCGGATGCCGGAGATGGACGGCATCGAGGCCACCAGGCGCATCATCGGCGATGCCGGCCCGGACGGAACGCGGGTCATCATCCTCACCACATACGACCTCGACCACTACGTCTACGCCGCGCTCACGGCCGGCGCCAGCGGCTTCCTGCTCAAGGACGTCACCCCCGAACATCTGGTCTCCGCCTTGCGCCTGGTGCAGACCGGCGACGCTCTCCTCGCGCCCTCGATCACTCGTCGGCTGATCGAGCGCTTCGCACGTCACGACGAACCGCAGGCCATCGCCCCGCACCGCGATCTGGCCAGCCTGACTCCGCGCGAGCTCGAGGTGCTCCGCCTGCTCGCGACGGGCCTCAGTAATTCCGAACTCGCCTCCCGGCTGTTCCTCAGCCCCACTACGGTCAAGAGCCACGTCGGCCGCATCCTGTCGAAGCTGGACCTGCGCGACCGCGTCCAGGCCGTCGTCTTCGCCTACGAGACAGGGCTTGTCGCCCCGGGTGGGACGCCCAGGTAATTGATTCCGAGGTCAGGGGTCGTACGCCCCAGTGACCGGACGGCCGCCGGAACCGGTCGAGCACGGTCGAACAGCGCCTGGAGATCGATGCGGAAGGCGTGGTCTTCAGCTGCAACGAGGGAAGCCTGCTCGCCTGCCCGCACCCGCGCCCGGCGCTCCCGTCATGCCTTCACACGCCCGGCGACGGGCTCTGGCAGGGGTGGACGACGGCTGCACCATCGCCGACCGGAAACCGGTCAAGTCCGGCACTTCGTGAACCATTTCGCCGGAGAGCTGTCGCTCCTGGCCTGGATCGATGACCGCAACGGCCGCTGGATCGCCTTGGGGTGCGACGAGGCAGGTGCTCCGACGCCGATCGTGCACCTCGGTGGCTACCACTGAGGTGAGGCTGGGCGCTTCCCGTCAGATCTTGATCACTCCAGGTTTCCTGGACGTCAGGTCGCTTCCTCGCCCTGCTGGCAGCCGGGGACGCCGAGGGCCTGGCCGGCCTGTTCGCCGATGACATCGACTGCTTCGTCCCTGGCGACAGCGGTCTCCCCTGGACGGGTGCGCGGTCGCGTCGCGAAGAGGTCTCCGCGTGCTTCCGCGCCCCTATGGCCGGTCTTCGTCGAGGGCGCGAGTGCATCAGAGATCGGCCACACCGTCGTGGACGGCGACGAGGCGGCCCTTCGGCCGGTTCACGCACACGGTCAAGTCCACCGGACGCCGCTTCACGACCCCTGTGGCCTTCCACCTGACGGCCCGTGACGGGCGCATCGAACGCCTTCATCTGTTCGAGGACACTCAAGCCGCCGCACAGGCCGTGCTTCCGACCGGGAGGTGACTGCCATGAACTCGCAGGAAGACCGTCCGGGGGCCAGGCGTGGCCGGTTCAGCCCTGGAGGGTGGTGAGCCAGTCGGTCAGCAGGCGGCTGACCTCGGCGGGGCGTTCCTGCTGGACCCAGTGGCCGCAGCCTTCCAGCAGGTGGGAGGCGGACAGGGCGGGCAGGGTGGTGGGGTAGGCGTCGATGGCGTCGGCCATCCAGGTGGTGGAGGCGTCGAGGGTGCCGCCGATGAACAGGGACGGCTGCTTGACCGGGGCTCCGCGGTGAGGGGCGAGGTCTTCCCAGTCGCGGTCCATGTTGCGGTAGCGGTTGAGAGCGCCGGTCAGGCCGGTGCGCTCGAACTCAGCGGCGTAGACGTCGAGGTCGTCCTCGCTCAGCCAGGCGGGAAGCCTGCCCGTGGGGAAGCGGTCGCGCAGTCGGCCGCCGTGGGTGACGAAGTGTGGGTCGGGGTCCCCCTGGGCGGGCATGGTGTCGGCGGACAACGCCGCGTAGAAGCCGGCGAGCCAGCCCCGGACGTCGGGCTCGATCTCCGCTTCGGCGCGGCCGGGCTCCTGGAAGTAGGAGACGTAGAACTCCTGCTCAGGGCCGCCGATCTGGCCGAAGACATCGGTGGGGCGGGGACCGCCCGGCGGCGCGTAGGGCACGCTCAGCAGGCCGACGGCGCGGAAGACTTCGGGGTGGAGCAGGGCGGAGGAGGCAGCGATGCCGGAACCCCAGTCGTGGCCGATGACCACCGCGCTCTCCTCGCCGAGGGCGCGCACCGCTGCCACGTTGTCCTGCACCAGGTCGAGCATCCGGTAGGCGTCGGTCGCTGCGGGCTTGGAGGATCGGCCGTAGCCGCGCACGTCGATCGCCACCGCCCGGTAGCCGGCGGCGGCGAGGGCCGGGAGCTGGCGGCGCCAGGAGTACCAGGACTCGGGGAAGCCGTGCACGAGCAGGACCAGCGGGCCGGTGCCCTGCTCGACCAGGTGCAGGCGCCCGGCCGGGGTCTCGACGGTGCGGTGGCGGAGCTCGGCGGTCGGTTCGGGCTGCATGGCCTTCTCCTCGGTTCGCGGGTCGGACGCGGTTACCTGTCGATCATGCGGTGCGGCGGCCCCCGACGCGATCAGCGTTGCCATTCTGGCAAGATCGCAGTCCAGGGCGATTGAGCGGTGAGGGTGGGAGGAACGGGAACGGTGGCAGGCGAAGACCTGGACGGCACTCTGGTGGCGATGGGACCCAGACTGCGAGCCGCGCGCGAGCAGCACGGCGCCACGCTCGCCGGTACCAGCCGTGCGACCGGCATCTCGCCGAGCACGCTGTCGCGGATCGAGACCGGTCGGCGCAAGCCCACCCTGGAGGTCGTGCTGCGGCTGGCGAAGGAGTACGGCATCTCCCTGGACGAGCTGGCCGGCACCGCTCCCGCCCCCGCGCGCCGCACCACGCCGCTGCACAGCTTCGGGGACGACAAGGCGGTGCTGCCGCTCACCCGGTACGTCGGCGGCCTGCACGCCCACAAGCATGTGCTGCCCGCCGTCGAGGAATTGCCCGCGCGGCCCCGGCAGGTCTCCCACGAGGGCTACGAGTGGCTGTGTGTTCTGTACGGGCGACTGTGGCTCGCGCTGGGCGAGCAGGATCTTGTGCTGGCCGCCGGGGACGTCACCGAGTTCGACACCCGCATCCTGCACGGGGTGGCGAACGCCGGCCCCGGTGAGCCGGTCGAGTACCTGATCCTGTTCGGGCCGCAGGGTGAACGACTACGGCCGCGGACCCTGCCGGCCCCCGGCCGCGGAGCACGGTAGCCCTCCGGGTGCTGTGCCCCGTAGGGCCGCCGGAGCGGGGGCGAGCCGCCGTTTCGAGGGCCGCATTCCGGCCCGAGCCCGGTGTCAGAGCCTCCCGGTAGCGTGCCGGAAACCAGATGCGACTCCATTGCGGGAGAACCACCATGGACGTTCTGCTCATCGGCGGCTTGTGGCTCGACGGATCCGCCTAAACGCGGTCGTGCCCGAACTCACCGCGCTCGGCCACCATCCTGTGCCGCTCACCCTCCCGGGCCAGGGCGACGGCGCCGCCTCCGCGACGCTCGACGAGCAGCTGAAAGCAGTGGTTGCCGCAGTTGACGCGGCCCCCGGGCCGCCCTTGGTGGCCGGGCACTCCGCAGTATCGGCCCTGGCCTGGCCGGCCGCCGACGCACGACCGGAGAAGGTGGCCAAGGTCGCCCTGATCGGCGGCTTCCCCGCCGACGACGGGCGGGCCTACGCCGATCACTTCGCGATCGAGGGCGGCTCCATGCCTTCCCGGGCTGGGATCCCTTCGAGGGTGCGGACGCCGCCGACCTGGACCAGCCCACCCGGGGCCGCTTCGCGGCCGCCGCCGTCCCTGTCCCCGAGGCGGTCGCCAGAGAACCGTACGCTTGACCGACGAGCGCCGCTTCGGCGTACCCGTCGTGGTTGTCTGCCCCGAATTCACGCCTGCCCAGGCCGAGGAGTGGGTCGCCGCCGGTGAGAGTCCTGAGCTCGCCCGCGTCACCCACCTCGAGTATGTGGACCTCGACTCCGGCCACTGGCCGATGGTGACCCGCCCCCACGAACTCGCTCGCGTTCTCGCACAGGCCGCCAACTCCTAGATTCGGCGGTCCCCGTGGGCGTCACGGTCGCGGCCCGGGCCCCACGGTGCACGGTGCCGATCCTTCCCATTCGGAGTTCCGATGGCCCGGATCGGCAACACTGTTGGTACTCCCACGGCGTACGGGGCTAACGTCGTGGGAGTCGCCACGGTGCCGCCCGGCGACGGCCTCCGTCGCGGGAGGTGACCACGCGGAGCGGAACCCTTCCAGGAGAGCACATGGCGAAGATCCTTTTTGTGATGACCGGTGCCGACCAGCGGACGCTGGCCGACGGCGGCAAGAAGCGCACCGGTTTCTGGGCCGACGAGGCGGTCATCCCGTACGAGGCGTTCAAGGCCGCGGGCCATGAGATCACCGTGGCCACTCCGGGCGGCGTGGTGCCGCCGGTGGACCCGGCCAGTCTCAGCGCCGGGGCCAACGGCGGTGACGAGAACGCCGCCGCGGTCCGGGCCGTGGTGGAAGGCGCTGCGGAGTTCGGTAGCCCGCTGGCGCTCTCCGAGGTGCGGCTGGGGGACTTCGACGCGGTGTACGTGCCCGGCGGGCAGGGCCCGATGGAGGATTTGGCGGTCGACGCCGACTCCGGCCGCATCCTCACCCAGGCGGTGGAGTCCGGCCTTCCGGTCGGCGTGGTGTGCCACGGTCCGGCCGCACTGCTGGCCGCGGTCAAGGAGGACGGGACGAACGCCTACGCCGGCTACCGGATCACCGCCTTCAGCAACACCGAGGAGCGGCTGGCCGGGAACGCCGACACAGCGAGGTGGCTGCTGCAGGACCGGCTCACCGAAGCGGGTCTGAAGGTCGAGGTGGGCGAGCCGTGGGCGCCGCACGTCCAGGTCGACCGCAACGTCGTCACCGGCCAGAACCCCGCCTCATCCGGCTCGCTCGCCGCCGAGTTGCTCAAGAAGCTCGGCGGTCCGGCGCCGGTGGTCCCGTAAGGGCGGCAGCTGAGAGACCCCCCGACTCTCCCGGCGAGTGGCCGGCGGGCGGCTGTGCGCGTCTGCACGGGTGGGCACGGCCGAAAGGCGGACACGCAGGGGCTGCGGAACAATGACCGGGGAGAGCCGGCAGGGGCTGCGCGCGTACGGTCCCGGGAGAAGAGATGCCGATACGCAGCCGGTGTGACCGCAGCCCGGGAGTGATCGACGAGTGAGCGGAAGCGAGCAGACTCCAGGCCGGGACCCCGGTTGCCCGGAGGACAGCGCCGTGCTCGTGGTCGACCAGGACGGGACGATCCAGGGGTGCACAGCCGATGCCGCGGCACTGATCGGAGTGGTTGCCGAAGAGCTGCGCGGCGCGAGTGCCGACGGCCTCTTCGCCGAGCCGGGCGTCTGGGAAGAGCTGCGCGACCGCGCGACGGAGGCGTCCTGCACCTCCGTGCGGGCCGGGCTCCGGCGCGGGTCCGGGGAGTCGTCGGCCGTGCGCCTGGACCTGCTTCCGTTGGACGCCTCCCCACGGCCGGCGTTCCTCGTACGGCTCATGCCGCTGGCCGTGGCCGATCGTCGTGACGAGGACGAAGCACTGCTGCGGGCCATGTTCACCCAGAGTGGGATGGGCATCGCCATCCATGACGCCGACCTCCGTATGGTCAGGGCCAATCCCGTCCCAGGCGAGCCCGGCCCGTTGCTTTCGCAGGCGGAGGGGGGTCCGCTGGGGCAGAGCCTGAGGAGTCTGCTCGTACCCGAGGACGGCGCCCGTATCGAAGGACGTCTGCGCCGGGTCGCCGAAACAGGGGAAGCACTCACCAACTTCGTGAGCAGTGCCCGGCTCGCAGAGAGCCCCCACCGTGAGCGGAGCGTGTCCGTCTCGGCGTTGCCGCTGCGGGGCAGGGACGGGACGTTCCACGGTGTCGTGGTCACGTTCACCGACGTGACGGAGCAGGAGCGCTCACGCCGGCACTCGGCTCTGGTGGCCGCGGCGTCCTCCAGCCTCGGTCAGTCCCTCGACGTCCGGCGCAACGCGGAAGTGCTGGCCGACCTGCTCGTGCCCGAGTTCGCGGATTTCGCCGCGGTGGACGTGACGGAGACGGTCCTGGTGGGCAAGGAGCCGGGTGATCTGCTGGTCGGCGCGTCGCTGCTGCGTGTGGCGGCGGCAGCGCGTGACGGTCACTGGCCCACCGCGCTGTATCCCCTCGACTCGGTCGTCCGGGTCCAGGAGACGGAGAGCGAGACGCTGCGCGCGGGCTCCGCGCGCTTCGCCCGGGACATCTCCGAGATCAGGGCGCGGATCGGGGACGACGAGAGCCGCAAGCGGCTGCTGCTGGCTCCAGGTGCCACGTCGTTCATGGTCGTGCCCCTGCACGCCAGGGGCCGGGTGCTCGGCGCGGTCGCGCTCTGGCGCACGGGGGACCGTGCGCCGTTCGACGACGAGGCCGCGGTGCTCGCCGAGGACATCGGTTCCCGGGCGGGCCTGGCGATCGACAACGCCCGCCGTTACACCCAGGAGCGCCGCATGGCCGAGGCGCTGCAGCGCAGCCTTCTCCCGCAGCCGGTGCTGGCGGTGACCGCGGCCGACACCGCGGGCTTCTACGTACCGGGGCGCACGGCGGCCGGTACCGGCGGGAGCTGGTTCGACGTCATCACCCTGTCCTCCACCCAGGTGGCGTTCGTGGTGGGAACCGTCGTCGGTCATGGGCTGAACGCCGCCGCTGCCATGGGGCGCCTGCAGACCGCCGTACGCACCCTCGCCGACCTCGACCCCGCCCCCGACGAGCTGTTGACCCACCTCGACGACCTGGTCGTACGGCTCGCCGACCAGCAGCTGCCGGAGGCGAAGGACGGCTCCGTGCGCGGCGCCACCTGCCTTTACGCGGTGTACGACCCCGTCGGTGGCCGCTGCTCCATGGCGAGCGCCGGGCATCCGGCCCCGCTGCTGGCACCCGCGGACGGTGGCGCGGCCGGGACGGTGAAGCTCCCCGCGGGGGCCGCCCTGGGGCTCGGCGGTGCTCCGTTCGAACCCGTGGAGCTGGACATCGCACCCGGAGACGTCCTCGCGTTCCTGGCCGGCTCACTCGACCAGGACGGAGCGCGTGATGCCTTCGCCGAGCGGTTCGAGGCCGGGCCGGCGCCCGGTGCGCGCCACCCGCTGCCGGTGCAGGATCTGGGGCAGGCCCTCCTCGCCCCCTTCCTGGGCGAGCCGCCGGACGACGACGCGGCTCTGCTGGTGGCGCGCGTACGGGCTTCGGCCGGAGGGGCGGTGGCCGCGTGGGAGTATCCCGCGGACATCGAGCGGGTCGCGGATGCCCGGGCCGAGACGGCCGGCCAGCTGACCCGGTGGGGGCTCGACGATCTCGTGTTCACCACGGAACTGATCGTCAGTGAACTCGTCACCAATGCCATGCGCTACGCCGGTGGTCCGGTGCTGCTCCGTCTCATCAAGGACCGACGGCTGATCTGCGAGGTGTCCGACACCAGCCAGACGCAGCCCCATCTGCGCAGGGCCCGTCTCACCGACGAGGGCGGCCGGGGGCTGTTCCTCGTCGCCCAGCTCACCCACCGCTGGGGCAGCCGGTACACGGCCTCAGGCAAGACCATCTGGACGGAGCAGCTCATCGAGGGCCCGGAAGAGTCACCATGAGGGGCGGCCGGGCCCTCCGCGGAGGGGCGGCCGGGCCCTCCGCGTTTCTCTTGGCAGCGCCGACGCTCAGGGGACCTTCACCCAGTCCAGAGTGCGTTCCACGGCCCTCTTCCAGCCCGCGTAACCGTCCGCGCGCTGTTCATCGGACCACTGGGGTTCCCACCGCTCGGACTCGTGCCAGTGGGTGCGCAGTTCGTCGGTGTCCCGCCAGAAGCCCGTTGCCAGTCCGGCCGCGTAGGCGGCGCCCAACGCGGTCGTCTCCGCGACGGCGGGACGGCTGACGGGGACGCCGAGGACATCTGCCTGGATCTGCATGCAGAGGTTGTTGGCGGTGACACCACCGTCGACCCTGAGCACATCGAGGTGGACGCCGGAGTCCTGTTCCATGGCCACGACCACGTCGCGGCTCTGGTAGCAGATGGCTTCCAGTGTGGCCCGTGCCAGGTGCGCGTTGTCGTTGTACCTGGCCAGGCCGACGATCGCTCCCCGGGCATCGGAGCGCCAGTAGGGGGCGAACAGGCCCGAGAACGCGGGGACGAAGTACATCCCGCCGTTGTCGTCGACCGTACGGGCGAGGTCCTCGCTCTCGGCCGCGGTCTTGATGATCTTCATCTGGTCGCGCAGCCACTGCACCGCGGAGCCGGTCACCGCGATGGATCCTTCCAGCGCGTAGACCACGGGGCTGTCGCCGAACTGGTAGGCCACGGTGGTGAGGAGACCGTGCTGGGAGCGGACCAGCTCCGTGCCGGTGTTGAGCACCAGGAAGTTGCCCGTGCCGTAGGTGTTCTTGGCCTCGCCGGGGGAGAAGCAGACCTGTCCGACCGTCGCCGCCTGCTGGTCGCCGAGGACCCCGCCGATGGGGACGGCGGCACGCAGCGGCCGGGAGGTGCGTGTGGCGCCGAAGGCTTCCGGGTGCGACGAGGGATTGATCGTCGGCAGCATCGCCCGGGGAATGCCGAAGAAGCCCAGGAGTTCCTCGTCCCAGTCAAGGGTTTCCAGGTTCATCAGCATGGTGCGGCTCGCGTTGGTCACGTCGGTGGCGTGGATGCCGCCGTCGGGGCCGCCCGTCAGGTTCCACAGGACCCAGGCGTCCGTGTTGCCGAAGAGGGCGTGGCCCGCCTCCGCCGCTTCCCGTACACCGTCGACGTTCTCCAGGATCCACTGGATCTTGCCGGCGGAGAAGTAGGTGGCCGGAGGCAGTCCGGCCTTACGGCGGATGACCTCGCCCTGGCCCGTGCGTTCGAGGTTCGCCGCGATGGCGTCGGTCCGGGTGTCCTGCCAGACGATCGCGTTGTAGTAGGGCCGCCCGTTGCGCGGGTCCCAGACCACCGTGGTCTCACGCTGGTTGGTGATGCCGATCGCCGCCAGGTCCTGGGGGGACAGGCCGCCGTAGCGCAGGGCGTTCTGCATCACCGAGTTGGTGCGCTCCCAGATCTCCACCGGGTCGTGCTCCACCCAGCCGGAGCGGGGGAGGATCTGGGCGTGCTCCAGCTGGTGCTTGGCGACTTCGTTGCCGCCGTGGTCGAAGATCATGAATCGGGTGCTGGTGGTCCCTTGATCCACCGCGCCGATGAAGTCCGCCATGATGTGCCACCTCTCCGGCCGGTGTTATCGGTCTTCGCTCGCCGGGACCCGTCCCGGTGGTTCCGGCTCGGCGGCCGGCAGGAACCGCCCGACGAGGCCCTTGTACAGACCCGCGCCGAGCAGCCCGCCGACCAGGGGGCCGACGATGGGTACCCAGAAGTAGAGATTTCCGTACTGATCCCGCCATGCTCCGTTGTACCCGGTGATGAAGCTCGCCAGCCGGGGGCCGAAGTCACGGGCCGGGTTGATCGCGTAGCCCGCGTTGGTCCCCCACGCCATCCCGATCGCGACCACGACCAGGCCGATGACGAACGGGGCCAGATTCGCACCTGGCGGGGTGTTCAGCATGTCGGTGATGGCCATGATCAGCAGCAGCAGGATGGCGGTCCCGATGACCTGGTCGCGGAAGGCACCCCATTCGTGGACCGGCAGCGCCGAGTTGCCGTTGGCCGGGAGCGTGGAGAACACGGTCTGTGTCTTGACGGTGTGTCCGGGGTCGGCCTTCGCCAGCGCCTCGCTGTAGTTCCAGCGCACGAGGAGGGCGGCCACGAACGCTCCGGCCGTCTGGGCGAGCGCGTACGGAGCCACCTTGCTCCATGGGAAGCCCTTGAACGCGGCGAGTGAGACGGTCACCGCGGGATTGAGATGGGCCCCGCTCAGCCGCGCCGCGACGTAGACGCCCAAGGTGACACCCAGGCCCCAGGCCCAGGCGATGCTGTCGTGGTCTCCGAGACCGCCGGGCGGATCGGTCAGTGCGCCGCCCGCCGCCACTTGGGCCACCACACCGCATCCGAAGAGGATGAGGATCATCGTGCCCACGAACTCTGCTGACAACTCGCCCAGCAAACCGGATCCTGCACGGCGCTCAGCCATGGAAGCTCGCCCTCCGCCGGCCGGACCGGCTGTCGACTATCACCCGGCAATATGAGCAGGCTAAGACGCCTCACATAAAGGTGCATATCGGGAGGAATTCACCCTGGGACATTCCGTGGAGGCGGATGTGGCGGGCTCCATCGTCGGGCGGGAGTGCCGGGCGGTCCTCCGGGGGTCATGGTGCGGAACTGCCGTGGAGCCGGCGTGCCGGATCGGCCACGGCGGGCTGCGGGCCCCCTTGACGGCTCCGGCCCCCTCGCCGAGGCCGTCGCTCGGAAGGGTCGTTGCGGCGGCCTCGGACCGAGGGGGCCGGGCTCGGCAAGCAGGGCGGAGGCTCGGAGGAGCCGGTGGAGAGCTCTGCCCTGCTCGCTCCGGCCGGCTCACGCGTCGGCGGTGTCCAGGTGCGCGAGTGTGGTGATGATGCGGTCCTCGATGTCCTCCGGCCAGGGGAAGGCGCGGGTCACGGCGCGCTGATGGGCGAGTCCGTGCAGGCCCAGCCAGAGTGCGACGGCGTCGGCGGAGGGGTCCTTGCTGGTGGAGTAACCGCCGGCGACGCAGTCGCCGAGGGTGTCCACCAGGATCTGCATGGTCTCCATGCCGAGGGTGGCCAGGTCCTGCCTGGTCAGCGAGCTGTCCCCCAGGTCCGGTACCCAGAGCCCGCCGAACATCGTGCGGTACCGCTCGGGGTGGAGCCGGGCGAATTCGAGGTAGGTGTTGCACACGGCGTACAGGCGCCGCCGTGGGTCCTCGTCGGTCTCGCCCAGTATGGAGCGCAGTTTGTTCTCCAGTCCGGTGAACTCCTGGCGCACGACGGCGAGCATGATGGCCGGCTGGTCGGGGAAGTGCGGGTAGATCGACGGGGCGGCGATCCCCACTTTGCGTGCGACCGACCGCAGGGTGATGGCGCGTTCGTCGCCGGCCTCGTCGAGCAGCTCCACCGCGGCGGCGATGATGTCGTCGCGCAGGCGCCCGCCCTCGCCGCGGCGGTTGCGCGCGCGTGCCGGTCCAGGTGTGGATGAGGCGGCTGTTCCGGTGTGTTCCATGCTGTCACCTTACACAGTGAAGTTTATTGGGGCAGCCCCTTGCGGACTTCGGTAGACGCTTGTAGGTTTACGGCCGTAAGCAAACAGGCGAAGCGTCAAGGGGTTCCGCGATGACCAGCACAGCCACCACCCGTGTCACTGAGATCGTCCTGCCGGGCACCGTCGAGCCGGACGGCCTCGAGCTCCGCACCCGTGACCTTCCGGCTCCCGCCGAAGGGCAGGTCCTCCTGGAGATGAACGCGACCGGCGTCGCGTTCGCCGAGCAGCAGATGCGGCGCGGGAAGTACTACGACCAGCCGCCGTTCCCCTTCGTGCCCGGCTACGACCTCGTGGGCACGGTCACCGCCACCGGTGCCGGTGTGGACGCGGCGCTGACGGGGCGCCGCTTCGCCGCCGTGACCAAGACGGGGGCATGGGCCAGCCACCTCCTCATCGACGTGACGGAGTTGCTGCCGGTGCCGGACGGTTTGGACGCAGCCGCCGCCGCGACCCTGGTCGTCAACGGAATCACCGCCTGGCAGATGCTCCACCGGATCGCCGAGACCCCCACAGGCGGGATCATCGTGGTCCTGGGGGCCAACGGCGGGGTGGGCTCCACGCTCGTGCAACTGGCCAGGCACGCCGGCATCACGGTGATCGGTACGGCCTCGAAGCGTCACCACGAGACCGTGCGCGCGCTGGGCGCGACCCCTGTCGACTACCGCGACCCCGATCTGTACGACCGGATCCGGCAGCACGCGCCGGACGGGGTGGACGCCGTCTTCGACCATGTCGGAGGTGACGGGCTGGAGCGGTCCTGGCGGCTGCTGCGCCGCGGCGGAACGCTGGTCTCGTACGGCACCGCCGCGACCAAGGACGAGGAGGGCAATTCGCAACTACCGGTCCTGAAGCTGTTCGGCCGGATAGCCGCCTGGAACACCTTGCCCAACGGCAGGAGCGCACACTTCTACAACTTCTGGGCGGGCCGCCGGCTCCGCCGGGCCGCCTGGCACGGCCGCCTCAGTGAGGACCTCACCCATGTGCTGCGACTGCTGGCCGACGGCTCCCTCACCCCGCAGATCGCCGCCCGCTTCCCGCTGGCCGATACCGCCTCGGCACTCGCCCTCGCGGAATCCCGCACCGTCATCGGCAAGGTCGTCATCCTCCCGGATGCCTGACGGCATGGGCGCCCCGGCCCGTTCGACGCGATTCCGGCGGGCTGTCCGCCCCCGCAACCGCCGGGGCGATGGTGACCACCTGCGCGCCGGCATCCTGGCTGCGGCGGCCGGCCTGCTCGACCGCGGTGACGAACGGACGATGGCTCTGCGCGCCGTGGCGCGGGCGGCGGGGGATCGCGATCGCCGCTCCCTCGGTCTACCCGCACTTTTCCGACCCGCAGGCCATCATGGTCGCCGTTGTCCGTGACGCCTTCGCCGACCTGGCGGACCGGCTCGATGCCGCCGCGGAAGGCGCCGACGACGCCGAGCGGGGCCTGTATGCCGCCTGCCACGCCCATCCCGGTTTCGCCGCTGCTCACCAGGGCCGCTACCGCGCCATGTTCGGCGGACTCCGGAACCCCGTCGTCGCCGACGACCTGGCCCGTCTCGGCGCGGAACCCCCGCGGATCCCCGCCGGTGTCCTCGCCGACTGTGTCACCGCCGGTCGCTCGACCAGCGCCGCCCCCTACGCGGACGCGGTCGCCCTCTGGTTGGGGCTGCACGGGCCGGCCCACCAGCGTGGTGCTTCCCGCGCCTTTCCCTGGCCCGCCGATTTCGTGCGGCGCTGCGTAGCCCCGCTGTCCCACACCGCCCCGCGTCGGACCTGAACTCGCCTGAACGACGCACTCACGCATCGCAGTTGCTCAGCGCGAGCACCGTGCGCTTCTGATGCTCCACTCCATGATCCCGGAGGAATCGACCATGTCCCTCCCCGCTCCTGTCCCGCCGCTCAACCCCGTCCCGCCGACCGCCACCGATCGCCCCGCCCTCGCACCTCTCCCGGGCGACGTGGACAACCGGGCCACCTACATCAGCTTCGGCCTCGCCTACGTCCTCGGGCACGGCTCGGCCGCGGTCTCCCAGGGGGCCACCCCCTTACTGGGCCTGCCCGGCTGGCTGCCCATGACGCTCCTCGGGGCCGGGCTCGCGGCCGGTACCCTCCAGGCCACGGCCGCCGCCATGCGGGCGCAGCGCGCCGCTGCGAAGCCGGAAGACATACTCTCCGGCAAGCTGCTCGGCGTCGCCTGGGTGACTGCCTTCACCGGCCTTTTCCTCGCCATAACCGGCCTGGCTGCCACCCTCGACGCGCCCGATCTGCAATCCGTTCTCTGGCCCACCGGCTCCGGCTTCGTCGTCGGCCTGCTCTATGTCGCGGAAGGGGCCGTCCGCCGCAACCTGCTGCACTACGGCCTCGGCACCTGGCTCGCGCTGACCTCCACCGCGGCTCTCCTTCTCGGCAGCCCCGGCCTGTACTGGGTGCTGACCGCGGCCGGCGGTGGTGCGTACGCCCTCGCCGCGACACTCGAACGCCGTCGTCTCGTGCGGTGACGGCTGGTCGCCGGGCGAGTCCATGCATGTGATGGCAGGAGCTGTCATCAGCTGTTACGCTAAAGCTGATGTCAGTTACTGACATTGCTCGTTTCGTCGTACCGCTCGCGGTACAAGGAGGTTGTGTCACATGCGTGTTTTCGTCACCGGCGCATCCGGCTGGATCGGCTCCGCTGTCGTCCCCGACCTGATCGGGGCGGGGCATCAGGTCGTCGGACTCGCCCGTTCGGATGCCTCCGCCGACGCTCTGGCCGCGGCCGGGGTCACGGTGGTCCGCGGCAGTCTCGATGACCTGGATGTCCTGAGCAGTGCGTCCGCAGCTGCGGACGGCGTGATCCACCTCGCGTTCGACCACGAAGTCGCCTTCTTGGGCGGAGACTTCAAGGGGGCGGCGGACAGGGACCGGCGCGCAGTCGAGGCGATGGGAGAGGCGCTGGCCGGTTCGGACAAGCCGTTCGTCCTCGCCTCCGGCACGCCCGCGGTGCCCGGGCGGGTGGCGACCGAGCTCGACGGGCACGAGATTCCCCCGGGCGCCGCCGACGATCCCGTGCTCGCGGGCCCGATGGCCCGGATGGCCACTGCCGAGTGGGTGCTCTCACTCGCCTCCCGCGGCGTACGTTCGTCCGTCGTGCGCCTGCCGCGGACCAACCACGGGGAAGGGGACCAGGGCTTCGTGGCGACCCTGGTCCGCACGGCCCGCGAGAAGGGTGTGGCGGGCTACTACGGCGATGGGAGCAACCGCTGGCCCGCTGTCCACCGCCTGGATTCCGCGGACATGTTCCGCGTCGCGCTGGAGAAGGCCCCGGCGGCGTCGACATTGCACGCCGTGTCCGACGAGGGCGTGTCCCTCCGCGACATCGCCGAGGTCATCGGCCGGCACTTGAACGTGCCGGTGGCCTCCGTGCCGCCGGAGGAGGCCGACGAGCACTTCGGCTGGCTCACCATGGTGCTCTCCACCGACCAGCCGGCCTCCAGTGCGGTGACGCGTGAGCTGACGGGGTGGCTTCCGGCGCAGCCCGGACTCATCGGTGATCTCGACAAGGGCCATTACTTCCACACCCCGTCCGTCTGAGTCACCGCCGATACGAGGCCCCGCCCGACCGGTACGAAACGGTGTGGGGCCGGCGGGGCGGGGGTGGCTCTCCAGGTGTCAGCCTCCCTGGAGAGCCACCCCTGGGCTCGCGGCCTGCCCCCGGCTTGCTGTTCAGGGTCTGCTCGGTCGGCGGCGGGTGATGCCGATGCGCGGCTGCCGATCGCATCCTCGATCCGTTGCGTGTTCGTCACGCCGAGTGTCTTCGCTGCCGCCATCTGCCGTCCGCCGTCCGCCGTCCGTCATCTGCGCACGCGTCGCTGGGCGTTGTCCGCCTGTGGCGGGGATGTTGAGCCGTCAGGGCGGCGGACAGTCTTACGTGCCTCTACTCGTGAACGGCTCCGCCAGGCGGTCAGGAACACCTCGGCCGTGATCTTGAGTGAACGCCTCGCGGTCCCGCACGCGTAGGTGCGCCCCCATCGTCCGGTCATCGTGGACTTCGCGGCTGTCTCTTCCGTGGTCCACATGAATTCCGGGCCTGTGCCGCATGGCGAGGTCACCCGTGTGAGCGCTCCCTGTGTCCGTGCTCCTGGCAGGCTTGCGCACTCCCCGTCGAAGTCACCTGCCCATAACCCTTGACGCTGCGCTTTGGTGAAAACTACGTTTTGGTTTGCGGAAATCAACTTCCACTTGGTGGAAACCTCTGAAACCTCTCTCGGTCGCCAGGGGCCGTGGTGCGCAGCCTTCTTCTGAAGTAGGCCATCAACAGGCCTCGTTGCGGCCCCTAGCGAATACTCGAGGGTCGATCGATGACTGCTGTGGAGGACCGGCCGCCCGAGACGGCCACCGGGGACGCCGGAGGCGCCAGCTCCGTCCTGTACACCTACGACCTCGCCCCGACGAAGAAGCAGGGACGCCGTTGGGGTGCGTACAACGTCTTCACGCTCTGGGCCAACGACGTCCACAGCCTCGGCAACTACGCTTTCGCGATCGGTCTCTTCGCTCTGGGACTGAACGTGTGGGGCATCCTGGCAGCCTTCGCACTCGCGTCGGTGCTGCTCTTCCTGCTGCTGACGCTGTCAGGGTTCATGGGGCACAAGACGGGCGTCCCCTTCCCCGTCATGAGCCGCATCGCGTTCGGCATCAGGGGCGCGAAGATACCGGCTGCCGTCCGTGGCGTCGTCGCCATCGCCTGGTTCGGTATCCAGACCTACCTCGCCTCAGCGGTCCTGAGCACGTTGCTGATCGCACTGTTCCCCGGACTTCACGGCCTGGACTCGAATTCCTTCCTCGGGCAGTCGACCCTCGGCTGGATCTCCTTCCTCTTCCTCTGGGCCCTGCAACTCCTCATCGTCAGTTACGGCATGCAGATGATCCGGAGGTACATGGCCTTCGCGGCGCCCACGACCCTGCTCACCATGCTCGCCCTCGCGATCTGGATGTTCGTACGGGCTGACGGCTCGATCTCCCTCTCCGTCGACGCTCCGCTCACCGGCGGAGCGATGTGGTTGCAGGTCCTTCAGGCCGCCGCGCTGTGGGTGGTGATCTACGGGACGTTCGTGCTGAACTTCTGCGATTTCACCCGGTCCGCCAGGAGCCGTGGCTCCATCGTCCGCGGCAACGTGATCGGGATCCCGCTCAACATGCTCTTCTTCGCCGTCATCGTGGTGGTGCTGAGTGGGGCGCAGTTCAAGCTCGACGGGCACGTCATCACCAGCCCCACGGACATCGTCCGGACCATCCCTAACATGTTCCTCCTGGCGACGGCCTCGCTCGCCCTCATCGCGCTGACCGTCGCGGTGAACCTGCTGGCCAACTTCGTCGCGCCGATCTACGCCCTCATCGACCTCTTCCCGCGCCGGCTGAACTTCCGCCGGGCAGGCGTGGTCAGCGCGGTCGCCGGGCTGGTGATCCTGCCGTGGAACCTCTACAACAGCCCGGTGATCGTGAACTACTTCCTCGGCGGGCTGGGCGCACTCCTCGGGCCCCTCTTCGGCGTGATCATGGCTGACTACTGGCTGCTGCGGAAGTCCAGGATCAACGTGCCCGATCTCTACAGCGAGGACCCGCGGGGCGAGTACCACTACAGCCGCGGCTTCAACCCCCGGGCCGTAGCGGCCTTCGTCCCCAGTGCCGCAGTCGCCGTCGTCGTGGCCCTCGTGCCCTTCTTCCACGCCGCGGCCGGCTTCTCCTGGTTCGTGGGCGCCTTCCTCGCCGCCGTGCTGTACACGATCGTGGCGGACCGCGGCGCGCAGATGCGGGACGTGGACGGCGAGGCCATCGCCGTCGCCGCCGAATGAACCACCGAACGATCCGCCGAACCGAAGGTCGTGACATGCGCATCCTCGTCGTCAACGTCAACACCACGCAGTCGATCACCGACTCGATCGGCAGGCAGGCGGCCGGTGCGGCGGCGCCCGGTACCGAGATCGTCCCCCTGACCCCCTCCTTCGGGGCGGAGTCCGTCGAGGGCAACTACGAGAGCTACCTCGCGGCGATAGCTGTGATGGAAGCGGTCCGCGCCTACCCGGAACCGTTCGACGCCGTGATCCAGGCCGGCTACGGCGAGCACGGCCGGGAAGGGTTGCAGGAACTGCTCGACGTACCCGTCGTCGACATCACCGAGGCGGCTGCGAGCACCGCACAGTTCCTCGGCCGCAGTTACTCCGTCGTCACGAGCCTCGACCGCACGGTCCCGCTGATCGAGGAACGCCTCCACACCGCGGGTCTCAGTGCGCGCTGTGCCTCCGTGCGGGCCAGCGGGCTCCCGGTGCTCGATCTGGAACGGGACGAGAAGGCGGCTGTCGACGCCATCGTGGAGCAGGCCGCCCAGGCAGTGGAGGTCGACCGGGCGGAGGTGATCTGCCTGGGATGCGGCGGCATGTCCGGCCTCACCGAGCGCGTCGTCGAACGCACCGGTGTCCCCGTCGTCGACGGTGTGAGCGCCGCGGTGACCATCGCCGAGTCCCTCGTCCGCCTCGGGCTGACAACCTCGAAGGTGCGCACGTACGCGCCGCCGCGTCCCAAGAGGATCGTCAACTGGCCCCCGTCGGCCCACTGACGCGGATCAGGCGGGGCGTGGAGCCGCGCACCTCGCCGACGCCCCCACCTCGCCGACGCCCCGCGAGTCGGTCCGCTGACGGTCCGCTCACGAGCCACGGACCAGGAGAGGGCACCATAGGTACGCGCACGCGCACGTCCGCGAGCGTCGCCATGGCGGCGGCGCTGACCTGCGTTTCCCTCACCCGTGTACCGGCTCTCCTGGATCGCCGCCTCCTTCACAGCGGCGCACCGACCGGCCCGCTCGTTGCGAGCCTGCCCCTGGGCCTGGCCGAGTCAGCCGTCCTCGGCAGGGTGTGGGCCTGCTGCTGCGCCGCAGGCCGCCAGGCCGCCAGGCCGTTGGGCGAGGTACGGCCCCCCATGCCTTCGCGGTGATCGAGCGGTGCACGTACGAGGCGGGTGTGCTCCAGGCGGTGCTCTTCTCAGCTGTGCTCGCCACCGGCGCGGTTCTGGTCCTCGCCCGCAGTCCGGCGGGCCGTATGCCCGTCGCCGCAGGCGGGCTCGGCGTCGTCCTCATGATCCTCAACGGCCTGGTGACGCGGACATCTACGCCTTCGCGCTCCGCATTCCGCTGATCCTGACCGGCGGTCGCGGCCGTCGTCACCACGGTCCGCGCCGTCCATCCGCCGGGTGACCCCAGCCGGGGGCCTGAACCCCCGGCCGGCAGCCTCTGGGCGTCAGCCGATGGTCACCACCCGCGCCCACGCGGGTGGCCCGTCCGGGGCGTATTCGGGATCGGACTCGTCGTAGGACGAGCCGCGGTTGTCACGGCCGAACAGGCCCACCACGGTCCGGCACGGCGGGCGCCGGGACGGCCACGGGGTCTGGCCGTCCGTCAGCATCACCACGACGTCCGGGCGCGGACGGGACTCCAGGGCGCGGGCGAAGCCCGTACGCAGGTCGGTCCCGCCCCCGCCGAGCAGTTCGACGCCCTCCGTGCCGCCGCACAGGGGCCGGACCCGGCCGGCCGCCGCGTCGCACGGCAGTACGCCGACGAGATCGCGGCGGCCGCCCACGGCCCGGGAGATCGCCGTCACCTCCAGCAGCGCGCTGCCCAGCTCCGCGTCGCTGACCGAGCCCGAGGTGTCGATCACCACGACGACCCGCGTCGGCCTGCGCCGCAGGCTCGGCAGGATCGCGCCGGGGACCGCCGCCGAACGGCGTGCCGGCCTGCCGTACACGTAGTCCTCGCCGGTGCCCGGCGCGGAGGCCGCCGACCGCACAGCTGCTCCGAGCAACTCCCGCCAGGGCTGCGGCGGGTGGAACGCCTCCTCCGCCCACCGCCGCCACCCCGCAGGCGCGCTCCCCGGACGGCCGACGATGCCCTGCGCCACCCGGAAGCGGACCGCGTCCCGTTCCTGCGTGCTGAGTCCGCGCGCCCCGTCCGGTCCCAGATCCCAGGGGCGCGCCAGGCCGTCGGCGCCGCTGCCGCACTCCAGCCACGCCAGGTGGGCCGTGTGCGGACCGAGCCGGAACTGGCGGAGGTAGTCCTCCATCAGCTCGCCGTCCTTCAGTCCGAGTGACCCCGGGCGGACGGCTCCTTCGGGCCCCACCAGCCCCTCACCGAAGATGTCGTCATTGATCTCGCAGTCGGCCGCGATGTTCATCCGCAACCGCTCCGCCCGGCCGCTCAGCCGGTGGCGGTGCGCATAGCGGTCGCTGCGCCCGTGATGGTCGCGCAGCAGGTGCGACACCTCGTGCACCCAGACACCGGCCAGCTCCTCCACCGGCGTGCGTTCGACGAAGGCGGGTGACACGTAGCACCGCCAGTACGGATCGACCGCCATCGTCGGTACGCCGCGGGACTCCACAGGGTGCAGGGCGAACAGTGCCGTCGCCAGGTACGGCCGCACCCGGGCAGCCTGGAGGCGGGCCGCGAAGAGCTTCCCGGTGTCCAGCCCGCTCTCGGGGACGCGGCCGGCGGGCCGGCCGGGGGCGGGCGCGTTCACCGGCCCACCCGTGTGACGTCGAGGGCACGGACCTTCGCGCGGTCGGCCCGCTGCGACACGGACACCGCCCCGGCGAGCCCTTCGATCGACACCGGCACCTCCCAGTCGTCGCGGCGCAAGGTCGCGAGCGTCCTCGCCGGAACGACCAGCAGGTCCGGAGCGCCGGTCTCCGCCGCCCTCGCCAACAGGGCCCAGGCGGCATCCCACCGGGCCCGCTCCGGACGCGTGCGGACCGCGGCGACCACCGCGTCCAGCGTCGCCTGCCGCAGGTCCCCGCGCTCCGGCAGCTCCGCACTCCCCGGATCGGCCAGCAGGTCCTCCGGATCAGGCAGGTCCATCCTGTCCAGGTAGGCCAGGAACTCCAGCCCGGGACCATCCCCCACCGTGCCTCTGACCAGCATCGACAGGACATCGCGCGAGGCACCGGCGGCGGTCGCGAAGGCGGTGAGGCACAGCGCCATGTCCCAGCTGCGTGGTGACGGCCACGCACCGCCGCGCCCGGCCTCGCCCGAGGGCAGCCGGTGGACCAGGGCGGGCCGCGCGCCCAGCAACCCGCACACCGCGCGGCGGGCGAACGCCACGGACTCGGGCAGGCTGCCGGCGTCGAGCACCGGCAGCGTGGCCCGGGGCCAGACTCCGCCGAGGCCCCGCACCACCACGTCGGTGTCGTGGACCCATTGCAGGTGGACGAACCGGTTGGCGAGCGGCGGACTCAGCTCCCAGCCGTCGGCGGCGGAGGACCGGGGATTGGCGGCGGCCACGATCCGTACGCCCGGCGGCAGGCGCAGGGCGCCGACCCGGCGTTCGAGTACGAGGCGCAGGAGTGCCGCCTGCACGGCGGGCGGGGCGGTGGACAGTTCATCGAGGAACAGCAGGCCGCGGCCCGCCCGCACCAGCCGTACCGCCCAGTCCGGCGGTGCCATCGGGACCCCGTTCCCGGCCGGGTCGTCCCCGATGACGGGGAGACCGGAGAAGTCCGAGGGTTCGTGGACGCTGGCGATCACGGTGGTCAGTGGCAGGTCCAGGGTGGTGGCGAGCTGGGTGAGCGCAGCCGTCTTGCCGATGCCGGGCTCGCCCCACAGCAGCACCGGCAGATCCGCTGACACGGCCAGGGTGAGCGCCTCCAGCTGGGGGTCCGGCCGGGGCGCGGTGGTCGTGTCGCGCAGCAGAGTCAGGAGTTCGCCGGACAGGTCGAGGCGGGAGGGCGGTGCGGAGGGAGTGAGGGCGTCGGACGGGCCCGGCGTTCCCGGGGCCCCGGAAAGCGAGGTCTCGGAAAGCGGGGTCCCGGGAGTCGGGGTCTCGGCGAGCGGGGTCCCGGAAGGCGCAATCTCGGAAGACGCGGTCTCGGGGAGCGGGGCGTACGTGGACATAAGGCATCACCTGTGGGGTCATCGAAGGCGGTAGGCGGTAGGCGATCGGCGCCCGGTGGTGAGGGCGCGCGAGGGCACGGCAGGGAGGGCGGCGGTCCCGCGGAACCGCCGCCGGAGGTCAGAGAGAGGCCACTTGCCGTGGTCGGGAGCGGTGGGTCGCGGGTCGGCGAGGCTTCTGTCCGGGCGGCTCCCGCCCGGGGCCGGTGAGACCGGCCCTGAACAAGCCATGGGTCACCCGCTGTCGGGCGGCATCGTGGAGGGCGTCGCGGAGGTCCCCGTCCCTCAGATGCGCCCCGGCGCCGAGCACGCTCTCGATACGGGCCAGGGCACCTGCCGCGTCCCCATGGGCCAGCCGGTCACGGACGTCGGTGAGGCAGTCCGGCCGGCGGTGCGCCACGTCGATGATCTGGAGGCAGGGGAGGGGCGTACCGGTGAGTGCGGCGAGCAGTTCCTCCCGCCGGATCTCGGCGGGATCGTGGTCCAGCGGGACCAGCACCCCGTCGACCAGGCCGATCCGGTGCCGGGCGCCCCGGCAGTCCACCAGCCTCGGCGCGGACCGCCCGTCCCCGTCCGCGGAGGGGCAGGCGGTGGAGCGCCGTGGTGTTCCCGGCTCCAGGGCCGCCGACACCAGTGGATGCAGCCGCTCGGCCGCGATCCAGCCACCGCGCAGCAGTTCGAGATCGGGCAGGACCCATGTGGCGGCGTCGGGCAGCACCGGAAGTCCCGCGCAGGCGCCCGCCCGTGCGGACACGGCGGACCGCACCTCGGCCGTCCTGCCGCCGCCCACGGCCGCCGCGGAGGCGCCCACGTCCAGGAGGAGACGTCTCCTGGCGCCGAGGCGGACCGCGACACGGCCCCCTCCCGGACGCCTCTCCGCCGTCAGCAACAAGGCCGCCTCGGCTGCCCACCGGCCGGACGCGAACCGCTCCGTGCCCGGCAGGGACGAGGCCCACCGCGGCGCCGGACCGCCGGTCAGGGAACGCTCGCGCAGTTCACCGCTGCGGCTCGCGTCCCACAGATGGCGGTGCAGATCCAGGCGGAACCGCCGGTCGGGGGGCCGGTAGCCGCGCGGTCCGGGCGACGCGGGGCCGTCCCACAGCGCCAGGCTGATCCGCTGTCCGGCATCCGCCCACGCGGGCGCGGTACGCGCGACGAGGTGGACCGGGCGTGCGCGCCCGGGATCGTCGTACCGGACGAGCGTGAGGGTCGTACCGGGTCGCAGGAAACCGTCAGGTGCGGTCCGTGGCATGTGCCACCGCAGCAGATCGGGTGCGAGCCGGCGCAGGTCCGCCCGGAGCAGGGCGGCCAGTTCGCCGCCATGGACGCGTCTGACGGTACGCAGGTCGAGGTCGACGTCGAATCCGGCGGCGGCACACGCCCCCGCCCAGTCGCCGGCGGTACGCCGGGCCGTTGCGGTCTCGATCACGGAGGGCGGCACGGCGATCTCACGCACGCGCAGCCAGAAGGAAAGGCGGGAATCCTCGAACGCGGTCTCGGTGAGCATCAGCACTCACCTTGCGCGGTCGGGACCCCCAATCTGCACACACATCGAGTAGTCATCGGCGGGAGCGTAACCCGGGCCCGCGCGGAGGGCCACACCTTTTCCGAACGGCGCCTTGCCGGGGCCCACGTACCCAAAAAACGGGCGGAGCCCCGGACTTGTGCCCGTCACTCGAAGAACTTGAGACTCCAGCCGGTGCTGGTCCCCGCGCCCGGGACGTTCGCGCGGCTGTAGGTGATGTCACCCCACCAGCTGAACGTACCCGTGTACCAGTACCGGTTGGCCCACGAGTAGGGCGTCCCCTTCGCGACCGCGTGGAACATCAGCGGGAACCGCGGGCCGGCCGGCGGGCTCGTACCGATGTCGCCGTCGAGCAGGACGAAACTGTGGTGGCCGGGTCCGTCGACGTACAGCGTGGGATCCCAGCCGGACATCATCGTCGCGCGGTTGGAGCCGAAGAGGCAGCCGTTCGACTTGTACCAGTCCCAGACGTACGTCGGGTCGCCGCCGGAGCGGAGCCTCAGGTCCGCCAGGCAGTACTGGTCGCTCCAGCTGCCGTTGGCGGAGTACACGATGTGCAGCTGTCCGTTCGGGTCCTTGACCGCCTCGGGCGCCTCGTTGATGAACGGGTTGCCGACCACCCGCTCCCAGCTCTCCCGGGGCTGGGAGATGACGTACCGCGCGCCGGTCGGTGTGGTCGGGCTGCTCATCCTGGTGATGTAGAGGTTCTGTTCGACGTCGGTGTCGCCGGCCCAGCCGGACCAGACGAACCAGCGCTGCCCGCCGAAGGTGAACAGGGTGCCGTCGATGGCCCATTTGTCGTCGGCGAGCGCGAGCTTCGTCTCGGCGGTGTAGCCGCTGTCGGGTGAGGCCGAGCTGATGACGTACATCCGGTGGGCCGCACCTCGCCCGGCCGCGAAGTAGACGTAGTAGCGCCCGCCGTCCCTCATGATTTCCGGGGCCCAGACCTCCCCGAGGCCGCGGGAGTCCGACCAGACCTGGCGGGCGGGGGCGGAGGCGAGGGCCTCCGTCGACGGGGCCTGACGCACGGCGATGCCGTCACCGGTCGACTGCACCGAGACGTACGTACCTCCGACACGGATCACGCTGGGGTCCGCGGCCCGCAGGCCGGTCTGGCCGGCGTGCGCGGACTCGGCGGAGGAAAGCGACATCGCTGCGGCGAGCACGACGGACAGCACGAAGACGGCGACACCCGAGAGGCGACGAGAAAGCTGCATCATCCCGCTCCATGGTCGGCCACCGCGCCGACGCGGCACCTGGGCGGGGAGGTCGGCACAGCAGGCAGGGGCTGTTCAGGACTGTGTGTGGAGACGGCCGCGGTGAAACCTCGGCCGCAGCGGAACGCCGCTTCCCACCGACATGTACATCGATGCAAAGAGCGCTCTCTCAGCATTGCGAGCGATCCTGCACATGTCAACAATGCGGAGTGGGTGGGTGTGGTGCCGCGACGTGCCTGTCGGCGGTCCGCACCGACGGCCGGGTCGGGGCCGGACCGGGAGGACCCCTCATGTATTCAAATGGTTCAGATTGAACAACTCCCCGCCGTTCGGCTCCATTCGGGCGTGGTGTGCCCGAGTTGCGGGAGGTGACGCTGGGGCCAAAGGTGGTTATGACTCCCCGAAATCGAGCCCGTTGAACTGTGGATCTCCGGACCCCGGGCCGACACGAGCGGATCCAGGGCGGAACGACGCGTCCCGAGCATCTGGAGCCATGATGCCCAAAACCTCCCGGCGGCCCGTCGCCCGCCTTGTCGGTGCGTCCTGCCTGGCTGCCGCATTCACCCTGCCAGGCGCGACCGCCGCTGCGGCAGAGCCTCACGTCGTCACCGGTGCCCTGGCCGGGACACCGGCCGAGCCCACACCCCCGCCCCCACCGCCGAGCCCGCCCGAACCGCCGCCTCGTCCGCCGAACCCGCCACCGGAGACCCCGCCGCCTGCGGACACGCAGCCAGCCACACCGCCCTCGGCCGAACAGCCGACGGCGTCGGACGTCCCACCGCCCCCGGACGGGACGTCGCAACCGGAAGAGCCCGGGGAGCTGAAGGCGGAGGCGGAGAGGCAGGCAGCGCAAGCGCCCGAGGAGGTACGGGAAGAGGTGAGGGAAACCCTGGCCAGGATGATGGATCTCATCGAGGATCCACATGCGACGCCGGAGGAGCGCGCCACCTACGCGAACATCGTCGGAGGGATCACCTCGACGCTGCAAGCGATCCAGGATCCGCATACGTCGCCGGAGGACCGGGCCGCATTCACACGGATCGTGAAGGCGATGACCGCGGCGCTGGACCCGCCGCCATCGCCTCGGTCCCCGCAGTCGCAGGCGCCGCAGGCGCCCAAGTGGCTCGTGGCGGACGCGGGGCAGGTCGGCGCGGGGCTGAAGGAATTCCACTCCTCGCAGTCGACGCCGGATGATCCGAAGGATCGAAAGAGGATCCAGAAGACCATCGAGCAAGCCTGCGACGCGCTGCGGACGGCCCGGGACCCGGAAGCGTCCCGGGAGGAGCGGGATGAGGCACTCGAGAAGGTGAAGGAGCGGATCGAAGCGCTCGGGAATCACCAGTACCTGGAATTGATGAAGGAGATCAAGCGGTACAAACCGTCGACGGCGTGCGTCGAGACGGTCGAGAACCGAACGCGTCAGGTCGGTTGGTCGGACGGATCTCTCTGGGGCCTTTCCGATCCGTCGTGCGCTGCCGCGTTGGCTGCGGGTGCCAGCGAAGAGAGCACGGAGTGGCACACGCTGTGGGTGTGCGTGCAGCGCGACCCGTTCTCTTCGTGTGTCGAGCACATCCCCGAGGACTGACAGGGTGCGGCCACATCCCCGAGGACTGACAGGGCTGCGGCCGCAGCCCCAGAAACCGCCGAGGACTGGAGCGGCCTCAGCGCTGCGAAAGGGGCAGCCCGCGCGCTCCCTCGAGTTTCGCGCCCGTGAGGCGTACCCCGGTCAGCTTCGCGCCGGTCAGATCGGCGCCGGTCAAATCCGCGTCGCTCAGGTCCGCACGGGTCAGGTCAGCCTTTGTCAAGTCAGCGAAGGCCAGGTTCGCGTAGGTCAGACGCGCGTCAACGAGGTTCGCGCCGTTCAGGTCGGCCCCGGTCAGGTTCGCGCCGTTCAGATTCGCGGTGCGGAAGGTGGTGCGCTCGAGGATGGCACTACCCAGCACGGCCCCGTTCAGCTCCGCGCCCGTCAGGCGTGCTCCGGACAGGTCCGCACTGTTCAGTTCCGCCTTGTTCAGGTTCGCACGCGTCAGGTCCGACCCGGTCAGGGAAGCGCCCGACAGAAGCGCGCCGGCCAGGCTGGAGCGGCGGAGGACGGTTCTGGTCAGGTTCGCACCGGTCAGGTCCGCGCCGTCGAGGTCCGCGCTCGTCAGGTCCGCCTCCTGGAAGATCATCCCGGCGAATCCGCTGCCGCCCTGCCCGGATCGCAGCCCTCTCAAGTCGGTGCGGTTCACGTCCAGCCCGAAGGTCTCCACGTCGAGCGGCCGTTTGGCCAGGACGCCCATCGCCGCCTCGATATCGGTCGGCGGGGCGGCCACCGGCGCCGCGGACCGCTGCCTGTCGGCGCCGGCTGCCGGCAGGGGGGCGTGCCGCCGTACGTACGCGGTCAGGACCGAAACGACTGTGGGGTGGTCGCGGACGGAGTCCTGCATGATGCGCTCCAGACCGTAGACACCACCCAGGCGCACGTCCACGGAATCCGATCCCAGGTTGGTGATCGCGGCGTTGAACCGGTTGGTGATCTGCCCCTGCTCACTGATGCGCAGTTGCTTGTTGGCCTGCCCCACCTGCATCCAGGTGAACAGCAGGGCGGCCAGCGCGGCCAGTCCCGGCAGGCTGACCACCACCAGTCCGAGCCGGTCCAGCCCGCCGCGGGCCTCGGGGTTGCTCGCCTCGGCCTTGCGTCGTCGTCGCCGGCGACGGCGCCCAGCGGCGCGCCGAAGGGCAAGCCGTCGGAGCTGTCTTGCGCCGGATTCCTTCTTCATCGTCCCCATGGCACGCCATCGAGGGGATGCGACTACGAAGCCACACCGCCAGGACACACGAACGGGCGCGCACAACCCACGATGTGCGGGGCCGGTCCGGAACGGGTGCCGGGGGCGTTCGTCGCATCGGTCACCCGGCGGTTCCGGTTTCCGCGGACCGCGCCAGGATCCGGCGGGCGCGCTCCAGGACCGGCTTGTCGACCATGTGTCCGTCGACGGTCGTGACGGCCTCCCCGGCGCCCAGGACCGCCCGTGCCCAGTTCAGTTCGCTCTCCGTGGGGGCGAAAGCGGCGGCTGCCGGGGCGATCTGCGCCGGATGGACGCAGAGCTTGCCCGAGAAGCCGAGCCGGCGGGCGTGTGCCGTGTCCGCGGCCAGCGCGTCGGTGTCCCGCACCGCGGTCGTGACGCCGTCCACCGGTGGGCTGATACCCGCCGCCGCCGACGCCAGGACGAGGCGGGAGCGGGCGTGGGTCAGGGCGAGGGTGTCGTCGTGGGCGACGCCGAGCTGCGCGGCGAGGTCCACGTTGCCGAACGCGGCGCGGACGACGCCCGGTACGGAACACACCTCGTACGCCCGCTCGGCGCCGAGCGCCGTCTCGATGAGGGCGATCAGGGTGCAGCGGACGGCGATCTCCGCGAGGACCGCCGGGTCCTCGGCCTTCGGCACCATCACCGGGCAGCCGAGACCGGCCGCCATGCGCAGGTCCGCCTCGAACCACGGGGTGCCGGGCGCGTTGACGCGTACGACCGTACGGTCGCCGACCCCCGGCCACCCGGCGGCGGCCCGGCGGGCCCGGTCCTTGTCCTCGGCGGCGACCGCGTCCTCCAGGTCCACGATGACGAGGTCGGCGCCGGAGCTCGCAGCCTTGTCGAAGCGGTCGGGACGGTGGCCCGGTACGAAGAGCAGGGTGCGGGCGGCCGCGATCCGGGTGTGTGTGTTCACGCGAAGGTCACCTCGGCGGTGGCGTGGCACGCGTCGCGGTGGGTGGCGGTGCGCAAGTGGGCCCCTGCGCCCGAGAGGCCGCCCTCCGCGAGGAGGTGCTCGCCCGCGAACGCCGGCCGCAGCAGCTTGAAGGAGAGTGCGCCCACCCGGCGGCCGGGTGCCTCGCGCCTGACGACCTCCAGCATGAGCAGGGCGAGCAGCGGGCCGTGGACGACGAGACCCGGATAGCCCTCCGTGTCACGGCAGTACGGGGCGTCGTAGTGGATGCGGTGCGCGTTGGCCGTGAGCGCGCTCAGCCGGAACAGCAGCGTCGGGTCCGGTTGGAGGCGGAGTTGCCAGGGTTCCTCCGCGGCCGGGGCCGTACGGTCGTCGACGGCGGCCGGGTGCAGTCCGCTGCCGCGCCCGGACCGGTAGACGATGTCCTGTTCCTCGACCAGGCAGGTGCGGCCGAACTGACGGAACTCCTGGCGCTCCGTCACGAAGAGCAGCTCTCCGCTGCGGCCGTGTTTCGGCGTCACCGAACCCAGGCTGCTGACGCGTTCGGCCGGCTCGCCCAGGCGCAGGGGCCGGACGTACCGGCAGCGCCCGCCGGCGAACATGCGCTGGCGGTCGGGGAGCGGCGGGAGGAAACGCGCGTCGCGCAGGTGCCCGTCGGGGCCCAGTTCGTGCTGGGCGGGCCAGTGCAGGAAGTGGAACCACTGCCACAGCGGCGGCAGGGGGTCACCGGCCTCGGCGGCCGGTCGGGGCAGGTCGAGCAGGGCGGAGACGGCGGCGGTGGGGCCCGGGTCCATCGGGTCGTGGGCCGTGACGGGTTCCGGGTGCCAGGTCTCGACGTAGGAGCTGAGGGGGGCGGGCTGCATGGATCGGACCTCGGGTTTCACGCGAGTGGTGCGGTCCTCGACGGTCGCGGGGCGCCGGCGGGTGCCTCGGTGACGTCGAGATGGGAGGCGCGGGACGGTTCCCGTACGAGAAGGGTCGCCAGGAAGGTCAGGCCGACGCATCCGGTGACGTACCAGAAGAAGAGGTTCTCCCGGCCGCCGTCCTTCAGGGCGAGCGCGATGGGCTCGGTCAGCCCGCCGAAGGTGGCGGTGACCAGGGCGTGCGGCAGGCCGACGCCGAGGGCGCGGACCTTCGTGGGGAACATCTCCGCCTTGATGATGGCGGCCAGGGCGGAGTAGCCGGTGACGAAGGTCAGGGCCACGGTCATGAGGAGGAAGGCGATCCAGGGATTGCTGGTGCGGCCGAGGAGCGTCATGAGCGGAACCGTCAGCAGCATGCAGCCGCCGGAGAAGGCGAACATGACGGGGCGGCGGCCGATGCGGTCGGACAGGGCGCCCACGGCGGGCTGCATCAGCATGTAGACGAACAGCGCGGCGAAGCCGATCAGGGTGACGGTCGACTGGGGGATGCCGGCGGTGTTCACCAGGTACTTCTGCAGATACGTCGTGTACGTGTAGAAGGCGACGGTGCCGCCGATGGCGAGGCCGAAGACGGCGAGGAGCTGGCGCGGATACTCGGCGAACAGGGCGACGAGGCCCTTGCGTTCGGGGGCGCCGGGCTCGGCACGCTGCCTGGCGGTGCGCGCCTGCTCCTTGGCGAAGTGCTCGGACTCCTCCATGCTGCGGCGCAGGTACATCACGACCAGACCGGCCACGGCGCCGATCACGAAGGGGACGCGCCATCCCCAGTTGTGCAACTGGTCCTCGGTGAGCAGGTTCTGCAGGACGATCGCCACGAGGAGCGCGGCCAGCTGGCCCATCACGATGGAGACGTACTGGAAGCTGGAGTAGAAGCCGCGTCGTCCCGCGGGGGCGACCTCGGAGAGGTAGGAGGCGCTGGAGCCGAACTCCCCTCCCACGGACAGGCCTTGCGCCAGCCGGGCAAGGATCAGCAGGGCAGGCGCCCAGAGGCCGATGGCCTCGTGTCCGGGGGCGAGGGCGATGGTCAGGGATCCGGCGCTCATGAGCGTCACCGACAGGGTCAGCGCGCGGCGCCGGCCGAACCGGTCCGCGTACGCGCCGAGCAGCCAGCCGCCGAGTGGGCGCATGAAGAAACCGACGGCGAAGACGACGGCCGTGGAGAGCAGCTGGGCCGTCCGGTCGCCCTCGGGGAAGAACACCGACGCGAAGTAGATGCTGAACGTGGCGTAGGCGAACCAGTCGTACCACTCGACGAGGTTGCCGAGACAGCCGCGTACGACGTTCGCGGTGACGCGGGACCGGTCGGGGGCAGGGGGTGCGGGTGTGCGGCTCTGGGGCATGAGGAGCTCCGTTGCTTTCGTCGCCCAGGTGGTGCTGCGGCTCGGGCGGCCCTTCGGCGCGGGAAAGGGGTCGGCGGTGAGTAGCGTGTCGTGCGCCGAGGGCTCCCGCCGGAGGGGCGGTGGCCTGGAACCGGCTCGTCCGTGGCGTCTCCAGGTGCTCGGCGGCTCACGTGCCACACATCATGAGCGCTGATCGGCACGGAAGAACAATAGAAATCCGTGATGCGTGCATGACTCGGCCGCATGACGGGGCCGCCCTTGCCCCACGGCCGCCGGGCCGGGCGGATCCGGGGCCCGCTCAGCCGAGGAACTCGCGGACCAGCGCGCCGGCCGTCTCCCGGCACTCCTCGAAGTAGGCGTGCCGGGCGCCGGGGAGGAGACGGGCCGTGGCGTCCGGGATGCGGGCCGCGAGCAGCCGGGCGTTCTCCGGCGGGGTGAGCCGGTCCTGGTCGCCGTGGAGGACCAGCGTGGGGGCGGCGACGGAGGGGAGCGCGTCCCACGCGTCGTGACGGTTACTGGCGCTCAGGTGCCCGCGCCGGGCGTGCGGCGGCATGTGGGGATCGCCGAGCGTTCCGTACGGGCCGGGGTGCCGGGCGATCCAGCCGGGGGTGTACATCAGCTCGGTCAGAGTCTGCCGTACGGCGTCCGGGTCGGGCAGGGCCAGGGCCCGGCGCACCGAGGCGTCGCGTCCGACGGCGGCCGGCCCGCCCGGCGAGGTGCATCCGAGGACGAGGCGCCGCACCCGGTCGGGGTGGCGGGCGGCGACCCACTGGGCGACGCGGCCGCCCATCGAGGTGCCGTACACGTCGGCCCGCTCGATGCCCAGGGAGTCGAGGACGGCCACCACGTCGCCAGCGAAGCGCGGGGTGGAGTAGCCCTCCCGCGGCGCGTCGCTCGCGCCGGTGCCGCGGTAGTCCATGGTGATCGTGGAGCGGCTGCCGTGGAAGTCCTCGCGTACGCCGTCCCACCAGTGGTGGTTGTTCGCCTGCCCCGCCAGGAGGACCAGCGGGAGGCCGGTGCCGCGGCGCTGGTACGCCACCGACACACCGTCGTCGGTCCGTACGAAGGCGTCAGGGCGTCGTTCATCGGTGTCGGTCACGGGAGTCCTCTCAGGGGCGTGGGGCCGGCCGGCCCCGGTGTATGCGGTGCCGCCGTCAGGCGCCGGTGCCGGAGTCGTCCGGTGCGGGCAACTCGGCCGAGGGCCACCGCCCCTGCGCCACGGCCGCGTCGATGCGGCGGGCCAGGTGGCCGGCGACGACCTCCACGGCCGGCGGGACCCTTCGGTACCGGGGGGTGCCCAGGACGATCTGCCGCCACACGTCGGGTTCGCACAGCGGCGCCGCGCTGAGCGTGCCGTTCGCGACGTCCTCCGCGATGCCGACGCCGGGCAGGACGGTCCACCCGTGCCCGGCCAGCACCAGCTGCTTCTGCACGCGCATCGCGTTGGTCTGTACGGCGATCTCCATCGTGCTCCCGGACCGGGCCGCCGCCGCGTCGATCAGGGTCCGCAGGGCATGGCCCGCCGCGGGCATCACCAGGGGATGCGCCGCCACGTCGGAGAAGGCGACCGGGCGGTCGGCACGCAGCCCGGCCGCCGCGGGGGCCACCGCCCACAGACGCTCCCGCACCAGCGGGCGGGCGTTGAGGGAGGGGGAGCTGTCCAGGTTGTACAGCAGGGTCAGGTCCAGGTCGCCGTCGTCGAGCCACTGCTGGAGATGGCCGGAGTAACCCGTCATCAGCCGTAGTTGCACGCCTGGGTGGGCCGCGCCGACGGCCGACACCAGCGGCTCGGCGAGCAGGTCGCTCGTGCTCTCCAGCAGCCCGACCGTGACGATGCCCGTCACCTCTCCGGGGCTGGGCTGCACCTCGGCGCGCGCCCGCTCCAGCTCGTTCAGGGCCCGGCGCGCCCGGTCGACCATGATCCCGCCGGCCTCGGTGGGCCGCATGCCCTGTCTGGTGCGCTGGAAGAGCGCGACACCGAGCTCCTCCTCCAGGGTGCGGATCTGCCGGGTGACGGCCGGCTGGACCAGGTGGAGCAGCTCGGCGGCGCGCGTCACGCTGCCCGCCTCGGCGACCGTGATGAGTGCCTTGAGCTGCTTGACGTCCATGGTGCGTCCCTCTTCCGGCATCCGCGGCCCGCATGGCAGCATCACGGATTGTTATTTCCCTTGGCTTCACATGAAAGCACATGATGATACTTCCGCTCGGGTCACCGACATCTCCGGAGGACAACGCATGGCCGAGAACGCATCGCCCGCCGATGACCTGCCGCTCTCCGGCATCACGGTCGTGAGCATCGAGCAGGCGGTGGCCGCTCCCTTCGCCACCCGCCAGCTCGCCGACCTCGGAGCTCGGGTGATCAAGGTGGAGCGCCCGGGCGAGGGTGACTTCGCGCGCCGGTACGACACCACGGTGCACGGTCAGTCCAGTTACTTCGTGTGGCTGAACCGGTCCAAGGAATCGGTGACCCTGGACCTCAAGTCGGTCCAGGGTCGGGAGGTCCTGGAGGAACTCCTCGCGCGGGCGGACGTGTTCGTGCAGAACCTGGCGCCCGGCGCCGCCGCCCGCATGGGCCTGGGCGCCGACGCCCTGGCGCAGCGGTTCCCGTCGCTGATCCCGTGCTCGGTCACCGGCTACGGATCGAGCGGACCGTGGGCCGACCGCAAGGCCTACGACCTGCTGGTGCAGTGCCAGACCGGTCTGGTCTCCCTGACCGGCAGCGCCCAGGAGGCCGCGCGCGTCGGGGTGTCCGTCGCCGACATCGCGGCCGGCATGTACGCGTACAGCGGCATCCTCACCGCGCTGTTCACGCGGGCGACCCGCGGGTCCGTACGCGCCGTGGAGGTCTCCCTCTTCGAGGCACTGGCCGAGTGGATGAGCCAGCCCGCCTACTACACGGCGTACAGCGGCGCGCAGCCGCCCCGGGTCGGCACCCGGCACGCCACCATCGCCCCGTACGGCACCTACACCGCGGCCGACGGCAAGGACGTACTGCTCTCCGTGCAGAACGAACGCGAATGGGCGGCCCTCTGCGAGAAGTTCCTCGGCGACCCCGGGCTCACCGACGACCCGCGCTTCGCCGGCGGGCCCGCGCGGGTGAGCCACCGCGAGGAGGTCGACGCACTCCTGGCCGGGCGGATCGCCGCCTCGGACAGCGGTGAGGTGATGGAGCTGCTCGACGCCATCGGCATCGCCAACGCCCCCGTCAACGACGTGAAGCAGTTCCTGGAACACCCCGTGCTGTCCGGCCGGGACCGCTGGCGGGAGGTGTCCGTACCCGGCGGGGAGACGATGTCGGCCCTGCTGCCGCCCGTCGACCTGGCCGGCACGACCCCGCGCATGGGCGCGGTCCCCGCAGTCGGCGAGCACACAGAACCGATCCTGGCCGAGCTGGGCCTCACATCCGCGCGGATCGACGCCCTGCGGGCCGACGGCGCCATCTGACCACCCGACACGCGAGCAGGACCGCGGCGAGGAGGCCGCCCCCACATGAGCACCCTCGACATCCTTTCCGAGGACGAGCAGTTCATCGTCAGCACGGTGCGCGACTTCGTCGACAAGGACATCAAGCCCGTGGCGCGGGAACTCGACCACGCCAACACCTATCCCGAGGCCCTCATCGAGCAGATGAAGGGGCTCGGGATCTTCGGCCTCGCCGTCCCCGAGGAGTACGGCGGCACACCCGTGTCGACCCCCTGCTACGTCCTCGTCACCGAGGAACTGGCGCGCGGCTGGATGAGCCTGGCCGGCGCGATGGGCGGACACACCGTGGTCGCCAAGCTGCTGCTCCGCTTCGGCACCGAGGAGCAGAAGCGGCGTTACCTCCCGCGGATGGCCACCGGCGAGATCCGGGCCACCATGGCCCTGACCGAGCCGGGCGGCGGCTCCGACCTCCAGGCCATGCGCACCGTCGCCCGTAAGGACGGCGAGGGGTATGTGGTGGACGGCGCGAAGACCTGGATCACCAACTCCCGCCGCTCGCAGCTGATCGCCCTGCTGTGCAAGACGGACCCGCAGGCGTCCCCGGCGCACAAGGGGATCTCCATCCTGCTCGTCGAACACGGACCCGGACTGACGGTCTCCCGCGACCTTCCCAAGCTGGGCTACAAGGGTGTGGAGAGCTGCGAGCTGTCCTTCGAGGGCTACCGGGCACCGGCCGACGCGGTGCTCGGCGGGACCGAGGGCAACGGATTCGGCC
Organism: Streptomyces sp. NPDC088746; assembly: GCF_044751065.1. Taxonomy (NCBI): domain Bacteria; kingdom Bacillati; phylum Actinomycetota; class Actinomycetes; order Kitasatosporales; family Streptomycetaceae; genus Streptomyces; species Streptomyces sp. NPDC088746. The sequence continues at coordinate 188,102 of NZ_JBIVLA010000006.1, forward strand.
AGATGATGAAGGGCCTGGAGACCGGCCGCCTCCAGGTCGCCGCCCGCGCGCTCGGCGTCGGCAGGGCCGCGCTGGAGGACTCCCTCGCCTACGCCCAGGAGCGGGAGACCTTCGGGAAGCCGATCTGGAAGCACCAGTCCGTCGGCAACTACCTCGCCGACATGGCGACCTCACTCACCGCCGCCCGCCAGCTCACCCTGTACGCGGCCCGAGAGGCGGACGCCGGACGGCGCGTGGACATGGAGGCGGGCATGGCCAAGCTCTTCGCCTCAGAGACGGCGATGCAGATCGCCCTCAACGCCGTACGCATCCACGGAGGTTACGGCTACTCGACCGAATTCGACGTGGAGCGCTACTTCCGTGACGCCCCGCTGATGATCGTCGGCGAGGGCACCAACGAGATCCAGCGCAACGTCATCGCGAGCCAGTTGGTCAAGCGGGGAGGGCTCGACTCCTGAACGCGAGGCGGCCTGACCGCGACCGCCCACGGCGTCCCGGTCAGGCCGCGTCCCCTGCGGGCCGATCTGCGTCGAACTCCGTTGATCCGGGCGGACGTTGTCGTTCCGCGCCGTCGGGCGGGCCTGGATTCCGTACGTGTCATGAACCTTGTCAGTTGACGGCGGGCGCTCTATTGTCGCGGGCAGAAAGCGCTTTCCCCTCCTTGTTCCGCCCGGTGGAGATGCACGCCGCGACGGCCGTCGCGACGGGCACGCACGAGCCGCCACCGGTCGGGCGCAGGGTTCACGCACAACCGCCGACGAGGCTGCCCGGTGACCACCGGCGGTCCCGCCGGTCCGCCGTTGCGACCGCGGCGAAACCCAGCACGTGAAGACGAATGGGGACACGAACATGAGACGACCACTCGCACTGCGACTCAACGCCGCGCTGGCCACACTGGCCGTGGCGGCCGCGACCGGTGTGGTGATGTCGATGCCCGAGGCCTCAGCGGCGGTGGCCGGCGGTGCCACCGGCTACGCGACCCAGAACGGCGGGACCACCGGCGGAGCCGGCGGTGAGACGGTGCGCGCCACCACGGGGACCGCGATCCACGCGGCCCTGTGCGGCCGGGCCGGCAGCAGCACCCCGATCACCATCGAGGTCGAGGGCACGATCAACCACGGCAACACCACGAAGGTGTCGGGCGACAGCTGCAACACCGCCGCCGGTGTGATCGAGCTCAAGCAGATCAGCAACGTCACGATCGTCGGCGTCGGCAGCGGAGCCGTCTTCGACCAGCTGGGCATCCACATCCGTCAGTCCAGCAACATCATCATCCAGAACGTGACCGTCAAGAACGTCAAGAAGTCCGGCTCGCCCACGTCCAACGGCGGTGACGCCATCGGCATGGAGAGCGACGTCCGCAACGTATGGGTCGACCACACCACGCTCGAGGCGTCCGGCGGTGAGTCGGAGGGGTACGACGGCCTCTTCGACATGAAGGACAACACCCAGTACGTCACGCTGTCCTACAGCACCCTGCGCAACTCCGGCCGTGGCGGACTCGTCGGCTCCAGCGAGACCGAGCTGTCGAACGGCTACATCACGTACCACCACAACCTGTACGAGAACATCGACTCGCGCGCGCCCCTGCTGCGTGGCGGTATCGCTCACATCTACAACAACTACTACGTGAAGCTCAACGAGTCGGGCATCAACTCCCGGGCCGGCGCACGGGCCAAGGTGGACAACAACTACTTCAAGGACTCCAAGGACGTCCTGGGCACGTTCTACACCGACGCGGCCGGATACTGGCAGGTCAGCGGGAACACCTTCGACAACGTGACCTGGTCCGCCTCGGGCAGCGAGAACAACCCCGCAGGTCCCGACCCGAAGTCCAACACCACCGTCAGCATCCCCTACGCCTACACCCTGGACAACGCGAGCTGTGTCCCGGCGATCGTGGGCGCGACGGCCGGTGCGGGCAAGGGCCTGAAGGTGTCCGACGGCAGCTGCTCGCCGACGACGCCGACCCCCACGCCGACGCCGGATCCCACGGACCCGACGCCGGACCCGACGGAGCCCACGCCCGACCCCACCCAGCCCAGCGGCACCAACCTCAGCCTCGGGGCCGGAGCCGACGGCTCAAGCAAGGCCAGTGGGTCCAGCTACGGCAACGTGCGGGACGGTGACATGAGCACCTTCTGGTCGCCGGCCGGCTCGACCGGTTCCGTATCGGTCAAGTGGGGGACCGCCACCTCGGTCGCCAAGATCAATGTCCGCGAGGCGGCGGGCTCCACCGGCAGCATCGGATCCTGGAGGGTCGTCAACGGCGACACCGGTGCCGTCCTGACCTCCGGCAGCGGCGCGGGCGTCATCACGGTCCCGCAGACCTCGCTGAAGAAGATCACCTTCGAGATCACCGGCTCGACCGGTACCCCGAAGGTCGCCGAATTCGAGACGTACGCCGGATGACGTACGCCGGACAGCGGTGAGCGAACGGGGGCCGTCGGACGCGACGGCCCCCGTTCGCGTTGCGGTGCTCCCCCCCGGGGGGAACGCCGGAGATGGGCCCTGTGGTGGAATCGGCAGGCAGAGCCGACAGAGCCCCACCTGCCGACCCGATCCCGACTCACGGACAGGAAACCCACCATGACCAGCACAGACTCCGCCCCCTCGGCGTCCGCGCCGATCTGGTCCGCGAAGATCTTCGACGGCTCCTGGCGCACTGCGGGCGGCGGCACCATCGACGTGACGGCTCCCGCCACCGGCGAGGTCGTCGCGACCGTGGGCGCGGCCACCGCCGAGGACGTCGACACGTCGGTCGCTTCCGCGAGGACGGCGCAGCGTGCCTGGGCGAAGCTCGGCTACGCCGAGCGGGCCCAGGTCTTCATCAAGGCCTCCGCCCTGCTGGCCGCCGACCCCGGCCGCATCGTGCGGTGGCTCGTCCCCGAATCGGGCTCCGGGCAGGGCAAGGCGCAGTTCGAGGCCGGCCTCCTCGTCTCCGAGCTCAACGAGGCCGCCGCACTGACCTCCGAGCCCTACGGTGAGCTGCTGCGGAGCTCCAAGCCCCGCCTCTCCGCGGTGCGCCGGCTCCCGCTCGGGGTCGTGGGCGTCATCAGCCCGTTCAACTTCCCCGCCATCCTCGCCCTGCGCTCGGTGGCCCCGGCGCTGGCCGCGGGCAACGCGGTCGTCCTCAAGCCCGATCCCCGCACCCCGGTGTCCGGAGGCTTCGCGCTCGCCGAACTGCTGGCCGACGCCGGGCTGCCCGAAGGCCTGCTGCACGTCCTGCCGGGCGGCGCCGAGGTCGGTGAGGCCCTGGTCGCGCACCCGGACGTGCCGTGCATCTCCTTCACCGGCTCCACCCCGGCCGGCCGCGCGATCGGCACGGCGGCGGCCCCTCTGCTCAAGAAGGTCCACCTGGAGCTGGGCGGCAACAACGCCCTCCTGGTCCTCCCGGACGCCGATCTGGACGCGGCGGTCTCGGCCGGTGCCTGGGGCTCCTTCCTGCACCAGGGGCAGATCTGCATGACCACCGGGCGCCACCTGGTGCATGTCTCCCAAGCCGCCGAGTACGCCGCCAAGCTCGCCGAGAAGGCGAACGGAATCCCGGTCGGCGACCCGGTGGACCCGGCCAACGTGCTCGGCCCGGTCATCGACGAGCGGCAGCGCGACAGGATCCACTCGATCGTCACGCGCACCGTCGAGCAGGGCGCGGAGCTCGCGGCGGGCGGCACCTACGACGGCCTGTTCTACCGGCCCACCGTCCTGACCGGTGTTCCGGCGGACTCGCCGGCGTTCGCCGAGGAGGTGTTCGGCCCGGTCGCCCCCGTCGTCGCGTACGAGACCGTCGACGAGGCCGTCGACATCATCAACTCCTCCGAGTACGGGCTGTCCGTGTCGATCCTCACGGGCAACGCCTTCGCCGCGTGGGAACTCGCCGACCGGATCGAATCGGGCGCCGTGCACATCAACGACCAGACGGTGGACGACGAGGCGGTGGCCCCCTTCGGCGGCACCAAGGCGTCCGGGACGGGCGGCCGTTTCGGAGGCAGGGCGAGCCTGGACACCTTCTCCGACGTGCAGTGGATCACCGCTCAGGCGCAGATCGAGCGCTACCCGTTCTGACCGTCCGGCGCGCGGCCGTGAGCCAGGAACGCGGGGCGAGCGCCCCGCAGGAACGGCCCAGGACGGGCCTTCGCGCCCGTCGTCGATCCGGCCGTGCTGCGATCATGTGTCTCGAGCCCCTGGCCGGCTCGGCGTGCGTCCGAGCCGGCCGCCTGCCGCCCCGGGCGAAAGAGCGTGCCGGCCGACCCGCACCGTCCCGCCGCCCGGCTTCCCCTCCCGGAGTACCCCTTGAGCAGCGACACCGGCCACACCCTCGACGTGCAGGCGATCCGTGCGTGCTTCCCGGCGCTGAAGGCGGGCACCGCCCGCTTCGACGCGCCGGGCGGCACCCAGACGCCCCAGCAGGTCATCGACGCGATCGCCGGGGCCCTCACCCGCCCGCTGGCCAACCGCGGTGCGCTCACGGAGGGCGGACGCAACGCCGAGGCGATCGTGACCGGCGCGCGGCAGGCCCTGGCCGACCTGCTCGGCTCGGAGGCCGGGTCCGTGGTGTTCGGGCGCAGCGCCACCCAGCTCGTCTACGACCTGGCGCGCACCCTGGCCAAGGACTGGGGCCCGGGGGACGAGGTGGTGGTATCCCGGCTGGACCACGACTCGAACATACGGCCCTGGGTGCAGGCCGCCGAGGCCGTCGGGGCGACGGTCCGGTGGGCCGACTTCGACCCCGCGACGGGTGAGCTCGGCCCCGAGCACGTCGAGGCCGTGCTGTCCGGCCGCACCCGGCTCGTCGCCGTCACGGCCGCCTCCAACCTCATCGGCACCTGCCCCGACATCCCGGCCCTCGCCGCGCTGGTGCACGGGGCCGGCGCGCTCTTCCACGTCGACGCGGTGCACTACGCCTCGCACGCCACGGTCGACCTGGCCGCGCTCGGCGCGGACACCCTGGTCTGCTCGCCGTACAAATTCCTCGGACCGCACCTCGGCGTGCTCACCGGGCGGCGGGAGCTGCTCCACAGCCTGCGGCCGGACAAGCTGCTGCCCTCCAGCGACGCCGTCCCCGAGCGTTTCGAACTGGGCACGCTGCCCTACGAACTGCTGGCGGGCGCGACGGCGGCCGTGGACTTCCTCGCCGGGCTCGTCCCGGGAACGGGCAGCCGACGGGAGGACCTGGTCCGGGCGTACACCGCGCTCGCCTCGCACGAGGACCGGCTGCACGGCCGCATGGAGGAGGGCCTGGCGACGCTGGACGGCGTCACGGTGCACTCCCGCGCGGCACGGCGCACCCCGACCACGCTGTTCACGGTGGCGGGCAGGAGTCCGGAGGAGGTCTCCCGGCACCTGGCCGAGCGGGGTGTCGACGCACCGGCGGGCTCCTTCTACGCGTCGGAGGCGTCCCGCCGGCTCGGACTGGGCGAGGAGGGCGGCGTACGGGCCGGTCTCGCGCCCTACTCGTGCGACGAGGACGTCGACCGGCTGCTGAACGCGCTCGACGTGCCCCGCCGCTGACACGGCGGCAGGCCCCGCGTGAGGGGCGCTCCCGGAGAACCGCCGGTCAGCGCCAGTCGGGGGCGCCGGACGCGGGGGACAGGACACTCTCGATCTTCGTCCGGATCTCCCGCATGACCGCCACGACCCGGGCCTCGTGCTCCTCGCTGAGCCGCGCCACCGGCACCGAACAGCTGATGGCGTCGATGGCCGGAGAGTCGTACCGGAGGGCGAAGCCGAAGCCCGCGATGTCCGTCACTGTCTCCTCGCGGTCGATGGAGTAGCCGCGCTCGCGCACACCGGCGAGGTCGGCGACCAGCGTGGCGCGCTCGGTGTGCGTGTTCTCCGTACGGGCCGTCAGGGGGCCGTCGGGGAGCGGGAGCAGGTGGTCGGGGCGCTCGGCGAGCAGGGCCTTGCCGAGCGCGCCGGCATGGGCCGGGATCCGGCGGCCGACCCGGCTGATCGTGCGCGGGTACTCGTGGGACTCACGCGTCGCGAGATAGACGACGTTGGTGCCGTCGAGCCGGGCCAGATGGATCGTCTCGCCGAGCGCGTCCGAGGCCTCGTCCAGACAGGGGCGGGCCGCGCGCACATGCGGGTCGCTGTCCAGGTAGCTCGTCCCCGTGTGCAGGGCGCGGATACCGATCCCGTAGAGCGAGCCGGTGGTGTCGGTGCGCACCCAGCCGCAGTCGATGAGGGTCCGCAGCAGTTGGTACATGCTGCTGCGCGGTACGCCCAGTTCCTCGGCGAGTTCGTCCAGGCGGGCCGGCCGGTCGCCTCTGGCGGCGAGGAGTTCGAGCAGCGCGACGGTGCGGGACGCCGATTTCACCCCGCGCACCCCGTTGTTCTCCGGCATGTTCACATCCTAAATCCGCGTGGTCGCACCCATTGACCGCGTCGCGTTCACACGCCTAACCTCCGTTCTCATACGTGTACGTCATCTGCATACAGGGATGAGTGCACGGTCGCCCAGGCGTGCCCCACGCCGACGGCGCCGCGGAGGAGCCTCCGCAGGCCGGGGTTCCACAGCCCGACAGTCCGACAGTTCAAAGGGGAACTGACATGCCGCTCCTCGTGGTCGGGATCAGCGTTCTGGTGCTGCTGCTCCTGATGACCCGCATGAAGCTCAACGGCTTCGCCGCACTCCTGCTCGTGGCGGTCGGCGTGGCGCTGGTCCAGGGAATCCCGGCGGTCGAGATCCCGGACGTCCTCTCGGCCGGCATCGGGGACCAGATCGGCGACACCATGCTCACGATCGGCCTGGGTGCCATGGTCGGCCGGGTCATGGGTGACTCCGGAGCCGCCCAGCGGATCGCGGGCAAGCTGCTCGACGCCTTCGGGCCGCGCGGTGTCCAGGTGGCCATGGTGGTCACGTCCATGCTCATCGGCGTGACCATGTTCTACGAGGTCGCCTTCATCATCATCGTGCCCATCGCGTTCACGCTCGTCAGGGTCACCGGGGTGAACCTGCTCTGGGTGGGCCTGCCGATGTCGATCGCCCTGTCCACGATGCACAGCTTCCTGCCGCCGCACCCCGGTCCCACCGCCGTCGCGGCGACCTTCCACGCCTCCGTGGGCCACACCCTCTTCTACGGCCTCTTCATCGCCGTGCCGGCCGGTGCGCTCGTCGCGCTCGTGTGGCCGCGGCTGCCGTTCGTCCGGGCGATGAACCCCTCCATACCCAAGGGGCTGGTCAGTGAGCGCGAGTTCACCGACGAGGAGATGCCGGGCATGGGCTGGTCGCTCTTCGTGGCCCTCTTCCCGGTGGTGCTGATCGCCGGCGCGGCCGTCACCGACATGCTCACGTCCGGCGAGAGCGCCTTCCTGCACGGCGTCGCCTTCATCGGCTCGGCACCGGTCGCGCTGCTGCTGGCCCTCCTCCTGGCGGCCTGGGCGTTCGGACCGCGGATCGGCCGCAGCCTGGCCGACGTCAGCGCCTCCTGCGCCTCGGCGGCCCAGGCGATGGCGATGATCCTCCTGGTCATCGGCGCGGGCGGTGCCTTCAAGAACGTCCTCGTCGAAGGCGGGATATCCGACTACATCAAGGACGTCACCGAGCACTGGGCCGTCTCACCGATCATCCTGGCCTGGCTGATCGCCGCCATCCTCCGCATCGCGCTCGGCTCGGCGACGGTCGCCGTGGTCACCGCCTCCGGCGTGGTGCTGCCGCTCCTCGCGGGCAGTGGCGTCCACCCCGAGATGATGGTGCTCGCGGTCTCGTGCGGATCGATCGCCTTCTCCCATGTCAACGACCCCGGATTCTGGCTGTTCAAGGAGTACTTCAACCTCTCGGTCGTCCAGGCCATCAAGGTCCGTACCGGCTACACGACGGTGCTCGCGGTCCTGGGCCTCGGCGGCGTCCTGGCAGCCGAGTGGGCCCTCGACGTCATCGGCCTCTGAACGCCCCGCCCCCACCCCCTCCCGTACCCAAGGAAACGGACCAGCATGAACCAGCCGACCGTCACCCACTTCGCCGTCTATCCCGTCGCGGGCCGCGACTGCATGGAGCTGAACCTCTCCGGCGCCCACGGTCCCTTCTTCACCCGCAACATCGTCGTCCTCAAGGACTCCGAAGGCCGTACGGGTCTGGGGGAGGTGCCCGGGGGCGAGAAGATCACCCGGACACTGCGGGATTCCGAGTCGCTCGTCGTCGGCGCGAAGGTGGGCGACTACAAGCGCGTCCTGCGTGAGATCGGGAGCCGGTTCGCGGACCGCGACGCCGGCGGACGAGGCGCGCAGACCTTCGACCTGCGGACCACGGTGCACGCCGTCACGGCCGTCGAGTCGGCGCTGCTCGACCTGCTGGGCCAGCACCTCGACGTACCGGTCGCGGCGCTGCTGGGCGACGGCATGCAGAGGGACTCCGTACGGGTGCTGGGCTACCTCTTCTACGTCGGCGACCCGGACCGCACCGAGCTGGAGTACGTCCGCGAACCCGGCTCCGAGGTCGACTGGTACCGCATCCGGCACGAGGAGGCCCTCACTCCCGAGGCGGTCGTCCGCCAGGCCGAGGCCGCCTACGACCTGTACGGCTTCCGGGACTTCAAGCTCAAGGGCGGAGTCCTCGCCGGCGCGGAGGAGGTCCTGGCCGTACGCGCGCTCAAGGACCGCTTCCCCGAGGCGCGGATCACCCTGGACCCGAACGGTGCCTGGTCCCTCCGCGAGGCCGTCGAGCTGTGCGCCCCGCTGGTGGGCACGCTCGCCTACGCCGAGGACCCCTGCGGGGCGGAGGGCGGCTACTCGGGGCGCGAGATCCTCGCCGAGTTCCGTCGCGCCACGGGCCTCCCGACCGCGACCAACATGATCGCCACCGACTGGCGGCAGCTGACCCACGCCCTGGCCCTCCAGTCGGTGTCCATCCCACTGGCCGACCCGCACTTCTGGACCATGCAGGGCTCCGTGCGGGTGGCGCAGCTCTGCAACGCGATGGGCCTGACCTGGGGCTGCCACTCCAACAACCACTTCGACATCTCGCTCGCCATGATCACGCACTGCGGCGCCGCCGCCCCGGGCGAGTACAACGCCCTCGACACGCACTGGATCTGGCAGGAGGGGCTGGAGCGGCTCACCGTCGAACCGCCGCGCATCGCCGGCGGCGAGATCGCCGTGCCCGACGCCCCCGGCCTGGGGGTCGAACTCGACATGGACCGCCTCCTCACGGCCCACGAGCTCTACCGGAAGGAGGCGCTGGGGGCGCGGGACGACGCCGAGGCCATGCGGTACCTCGTACCCGGCTGGACCTTCGACGCCAAGCGGCCCTGCCTGGTGCGGTAGGGCACACCGGCCGGTCAGGACGCGCGTGCCGCCGTCGCCATGAGCTCCGCCGTCCACCTGCGCACGGCCTCGGTGAGTTCAGGTGTGACGAACGCCAGGAGGGTGTCGTCCACGGTCCCGTCCGGCCCGACGACCAGGCCGGTCCGCCCTTCCAGGGCAGGATCGGTGGCGGCGGCCAGGGGGCTCCTCGCGGCCGAGGTGACCGGAGCCGAGACGCCCTTCCGGATCTGCTCCCAGTGAGGACGCAGCGCCGGCGGCAGGATGTCGATGGTCATGAGCGCGGCGTTGTCGGTGGCGGCTGCCCCGGGGTCGGCCGCGAGCACCGAGACGCCTCTGGATTCCAGACGCCCGGCCAGCTCCACGGAGTGGGCGAGATGGGCCAGCTTGGCCCGCCCCGTGGCGGCCAGGCCGTAGTGGGGGCCCGCTGGTTCGGCGTCGTCGAACACGGTCTCGGCCGCGGCGATCGCGCTCGACGTGACGTTCACGATGCGGCTCGGGGCCGCGGCGGCGAGCGCGTCGAGAAGCGTCTCGGTGAGGACGTAGGGCGAAAGGTGGTTCAGGGCGATGCTCGCCTCGATGCCCTCGGGGCTCTCCCACCGTTCGGTCCACATGCCGCCCACGTTGTTCACCAGGAGGTCCAGGGCGCCCTCACCGGCGAGGCGCTCCCCCAGCCGCCGGGTCGCGGCGAGCGACGACAGATCCGCGCGGACGAAACGTCCCGCGCCGCGCCCGGCGGCCTCGTCGACACGGGCCACCGCCGCCTCTCCCCGGGCCGGGTCGCGGGCGACGAGGGTGACGTCCCATCCTCGCCGTGCCAGCCCGACGGCCGTCTCCAGGCCTATGCCACCGGTGCCGGCCGTCACCACTGCCTTCGGGGTGTGCTCGGTCATTGCGTGCTCCCGTTCGCCGCGTCGTCCGTGGGCGGGTGAACCCCGTCCGTGCCTCCAGCAGACAGGCCAAGCGCCGATCATGGAAGTTCCGGTCCGGCATGGCCCGATGCCGCCGCGGCATGGCCACAGGTGGGAGGATGGGCGCATGGGTGATGTGGAGATCCGGCAGGTCCACTACTTCATCGCTGTGGCCGAGGAGGGCAACTTCACCCGCGCCGCACAGAGGCTGTCGATGACACAGCCCGCACTCTCCCGGGCGATCCTGGCCCTGGAGAGGACCATGGGCACCACCCTGCTGCTGCGTACCCCGAAGGGCGTCACACCCACCGCCGCCGGTCACGCGATGCTCGAAGAGGGCAGGTCACTGCTTGCCCAGGCGGGGAACGTCACCTCGCGGGTACGCCGGGCGGCCGAGCGGCGGACCTCGGTGACGGTGACCGGGCCCGGCTGTGACGCCGCTCTGCTGGACGGCATGATCCGGGCGTACAACGAGACCGGCCCGCGGGACCCGGCCCGGATGACCGTCGGCACGATCGACGACCAGCTCGACCGGCTGCGGTCGGGACAGGCGGACATCGCGCTCCTGCGTGCCTCCCTGCCCGGACACGGACTGGACAGCGTGGTGCTCCGCCACGAGAGCGTCGGCGTGCTGCTGGGGACCCGGCACCGGCTGGCGGACCGGGAGACCCTGACGGTCGCCGACCTCGCGGGCGAACCCCTGCTCGGCTGGCTGGGCCCGGGTGCCCAGCTCGACGACCCGGCCCTCTGGCCGGACGGACCGCCGGGCACGCCGGGGCCCCAGGTGAGCGACGGCCTGCAGATGCTGGCGGTGGTCCGGCTCGGCCAGGCCGTCGCGCTCGCGGCCCCGCCGGCGGACGGCACCGGTGCGCCCGAGGGCACCGTCGGGCTCCTCCTGGAGGACGGGCCGTCCGTGCCCCTGCGGCTGGTCTGGCCGCGGGAGCGTACGACGCCGGCCGTCCGACGCTTCGTCAGGCACGCCGTCGCATCGGCCGGATCGTCCGCACGCTCCACCGGCCCTCGAAGCGGGTCAGGTGGACCGGGTGGTCGAAGCACTTGCTGATCTGATCGCTGGTCAGCACCTCGTCGGCGGGGCCTGACGCCAGGCACCGCCCGTCACGCAGCAGCATCACATGCGTCGTGCCGGGAGGGAGCTCCTCCAGGTGGTGCGTGACCAGGACCGACGCGAGCTCCGGTGAGCTCTGCTGAAGGGTGTCGATCCGCTCGATCAGCTGCTCACGCCCCGCGACGTCCAGCCCCGTCGCCGGTTCGTCCAGGAGCAGCAGCCGCGGCCGCGGCATGAGCGCCCGCGCGATCAGGGCGCGTCCCCGCTCGCCCTGGGACAGGGTCGGCCACCTCGCCTCGCGCCGTCCGGCGAGGCCGAGCAGACCGGTGAGGCTGTCGGCCAGGGCCAGCTGCTCCGCCGTCGGCCGGCGACGGGGCACCGGCTCGATGCTGTTGGTCAGGCCCGTCAGGACGACGTCCCTGACCTTCAGCGGCGAGCGCGGCGCGTGACGAGGGTCGACATGGCCGACGTACGTGCGCAACGTGCGCAGGTCGACGCGCCCCAGCTCGTGTCCCAGGACCTCGACCGTGCCCCGGGTGGGGTGTGCGAGCGCACCGAGGAGGCTGAGGAGCGTGCTCTTGCCGGCGCCGTTGGCACCGAGCAGGGCCCAGTGCTCGCCGGCGCGCACGGTCAGCGACACCTCGCTCAGGATGTGGTTCCCGTCGCGGACGAGGTCCACGTCGTGGACACGGAGGACGGGGGTGGTGTCGGTCATCGGGTCTGTGCTCCGGTGCGGTTGACGGCGGCTCGGCCATGAGACGACCGGCACAGCCCGACCCCCGCTGCGGGGGGCCGGTCGGTCGCGTCAGGCCCCGCAGCGGCGGACGAGGAGAAGGAGCTCGTTCGGCGGCATGCCGGGTACAGTAGCCGGAACAAACTCCTCAGACAACCTGAGGTGTACGCCGGAAAGTTGACCTCACATGCCGCTGGGACCCCTGAGACCCTCGCCCCTGGTCGAGCAGGCGACCGAGCATCTGCGCGAGCAGATCAGCACGGGCGCCTGGCCGGTGGGGACGAAACTCCCTGGGGAGACGAGCCTGGCCGCCTCCCTGGGCGTCGGGCGTTCCACGGTCCGCGAGGCGCTCCGCGCACTCGCGGGGGCGGGGCTGGTGCAGGCGAGACAGGGGGCCGGTGTCTTCGTCATCGCGGCCGAGCCCGAGGAGGACTGGGCCACGCGGCTTCGGCGCGCGGCCGTCACCGACGTCTACGAGGTCCGGATCGGCATCGAGGTCGAGGCCGCGCGGCTGGCCGGACGGCGCCGGACGGACGACGACGTCGCCGCCCTCGCCGCCGCCCTGGCCGGACGCCGCGCCGCCGCCGGATCGGGCGACGCCGCGTTCGTCGACGCGGACATCGCCCTGCACGCGGCCGTGGTCGCGGCGGCACACAACCCCGTACTCTCGGCGCTGTTCACCGAATTCGTCCCCACGCTGCGCAAGGGGCTGATCGACATGCTCGCCCTGCTCGGACTGCGCTCCGGGGACCCTAACCACGGCGACGAGAGCCACGCCTCGCTGGTGGACGCCGTCGCACGGGGGGACGGAGACGCGGCCGGCCGCACGCTCCGCGAGGAGCTGGAACAGACGCTGGCCCGGCTCACGTCGCTGTAGCGGGACTCGCCGTCGGCCGAGAGGGAGGGGGCAGGGTGAGCACGCCGAGAATCCGCGTCGCCGCGTATGTGATCCGTCGCCGCGAGGCTGCGGAGCTCCTGGTGTTCGACCACGTCGGCATGGCTGACGCCGGAACCCAGGTTCCCGCAGGGGGAGTCGAGCCGGGCGAGGAGCTGTCCCATGCCGTCCTGCGGGAGGTCGCCGAGGAGACCGGGCTGTTGACCGCCGGGGTGGTCCGGCCGATGGCCGTCGACGAGAGGCCGCACCCGCAGACGCGGCAGCCGCGCCGGACCACGTTCTTCCTGCTGCGGGCACCGCAGGACGCGCCCGACGCATGGGTCCACCAGGTGCGGGGTGACGGCGTGGACTCAGGGCTCACCTTCGCCTGCCGGTTCGAGCCGCTACCGCTGCGGTGGCCCCTGGCCGACGGGCAGGACGCGTGGCTGGGGAACCTGGAGCTTTGAGGGGGGCAGGGAAACCGCACCCGCGGCCGCCGCACGTCAGTGGCCGTGGCCCCCTTCCTCGTGCCCGTCCGAAGGCGTCGCCGGACGGGGGGTGTCCGCCCCCGCCCCGGACGGGACGGTGAAGGCCGCCGTCCGGACCGTGCCGTCGTGCTTGAAGTCCAGGAACAGGCGGTAGGTGGCGGAGCTGGGCGCCGTCGCGGTGAACGAGACCTCCGGTCCGGCTTCCGTGGAACCGTCGCCGGGCTGCCCGTCGGGGTGCACGTGGAGATAGGCGAGGTCACCGGCGCGCAGGGCGACGAGATGCCCGTACGCACCGAGATAGGGCTGCAGATCGGTGACGGGCCGGCCGTCCTTCCGCACCGTGAAGGTGAGCTGTTCCGGCACGTCGGGGCGCAGGGTGCCGTTCAGGGAGACCGTGTACCCGTCGACCTCGGCCGTCAGGGCGGGCTTCGGGAGCTCCGCCGCCTTGTACGGCCCGGACACGGCCAGATCCGCGCCCAGGGTCAGGTCCGCGGCGTTCCTGCCGGCGGGCGTGAAATCCGCGAAGACCCGGTAGTCGCCGGCCTCGGGCAGCTCCACGGGGGTGCTCCACGTGCCGTCGGCCGCCCGCGTGGGGTGCAGGTGGCGGTAGGTCGCCAGATCGCGGGAGGCGAGGATCAGGTGCATCTCCTTGTCGTGCTCACGCTGGAAGTCGGTGACCGGCCTGCCTGACCGGTCGAGAACGGCGAAGCGCAGCTCGCTCCGGCGGTCCGCCTGCACACGTGGGGTCCTGAGGTCGAGCGTGTAGCCGCCCTCGGAGATCTGGAGACCCCCGGCCGGAGGGCCGGTGCGGCTGCCCTCGGAGTGCGGCGCCGCACTTTCCGTGTGGCTGGAGGGCTCGGTGGTGCCGGCCTCCGGATCCGTGACGGTTCCGATGCCGTACGCGGCGCCGAATGACGCGGCCAGAGCGGCGGTGAACGCGGTGATCTTCGCGGCGGGATTCATGACTGCTCCTGTTGCCTTCTGCGTGGAGGGCTCGCGACGGTCCGACGACTCCCACCGTATACCCATGGGGGGTATACGCAAGGGCTGGGGCGGGGACTTGCCAAGCATACGGGTGGGGGGTATACCTGGCCGTGAGGGAGATACCCATGAGGGGTATACTGGGTCCCGTTCGGACGAGGAGCAGTAAATGACTTCAGCCACTACCGGCGCCGACCGGGTCGAACTGGCCATCGGCGGCATGACCTGCGCCTCGTGCGCCGCGCGGATCGAGAAGAAGCTCAACCGCATGGAGGGGGTCGAGGCCACGGTCAACTACGCCACGGAGAAGGCCAGAGTCGCCTTCGCCGGGGACATCTCGGTCGACGACCTGATCGCCACGGTCGAGGCCACCGGCTACACCGCCCAGCGCCCGGCCCCACCCCTCCCCGAGCCCGGAGACTCCGGCGGGCCCGGCGCCGGCCGGGGCGAGGACGAGCGCGCCGACGGCGAGCTGAGGTCCTTGCGCCAGCGGCTCGTCACCGCGGTGCTGCTCGCCGCGCCGGTCGTCGCGATGGCCATGATCCCGGCCCTCCAGTTCGAGTATTGGCAGTGGCTCTCCCTCACACTGGCCGCCCCGGTCGTCACCTACGCGGCCTGGCCCTTCCACCGCGCGGCCTGGACCAACGCCCGTCACGGTGCGGCCACCATGGACACCCTGATCTCGGTCGGCACGTCGGCGGCGTTCCTCTGGTCGCTGTGGGCGCTCTTCTTCGGCACCGCCGGGATGCCGGGCATGACGCATCCATTCGAATTCACGATCAGCCGCGGCGACGGAGCGGGGAACATCTATCTGGAGGCCGCCGCCGGCGTCACGGCCTTCATCCTGGCCGGCCGGTATTTCGAGGCCCGCTCGAAGCGGAAGGCGGGCGCCGCCCTCAAGGCGCTCATGGAGCTGGGCGCCAAGGAGGTCACCGTGCTGCGCGAGGGCCGTGAGATCACCCTGCCCACGGCCGGTCTGCACGTGGGGGACCGCTTCCTGGTCCGCCCCGGCGAGAAGATCGCCACGGACGGGACCGTCGTCGAGGGCTCCTCCGCGGTCGACGTCTCGATGCTGACGGGCGAGTCGGTGCCCGTCGAGGTCTCCACCGGTGACTCCGTCACCGGGGCGACGCTCAACGCCGGCGGCCGTCTGGTCGTCGAGGCCACCAGGGTCGGCGCCGACACCCAGCTGGCCCGGATGGCCACGCTCGTGGAAGAGGCCCAGAGCGGCAAGGCCTCCGCGCAGCGCCTCGCCGACAGGATCTCCGCGGTCTTCGTGCCGGTCGTCATCGGGCTGGCGCTCGCCACGCTCGGCTTCTGGCTGGGCTCGGGCGCCGGACTCACCGCGGCCTTCACGGCCGCCGTCTCCGTACTGATCATCGCCTGCCCCTGCGCACTGGGCCTGGCCACGCCCACCGCCCTGCTCGTCGGCACCGGCCGCGGGGCGCAGCTCGGCATCCTGATCAAGGGACCGGAGGTCCTGGAGAACACCCGCAGGGCCGACACGATCCTGCTCGACAAGACGGGCACCGTCACCACGGGCCGCATGACGCTGCTGAAGGTCCACGCGGCCGCCTCCACGGACGAGGCCGAAGTGCTGCGCCTCGGGGGCGCACTGGAGCACTCCTCCGAACACCCGATCGCCCGGGCCGTCGCCGAGGGCGCCGCCGGGACCGTGGGCACGCTGCCCACACCCGAGGGCTTCACCAACGTCCCCGGCCTCGGCGTGCAGGGCGTCGTCGAGGGTCACGCGGTCCTCGTCGGCCGGGAGAAGCTGCTGGCCGACTGGTCGATCGAGCTCCCCGAAGAGCTCAGGAAGGCCAAGGACCTGGCCGAGCAGGACGGGCGGACCGTGATCGCGGTGGCCTGGGACGGCGAGGCGCGTGCGGTCCTGGAGGTCGCCGACGCCGTCAAGGAGACCAGCGCCGAAGCGGTCCGGCGGCTGCGCGGCCTCGGGCTCACCCCCGTCCTGCTGACCGGTGACAACAAGGCGGTCGCCGCAGCCGTCGCGGCCGAGGTCGGCATCGACGAGGTCATCGCCGAGGTGATGCCGCAGGACAAGGTCGAGGTCGTCAAGAGGCTCCAGGCGGAAGGACGCAGCGTCGCCATGGTCGGCGACGGGGTCAACGACGCGGCCGCGCTCGCCCAGGCGGACCTGGGCCTGTCCATGGGGACGGGCACGGACGCCGCCATCGAGGCCGGCGACCTGACTCTCGTACGCGGGGACCTGCGGGTGGCCGCCGACGCGATCCGGCTCTCCCGCAGGACGCTGGGCACGATCCGCTCGAACCTGTTCTGGGCCTTCGCCTACAACGTGGCGGCCCTCCCGCTCGCGGCCGCCGGCCTGCTCAACCCCATGATCGCGGGTGCGGCCATGGCGTTCTCGTCGGTCTTCGTCGTCGGCAACAGCCTCCGGCTGCGCGGCTTCCGCGCCGCAGGCTGAAAGGGCGTCCGCGCCCCGCGGACCCGCGTCCCTCGACAGGGGCGCGGGAATCGGTGAGCGGGTAGGTTCGGGGCGTGGCCACTCTGCTGATCGTGCATCACACTCCGTCGCCCAACTGCCAGGCGCTTTTCGAGGCAGTGCTCTCCGGCGCGACGACGGAGGACATCGAAGGCGTTCGGGTCGTGCGACGGGCGGCCCTCTCCGCCACGGCCTCCGATGTGCTCGCGGCCGACGGCTACCTCCTCGGCACCCCGGCGAACCTCGGGTACATGTCCGGCGCCCTGAAACACTTCTTCGACCAGGTCTATTACCCGTGCCTGGACGGGACGAAGGGCCGGCCCTTCGGCTACTACGTGCACGGCGGCAACGACGTCACCGGCGCCGTACGGGGCATCGAGACGATCACCACGGGCCTCGGATGGCGGCGTGCGGCCGACGCCGTGACCGTCACCGGTGAGCCGGGCAAGGCCGACACGGAAGCGTGCTGGGAACTGGGGGCGACCCTCGCCGCCGGACTGATGGACTGACGGACTCCCGGCTACGGTCGCCCTCACACCGCCCGGACCGACACCTACGGGGCATGGCGTCACTCCCGGGCGGCAGCTCCCGGACGGCAGATGCCGCGTCAGGTGCGGTCGATGTGCACGCTGGTCGACTTCACACGGGCCGTGGCCTGCATGCCGACCTCGAGTCCCAGTTCCTCCACGGCTTCCCGGGTCAGCAGCGAGACGAGGCGGTGCGGGCCGGCCTGGATCTCGACCTGTGCCGCTACGTCGCCCAGCTTCACCGCGGTGACGATGCCGGGGAAGGCGTTGCGCGCCGAGGTGTAGGGGACCTCCTCCTCGCCGGGGGAGGCCTGGCCGACCTCGATCGAGAACGCGGCCAGATCACGGCCGTCGATGAGGCGGCGCCCGCCCTCGTCGCGATGGGTCGCTACCCGGCCGGCGTCCGCCCAGCGGCGGGCGGTGTCCGGGCTCACGCCGAGAAGACGTGCCGCCTGCCCGATGGTGTAGGTCTGCATGTGCTGCACGATATTGCTCACTAGCTAGCATATGCAAGGTTTTAATATGAAGCATCTTGCATATGCGCAATGCCCCGCGGGTTCGTGGGGAACCGGTGAGCCTTCGCCGGGCGCCTGATCCGCCGAAAGCGCCCTTCACCCGCCCCGCTCAGCGCGGTCTCCACGTGAGCTTGCCGCCGCCCACCCAGCGGATGACGGCCGGGTCGTCGAGGTCGTGGACCGGAATGCCGGCTGCCGCGGCGGCGATCAGCACATCGGTCATCGCCGTCGCGCTCCCGATCACCTCTCCGTCGATCTCCACGATCCGGAAGGGGGGATCCCCGGGCTGGACGGGCAGGACGGTGATCCGGGGCGCCGAGGCGAGAGGGCTTTCAGTCATAGGCGGATCGGTTCCACGCGGGCGCCCTCGGTATGCGCCTGGGCCTCAGCTGTGAGTCGTATGCCCGGTTTGAGGTGGTTTTTTGGAATTAATCCTGTAATCCATAAAAGGCCATTTCGTGTGACCTGAGGCCTTCGCGCGGGCGCAAAACACCCGAATCGGACTCCGTGACCAGGGTCACTTCATGGATCCCGGACGCGGGGGTACGGCAGTCGGTTCCCTTCTGCGCCAAGAGAAATGGGAGACGCGATGTGGGGTGGATTACATGAATTCCCGAGAATTGATCTTGCGAATGAATTGTGATCATCGCGCCAGGCTTGTTCCTTTCCCTATTTCTCGCCTACGGTCACCATCACTCCGGGCGGAACGCCGAATCCTGCCGCCGTCCGGTTACCCGACCACTTCTCGTACGGCAGGAGCGGGGGACCCAAGTAAGCGCCGATCCGGTTTCCGGAGCGGCTCGGGGTGAAGTCGCATTCACATGCGGCCGGGCATCTCCAGCCCGAACCCGACAGCTCACTTCGCAGGCGACGGAGAGGAATTCAGCATGCCCGAAAACGGTAAGCACCGTCGTTTCAGGACCAGTTCGCTCACCCGCGGCATCATCGCCGTGAGCACGGGCGGAGCCGCCCTGGCCCTCCCTGTGATCGGTGCGACCGGCGCCTTCGCGGCCCCGGCCCAGCCGGCCGCCGTGGAAAAGGCTGCGACCTCGACTGCCGCGTCCGGCAAGGGAATTGCCGCGCAGCAGTCCAAGTCCACCACCTATTCCGTGATCTTGGGTGACACCCTTGCAAAGATCGCACGCGAGCATTCCGTGAACGGTGGCTGGAAGGCCCTGTACGAGGACAACGAGAAGGTTGTCGGCGGAAACCCCGACCTGATTCACCCCGGTCTGAAGCTGACCATCGGCGGCAAGGTCGAGAACAAGTCGGCCGACAAGGGTGACAAGGCCGAATCCAAGGCCTCCGCCTCGTCCGACCGTGCCGCGGAGAGCGCCGACCGCGCCGACCGCTCCGAGCGCACGAGCACCCCCACCGCCGCGGAAGGCGCACCCGCCGCCGCCGAGGCCGCTCCGGCGGCCGAGCCGGTGTCGTACACGAACGACCTCGACGGCTGGATCAAGGAGTCGCTCGCCGTCATGGCCGAGCACGGCATCCCCGGCAGCTACGAGGGCATCCACCGGAACATCATCCGTGAGTCCGCGGGCGACCCCCAGGCCATCAACAACTGGGACATCAACGCGATCAACGGCGTCCCGTCCAAGGGCCTGCTGCAGGTCATCGACCCGACCTTCCAGGCCTACCACGTGCCCGGTACGTCGATGGACAGCTACGACCCGGTCGCCAACATCACGGCCGCGTGCAACTACGCCGCGGACAGGTACGGCTCCATCGACAACGTCTTCGGGGCCTACTGAGCCTCGCCGAGGCGGGACCACTGACGCACGGGCGTGTGACAGAGGGACGGAAGTGACGGGTGGTGCGGGTTCGGCGGAACCCGCACCACCCGTCGTCCGTTTTCCGGCGCCCGATCGGGTCCGGAGGCCCCGCGTCGTCGGCGTCACGGCCGTCGAGGCGTGGCCGACAGGCCGGGCGGGGCACGGGTGACTGGTCTCGTACAGGTTCGTCGTCCATACTGCCCGCCGTGGAGCAGCGCATAGATTCGAACACGAAGCCCGAGTTCGCCGCGGGGACAGACCCGGCGTACATCCCCGGCCTGACGGCCCCTGCCCCCGCGCGGACGGAGGCGGAGGCGGAGGCGGAGAAGGCGGCGCCCCAGAAGCCCGAGGAGGCCGAGGAGACCCGGGAGACCGGGACCGCGGACGCGCTCCCCGAGGGGGCCGTGGACGGATCCGCGGCCGCCCCCGAGGACTCCGCCGTGGACGGCACGGCCGGGGGCGACGACGAGGCTCCGGCCGACGGGACGGACCCGGAGGCCGAGGCCGTGCCCGCCGGCGGGAGTGGCGCCGACGAGGACGGCCCCGTCTTCGAGGTCAGCGACCGGCGCGGATCCATCAGGGTGGACGCGGACGGCGTCCGCTTCCGCCTCGACGACCAGGAGGCGGAGTTCGACTGGGCCGAGATCGGCGCGGTGGAGGTCAGGACCGGCCGCTTCGGGCGCCGGTTCACCGTGACGGTCCACCTGTCGAGCCGCCGGTGGTTCAACGCCGAGGTCGAGGCCGGATCGCGGGGCGACCTCAAGGGGTGGACGGCGGAGCTCGACGAGGCGCTGGACGCCTACTTCGAAGAGGCCTGACCTCTTCGGGGCATGGCTGAGCACCGGGCCGGTCGTCCGGCCCGGTGCTCAGCCATGCCGTGGAACCGTCAGGCTCCCGGAGCCGTGCCGAGCACCACCGACCGGGTCAGGTGGCGCGGAAGGTCGGGGTCGAGGCCGCGGGCCGCCGCGCGGGCGATCGCCAGCCGCTGGACCCGGACCAGGTCGGCCAGCGGGTCCAGTCCGCTCTCCACCCAGCGGGCCCCGGTCGCCTGCACCTGCTCCCGCAGCCCCTCCGGAGCGGCGCCGAACATCCAGGTCGCCGTCCCGGCCGTGGCGATGCTGATGGGGCCGTGGCGGTACTCCATCGCCGGATACGACTCCGTCCAGGACAGGGACGCCTCCTTCATCTTGAGCGCCGCCTCGTTGGCGATCCCCACCGTCCACCCCTGCCCCAGGAAGCTGAACTGGGAGCATTCCAGGAGCCCTTCGGGCAGCGGCTCCGCCAGCGCGGTCTCCGCGTCCCGTACGACGTCCTCGGTGTGCAGCCCGAGATGGGCGCGGAACAGCGTCAGCGCGGTCGTCGCGAACCTCGTCTGGACCACGGACCGTTCGTCGGCGAAGTCGAGGACCACCACATCGTCGGCCGCGGCCATCACCGGGGTCCGCGGGTCCGCGGTGACGGCGACGGTCCGGGTGGCGCCCCGCAGGCGCGTCAGCAGGCCGAGGATCTCCGTGGTCGTCCCCGACCGCGTCAACGCGACGACCCGGTCGTACGTGCGCCCGAAGGGGAACTCGGAGGCGGCGTAGGCGTCCGACTCGCCCTGCCCGGAATCCTCGCGGAGCGAGGCGTACGCCTGTGCCATGTAATACGACGTTCCGCAGCCGACGACGGCGATGCGCTCACCGGTGGCGGGCAGGGCCGCCTTCCGGTCGGCAGCGACCTCCGCGGCACGGCGCCAGCACTCGGGCTGGCCGGCTGTCTCGGTCTCGACATGCGACATGTCCGCACTCCGCTTCCGCTGCTGCTCGCACCTGGTGGGACGGGGCTGTGTGAAATCGACGCCCGCTTGTTCGATTCTGCATATTACATGGGTCAATCGAGCAAGAACAAGCAAAGTGTTCACGCCTCCGTAACCGAAGATGGGGCGGTTTTTGGCCATGCTCGGTGGGTAGCCGACCCGATCCGGTTCCGTCGAGGCTGTGCGGGTATCGGTCGCATGGCGCGACCTCCGCTGCCGACATCCCGTACATCGGGCGGAAAATCACCTGTCGGACCGCTTCTCGGCAACCCCGGACGGTCACCGGACGGCGGTGGGTGGCCCCGGTGAGGGGCGATTTCACGTCATCGGACACGTGCGTCGGCCGAGTTCGAACGCGCGGCCGGAATGCGGTCGGCATAATCAGCCCATGTCGATCACGGGCGGGGAAGTCGTGGACCTCGGCAGGGGTCTGTACGCCTGGCTGCCGCCGGAGCGTGGCTGGGGCCTGGCCAACTGCGGTCTGCTCGTGTCGCCGCGCGGGGGACTGTGGATCGACACCCCGTACGACACGATGATGGCCGGTCAGTTCCTGGTGGAGAGCCAGAAGCGGCTGCCCGACGGGGTGGGCGTCGACCGTGTGATCGTCACCCACGCCAACGGCGACCACTTCTGGGGCGCCGGGGTGCTTCCGGACGCGGAGATCATCGCGACGCGCGAGGCCCGCGAGCACATCCATTACGATCCCACCCCGCAGCAGCAGCACGCCCTGGTGGCCGGAAGTGATCCCTCCACTCCCCTCGGTGCGTACTTCAGCCGTCACTTCGGCGTCTTCGACTGGTCCGCCACCGACGTGGTGTCTCCGACGACCTACTTCACCGGTGAGCTCGAACTGACCCTGGGGGAGCACACGGTCCAGGTGTCGTCCCTGCCGCCCGCGCACACGGAGGGCGACCTGATCGTGTACCTGCCCGCGCAGCGCGCGGTGTTCAGCGGGGACGTCATCTTCTCCTCCACCCCCCGGCAGCCCGGGGACCACCCGGTGCACTGGGCGGGGCCCCTGGACAACGTGATCGACGCCTGCGAACGCGTCCTGGCCACCGGCGCCGAGGTGATCGTGCCGGGGCACGGGCCGGTGCTCGACCCTGCCGGAGTGCGCGGGCACATGGACTACCTCGCATACGTACGCGACCGCGCCCACGCCCTCCACGCGGCGGGAGTGCCCGCGGTCGAGGCGGCCCGCCGGGTGATCGCCGAGGGCCGGTACCCGGAGCTCGGTCTGCCCGAGCGGCTCGTGGTGACCATCGGGAGCGAGTACCGCCACCTGGACGGTTCCGAACTCCCCGGCGTCCTCCAGGTGATGGCCGACGTGGCAGCCGTCGCCCGGGAGACGGACGCGGCGGGCACCGGAGGGTCGGCGTGACGGCCCGCCGACACGGCAGCCGGGCGTTCCGCGCCGGCGCGGGCTGTCGACCGTCCCCGACAACAGAGACGTGGTGACGCCGTGCCGGCATGGATCGTGGCCCTCATCGCCGTCGTGGTGGCGGTCTGGTCGGCCGTACGCATGCACCACGCCAGGCTGGACGCGTACGGCGCCTCGGCCCGCGCGGAGCTCACCGAACGGCAGGCCAAGGCGGCCGACGCCCGGACCCTTGCCCTCACCGAGGAGATCCGCCAGCTGGCCCGGAACCGGATACCCGCCGCGGCCACCGCACTCTCCCACCGCTCCGCGCCCGTCCCCGGGCTGCGGGAGGCCGCCGGAATCGACGGTGACTCCGCGCGTCTGCTGACCGAGGCCGTACAGGCCGCGCGCACCGCTGTCCTGGAGGAACGCCGCCGCGTCGACGCGGCAGCGCGCTCGGCCATGCGCGGTACCTCCGCCAAGATCCAGTCGCTGCTCAACCAGTCGCAGCACCTGCTGGACGAGCTCCAGCACGAGTACGACGACCCGCGGATCCTCCAGCTCGACTTCCGTAACGAACTGGCGCTTCGCCGCACCCAGGCCACGGCCGTGCTCTGCGACGCCTGGCCCGGACTCGCCCGGCAGAACTCCTCGCTCGTCGAGGTCGTGCTCGGCGCCCAGTCCCGGGTGGCGGGGTACGAGCGGATCAAGGTCGCCAACCATCTGCGCCAGGAGCGGCTCGCGCTGGCCGCCCGGGCCGCCGAACCCCTCGCGATCGCGCTCGCCGAACTGCTGGCCAACGCCACGGCGTACTCGCACCCGGACACCGAGGTGCCGGTGACGGTCCAGCAGACCGCCGGGCGCGGGGCTCTGATCCTGGTCGACGACGCCGGTATCGGCATGGACGACGACGCGCTGAAACGGGCCCGCGCACTGCTGTCGGGCCCCGCCGAGGTGCTGCTCACCGAGCTGGGGGACCCGCCGCAGACCGGCTTCGCCGTGGTGGGGCGGCTCGTCGCGCGCTACGGCTTCAGCTGCCACATCGAGTCGTCGCCGTACGGCGGGATGCGCGCGATGCTGCGCATTCCGGCGCATCTGCTCACCGTGATCGACGACGACCGCACCCTGTCCGTGCTCGCGCCGAAGCCGGTGCACGCGCGCGCCGAGGGCGCCACGGAGAGCCTCTCGCCCAGGCCCGCGGCCCCCGTCGCTCCTGTAGCACCCGCCGAGTCCGAACCCGCCCCCGTCGCTCCTGTCGCGCCCCCCGGGTCCCAACCCGCCCCGGCCGCCCCAGTCGCTCCTGCCGCGCCTGGCGAGTCCGAACCCGCGCCGGCCGCCTCCGTCGAGCCCGCCGCGTCCGTGCCCGCCCCCGCCGCAGGGGAAGCCGCGCGCCCGGCAGTCCTGCCCACCCGGCGGCGCAGATCCCGCCGGACGGCGGCCCCGGAGGCGCCGACGGCCCGGCAGCAGCCGGCCGAAGAGCCCGTGCTCCGTACGCCCGAGCAGGCCGGAGCGGCGTGGGCCGCCCTCCAGGAGGGCACCCTCAGCGGCAGGAAGGCGCCCGGGCCCCCGGCCCCGGCACCCTCAGCATCCCCATCGGACGACCAAGGAGACGACGAGACGTGAGCACCACCCCCACCGCCGGTGATCTCGCCTGGGTGCTGACCCCCCTGCTGGAGCTGCCCGGTGTGCAGCATGCCGTGGTCGCCACCGGCGACGGGCTCGTCGAGGGCGCGTCGTCCGGCCTGGACCGTGCGTCCGCCGAGCGCGTCGCCGCGATGACGGCCACCCTGCACGCGGCCGCCCGTGCCTTCACCACCGCGTTCACCGAGGCCGAGTCGCCGCGACTGGCCCAGACGGTCGTGGAGTCCGACCTGGGCTTCGCCGTCGTCGTACCGGCCGGCAAGAACACCACCCTGGCCCTGTTCGCGGCCCCCGACGCACACCTGGGGAACATCGCCTACCAGATGCAGGTGCAGGTCACCGCGCTGACCAGGGCCATGCACGCCCCCACCCGCCAACCGGACACCGCCACCCGGCCATGACCCCCGGCCCAGGCCGCCGGCTGATTCCCCCTTACCTGGTCACCGGTGGCCGCTCCACGCCCACCGGCCCCGCGCTCGACCGGCTCGCCGTGCTCATCCGTACGGACTCGGCCCTGCCGGTGGACACCGGTTCCGAGCAGCGCAGGCTGTGCGAGCTCCTCGAGCCGGGAGCCCTCACCGTCGTCGAGTGCGCCGCCCATCTGGACCTGCCGGTCAGCGCCACCGTCTTCCTGGCCACGGATCTCGTGGCCGCGGGACTTCTGCACGCTCGACCACCGATCCCCAGTGCCGGTGAGATCGACCGGTCGCTCGTCGAGAGGCTGCTCGTTGGACTCCGTTCCCTCCACTGACCGGGGCGGCATCGGCTACCTGCCGAGTGCCGCCGAGACCCTGATGAAGCTCGTCGTCACGGGTCCCTTCGGCGTGGGCAAGACGACCCTGATCCGTACCCTGTCGGAGATCCCGACCCTGCACACGGAAGAGGCGATGACGCAGTCCAGTACGGGACTCGACGACACCGCCGGGCTGCCGGAGAAGACCACGACCACGGTCGCCGTGGACTTCGGCCGGCTGACCGTTCAGGACGATCTGGTGCTGTACATGTTCGGCACGCCGGGCCAGGATCGCTTCCTCCCCCTGTGGGAGGACATCGCGCGCGGTGCGCTCGGCGCCCTCGTCATGGTCGACACCCGGCGGCTGGAGGACTCCTTCGCCGT
Source organism: Streptomyces sp. NPDC088746 (assembly GCF_044751065.1). Classification (NCBI taxonomy): domain Bacteria; kingdom Bacillati; phylum Actinomycetota; class Actinomycetes; order Kitasatosporales; family Streptomycetaceae; genus Streptomyces; species Streptomyces sp. NPDC088746. Next base: position 213,613 of record NZ_JBIVLA010000006.1, read on the forward strand.
CATGGACATGGTGGAGGAGCAGGGACTCCCGTACGCCGTCGCCGTGAACCGCTTCCCCGATGCCCCCGCCCACGCGGACGAGGTCCTGCGCAAGCACCTCGACCTCGATCCCCGCACCCCGCTGGTGCAGTGCGACGCGCGTGAACGCGGGGGCGGCATCGACGCCCTGATCGCCCTCGCCGAGCACGCGCTGACCTGCCTGCCCGCGCCCCGGGAAGCGTCATGACCCCTCCCACGACCGGCACTTCACCCGGAACCGCCCCCTCGCTCAACGAGCCCCTCGCGCTGTACGGCGCCGGCTTCGCCGCCGATCCGCACGGCCACTACCGCATGCTGCGCGACCAGGGGCCGCTGGCCAGGGTGCGCATCGCCCCGGACGTCGACGCGCTGCTGGTCACCGACTACCACGCGGCGGTCGACCTGCTGCGGGACACGGAGACCTTCACCAAGGACCCGCGCGCCTGGCAGGCGGGCGTGCCGGCCGACTCGCCGGTCCTGCCCGTGCTCGGTCACCGGCCCACCGCGGCCTTCACCGACGGTGCCGTCCACACCCGTTACCGCGACGCGATCAACGACACCCTCGCCCTGATCGAACCCCACCTGCTGCGCGCGGAGGTCGCCCGGGTCGCACAGCGGCTCATCGCCGGTTTCTCGGCCACCGGCACCGGTGACCTCATCGCCCAGTACGCCCGCGGGCTGCCCCTGCACGTCTTCACCGCCTCCTTCGGCGTGGCTCCCCACGACACCGAACGGGTGGTCCGCGGCACGGCGGGAATGATGGACTCCACGGGGGACGCGACAGCGGCGTACGACGAACTCGTCGGCGTCGTCACCGCTCTCGTCTCCGCACGGCGGCGCAGGCCGGGCCGCGATCTCACCTCGTACCTGCTGGCGCACCCGGCCGGTCTCGACGACGACGAGGCCGTGCGTCAGATCACGCTCATCATGAGCGCGGGCCACGACCCCACGACCAATCTCATCGGCAACGCGCTGCTGCGCATGCTCAGCGACACCCGTTACGGCGGCTCCCTGCACGGCGGCGCGATGACCGCGCACGAGGCGGTCGACGACGTGCTCTGGCGCGATCCGCCGCTGGCCAACATGGGTGCGCACTTCCCGCGCCACGACACCGAGTTCCACGGGGTCCCGCTGCGCGCCGGTCAGTTGGTGCTGGTCTCCTTCGCCGCCGCCAACACCCAGTCGCCGCCGACCGTCCAGGATCCCGCGGTGCGTTCCGGCGACGGTGCCCACCTGGCGTGGTCGGCGGGTCCGCACCGCTGCCCCGCCAAGCAGCCCGCCCTGCTGATGGCGATGACCGCGATCGAACAGCTCACCAGCCAGCTCTGTGACCTGGAACTCGCCGTCGAACCCGGCGCGCTGGTCTGGCGACCGGGCCCCTTCCACCGCGCCCTGGCCCACCTCCCGGTCCGTTTCACACCGCTCGACACGCTTGCCGAACCGGACGGCGGGGGCGCCCCGGAGGCCGCCGATCACGTTCCGACCCGTGTCGGTGGTACGCCGAACGGGTGAGGGACGAGAGAATTGCCCGATGAACAGCGAGCGCAGCCGGCGCACAGCCAACCGGCATACGGACGGGGTGGTTCTGTGAGCAGGTACGACAGGTACGACAGGTACGACGCCACCGACGAACAGTGGGAAGGGCTCGCCCAGGTCGTACCCCTGAGGGGCCGCAACGAATGGCCCTCCCGGGTCGACCACCGGACGGTCCCGGACCAGCAGGAGTCGGCCGAGCAGCGACGCATGGTCGTCCTGCGCGTCCAGGTGTTCGCGGACGCGCGCGAGGTGGCCGAGTACCTGGTCGCCCAGATCCCGGTCCTGCTGGACCTGACCGGCGCCGAGAACGATGTGGCCAAGCGGATCCTGGACTTCAGCAGCGGTGTGGTCTTCGGGCTCGGCAGCGGGATGCACCGGGTGGACCGCAACGTCTTCCTGCTCGCACCCGTCGGCATGGAGGTCGAGGGGGTCACCGCGGCGGGCGTACCTCAATCGTAGGAAGGTCGTGCGGGCGGAACGGTTCGCCGCTCACGGGCGTGCGTACGGTCCGCTCATGACTGTTGTGATCTCCACGGGGAGGGCGGCCTCCGCGCCGTCCGGCGCGGGCCGACCCGCCCGCCCCTTCGTCAGCGAACTCCGCCTCGACGCCTTCGCGTCGCACCGCCGCACCGTCATCCCGCTCGGACCGCTCACGCTGCTCACCGGACGCAGCGGAAGCGGCAAGTCGACCGCCCTGCGCGGTTACGAGGCGCTCGCGCGGCTGGCCGCCGGTGATCCGCTGGAGGACGTGTTCCCCGACCCGGTGGCCTGGGTGCCCGAAGGGGCCGGGGCCGACGGGCAGGGGCGGCGCGGATTCAGACTCGGCTGCACGGTGGAGGGCCCGGCCGGCCCGGTGAGACTGGATCTCGCCGTGCAGGCCGAGCCCACGCTCCGCATCGTCGGCGAGCGGCTGACCGACGGCGGCGAGACGCTGCTGAGCACGGCGCTGCGGGATCCCCGGCGTTCGTCGGTCCAGGCGGCCTGGTACACGGCGGGGGCGGTGCCGGTGACGCGCGCTCCCTTCCCCGACGACCGGCTCGGCACGGCACTGCTGCCGTTGCGGGTCGCGGGAACCACGGACGGGCAGCTCAGGGTGCTGGCCGCCGCCGAGCAGGTGGTGGTGGCCCTGCGGTCGGCCTTCGTCTGCGACCCTCAGCCGGGGCGGATGCGTGCGGCGGTGCCGGTCGCGGAAGGGCGGCTGACCTCGTCCTGCGACAACCTCGCCGAGGTACTGCACCGCACCCACAGCCAGTGCGCCCAGCGGCACGCCCGGCTGGTCGCCGGTGCGGACGCCGGGTGCGCGGGGCCGGTGACGGCACTGACCACCGAGCGACTGGAGGGCGGCACCGTGCAGGCCCTGACGGGGCGGGGGCCGGGCCGGAGCACGCCTGTCGGGCGCCTCGGCGACGGCGAACTCCGGTATCTCGCCTTCGCGCTCGTACTGCTGACGGGCCCTCATGTCCTGGTGGTGGACCCGGCGGCGGAGGTGCCGTCGGCCATGCAGGCCCTCACCGTGCTGGCCGACGGACTCGACCGGAGCCTGGACACGCGGCAGACCGGGGAGCTGCTGGCGTTGGCCGCGTCGATCTGCGCGAACGGACACATGCGTCTGCTGGGGACGGTCGGTGAGGCTACCGCCGCTGCCGCCCGGGAGACGGCCGGCGCGACAGTGGTAGACCTGACACCGTGAGCGAACTGGATGTAGCGCAACTGCAGCGCCGACTGGCCGACTTCGCGGCGGCCCGGGCCTGGGAGCCGTACCACACCCCCAAGAACCTCAGCGTCGCGCTGAGCGTGGAGGCTTCGGAACTCCTGGAGATCTTCCAGTGGCTGACACCGGAGCAGTCGGCGAGGGTGATGGAGGACCCCGGAGCGGCGTTCCGGGTCAGGGACGAGGTCGCGGACGTCCTGGCGTATCTGCTGCAGTTCTGCGAGGTCCTGGGGATCGACGTGCTGGCGGCGCTGGCGGCCAAGATCGACCGGAACGAGGAACGCTTTCCGGTGGCGACGGCGGGTGTCGAGACGGTTCCACCGGAAGGCGTCGAGCGGGGCCAGGACGGCACGGAGATGACTGGTCGTCACTCTTCGGAGTGATCGTTTTATTCACAATCGACTTCCTGTCCACAGATTTCCGATTTCCTCTGGCTTTCGTGTGCCATGGCCCTCACTGTGGGTAATGAAGAAGTGAGCGGGTTCTTGTAGCGGCGGTGTCGGGGACGGGGGAGTGGCATGGAAGCGGAGCGACTGATCGAGGCGGGCCGGAGCGCGCTGGCGGGGAGCCGGGGGGTGCCGGCCGTCATGGCGGAGGCATGGCAGGCCCAGGCACTCGCCCGGGCGGTCGGCGGCCGGCTGGCGAGGTGCGGACCGGCGGAGTTACGGACGGAGGCGCGCGAGCTCAGCGAGACCTGCGCCCTGGGGAGCGCCGTGCTCGACCATCCTCTGGTCCCGCCCGGAGGTGTGCGGGCGTCCCAGCTCACCGAAGTGGACCACGTGCCCAGGGTGTTGGCCGCTCTCGCGCTGCTCCTCGGGGAGGCGGGCATCGCGCTGGTGGGTGTCGCCTGCGGCACGGAGGAGGAAGGGCTCTACTGGCAGTGCATCGAGGCGATAGACGCGGTCGACGAGTCGGTGGACCGGGTCCACGGGATGCTGAGACGGCTTGCCGAGCAGGAGCGCGAGCGTGAGCACGAACAGGAGTTGGACCGGGAGCGCGACGGCCCCCACGGGGTGATACACGGACCGGCCGGCTTCGTCGCCGGCCAGCCGTGAGCCGGGCGGCCGGGGGCACACCGGCCGCCCGGCACGGGGGAAGAGTCCAAGAGAGGGGGCGCAGCCGTTTCGAAGGTGCAGGATGGAGGCATGGATCTTCGAATCTTCACCGAGCCCCAGCAAGGGGCGAGCTACGACACCCTGCTCACCGTCGCCAAGGCCACCGAGGACCTCGGCTTCGACGCCTTCTACCGATCGGACCACTATCTGCACATGGGCTCCGGGGACGGGCTGCCCGGCCCGACCGACGCATGGATCACCTTGGCCGGACTGGCTCGCGAGACCAAGAGGATCCGCCTCGGCACGCTGATGACCGCGGGCACGTTCCGTCTGCCCGGCGTGCTGGCCATCCAGGTCGCCCAGGTCGACCAGATGTCCGGCGGCCGGGTCGAGCTGGGCCTGGGCGCCGGCTGGTTCGAGGAGGAGCACAAGGCGTACGGCATCCCGTTCCCGAAGGAGAAGTTCGGCCGGCTCGAGGAGCAGCTGGCGATCATCACGGGGCTGTGGGAGACCGAGACCGGTAAGACGTTCAGCTACGACGGGACGTACTACCAGCTCACCGACTCGCCGGCCCTGCCGAAGCCCGCGCAGACGAAGGTGCCGGTCCTGATCGGGGGCCACGGCGCGGTCCGTACGCCGCGGCTGGCCGCGCGGTACGCGGACGAGTTCAACATCCCCTTCGCGTCGATCGAGGACAGCGCGAAGCAGTTCGGCCGGGTCAGGGACGCGGCCGTGACGGCCGGGCGGGCCCCCGACGACCTGGTGTACTCCAACGCCCTGGTGGTGTGCGTCGGGAAGAACGACGCGGAGGTGGCGCGGCGCGCGTCCGTCATCGGACGCGAGGTCGAGGAGATCAAGGCGAACGGGCTGGCGGGCTCACCCGCCGAGGTCGTCGACAAGATCGGGCGGTACGCCGCCATCGGCTCGTCGCGGATCTACCTCCAGGTTCTGGACCTGCACGACCTGGAACACCTTGAGCTGATCTCGTCGCAGGTCCAGTCGCAGCTGGGCTGACAGGAGGGACCCGGCCCGCGGCAGGCCGGGACCGTGTGGCCGTGGGACCGGCAGGAACCGCCCGACAGTGAGGAGCAGCCGTGCATTCCGCCCGGACGCCGGGGGCCCCGCCCGGCCGTACGCTCGGCGACGCGCTCGCCGAGGGGACGGTTCTGCTGGACGGGGGCCTCTCCAACCAGCTGGAGGCGCAGGGCTGCGATCTGTCCGACGCCCTCTGGTCCGCCCGGCTGCTGAGCGACGCGCCCCAGCAGATCGAGGCCGCCCACGCCGCCTACGCCCGGGCGGGTGCGCAGGTGCTGATCACGGCCAGCTACCAGGCGACCTTCGAGGGGTTCGCGCGGCGTGGGATCGGGCGGGGCCGCGCGGCGGAGCTGATGGCAGGCAGCGTGGAGTCGGCGCGCCGGGCGGGCTCGGCGACGGGGCGCGAACTCTGGGTCGCCGCCTCGGTCGGGCCGTACGGGGCGATGCTCGCGGACGGCAGCGAGTACCGCGGCCGGTACGGACTCACCGTCCGGGAGCTGGAGCGCTTCCACCGGCCCCGGGCGGAGACGCTGGCCGAAGCGGGGCCCGATGTGATGGCTCTGGAGACGGTGCCGGACATCGACGAGGCCGAGGCCCTGCTGCGGGCGGTCGAGGGGCTCGGGGTGCCGGTCTGGCTCTCGTACAGCGTGGCGGGGGACCGGACCAGGGCCGGGCAGCCTCTGGCGGAGGCGTTCGCGCTCGCCGCCGGCGTCGACCAGGTGGTGGCCGTCGGGGTCAACTGCTGCGAACCCGCCGACGCGGACCGTGCGGTGGAGGCCGCGGCAGCGGCCACCGGAAAGCCGGTGGTCGTCTACCCGAACAGTGGGGAGGAGTGGGACGCCGACGGCCGGGCCTGGACGGGGAGGGGAACGTTCGAACCGGGCAGGGTGCGGGACTGGCGGCGGGCGGGCGCGCGGCTGGTCGGCGGCTGCTGCCGGGTCGGCCCGTCCGGGATCGCGGCGCTGGCTGAGCGACTGGAGGCGTCGGGAGTGTGAAAATCCCTGGTGGGAGGCCGGTCGCCGGACCATACTCGGACGCGTGTTCCTGACTATCAGCACGACCGGCACCCCTGAGCGTCCCGCCACCGATCTCGGATACCTGCTGCACAAGCATCCCGACAAGGCGCAGACGTTCTCCACCTCGCACGGGACCGCGCACGTCTTCTACCCCGAGGCGTCCGCGGAGCGCTGTACCGCCGCCCTGCTGCTCGAAGTGGATCCGGTGGCGCTGGTGAGGCGCGGCAAGGGCAAGGGCCGGGGCGGAGCCCCCGACGCGGCGCTCGCGCAGTACGTCAACGACCGGCCGTACGCGGCGTCTTCGCTGCTCTCGGTCGCGATGACGACGGTGTTCAAGTCCGCGCTGAACGGGGCGTGCCGGGCGATGCCCGACCGGGCCGAGCAGCCGATGCCGTTGCGGATCGAGGTGCCCGCGCTGCCCGCACGCGGTGGTGCGGAGCTGGTGGACAAGCTCTTCGCGCCGCTCGGCTGGACACGGGTGGAGGCCGCGGCCGTACCGCTGGACGAGCAGTTCCCGGAGTGGGGCGACTCCCGCTACGTACGGCTGGTACTGGAGGGGGAGCTGAGGCTCGCGGACGCTCTGCGCCAGCTGTACGTGCTGCTGCCCGTGCTCGACGACGCCAAGCACTACTGGGTGGCGCCCGACGAGGTGGACAAGCTGCTCAGGGCGGGCGAGGGCTGGCTGGCAGGCCACCCCGAGCAGAAGCTGATCACCAGTCGCTATCTCTCCCGTCGCTGGGGGCTCACCCGGCAGGCGATGGAGCGGCTGGAGCTGGTGCGGCTGGCGGAGTCGGACGACCTCGAGGTGGAGAGCGTCGACAACGCGGTGGACGAGACGACCGACACGGAGGAGAAGCCGGTGCCGCTCGCGGAGCAGCGCCGCGCGGCGGTCCTGGAGGCGCTCCGTGCGGCAGGGGCGACCCGAGTGCTCGACCTCGGCTGCGGCCAGGGCCAGTTGGTGCAGGCGCTGCTCAAGGACGTGCGCTTCACGGAGATCGTCGGGGTCGACGTGTCGATGCGCGCCCTGACCGTCGCCGCACGCCGGCTGAAGCTGGACCGCATGGGCGAGCGGCAGGCCGGACGGATCACCCTCCGCCAGGGGGCGCTCACCTACACCGACAAGCAGCTGAAGGGGTACGACGCCGCCGTGCTGAGCGAGGTGATCGAGCATCTCGACCTCCCGCGGCTCCCCGCCCTGGAGTACGCGGTGTTCGGCTCCGCCCGGCCGCGGACCGTGCTGGTGACGACGCCCAACGTCGAGTACAACGTCCGCTGGGAGACGCTTCCCGCCGGGCACGTACGCCACGGCGACCACCGCTTCGAGTGGACCAGGGAGGAATTCCGGGACTGGGCCGGCCAGGTGGCCGGGCGCCACGGCTACACGGTGACGTTCGTCCCCGTGGGGCCGGAGGACCCCGAGGTGGGGCCTCCCACACAGATGGCCGTGTTCACGATGACCACGGCCCAGGAGACGACGAAGGAGGCGAAGGCCGCATGACCAGTACCTCTCGCACGCTGCCGGTGACCGACCTGTCCCTCGTCGTCCTCATCGGCGCCAGCGGATCGGGCAAGTCCACCTTCGCCCGCAAGCACTTCAAGCCGACCGAGATCGTCTCCTCCGACTTCTGCCGGGGCCTCGTCGCCGACGACGAGAACGACCAGAGCGCCAGCCGTGACGCCTTCGACGTGCTCCACTACATCGCGGGCAAGCGTCTCGCCGCCGGCCGGCTCACCGTCGTCGACGCGACCAACGTGCAGCCGGAGAGCCGCAAACAGCTCGTCCAGCTGGCCCGGCAGTACGACGTGCTGCCCATCGCCGTCGTGCTCGACCTGCCGGAGGAGCTCTGCCAGGCGCGCAACGCCGGCCGGCCCGACCGTGCCTCCATGCCCCGCCATGTCGTGCAGCGCCACCGCCGTGAGCTGCGCCGGTCGCTGCGCGGTCTGGAGCGCGAAGGCTTCCGCAAGGTGCACGTCCTGCGCACCGAGGAGGAGGCCGACACCGCCGAAGTCGTCCTGGAGCGCCGCTACAACGACCTCCGGCACCTCACCGGGCCCTTCGACATCATCGGCGACATCCACGGCTGCAGCTCCGAGCTGGACACCCTCCTCGGCAAGCTGGGTTACAAGGACGGCACGCACCCCGAGGGGCGTACCGCCGTGTTCGTGGGCGACCTCGTCGACCGGGGCCCGGACAGCCCGGGTGTGCTGCGCCGCGTCATGTCCATGGTGGCGTCGGGGGACGCACTGTGCGTGCCGGGCAACCACGAGAACAAGCTCGGGCGTTACCTGAAGGGGCGAAAGGTCCAGCGCAGCCACGGTCTCGCCGAGACGGTCGAGCAGCTGGAGCGGGAGGACGCCGAGCACCCCGAGTTCCGCCGGCAGGTCGCGGAGTTCATCGACGGACTCGTCAGCCACTACGTCCTGGACGGGGGCAAGCTGGTCGTCTGCCACGCGGGGCTGCCCGAGAAGTACCACGGGCGCACCTCAGGCCGGGTCCGCTCGCACGCGCTGTACGGCGACACGACCGGCGAGACCGACGAGTTCGGCCTGCCCGTGCGCTACCCCTGGGCCGAGGACTACCGGGGCAGTGCCGCGGTGGTCTACGGCCACACGCCCGTGCCCACCGCCTCCTGGGTGAACAACACCCTCTGCCTGGACACCGGGGCGGTCTTCGGCGGGAAGATGACCGCACTGCGCTGGCCGGAGCGCGAGATCGTCGACGTACCGGCCGAGCGCGTCTGGTACGAGCCGGTGAAGCCGCTGACCACCGAGGCCCCCGGGGGCCGGGAGGGCAGGCCGCTCGACCTCGCCGATGTCCAGGGTCGCCGCATCGTGGAGACCCGGCACATGGGCCGCGTCGCGGTGCGTGAGGAGAACGCGGCGGCGGCACTCGAGGTCATGAGCCGCTTCGCCGTCGACCCCAGGCTGCTGACCTACCTTCCGCCGACCATGGCCCCGACCGCGACGTCCCGCGAGGAGGGCTTCCTGGAGCATCCGGCCGAGGCCTTCGCGCAGTACCGCGCGGACGGCGTCACCAAGGTCGTCTGCGAGGAGAAGCACATGGGCTCGCGCGCCGTGGCGCTGGTCTGCCGCGACGCCGGCGCCGCGCGCGAGCGGTTCGGGGCCGACGGTCCCACCGGCGCCCTGCACACCCGCACCGGGCGGCCGTTCCTGGACGACACCGCACTCACCGAGGTCGTCCTCGGCCGGCTCCGCGCCGCCGTCACCGCCGCCGGACTCTGGGAGGAGTGGAACACCGACTGGGTGGTGCTCGACGCCGAGCTGATGCCCTGGTCCCTCAAGGCCGCCGGGCTGCTGCGCTCGCAGTACGCGGCGGTGGGCGCGGCCGCAGGCGCCGTCCTGCCCGTGGCTGAGGAGGCCCTGGCCGCGGCGGCCGCCCGCGGTGTGGACGTCGGCGCCCTGGCCGGCCGCCAGCGGGAGCGCGCCGAGGACTCCGCCGCGTTCACGGAGGCGTACCGCCGTTACTGCTGGAGCACCGAAGGGCTCGACGGCGTCCGGCTCGCGCCGTTCCAGATCCTCGCGGTGCAGGGCCGCTCGCTCGCCTCCGTACCGCACGACGAACAGCTGGCGTGGCTGGACCGCCTTGTCGAGCACGACCCGACCGGTCTGCTCCAGGTCACCCGGCGCCTCGTCGTCGACACGGGTGACGAGGCCTCGGTCCGCTCCGGCGTCGACTGGTGGCTGGAGATGACCGGCCGCGGGGGCGAGGGCATGGTCGTCAAGCCGCTCGGCGCGCTCGTCCGGGACGAGAAGGGCAGGCTCGTCCAGCCGGGCATCAAGGTGCGCGGCCGGGAGTACCTACGGATCATCTACGGCCCCGAGTACACGCGGCCGGAGAATCTGGAGCGGCTGCGCTCCCGGTTCCTCGGCCACAAGCGGTCGCTGGCCCTGCGGGAGTACGCCCTCGGTCTTGAGGCCCTCGACCGGCTGGCCGACGGTGAGCCGCTGTGGCGGATCCACGAGGCGGTCTTCGCGGTGCTGGCCCTGGAGTCGGAGCCCGTGGACCCCAGGCTGTAGGAGCTGCGGGACGGCCGACCGGAATCGGATGGCGGTTCGCAGGGTGAACGGCGCCCCGCGCGGTGAGGATGAGGACATGGGATTCCATGTCGATTCCGAGGCCGGGCGGCTGCGCCGCGTCATCCTGCACCGCCCCGATCTGGAGCTGAAGCGGCTCACCCCCAGCAACAAGGACGCGCTCCTGTTCGACGACGTGCTGTGGGTGCGCCGCGCCAGGGAGGAGCACGACGGCTTCGCCGATGTGCTGCGCGACCGGGGCGTGGAGGTGCACCTCTTCGGCGAGCTGCTCCGGGAGTCCCTCGGCATCCCGGTGGCGAGGAGGCTCGTCCTGGACCGGGTCTTCGCGGAGAAGGAGTACGGCCCGCTCGCGACCGAGCATCTGCGCGCCGCCTTCGAGGAGCTGCCCGCAGGGGAGCTGGCCGAGGCCCTGGTCGGCGGGATGACGAAGCGGGAGTTCCTGGAACGGCACAGCGAACCGACCTCGGTCCGCTTCCACGTCATGGATCTGGACGACTTCCTGCTCAGCCCCCTGCCCAACCACATCTTCACCCGCGACACCTCCGCCTGGATCTACGACGGTGTGTCCATCAACGCGATGCGCTGGCCGGCGCGACAGCGCGAGACCGTGCACTTCGAGGCGATCTACCGGCACCACCCCCTCTTCACCGGCCCCGACGCAGGCGTCTTCCACCACTGGTCGCAGGGCCAGGACGACTATCCGTCCACCATCGAGGGCGGTGACGTCCTGGTCATCGGCCGGGGTGCCGTCCTGATCGGGATGAGTGAACGCACCACACCCCAGGCCGTGGAGATGCTGGCCCGAGGGCTCTTCGACGCCGGGTCGGCCAGGACGATCGTGGCGCTCGACATGCCCAAGCGGCGGGCGTTCATGCACCTGGACACGGTGATGACGATGGTAGACGGCGACACGTTCACCAAGTACGCCGGACTCGGCATGCTGCGCTCCTACACGATCGAGCCCGGCGCCGGTCCACGTGAGCTGAAGGTCACCGACCATCCGCCGGAGCACATGCACCGTGCCATCGCCGCCGCGCTCGGCCTCGACAGGATCCGGGTGCTCACCGCCACCCAGGACGTGCACGCCGCCGAGCGGGAGCAGTGGGACGACGGCTGCAACGTGCTGGCCGTGGAGCCCGGGGTCGTCGTCGCGTACGAGCGCAACGCCACCACCAACACGTATCTGCGCAAGGAAGGCATCGAGGTCATCGAGATCCGGGGCAGCGAGCTGGGACGGGGCAGGGGCGGCCCGCGCTGCATGAGCTGCCCCGTGGTGCGCGACCCCGTGTGAGGCGGGGCCGGAGCGCGGAGCGCGGGGAGGCACCCCACGCCCTGTATAGCAATACGGTGTCTCGTATAGACTTCCAGGGCACCTTTCCGCATGCCCTCAGCCCGACCCAGGAGCAGTGACCATGGCCATAGACCTCACAGGCCGCCATTTCCTCAAGGAGCTGGACTTCACGGCCGAGGAGTTCCGCGGCCTGATCGCCCTGTCCGCCGAGCTCAAGGCCGCCAAGAAGGCGGGCGGCGAGGTGCAGCGGCTGCGTGGCAAAAACATCGCGCTGATCTTCGAGAAGACCTCGACCCGCACCCGCTGCGCCTTCGAGGTGGCGGCCGCCGACCAGGGCGCGTCCACGACGTACCTCGACCCCTCCGGCTCCCAGATGGGGCACAAGGAGTCGGTCAAGGACACCGCCCGGGTGCTCGGCCGGATGTTCGACGGCATCGAGTACCGCGGCGACAGCCAGCAGGCCGTCGAGGAGCTGGCGGCGTACGGCGGTGTGCCGGTCTTCAACGGGCTCACCGACGACTGGCACCCCACCCAGATGCTCGCCGACGTCCTCACGATGACCGAGCACAGCGCGAAGCCCCTGGAGGAGATCGCCTTCGCCTACCTGGGTGACGCCCGGTTCAACATGGGCAACTCCTACCTGATCACCGGGGCCCTGCTCGGCATGGACGTCCGGATCGTCGCCCCGGCCGCCTACTGGCCGGCGCCGGAGATCGTGGACCGGGCCAACGAGCTCGCGGAGTCCAGCGGTGCGCGCATCACCCTCACCGAGGACGTGGCCGAGGGCGTCCTGGGCGCCGACTTCGTCGTCACCGACGTCTGGGTCTCCATGGGTGAGCCCAAGGAGGTCTGGGACGAGCGCATCGCGGCCCTCTCGCCGTACGCGGTGACCATGGACGTCCTGCGCGCCACGGGCAACGACGGCGTGAAGTTCATGCACTGCCTCCCCGCCTACCACGACCTCGGTACGAAGGTGGCCAGGGAGATCCACGAGCGGCACGGCCTGTCGGAGCTGGAGGTCACCGACGAGGTCTTCGAGTCCTCGCACTCGGTCGTCTTCGACGAGGCCGAGAACCGGATGCACACGATCAAGGCGGTCCTCGTCGCGACGCTGGCAGGTGGCGCGCACACCGCATGAACATGCACCCGATTGGGTGAACATGCGTGCAAGTGGCTACGATGGTGCTACTTGGTGGGGTTCGGGCTCGCACGTCCGAACCCCTTTTCATGTGCCCCGGCAGGGGCGCGTGCCCAGGCGCGAGCCTCCCCACAGGCTCATTCCCCCGCACCGCCAGAGAAGAGACCCCGTCCCCCCATGAGTCCCGCTTCCTCCACCCCGCAGAGCCCCCCGCGCAGGACAGGGGCCCGCGTCAAGAGTCCCGAACTGCTGCTCGCCGAGTCCGGAGCCGACCTGGAAGGGCACGGCCTGCGGCGCACCATGGGGCTGTTCCAGCTCGTCTGTTTCGGTGTCGGTGCGATCGTCGGCACCGGGATCTTCGTCGGGCTGTCCGACAGCGTCGCCGAGGCGGGCCCCGCCGTGGTGGTCTCGTTCGTCCTCGCCGCCGTGACCTGCATCTTCACCGCCTTCTCCTTCGCCGAGCTCGGCGGCGCCATCCCGGTCTCCGGCAGCTCCTACTCCTTCGCCTACGCCACACTCGGGGAGCGGGTCGCGTTCCTCGTCGGCTGGTGCCTGCTGCTGGAGTACGGCGTCTCCGTCTCCGCCGTGGCGGTCGGGTGGAGCCAGTACGTCAACGAGCTGCTGGACAGCCTCATCGGCTGGAACCTCCCCGAGGCGCTCTCCTCCGGACCCGGCGACGGCGGCGTGATCAACCTGCCGGCGGTCGTCGTGGTCATGATGGCGGCCACCCTGCTCGTGCGCGGCATCCGGGAGAGCGCGGGTGCCACGGCGGCGATGGCGGTGCTGAAGATCGGCATCCTCATCGCGTTCTGCGCGATCGCCTTCACCGCGTTCCAGGACGGACATCTCTCGCCGTTCGCCTCGCACGGTATGGCCGGGATCACCGCCGGCGCCTCGGTGGCGTTCTTCTCGTACATCGGCTTCGACGCCATCACCACCGCCGGTGAAGAGGTCAAGAACCCCCGCCGGAACATCCCGATCGCGATCATGATCTGCATCGGCCTGGTCACGCTGCTCTACTGCGCGGTCGCCCTCGGCGCCATCGGCGCGCTGGGTGCGGACGCCGTCTCCGACAAGCCGGCCGCGCTCTCGCTGGTCGTGGACAAGGTCACCGAATCGAGCGTCGGCGGTGGGATCATCGCTTTCGGCGCGGTCGTCGCCATCGCGTCCGTCGTCCTCGCGGTGATGTACGGCCAGACCCGCATCCTGATGTCGATGTCCCGCGACGGGCTGATCCCCCGGGTCTTCGAGCGGGTGTCGCCCAAGACCCGCACGCCGGTCGCCAACACCTGGATCGTGGCCGTCGTCTTCGCGGTCCCCGCCGCGTTCTCCTCCCTGGACGTCGTCGTGAACCTGACGACCATCGGCACGCTCGCCACCATGGCGGTGGTCAACATCGCCGTCATCGCGCTGCGCCGCCGCAACCCGGAACTGAAGCGTTCCTTCCGGGTGCCGCTCTACCCCGTCAGCCCGGTCCTGGGCGTCGGCTTCTGCGTGTACCTGATGTACGGAACGGGCTGGACGACCTGGGTGCAGTTCGTGGTCTTCCTCGCCGTGGGAGCCCTGGTGTACGCGGGATACGGCCGCAGCCGTTCCCGGCTCGTCAGTCCCGGGGAGCCCGGGGAGCCGGCGGGGTCGGACCCGGCGGCAGGGTGAACCACACCGCCTTGCCCTGCTCGGTGGGGCGGTGACCGCAGGCCGAGCTGAGGGCGCGGATCAGGAGCAGCCCCCGGCCGTGCTCCTGCCACGGGTCCGGTGCGGAGCCGGGCAGCAGGCGGGAGAGGTCGCCGGGCGGCCCCGGGTCGTGGTCGTGGACCTCCACCTGGCAGCCGGACGCCATGAGCTCGACCACCAGCTCGATGGGGCCCGCGCCGTCGGTGTGCTCCACGGCGTTGGCGACCAGTTCCGCGGTCAGCAGCTCGGCGGTGTCGCTGTCCGCGGGCGCCTCGAGGTCCGCCAGCGCCGTACGGATGAGGGCGCGGGCGATCGGCACCGCGGCCGTCGAGTGCGGCAGGGCGATTCGCCAGGATGAGGGCGGGGGCGCGGGGACGTCGGGCGGCAAGGCGGGCATTTCCGTTCGGGAGCGGGACATCCGGCGGGGGAGCTTCGTTCCGGGGCGACTGCGTCCGGGGCGGCGTCCTCCGTCACCGGAGGGTACGGGGTCCGTACCTGGACTTCCTGCGCTCAACCATACGAAGCGCGACGCCGCAGACATAGAGGCAGTCGACTGTGACAAAGGGGACCTTCGCCACAGTGCCCGCTATCGCGTACTCATGACGGAAGTCACAGATGGGTGATAGCTTCGAAGCGCATCAGCATCGGCCCGACGGCTGGAGGGGAACCTTCCATGAGCCCGTTCACCGGCTCCGCCCCGCGCACGGAGCGCTGGAAGCATCTGCGTCTCACCACGGACGACGGTGTGGCGACCGTGACGCTCGCCCGTCCCGAGAAGCTCAACGCGCTCACCTTCGGCGCCTACGCCGACCTGCGCGACCTGCTCGCCGAGCTCTCCCGCGAACGCTCCGTGCGGGCCCTCGTGCTCGCCGGAGAGGGCCGGGGGTTCTGCTCGGGCGGTGACGTCGACGAGATCATCGGCGCCACGCTGGCCATGGACACCGCGCAGCTCCTGGACTTCAACCGGATGACCGGACAGGTCGTACGCGCCCTCCGCGAGTGCCCCTTTCCCGTCGTCGCCGCCGTCCATGGAGTGGCCGCCGGAGCCGGAGCGGTCCTCGCCCTGGCGGCCGACTTCCGGGTGGCCGCCCCGTCCGCGCGCTTCGCCTTCCTCTTCACCGCCGTCGGCCTGTCCGGCGGTGACATGGGCGCCGCCTACCTCCTGCCCCGTGTCGTCGGCCTCGGCCACGCCACCCGGATCCTCATGCTCGGCGAACCCGTCCGCGCCCCCGAGGCCGAGCGCATCGGGCTGATCAGCGAGCTGACCGGCGAAGGGGAGGCCGACGCCCGCGCCGCGGCCCTGGCCAGGCGGCTCGCCGACGGGCCGGCCCTTGCCCTCGCCCAGACGAAGGCGCTGCTCACCGCCGAGCTCGACATGCCGCTCGCCGCCTCCGTGGAGATGGACGCCGCCACCCAGGCCCTCCTGATGAACGGCGAGGACTACGCCGAGTTCCACGCCGCCTTCACCGAGAAGCGTCCGCCGAAGTGGCGGGGCAGGTAGCGCGATGCCCTCCTCCGGCACGGGGCGCATCGCGGTCATCGGCGGCGGGCCCGGCGGGCTCTACGCCGCCGCCCTCCTGAAGCGGCTGGACCCCGGCCGCGAGATCACCGTGTGGGAGCGCAACGCCCCCGACGACACCTTCGGCTTCGGCGTGGTCCTCTCCGACGAGACGCTCGGCGGCATCGAGCACGCCGACCCCGTCGTGTACCGGGCACTCAGCGACGCGTTCGTCCGCTGGGACACCATCGACGTCGTGCACCGGGGCGCCACCCTGACCTCGGGCGGCCACGGCTTCGCCGCGCTCGGCCGCCGTACGCTCCTGCGGATCCTGCACGAGCGCTGCGCGTCCCTCGGGGTACGGCTCCGCTTCCGGACCGAGGCGCCGCCCGCCGCCGAGCTCGCGGCCCGCCACGACCTGGTCATCGCGGCCGACGGGGTGCACAGCGCCACCCGCGAGGCCCACGCCCGTCACTTCCGCCCCACCGTCACCCACCACCGCAACCGTTACATCTGGCTCGCCGCCGACTTCGCCCTCGACGCCTTCCGCTTCGAGATCGCCGAGACCGAGTACGGCGTGATGCAACTGCACGCCTACCCCTTTTCGGCCGGTGCCTCCACCGTCATCATCGAGATGCGCGAAGAGGTCTGGCGGGCCGCGGGCCTCGACACCTGCGACACCGCCCGGTCCGCCGAGCACTGCGCCAAGGTCTTCGCCGAGGCCCTCGGCGGCCGGCCGCTGCGCTCCAACAAGTCCTCCTGGCTCACCTTCGCCACCGTCACCAACGCGCACTGGTCGCACGGCAACACGGTCCTGCTCGGCGACGCCGCCCACACCGCCCACTTCTCCATCGGCTCCGGCACCAAGCTCGCCGTCGAGGACGCCCTCGCCCTGGCCGCCTGCGTCGGGGAACAGCCCGACCTGCCCACCGCCCTGGCCGCGTACGAGGCCGAGCGCCGCCCCGTCGTCCTGTCCACCCAGCGCGCCGCCGCGGCCAGCCTGCGCTGGTTCGAGGAACTCCCGCAGTACGTGGACCAGCCGCCCCGGCGCTTCGCCTTCAACCTCCTCACCCGCAGCCGCCGCGTCACCCACGACAACCTGCGGCTGCGCGACCCCGCCTTCACGGAGGCGGTCGAGGAGGAGTTCGGCTGCCCGCCCGGCACGCCGCCGATGTTCACCCCGCTGCGCCTGCGCGGCCTCGAACTCCGCAACCGTGTCGTCGTCTCACCCATGGACATGTACTCCGCCGCCGACGGGCTGCCCGGGGACTTCCACCTCGTCCACCTCGGCGCCCGCGCGCTCGGCGGCGCCGGTCTCGTCATGACCGAGATGGTCTGCGTGAGCCCCGAGGGCCGCATCACCCCCGGCTGCACCGGCCTCTGGACCGATGAACAGGCCGAGGCCTGGACGAGGATCACGCGCTTCGTGCACGGCTCCGGCCCCGGCGCCGCGATCGGAGTCCAGCTGGGCCATTCCGGCCGCAAGGGCTCCACCCGGCTGATGTGGGAGGGTATCGACCAGCCGCTGGACGAAGGCAACTGGTTGGTCAGCGCCGCCTCGCCCCTTCCGTACGCGCAGGGCGTCAACCAGATCCCGCGGGAGCTCGACCGGGCCGGGATGGACGCGGTCAGGGACCGGTTCACCGCCGCCGCCCGGCGCGCCGCCCGCTGCGGCTTCGACCTCCTCGAACTGCACTGCGCCCACGGCTATCTGCTCTCCGGCTTCCTCTCCCCGCTCACCAACCTGCGCACCGACGCGTACGGCGGGACCCTGGAGAACCGGCTCCGCTTCCCCCTGGAGGTTTTCGACGCGGTCCGCGCCGTCTGGCCCGAGGACCGGCCCATGACCGTACGGATCTCCGCCACGGACTGGGCGCAGGGCGGCACGAGCGACGAGGACGCCGTGGCGGCCGCCCGCGCCTTCGCGGCCCACGGCGCGGACGCCATCGACGTCTCCACCGGCCAGGTCGTCCCCGACGAACGTCCCGAGTACGGCCGCTCCTACCAGACCCCGTATGCCGACCGGATCCGCAACGCCCTGGATGTGCCCGTCGTCGCCGTCGGCGCCATCTCCTCCTGGGACGACGTCAACTCGCTGCTGCTCGCCGGCCGGGCCGACCTCTGCGCCCTGGCCCGCCCCCATCTGTACGACCCGCACTGGACGCTGCACGCGGCGGCCGAGCAGGGCTACGCGGGACCGGGCGCCTCCTGGCCGCTCCCGTACCGCGCGGGCAGCCGCACCCCGCCCACGGGCCGCACCGACGCTCCCAGGCCCCGGCTCACGCTTGACTGAGCGTCAGGCACTCATGACAGCGGCACGGGTCGGGATGGGGCATGGCCCAGTGCGTGGTGCGGTATTCGACGGACAGCCGGCCGAGCAGGGCCGCGACCTCCTCGGCGTCCTGACGGGTCGTCCACCAGCCGCCCACCCCGGCCTCCTCGCACAGCCGCAGCACGGTCGGGCTGTGGACCTGCACGGCCCGGAAGGTGTGCAGATTGCGGGTCGACATGTCGATCGTGATGTACGTGCCGGTGTGGCGGCCGCGCCCGATCGTGGTCAGCTGCTCGTGGCCCGAGCCCGCGTAGGTCTCGATCACGTACACCTTGGAGCCGCCCCGGTAGGACTTGGTCCCGGGCCGCAACTCCTGGCCGCCCTCGCCGTACCTCCTCCACCGCACGACGTTCGCGGCGATCAGCCATGCCTGGCCGGCCGGTATCTCCCCGGCCCCGGCCGTCATTCCGGCTCCGCGGTGATCAGCAGACGGTCGCCGACGGCCTCGTAACCGATGCGCCGGTACACGCCGTTGCTCGTCGGATTCCCGAGGTCCGTGAAAAGCAGCACCTCCCCTGCTCCCTCCTCCTGTGCCACCCGGCTGACCTCCGCCGTCGCCGCGGCGGCATAACCCCGGCCCCGGTGCTCCGGCGGTGTGTAGACGGCCGCCACCCGCACCATGTCCGCGATCCTGTGCGAGCGGCCCGCCATCGACACCGGCTCCCCGTGCGCCTCCCAGACCGTCAGCAGGCCGTGCGCCGTGCGCTCGTCCACGCTCCGCCCGGCCCGGTCGCCCGGCTGGCCGGTCTCCTCGCCGAAGGCGCGGAACCAGCCGACCAGCAGCGCCCGGTCGGCGGCCGTGGCGGCCCTGGGCCGGCCCGCGGGCGCGGGGGAGGGCGACACCAAGGTGCCCAGCCGGTACAGCCGGTGCTCCTCGTCGACGCGGTGACGCGGCCACCGGGCGGCCAGGACCCGGGCGGTGTCGCGGTCGGCGTTGACACCGGGGAGCGGCAGCGCGTCGGCCAGGGCCGCGACCGCCTCGGGAGACGCGGTGCCCAGGAGCGGCAGGTAGGGCGGTGTGCGTACCAGCGCCCCGGCCACCTCCCCGTCCGCCCCGCGCCACCACCCCAGTACGGGCGGCTCGGTGCCGAACGCGAACGGGCCGTCCTTCCGCAAGGTGGCGGTGACGGTCAGCAGCAGGGTGTTCTCGGCGGGCCGGGCGGCCAGGGACGCTCCGGCCGCGGCCAGGAAGGCGTCCACATCATCGGTGAAGGTCCAGGGCATTGCCTCATCCTGGCGGGTCCCCCGTCCTCGGGTCATCCCGATTTCGCGGGCGGTTCAGGGCCCTCCCGGACGAACCGGGCGCCCGCGTCCCGCAGCCGGGCGTGCAGCAGCCCGAACACCTCCGCCGAGCGCCCGCCCGGCCAGTCCTTCGGCAGCAGCTCCCCGGGCAGTCCCGGGTCCGCGTACGGCAGGTGCCGCCAGGAGTCCAGCGCGCGGAGGTAGTCCCGGTAGGCCTCCTCCGGATCAGGGACTTCTCCGCCGGCCCGTGCCTCCCAGGACCGCAGCACCGGCTCCTGCTGTTCCAGGAAGTCCAGGTGGAGCCGGGCGATCGCGTCCAGGTCCCACCAGCGCGCCACCGCCTCCCTCGTGGCGGCGAATCCGAGGTGCTCCCCGCGGAACAGATCGACGTACGGGGCGAGTTCGAGGCGCTCCAGCGTGTGCCGGGTTTCCTCGTGGAGTCCGGCGGGCGCGATCCACACCCCGGGTGCCGCCGTGCCGAAGCCGAGCCGGCCGAGGCGGGAGCGCAGCAGGTGGCGCTTGTGGCGTTCGGCCTCGGGTACGGAGAAGACGGCGAGCACCCAGCCGTCGCCGGGCAGGGGTGCCGGAGGCCGGTAGATCCGCCGGTCGCCGTCGTCCAGCAGCTG
This sequence comes from Streptomyces sp. NPDC088746, assembly GCF_044751065.1. Lineage (NCBI taxonomy): Bacteria > Bacillati > Actinomycetota > Actinomycetes > Kitasatosporales > Streptomycetaceae > Streptomyces > Streptomyces sp. NPDC088746. Next base: position 233,841 of record NZ_JBIVLA010000006.1, read on the forward strand.
GCGGGCGTCGGACGACAGGGCGTACCCGGCCGCCCCGTCGGCCGTGCGGGCGGGGGCGAGCAGCCCCCGGCGCTTGAGGCGGGACACGGACGAGCGCACGGACGGGGCGTCGACCCCGACCGCGTGCAGCAGCCGGATCAGCTCGGACACCGCCAGCGGCGCGTTGCCGGGGCGACGGCCGTACGCGCCGTAGAGGCTGACGATCAGGGAACGGGGAGTGTGCTCGGCCACGTGATCACTCTAGAGCGGTGCCGCGCAGCAGGAAGCGCTGGAGCTTGCCCGTCGCGGTCCTCGGGAGCGCGGGCAGGAACTCGACGGCGCGCGGGCACTTGTGCGGCGCCAGCTCGGCCTTCATGTGCGCCCGCAGGTCGTCGGCCGACAGCAGGGCACCCTCGCGCGGCACGACGTACGCGGCCACGATCTGCCCGCGCAGGTCGTCGTCCCGGCCCACCACCGCGGCCTCGGCCACGTCGGGGTGGCGCAGGAGGGCCTCCTCGACCTCCGGGCCGGCGATGTTGTACCCGGCGGAGATGATCATGTCGTCGGCGCGCGCGACATAGCGGAAGTAGCCGTCGGGCTCGCGGACGTAGGTGTCGCCGGTGATGTTCCAGCCGTGGCGTACGTACACCCGCTGGCGCTCGTCGGCGAGGTACCGGCAGCCGACCGGGCCGCGCACGGCCAGCAGGCCCGGTTCGCCGTCGGGCAGCTCCTCGCCGTCGTCGTCCACCACACGTGCCTCCCAGCCGGGCACGGGGACACCGGTGGTGCCGGGCCTGATGTCGTCGTCGGCGGCGGAGATGAAGATGTGCAGCAGCTCGGTGGCCCCGATGCCGTTGATGATGCGCAGCCCCGTCCGCTCGTACCACGACCGCCAGGTCGCGGCGGGGAGGTTCTCCCCGGCCGAGACGCAGCGGCGCAGCGCGGACAGGTCGTGTCCGTCGAGCGCGTCGAGCATCACGCGGTACGCGGTCGGCGCGGTGAAGAGGACGGAGACACGGTGCGCGGCGAGCGCGGGCAGCAGCTGCTTGGGCCCGGCCTGCTCCAGCAGCAGCGCGGAGGCGCCGGCCCGCAGCGGGAAGATGACCAGCCCGCCGAGCCCGAAGGTGAAGCCGAGCGGCGGGCTGCCCGTGAACACGTCGTCGGGGCCCGGCCGCAGGACGTGGCGGGCGAAGGTGTCGGCGACGGCCAGCACGTCACGGTGGGCGTGCATGCAGCCCTTGGGCCGCCCGGTGGTGCCGGAGGTGAAGGCGATGAGCGCGATGTCGTCGGCCGCGGTGTCCACCGCCGGGCACGGCCCCGGCCGGGCGGCCGCGAGCACCGTCAGGTCGTCGGGGGAGCCGCCCCCGTACGTCGTGACGTGCAGGCCGGGCACCTCGGCGGCGGCCAGGTCGTCGACGGACCTGATGTCGCAGAGCGCGTGGCCGACGCGGGCGAGGGAGCAGATGGTGGCGAGCTCCGACGCCCGCTGCTGCGCCAGCACCGTCACCGCGACCGCGCCGGCCTTCATCACGGCGAGCCAGCAGGCCGCGAGCCAGGGCGTGGTGGGGCCGCGCAGCAGCACGCGGTTGCCGGGCACGACGCCCAGATCGTGCGTCAGCACCAGGGCGATGCGGTCCACCCGGTCCCGCAGCTCCCCGTAGCTCCAGACACCGCCGTCGGCGCTCCGGAAGGCCGGGCGGTCGGGGCCGAAGCGGCCGAGGGTGCGGTCGAGCAGCTCGTACCCGCAGTTCAGCCGGGCCGGGTAGGCCAGTTCGGGGAGGTCGAAGACCAGCTCGGGCCAGTCCTCGGCGGGTGGGAGATGGTCGCGCGCGAAGGTGTCGGTGTGCGCGCTCGCGGTACCTGACGGCTTCATGAAGCATCGCTCCCTGATCCAGCCTGACCCAAACGAAAGACCCTGGTCGCCCTTGGAGCGTATCGTTTGAGTGACGGTAGTCAACGGTCCGCGATAAGTCGTGACAAGAGAGGCGCCGGTATGACGGCATTCTCCCTCGATCCCGGTCGAACCGCCTGGTGCGACGAGCTGTACACCCTCGCCCGCGACGAGCTGCGCCCCCTCGCGGAGAAGGGCGAGCCCGGCCATGTCAACCGCCCGCTCGTCGCCGCCCTCGGCGGACTGGGGCTCCTGGACCGGCTCCTCGGCTCGGGAGCGCTCGATCTCTGCCTGCTGCGCGAATCGCTGGCGCGCGGCTGCACCGAGGCCGAGACCGCACTCGCGCTCCAGGGCCTCGGAGCCGGCCCGGTCCGCCTCGCGGGGACCGAGGCCCAGCGCGCGCGCTGGCTCCCCGAGGTGCGCGCGGGACGCGCTGTCGCCGCCTTCGCGCTCAGTGAGCCGGGCGCCGGATCCGACGCGGCGGCGCTCGCCCTCGCCGCACGGCCGGACCCCGGCGGGGACGGCTGGCGGCTCACCGGCGAGAAGTGCTGGATCTCCAACGCGCCCGAGGCCGACTTCTACACCGTCTTCGCCCGGACGGGCGAGGGCGCCGGAGCCCGCGGTGTCACCGCGTTCCTCGTCCCCGCCGACCGCCCCGGGCTCACCGGGACGCCTCTGGAGATGCTCTCGCCGCACCCCATCGGAGCGCTGGACTTCGACGGCGTACCCGTGACCGCCGGCGACGTGCTCGGTGAACCGGGCCGGGGGTTCCGTGTCGCCATGGACACCCTGAACCTCTTCCGGCCCAGCGTCGGCGCGTTCGCCGTCGGCATGGCACGCGCCGCACTCGACGCCACGCTGGAGCACACGGCGCACCGCACCGCCTTCGGCGCGCCGCTCAAGGACCTCCAGGCGGTCTCGCACCAGGTCGCCGAGATGGCCACCCGCACCGAGGCCGCCCGCCTCCTGGTGTACGCGGCGGCGGCCGCCCACGACGCGGGCGAGCCGGGCGTGCCCCGGCGCGCCGCCATGGCCAAGCTGTACGCCACCGAGACCGCGCAGTACGTCGTCGACGCGGCCGTCCAGCTGCACGGCGCCCGCGCCCTGCGCCGGGGCCATCTGCTCGAACACCTCTACCGGGAGGTCCGCGCGCCCCGGATCTACGAGGGGGCCACCGAGGTACAGCGCACCATCATCGCCAAGGAGCTGTACGCGACACAGGAGACGTCCGCATGAATCCGATCACCCGGATCAACCCCGCCGAACTGGCCCCGCCCACCGGCTTCTCGCACGCCGTCACGGCGGCCGGCGGCCGGCTGGTCTTCCTGGCCGGCCAGACCGCGCTGGACGGTGAGGGAAAGATCGTCGGCGCCACTCTGCCCGAGCAGTTCGAGACGGCCCTGGGCAATCTGCTCACCGCCCTGCGTGCGGCGGGCGGCGCCCCGACCGCCCTGGCGAGGGTCACCGTCTACGCCACCGATGTGGCCGACTACCGCGCCCACGCCCCGGAACTCGGCGAGATCTGGCGGAGGCTGGCAGGACGCGAGTACCCGGCCATGGCCGTCATCGGCACGGCCCGGCTCTGGGACGAGCAGGCCATGGTCGAGCTCGACGGCATCGCGGTGCTGGACTGACGTGGCACGCGCGCGGGGGCGGTGCGACCGGCCGGACGGGGGTCGGTCCGCCGATGCCACCGCCATGTACCGGTACACGCAGGGCCTTTGCCATCCCGGATTCCCAGACAGGAAGGGGGGCGGGGGCACGTCGCGGCCGAAGGCCCCCTCCCTGAGGTCGCCGCCACCGGCCGCGGGGCACGCGGATCCAGGCACAGGGCGGACCGAATGCCCACCGTGGTGCGGTGTTTGCCCGCCGAAGCGTCGGGAATGCCGGTGAGGCCCGGGTAGCGACATGCGTGTGCCGGAGTGAGGCTGAAGGTGTACGTATACGTTCTCCGGCGGACCAGGAGGCGACGGCGATGACCGGCGGACCGCCCCCGTGCACAGTGAACAGGTCCCCCGACGGTGAAGGCCTCACGGTCCGTGACGACCCGCCCCGCCGCCCGCACGTCGCCGGAGGCGTCCGGGGCATGCCCGGCGAAGTGCCCGACGAGCCCCGTCATCTGCCGCTGAACGCCGACCGGGTGCTCCGGAACGGGAGGGGCGCCGGTGCGGCCGCGCCGGAAAGGTCCCACGTCATACCGTGTGACCGCGGGCGGACAGGGCAGACGCGGTCCTGTGACCACAGCGGGACGAGTACCGACCACAGCCGCCGACCGTAACCAGCGGGCGGGCCGTCGCGCGGCGCGCCGGACGGGTGAACCGGGCCGGGGGATATATCTGTATTCGGTGCTCTTTGTTCCGGACCGCCTGTCGTGATCGCACTCATCCTCTGCCATTTCGCGCTGGCGGCGTGCTCGGCGCCGCTCGTGCGGTGGCTCGGCCGATACGCCTTCGTCGTGCTCGCGCTGCCCCCTGCGGCCACCACGGTGTGGGCGGCCACCGAGTGGAGCGGCACGGAAGCGGGCCGGGCGGTCACCTGGTCATGGGAGTGGATCGGCACCTACGACGTGTCCATCGCCCTGCGCCTGGACGCGCTCGCCGAGCTGATGGTGCTGCTCGCTGCCGGGGTGGGCATGCTCGTCCTGCTGTACTGCGCGTACTACTTCACCGACGACTCACCCCAACTGGCGTCCTTCGCGGGGAACCTGCTGGCCTTCGCCGGTGCCATGCTCGCCCTCGTCCTCGCGGACGACCTGATCTCGCTCTACGTGTTCTGGGAACTGACCACGGTCTTCTCGTACCTGCTGATCGGTCACAGCAGCCGGCGCAAACAGAACCGCCGCTCCGCCCTCCAGGCCCTGACGGTCACCACACTGGGCGGCCTGGCGATGCTGGTCGGCTTCCTGATCCTCGGCGAGGCCGCGGGCACCTACCGGATCTCCGCGATCGTCGCCGAGCCCCCGGAGCCGACCCTCGCCGTGTCCGTGGCCGTCGTCCTCGTGCTGTGCGGGGCCCTGTCCAAGTCGGCGATCTGGCCGTTCAGTCTCTGGCTGCCGAACGCCATGGCCGCGCCGACCCCCGTCAGCGCCTACCTGCACGCCGCGGCCATGGTGAAGGCCGGCGTCTACCTGGTGGCACGGCTCGCACCCGCCTTCGCCGACGTCCCCGTCTGGCGGCCGATCGTGCTGGTGCTGGGGGGAGCGACGATGCTCCTCGGAGGCTGGCGCGCCCTGCGTCTGCACGACCTGAAGCTCGTCCTCGCCTACGGCACCGTCAGCCAGCTCGGCTTCCTCACGGTGCTCGCCGGGGCGGGGAACCGGAACGCGGCGCTCGCGGCCGTCGCGATGATCCTGGGGCACGCCCTGTTCAAGGCCGCGCTGTTCCTCGTCACCGGCATCGTGGACCACGCGGCGGGCACCCGTGACCTGCGCAGACTCTCCGGCCTCGCCCGCACCATGCCGTACGTCTGCGGGGTCGCGGTCCTCGCCGCCGCCTCCATGGCGGCCGCGCCGCCCCTCCTCGGATTCGCGGCCAAGGAGGCCGCCTTCGACGCGTTGCTGCACGGCGACACCGCCGACCGCTGGGTGCTGGCCGTCACCGTCGTGGGCTCGGTGCTGACCGTCGCCTACACCCTGCGCTTCGTCTGGGGGGCGTTCGCCCGTAAGCCGGGCGTCCCCGACACCCCCACCCACCGCGCCGGCGCCGGCCTCCTGGCTCCGCCGGCCGTGCTCGCCGTCGCCGGGCTGGTGCTCGGCCCCGGCGTCGGATGGACGGACCGTCTGTTCGCCGCGTACGCCGACGTCTTCCCCGCCCCCGCGCACCCCTACCACCTCGCGCTCTGGCACGGCTTCGGGACGGTCCTGCTGCTGTCCGCCCTGACCTGGGCGGGCGGAGCCGTGCTCTTCGCGGGACGCGCGACGGTCACCAGGGTCTCGCGGCGCGTCGCCTGGCCCACCGCCGACAGCGTCTTCGGGCACCTCCTGCTCGGCCTGGAACGGGTCGCCCTCCAGGTCACCGGCTTCGTCCAGCGCGGCTCCCTCTCCGGCTACCTGGCCATCACGCTGATGGTGATGCTCTTCGGCCAGCTGGCGGTCCTGGTCGCGGACCAGCCCTGGGAAGGGGCGGTCGCCCCCCGGGTGTGGGACACCCCTCTCCAGGGGGCGGTGGCCGTGCTCACCTGCGCCGCGGCCCTGTCCTGTCTGACCGTCAGCCGCCGGATGAAGGCCGTGGTCCTGGCGGGACTGACCGGCTACGGGGCGGCGTTGCTCTTCGTCGTGCAGGGCGCGCCCGACCTGGCACTCACCCAGTTCTGCGTAGAGACCGTGTCCATGATCGTGTTCGTGCTGGTGCTGCGCCGGATGCCGGTGCGTTTCGAGGAGTCGATCGGCACATGGCGGCGTGCCGTGCGGATCCCCGTGGCGCTGGCCGCGGCGGCCACGGTCGGCGTGGCCGTCTGGGTGGCGGGAGCCGCCCGGGTCGCCGAGCCGGCCGGCTCGGCGATGGTCGAGGAGGTCGCCCATCACGGGCTCAAGGACGTGGTGGCCACCATCCTGGTCGACCTGCGCGCCTGGGACACGATGGGGGAGTCCGCCGTCCTCGCGGCCGCGGCGATCGGGGTGACGAGCCTCATCTACCTGCACCGCCGCGGCGAAGCCCCCATACAGAGGGAGGAGTTGCGGGGGGAGACCGCCTGGTCGCTGTCGGGCCGACGGCTGACCGGACTGCCGCAGGGCGACGACACGGCGCCCGAACGCAGCTGGCTGGCCGCCGGATCGACCCTCGCGCCCGAGCACCGTTCCGTCGTCTTCGAGGTGGTGGCCCGGCTGCTCTTCCATCCCATTCTGGTGCTCTCCCTCTATCTGCTGTTCTGCGCGGAGAACATGCCGGGCGGCGGCTTCGTCGCCGGACTCGTGGCCGGCCTCGCCCTCATCACCCGCTATCTGGCGGGCGGCAGGTTCGAACTGGCTGAGGCCGCGCCGTTGCAGCCCGGACTCTTCACCGGACTCGGACTGTTCGTGTCCACCGGAGTCGCCCTGGGCGGCCTCGCGGAGGGGACGGTGCTGCACGCCTGGACCTACCACGGGCATCTGCCGCTCTTCGGCGACTACCACCTGAGCACATCGGTCCTCTTCGACTTCGGTGTCTACCTGCTGGTGCTCGGTGTGGTCCTGGACATCGTGCGGGCGCTGGGCGCCAAGGTCGACCGCCAGATCGAACGGGCGGCAGGCGCGCTGACCACCGCGCCGGAGACCGGGACGGGGGAGCCGAAGCGATGACCATGAGCGCCTCGCTCCTCGCCACCGCCGTCGTGCTCTGCGCGGTCGGCGGCATCCTCATGCTCACCCGCCCGCTCACCCGCGTCCTGCTCGGCGCGGTGATCACGGGCAACGGCATCAACCTGCTGGTCCTCGCATCGACCGGCTCGGCGGGCGCGGCGCCGCTGCTCTACGGCGTGCCGCTGCAGCGGATCACCGACCCGCTGCCCCAGGCCATCGCCCTCACCGCCATCGTCATCACGCTCGCCACCACGGCCTTCCTGCTCGCCATGGCCTACCGCAGCTACCAGCTGACCGGCACCGACGAGGTCCATGACGACCTGGAGGACCGGCGCATCTTCCTGCGCGCCGAGGTGCTGGGGGAGCGGGCCGAACTCCGTGAGGAGTACCGGGCGGGGCCGCGCCCCACCCGGCAGGAGCGTGCGCGCTACCGCGAGGAACACCGCCGTCTGCGGGCCAGGCTCCGCGCGGACCGCGCCCTCCAGGCCCGGGGCCGGGATGCCGGCGGAGACCTGTGGCACGACGTGCTGGGAGCCGATCCGGAGGATTACGTGAAGGACAAGGACGACAACCGAGGAGCCGCCGGATGAACGCGCTCGTCCCGCTGCCCGTCCTGCTGCCGCTCTGCGCCACCGGGGTGAGTCTCGCCTTCGGCACCAGGCTCGCGCGCTTCCAGCGCTTCATCAGCGTGGCCGTCCTCACCGCCGTCCTCGGTCTCTCGGTGGCACTGATGATCGCCGCCGACCGCCAGGGGCCCCTCTCCGTCCACCTCGGCGACTTCGCGCCGCCGCTCGGCATCACGCTCGTCGCCGACCGGCTCTCCGGGCTGATGCTGACCGTCTCCTCGGCGGTCACCCTCTCCGTCCTGGTCTACTCGCTCGGCCAGGGCATGGCGGACCGGGACAAGGAGACGCCCGTCGCCGTCTTCCACCCCGCCTACCTCATCCTGGTCTCCGGGGTCTCCCTCACCTTCATCGCGGGCGACCTCGTCAACCTCTACGTCGGCTTCGAGATCATGCTGGTCGCCAGCTTCGTCCTGCTCACGCTCGGCGGCACCGGCCCCCGGATCCGGGCCGGCTCCACCTACGTGATCATCTCCCTGTTCTCCTCGATGCTGTTCCTCACGGCGATCGCCATGACCTACGCCGCCGCCGGCACGGCCAACCTGGCCCAACTGGCGGTGCGGCTGCCCGAACTCCCCCTCGGTGTGCAGACCCTGATCCAGGCCATGCTGCTCACCGTCTTCGCCATCAAGGCCGCCGTCTTCCCCCTCGCCGCCTGGCTCCCCGACTCCTATCCGACGGCACCCGCGCCCGTGACCGCCGTCTTCGCGGGCCTGCTGACGAAGGTCGGCATCTACTGCATGCTGCGGGCCGAGACCCTGCTCTTCCCCGGCAACCGGCTCGGCGACCTGATCATGGCCGTCGCCCTCGTCTCGATGCTCGTGGGGATTCTCGGGGCGGTCGCACAGACCGACCTGAAGCGGCTGTTCTCCTTCACCCTCATCAGCCACATCGGGTACATGGTCTTCGGCATCGGCCTGGCCACCCGCGAGGCGTACGGCGGAGCGATCTTCTACGTCGCCCACCACATCACCGTCCAGACCACTCTCTTCCTCGTGGCGGGACTCATCGAACGCCGGGGCGGGACCAACGAGCTCACCCGGCTCGGCGGACTGGCCAGATCGGCTCCGCTGCTCGCGGTCCTCTTCTTCGTCCCCGCGATGAACTTCGCCGGGATCCCGCCCTTCTCCGGCTTCATCGGCAAACTCGGACTCATGCGGGCCGGGGTCTCGGACGGCGGCGTCTGGGCCTGGATCCTCGTCGCGGGCGCGACCGTGACGAGCCTGCTCACCCTGTACGTGATGGCCAAGATCTGGAACCTGGCCTTCTGGCGTACCGAGCCACCGGGCCAGGCCGCCTACGGCACCGTCCTGGAGACCGCCGACGACAGCGACGACGAGGACACCGACACCGGGCCCGACCGCATCCCCGGCACGGGCGACGAGGGGGTGGGGCCCCCGCCGGCCGGCCAGGCCCTGGCCGCGACCCTCCAGGGGAGGGCTGTGACCACCACGATCCGCCCGCCCAGGGCCATGACGGCGGCCACCGCGGGAGCCGTCCTGCTCGGCCTCGCCTTCACCGTGCTGGCCGGCCCGCTGGCGGCGTTCACCGACCGTTCGGCAGCCGAACTCATCGCGCGCCGTCCCTATGTGGAGGAGGTGCTCGGCCGGTGAAACGCCTGATCACCCTGTCGTACCACAACCCCGATCTCCCGCCGTACAGCGTCGAGTTCGCCGGCCGCCGGCGCCGCGTGCTCGACCTTCCGCTGATCGCCTGGCTCACCCTGATCTGGGTCATGCTGTGGTCCACCCTTACCTGGGCCAACGTCGTCACCGGCGTGGTCGTCGCCGTGGCCGTCTGCCTGGCCTTCCCGCTGCCACAGGTCGATCTGGGGCTGCGGCTGCACCCCTGGGGCATCCTCCGGCTCGTCGGCTATCTGCTCTACGACATGTACACCTCGGGCGTGAAGGTCACCCGGCAGATCTTCGCCGGGCGCCCGCACCGGCCCGCCGTCATCGGCGTACCGCTGCGGTGCCGCAGCGACCTGATGCTCGCCGCGACGGCCGTCTCCGTGTCCAACGTGCCGGGCGGCTCCGTCGTGGAGGTGCGCAGGGCCACCGCCACGCTCTTCATGCACGTGCTGGACGCGGACAGACCGGAGGAGCTGGAGGCGGCGCGGCGATCCGTCTGGAAGCTGGAAGAACTGACCGTCCGGGCGTTCGGCACCTCCGACGAGATCGCCCGGGTCTCCGGCCCACCACCACCGGTCGCCGGGTCCGACCGCGGAGAGGAGGGACCGTGAGCGGCCCCGAGACCGTAGACCGCGTGCTGATCACCGCCGCCGTCGTGTTCGTCGTCGTGGCGGGCGCGCTGCTGCTCTTCCGGATCAGCCGCGGGCCCTCCATGCTCGACCGGGCCATCGGGCTGGACGTCTTCGCCGCGGTGATCATCGCGGGGCTGGGCGCCAAGTCCGCCTTCGCCCGGGACCCGTTCTACTTCCCGGTCATGCTGGTGCTCGCGTTCCTCGGCTTCACCGGCTCGGTGGGCATCGCCCGCTTCATCGCCGTACGCGACAAGCCGCTGTCGCGCCGGAAGGCCGACGGGAAGGAGGGGCAGCGGTGAACGTCTGGCTCCAGATCACGGACACGGCCGGCGCGGTACTCGTCTTCCTCGGCGCGGCGATCTGTCTCCTCGGCGTCGTCGGCATGCTCAAGCTGCCCGACGTCCTCTCGCGCAGCCACGCGGCGACCAAGCCACAGACCCTCGGGCTGCTGCTGGTGCTGGCCGGGGTGGCGCTGAGGCTGCGCAGCGGGATGGACCTGGCGACGCTCGCCCTCATCGGCTTCTTCCAGCTGATGACGGGCCCGGTGGCCGCCCACCTGGTGGCCAGGTCGGCGTACCGGACGGGACAGATCGAACGCGGTGAGCTCCTCTTCGACGACCTGGACGCACAGCTCACCGAGCCGGGGCCCGACCCCGGTGGCGAGCCGGAACCGGGGGGCGGATCCGGACGCGGACAGGGGAGTTGAGACATCCCGGACCACGGTAGGTCTCCGTATCCCCACGCCCCGCACACGATGTCTGCGATGATGCGCCGGGAATCCACCGGGCGCTGGGGGGCGTATGGGAAGCACGGGTACGGTGCTGCGCGAATTGCGCGGCGCGCAGAAGTCGTCCAAGGGTGTCTCGCTCTACTCGCGGTACGTGAACCGGCCGGCCGGTCGTCTGCTCGCCGCCGGTGCCTACCGTGTCGGGCTGACGCCCAATCAGGTCACCTCGGTCAGCGCCTTGTTCACCTTCGCGGCGATCGCCGCTGTGGCCCTCCTGGAGCCGTCCTGGTGGCTCGGGGTGGCTGTCTACGCCGGTCTGGCCGTCGGCTTCGCCTTCGACTCCGCCGACGGGCAGCTCGCGCGGCTCACCGGGCGGGGCGGGCCGGACGGCGAGTGGCTCGACCACGTCGTGGACTGCGCGAAGATGATCCTCGTCCACAGCGCCGTACTGATCTCCTTCCACCGCTTCGGCTCCCTGCCCGGCGAGGGCTGGCTCCTGCTGCCGCTCGGCTTCCTGTTCGTCGCCGTGCTCACCTTCTGCGCGGGGCTCCTGCGGGAACAGCTCGGCAAGGCGGCGGCCCGCGCCGCACCGCTGCCCGAGGGTCCCGCGGCGCAGGTGTCCCGGGTCCGGGCGGTGGCGCTGCTCCCCGCGGACTACGGGGTCTTCTGCCTCGTCTTCCTCCTGCTCGGCGCACCCGGGGCCTTCCGCGCCGGGTACGCCGCGCTCGCGGCCGTGCACGCCTTGTTCCTCGCGGCGTTCCTGGTCAAGTGGTTCAGGGAGCTGAAAGCGCTCCGGGCCGGCTGACGAGCACGTCCAGTGCCCGGCGCAGCTGGGTGCTGGACGTGTGCACCGTGTACGGGAAGTAGACGACCTCCACCCCGACCTCGGCGAAGTCCCGCTCCAGACGTTCGCCCTTCTCCGTACCCCGCCAGTCGTCACCCTTGAAGATGACGTCGAAGCGGACCTGCTGCCAGGTCTCGACCTTGTCCGGAACGGTCTCCACGAACGCCGCGTCCACATGACGGATGCTGCGAACGATCTCCAGCCGCTCGGGCAGCGGGATCACCGGTCTGTGGCCCTTGGCCAGCTCGGCCATCTCGTCGGAGACGACTCCGGCCACCAGGTAGTCGCACTGGCTGCGGGCGTGCCGCAGGATATTGAGGTGGCCGACGTGGAACAGGTCGTACACCCCCGGCGCGTAACCGACTCTGTGCTGCACCATCCGTTCTCTCCCCCCACGGTGGAACTGGTGCAACGACCTTACTGTGAAGAACACTTGTGCATCCCGTGAACGGATAAGCTCGGAGGAGTGGCTGTTCCGGGGGGAAGGCGATCATCCGTTGTCCGCAGCTGAGCACCTGAGACCGTTCGAAAACCGCAGACTTCTCGTGGTCTCCACCAACTACGCCCCCGAGCTGACGGGTATCGGGCCGTACGCCACGCAGCTCGCCGAGCATTGGGCGGCGTCGGGGGCCAGGACCGAGGTCCTGGCCGGCATGCCCCACTACCCCGCCTGGCGCGTGGACGAGGAGTACCGGGGCGTGTGGCGCAGGGAGGAGAGCCGCGAGGGTGTGCGGATACACCGGCGGCGTCACTATGTGCCGCCCCGTCAGACCGCGCTGCGCCGCGGGGCGTTCGAGGCGAGCGTGCTCGCCCACGGGATCCTCGCCCCGCCGCCCGGACGTTTCGACGCGGTGGTCTCCCAGATGCCGAGCCTCGCGGGCGGTGTGCTCGGCGCCCGGCTGGCGCGCCGCCACCGCGTCCCCCACATACCCGTCGTCCAGGACCTGATGGGCGCCGCCGCCGCACAGAGCGGCATCCGCGGGGGAGGCAGGGCGGCGGACGTCGCCGCGAAGGCCGAGCGCTACGCGCTGCGCGGCGCGGCCCTCGTCGGTGTGATCCACGGGAGCTTCGTGGAGGGGGTCACCGCCCTCGGCGTGGACCCCGGCCGCATCCGGGTGGTCCCCAACTGGACGCACGTGCACAGCCCTTCGGCCGACCGGGCCGCCACCCGGGCCCGCCTGGGCTGGGACGGCTCCACCCCCGTACTGCTGCACTCCGGGAACATGGGCCTCAAGCAGGGGCTCGACGTCCTGGTCGGCCTGGCGCGGCTGGCCCCGGACATCCGGGTCGTCCTGATGGGCGACGGCAACCAGCGCGACGGACTGCGCGAGCTGGCGGCCGGGCTGCCCAACCTCGACTTCCTGCCGCCCGCGGACGCGGACGACTTCACCGACGTGCTCGCCGCCGCGGATGTGCTCGCGGTGACCCAGCGGGCCTCCGTGCTCGACATGAGCGTGCCGTCCAAACTCACCTCGTACTTCGTCTCCGGACGCCCCGTCGTCGCCTCCGTGGCCGACGGGGGCGGCACGGCGGACGAGGTGCGCCGCTCGGGCGCGGGCGTCCTGGTGGCCCCCGAGGACCCGGCCGCGCTCCTCGGCGCCGTACGCCGGCTGGCCGCCGACCCGGTGACGGCCGACGCGCTGGGAGCGCACGGCCCGCGCTACGTCGCACAGCACCTGAGCAGGGAGGCGGGCCTCGCCCGCTTCGACGCCCTGCTCACCGAAGCGCTCGGGGACGCGCGAACAGGTGACACACGAGGGGGAGCACGCCGATGACCCACCAGATCCGTCCCCTGGACGACCAGGACGAACCGGCACTGCTGCGCGACCAGTTCCGCCAGCTCCTGCGCTACCGCCTGCTGCTCGCCGGGGGAGTCGTCGTGGGCCTACTCGGCGGGGGCTTCCTCGCCCTGAGCGGCGACGACACCTACACGGCCACCGGTGAGGTGCAGGTGCGCTCCGCGACCGCGGACCCCTTCGCCACCGGGGCCTCCGCGGACAAGGGCATCAACATCGGCTCCGAACGGCAGACAGCCGTCAGCGACACCGTGGGCGAGCTGGCGGCCGGGACCCTGCTCAAGAAGGGCGACGACGTCACCGCCCGGAAGCTGCTGGCCGGCCTCCAGGTCACCAACCCGCCCAACACCCTCACCCTCCGCTTCTCCTACACCGGGGCCGCCCCCGAACAGGCCAGGTCCCGCGCCGAAGCGCTGGCCAACGCCTACCTCGCGCACCGGAAGGCGCGCACCCAGGAGAGCCTCGACAACATGGCGAACGGCTACCGCGCGCAGCTCGAACCACTGGAGGAGAAGCGCGATCTGCTGGAGGAGCGGACAGGCGTCGACGCCGCGGACGACGTCAGCAGCGCCCGCGCCAACATCATCGTCTCCATCTCCGAGCTGAGCCGGAAGATCTCCGAGCTCAAGGCGCTCGACACCACCCCCGGCTACCTCAACAAGAAGCCCGTCGCCCCCACCGAGCCCGCCGGCGCGGGCCTGCCGCTGCTCCTCGGGCTGGGCGCGGTCGTCGGCCTCGCCCTCGGCCTGCTGCTGTCCTGGGTGCGTCTCGTCTTCGACCCCGCCGTACGCTCTCCCCGCGAACTGGTCCGCTCCCTCGGGGCACCGCTGCTCGGCACGCTGCCCAGGGAACGCGCGGCCGGGGACACCCTGCTCGCGATCGGGCGCAGCGGCTCGCGGCTCGCCGAGGAGTACCGCGCGGTCGCCTTCCGGCTCGCCTACGACCCGTCGTTCGCCGAGCGGCGCAGGCTCCTGGTCACCGCCCCGCGCGGGGACAACGCGGCCGCGGCGGCCGCGGCGGTCAACCTGGCCGCCGCCTTCGCCGAGATGGGCCGTGACGTCCTGCTCGTCGAAGCCGATCTGCGTACCCCCTCCCTCGCCCACGACCTGGGGAGGGCGGCCCATGAGGTGCGCCCGCCGCGCTGGGCCGCCGACGAGAGCGACCGCGGCTGGCCGGCCGGCGGCCGCTCCAACGTGGACGTGCCCGGCTCCGGGGCGTTCGCCCTGGTCGCCGGGGTCACCGCGGACAACGTGCCGCGCGCCCTGACCTCCGCGTCCGTCGGACGGATCGTGGCCGAGGCCGACCGCCCGGGCGCCGTGGTCATCGTCCTCGCCCCGCCGGTGCTGTCGTACGCCGACGCGGTCGCCCTCGTCGACCGCGTGGAGGGCGTCATGATCGTCTGCGACCCGCGCGAGGTGCACCGCAGCGACCTGGAACGCATCCGCGAGATCATCGGCGCCTCCGGCGGCTCGGTGCTCGGCGCCCTCCTCCACCCCGGCCGGGCCCGGCTGCGCCGCTCGGAACGCCGGCACAAGTCCGCCCGGCGCCGCACCGGCGGCCCGGACGGCCCGGCCGCCGACGCGGACGCGCCGGAGACCACCGGGAGCCCCGACGAGACCATGGGGCTGCGCTCCTTCACCCTGCCGGGGGCGCGCCGGTGAGAGCCCGCACCGCGATCCTCTGCTCGGTCGCGGACCAGGGCGTGGCGGCGCTCACCAACATCCTGGTGCTCGTGGCCGCCGCCCGGCTCTCCACCGTGGCCGACTTCGCCCGCTTCTCGGCGGTCTACCTCGTCTTCACGGTGCTGCTGGGTGTCTCGGGCGCGTACACGGGGCAGCCCCTGGTCCTCCGGCGCGGCGGGGGCGAGGACACCCGGGGCGCCTGCCGCTCGGCCGTCGTGTTCACCGTCGGAGCGTCGGCATCCCTCGGCGCCCTGCTGGCCGCCGTCTGCCTCTTCGTCCCGGGGGACACCGCCCGCGCCCTGCTGGCGCTCGGCCTCGTCCTGCCGGTGGTGCTGGGGCAGGACGCCCTCCGCTACGCCTTCTCCACCCTCCAGAAGCCCCATCTCGCCCTGAGCGGGGACCTGTTGAGACTGGCCTGCGTGCTGGGCGCCCTGGCCGCCCAGGAGTACGGGGCAGCCCCCGCCCGGCTGATCGCCGTCTGGGGACTCTCCGCCCTGCCGGCCCTCCTGCTCTCCGCCGTGCTGCTGCACCGCTCGACGGCAGGGGCCCCGATGTCGCTGCGCCCGCTGCTGAGGCGCGGCCACCTCGGGCAGCGTTTCACCGTCGAGTTCGGTGTCGGCAACGCCACCAGCCAGCTCTCCGTCCTCGGGCTCGGCGCCGTCGCCAACCCCCTCCTGGTCGGAGCCCTGCGCGGGGCCACCACCCTGTTCGGGCCGCTCAACGTGCTGTTCACCTCCGCCACCTCCTTCGGTCCCCCGCTCCTCGGCCGCGTCGGCGACGAAAGGCGCCGGGTGCGGGCCACCGCGGGCCTCGCCGCCGTGCTCGCCGCCACCGCCGCCCTCTGGGCCGCCGCACTCGCCCTGCTGCCCGAGCGGGCGGGGCGCGAGCTCCTCGGCGACACCTGGCCGACGGCCGCCGCCCTGCTCCCGGCGACCGGCAGCCAGTACGCGGCGATGGCCGTGGGCACCTGCGGACTGCTCGCCCTGCGCATGCTCGACCCGCGTACGACGCTGAGCATCCAGGTGGTCTTCTCCCTCACCGCCGTGGCCCTCATGGCCGGGGGCTACGCCCTCGGAGGTGTCCCCGGGGCCGCCTGGGGGCTGTGCCTCGGATCGCTCTGCAAGGCCGCCGCCACCTGGACCCGGGTCGCCCGGCTGCGCCGCCGGGGCACTGCCGGGACCCTCAGCGCCGACGCGCTGCCCGCTGCTCCCTGAACGTGCTGATCAGCACCAGGCACAGCGCGCCTATCGCCAGTTTCCCCGCGGCCTGGAGCAGCGGTCCCCGCAACAGGATGAACGTGTACCCGGCGATCAGCGGCGCCGCGATCGCCAGCACGCTGCCAGGCCCGGGTCCCGCCCGTGTGACGGCCAGCGCGTACCTCCTGTCCGTGCGGGCCGCCGCGTAGCCGATCAGCGCCAGGCCGCCGATCATGCCGGACGCGCCGAAGTCGACCCAGAACTCGGTCCACAGCGGAGCCGACAGGTTGGTCATGTTCATCCCCATCCACTCGCCGACCCGGACCCCGGTGTCCTCGGGCTTCCCGCTCCACACGGCCCTGGGGACGAAGAAGAGGGCGGAGCCCGCGAGTTGACGACCGTAGGTGTGGCCCCGGGTCTCCACCCAGGAGATGGTGTTGGCGAACATCACCGTCTGGTCGTAGTCCTTGGTGGCCAGCGGCTCGAAGACGGAGGCCGACTGCACGGGCCGGTACCCCTCGTCGTCGTAACGGAAGCGGTCGGCGTACGGGAACAGCACCAGGGCGCCCACCACGCCCATGGTGAGCACCGAGCGGTACATCGCCGCACTGCTCGGGAACGCGGTGAACAGCAGGGACACCAGCACCGTCAGGAACCAGTAACGCGCGTTGGAAATCGGGTTGTTCACGATCAGGTTGACCGCCGCGAGCGTCACCCACACCAGCGCCGTCGAGGGGGAACGCCGGGCCCGGCGCGAGGTCACCAGGCGCCGGGTGTAGAACAGGAACGCCAGCAGCGCCGGGACCGTGCCGAAGCCCTTCAGGAACGCGGAGCCGACGTTGGACTCAGCAGAGGCCACCCCGCTCTGCGCCACCGTGTCGCTGATCTCCTGACGGCTGGAGAAGAAGACGGCCGGCCCGCCGAGCTTCAGTACGTAGTACGCGCTCGCCAGCAGCGCGAGCAGCACCAGCAGCCGCAGCCTGACCGGGTGGGCCACGGCGGGCCCGCCCGTGGCCCGCGAGGCGGCGCGCCTCTTCAGCGGGCGGCGCGAGGCCAGCAGCGCGCCCAGGTCGAAGGCCGCGCACCCCACCAGGATCATCGCGATCGCCGTCACCAGGTCGGAGCGCGGACCCACCATCGGCGTCGGGGTCTGCCCGATCACCACCTGGGCGAACGGCGCCACACCCATGGCGATGTACACGAACATCCAGAAGACGCCCTGGAGCAGCCGTCTGCGGGTCGACAGGATCATCGTGGCCAGCCGGGCCCCCGCGTAACAGGTCAGGACGAGCTGCAGCCAGTAGGCGGTGTCCCGTACCCCCGAACCGGGCTGGGCGGCGATCACCGCGGGCAGGAAGCAGACCAGGCCCAGGATGAGCGGCACGGACAGCGCCCGCGAGAGCATTGCCCACGTCAGGGGCCTCGCCGGAGGCTCGGCCGGCGGCCGCGGAACGTTCTCCCGGACGGCGACGGCGCCCTCCGACTCGTGCACGGACGTCATGGCCCCCCGATCACCGGCCCCGAGGGCCCCATGGCTCACGAACACCTTAACGAATCCGCCCACTTGAGGTGATGAGATGACTAGTCTGTGAAAAGTCGGCCGAGGTTGAGGGGAACCCTGGTGAAGGTCCTGCACATCGTCACTCTGCACACTCCGGACCACGCGTTCGGCGGGCCCACGAGGGTCGCGCTCAACCTGTCCAAGGTCCAGCGGGCCGACGGCGACGACGCCCGCGTCATGGCGCTCGGCGACGACTTCCCGGGCGCGCTGCCGGACACGGTCGAAGGCGTGCCCGTACACCTCTTCCAGGCGCGGCACCTGCTGCCGATGTTCGAGGTCAGCGGCATCACCTCCGGGGCCCTGCTGAACACCGCGCGCCGCATGATGCGCGGCGCCGACCTCGTCCACGTCCACCTGATGCGCGACCTCGTGACCCTGCCCGCCGCGCTCCTCGCCCTCGCCACCCGCACCCCCCTCGTCGTCCAGACGCACGGCATGGTCGACCCGACCGAGAAGCGCGTCGCCCAGCTCACCGACCTGCTGGGCGTGCGCACGGTGCTGCGCCGCGCCGACGCCGTGCTGCACCTCACCGAGGCCGAGCGCCTCGACGTGAACGCGGTCGCCGCACCGGTTGCCCTCGGCAACACCGTGAGGCTCGTCAACGGCGTCCGGCCGCAGGAGCGCAAGCCCGCCCGGGACGAGGGCCGCCCGCCCACCGTCCTCTTCCTGGCCCGCGTCCAGGAGCGCAAGCGGCCCGAGGACTTCGTCGCGGCGATGCCGGCCGTCCTCGCCCGGCACCCCGACGCCCGCTTCGTCCTCGCGGGCCCGGACACCGGCGCGCTACCCGGCACGCTGGCACTCGCCCGGAAGCTCGGCGTGATGGACTCGCTGGACCACGTCGGGCCCCTCGGCCACGAGGAGGTGCTCGCGGCCGGGCGGCAGGCCGATGTGTACGTCCTGCCGTCGATCGAGGAGCCCCTCGGCGTGTCCGTCCTGGAGGCCATGTCCGTCGGCACGCCCGCCGTGATCACCCGCACCTGCGGACTCGGCCCCGACGTGGCCGCCGCCGGGGCGGGCCGGGTGATCGACAGCCGGGTCGGCCAGGACGCGGAGAACGCCCGCAAGGTCGCCGACGCGGTCCTGGAACTGCTGGAGCCCGAGGCCAACGACCGTGCGGGGAAGGCCGCATGGAACCTGGTCAACGAGCAGTTCACCATCGAGGCCGTCACACGGACCCTCCGGCGGACCTACGAGGACGTGGTCCGCCGGAGGGCGTGATCCTCAACCAGTCTTTCCCTCACGGGACTTCAGAGCTATCTGCCAGCGGTAGAAGCTCATCGCGAGCGCGAAGTCCAGACCGGCGCGACCGTCGAGGAAGCCCCGGCGGTAGACGTACATGTAGGCGAAGGACACCAGCGGCTTGAACGGCGCCTTGTGGAAGAGCTGCCCCTGACGGGACTTCACCTTCCGCACCTGCTCCTTGACGTCGGGGTGGTGCTCCAGCCAGGCCTCCCAGTCGGAGTAGCGGTTGTGCCGCTCGAACCAGGCGGTGACGGGGTCCAGGTCCTGGTGCTCGATGGGGTTGCTCAGCGCCTCGGCCGTCGCCGCGACCGGCTGGTAGTGCCCCTCGACCTCCCCGATACCGGGCGCCGCGAGGTCGCCGACCTCCGGGTAGTGGCACCGGGTCCGGTCGGTCAGGGACCGCTTACGGATCGTGTAGCCGTGCCGCAGCCGCTTCCCCGAGAACCAGTAGCCCAGCGGGATGTCGTACGCGGCGGGCTTCGGGCTGTCCGCGTCGGCGAAGATCCTCCGCAGCTCCGCCAGCAGCCCGGGACTCAGCCGCTCGTCACCGTCGAGCAGCAGGATCCAGTCCAGGTCCGTGCGGACGTTCTCCAGGCACCACTGCTTCTTGCGCGGATGCCCTCCGTCCCAGGTGTACGTGACGACTTCGGCCCCGCACTCCTCGGCGATCTTCGCCGTGTCGTCGGTGCTGTGGGAGTCCACCACGACGACCGCCTCGAAGTGGCCCAGGACCGACTTCACCGCCTCGGCGATGTTCAGACCCTCGTTCTTCGTGGGGATCGCGACGGCGATGGGCAGCTTGCTCATCAGTTGTCTCCTTGCGGCAGCCAGGCGTAGCAGCCTGTGGAGGTGAAGGTGCGGGCGGATCGGGCGACGGTGATCTCCACCTGCTCGCCCGTGCCGGAGGAGCCCGACTCCAGCTCCTTGCCGTCCGCCCCCGCCACCTGCCAGCTGCAGGCCTTGGTGGGGGAGGGGGCCCTGTACCGCCCCGGCCGGAGCCCGGCGCCCTTGTGGGTGCCGTCGGCGTAGCCGAGCGCGGCCTCGTCGACGAGGTCCTGGTGCCGGGGGCAGAGATGGGTCACGGCCGGCTTCGCGTCCGCGACCTCACCGGAGACGATCGCGGCGACGGCGATGCCCCGGTCGGCCTTGACCAGGTAGCGGAGCCTGTCACAGGTCTCCTGCCCGGTCTGGAGCACCGCGGCCGGATCCATCCCCTTGGGCACGCGGTCGGTCAGATACTCCTTCTGCTTCTTGGTGAAGGACCCCGTGGCCGGGGTGACGTCCCCGGCGGGAGCCTTCGGCGTACTGCTGGGCCTCCGGGGCCCCGGGGCCGTCGTACGGGCTGCGGACGGCGCGGGGGAGGCCACCGCCGCGGCGGACGGCGTACCGCCCGCCGCGGCGGTGGCCTTTGCGCCTCCGTCGCCGGACCCGTCGGGCGAGCCGCAGGCGGCCAGCACCGCCGTCGCGAGGGCGACGGCGGCACCGGCCAGGAACGGGTGTCTCATTCAGCAGTCCTCAGGGCGTAGTGCTCACTGACCTGGGAAGCGCTCAGCGCGGTCGGGTACACGGCGGTCTCGTCGATCTGGCCGGCGAAGAAGTTGCTGGTCGGGCGGTTCGCCCAGTTGGTGAGGTTGTCCCCGCCGACCCGCCAGTAGCCCGGGTAGTTCTCGTTGCCGGTGTAGAAGAGATTCGACGCGCGCAGCTGCCCGTCGACGTACAGCCGCATGCCTCCCGTGCCCTGGGTGGCGACGACATGGTGCCAGTTGCCGTCGTTGTAGGTCCCGGCCGTGGTCACCGTGCGGCGGCCGCCGCTGTAGACGCCGAAGACCAGCCGTCCGTCGTTGGCCATGTACACGTGCTTGTCGAAGCGTGTGCTGTTCTGCATGCTCAGATTGCCGAATCCGATGATCTTGCCGCCCCGGGTGGTGGTGGTCTTGATCCAGGTCTCCACCGAGAAGCGGGTGGGCTGCGGGTGGCGCTTGTTGCTGTACGCGTACTCGCTCGCCCCGTCGAGACCGATCGCGGTCGAGTCACCCGCGATCGCGGCCGGAGTCTCCCGGTAGGAGGGCGCGTTGCGCAGGAAGCCGTTGTTCAGGCCGCCCGTGGTGTCCGCCGCGAAGGTGGAGGTGCCCTCGTCGTAGCGCCAGTAGAGAGAGGCGCCGTCGGACAGCACCCGTGCCGGATAGGGCTGCGTGGAGGACGCCACCGTCGCCGACTGTGCCGGGGACTTGGCGCTGGTGTTGGTGCCGTCGCTCGCGGTGATGCGGTACGAGTGCGTCTCGCCCACCGCCACATCGGTGTCCGTCCACTTCAGCTGCGGGCGGTCCCAGAAGAGCGAGTATCCCGTGACCGTGTGCACGGGCGTGCTCGCGCCGTCCTTGTAGATCCGGTAGGTCAGCTCCCCGTCGTCGGTGTCGAAGCTGGTCTGCCAGTTCACGTCGATCTGCCCTGGGGTGACCGTGGAGAGACTGACGTTGGGCACCCAGGGCGCCCCGGTGTCCGGGCCGTCGGCGAACCGGGTCAGGCCCTGCTGCCCGGCGCCGTTGACGGTGGTGAACTCCCCGCCGACCCACAGGTAGTGGTGGCCGCCCTTGTCGGTCTGCGTCATCACGCGGGGCCCGACCGGCTCACCGATGCCGTCGTTGGTGTCCGGGAACCAGGGCAGCAGCGTCGGGTCGTCGACGGACTGGGCCAGCAGATGCTTGCGCGGCTGGTCGGCGAACCCGCCCATGCTGGCGCAGTCATGGGCGTGACTCCCGCTGTACAGCACGCCCGAGTGGACCAGGACGGCCTGGGTGGCGCCCAGGCAGGTGTCCCGCCAGCGCTGCTGGTAGTCGTCGAGGTCGATGGCGATCCGGCCGTCGAACACACCGCCGCCGGTGCCCTCGTTCGCGGTGTAGAGACCGGTCGCGTCGGTCGTGAGGTCCTGCACCGTCGAGGTGTTGGGGATGAAGCCCGGATAGCTCTTGGTGAGCGCCCCCGTGGTGGCGTCGACGACGGCGAGTGCGTGCGAGGTGGTCCCGTTGACGGTGAAGAAGTCACCGCCGAGCGCCACGTGCTGCCCGTCGGGGGTCACCTGGACCGCCCGGGCCACCTCGTCGGCGTTCGCCGTCCACGGCAGCAGGCCGGCGTCGGTGGTGACTGCGGCGAACTTGTTCCTCGTCTGCCCGCCCACACTGTTGAAGTCACCGGCCAGATAGACGGTGTCCGCGGTGACGTCCAGGGCCCGTACGGTCGCCGAGACGGAGATCTTGAAGTCCGTGCGGGGCGTGCAGGTCGCCGTGTCGACGGCGGCGATGTTGCTGACACCTTCGCCGTTCACCGCGCCGAACTGTCCCCCGGCGTACAGGGTTTCACCGTCGGGCGACAGGGCGAGCGCCCGTACGGTGGCGGTCCCCGAGGCCATGGTGAACGACAGGCTGCACCCCGTGGGCGCGCCGGTCGCCGCGTCGAACGCGGCGAAGTTGACCGCGGGCTGCTCCGAGGTCCCCGCCGCCGCGTCCGGCGGCCGGACGGTGGAGAAGGTGCCGCCGGCGTAGACGGTCCCCTCCGTCGCGGCCATCGACCAGACGATCCCGTTGGTCTGCCAGGTGGAGAGGTCGTCCGCGGTGATGGACACCGGCGGTGTCAGCGCAGCCGCCGGGGAGGCCCCGGCCGCTGTCGCGGTCAGGGCTCCCGCGAACAGGCAGAGCGCGGCGGACGCGGCCCGCACACGGCCGCTTCCCCAGGGTCTCCGCCCCGTGCTTCCGTTCATCATTCAACTCCGAAGGTGAGGACGAGCTGCGGCCGGTAGGCCGCGGTTGCCTCGCTCGACCAGATGCGGAGACTGTCCGTCCCGCTGCTGGTCAGGGCGAGTGAGGTGACGGAGCCGAGGGCCCCGTCCAGTGCGGACGCGTCCAGTTCCGCCGAGTGGTCGGTGGAGACCGGTACCGCGCCGGTGATGGTCCCCAGCACGGACGTGGAGAGCGCCGGCCGGGTGGTGTAGGTGACCGCCGATTCGGTCCACGCGCCGGTGACCGGCACGATGCGGTGGCTCTCGGCCGATCCCGCCGTCGGGTCGGACGAGGTGCGGAAGGTGAGCCGCGCGCCCGTGAGCACCCGGCCGGCCGGAGCGGACGGCAGGGTGAAGCGCAGATAGCTCAGGTAGGCCGTGGTGCCCCGTGAGGCGAGCTGGCCGTCGTTGTAGTTCGTGTTGGCCGCGACGCTGTTGACGTAGGCGTCCTCGTCCGGGGTGAGGGTTACGGTGCTGCCGCCGGGGCCCGGCACGGTGCCCGCCAGCTCGTGGTGCGCGGCGACCTGGGCGGCGGTCAGCGCCGACGGGTAGACCGCGGTCTCGTCGACCTGGCCGGCGAAGTAGTCGCTGGTGGGGCGGTTGGGCCAGGCGTTGTTCATGGCGTCCCCGCCCACCCGCCAGTAGCCGTTGTACGAGCGGTTGCCGGTCGCCGGGTTCGTGCCGACCGCCTCCCCGTCGACGTACAGCACCATGCCGGAGGGTCCCTGCGTGGCGACGGCGTGGTGCCAGGCGCCGTCGTTGTAGGAGCCGGCCGAGGTGACCGTGGGCCGGGTGCTTCCGCTCTGGACGCCGAACGCCAGCCGGCCGTCGTCCGTCAGATAGACCAGCTTGTCGGAGATGCCGCTGGTGTGGCCGCGCTCCGTACCGATGTTGTTGCCGTACCCCACGACGCGTCCGCCGCTCGTCGACGTGGTGCGGAACCACGTCTCGACGGAGTACGGCGTGGGGGAGGTGTAGTGGTGCAGCCGGTCGCTGTAGACGTACTCGTTCGTGCCGTTGAGGGAGAGCGCGGCGGAACCCGCCACCGCGGACGGTGCGGCCCGGTAGGAAGGCGCGTTCATGTACACCCCGCCGTTGCGGCTCGCCGACGCGTCGGCCGCGAAGGCGCCGCCGGCCTCGTCGTAGCGCCAGTACAGATCGGCCCCGTCGGCCAGCACCTTCTCCTGGTAGGGCGACGCCGACGACGCGGCGGTCACCGAGGCGGCGGCGGAGAGCGCGCTGGTGTTCGTGCCGTCGCTCGCCGTGATCCGGTAGCTGTACGACCGGCCCGCGACCACGTTCCGGTCGGTGAAGGTCAGCTGCGGCCTGCTGAAGAACAGCGACGAACCCGTCGTCGTGTACACCGGCGTCGCGCCACCGTCACGGTAGACCCGGTACGTCAGGAGGCTGTCGTCGAGGTCCAGGCTGCTGCGCCAGCTGACCGCGACCTCACCGGCCCGCGGCGCGGACACGCTCACCGCCGGCGCGGGCGGCGCCCCGGTGTCCGGCGTGTTCGCGAACCGGGTCAGCGCCTGCTGGCCGGTCCCGTTGACCGTGGTGAACTCGCCGCCGACCCAGAGGAAGTCACGGCCGCCCTTCGAGGACACGGTCAGTGCCCGGGGGCCGACCGGCTCACCGATGCCGTCGTTGGTGTCCGGGAGCCAGCCCAGCAGGTCCGGGCTGTCGACCGACTGCGCGGTCAGATGCTTGCGGACCTGGTTGGGAAAGCCGCCCATGGTCGAGCAGTCGTGCACATGACTGCCCGCGTACAGCACCCCCTGGTGGACCCGGAGCGCCTGCGTCGCGCCCTGGCAGGTGTCCCGCCAGCGCTGCCCGAAGCCGTCGAGCTCCATGGCGAGCCGGCCGTCGAACGAGGTGGGCCCGGCGCCCTCGCCCGCCGCGTACCAGCCGTCCGAGGCCTCGTCCGTGACGACGTCCTTGATGACGGCGGACCGGGGGATGAAGGAGGCCCCGTAGGCGTGGGTGACCGCGCCCGTGGAGGCACTCGTCACCGCGAGCGCGTGCGAGTCGGCGCCGCCGACCGTGAAGAAGTCACCGCCGATGAGGACGCTGTCCCCGTCCGGGGTCACCCTCAGGGTGCGGCCCGGTTCGTCGGCGTCCGGGTTCCAGCCGGTCAGGGCTCCTGCGGCGGTCACCGCGCCGAAGAAGCGCCGGGCCGTCCCGTCGACGGTCTGGAAGTCGCCCCCCGCGTAGACCGTGCCGTCGGCCGCGACGTCGAGGGCGCGGACCGTCGCGCCGAACTGCGGGGCGAACCCCGCCCGCGGCCGGCAGGTGGCGGTGTCGATCGCCGTCAGGCCGTTGACGGCCGTGCCGTTCACGGCGTTGAAGTAACCACCCGCGTACAGCGTGGACCTGTCGGGCGAGACGGCGAGCGCCCGGACCGTCGCCGTGCCGCTGCTGCGGGTGAAGGAGAGGGAACAGCCGGTGGGCGCCCCGGTCGCCGCGTCGAACGCGGCGAAGTTCACCGCGGGCCTCGTGTTGCTCCCGGCCGGGGAGCCCGCCGGCCGGATGCCCGAGAAGGTGCCTCCCGCGTAGACCACCCCGTCCGCCTCCGCCAGCGACCAGACGATGCCGTTGGTCTGGTACGTGGACAGGGCGTCCGCGGTGAAGCCGACCGGCGGGGTGAGCGCGGCGGCCGGGGGAGCGGAGAGCGTCGTGAGGGTGCCCGCCGCGAGGCCCAGCACGGCGGCGAACACAGGGCCCCGGATGCGTCTGAGACGTCCGGCCCCTCTCATCTGTCCACCCGGACCGCGGACCCCGCGAGCTGGTCGCTCAGCTGCCGGATGTCCGCGTCCACCATGATCCGGGCCAGCTCGCGCGACTTCACCTCCGGCTTCCAGCCGAGGAGTTCCTCCGCCTTGGACGCGTCCCCGATCAGCGCGTCGACCTCGCTGGGGCGCTCGTACTTCGGGTCGTAGCGCACGTGCTCGGCCCAGTCGAGGCCCGCGTGCTCGAAGGCGTACTCGAGGAACTGCCGGACGCTGACCCCCTCACCGGTGGCCACCACGTAGTCGTCGGGGGTGTCGCACTGGAGCATCCGCCACATCGCCTCCACGTACTCGGGGGCGTACCCCCAGTCGCGTACGGCGTCGAGGTTGCCCAGGTGCAGCCGGTCCTGCAGGCCCGCCTTGATCCTGGCCACCCCGCGGGTGATCTTGCGGGTCACGAAGGTCTCGCCGCGGCGCGGGGACTCGTGGTTGAACAGGATGCCGTTGGTGGCGAACATGCCGTACGCCTCGCGGTAGTTGACCGTCGCCCAGTACGCGTACACCTTGGCCACGCTGTACGGGCTGCGCGGGTGGAACGGCGTCCCCTCGTTCTGCGGGGGCGGGCTCGCGCCGAACATCTCGGAGGAGGACGCCTGGTAGACCCGGGTCTCGATGCGGCTGGCCCGTATCGCCTCCAGCAGCCGGACCGTTCCGAGCCCGGTGACGTCCCCCGTGTACAGCGGTGCGTCGAACGACACCCGGACATGGGACTGCGCGCCGAGGTTGTAGACCTCGTCGGGCTGTATGTCCCGCAGCAGGTTCACCAGCGCGACCCCGTCGGACAGGTCGGCGTGATGGAGCACGAAGGAACGGTTCGCTTCCTCGGGCCCCTGATAGATGTGGTCGATCCGCTCCGTGTTGAAGCTCGACGAGCGGCGTATCAGGCCGTGGACCGTGTACCCCTTCTCGAGCAGCAGCTCCGCCAGGTACGAACCGTCCTGTCCGGTCACGCCGGTGATGAGTGCGGTTTTCGCCATGACTCCCCCCTTCTCTGGTCGCCCGTCGGGCGGTTCATGCATCGAAATTTCACTGTCTGAGCGGAATGCGGCAAAGCGTCACCCGGATGCCGCGCTCCTGGCAGAATCCGGACCATGACGACTGACCTCCCAGGACCGTCCCAGGAATCCGCCCGCCCCCTTCTGCGCCCCGGCGCCCGCATATTCGTCGCGGGCCACCGCGGCCTCGTCGGCTCGGCGCTGGTGCGCCGCCTCACCGCCGACGGCCACGACGTGATCACCCGCGGCCGGGACGAACTCGATCTGCGCGAGGCCGCGCCGACCGAGGCGTTCCTGCGCGACACCCGCCCGGACGCGGTCGTGCTCGCCGCGGCCAAGGTGGGCGGGATCATGGCCAACAGCACGAGCCCCGTGCAGTTCCTGGAGGACAACCTCCGGATCCAGCTCTCGGTGATCGCGGGCGCGCACGCCGCCGAGATCCAGCGGCTGCTCTTCCTCGGCTCGTCGTGCATCTACCCCAAGCACGCCCCGCAGCCGATCCCCGAGGACGCGCTGCTCACCGGCCCCCTGGAGCCGACCAACGAGGCCTACGCGCTGGCCAAGATCGCCGGGATCGTGCAGGTCCAGTCGTACCGCCGGCAGTACGGCGCCTCGTACATCAGCGCCATGCCCACCAATCTCTACGGTCCGGGGGACAACTTCGACCTGGAGACCTCGCATGTGCTGCCCGCCCTGATCCGCCGCTTCCACGAGGCGAAGCGGGACGGTGCGGACGAGGTCACCCTGTGGGGCTCCGGCAGCCCCCGCCGTGAATTCCTCCATGTCGACGATCTCGCCGCCGCCTGTGCACGGCTGCTGGAGGTGTACGACGGTGCAGAGCCGGTCAACGTCGGCTGCGGCGAGGACCTCACCATCCGGGAACTCGCCGAAACGGTACGGGATGTGACGGAGTATCAGGGCCGGATCGTCTGGGACACCTCGAAGCCCGACGGCACCCCGCGCAAGCTCCTCGACGTGTCCCGGCTCTCCTCCCTCGGCTTCAAGCCGCAGATTCCCCTGCGGGACGGCATCGCCCGCACCTACGCCTGGTGGCTCGGCCGGAACGCCCCTCAGGGCTGACGCTCCGGCCGGACGGCCGCGGTACGCACTGGATCCGTGCACGCCCGTCTCCCCGTGTCCCCCCACCACGTCTCAGTACGCCCCGCGGCCGTCGGTGACGGCGCGCACCGTTCTGGCGAGGAGCCCCATGTCCGTCGCCACGGACCAGTTGTCCACGTACCAGAGGTCCAGCGAGACCGTCTCCTGCCAGGACAGGTCCGACCGCCCGCTGACCTGCCACAGACCCGTCAGCCCCGGCCGCACCGCCAGCCGCCGCAGCTCCCGCTCGTCGTAGCGCGAGACCTCCTCCGGCAGCGGGGGACGAGGACCCACCAGGGACATGTCACCCCGGAGCACGTTGAGAAGCTGAGGGAGCTCGTCCACGGAGGTACGCCGCAGGGCGTGGCCGATGCGGGTCACCCGAGGGTCGCGGCGCATCTTGAACATCGGGCCCTCGCTCTCGTTCGCTGCCGAGAGCTGCTCCCTGAGGGACTCCGCGTCCGCCACCATCGTGCGGAACTTCCACATGGTGAACGGCCTGTTGTGCAGGCCGTGACGCGTCTGGCGGTGGAAGACCGGACCGGGCGACGAGAGCCGCACCGCCAGCGCCACCCCGAAGAACAGGGGCGCCAGCACCAGCAGCCCGAGAGCGGCACCCGCCCGGTCCACGAAGGCCTTGAGCGCGGCCTGCGGACCGTGCCGCAACGGCGGCGCGACATGCAGCAGCGTCAGCCCGGCGGCGGAGGCCGGCCGCACCCGTGCGGCGGCGACACCCGACAGCTCCGAGAGGACGCAGAGGGCCAGCCCGCCGTCGTGCAGACCCCACGCCAGCCGGCGCAGCCGGTCGTCGTCGAGCTGCCGGCCGGGCGCGACGAGCACCAGATCCGCGTCATGGGCGAAGGCGCCGCCGAGCACCGTGGACACATCGTCGTCGGCCGGTTCGGGCGCCAGGCGCCCCGGCACCGGAGTCCCGCAGGCCGGCACCGCCGGGCCGACCGGGATGACGGCCACCGCCGTATACGGGTGATCCTGACCGGAGTTGAGCAGATTCACCGCCCGGTCCAGGCCCGCGGCCTCGCCGACCACCAGGACCCGGCGCCCCCCTCGCCGGCCCGCCGTGCGCCGTAACCGGCCCGCGGCCCCCACCAGGACGGCCACGGCCAGGCCGGGCACCAGAGCCGCCACGGCGGTCGCCGGGTCGAGGCCCCCGCCCGTCACGGCCAGCAGCACCGCCAGCACCCCGACGAGCGCCAGCCAGTCACCCCAGGAGGCGTGCGCCGCCGCTCCGGCCGCTTCCCCCGGCAGCCGGCGCGCGTACCGGCCACGTGCCGCTCGCACCCCGCCCCACACGAGCGCGGCCGACGCCGCGGCGGCCAGCGGCCCCGGCTGATCGCCGGCCCGCAGCACGAGCCAGGCCGGAACTCCCAGGCCCAGCAGATCGGTCAGGACGAGGAAGGGCACACGCGGATCGGGCGACTTCCTCGCCCGCGGTCTCTCCGCGTGATCGCGCTCAACAGTCGTCGGGGCTCTCCACACCTGCTGTGGAGCCACCGTGCGGTTCCGGGACCCGGCGGTACGCGGTCGTGGTGCTCCCGCGAGCCCGACAGGCCCGGATATATCCGATTCAGGTATTTCGACATGCCCCATGAACCCCCCAGCCACAGTTGCATCCCCACAAACGGGGCGCATCCGCCGATCCTGTGGACTGACGGATGCGCCCTCGCTCGGTGCACGATATCCACACACGTGCCATTTCGCTGGAGTTCTCGTGAAGTTCAGACACCACGGGCGATGTGATCCGTGTCGCCCCGTCCGGAGGGTTGCGGGGGCACACGCCTAGAGTGGAGGAATGGAACCGCTTTCCGAGGAACAGACCCGCCGGCTCGTCGTGATCGTGACGGACCTGGCCAGGGAGGGGCGTACGGCGGAGCTCCTGGAGTTCTTCGACCACGGGCTGCCGGTCGACGTCCAGGACCAGGAGGGCAACACCGCCCTCATGCTCGCCGCGTACCACGGGCGCACGGAGACGGTGCGGGCGCTGGTCGGGCGGGGGGCCGACGTCGATCTGCGCAACGCCAGGGACCAGTCACCGGTGGCGGGGGCCCTGTTCAAGGGTGAGGACGCGATCGTCGAGGCACTGGTCGCCGCGGGCGCCGACCTGGACGCGGGAACGCCCAGCGCACGGGCCACGGCGGAGATGTTCGGGCGGACGGCGCTGCTGAGGTAGCCACCACCGCGGAAGGGCCCCGGGCGACCACGCGTCGCCCGGGGCCCCTCACGTACGGCTGGATCAGGCCTGCTTGGAGGCCTTCAGGGCCTCGATGGCCTTGCGCACACCCTCGCCGTAGGCCGGGTCGGCCTGCGTGCAGTGGTGGATGTGACGCTCGATCGTGGCCTGCGAGGCCCCGTCGATCGCCCGCGCGGTGTTGCCGAAGAGGGCGTCCTGCTCCTCCGGCGTCATCTGCCGGAACAGGTTGCCCGGCTGCTCGAAGTAGTTGTCGTCGTCCTCGCGGTAGTCGAACCGGTCGGCCGCGGCGCCGTCGAGCGCCAGACCCGGCTCGGCGAACTGCGGCTGCTCCGCCCAGCGGCCGTAGCTGTTCGGGGTGTAACCGGGGACGGCGCCCTGGTTGCCGTCCACGCGCAGCTGGCCGTCGCGGTGGTAGGTGTTGACGTTCTTCGCGCCGCGGGGCTGGTTCACCGGGATCTGGTGGTGGTTGACCCCGACGCGGTAGCGGGCCGCGTCACCGTACGAGAACAGCCGGCCCTGGAGCATGCGGTCGGGCGAGGCACCCACTCCGGGGACGAGGTTGGCCGGCGTGAAGGCGGCCTGCTCCACGTCCGCGAAGTAGTTCTCCGGGTTGCGGTTGAGCTCGAACTCGCCGACCTCGATGAGCGGGTAGTCCTTCTTCGACCAGACCTTGGTGAGGTCGAAGGGGTGGTAGCGGTACGTCGCCGCGTCCGCCTCCGGCATGACCTGGATGTAGAAGGTCCACTTCGGGTGGTCGCCGCGCTCGATGGCGTCGAACAGGTCCGCCTGGGAGGACTCGCGGTCGTCGGCGACGATCGCGGCGGCCTCCGCGTCGGTCAGGTTCTTGATGCCCTGCTGCGTACGGAAGTGGAACTTGACCCAGAAGCGCTCGTTGCTCTCGTTGATGAACGAGTAGGTGTGCGAGCCGAAGCCGTGCATGTGGCGGTAGCCGTCGGGGATTCCGCGGTCCGACATCACGATGGTGATCTGGTGCAGCGCCTCGGGGAGGTTGGTCCAGAAGTCCCAGTTGTTCTCCGGCGAGCGCAGGTTGGTGCGCGGGTCGCGCTTCACGGCGCGGTTGAGGTCCGGGAAGTGGTGGGGGTCCCGGTGGAAGAAGACCGGCGTGTTGTTGCCGACGACGTCCCAGTTGCCCTCCTCCGTGTAGAAGCGGAGGGCGAAGCCGCGGATGTCGCGCTCCGCGTCGGCCGCGCCGCGCTCACCGGCGACGGTCGAGAACCGGGCGAAGACCTCCGTCTCCTTGCCGACCTCGGAGAAGAGGGCAGCCCTGGAGTAGCGGGTGATGTCCTGCGTCACCTTGAAGGTGCCGAAGGCGCCGGATCCCTTGGCGTGCATACGACGCTCCGGGATGACCTCACGGCTGAAGTGGGCCAGCTTCTCCAGGAACCAGACGTCCTGGAGCAGCATCGGGCCGCGCGGACCGGCGGTGACGGCGTTCTCGTTGTTCGCGACCGGTGCGCCGGCGGCAGTGGTCAGCGGCTTCGTGTTGTCAGAAATTTTCCTGCTCCTCCGTGTGGAAACGTGCAAGCACCGACTCCGGTTCCCGTCGGCCACGGTCGGTGCGACATCCGGGACACAGGCCCCAGTGCGTCACCTCCGCGTGGTCGACGGTGAACCCGTGATCCTGGGGCGCATCGAGGCGCGGGGAGCCCTGGGGGACATCGATGCCGGCGATCGTGCCGCACGAGCGGCAGACCACGTGCTGATGGTCGTCCCGGGACTGTCCTTCGTACCGTGCCGGAGTATTCGGCAGGCCGGTCCGCCGCGCCGGTCCGGCGTCGACGAGCGTCCTGAGTACGTCGTGGACGGCTCGGGCCGAGACCGCTCCGATGCGTGTGCGTACCGGGGTGAGGAGGGTACTGACACCGGAGTGCGGGGCCTCGTGGACCGCCGAGAGCACGGCGACCCTGGGACGGGTCACTCGCAATGACGCTCCGCGCAGGAGAGTCCGGGCCTCGGTTTCGATCACCTGCGCAGTCAACCACTTTTCTGGAATGATTCCAATGAAAGACTGATACCAGTTCTGGGCACCGGGGTGTGCAGTGAGCACGGTGTCCGATTCCCGCCAGCCCCAACGGTGCGCAGGGCGCATCCTTGGAGCATGACCAGTGACGACAGCAGGTACGAGGCGGTGACCAGCCGCGACGCCCGGTTCGACGGCGAGTTCTTCTTCGCCGTGTCCACGACCGGGATCTACTGCCGCCCGAGCTGTCCCGCCACCACACCCAAGCGCCGGAACGTCACGTTCTTCCCCACCGCGGCCGCCGCCCAGGGCGGTGGCTTCCGCGCCTGCCGGCGCTGCCCCCCGGACGCGGTGCCCGGCTCGGCGGACTGGAACGCGCGCGCCGACCTCGTCGGCCGGGCGATGCGGCTGATCGGCGACGGAGTCGTCGACCGGGAGGGCGTGGCCGGGCTGGCCGCGCGCCTCGGCTACAGCGCCCGCCAGGTGCAGCGCCAGCTGAACGCCGAGGTCGGTGCGGGACCCATCGCGCTCGCCCGCGCCCAGCGGGCCCACACCGCGCGGGTCCTTCTGCAGACCACCACCCTGCAGGCCGCAGACATCGCGTTCGCCGCCGGGTTCGCCAGCATCAGGCAGTTCAACGACACCGTCCGGGAGATCTACGCCCTCACCCCCGGCGAGCTGCGCACCGCCCGGCCCGGCAGCTCCTCGCGCTTCGGGTCCGTCTCCACCGCCGACGGGGCCGGGGGAGTGCCGCTGCGGCTCGCGCACCGGGGGCCCTACGCGGCGGCCGAGATCTTCGACCACCTCGCGGCCCGCGCCCTCACCGGCATCGAGGAGATGGCCGGCGAACGGGGCGACCGCACCTACAGACGCACCCTGCGCCTGCCGCACGGCACCGGCATCGCCGAGGTCCGCGAGCGCACCGGCGCCGGCTGGCTGGAGTGCCGGCTGCACCTGGGCGACCTGCGCGACCTGACCACCGCCACCCAGCGGATGCGCCGCCTCTTCGACCTGGACGCCGACCCCCACGCGGTCGCCGAACGCCTGGGCGCCGACCCCGTGATGGCCCCGCTCGTCGCCCGTACGCCCGGGCTGCGGGCCCCCGGCGCCGCCGACGTCCACGAACTGGCCGTCCGGGCGGTCCTCGGCCGGCAGGTCTCCCCGGCCGCCGGCCGCCGGCTCGGCAGCGCCCTGGTGACGGCCTACGGCGCGCCCCTCCAGGTGCCGAGCGGCGCTCTCACCCGTACGTTCCCCGACCCCGGCGACCTGGCCGAAGCCGGCCTGGAGGAGCTGGGGACCACCGGTTCCTCGCGCACCACCGTGCCAGCCGTCGCCGCCGCCCTGGCCGACGGGCGGATCGGGCTCGACCCGGGCGCCGACCGCGACCAGGCGGAGAAGGAGCTCCTGAGTCTGCCGGGCGTCGGCCCCTGGGCAGCCGGCTACATCCGCATGCGGGCGCTCGGCGACCCCGACGTGCTGCCGGCCGGCGACACGGCCGTCGACGCGGGCATGCGGCACGCGGGCGCCGGTGCGGGGCACGCCGACGCGTGGCGCCCCTGGCGTACGTACGCCACGCACCACTTCTGGAACGCGGCCGCCGACCGAACCCGTCCCGCGGCAGCGTGACGTCCGAATCCCGCCAGCCGTTCCGCCGAGGACCTCGCACAGTTGACGCATACGACCGCTGAATCCGGAAGGACCATGACGATGACGCTCTACACCACGATCGACAGCCCGCTCGGCGAGCTGCTGCTGGTGGGCGAGGAGTCGGCCACCGCGGAGGGCGGCACGGCCCTCGCCTCGCTCTCCGTGCCGGGCCAGAAGGGCGGGGCGACGGTCCAGGACGGCTGGACGGAGAGCCCGGAGGCCTTCACCGTGATCGCCGCCGAGCTGCGCGCGTACTTCGAGGGGAGCCGGACCGGCTTCGGCATCGAGTGCACCGTCAGCCGTGGCACCGACTTCCAGCGGCGCGTGTGGGAGGCCCTGGAGGCCATCCCGTACGGCACCACGCTCAGCTACGGCGAGATCGCGGCACGGATCGGGGCCTCGCGCGCGGCCGTCCGCTCGGTCGGCACCGCGATCGGCGCCAACCCGCTGCTGGTCGTGCGCCCCTGCCACCGCGTGATCGGCGCGAGCGGCGCCCTGACCGGCTACTCGGGCGGCCTCGACCGCAAGAGACAGCTCCTGGACCTGGAGAACCACCACCAGGCGGCCTGAACGGTCGCACGCCCCACCGCGTACGGACGCCCTGGGGCCATGCGAGGAAGGCGCACCGATGACCGACACCCTTCACCTGGCCGGACCCCCGGCCGCACCCCCGGCGGCTCCTATGGGCGAGCGCGTCGCAAGCCAGAACTGGGACGCACTGGCCGAGGACCTCGAGGCGTACGGAAGCGCCCTCACCGGCCCCCTCCTCGCCCCCGAGGAGTGCCACGCCCTCACCGCCCTGTACGACGAGCCCGAGCGGTTCCGTACGACCGTCGACATGGCCCGGCACCGCTTCGGCTCCGGCACCTACCGCTACTTCACGCACGACCTGCCCGAACCGGTGTCCGCGCTCCGCGAGGCGTTCTACCCACGGCTCCTGCCCATCGCGCGCGACTGGGCCGCCAGGCTCGGCAGGCCCGCCCCGTGGCCCGGGGGCCTGTCCGAGTGGGTGGCCATGTGCCACGACGCCGGGCAGACCAAGTCCGCCCAGATCCTGCTGAGTTACGGTGCCGGGGACTGGAACGCGCTGCACCGCGACGTGTTCGGGGACATGCTCTTCCCGCTCCAGGTCGTCGTCGGCCTCGACGTACCGGGCACCGATTTCACCGGCGGCGAGTTCATCATGACGGAGCAGCGGCCCCGGGCGCAGTCACGGGGATCGTCCACCACCCTGCCGCAGGGCCACGGGCTGATCTTCACCACCCGCGACCGGCCCGTGGCGGGCAGGCGCGGCTGGTCGGCCGGGCCGATGCGGCACGGTGTGAGCACCGTCCGCGCCGGGCGGCGCCACACACTCGGCCTCGTCTTCCACGACGCGGCATGACGGCGGCGGCCGGCACACGAGGAGCGACGCCGTGAACCACCTCGCCGAACACCCGTCCCCGCTGATCAGCGACCACGACCTTGCCGCCCACGGCATGCGGCGGGACCCCGCAGCACACACCGAGAAGGAACTCGCCGCGCTGGTCGCCCTGTTGCTGCAACGGCGGAGGCCCCGGACCGAAACCGTCGCCGTGGGCCACAGCAGGGACGCCGCGTCCCGAGCGGCTGCCGACGCCTTCGCCACCGCGCGGAAGGCACGCGGCGGCACGGTCCTCACCACGGTGGACCGGCCGGAGACGGCCGCCTCCTGGCCGCGCCCGGCGACCCGGCCGGCGAGCGGGCCCCAGGACGCCTGGGTGATGGCGGCCGCTTTGCCCGGATTCGCCCAACTGGCCCGACGGCTGCGCCGTTCCACCGACTGGGGCCCCGCCCGCACCTACGCCTTCGCGTGGGGCGTACGTGGCAGGTGGCTCACCTCCTCCCCGGCGGGCCGGGTGCCGTCATGAGCGCACTGATCCCGCGCCCCGCCATGGAAGTCGCCCCGGGCGCCTGGCACGTGCCCGGCTGGCTCAGCCCCGCCCGGCAGCGGGAACTGGTGACGGCGTGCCGCGCGTGGGCCACCGGCCCCGTCCCCATCCGGCACACGCGGCTGCCGCGCGGCGGTGTCATGTCCGTACAGACCGTGTGCGTCGGATGGCACTGGCAGCCGTACCGATACTCCCGCACGGCGGACGACGTGAACGGCCGGCAGGTCGCCGCCTTCCCGGACTGGATGGTCCGGCTGGGCCGCCGGGCCGTCCTGGAGGCGTACGGGGACGAGGCGGCCGCGCGGGACTACACCCCGGACACCGCGCTCATCAACTTCTACGACGGACAGGCCAGGATGGGCATGCACCAGGACAAGGACGAGCGGTCGTCCGCCCCGGTCGTGTCCCTGTCCATCGGTGACACCTGCGTCTTCCGCGTCGGCAACACCGAGACCCGCACCAAGCCCTACACCGACATCGAACTCTCCTCGGGCGACCTCTTCGTCCTCGGCGGCCCCTCGCGCTTCGCCTACCACGGCGTCCCGAAGGTCCACGAGGGCACGGGCGACCCGGACACCGGGCTGAGCTCGGGGCGGCTGAACATCACGATGCGGGTCACCGGGCTGTCCTAGGGGGTCCGCGAAGTCCCGCCGGGCCGGGACTTCGCGGACACCTCCTGGGCCCTCTCCGGATCCCGTTGTCAGTGGGCGCCAGTAGGTTCAGTCGTGTTCCGCCGGTCCGGCGGAAACAACCCCTCAGCTGTGCATTGGAGATGGCGCGTTGTCCGATTGGGAGAGGTCGAGCACGGCACGGGTGATGCCACCCGCGCGGCCGCGCAAGCTCGCCAAGGTTCCGTTCGTCGAGCTGGCCGACGGGCGCCTGCAGGGTGTGGTGTCCAGTGGCTCGGACATCGGCAGGGTCTACGTCTCGTCCGTCGCCACCGGGACCTACGCGTTCGCCTGCAGCACCAACAACAACCGGCCCTGCGGCGGTGCGCGCGGATCGTTCTGCAACCACATCGGCGCCCTGATCAACGAGGCGGTCCTGCAGTACGGCGCCGAGCGCGTCGTCCGGTATCTGAAGGCCGAGGTCCCGGAGGGGGAGGTGGACGGGGCCGCGCTGGCTTCGGCCATGAGGAGCACCCGTCCCCAGGCGGACGGGACGAAGGCGGCGGCATCCGTCTTCAGCCGATTCCTGCGGCACCTGGCCTATCTCGAACACCCCCCGGTCACGGCTCCGCTGCCCGAGATGCACTTCTTCCCGCCGACCCGGGCGGTGGCATGATGCACGCCGCACTGCTCACCGAACCCGTAGACGGACTGGACGAAGCCCTGGAGGCGGTCGACGCCTTCGACCGGTCTCTCGTCGCCGGGCTGCTCCGCCCCCAGCCCGCCGGGACCACCGGCCCGACGCGGCTCGCCGAGGCCGTGGTGGGGACGCCCCTGGCCGCCAGGGTCGCCGAGGCGGCAGGGAAGGCGGCGGCCGGAGCGGCCGGGGAGGACCACTTCCTGGCCCTGGCCGCCGCGCGGACCGCGCTGCTCGGCTCCGTCCACGACGCGCTGCTGACCCGTGCCGAGGAGGCGGCCGGCCGTCCGCCCGCCCCGGGGACCGTGCCGGCCGCCGAGGGGCAGCCGACGGCGAACCTGCTGACGGCCGCCCGCGCCTGGCTCTCCGACCTGGCGCGCTGCGGGTGGCAGGGCCTCGACCACGAGGTGGTGTCCGGGGCGGCGGAAGTCGTGTCCGCGATGCTTCCCGATCCGTCCCTGCGCCGCCTCGCGGCCCTCCTCGACGGCTTCGCCGCCGAACTCGCCGCGTCCTGTCCCGGCGTTTCGGCGGAGCGATTCCCGCTGCGCCGCTGGGCCGACCTCTGGTCGCGCGGGATGCTGCTGACGGTGCCCGGAGCGGCCCTCACCCCCGCCGTCGGGACCGCCGACGGACGCCTGCTGCCCCTCGGCATCGACGTACAGGAGCACGCGACCGCCGCACAGGCGCAGGTGCACGCGGTGTTCGAGCCCGCGGACGGATCCGCGCCCCGCCTCGTGCGCGCCGGTGTGTCCGTGCCGAAGCCCGACACGGTCCTCGGAGCCGGGATCTGGCAGCTGCTGCGCCCGCACATGTCGCTCCTCGCCGCCGCAGGCGAGGGCCGCTCGATGGACCTCACCGGTATGCCGGTCACCGCCGAGGGCGACCTCCTCTGGAGCGACGAGCACGCCCGCCCCGGTGAGCCCGCCGAGGCGTTCGCCACCGCACGCGTGGCACTGCCCGCCGCGACCGCCCCGGTGACCGCGCCGCTGGACCGGCATCCGGCGCGCATCGCCGTTCCCGTCTTCCTGGAGGGCTACACCGCCCGTACGGATGACGACGGCCGGCTGACCTTCACGGTCGCCGGGACCGAACTGGTCGTGGACACCGACCGGATCCCGGCCGCCGGGCCGCTCACGCCCGAGGCCGTCGCCAAGTCCGGCGCGTGCATAGCGCTCATCCGCTGGGACGCCGGGAGGTTCGGCGTGCAACCACTCGCCGTCGAGACCACGGTGCGGAAGAAGGTGACGTCGGTGCACGCGGGGGCGTGGGCCGGAGGGACGGCCGACAAGGCCGGGGCCAGAGCGGAGAAGGCGGCCGCCGACGCCGCGAAGGTGCTGAGCGAGCGCGCGGGAAGGCTGCTGCGGAAATGACCGGACAGCAGAGTCCCGAGGTGACCGGGGAGCCCTCGCACGACAACCGCCGCCAGGTCATGTACTGGCGCCTCCTCGCCCGGCTCTTCGACCAGGAGGAGCAGTCGGCCCTGGAGTCGGCGAGCCTCGCCGTGGTCGAGGACATCGGCCTGCCCGCCAAGCTGCTGGATCCGCAGGCGTCGGTCGACTCCGTGGTGCAGCGCGACCCCGAGCTGGCCGCCGAGTTCGACGGTCTGATGGTTCCGGAGGCGGACGGGGACGCAGACGCCCGCGACCGGGCAGCCGAGGTGCGGCGCGCCGCGCTCGTGTCGAAGGTCCTGCTGAATGTCTTCCACACCCCTCCCGGCACGGTCACGGCAGGCCAGCTTTCCCGGTGGCAGTCCGACGCGGGTTGGCTGGAGCGCGCACTCGGCTGCAAGCCGGGGGAACTGCGCGGCGGACGCGCCGGCGGGACGGGCGTCAGCCCCACGGGTACGGGCGGCGGCGGCCGGACCCCCGATCTCAGCCGTCTCATCCCGGAGATCGGCCCGGAGCTCGGCTCCATCGAGGCCGGTCTGGTCAAGCGGATGCGGCTGCGTGAGGTGCTCGCCGACCCCCAGCTGGCCGGACAGCTGACACCGAGCATGTCGCTGATCGAACAGCTGCTGCGCGACAAGGACAACCTCTCCGGTGTGGCCCTGGCCAACGCCAAGGCGCTGATCCGCCGCTTCGTCGACGAGGTCGCGGAGGTGCTGCGTACACAGGTGGAGAAGTCCACCGTCGGCGCCCTGGACCGCTCGGTCCCGCCCAAGCGGGTGTTCCGCAACCTGGACCTGGACCGCACGATCTGGAAGAACCTCACCAACTGGAGCCCCGAGGAGGAACGGCTCTACGTCGACCGCCTCTTCTACCGCCACACCGCGCGCAGGACCACGCCCCAGCGGCTGATCGTCGTCGTCGACCAGTCGGGCTCCATGGTCGACTCGATGGTCAACTGCACCATCCTGGCCTCGATCTTCGCGGGTCTGCCCAAGGTGGACGTCCACCTCATCGCGTACGACACGCAGGCACTCGACCTCACCCCGTGGGTGCACGACCCGTTCGAGACCCTCCTGCGCACCAACCTCGGGGGCGGCACCGACGGCACGGTCGCCATGGCCCTGGCCCAGCCGAAGATCGCCGAGCCCCGCAACACGGTCGTGGTGTGGATCTCGGACTTCTACGAATGGCAGACCGAGCCGCTGTTCGAGAGCATGGCCGCCATTCACCGCTCCGGGGCCAAATTCATCCCGGTCGGCTCCGTGACCAGCTCCGGCCGTGCCAGCGTCAACCCGTGGTTCCGGGAGCGCTTCAAGGACCAGGGGACGCCGGTCCTCTCCGGCCACATACGCAAGCTCGTCCACGAGCTCAAGACCTTCCTCACCTGAGGCTTCCCGGCCCGGTGCAGATGAACACGAATTCCCAGAAAGGCACACCCATGTCCGACCTGTTGCGCGCCCCCGCCGAGATCAAGTACGCCGAGGAGCTGGACTGGCTGGAGTCGGTCGACGACGGTCCGAAGCCGTTCTCCTGGCGCCTGTCCCCGAAGATGGTCCGCCTCTTCGTCCTGGGCTCCGAGCGCTCCGACGGCCTCGACCGGGAGATCTCCCAGAAGTGGTACGGCGACCGCAGCTTCGTCGAGCGTTCCATCGTCACGCTGGCCTCCGACCGCGGTCTGCTGCTCATCGGCGACCCGGGCACGGGCAAGAGCTGGCTGGCCGAGCTGCTCTCCGCAGCCATCTCCCGTAACTCCACCCTCGTGGTGCAGGGCACGGCAGGCACCACCGAGGACCACATCAAGTACTCCTGGAACGTGTCCATGGTGATCTCCAAGGGCCAGTCGCGGGAGTCGATGATCCCCTCACCGATCATGACCGCGATGGAGACCGGGGCGATCGGCCGTTTCGAGGAACTCACGCGCTCCACCAGCGACGTACAGGACGCG
Source organism: Streptomyces sp. NPDC088746 (assembly GCF_044751065.1). Taxonomy (NCBI): domain Bacteria; kingdom Bacillati; phylum Actinomycetota; class Actinomycetes; order Kitasatosporales; family Streptomycetaceae; genus Streptomyces; species Streptomyces sp. NPDC088746. The sequence continues at coordinate 273,959 of NZ_JBIVLA010000006.1, forward strand.
CTGATCTCGATCCTCTCCGAGAAGTACATCTCGGTCCCGGAGATGGACAGTGACAACATCGTCTTCGCCAAGCCGGGCTTCTCCGTCATCGCCACCGCCAACAGCCGTGACCGGGGCGTCAACGACCTGTCCTCGGCGCTCAAGCGCCGCTTCAACTTCGTCCGCATCCCGGTGGTGACGAACAAGAAGAGCGAGGCGGAGATCGTGCGCTTCCGCACCGAGGAGCTGCTTCGCCGCCATCAGATCGAACTGGACGTCCCGCCGACCCTGCTCGACGTGCTGCTGCAGAGCTTCGCCGACCTGCGGGCCTCCGCCGCCGCGGCCGGCAGCGACGACGAGAAGCTGGAGTCCGCGCTGTCGAGCGCCGAGCAGATCGGCGTGCTCGAGGACGCGATCCTGCACAGCAACTTCTTCGGCGAGAGCGCGCTGACCGCACGCACCCTCGCCTCCTCGCTCGTCGGGTCGCTGGCGCGGCGCGAGCCCGAGGACCTGGCCATCCTCAACAAGTACCTGCACGGTGTCGTCGAGCCGCGCAGCAAGGAGCAGGGCGGCTCCTGGCCGGAGTTCCTGGAGGGCGGCCGCGACGCGATCGCCACCCTGTCGTGAGCGCCGTGACCGAGGGGACCCCCTTCGAGGCGCTTCGGGGACAACTCCAGGACGCAGCGGCGGAGTTCGCCGACGGCCCCGACGCGCTGCAGGGCATCCTCCTGGGCATCGTCGACGACGTCGACCGAGCCGTGCGCGAGCCGCTGGAGATCTTCCCCGTCTGTCATCACTCGCCCGCGTCGGCGGTGGCGATGGCACGGCGGCTGCGGGAGAAGCAGCCGAAGGTGGTGTATCTGGAGCTGTGCGAGGACATGGCGCCGCTCCTGCCGGAGCTGCGGAACTGCCGCCTCCCGGTGGCGGTCCAGGCGTTCGCGAGCGAGGTCAAGGGCTTCCCGGCGGAATGGGCACCGCTGTCGGTCGTCGCCCCGATCACCGAGGCGTCGGCCGAATACCAGGCCATCGCCTACGCTCTGGACACCCCGGGCGTCGAGCTGGTCCTCGTCGACCGCTCCTCGGACCACGTGTTCCAGTGGCAGGCCGGTGCGACGGAGCCCTCGGACCCCGACGCGCCGCCCGCCGAGGAGGAGGCGGCGCTGCACGGCGACGCCGTCGGGGTCGAGATCGGTGACCTCCGGCCCCGCTTCGCCGAGCTGGAGGAACACCTCCTGCACCACGGCCGGGTGCGGCACTGGTCGGAGTGGTGGCACCAGTACGTCGAACTGCCGCTCGGCGACAGCGACCACGACACCTACCGCCAGGTGATGCTCCTGATCGGCAGCCTGTTCCGCAGGCTGGCCCCCGGGGACACGGACCGGGTCAGGGTGGACGAGGACCGTGAGCGCTACATGTGGACCCGCATGCGCGAACACCTCGCCGCGACCGGTGCGGACCCCGGGGACTGCCTCTACGTCTGCGGCGCGTTCCACGCGTCCAGCCGGGTCGAGGAGTTCGGCGTCCACGGCAGTGACACCTTCGAGATCACCCCGCCGAGCGAGAGCACCTGGCAGCACGGCCTGATCCCGTCCAGTCACACGGCGATCGAGGCACAGTTCGGACTCGCGGCCGGGTCCGTGTCGATCGCCGCCACCCAGTGGGCCAAGAACCTCAGGCGCACCAGGGTGGAGCCGTACCGGCTCGCGGGTCAGGCGGGCGCCGGGAAGGCGGCGAAACCGAGGAAGGCCGTCGCGTCGGCGGCCCCGGTTGCACCGGAAGCCCCCTCCGACAAGCTCTCCGGCTTTCTGCAGAGCCCGCCCGTCCTCGACCGGCTCGACGAGGCCGAACTGCTGGGCTGGTCGGTGGAGATCGTGCGTTCCGCCCGTCGTAACGGCTACCTCGCCTCGACCGCCGACGCCATCGCCGTGTTCGAGACGTCGATCCTGCTGGCCGGCATGCGGGACCGGGCCAGGCCCACGCCGTACGACTTCCAGGACGCGGCGGTCACCTGCATCGAGAAGGAGACCGTGCCGGGCAGGCGCGATGTCCGCCGTCTCGTGGAGATCCTGATGGGCGGCGACCGGATAGGCCAGGTCGGCTACGACGCGCTGCCGCCCCTCGCCCGCGACGTCCACGACCGCCTCGCCCCGCTGGATCTCAAGCTCCAGCAGCGCGGGGTGCAGCGGGCCCTGCTGGACATGACGTCCCGGCCGGAACTGCGGCAGTGCTCCGACGTGCTGTGGATGCTGCGCCACCTCATGCCCCACGGTGCCGCACGGCCGATCATGGGTGAGCGGGAGCTCGGCAAGCAGTCGGTCCAGGAGTCCTGGGACCTGGCGCTGGGCACCCATCAGCGGGCGCTCATCGAGCTCGGTTACGAGGGCGTCAGCATCGAGCAGGTCCTGGAACAGCGCCTGCGCCGCGCCGCGTACGCCCCGAACGCCACCACGGCGCAGGTCCTCGCGGCCGTCGAGGACGCCGTGCTGCATCTGCGCAGCGGCCGTCTCGCCGACGAGCTGGGCACCCGCGCCCTGGAGGTGCTGGCCACCGAGCGCAGCGTCGACGGGGCGCCCGAGGTGCTGCGCAGGGTGCGCCGGCTGCTGGCGTACTACCGGATCAGCCGGCCGGTGCTGCCGTCGTGGATCGAGTCCTTCGCCAAGACGGGGTACGCGCACTACTGCACGCTCCTGCCGACGGCGTTCACCGACGAGGACGCGACCGTCCGCCAGGTCGCCGCGATGCTGGGGTTCCTCTTCAGCATGGAGAGTCTGGCCCTGTCGCTCGGCTGCGACCGGACCCAGCTGGAGCTGGCCTTCGCGCAGTCGCACCCGCGGGAGCCCTCCCGGGTGGCCCTGCTGTGGGCGGCCCAGACGCACCTCGGGCAGCTCTCGCGCGCGGAGCTGAGGGAGCGCTGCGACGAACTGCTGGCCAACCCGCTGGTGGTGCCGACCTACCCGCGCTACCTCAGCGGGTTCCTCCACGCCCTGGAGCCGGTGCCGCAACTGGCCGACTTCGTCGTGGAAGCGGTCTCGAACGCCTTCGCACGGCTGCCGGACCCGGTGCTGCTGCCCTGGCTGCCGTCCCTGATCACCACCCTGCGGGCCGAGGGCGCCGACCTCGCCCCGCTGCTGATCCGCGAGGCCGGACGCGTCTTCCCCGGCCGCCTCGCCGCGCTGGACGCCTGGGTCCCGCCCTGGCGCGGAACCCCGGAGACGGTGACCGCGCCGGCCGGCGGCGGCAGGGCCCGCCGTGCCGCGCTGCTCGCCGCCCACCCGGAGACCTGCGACAGCGTGGCGGAACTGCTGGGCTGCGAGGGCTCCTGGGAGGCCGAGGCGCCGGCCCCCTCGGGGGCCGTACTCGTCGGCCGCCATCCGGAGACGGCTGCGGCACTGGAGGCGCTGCTGGCAGGAGTCTGACGGGGCGGCGGAGTGGCCGGAGCCCGCGTGTGCCGTCCTGGCGCCACCCGCGGGCTCCGGCCACCGGGCCTCGGCCGTACGGGGCCCTCGGCTCACTCGTACGGCACGGTCACGCGGCGTCCTGCCGTGCGGGCGGGGAAGGTAGGCCTGTCGGAAGGAAGCCCGACGTCGCGCGGTACGGCGGAGGGGCCGGGCTACAGCGGAGGGCAGCATTCCCATGCACCGACCGAGACAACGGCCACGTGTCCTCCGGCAACAGGGCGAGCGGTCGGCGACGGACCGGATGGTGCGGACTCTTCTGCGGCGGCGCAAGAAGTCCCTGGCCGCCGGGGACGTGATGGTCACCGATCCGCCGAAGGTGCGCCGCGCCGTCACGGCGGCGGCGCTCGGCAACACCATGGAGTGGTTCGACTTCGGCGTCTACGCCTACCTCGCGGGGACCCTGGGCAAGGTCTTCTTCCCCTCCAGCTCGCCGGGCGCCCAGGTCGTGTCGACCTTCGCGACCTTCGCCGCCGCCTTCCTCGTGCGTCCGCTCGGCGGGTTGGTGTTCGGGCCGCTCGGCGACCGTGTGGGGCGGCAGAAGGTGCTTGCCATCACCATGATCATGATGGCGGCGAGCACCTTCGCCGTCGGCTTCCTCCCCACCTACGCGGCGGTCGGCTTCGCCGCTCCGCTCCTGCTCCTGGTGTGCCGTCTCGTGCAGGGCTTCTCGACAGGTGGCGAGTACGCGGGCGCGACGACGTACATCGCGGAGTACGCGCCCGACAAACGCAGAGGGTTCCTCGGCAGCTGGCTGGACTTCGGGACCTTCGTCGGATATTCGCTCGGGTCCGGTCTGGTGACCGTGCTGACCGCCGTGCTCGGTACGGACGGGCTGACGGACTGGGGGTGGCGGATCCCGTTCTTCGTCGCGGGGCCGCTCGGTCTGATCGGTCTGTACATGAGGCTGAAGCTGGAGGAGACCCCCGCCTTCCAGCGCGAGGAGGAGGCGCAGGCCGAGGCCCTGTCCGAGGGTGATCCCGTGGAACAGGCACGGCAGTCCGGTAAGGGCCGGCTCAAGGAGATCTTCACGGAGCACTGGGAGGCGGTGCTCATCTGCATGGGCCTGGTGCTGCTCTACAACGTCACCAACTACATGGTGACCTCCTACCTGCCGACGTACATGTCCGAGACGCTCGGCGAGCCGGAGACGACCTCCCAGCTGCTGGTCCTCGGCACGATGCTGCTCGTGGTGCTCAGCATCACGGCGGTCGGCAGGTCCTCGGACCGCTGGGGCCGGCGTCCGGTGTTCATGGCCGGGAGCGTGGCGCTCATCGTGTTCGCCATCCCGGCCTTCCTGCTCATCCGGCAGGGCGGCATCCTGCTTCCGGCGATCGGCTGCGGGGTGCTCGGGCTGCTGCTGGTCTGTTTCGCGGGGACGTCCGCGTCCACGCTTCCGGCACTGTTCCCGACACGGCTCCGCTACGGCGCCCTCTCGATCGCCTTCAACATCTCCGTGTCGCTGTTCGGCGGGACCACGCCGCTGTTCGCCTCGGCCCTCGTGGAGATGACCGGAAACGACATGATTCCGGCGTACTACCTCATGGTCGCGGGTGCCGTCGGGCTGGTCGCGACCCTCTTCCTCCACGAGACGGCGGGCAAGCCGTTGCGCGGTTCCGGCCCGATGGTGGAGACCCCGGAGCAGGCGCGCACCCTCGTCGCACGCAGCAGGACGCGGGCGGGCAGGCAGGCGCGCGACGTGTGGATCCGGATGCGGCATCCAGGGGGCGGAGGCGGGGAGAAGGGCTGAGGGCTGCCGACCCCGCCCCACGGGGCTGCCGCACAAGGATTTTGGCTCCCGGAGCTCCCGCGGGTCGGTCGTCTCACGGGTCGGACACGGGCGCACACCCGGCGCATGGGAGCTTGGCGTGACCTGGGTGTGTAACAGGAGTACGCGGGCGCACGCCGGAGGCTATCCGAAAGTGTGTGGTGTATATCAAGCAGTACCCGCATCGAGCGGACATTCCGTGGCTGGATATCTTCGCGCCGGGGTGGTTGGCATATACCGCGGGCCGGTGCGCTTCCTGGCGTCCGGTCAGGTACTTTTGAGTAATCGGGCGAATACGCGTCGTTCGTTGCCTCGGGTCCTCTAATGTGATCGGCATGAGCGGGTGATGTCGGGGTAACCGTGGTTCGGGCACAGGTGAGTTGACGGAATGCGGAGATGACGTATCTCCGTTCCGTACGACCTGCGCCGCGCGCCATGGCGGTCGGGGGCTCGACGGTGTATCGCGGAAACGACCCGCGTGGTACGCCCGTACACAGCTGATGAACGTGTCGTGAAAAGAGTGAGAACAGGTGGGGGGACGGCCGTGACCAATCCTTTCGATGACGAGTCGGGACGGTTCGTGGCGCTGGTGAACGACGAGGGTCAGTACTCGTTGTGGCCCGCACATATCGACGTTCCGGGCGGCTGGCGCGCCGCCGGCCCGGAAGGGTCGCGTCAGGAGTGTCTCGACGTGATCGAGAGCGCCTGGACCGACATGCGGCCCGCCGGCCTGGTGCGGGCGATGGCGGCCGACGCCGGATAGGGCGACGGGCGGGCCGTCGAGGACGTGCCTGCCGCCCAGGTCGAGTGGCGTGTCGACACCCCGGCCCGATCGATTTCGTTCTCATAGGAGCGAAGTCGATCAGGTGTGATCAGCGGTCGATACGGTTTGCTCATACATGCTCATTTCGCCTTCATGCGGCGTTCATGAATTATCGATGGGCTGTCTTGCGGGACGCCCTCGATCTGCGAACAAAATACTGTCTCCTGCTGGGCGCCAATGCCCGGTGGGGGATCTCGGCCGCGCCTGATGCCGTGGGTGCGGCGATTGCCCTCTCCGCTTGCGCCGACCCATGCCCCAATGATCGGTGCACTGGCGTGGTCGGTTTTACCCGGCCCTTCTTCACCGTCCCCGAATACTCTCCCCAAAGGTGTGGACCGGCATGCAGGAAAACCGTTCTCTCCCGACCCCCGAGGTTCCCGAAGAGTTTCTCGAACTGACCACGGCCCAGCAGGGAGTCTGGTACGGGCAACTCGTCGACCCCGCCAGCCCGAAATACAACATCGGGGAATGCTTCGAGATCCACGGTGACCTCGACGAGGATGTGTTCGGCGCGGCGCTCGACCGGGCCGTCGACCTGTGCGACAGCCTCCGCCTCGAGTTCGTCACCCAGGGCGAGACGGTGCGGCAACACGTCGGTCACCGGACCACGGCGGACAGCGGCCGGCTCCACCGGGTGGATCTGTCCGGCGCGGACGACGCCGAAGCGGCGGCCGAGCGCTACATGGCCGCCGACATGTCCACCGTCGACCGGCTCGACGCCCCGCGCCACCACTTCGCGCTGCTGCGTATCGGCGTCCGGCTGCACTACTGGTACGTCCGCTTCCACCACATCGCCGTCGACGGCCTCGGCGGCGCCGTCTTCGGCCGCATCGTGGCCGACCTCTACGGGCGAGCCGTGCGCGGCGAGGACCTCGCCGCGGCGGAGCTGCCCGCCGCGCCGCTGCGCGACCTCATAGCCGACGAGGCGGCCTACCGCCGCTCCGGTCGCTTCGAGGCCGACCGCGCCTACTGGACCGGGAAGTTCGCGGACCTGGCGGGCGACGGAGCGCGGGCCACCGCAGGCACCGGGGAGGACACGCACGCCAGGGGCGGTACAGCGCTCGTCCGACGGCGCACCGACGCCCCGGCAGCGGCCGTTCCCGCCGGGACCGACCTCCGGATGCACACCGGGGAGACCCTCCCCGTCACCGTCCTCGACGACCTGCGCAGACTCGCCTCCGGTCACCGCACCCGGTGGACGGCCGTCCTGGTGAGCGCGGTCGCCGCCTACGTGTCCCGGGTCACCGGGGCGGAGGACATCACCGTGGGGCTCGCCTCCAACGGCCGTCACGGCGGGCTGCGTCACATCGTCGGCATGACCGCCAACATCCTGCCGCTGCGCCTGAGCGTCACCACCGACATGACGGTCGGTGCCCTCGTACGTGCCGTCGCGGCCGAGATGGGCGGAGCCCTGCGTCACCGCCGCTTCTCCCGCGAACAGCTCGCCCGTGAACTGAACATGGCCCACGGCGCGGCGCATCTCACCGACGTCGTCGTCAACATCATGGGCTACGACTACGACCTCGACTTCGCCGGCAGCCCCGCCGCGTCCCGTGTGCTGTCCATCGGCCCTGTCGACGACGTGTCCCTCTTCATCTCCGAACGGGCGGAGGGCAAAGGGCCGTTGATCGGCTTCGACGCCAACCCGGAGCTGTACCACCCCGATGACGTGCGGCTGCTCCAGCAGGCCCTCGTCTCCTTCCTGTCGGCTGTGGCCGGCGCGGACTCCGGCACACCTCTCCGCGACCTGCCGTTCCTGGACGACACCGCCGCCGAGGCGCTGCTCGCCCACGGGCGCGGCACCGCTCTGCCGGCCAGGACATCGGCCTCAGGCCTGCCGGAGGCGTTCGGCGCGCGGGCCCGCCTGACCCCTGACGCCCCGGCAGTGGTGGAGGGGCACGTCACACTCTCGTACCGGGAGCTGGCGCGGGCGGCGGAAGACCTCGCCGGAGCCCTGACGGGATGGGGCATCGGCGCCGAGGACGGCGTCGGCGTCCTCATGGGCCGCTCGGCGGCCGTGGTGTCCGCCACGCTCGGCACGGTCGCAGCCGGCGCCGCGTACGTCCCCATGGACGCGGCCTGGCCGGACGAACGCCTCGGCCGCGTGGCCGAAGTGGCCCGCGTCCGCGCCCTGGTGGTCGACGAGGCCACCGCCGGGCAGCCCTGGGTGGAGGAGAGGGCCACCGCTCTGCCGGTGATCGTCCTCGACGGTCTCGGCGGTGTCGTGCGCGGCGCTCCGCCACGACCGGGCCCGCTGCCCGGAACCGCCCTCGCCGGCCGGCTCGCGTACGTGATGTTCACCTCCGGCTCCACCGGCCTCCCCAAGGGCGTCGGCGTCACCCATGCCGACGTTCTCGCTCTGGCCGCAGACAGCTCCTGGTCGGACGGAGCGTGTGACGCGGTCCTGCTCCACTCGGCCTACGTGTTCGACGCCTCCACCTTCGAGATCTGGGTGCCGCTCCTGAACGGCGGTCGTGTGGTCGTCGCGCCCGGCGGCGTACTGGAGGCGCCCGCCCTCAAGGACGTGGTGGACCGGCACGGGGTCACGGCGCTGTTCCTGACGACGGCCCTGTTCAACGTGGTGGCCGAGGCCGACCCCGCGGCGTTCGCCGGACTGCGCCTGGTCGCCGCGGGCGGTGAGGCCGCCACCCCGGATGTGATGCAGCAGGTGGCCGCGGCCGCGCCCGGCACGCGCGTCCTGCACGTGTACGGGCCCACGGAGACCACGACCTTCGCCACCCGCCATCAGGTGGACGCCGGGACCCCGGGCACGCCGCCCGTCGGCCGGGCCCTCGACGGGATGCGCCTCCTCGTGCTCGACGGCACCCTCGGACTGGTGCCGCCCGGCGTCGTGGGGGAGCTCTACGTGAGCGGCCGGGGCGTCGCCCGCGGCTACCAGGGCCGCCCGGCGCTCACCGCCACCCGGTTCGTCGCCGACCCGTACGACGCGCGTGGCGGACGCATGTACCGCACCGGCGACCTCGTGCGCTGGACCGCGCGTGGCGACATCGAGTACGTCGGGCGTGCGGACGGGCAGGTCAAGCTCCGCGGATTCCGCATCGAGCCCGCCGAGATCGAGAGCACCCTGCTCGCCGACCCGGACGTGCGCGCCGCCTGCGTCCTGGTCCGCGAGGACATACCCGGCGACCGGCGGCTCGTCGCCTATGTCGTGCGGGCCCCCGGCGCCCGGCCGGACACCGCCGCCCTGGCAGGCCGCGTGGGGCGCGCCCTGCCCGCGTACATGGTGCCTTCCGTGTTCGTCATCCTCGACGCGCTGCCCCTGAACGCCAACGGCAAGGTCGACCGCCGCGCCCTGCCCGCCCCCCGTGCCGCGGCCACCACGGGCCGCGCCCCGCGCACGGCGTACGAGGAGGTCCTGGCGGGGCTGTTCGCCGAGGTCCTGGGCGTGGACGCGGTCGGCATCGACGACAACTTCTTCTCCCTGGGCGGCCACTCGCTGCTCGCCACCCGCCTCACCGGTCGGGTGCGGGCCGCCCTGGGCGCCGAACTCGACATGCGTACGCTCTTCGACCACCCCACGGTCGCCGCTCTCGCCGCCGCACTCGACGCCACCGGGAGGGCCCGGCCCGCCCTCGTGCCGCAGCGACGTCCCGACACGGTGCCGCTGTCCTTCGCGCAGCAGCGCCTCTGGTTCCTCAACCGCGTCGAGGGCCCGGGCGACACCTACACCGTCCCGCTGGTCGTGGAACTCGAAGGACCCCTGGACACGGACGTCCTGCGCGGCGCGCTGGCCGACGTCGTCGTCCGGCACGAGAGCCTGCGCACCGTGTTCGCCGAGGAGGACGGTGTCGCCCGCCAGGAAGTCCTCGACCCGGCCGCCGCCGTGGCGCTCGTCCCCCTCGTCGTCGAACTGCCGCCGGCCGAGGAGAGCGCCGAGGCCTGGGCCGGGACGACGGTGCGCCGCCTGTCCGCGGTGCCCTTCGACCTCACCGGGGACGTCGGCGTCCGCGCCCATCTGCTGCGCCTGGGACCAGCCCGCCACATCCTGGTGCTCGTCCTGCACCACGTCGTCGCCGACGGCTGGTCCCTCGCCCCGCTCAGCCGCGACCTCGGCGCCGCCTATCGCGCCAGGAAGTCCGGCGCGGACACTCCCGACTGGCCCGCGCTGCCCGTGCAGTACGCCGACTACGCCCTCTGGCAGCGTGAGCTCCTCGGCTCGGCGGACGACCCGGACAGCATGGCCGCACGTCAGACCGCCTTCTGGCGGGAGGCGCTGCGGGGCGCGCCCGACCTGCTCGACCTGCCTCTCGACCGGCCCCGCCCGGCCGTGTCCAGCCACCGGGGCGACGCGGTCCCCTTCGAGTTGCCCGCCCCCGCGCACGCCGCGCTCACCCGGCTCGCGCGTGCCACCGGCTGCACCCCCTTCATGGTGCTCCAGGCGGCCCTCGCGGTGACGCTGCACGCCCACGGCGCCGGGACCGACATCGCGTTGGGAACCGCCACCGCGGGGCGCACCGACGAGGCGCTCGACGATCTGGTCGGGTTCTTCGTGAACACCGTCGTCCTGCGCACCGACCTGTCCGGCGACCCGACCTTCCGCGAACTGCTGGAGCGGGTCAAGGAGTTCGACATCGCCGCCTTCAGCCACAGCGACATCCCCTTCGAAGGGATCGTGGAGGCGCTCAATCCCGAGCGGTCCGGCGACCACCACCCGCTCTTCCAGACCATGCTGGTCCTCCAGAACCAGGAGCGGGCGGGGCTCGACCTCCCCGGTGTCATCAGCCACGACCGGTCCCGGCACACCGGGGTCAGCAAGTTCGATCTGACGTTCTCGCTCACCGAAGTCACCGAAGTCGCCGACGGCACCGAAGTCCCCGAGGTCACCGAGGGCACCGAAGTCCCCGAGGACCCCGAGGTAACCGAGGCCATGGGCGCCGGCGGCATCGGGGGCTACCTGGAATACGCCACCGACCTCTTCGACGCCGCCACCGCCCGCGCCCTGTGCGCTCGTTTCGCCCGCGTCCTCACCCAGGCCGTGAGCGACCCGGACCGTACGGTCGGCGACCTCGACCCCCTCGCGCCGGGCGAGCGCGACCGGCTCCTCGGCCAGGGACGCGGTGCGGAGCTCCCGGCGCCCGCGCGCACCGCCCCCGAAGCGGTCCGGGAGTGGGCCGCGCGCACCCCCGGCGCCGTCGCCGTGCGCGACGCGCACACGAGCCTCACCTACGCCGAACTCGACGCCCGCGCCGACACCCTCGCCCTCGTCCTGCGCGAGCGGGGCGCCGGACGTGAGGACCGGGTGGCCCTCGCCGCGCCGCCGTCCGTGGACACCGTCGTCGCCATGCTGGCCGTACTGCGCGCCGGTGCCGCCTACCTGCCCGTGGACCCGCAGTATCCGCCCGCACGTATCCGGCACATGCTCGACGACGCCCGCCCCGTCCTGCTGCTCACCACCACGAACGTCCACGCGGACCTGCCCGCCTCCGGCTTACCGTGGCTCGCCCTCGACGGCCCGGACGTCCGCCCGGCGGGCCCCACCACGCCCCTCCCGGACCGTCCGCACCCCGCGGATCCCGCGTACGTCATCCACACCTCCGGCTCCAGCGGCCGGCCCAAGGGCGTGGTCGTGACGCACGCCGCTCTCGCCAACCACATGGCCTGGATGGCGCGGTACCTCGATGTCACACCGGACGACCGGGTCCTCGCCCGCACCTCCACCAGCTTCGACGCCTCCGTGTGGGAGCTCTGGCTCCCCCTGATGAGCGGCGCCGAAGTCTGTGTGCTGCCGCACGACGCCAACCGGGAACCCGACGCCCTCGTCTCCTGGATGAGCCGGTTCGGCGTCACCCTCGCCCAGTTCGTCCCCTCGCACCTGACCCTTGTCCTCACGGAGGCTGCGCACGCCGCGCCGCTCCCCGGCCTGCGCGCCGTCCTGTGCGGCGGCGAACCGCTGCCGCGCGCCCTCGCCGACGACGTCACCAGGCTGTGGGGGGCCGAGGCGCACAACCTCTACGGGCCGACCGAGGCGACCATCGACGCGACCGCCCACCGCGCCGGCGGGCCGGGGACGAGCGACCACGTGGACGCCCGCTCACCGTCCGAGACCGTGCCGATCGGCCTGCCCGTCGACACCATGCGCGCCTACGTCCTCGACGGCCGGCTGCGGCCCGTACCCCCCGGCGTCACCGGGGAGCTGTACCTCTCGGGCCCCAACCTCGCCCGTGGCTACCTGGGTCAACAGGGCCTGACCGCCGCCCGGTTCGTCGCCGACCCGTTCGAGGCGACCGGCGCCCGCATGTACCGGACAGGCGACCTCGTACGGTGGAACCGGCACGGTCAGCTCGACCACGTGGCCCGCGCCGACGACCAGGTCAAGCTCCGCGGCTTCCGCATCGAACTGGGCGAGGTCGAGGCCGCGCTCCAGGCGCGGCCCGGAGTCACGGCCTCCTGCGCCGTGATCCGCGAGGACCTACCCGGCCGGCGCCGGCTCGTCGCCTACGCCGTCACCGGGGACCCGGCCCTGCGCCCCGCCACCCTGCGCGACGGCCTCGCCGAGACTCTTCCCCACTACATGGTGCCCGGCGTCGTCGTCGTCCTGGACGATCTCCCGCTCCTGCCCAACGGCAAGGTGGACCGGCGTGCCCTGCCCGAGCCGGAGCCGGGCGACGGCGCTCCCGCCGGACCGGGACGGCGCACCCTCCAGGAGGACCTGCTCGCCGGGATCTTCGCCGACGTCCTGCACCGGCCGCTCGTGGGCCCGCACGACAGCTTCTTCGACCTCGGCGGCCACTCGCTCCTCGCCATGCGCGTCGTCAGCCGTGTCCGCACCGTCCTCGGCGCCGAGATCGCCGTACGCACCCTCTTCGAGCACCCGACCGTCGCGGGTCTCGCCCGCGTCCTCGACACGCCGGGCGGGGCCCGCCCGCCGGTGGTGCCCGCGGCGCAGCGGCCCGATCCGCTGCCGCTGTCCTCCGCGCAGCAGCGCCTCTGGTTCCTCAACCGGCTCGAGGGCCCCAGCTCCGCCTACAACATCCCGCTCGTCCTCGAACTGGACGGCACCCTGGACACCGACGCCATGCGGGCCGCCCTCCGCGATGTCGTGTGCAGACACGAGGCGTTGCGCACCCTCTTCCCTGAACGGGACGGCGTACCGCACCAGTTGATCCTCCCCGTCGACACCGCCACGCCCCGCCTGCCTGTCGTGGCCGTGGCCCCGGGGGAACTGGAGGAAGCCGTCCTGGCCGCCGTGCGCGAGCCGTTCGACGTCGTCGTGGATCCGCCGCTGCGTGCCCTGCTGCTCCGCACGGCGCCGGGACACCACGTCCTGGTGCTGGTCCTGCACCACATCGCGGGCGACGGCTGGTCCCTCGCCCCGCTCGCCCGCCACCTCGGCGACGCCTACCGGGCCCGTATCGAGGGCCGGGACCCCGGGCTGTCGGCCGGTACGCCGCTCCAGTACGCCGACTACACCCTCTGGCAGCACGCGGCTCTCGGCGACGGCGTCGCACCGGAGAGCGCGCTGCGGCAGCAGCTCGACCACTGGCACTCGGCCCTGGCCGGTCTGCCCGGGCTGATCGACCTGCCGCTGGACCGGCCACGCCCGGTCACCACCGACCCGAGGGGGGCCGTCCACACCTTCGACGTGCCGCCCTCGGTGTACGCCCAACTCCTGCGTCTGGCACGTGAGTCGGGAAGCAGCCTCTTCATGGTGCTCCAGGCGGCGGTGGCCACCCTGCTGCACCGGCACGGCGCGGGCGACGACATCCCGCTCGGTTCACCCGTCGCCGGCCGCACGGACGAGGCGCTGGAGGATCTGGTCGGGTTCTTCGTCAACACACTCGTCCTGCGCACGGACCTGTCCGGCAATCCGACCTTCCGCGCACTTCTGGTACGCGTCAGAGAGTTCGACCTCGCCGCCTACGCGCACCAGGACGTCCCCTTCGAGCGCCTCGTCGAGAGCGTCAACCCCGTCCGGGCGCGCAACCACCACCCGCTGTTCCAGACGATGCTGGTCCTGCAGAACCAGGAGACCGACCGCCCCGACCTGCCGGGTCTCACCGTCGAGGACCGGCTCGTCCACAACGGCCTGAGCAAGTTCGACCTCACCTTCGCCTTCACCGAGGAGCAGGGCACGGGCGGCGAGGAGCAGGGCGCGGGCGGCCTCACCGCCGGGATCGAGTACGCCACCGCCCTCTTCGACCGGGCCACCGTCGAAACCCTCGCGGCGCGCCTGGTCCGCCTCCTGGAGCAGGTGGCCGCCGACCCCGGCCGGCCCCTGGCGGGCTACGGCCTGATGACGCCGGACGAGCACACCCGGGTCACCCACTGGGGCACCGGCCGCGGCCTGCCGGACAGCGCGGACGCCACCCTGCCCGCGCTCTTCGCGGCCCAGGCGCACCGCACACCTGACGCCGTGGCCGTGACCGACGGCCACGACACCCTCACGTACGCCGGGCTGGAGGGCGTCTCCGCCGCCCTCGCCCACACCCTGGCGGGCCTCGGGGTGGGCCCCGAGTCCGGGGTCGGCGTGCTGCTCGCCCGGTCGCCGGCCGTGGTGTCGGTGTCCCTGGGCGTGGTCCGCGCGGCCGGCGCCTACGTCCCGCTGGACGCCCGCTGGCCCGGGGAACGGCTCGACCAGGTCGCCGGGGTGGCGGCCGTGCGGGTCCTCGTCGTCGACGAGGAGGCCCGCGCCACCCCCTGGGTCACCGCGACGGCACGCCGGATGCCGGTCGTGGTGGTGGACCGAGCCGGGCGGGTCCTCCTGGGCGCCCCCGAGCAGCCCGGCCGCCCGGCAGCGGTGCCGGGCCCCGACGCGCTCGCCTACGTGATGTTCACCTCCGGCTCGACCGGTTTGCCCAAGGGCGTCGGCGTCACGCACGGCGACGTGGCCGCGCTCACCGCCGACTCCGCCTGGCGCGGCGGCGCCGCCGACGCGGTCCTGATGCACTCGGCGTACGTCTTCGACGCCTCCACGTTCGAGATCTGGGCCCCGCTCCTGAACGGCGGCCGGGTCGTCGTCGCACCGGCCGGCGTCCTGGAGGCCCGGGTCCTCGGCGACGCCGTCCACGAGCACGGCGTGACCGCGGTGTTCCTGACGACGGCCCTGTTCAACGTGTTCGCCGAGACCGACCCCGGCGCCTTCTCCGGTCTCCGACTCGTCTGCGCCGGCGGGGAACTGGCCTCACCCGACGCGATGCAGCGGGTCGCCGGCACCGCACCCGGCGCACGCGTCCTCCACGTGTACGGGCCCACCGAGACCACCACCTTCGCCACCCGCCACGACGTGGCGGCCGACCTGCCCCCGGGGCCGCCGCCCATCGGGCGCCCCCTGGACGGCATGCGCGGTTACGTCCTCGACGGCTCCCTGGGCCCGGTCCCGCCGGGTGTCGTGGGCGAGCTGTACCTGGCCGGACGCGGCGTGGCACGCGGGTACACCGGGCTCCCGGGCCTGACCGCCGCGCGCTTCGTGGCCGACCCGTTCGACCCGGCGGGCGGGCGCATGTACCGCACCGGCGACCTCGTCCGGTGGACCCACGACGGCCGGATCGCGTACGTCGACCGCGCCGACGGGCAGGTGAAACTGCGCGGCTACCGCATCGAACTCGGTGAGATCGAGGGCGTGCTCGCCTGCTGCGAGGGTGTCGCCGACTCCTTCGCAATCGTCCGCGAGGACACACCCGGCGACCGCCGGCTGGTCTCGTACGTGGTGCCCGCCGGCGGCGCACGCCCCGAACCCGGCGAGCTCGCCCGGGCCGTCGGCAGGTCCCTGCCCGCCTACATGGTGCCCTCCGCGTTCGTCCTGCTCGACGCGCTTCCGCTGACCGTCAACGGCAAGGTGGACCGGCGCGCTCTGCCCGCCCCCGACCATCGCGCTCCGGCCCGCGGGCGCACCGCGCGCACCGCCCGCGAGGAGATCCTGTGCGGGCTCTTCGCGGACCTGCTGGGCCTCGAAGGGGCGGGCGTCGACGACGACTTCTTCACCCTGGGCGGCCACTCCCTGCTCGCCACCCGCCTCGCCGCGCGCATCCGCACCGTGCTCGGCGTGGAGGTCCAGGTCAAGGCCGTCTTCGAGCACCCCACGCCGGCGGCGCTCGCCGCCGCGCTGGACGGCGCCGAAACGGCCAGAAGACCCCTCGTGCGCGCCCCGAGCCGCCCCGATCCGCTGCCGCTTTCCTACGCGCAGCAGCGCCTGTGGTTCCTCAACCGGTTCGAGGGGCCCAGCGCCACGTACAACGTGCCGCTCGTGCTCCGCCTGCACGGACCGCTGGACCCCGACGCCCTGGAGAGCGCCCTGTCGGACGTCGTCGAGCGCCACGAGAGCCTGCGCACCGTCTTTCCCGACACCGACGGTGTGCCGCGTCAGCTCGTCCTCGACGCCGGCGGCGCCGACATCGACCTGACGCCCCGCGACACCGCGCCCGCCCGCCTCGACGAGGTCCTGGGCGCCGAGGTGGCGCACACCTTCGACGTCGGCACGGACATCCCCGTACGGGCCAGGCTGCTCCGGGCGGGGGCCGAGGACCACGTCCTCGTACTGGTCGTCCACCACATCGCGGGCGACGGCTGGTCCCTCGCCCCGCTCGCGCGCGACCTGGGCGAGGCGTACCGCGCGCGTACCGAAGGGGTGGAGCCCTCCTGGACGGAACTCGGCGTCCAGTACGCCGACTACACCCTGTGGCAGCGCGCGCTGCTCGGCGACGAGAGCGACCCGGCCGGCCAGGCCGCCCGCCAGCTGGAGTTCTGGCGGACCGCGCTCGCCGGCGCACCCGAGCTGCTCGGCCTTCCCTGCGACCGGCCGCGCCCCGCCGTCACGAAGCACCGCGGCGACGCGTTCGCCTTCCCCGTCGACGCGGACACCCACCGGGCCCTGGCGGAACTCGCCCGTGCCCGTGGATGCAGCCTCTTCATGGTGCTCCAGGCGGGTCTGTCGGTGCTCCTCTCCCGGCACGGCGCCGGCGAGGACATCCCGCTCGGCACCGCCGTCGCCGGACGCACCGACGAAGCCCTCGACGACCTGGTGGGTTTCTTCGTCAACACGCTCGTCCTGCGCACCGACCTGAGCGGGGACCCCACCTTCCGCGACGTACTCGACCGGGTACGGGACTTCGACCTCGCGGCCTACGCCCACCAGGACGTGCCGTTCGAGCGGCTGGTGGACGCTCTCGGTCCGGTCCGGGCGCAGAACCACCATCCGCTCTTCCAGACCATGCTCGTCCTCCAGAACCAGGGGGGCGCCGTGGTCGACCTGCCCGGGCTCACGGTGACGGAACAGCCCGTCCGCACCGGCATCAGCAAGTTCGACCTGACCTTCACCTTCACCGAGAAGCACGACGGCACGGGCCGCCCCGCCGGCCTCGACGGCGTCCTGGAGTTCTCCACCGAACTCTTCGACCACGACACCGCGCACACCCTGGCCGGCCGGCTGACCCGCCTGCTCGCCTCACTCGCCGCCGACCCGGGCCGCCGCGTCCACACCACCGACGTCCTGGACCCGGCCGAGCGGCGGGACCTCGACCGCGCCGCCCACGGCCCGGTGCGGCCGGTGGCGGCACGTACGGCGCCCGAGGCCTTCCGGGCGCAGTGCGCACGGACCCCCGCGGCCACCGCCGTGGTGGACGGCGCGCACCGTCTCACCTTCGGCGAACTCGACGTGCTCTCCGACGATCTGGCGCACCACCTGCGCGCCAGGGGCATCGGGCGCGGCGACCTCGTCGCCCTCGCCCTCGAAGGCACCGCCGACCAGGTCGTGGCCATGCTGGCGGTGGCCAAGGCCGGGGCCGCCTACCTGCCCGTCGATCTGGAGTATCCCGAGGCGCGCGTCGCCCACATGCTCGACGACGCCCGTCCGGCCCTGCTCCTCACCCATGGAACCGCACGTGCCGCGCGGTACGGACCGTCCGTACCCTGCCTCGCCCTGGACGACCGGGCCGCCT
Organism: Streptomyces sp. NPDC088746; assembly: GCF_044751065.1. NCBI lineage: Bacteria > Bacillati > Actinomycetota > Actinomycetes > Kitasatosporales > Streptomycetaceae > Streptomyces > Streptomyces sp. NPDC088746. The sequence goes on from NZ_JBIVLA010000006.1 coordinate 291,878, forward strand.
GGTCCACCGGCAGGACCGGGCCCCCGGCCGCCGCGCCGGACCCGCGCGACGCGGCGTACGTCATCTACACCTCGGGCTCCACGGGGCGCCCCAAGGGCGTCGTCGTCACCCACGCCTCCCTCACCAACCACATGGCGTGGATGGCGGACCACCTCGGCCTCACCGACGAGGACCGGGTGCTCGCCCGCACCTCGCCGAGCTTCGACGCCTCGGTCTGGGAGACGTGGCTCCCGCTCCTGCACGGCGGCTCCACCTGCCTCGTGCCGCCCGCCCTCAACCACGACCCGGCGGCTCTGCTGGCCCGGATGCGCGAAGTGGGGACGACCCTCGTCCAGTTCGTGCCCTCGCACCTCTCGCTCGTCCTCACCGAGACGTCTCCCGACGAGGCGCCCACGACGCTGCGGGCCGTCCTGTGCGGCGGCGAACCCCTGCCGCGGAACCTGGCGGAGCGCGTCGGGCGGACATGGCGGACCGAGGTGCACAACCTCTACGGGCCCACCGAGGCGACCATCGACGCCACCGCCCACCACCACCGGCGTACGGACGCTCCGGCGGGGGAGGGGAACGTGCCGCTCGGCCGCCCCGTCGACAACACCCGTGCGTACGTGCTCGACGCGGGTCTCCTGCCGGTGCCCCCGGGCGTCACCGGCGAGCTCTACGTCGCGGGCGAGGGCCTCGCGCGCGGCTACCTGGGGCGCGCGGGGCTGACCGCCGCACGCTTCGTGCCCGATCCGTACGGCCCCGCCGGCAGCCGCATGTACCGCACGGGCGACCTCGTCCGACGGGACACCGACGGCCTGCTCAGCTATGTCTCGCGCGCCGACGACCAGGTCAAGCTGCACGGCTTCCGCATCGAACTCGGCGAGATCGAGGCCGCTCTCACCGCGCTCGACGGCATCACCGCCGCCTGCGCCCTCGTCCGCGAGGACCGGCCGGGCGAGCGGCGTCTGGTCGCCTACACCGTCTCCGGCGGGACTGCCGGCGCCGTAGCCCTCACGGACGGCGAAGTGCGCGCCCGTCTGATGACGGCCCTGCCGCCGTACATGGTGCCCGCCGTCCTCGTCCCCCTCGACGCGCTGCCGCTGCTGCCCAACGGCAAGACGGACCGGCGCGCCATGCCCGTCCCGGAGCGCCCCGCCGCCCTCCGGCCGGGCGGAGAGCCGCGCACCGCGCGGGAACGCGTCCTGTGCGAGGTGTTCGCCTCCGTCCTGCGCGCTCCCGCCGTCCGCGCCGACGACGACTTCTTCGCCCTCGGCGGCGACAGCATCCTCTCCATCCAGCTGGTCAGCCGCGTCCGCGACGCGGGCCTCGGCGTCACCCCGCGCGATGTCTTCGTCCACCGCACGCCCGAGGCCATCGCGGCCGTCGCCACCGCCCTCGGCCGGGAGACCGCCGTACCGGCCGGGCAGGGCACCGGCGAGATGCCCCCGACGCCCATCGTCGCCTGGTTCCTGGAGCGTCCCGGCACCACCGACGGATACAACCAGTCCGGGGTGCTGCGCACACCCGCGGGCGCCGACGAGGACTCCCTCGTAGCCGCCCTCCAGCTCCTCATCGACCAGCACGACATGCTCCGACTGCGGACCAACCGGTCGGCCGACGGCGCACCCGTCCTCGAGGCCCTGCCGCCCGGCGCCGTCCCCGCACGGCGCCGCTTCACCCGGGTCGACGTCGCGGGTCTCGACGCCGAAGCCGTCCGCGCCGCCGTCACCGAGGCGGGAGAAAAGGCCCGCAGACGGCTGCGGCCCGCGCACGGGGAGGTGGTCGAGGCCGTCTGGTGCGACGCCGGGCCCCGCACCCGCGGGCGGCTGCTGCTCGTCGTGCACCACCTGGCCGTCGACGCGGTGTCCTGGCGCATCCTCGCCGCCGATGTGGCGCACGCCTGGCAGGCCGTCACCGAGGCCGCGAACGAAGGAGGACGGCCGCCCGCACCACGCCCGGCCACCACGTCCTACCGGCAGTGGGCGCGGCTCCTGGACTCCCAGGCGCGTGAACCGAGGCGTGAGAACGAACTCGCCCTGTGGCAGACGGCGTTGAGCACACCCGACCCCCAGCTCGGATACAGGCCGCTCGACCCCGACCTGGACACCGCCGACCGGACGCGGACCCTCGTCACCCACCTGCCCGCCACCTGGACGAAGTCCCTGCTCACCACCGCCCCCGCCGCATTCCACGCCGGGGTGGACGACGTCCTGCTCACCGGCCTGGCCCTCGCCGTCTGCTCCTGGCGTGCGGAACGGGCCGCCGCCCTCGGCGGGTCCCAGCGGGGCAGCACCGCCGTCCTGCTCGACCTGGAGGGACACGGCCGCGAGCAGATCGCCGACCACCTCGACCTCTCCCGTACGGTCGGCTGGTTCACCAGCCTCTACCCGGTCCGGCTCGACCCCGGTCCCGTCGACGCCCGAACCCCCGGACGCTTCGACGCCGCTCTGGTCGAGCGTGCTCTCAAACGCGTCAAGGAGCAGCTGCGCGCCGTCCCCGACCACGGTGTCGGCTACGGAATGCTGCGTCACCTCAACCCCGCCACCCGCCGGGTGCTGGCGGCCTCGGCCGATCCTCAGATCGGCTTCAACTACCTCGGCAGGTACGCCGCTTCGCCCGTCGAGGCGGGCGGGGGCGACGGCGCCGACTGGGACGTCCTGCTCGACGGCGGCGGGCCACGCGCCCAGGACCCCGACATGCCCGTGCACCACGTCCTCGACATCAACGCGCACACCGAGGACCTGGCGGACGGCCCGCGTCTGGTGACCCGCTGGACCTGGCCCAGCGACCTCCTCAAGGAGGAGGACGTGGAGGCCCTGTCCCACGCCTTCACCCGCGCCCTGCGCGCCGTGGCCGAACACGCCGAACGACCCGACGCGGGCGGCTACACACCGTCCGACCTTCCCCTGGTCTCGCTCGGCCAGGCCCAGATCGACCGACTGCAGAACAAGTGGGGTGGCCGCAAGTGACCGGGTTCCGACTGGAAGACGTACTGCCGCTGACGCCGTTGCAGGCGGGCATGCTCTTCCACGCGCTGTACGACTCCCGCGCTGTGGACGTCTACACCGCGCAGTTCGTCTTCGACCTCGAAGGCGCCGTGAGCCTTCCCGCCCTGCACGCCGCCGTGGGCGGTCTGCTGCGGCGGCACGCCAACCTGCGGGTGGGATTCCTCCACGAGGACCTGGACGAGCCCGTGCAGGCCGTCGCCGCCGAGGTGCCGGTTCCGCTGGAGGAACTGGACCTGACCGGTCCGGACGGTGCCGGCACGGCACAGGAGCGCCTCACCGCGTTCCTCGCCGCCGACCGGACCCGCCGCTTCGACCTCACCACCCCGCCGCTGATGCGGTTCACCCTCGTGCGCACCGCCCCCGAGAGCCACCGGCTCGTCATGACGAGCCATCACATCCTCCTCGACGGCTGGTCGATGCCGCTGCTCGTGCGGGAGCTGTTCGAGCTGTACGCACACGAGGGCGACGACAGCACTCTGCCGCGCGTCGTCCCCTACCGCACCTACCTCGCCTGGCTGGCCCAGCAGGACCGTACCGCCGCCCTGGACGCCTGGCGCACCGCCCTCGCCGGTGTCGAGTCGCCCACCCTGCTCGCCGGCCGGCACGGGGCGGACGTGCCGGGCTCCGGCGAGCTGCCCGAGACCCTCGTCCTCGGTCTGGACGCGGCCACGACGCACCGGCTCCGCGAGACGGCCCGCGCGCACCGCCTCACCCTCAACACACTGGTCCAGGGCGCCTGGGGCCTGCTGCTCGCGTACCGCACCGGACGCTCCGACGTCGTGTTCGGCACCACCGTCTCCGGCCGCCCGCCGGAGATCCCCGGCATCGAGTCGATGGTCGGCCTGTTCATCAACACCGTGCCGGTACGGCTCCGCCCGGCACCCGGCGAGACGCTGGCCGCGCTCCTGACCCGGCTCCAGGAGGAGCAGAGCCGCCTCCTCGGCCACCAGTACGTGGGCCTGACCGAGATACGCGGTGTCACCGGGCTGGACGAACTCTTCGACACCCTGGCCGTGTTCGAGAACTACCCGATGGACGCGGAGGCCCTGCGCACCGCGCGGCAGGGGCTGCCCGGTCTCGCCGTCACCGGCTTCAGCGGCACGGACGCGGCCCACTACCCGCTCACCCTCACCATCGCTCCCGGCGACACCCTTAACATCACCTTCGGTTACCGGGCCGCCGTCCTCGACCATGACGAGGTGGCCCGCACGGTCGCCCGCATGCGACGCCTGCTGACGGCGATGGCGGACGGGCTCGACAGCCGCGCCGACGCCGTCCCCGTCCTGCTGGACGGCGAGCGCGAGACGTTGCTCTCCCGGGGGACCGGCGCCGCACTCCTGCGCGGCACCCTGGACGAGAGCATCCCGGCCGCCGTCGCCCGGCGTGCCGCCCTCCACCCGGAGGCAGTGGCCGTTTCCGGAGCCGGCGAGCGGCTGACCTACCGGCAGCTCGACGGGCTGTCAGCCGAGCTGGCCGGCGCGCTGACAGGGGCCGGAACCGGTGTCGAGGACGGCGTCGGCATCCTCATGGGCCGCTCGACGGCCCTGGTCACCGCGTCCCTGGCGGCCCTGCGGGCGGGCGCCGCCTACGTACCGCTCGATCCGGGCTGGCCCGCCGCACGGCTCACACGCGTCGCGGAGGTGGCGACCCTCCGCGCCCTGGTCGTCGACGGGACCACCCGCACGCACCCGTGGGTGCGCGGCCTCGGACCTGAGGTGCACGTGGTGACCGTCGACGCGGCGGGCCGGGTGGTGGAAGGAAGTCCTCCCGCCCCGGGGGCCGGGCACGCCGTCGCGGGCGGCGGCCGGCTCGCGTACGTGATGTTCACCTCCGGTTCCACCGGACTGCCCAAGGGGGTCGGCGTCACCCATGCCGACATCACCGCCCTGGCGTCCGACCGGACGTGGGGTGACGGCGCCGCCGACGCCGTCCTGCTGCACTCGGCGTACGTCTTCGACGCCTCCACCTTCGAGATCTGGGCCCCCCTCCTCAACGGGGGCCGTGTCGTCGTGGCTCCCGAGGGCGCCCTCCAGCCCGCGGTGCTGCGCGACCTCGTCGCCCGCGACGGCGTGACGGCGGCCTTCCTGACGACGGCCCTGTTCAACGTCATCGCCGAGACCGACCCCGGCGCCCTCGGACTGCTCCGCCTGGCCGCCTCGGGAGGCGAGGCCGCGGCGCCCGGCGTCCTCCAGAGCCTCGCCGCCGCGCACCCCGGCACCGCCTTCCTCAACGTCTACGGACCCACCGAGACCACCACGTTCGCCACGCTCCACCGCGTACGCCCCGGCGACACCCCGGACGTCGTGCCCCCGATCGGCCGCCCGCTCGACGGCATGCGCGCCTACGTCCTGGACGGGGCGATGCGGCCCGTGCCGTCCGGCGCCGAGGGCGAACTGTACGTCGCGGGCCCGGGTGTCGCGCGCGGCTACCTGGGCCGCCCCGGCCTCACCGCCACCCGCTTCGTCGCCGATCCGTTCGCCGGTACGGGGGCGCGGATGTACCGCACCGGCGACCTCGTGCGCCGGGACCCCGACGGCACCCTGCACCACGTGGCCCGGGCCGACCAGCAGATCAAGCTCCGGGGCCACCGCATCGAGCCCGCCGAGATCGAGGCGGTGCTCCGCACCGACCCGTCCGTGCGCGCCGCCTGCGTCCTGGTCCGCGAGGACCTGCCCGGCGACCGCACCCTGACCGCCTACGTCGTCCCGGCGCCCGGACGTACCCCGGACCCGGAGCTGCTCGCCGCCCATGTCGGAAGTCAGCTGCCCGCCTACATGGTGCCGTCAGCCATCCAGCCGCTCGACGCGCTCCCGCTGACCACCAGCGGCAAGCTCGACCGGTCGGCCCTGCCCGCCCCCGCCACCCTGCGGGGCGCCGGCAGACGCCCGCCGCGCACCGCCCACGAGGAGATCCTCGCGGGGCTGTTCGCCGATGTGCTGGGTGTGGACCGCGTCGGTATCGACGACGACTTCTTCGCCCTGGGCGGCCACTCCCTGCTCGCCACCCGCCTCGTGGGCCGCGTCCGCACCGCCCTGGACACCGAGACGGAGATCCGCACCCTCTTCGAGAACCCCACCGTCGCCACGCTCGCCACCGCCCTGCGGGACGCGGACCGTCCCGCCCGCCCCGCTCTCGTCCCGCAGGAACGCCCCGCCGCGCTCCCGCTGTCCTACGCCCAGCGGCGCCTGTGGTTCCTCCACCGGCTCGAAGGGCCCTCGGCCACCTACAACATCCCCTTCGCCCTGCGCATCGACGGACCGCTCGACACGGAGGCACTGCGCCTGGCCCTCCGCGACGTCGTCACCCGGCACGCCGCCCTGCGCACCGTCTTCCCCGAGTACGACAGCCGGCCGCGCCAGCACATCACCGACCCGGACGACGTACGCCTGCCGTTCTCGGTCGAAGCCGTCGACGAGCAAGGACTGTCCGACCGGATCAGGGCGGCCGCGGCCGCACCGATCGACATCGAGCACCGTCTCCCGCTCCGGGCGACCCTGCTGCGCCTGACCGAGGACGCCCACGTCCTGGTCCTCGTGATCCACCACATCGCCGCCGACGGCTCGTCCCTCGCACCGCTCGCCCGCGACCTCGGCGCCGCCTACCGCGCGCGCGTCCGCGCCGAGGCGCCGGGGTGGACGGAACTCCCCGTCGACTACGCCGACTACACGCTCTGGCAGCGCCGCCTGCTCGGTGACGAGCACGACCCCGAAAGCCTCGCGGCACGACAGCTGGCCCACTGGAGAGACGCGCTGGACGGGCTGCCGGAGATGGTCGCCCTGCCCTGGGACCGGCCGCGCCCCGCCGCCCCCCGGCACACCGGCGCCACCCACGACTTCGCACTCGGCCCCACCACCGCCCTGCGGGTCGCGGCCCTCGCCCGCAGCACCGGATGCAGCGTCTTCATGGTGCTTCAGGCCGCCCTCTCGACCGTCCTCTCCCGGCACGGCGCCGGCCACGACATCCCGCTCGGCACGGCCGTCGCCGGGCGCACCGACGAGGCGGCGTCGGACCTCGTCGGCTTCTTCGTCAACACACTCGTGCTGCGCACGGACCTGACGGGCGACCCCACGTTCCTCGAACTCCTGGACCGGGTGAAGGAGTTCGACCTCTCCGCGTACGCGCATCAGGACGTCCCGTTCGAGCGCCTGGTGGAACTGCTCAACCCCGCCCGCTCGCAGAACCACCACCCGCTGTTCCAGACCATGCTCATCCTCCAGAACCACACCCCGGCCGCCCCCGTGGACCTGCCCGGTCTCACCACGAGCGGTGTGCCGGCCGCCCCCGGCGTCAGCAAGTTCGACCTGTCGTTCACCTTCACCGAGACGTACGACGACGGCGGCACGCCCAGCGGCATGCGGGCCGCCGTCGACTACGCGACGGAACTCTTCGACGCGGCCACGGTCCGCGACCTCGCCGCACGGCTCGTCCTGCTGCTCGACTCCGTGACCGCCGACCCCGACCGCCCGCTGAGCACGTACGACGTGCTCACGGCCGCCGAGCACACCCGCCTCGCCGCCTGGGGGACCGGCCCCGTCGAGAACCTGCCGGAGTCGACCGTCCCCGCGCTCTTCGAGCAGTGGGCCCGCCGCACCCCGGACGCCCCGGCGGTCCGCGACGCCGGCACCACCCTCACCTACGGCGAGCTCGACGCCCGCGCCGACGCCGTCGCCCGGCACCTCGCGGCGCGGGGCATCGGCCCCGAGGACCGGGTGGCGGTCGCCCTGCCACGCACCCACGACCTCGTGGTGACCCTGCTCGGGGTCCTCAAGGCCGGGGCGGCGTACGTGCCGCTCGACCCCGACTATCCGGCCCCGCGCCTGTCGTACATGCTCGACGACGCCCGGCCGCGCCTCCTCCTCACCACGCCCGCCATCCGCCGCCGTCTCCCGGAGTCCCCGGTGCCGTGCCTGTACACCGGCGACCTGGAGACCGGCACGCCGGCGCCCGCGCACACCGGTCCCGCCCCGGCCCTGCTCCCGGCACACCCGGCGTACGTCATCTACACCTCCGGCTCCACCGGCCGCCCCAAGGGCGTCGTGGTCACCCACCGGGGCGCCGGCGCCATGGCCAGGACCCAGACCGAGCGGCTGCGCGTCGCCCCGGGCAGCCGGGTGCTGCACCTGGCCTCCGTCAGCTTCGACGCCGCGTTCTGGGAACTCTGCATGGGGCTGCTCTCCGGGGCCTGCCTGGAGATCGACGAACGGGAAGCGCTGCTGCCCGGCCCCACCCTCGCCGCACTGGTCCGCGAGCGGGGCGTCACCCACCTCACCCTGCCGCCCGCCGCCCTCGCGGTCATGCCGCCGGGTTCGCTGCCCGCCGGGACGACGATGGTCCTCGCCGGAGAGGCGTGCGCGCCGGCCCTGGTGCGCGCCTGGGCGGGAGACCGGTACCTCGTCAACGCCTACGGCCCGACCGAGACCACCGTGTGCGCGACCATGAGCACCTTCCAGCACGCGGACGGGCCGCACGCCCCCGGCCGCACCGTGCCCATCGGGGTCCCCGTCAACGGCACCCGCGTCCACGTCCTGGACGACAGGCTGGCCCCCGTACCGCCCGGCGTCGTCGGCGAACTGTACGTCTCGGGCGAGGGCGTGGCCCGTGGCTACCACGGCCGGGCGGCCCTGACCGCGACCCGCTTCGTGGCCGACCCGTACGACCCCGCGGGGGGCCGCATGTACCGCACCGGTGACCTGGTGCACTGGACGGCCGACGGGGAGCTCGTCTACGTCTCCCGCGTCGACGACCAGGTCAAACTGCGCGGCTTCCGGATCGAGCTGGGTGAGATCGAGGCAGCCCTCACCGCCCTGCCCGGCGTCGCCGCGGCCTGTGCCGTCGTCCGCGAGGACCGGCCCGGCGACCGGCGCCTGGTCGCCTACACCGTGCCCGCGGACGGTGCGGACGGCCCGGACGACGCCCGGATACGGGCGCACCTCGCCGCCACCCTGCCCGGCCACATGGTCCCCGCGGCCCACGTACGGCTCGACGCCCTGCCCGTCACCCCCAACGGCAAGACCGACCGGCGCGCCCTGCCCGCACCCGGCCGTGCCGTACCGGCCGGCGGCCGTGCGCCGGACACCGCTCTCGAACGCGCCCTGTGCGAGGCCTTCGCGGAGACGCTCGGCGTACCCGAGGTCGGCGTCACCGACGACTTCTTCGCCCTCGGCGGCCACTCGCTGCTCGCCGTGACCCTCGCCCGGCGTATCGAGGAACGCTGCGGCCGGCGCCCCTCCCTGCGCGCCCTGTTCGCGGCGCCGACCGTCGAGGGAGTGGCCCGCCTCCTGGAGAGCGAGGCGGGGGAGGAGGACCAGGCGGGCTCCGCCCCACCGGACCTCGCCGCCGAGGTCCGCCTGGCCGCGGACATCACCGGCACCGGGCGGGACGGCACAGCGACGGGCCGGAGGATCTCCCGCCCTTCCTCCCGGCCGCTGCTGACCGGTGCCTCCGGATTCCTCGGCGCCTTCCTCCTGCGCGACCTCATCGAGGCCACCGACGGCCCGGTCGACTGCCTCGTACGTGCCGAGGACGAGCAGCGCGCCGCACACCGGCTACGGGCCAACCTGGAGCGCTACGGCCTGTGGCGCCCCCGGTACGCGGGCCTGATCCGCCCCGTCCCAGGGGACCTCGCCGCCCCCGGCCTCGGCCTGTCACCCGAGGGCCGGGCCGCCCTGGTCCGTCGCCTGGGACCCGTCGTCCACAACGGCGCACGCGTCAACTTCGCCGCCGGTTACGGCGATCTGCGCGCCCCCAACGTGGCGGGCACCGAGGAACTGCTGCGTCTGCTCTCCGACTCCGCGTCGCCCGGGATGCATCACGTCTCGACCACGAGCGTCTACGCCCCGGTGGCCGGCCCGGATCCCGTCACCGTCACGGAGTCGACCCCCACAGGACCGGCGTCCGGCCTGCCCGACGGATACGCGCAGAGCAAGTGGGTCGCCGAGCAACTGGTCGGCCTGGCCCGCGAACGCGGGCTGCCGGTGACCGTCTACCGGCCCGGCCGCATCAGCGGCGACACCACCACCGGCGCCTGCCAGGACCGCGACCTGCTGTGGCAGCTCATCAAGGGGTGCCTTCAGGCGGGCGCTGTGCCGGACCTGCCGTACGGGTCGACCGACTGGGTGCCCGTGGACCACGTCAGCGCGGCAGTGGTGGCGCTCGCGCTCTCCGCGTCCGGCCGGACGGGTGCCGAGACCTACCACCTCACCAACCCGGACGCACCGGGCCTGGACCGTGTCTTCGACGCGGCCGCCCGCCTGGGCCACGAGCTGCGCACCGTCCCCGCACCGGACTGGCAGGCCCGCGTCGCGGCGCAGCACGACAACGCGGCTCAGCTGTTCCTGGGCGACGCGGGGCAGACCGGGCACGAGGCGATGGACCACCGCGACTTCGACTCCAGCCGCACGGCCAAGGCGGCAGCGGCACTGGGCGTCCACATGCCGCTCCTGACGGACGACACCCTGACGCGCTACCTGACCTACTTCCAGGAAACGGGTTTCCTGCCCACTCCGCGGGGTGTACGGGCGACGAGGTAGCCGGCCGCGCGCCGGAGGCCGACGTTCCGCCGCCGGGACTGTCAGTGGCGGGTGCCAGACTCCGTCGGCATGAGTGAACAGGTGCGTCTGAGAGATGTGGATGAGTCCGATCTGGAGGTGTTCTTCGCGCAGGAGCACGACCCGGAGTCCGTGCGCCGGTCGAACTTCCCGCCCCGGGAACGCGAGGCCTTCATGAGGCACTGGAGGACGAAGGTCCTGGGCGAGCCCTCCAACCTGGTGCAAGCCGTCACCGTGGACGGGGAGCTCGCGGGCAACCTGGTGGCGTGGTGGGAGGAGGACCGGCGCTTCATCGGGTACTGGCTCGGCCGGCAGTACTGGGGCCGGGGCATCGGCACCCAGGCGCTGGCTCTCTTCCTCGACAGGGAGACGGCACGGCCCCTGCACGCCGACCCCTTCGCGGGGAACACCGGCTCGGTGCGGCTGCTGGAGAAGCACGGTTTCCGTCGCACCGGGACGGTCATGTACGGCGAGCAGGAGCACATCATGCTGGTGCTCCCCTAGCCCGCCGACGCGGCACCAGGGCCAACTCATCGGCGTCGTCGACGAGTTCGTGGCCGGTCTGAAGGCCGGTCGACGAGGTGCGCGCGAACGACGAACCGGTCTCGCATCCGGGAGTCACGTACCGGCGCGGCTCGGGCGACGCGGCGCGCTGAACAAGCCCCTTCCCGGACACGCCGTCAGGTCGCCGCCGCGCGGCGTGTGTTGACAGCCCGCACATGCCGCCCGTGTCGACATTCACGCTGTGAAGATTGCATGGATAACGGGATGGTTACTAAGGTCAGGCCTCGAACCTTCGCACGGTTGATTGCCCACCCGGGGTGACGGCGAAGGAACCGCCGAGTCCGTGACCTGCACGGAGCCGGGGATCACTTCCCCCCACAGCCCGGTTGGCGGCTCGAGGAAGAAGGAGCCCGCCTCCGTGGCGTCCCACCGTCGTCCCAAGCAGCCGAGCCGCACCCGCGTGACCGTGCTCACCGCGACCGCCGCCGCGGCCGTGGCCCTGACCTCCCAGGCCGCCCACGCCGACCCCAAGCCGACCAAGAGCGAGGTCAAGGCCAAGGTCGACAAGCTCTACCACGAGGCCGAGGTCGCCACCGAGAAGGCCAACGGCGCCAAGGAGCAGCAGGACAAGCTCAAGAAGCAGGCCGACGCGCTCCAGGACAAGGTCGCCCGCGGCCAGGACGAGCTCAACACGCTGCGCGGTCAGCTCGGTTCGCTCGCCACCGCGCAGTACCGCTCCGGTGGCCTCGACCCGTCGGTCCAGCTGCTGCTCTCCTCGGACCCGGACAGCTTCCTCGACCAGGCCTCCGCGCTCGACCAGCTGTCGGCCAAGCAGGCCGAGTCGCTGCAGAAGATCCAGGCGAAGCAGCGCACCCTGGCGCAGCAGCGCAAGGAGGCGCAGGGCAAGCTCACGGCCCTCGCCGAGGTCCGCGAGACGCTGAACGAGAACAAGAAGAAGTCCCAGGGCAAGCTCGCCGACGCCCAGAAGCTGCTGAACACCCTCACGGCCGCCGAGCGCGCCAAGATCGCCGAGGACGAGCAGCGCGCCAGCCGCGCCGCAGGCGAGCGGGTCGACATCGGCGACAAGACCTCCACCTCGGGCAGCGGGCAGGTCGACCTCGGCAACGAGGTTCCCGCCTCCGCCCTCGGCGCCGCCGCCCTCCAGGCCGCCCACACCCAGGTGGGCAAGCCGTACGCCCGCATGGGCACGGGCCCGGGCTCCTACGACTGCTCGGGGCTGACCCAGTGGGCCTACGCCCAGGCCGGTGCGCAGATCACCCGCACCACCTTCACGCAGATCAACCAGGGCACCCGCATCGCACGCAGCCAGTTGAAGCCGGGCGACCTGGTCTTCTTCAACAACACCTCGCACGTGGGCCTCTACGCGGGCAACAATACGGTGCTGCACGCCCCGTACCCGGGCACGTACGTCCGCTACGAGTCGATGAGCACCATCGGCAGCTTCCAGGCCGCCGTGCGCATCTGACCACGCCCGGGGCTGCGCCTCCGGGAGAGCGGCGGCCCGTCCACGGACGGGCCGCCCCCTTTCGCTACCTGCCGCGCGCGACGGCGATCGCGCCCTGGAGGCGCTCGCCGGCTTCGTAGATCATGTACGGCACCCCGTTCTCCGTACCGAAACTCGGTGACGCCGTGCGGCCGTTGTCCTGGGCGCCGTCCATCGAGTCGTGGAAGACGCCCAGGTGGTCGCGGCGGGAGAAGTCGTTGCCGACCTCGGTGATCAGCAGGTCGCCGCCGCTCGCCTTGTCCTTGTTGTAGACGACGTACGCGCTTCCGCCCCGGGTGAGCAGATGCGGTCCGCCCACGTTGACCGCTCCGACCTCGGAATGCCGGATCAGCGGCTCCTGGTCGAAGGTCCAGTCACGCCCGTCGGCCGACCAGCCCCAGGCGATGTCCCGGTGGTTGCTGGTGTTGTTCAGCATGAAGAGCATCACGTACCGCGCGCCGCGTGCCGGCAGGTCGTGCCGGAACACCCGCGCGTAGGACGTCTCGGTGGACCCGGCAGGCAGCATCGAGGTGGAGAGCACGACCTTGTCGTACGTGAAGTGGATGCCGTCCTTGGACCGGGCGAGCCGGGTGGTGGTGTTCTCCCCGTGGAAGTACAGCCACATCTCCTTCTCGTCCTCGTTCCACAGGACGTGCGGGGAGGAGACGTGGCTGACCTTGTAGTGCGGCTGCCAGTCGTTGGTGACGAGCGGATTGTCCGGATGCTCGGTGAACGGGCCCTCCAGCGAGTCGCCGTAGGCCAGGCAGATGCCACCGGGCGCGTCGTGCGGCGCGTAGTAGAGGTAGTACCGGCCCAGGGCCGAGGAGAGCCGGTTCACCGTGCCCCGGACGCACGGGAAGATGATCTCCCCGGTGGGGTTGTACGCGAGGTCCTCGGGCCTCAGCAGGGTCCTGACGTAGGTGTAGTCGGGAAAGCCGCCGGGTGCCGCCGAGGCGGAGGACGCCGTACCCGCGCCGATGGCGAGGGCCGTGCCGGTGGCCGCCGCGCCGCGCAGGAAGACGCGGCGGGAGAGGAAGGCGGGGAGGCTGTCCCGCTGCGGGATGGCGTGCGGCTCGTTCGTGTTCTGTGGCTCGTTCATGTTCTGACTCCGTCCCGGGAGAGGGGTGTTCAGAGGTAGGTGGCGGCCGTGACGCAGAAGCCGGCCAGGGCAACGGCCCACACGTAGGGCAGGGTGCGCACCATCACCTGCTGCGGGCCGACGCCCGCGTACTGGGCGCTCCACACGGTCTGGGTGCTGGTGGGGTCGGCGACCCCGAAGACCTGGTTGTAGGAGGCGGCGATACCGAGCACCGCGACCGCGGGGTAGATGCCGGCAGCGATGAGGACTCCGGCGATACCCGCGCCGAGGCCGTAGACGTTCAGCGGGCCGCGGTAGAGGCACAGCGGCACCAGCAGGGTGAAGACCAGGACGAACAGCACCGGGTTCTGCGGGCTGACGGCCTTCACCAGGGGTTCGAGCGCCTCGATCGCGCCGGGCAGCTTCACCGCGGCGAGGAGGATGCCGATGGCGATGAACAGCGCGATGGGCGGCGCCGCGACCTCGAACCCGCCGTAGAGGGTGCGCAGCAGCCGCTTGTTCATCTCACGCGGCCGGGTCGTGGTGACCAGGGCGTAGAGGACGCCGCCCAGCAGCGAGGGGATGATCGCCACCTCGAAACCGAGGGCCAGGACCAGCGGTACGACCGGGGTGAGCAGGGCGTACCAGGGCGCGTCGCCGAGCCGCTCACGGCGTGAAGGCGGCTTGTCGGCAGCCGTCTTCAGCGACCAGGCGTGCTCGACGCCCCGGCGGCGGGACTCGATCAGCACGAACGCGACGGCCGCGACCAGCGCCGGCGGGAACAGCTTCACCATGAAACCGCGCACGGTCTCCACCGGCAGGTCGAGGGCGGTGGAGAAGAACTGCCAGATGGGCAGCTCGAACGGGACGCCCACGGCTATCCCCATCAGGATGGTGCCCGCGGCCGTGACCTTCGGGATGCCCACCGCGACCATCGCCGGGATCCCGATGATGCCGGCGAGCATCGCGGCGGGCGCCGAGCCCGTCACCGTGCCGATCAGCGCGGACACCGCGAGGACGCCGAGCGCCACGACCGTCGGCCGGTCGCCGCCGAACTCCACGATCTTGCGGACGATGGTGCCCGCGATCCCGGTCTCGTCGAGGAGCTTGCCGAGCCACGATCCGAGCAGCACCGCGATCATCGTGGAGGCGAGCATCGGGGCGCCCTCCTGGAGGACCGTGTCCAGGACGCTCTCCTTGCCGGTGAGCGGTGCCCCGGCGACGAACGCGATGACGACACCCAGCAGGACGAGGGCGAAGGCGGTGGGGAGTTTACGGGTGAGCATCGCGGCGACACCGGCCGCCATGACGATCAGGATGACTACGCCCATGGCGCTACTTCTCTCTCTGGGTCACGGCGTCGGCGAGCGCGGCCGTGAGATGCAGGGGGCTGCGGCCGAGTCCGCAGACGGTACGGGCGTAGGCGTGGGCGGCGATCTCCTCCGCGCCCGCCACGTGCCCGAGGATCCGGAAGCGGCCCGCGCGCAGGACCACATGGCCCAGGGCCCGCTTCAGCGCGCCCTTCGCCGGGCCGTGGTGGAGCTGTTCGTGCACCGCCTCATGGGCGAGCGCCGCCTCGCGCACCGAGCCGTGCGGGTACCAGTGCCGCCAGCCCCGCGCGTCGATCAGCGCCTCGGCCGCCGCGATCGTGTCGGTGTAGAGCTCCACGGCCGGAGCGGGCCGCGAGGTGTAGCGGGCCAGCAGGCCGCGCTCCAGGCCGTCGGCGCGCTCGGTGATCCTGGCCCGGCACGGCACGGGGGCCAGCGCCGAACCGAACGCCTCGGCCGTACGCGCCCAGTGGCGCAGCAGTTCCGGGTCGCGGCCCTCGTGGGTGGGGGTCGCGGCCAGCAGCCGCACCGCGAGACCGAGATCGTCGGTGTCCTCCCGGCCGGTGTTCTCCCACGAGGTCACCGCGGGCGCGTTCATATGCGTACCTCCAGCACGGCGACCACCGGTTCGTCGGCGCCGCGGGCGTCCAGCTCGCTGCGGGCGAGCGCGAGCAGCGGCTGCGGGTCCAGCACGCCCGACAGGTCCGCGATACGGGAGCCGAGCAGCAGCCGCACGGCCGGGGCGCGGACCCCGCCGTCGCCGTACGACGTGGTCTCGCGCACCAGGCGGGCCAGCACCTCGGGCGCCTCGGCGACACGCGTGGTCTCCACCCGTGCGTCGGAGACGTGCAGCCGGATCACCCCGTCGGCGTCGACGATCCGCACCGGGTGCCGGGTGGTGCGCAGAGGCCGGCGTATCTCGGCCCCGTACACCGTGTGGGCGGGGGTCCCGGCGAGGACCGTGACCCGTGACGGGTCGGTCCTGAGGCTGGCCGCCGCCGTGCGGAGCCGCTCGGCCTCGTCCGCGCGGTGCGCCCGGTCCTGGGTGCGCAGCTCGGTGGCGCCGGTGGCCACGGCCCGTACGGTGCTCGTCTGCGGGTCGACGGTGACCTCGACCTCCACCCCGTCGGCCGCCGCGCCCTGGGCGATGACGGCGGCCTCCGCCTCGGCGCGTACGGCGAGTATCTGTTCCTGCCCCGCGCCGGGGATGATCCGCTCGACCTGCTCCCGCACCAGGGCGAGCGCCACCCCGATGGGGCTGATCACCTCGCTGTGCCGGGCGATGCGTCCCTCGAGACCGCTGACCGCGGCCAGGTGCGGGGTGACGGAGGCGGCTCCGCCGCCGCCACCGACGAGGAGCGCGGTGTCCTTGTCCAGGCGGTAGTCCCGGATCATCGTGTCGACGACCGCCTCGACCTGTGCCGTCCCCGCGTCGAGGAGCCGTGCCGCGGCCGTGGCGGTGTCCACGCCGAGGGCCGCGGCGAGCGGGGCGAGCGCCGCCCGGGCGACCTCCTGGTCGCTGCGGGCGAAGTCCCCCTCGGGGACCCGGCCCAGGGCGTTCGCCGCACAGGTCATGGTGATCGCGAAGCGACCACCCGCCGCGTCGAGCACCGCGTAGTCCTCCGGGTCGCCCGCCATCGGACTGACGGTGGTGAGCCTCGCGTCCCGCAGGTCCTTCGCTGCGGCGAAACACGCGTAGGGCAGGCCCGCGATGTGAGCGCTGCGCGGCCCGACCCCGGTGACCTTGCCACCGCCGATCCGCACCATGGAACCGCCGCCGACACCGACCGTGCGTACGTCCAGGGCGTTGAGGTAGGACTTCCTGCCGAGGATCGTGGCGTGCCGGACGGCCACCTTGCCGCGTCGCACGACGCTGATGTCGGTGGAGGTGCCGCCGGTCTCCAGGAACACGCCCTCGCTGATCCGTTCCTGCATCAGCGCGCCGGCGACACCTGCCGCCGGACCCGACAGGACCGTCAGCAGAGGCCTGCGCCGCATCTCGTCCAGGGACATCACCCCGCCGTCGCAGCGCATCACCATCAGCGGGGAGCCGACCCCGGCCTTGGTGATCGAGGCGTCGACGAGATCGGCGGTGGCGAGCATGCGCGGCAGGATCGCCGCGTTGACCACCGCGGTACGGGTGCGCTTGTGCAGCCCGTACAGGGAGGTGATCTCGTGCGCGGCGGTCAGCGGCAGCCCGACGGAGCGGGCGGCCTCCATGACGGCCTGCTCGCCCTCCGGCCGGTCCACGCTGAACGGCTCCGTGGCGACCAGCACCTGGGCGCCGTCCTGGGCCAGCGCCTCGGCGGCACGCCGGACCGACGCCGCGTCGTCGGGGTCGGGGACATGGGCGTAGACGAGCGGAAGGGTCTTGCCCGGGGTGAGTTCGAGCCTGCCGAGCGCGGCGAGCCGGCGGGTGAGCGCGGCGGACGGGCCGCCACCGATCCCGATCAGCCCCACGGTGGCGACATCGCCCTCCAGCAGGGCGTTGGTAGCCTGGGTCGTGCCGTGCGCGAGGAAGGCGACGTCCTCCGGCGCGCGGCCGGTCTCTTCCAGCAGACGGTCGAGTGCTTCCACGATGCCGTGGGCCACGCCGTCCTCGTGATGATGGCTGGTGGGGACCTTCACCTGTCCCAGGAGTTCCAGGGTCGTGGCGTCGACAGCCACGGCGTCGGTGAAGGTTCCGCCCACGTCGATGCCGACGCGGATGCGGTGGGTGGTCATGGTTGGGCACCTCCTTGTGCGGGTGGGCAGTGCGCGGGCGGGCCGGGTGGGACAGGTGGAGCTGTCCCGCCCGGCATTTCCGCGTGGTGGAGCGCCGTTCAGGGGTGGTGACGGGCCTCGTCGCCCTTGGGCGGGCCGTTCTCAGTAGCCGCGTACGTCGGGCCAGTGGCGCTGGACCCCGTTCGAGTCGAGCAGCCGGGCGAACTCCTCGAACCGCTTGTCGTCGGCCTGGACGGCGTGGGGTTCGACGCCCTCGGAGACACAGTGCGCGGCCAGCGCGCCCGCGACCTCGCCGATGTTCCACTCCACCGGGTGGAGCCGGTAGCAGCCGTTGGTGATGTGCGTGGTGCCGATGTTCTTGCCCGCGGGGAGGAGATTGCGGACGCGGCGCGGCACGAGCGCGCCGAGCGGGATCTCGAAGGGCACCGAGCCGATGTCGATGTAGTTGTCGCCGCCCGTCGAAGGGTGCAGGTCGATCCGGTAGTTGCCGACCCCCACCGAGTCCCGGTACGCCGTCCGCCCGTAGGGGCCGACGGCGTCGATCGCGACGTCCTGCTCGACGACGGTGGTGACGGCCTTGATGCGCCGCGATTCCCGGACGTAGGGCGCCTTGGCGAGCCCGTCGGCCGTACCCGTGACGTCGGGGCGCGGCCGCAGACCGGGGAAGCCGATCCCGCCGTCCTCGCGGGGGGCCTCGGTCTGGAGCCAGTGGAGGACCGAGAGCGACAACTGCCGGGCCTCCGCGACCGCCTGGGCCGAGGTCTCCGGGCCGCCGCCGATCAGCGGCTTCAGCCAGTAGTCGTTGAGCGGCCAGTTGGCCAGGGTGACGTCGGAGTCGAAGGAACCGGGCCGGTGCATCTTGCGGGCCAGGATGCGGCGGAAGCCCCACAGCTCCTTGTCGCCCGCGTCGGCGCTCTGGTCGGCGTTGACGGCGAGCGGATCGACCTCCGGGTTCGGCACGAACGTACGGGGCACGGCCTCCAGTGACCGCGGGTCCGGGGCGAGGAAGCCGAGGAGCGGGCCCGGCCAGAAGTCCGGCCGGTAGGAGCGCCAGAAGTCGTAGTCGGCGGGCCGGTCGATGACGTGGTTCTCGCCCTCGTGGTGGGAGACCGCGAAGCAGACGGTGATGCCCTGCTGGTTGAGGGGCTGCGCCTCCTCGGGGGCGTGCGGCTCCCCGAACTCGGCGCGCGACTCGGCGCCCACGGCGTGCTCGACACCGCCGAGTTCGAGGAGCTCACCGGTCTCCGTGGCGTCGATGACGTACCGCGCCCGGATCGTGGTCCGGGACCCGTCGCGCAGGCTCTCCAGGGTGACCGGGCCGATGACATCGTTGTCCGACTCGGCGGCGACCGCCCGGTGCTCGGTGAGCAGGGTCAGCCGCCCCGACGCCCGGTGGGGAGCGATCATGCCCTCCAGGACGGCGAGGGCGACCCGCGGCTCGTGGCAGAGCTTGCTGACCCGGCCGGCCCCCGGGTTGAGACCGGGCAGCGCGAGCGCCTCGGAGCGCATCGGGTACCACTGCCGGTAGTAGTCGCGGATGCCCTCGCGCAGCGCCCGGTAGGTGGCGGTGGTGCCGAACTGCTCCACCCAGGGATGCTCGTCCGGCGGGACGGCCTGGCTGGTGAGCTGGCCACCGATCCAGTCGGTCTCCTCGGTGAGGACGACGGTCCGGCCGGCCCGGCAGGCGGCGAGCGCGGCGGCGACGCCGCCCAGGCCGCCGCCGACGATGAGGATGTCCGGTTCGGGGATCACAGTTCTCCTTGTGCGGTACGGGGTCGTGCGTGTGATGGGGTGTACGGGTCAGCCGGGATCCGGTCGTGCGCCGGGCGGCGGACCCGCCGTGGCGCCGGCCCGGTAGGCGCAGGCGACCAGCGCCACCAGCCGCTCCGGGACGTCCTCCCCGGCGACCAGCGTGGCGAGCAGGCGTACGGCCTCCGCGCCCAACTGCGCCCGGGGGATGTCGAATCCGGTGGGCTCCGGATCGCCGGCGAGGTCCGGCGGGGGACTGCCGAGCAACGCCAGGGAGAGATCGCGGGGACTCTCCAGGCCGGCTTCACGGACAGCCGTGCTCAGCGCCCGCCAGGCGGCGCCGCTGTCGGTCTCCTCGGCCACGAACGCGGTGACGCCATCGGCCAGCCACCGCCGAAGGCGCTCCGGGGTGAGGTCGAGTGCCGGGTCCGCACTACGGAACACCGCCTCGGCGTCAGGGAGTTCCGCCGCCCGAAGGCCCTCCAGGAACCCCTGTTCACGGTCGGTGGAGGCCGGCGCCTCGTCGTCCTCGCGCACGAGGACGATGCGGCGGTGCCCGAGCGCCGCGAGCTGCTGGACGACCTCGCGACTGGCGCTGACATAGTCGGCGCCGACCCAGGCGAGGCCCTCCGGTTCGTCCCTGCGGCCCAGGTGGACCACGGGGAACCCGTCGTCCACCAGCCTGCGCAGTTCGTCCACCGGCGCGTGACGTCCGAGCAGGAGACAACCGTCGGCGAGCCGCGCCCGGTTCAGGGCGTGCGGGCCGGCCGCTCCCGCGCCGCCGGAGCTGGACCCGGTGAAGAGCACCAGGTCGTACCCGCGCGCGGCCGCTTCCCGCTCCACGCCGACCAGGAACGGGTAGTACGAGTGCTGGACGTCGGTGGGGAAGGTGGCCGTGAAGCTGAAGACCCCGAGAAGGTCGTTGCGCGCGGCGGCCAGCCGGCGGGCCGCGGGATCCGGTACGTAACCGAGGCGGCCCGCGGCGTCGAGCACGTTCTGCCGGGTCTCCTGCGAGATGGCGGCGCCCTGCGGCTTCCCGCCCAGGACCAGGGAGACCGTCGCCTGCGAGACCCCCGCGAGCCGGGCGACCTCCGCCTGACGCGGCCGCCCGGTACGCCCGGCCGGCACGGCCGCCCGGCCTCGCCTGACCCGCTTGGTGGGTTCCTCCGGCACTGTTCCTCCAGACTGTTAATGCGTATTAGTGATGCGCATTAACGAGTACTGTGCGCGCGCCGGGAACGCGGGTCAAGAGGTGGAACACAACTTTGTGGCCCGGGGATCCGGCTCGGCGGCTCAGGGGCCGAACGCGGCGGGGAGGCCGACGGGAGCGCGAGCGCCTTTCATGCCGTGGGCCTCGGCGGAATCGCCGTCATCGGCCGCGTCCGGCCTGCGAGGTGTGCGGCGTGCGGGCGTGCCCTCACCCTGCATGTGTCGGGGCGCTGCACGTCGAGCGATGAGAACTACCACTGGGACTATGGCGCCAAGACCGCAAAGTGAAGTCCAACTTCCACACCGTGACCTGCAACTGCCGCTCCTGCCGGCAGCCTTGACCACCGACGACCGGTCAGGTTCCGGCGTCTCCGGCCCCGGGAGCCCAGCAGGCACCGCCGGCCCCGGTGCTGGCTACGGCTGAAGGCTCCCAGGGCAGCCCCGGCGCGCGCCGGCCTGGGGGCGGGTCAGGTCGCTCCTGCCGCGAACCCACCCGCCGGAGCGCCTGCCTTCGCGGTGCGATCGGTCGCGAGGTAGAGCGTGTCCACTCCGTCGGCGCGGTCGTCCTGGAGACGGAGGATGGTGGTGAACCCGAGTCGGTCGAGGAGTTCGAGGTGGCCGGTGTTGGTGGACCACGTGCGCAGTACGACCCACGGGGGCAGGGATGCCGGGAGGGCGAAGAGCTCCTCGTAAAGGGCGCGTGCGATGCCGTGCCGCCGGTGGCCGTGCCGTACGGCGATGGTGCTCACGTACAGGCAGGGGCAGAGATCGGCGTAGCGCGGGTCCTGGTGGTTGCTGCGGAAGGAGACGAAGCCGGCGACCTCGTCCTCGCGCCGGGACATGATGAGCTCCTGCTGGAGCATCTCGTCCAGGTAGCCGTTCCCGGGGGAGGGCGCGGCCCCGGGGCCGCGCTCGCGAAGGTCGGACACGGCGGTCCCACCGCGCAGGGTGAGCGGGGGGACGAACTCGCCGGCGACCTCCGTGAACATGTCTGTCAGCTCACGGACCTGGACGGCGGGGATCGCCCCCGGCCGGTACCACCGTGTGCTGATGTCGTTCACGCCACTCCTTCGCCGGGCCGCTCACGGTCGTCGGCGCCGCCTCCCGAACCGTCGGCGCACACCGGTGAAATCTACTGCGAACAAGGCCCAGAAACCAAGCAGGGGAATGACCGTGGCCACCACGTGGAGCAGGGTGAATCCGACGTCGGTGAGGGAGGGCACGAGGCTGGCTATGCCGGCGGCTGCCGAGATCGCGAACAGCACCTGGACCCGGCGCAGTTCGGTCTCGTTGTTGTGGTCCGCCAGCTGACGGGAGTGATTCTCGAGGGCGTGCAGGAGCGACATGGCGGTCTCCTTGTGCCTGCGGACCTTGAAGTTGGTCTCCAGGTACTCCGCGACCCGCAGCAGGACGGGGTCCTTGAGCATGACGTCGAGATTGTCGATCTCGGAGAGGTCCTGCACGAGGGCCGTCTGATTGGCGGAAAGGACGTGGGCGCCCGCCAGCCGACGGCCCGCGCCTCCTTGCCCTCCCCGCAGGTCGTGGGCGTTGATCCACAACTGGCATACGTACCACTGGGCGTGGACGAGGTTCAGCAAGGTGGTGACCGTCTCGGCCTCGGCGGCCACCGCTCCGGGCTCCCCCCGGACCACCGTCGACCAGCCGGAACTCGCGACCTCCAGGCCCCTGAACCCGAGCGGGTGGGTGAGTCCGTCCTCAGGGAGGGCGGCCTCACCGTCGGACAGCCACAGCAACTGCCGCACCCGCTCGTCGGGGAGGCTGTCGGAGTCGCCGATGAAGCACAGGCGGAAGTCGTGGAAGGCGTAGAGGAACGGCCTTGGCTCGATGATCCCGGCCGTGGCGCTCCGCAGGGCCCGCACCGCGGAGCCGTGCGCCTCGGAGTCACCGGCCCGCAGGCCAGGGGGGATCCGGAGGCTCAGGTTGTCGCTGAGGGCGTGGCACCGCTCGAGGTAGGGCAGGTAGTCCCGGTTCTTCCACTCGACCAGATCGTCGTAGAAGCGCTCGATGTCGGCTACGCCCTCGACGAGGGTGAACGTGTAGTCGACCGAGACCACGCCGAGCCACGGGTACACCCGCATGCGGCAGTCGAAGGACCACTTGGCCCCGGCGAGCACCGTCTCCCCTTCGGAGAGCGCGCACGAGAGGACCGGTGAGTGCCCGGCCAGATACGACAGGTTCCAGCTGCGCAGCATGGTCATGTCCACGCCTACGGTGCCGTGACGGGCCTCCACCGCCTGCATCAGGCGCCTGGTGTCGAAGATGGTCCCGCCGAGGTCGTACTTGATGGGTACAAAAACCTTCAGCTCTGCAGTGCGATGCGCATCCACGCACCCTCCCCCGAGTCGGAGCCCCCAGCCGGCGCGCAGCCCAGACGTCCAGCATACGTCCTGTGGCTGGCGGAAGCTGCAACTCCCCTTCTGGCGAGGGTACTTGGCGCGCGCCTGCTTGCTGTGCAACCCGGCGTGTTCGCGGCCGGGATCGAGGCTGCAACACCGAACGGCGAGAATTCTGCTCTCCGTGAGAACGCGGTGGACGAACTCCGAGGCGGAAATGTCGAAACGCTGTAATGGCTCCAGCGGGTCGACTCGGGCCATCACCGGCCATGTGGCCGGGCCCTGAGCGGGGTCGGCCGGCCAGTAGTACTCCTCCTCGATGAAGGAGCAGCCCCTGCACAGGACCCGTTCCCGGGTTGTCGTCACTCGGTAGAGTCGCGTGGTTGGCGCGAACCGACTGCGAATCCTCGTTCGCCTCCAGGATCAGGGGATGGTCACTGAAAGCGCCCCAGGGAGCGAAGTGGCGACGCAGGTCTTCGAAATCAGCGGGTAGAGGGCGCCCAGGAAGTCCTCGGTGTCGCACCAGTCGGGTTCGCCGGTTTCGCCGACCCAGGCGGGTCGACGGTGGCTGCGCCGGGCACAGTCACCTCATGCGACAACCCCGACGCTTGCTCTTCAGTCCAGGGACCATCGCGGATTTCGGAGTACGGCCCGCCGCCGCGGTTCGTCCAGGGCGGTCAGGGCCGCTTGTGCGGCTGATTCAGCCGTGGAGACCTGATCGGGTGTGGCGGCCCCACCGAGGCCCTGAAGCGTCGTGAGCCGGCAGAGCGTGGCAAGCGCGCGGCGGTGCACGTCGCCCGCCTGCTCGGCTCGATCTGCGGCTCGCGCGAAAAGGGTCGCGGCCTGGCCCAGGTCTCCTTGCGCGCGGTGGGCTTCCGCCAGCCCGCCGTACGCGGCGCTCAGACCGTACGCGTCGTCCAGTGCGGTGAACTGGTCGACCGCGAGGGTGAACAGGTCGACGGCCTGGGGCCACTCTTGTTGCTGCGCGCGCACGGCGCCCAGGTGGCAGTGCATCCATGCCTGTCCGAGCCGGTGCCCGACGGCCTCGAACGCCGCCAGGCCGGGCCCGTAGCACGCCTGCGCCTCGGAGAGCCGGTTCTGCGCGCGGAGGGTGGCGAGCAGATTGGCTGTGGCCCAGCCGGTCACGGTGCGGTCGCCGAGCCGGGCGGCGATCGCGGCCGCTTGGCGCAGGTGGACCGCAGCCTCCTCATATCGCTTGAGGCGGCGCAGGGTGTGCCCGAGGTTGTTGTGGGACTGGGCCAGAGCATGGCTGTCCTTGCCGGTGAGGGCGTCGACGGCCAGGCTCAGGTGGCTGATCGCCTCGTTGTATCGTCCACGTTCGCGCAGGAGCATGCCGGACTGGAAGTGTGCCTGGCCCACCAGTGGTGGCTGCCCGAGGTTCTGGGCGCGTTGCAGGGCGTCGGCTAGACGGTGCTCGGCGCCGGTGTGGTCGCGCAGGAGGCGGCTGCGGTCGCCGAGGCCGAGCAGGAGGCGTACGGCGCAGGCTTCGTCACCCGAGGCGACGGCGTGGTTCAGGGCGCTCTCGTACGCCCGCCGCCATGCCTCGTAATGGCTGCCGGCTTCGAACCAGGGCTCCAGGCACAGGGCGAGAGCGACGGCATCGGCCGCGCCACCGCTCTGGGGTGTCGACTGTTCCACGACGGTGACGAGGACCGTTCCTTCCGCGTCCAACTGTCGGCGGGCGCGGTCGGCTTCCGCCGTGTCCGGGGAGTGCAGCGCCTGGATGTTGTCGGTGGCGAGGGCGAGGGCCCAGGCGCGCAGCCGGGCCATGGCCCTCGCGCACTCCTGCTCGCCGTCCTCGTCCCGGGCCTGTTCCCGGGCGAAACGCCGTAGCAGGTCGTGGAGATGGAAGCGGTCGCCCTCCGGGCCCGACGGCTCGGCAAGGTAGGCGTCCAGCAGTTCGTCGTGGGCGTCCTCCACGTCGTCCTCGCCGAGACCGGCCAGAGCGGCGACGCAGGGCACGCTGAGGGAAGTGGCGGCGACGAGTCCTTGACTGCGAAAGACGCGTGCCGCGGTGGGAGAGAGAGCTCGGTATGACAGCGCGAAGCCGGCTCGTACTTCGGTGTCGAACGCGCCGTGGCGGCGACCCTCCTCGGCCAGACGTCGCGCGAACGTCGTCAGGGAGCGGCGTTTCCCGGAGGGCGAGTTGAGCGCGGATGACGCCAGCTGAACCGCCAGCGGCAGACAGCCGCAGGCACGGACCACATCGAGGGCTGCTGAGGGTTCGGCCGCGCACCGTTCCGCCCCGATCTCACGTTGGAGCAGTTCCAGCGCGGCGTCTTCGGACAGGCGGTTCAGATCCACGACATGAGCTCCCTGCAGCCCGACGGTCTGACGCCGTGACGTGATGAACACGTACGCCTGCGAAGCCGGGATGAGAGGAGCGACCTGCTGAGCGGACTCGGCGTCGTCAAGGACTATCACGGCGCGCATCCTGGCGATGGTGGAGCGGTACAGGGCGACACGTCGTTCCAGGTCGTCCGGGATGTCGCTCTCGGAGACGCCGAGAGACCACAGCAGATGCTGGAGGGCCGCTGCGGTGGAGAGGGTACGCAGGTTCTCCCCGCCGAGTTTGAGGTACAGGTGGACGTCCGGATAGTGCTCCGTCATCCGGTGGGCGGCTCCGATCGCCAGCGCCGACTTGCCGACGCCTGCGCCGTCGCGAACGACGGCGATACGGGTGGCGTCGCCGGTCGGTTGCGGGCCGGTGAGGGCGGCGAGTTCGGCTGCGCGTCCGACGAGCTGTACGGCTGGGGGCAGTTGAGAAAGGGCACGTACAGTGGTGCGCTGCGGCAGGACGACCGACAGGTCGCGGCCGGCGACGTACTGCCCGCTCTGGTGGACATCCCGTCCCGCGGTGAGACCGGAGTCCTGGACGGCGGTGACGGGGCCGACGGGGCCGTCAGGGGGCGTCGTTTCCGCAGGGCCCTCGGTCACGGCTGCGCGCCTGGGTCCTGCGGCGTCCGGTCACCGATGTGCAGGTCCCGGCCCGCCACGTAACGGCCACGCTGGGAAAAGTCCCGGCCTGCGACGGCACCGGCATCCGTGACGCTAGTTGCGCCGCCGGGCCCGTGGGCCCGGTTGAGCGCTTCAACCACCTGGTCGGCGAACCCTCGATCCTGAGCGAGCATGTCCGCGAGGGCGGCGCGGAACGTGCCCTGCCACAGGGTGCTTTCTGGTTCCTGCGCCAGCCGGTCGAGCAGGAGCGCGGTGGCTGGCTCGACGTCGAAGCGTTCACGGACAACGGCGTAGACGGGTTCGGCACCGGCCGGCAGCGGCTGAGCGTCGCTTTCGTCGCGTGGCGTCCCCTCTTGCCGGCGTCCTAGGAACTGGAGCACCGGCCCCAGCATGGACGACACCGCCGTGACCATGGCCTCGATCTCCACCGTTCGCCCTCCACCAGACCCCGTCGGCTCCCGTAACTGTTCGCAACATCGTCCTCGTCACTGGTCGGACACCTGAGACCACGTCAGCAACTGCCGGATACCGCAATGTAGACCATGTCCGCGATCGTCGTGGCGATGATTTCGATGGCTCAGGGGTGGGTGGCGCCAGAACGGTGTGCGCGGTAACGATGACGGCGATGCCACGTACTGACGGCAGGTAGGGGGAGAGCTCCAGGCACTTCGTCCGGGCTCTTGTTCGGCTTGATGTGGCCGTAAGGCGTCTTCCCATACGGCGCGGACGGTGCGGCCGACGAGTGTGCGCAGCACCGGCCACAGCTGGAGGAGCAGGGCCTGGTTGAGGTAGCGGGGCAGGTCGTCGTGCAGGCCCTCGTGCAGGACGGTGCGGTACAGGCCCATACACTGGCGAGGTTTGCCCAAGTCGTACGACGTCATTCCGGACCAGGCCATGTGCAATGGCAACTCCACAACTCCCTGGATCGGGCCGTGCAACTCGTCCAGCGACTCCGGCAGACGCCGCCGGAACTTCTCCCGGTACAGCGCGAGATCCTCAGCGGCCGCGTCCGAGAGGCCGCTCGGCGCGGGCACGGGGCGCTGCGGGATGGAGGGCATGCCTCCACTATGACCGTAGAGGAGCGGTAAGGGGCATGATGTGCGAGCTTGCGTCCGCAGTGAGCGGGACGGGCTCGTGGAGGGTGTCTGAGCGTGACAGCAAGGCAGTGAGCCGGGAACCCGGCCGACCTGTCCTCTCCCATGATCCGCTCATGCCAACACCCTGCCCGTGACCCATCACGTGGAGTGCCGGGCAATTCCGCCCCCAGCCCCGAGACCGGCAGTCTCCCGGCTCGGTCCAAAAGTCCCTGAGAAGTCCCACAGGCGAAGCCGAGTCCCCTCCTGGCTCGCATACGTGCAGGTCAGGAGGGGCTTCGCGTTACCTGTTCATGGAGCTTTCAGATGTCCCGGAAGATCTCGATCTGCGCACCCACCGAGTTCAGCCGCTCCGCCAGCTCCTCGTAACCCCGGTTGATGACATACACGTTGCGCAGCACGGACGTGCCCTCGGCCGCCATCATCGCCAGCAGTACCACCACCGCCGGCCGCAGTGCCGGCGGGCACATCATCTCGGCGGCGCGCCAGCGGGTCGGGCCCTCGACCAGGACGCGGTGCGGGTCCAGGAGCTGGAGCCGGCCGCCGAGGCGGTTGAGGTCGGTGAGGTAGATCGCGCGGTTGTCGTAGACCCAGTCGTGGATCAGGGTCTTGCCGTGCGCGGACGCGGCGATCGCCGCGAAGAACGGCACGTTGTCGATGTTCAGCCCGGGGAAGGGCATCGGGTGGATCTTGTCGATGGGCGCCTCCAGCTTGGAGGGCCGGACCGTCAGGTCCACCAGCCGGGTACGGCCGTTGTCGGCCGCGTACTCCGCCGTGCGGTCGCAGTCGACGCCCATCTCCTCCAGGACCGCGAGCTCGATCTCCAGGAACTCGATCGGGACCCGGCGGATCGTCAGCTCGGACTCCGTCACCACGGCGGCGGCCAGCAGGCTCATCGCCTCGACCGGGTCCTCGGAGGGGGAGTAGTCGACGTCCACGTCGATCTCCGGCACCCCGTGCACCGTGAGGGTCGTCGTCCCGACGCCGTCGACGCGCACGCCGAGCGCCTCCAGGAAGAAACACAGGTCCTGGACCATGTAGTTGGAGGAGGCGTTACGGATGACCGTCGTGCCGTCGTGCCGGGCGGCGGCCAGCAGCGCGTTCTCGGTCACCGTGTCGCCGCGCTCGGTCAGGACGATGGGGCGGCCGGGCCGGACCTCGTGGTCGACCTGGGCGTGGTAGAGCCCGTCGGTCGCGGCGATCTCCAGGCCGAAGCGGCGCAGCGCGATCATGTGCGGCTCGATCGTGCGCGTGCCGAGGTCGCAGCCGCCGGCGTACGGCAGGGTGAAGCGGTCCTCGCGGTGCAGCAGCGGGCCGAGGAACATGATGATGGAGCGGGTCCGGCGCGCGGCGTCGGCGTCGATGGACTCCAGCTCGAGCCGGTCGGGCGGCAGGATCTCCAGGTCGACACCGTCGTTGATCCACCGGGTGCGTACGCCGATGGAGTTGAGGACCTCCAGCAGCCGGAAGACCTCCTCGATGCGGGCCACCCGGCGCAGCACGGTGCGGCCCTTGTTGAGCAGCGAGCCGCAGAGCAGCGCGACGCACGCGTTCTTGCTCGTCTTCACGTCGATGGAGCCCGAGAGCCGACGGCCGCCCACGACACGCAGGTGCATGGGGCCGGCGTAACCGAGCGACACGATCTCGCTGTCGAGGGCCTCGCCGATGCGGGCGATCATCTCAAGGCTGATGTTCTGGTTGCCACGTTCGATGCGGTTGACGGCGCTCTGGCTCGTGGCCAGCGCCTCGGCGAGCTGACTCTGTGTCCAGCCACGGTGCTGACGGGCGTCACGGATGAGCTTGCCGATACGTGCGAGGTAGTCGTCTTCCATGGCTGCACGCTATCTCAGATATGAGATGAAGATCGTGCCGGGGGTGTGGGATTCAGGTGACGGTCGGGTGCCCGGCCGTGTGGGAGCGCCTGTTTGAAGGGTCGGGCGTGCCCGGCGGCCCGGCGTGCGGAGCTCGGCCGAACGGGTGAGGCCGGCCGAGCCCGCGACGGCGGTGTGAGGTCAGCCGCGGCGGCGTGTCGTCCTCCGCCAGCCGAACGGGCCCGGCAGGTCCATGGACGTGGTGCGCCGGCCGGTGCTGCTCGTGGTGCGCCTCGGTCCGTGCCGTCCGCCCGTCGTGACGGACCACGAGCGGCGGTTGATGTTCAGCCGGACGCCCGGGAGGATCTGGAAGCTCTTTCGGAAGGTGAGCGGCATCTGTGCCTCCTCTGTCAGGAGTACGGGTATCCCGAAGCCGCCGGGTCATGCACGCGGGCGCGGCCCAGGCGGGCCCATGAGTCGCGGGCGCGGTCAGTGCCGCGCCGGGTCAGACCCCCGCAGGGCGTTGGCCAGCGGTGCCGACACGGCCCATCCCGTGCTCTCGTACAGGGCCCGGCCCTCCGCCGACGAGGCCAGCAGGCCGACAGTCGCACCCCGCCCGGCGGCCGCGTCGGTGAGGGTGCGCATGATCAGGCGGCCGAGACCGCGGCGCCGGTGGGCGGGCTGGGTCTCGACCTTGTCGATGACCGCGGTGATGCCGGTGACGGCCGCCTGGCCTCGTGCGGCGAGCGTGCCGTCGGCCGCGCACACCCGGGCGTACGTGACGCCGTCCTGGGTCCAGGTGCGGAGCAGGTAGCCGTCGGGGAGGAGGGCCGGGGGGCGGGCGGGGCGGAGCGGGGTGGACATCAGGTAGCCGGGTTCGTCGGCGACGGACCAGCCGGGCGCGACCCAGGCCGCGAGCGACTCCGCCCGCACGAAGGCCTTCAGCCGGACGCCGGGCCTGGTCGTGCCCGCGGTTATCTCCCGCACCGTCGCCGCGTCGGCGGTGGTCAGGACATGGCTCGTGGCGTGGGCGGGCGGCCCCGTGTTCACGGTGAAGCCCCAGGAGGAGAGGGCCGGTTCGGCCGCTCCCCGTGAGAGGGCCCAGCCGTGGACCCATGCCTGTACGGTCTCGGAGGTGCGGGTGAAGTGCACGGTGCCTTCCCTGGCGGGCGGGTGGTCGGCATCGAAATGTACCGGTCCTGCCGCGTGCGTCGCCGCTGCCGCCGCTGCCGCCGCCGAGACGAGGCTGCACCCGGGACAGGCCCCGCGGGGTGGCCTACCTGATTCCGAGCGCCAGGCAGAAGTCCACCCGGTCGTGGAGTGTGGCCAGGCTGTGGCCCGTGAGCTGTTCGACGCGCTGGAGCCGGTAGCGCAGTGTGTTGACGTGGACGTGGAGCTGCTCTGCGCACCGCTGCCAGGAGCCGGACGCGTCGAGGAACGCGCTGAGGGTGCCCACGAGGTCGCTGTGGTGCTCGGCGTCGTACCGCTCCAGTACGCCGATCAGCCGCTCCCGGTACATGAGGCGCACCTCGTCGGGGACGGCGGCGAGCAGCATCAGGTGCGAGGAGAGCGCCTCGGTGCCCGCGACCCGCACGGGACCTGTGCCGAGCCGGGCGACGCGCTGGGCGTGCCGGGCCTCCTCCAGCGCCCGGCGCAGCCCGTCCTGCCCCGTCGAGGGCCCCGAGACGCCGATCGCGGCCCAGCCGTGCGCGAGGAAGGGGCCGAGCCGGCGGGCGGCCTCCGCGAGCAGTCCGGAGAGGCCGTCGTCCCGGCCGCCGCTGCCGGAGGCCGGGACGAACATCAGATGGCCCTCCGCCGCCGCGAACGGAGCCGAACAACCGGGTATCTGCTCGTGCACGTCGTCCAGGATCACTGCCGCGAGCTCCGTGCCGTACGGGCGGCCGGTCGTCGTGACGTACGCGACGGCAGGCGGCGCCTCCAGGTCGAGCCCGAGGCTGCGCAGGCGCCCCGCGGCGGGTTCGGTGCGGCCCTCGCGCAGGAGGTCCACGGACTCCCGCAGCAGCCGTTCCTCGATGCGCCGGCGTTCCTGCCGGGCGACCCCGTCGAGGGCGAGCAGCGCGCACACCTCCGCGGCGGCGTCCGCGATCCCGGGCGCCCAGTCCCGGTGGTCCCCGGCCGCGGCCAGGTAGCCCGCGGGCGGGCGGTGGGCGACGGGGGACTGCACGGGCAGGAAAGTGAGGTGCCCACCGCCGGGCAGTGGCTGTACGGAGGGGAAGGCGCCGGCGGCGAAGGCCGCCCGCAGGGAGCGCCGGACATGACGGGGTGACACGTCCGGCACGGCACCCGCGGTGAGTCGCCCGGTGGCCGAAAGCACCGCGCAGTGCACGCCCGTGGACCGGGCCAGCACCTCGACCAGGCCCTCCGCGCCGGCTCCGGACGCCATGCTGGCCACCAGGCCGCGATGGAGTCCGGCGCCGGGGGAGCGGCCGACGGGGCCGGCGAGCACGGCGAGCACGGTCTCGGTGAGCGCGGCGTACGACACGTCGTCACCGACCGCCAGCAACGGCAGCCCCTGCCGCTCGCAGGCGTCGGTGAGCGCGCCGGGCAGCTCGCCGACGGCCGCCGATCCGGCCACCAGGGCCGCTGCGCCCGCCGAGGCGAGCGCAGCGACGAACACGTCGGCGTCCCGGGGCTCCCGGTACCAGGTGGTGGAGGTGAGGACCAGCTCCCCGCCGTCCAGATAGCGGCCGGGGTCGGGCAGATCCGTGGTGCAGACGCCGGTCACCCGGCGGTCCCTTCGCGCCGGGAGCAGCGGGGTGAGGCCGAGGCCGGGTATCCCGAGGAGTTCGGACAGCAGCACCTGGTTCCTGCCTGACGGGAGAGGCACGGCAGGAGCGGCCGGGCCTCCCGTGGGTGTGTTACGGGCGTGCACACCGCTGGGCACGGGGTTTGGAGAATAGTACGGGGTCACCCTCCTTCACCGGCCCTCCGTCTGGAGGCCCGTACCGGTCCGCCCGCCGTTCGCCGGGGGTTCACTGAGGGACATCGCAGGACCCGGCCGCACCCCTCCGCCGTCCGGACCGTGCGCCCTCGCGGGACAACGGAGTCCGCGTGCCGCAGCCGGCCACCCG
The DNA here is from genome assembly GCF_044751065.1 of Streptomyces sp. NPDC088746. NCBI lineage: Bacteria > Bacillati > Actinomycetota > Actinomycetes > Kitasatosporales > Streptomycetaceae > Streptomyces > Streptomyces sp. NPDC088746. Next base: position 323,841 of record NZ_JBIVLA010000006.1, read on the forward strand.
CGCCGCCCCCGCAGGACCACACCACCTGCACCCCCCGGGACCGCACCACCCCGAACCCGCACCCCCCCGCGGGACCGCACCACCCGAACCCCCGCAGGACCACACCACCCGCCCTGAGCCGCATGTCCCCGCTGCCTCGACGCCGCGTTCGACCCGTTCGGTCCCGGCGTCCGGTCGCACTCCCGTCGCCCTGAGGAGATCCCGTGCGCGCCGAACCGCTGCCCACCAGTCCACCCTCCGTCACCCCGCCCTCCGTCACCCCGCCCTCCGCCGACGGCCGTGCGCCCGCGCGGGACCGGGGGCCGGGGGTGCCCCCGCCCGGCATCGAGCGGGCCGGTGTCGACCCCGTGCCGGTGGACCGCCGGCACGGCCGGCCCCGGTCGCTGTTCACGCTGTGGTTCGGCGCGAACGTGCAGTTCGCGACGCTCAGCGTGGGCGCCCTCTCCACCTCCGTGTTCGGTCTCGACCTGCTGCCGGCGGTCTTCGCGATCGCTCTGGGGACCGCGCTCAGCGCGGTGATGGTGGGCCTCTTCTCCACCCGTGGCCCGCTCACCGGCGTGCTGCAGCTCATCCAGACCCGAGGGCCGTTCGGGCGGCTCGGCGCGCTGCCGTCGGCCGCGTTCACCGTCGTCAACGGTGTCGGCTGGTGCGTCGTCGACACCCTGCTCGGGATGTTCATCCTCCGTGACCTGACCGGCCTCGGTTTCGCCCCCGCGCTGCTGCTCATGGCGGCGGCGCAACTGACGGTGGCGGTCCTCGGCTACCGGATGATCCACGCCGTCGAGCGCTGTCTCGCGATCGCGCTGGTGGTCGTCTTCGCCGTGGTCTCGGTCTACGGATTCGGCGAGGCCCACGCGACCGCGCCGACCGATCCCTCGGGTGGCCCCGTCGCCGCGTTCCTGCTGGTCACCGCGGTCACCGCGGCGCGGGGACTGGGCTGGTCGGCGTACGCCTCCGACTACAGCCGCTACCTGCCGGCCACCGCCCGCCCCCGCCGGGTGTTCCTCGCGGCGGGCGGCGGCAGCGCGCTCGCCGGGGTGTGGATCGGTTCGCTGGGCGCGGCGATCGGCACCGTGGCCGCCGTCGACGACCCCAGCGCCATGGTCAGCGGCCTGCTCCCGCACGTCCTCGGCACGATCGTCCTGGTCGCCCTGCTCCTCTCCACCCTCGCGTCCACCGTCATCGACCTGTACTCGGGTGCCATGGCCGCGCTCGTGGCCGGATTCGCCCTTCCCCGCTGGGTGTCCGTCCTGGTCGTCGGCGGCCTGGGCACCGTCCTCTCGTGGTACGCCGGACACGGCGACTTCGCGGCGCAGTTGCAGGACTTCCTGCTGATGACCGGCTACTGGCTGGCGCCCTGGGGCGCGGTGCTCGTCACGGCGTACTGGTGGCGGGAGCGCGGCCTGCACGACACGGCCCGGCTGTACGACTCCCGGCACCGCTTCGGCTGGGGGCTGCCGTCGATACTGATCGCCCTGCTCGCCGAGATCCCGTTCATGAACCAGTCCCTCTACACGGGACCGCTGGCCGCCGCCCACCCGGCCGTGGGGCCCTTCGGGCTGCTCGTGGGATTCGCCGTGGCGGCCGCCGCGTACGCCGCGCTGACCGCCTGGCGTCCCACCCCGCCCGGCGGCCTCCCCGCCCCCGGCACACCGGCCGAGGCCCTGCCCGCGGCCTGACCCGCAGCCGCCCTCCGCCCCTCCGCCGGTCCCGCCCCGCCCCCTCCAGCCGCCCATGCGCCCAGGCGCCCGTACCGCACCCGCACCGACCGAGGAGATCCCTTGAACCCCGCAGCCCCCGCCGCCCTGGCCCCCGACGAGGAGGCGTTCCTGACCGCTGCCATCGACCTCGCCGCCCGTTCACGCAAGGAAGGCAACCACCCCTTCGGCTCCCTGCTGGTCCTGGACGGAACCGCCGTCCTGGAGGCCGGCAACACCGTCACCACCGGTCGGGACGCCACCGGCCACGCGGAGACCAACCTGGTCCGGCTGGCGACCGCCGCGTACACCCGCGCCGAACTCACGCGCGCCACCCTGTACACCAGCACCGAGCCCTGTGCGATGTGCTCGGGCGCCGTCTACTGGAGCGGGATCGGACGCGTCGTCTACGCCCTCGGAGAGGACGAACTCCTCGCCCTGACCGGCGCCGACGAGGAGAACCCCACCATGGCGCTGCCCTGCCGCACCGTCTTCGCCTCCGGTCAGCGGCCCGTGGAGGTCTCCGGACCGCACCTGCACGACCGGGCCGCGGCCGTCCACGCCGGCTTCTGGACGGGAGCCGGCGCATGAGCGCCCGTCACCCCCGCACGCTGATCCGCAACGGCATCGTCCTGCCCTGCGAAGGGCGCAGGGCGGTCCTCGACCCCGGGTCGGTCCTGATCGAGAACGGGAGGATCACCGCTGTGGGCCCGGTCGCGGTCCTGGACGCGGCGGCCGCCGACGCCGTCGTCGTGGACGCCACCGGTCACGCGGTCGTCCCCGGACTGCACAACACCCACCTGCACTCCGGACTGCTGCGCGGCACCGCCGAGTCCAAGTCGCTGTGGGACTGGCTGCGCGACTACGTCGACCCCGCGCACAAGGCCCTCACCCCCGAGATCGCCGAGGCCGCGTCCCTCCTCTGCTACACCGAGTCGCTGCGCGCGGGGACCACCTCGGTCATGGACATGTGGCGCCACATGGAGGGCTCCGCCCGGGCCGCCGCACAGGTCGGTATCCGCGCCACCCTTGTCCCCTATGTCGCGGACCTGCCCGGTTACGACTACTTCGAGACGCTCGGCACCAACCGCCGGCTGCTGGAGGAGTACCGCACCCACGCCGAGAACCGCGTCCGGACCTGGGTGGGTCTGGAGCACCTCTTCTACTGTTCGGAGGAGGCGTTCAAGGCGGCAGCGGCCCTGGCCGACGAATTCGACACGGGCCTGCACACCCACTCCTCGGAGACGACCTGGGAGGTGGAGGAGTCCCTGCGGCTGACGGGCCGCAGGCCGATCGAGGAGTTCCACCACCGGGGCATCCTCGGCCCCCGCACGGTCGTGGCGCACTGCGTCTGGCTCGACGACCACGAACTCGACCTCCTCGCGGGCACCGGCACGGCGGTCGCGCACTGCCCCTGCTCCAACATGAAGCTCTCCTCCGGGCCCGCCCGCATCATGGACATGCGGAGCCGGGGCATCACGGTGGGCCTCGGCAGCGACGGCGAGAAGGAGAACAACAACCTGGACCTGCTGGAGGAGATGAAGTTCGCGTCCCTCCTGCAGAAGCTGACGACGCGGGACCCCACGACCGGCGATCCGTGGGACATCCTCGCCATGGCCACGCTCGACGGTGCCCGGGCCCTCGGCCTGGACGGAGAGACCGGCTCGCTCGAAGCGGGGAAGAAGGCCGACGTCGTGACCGTCGACCTGCGTGCCCTGCACACCACCCCGCTGCTGCACGGACCCGACTTCAACGCCGCCGCCCACCTGGTCTTCTCGGCCGGTGCGGCCGACGTGGCCGACGTGTGGGTGGACGGCCACCGGCTGGTGGAGGACGGCCGGGTCCGCAGCGTCGACCCGGTGGCGGTCCGCGACCGGGCCCAGAGCGCCGCCGAGGACCTCTTCCGCAGGAGGGCGGCGCTCCCCGCGACGACTCCGGGGGCATGACGGCCGTGCCCTGACCGGTGCGATCACCGCACGAGCGGGTAGGCGGCCCGGGTAAGGGCGCCTGCCCGCGTCGGTGCGGCGCAGGACACGGGTGCCCGGGCATGACCGCGCGGCGGCGATGTACTAGAGTTATCTCGACATCGAGATATCTGCCGAGGCGCACCGCAGCCGCCGCTCGGTAAGGGTTACCTAACTAATCCTTACCTTAGCGGATGGTGGGGGCCGCAGGCGGCGCCGGCCGCACATGAGGCGCGGCGCGGTTGAACGCGCACATTGAAGAAGGAGACTGTCGTGTCGGCGAACAGCTTCGACGCCCGCAGCACGCTGCGCGTGGGTGACGAGTCGTACGAGATCTTCAAGCTGGACAAGGTCGAGGGCTCCGCGCGCCTCCCTTACAGCCTGAAGGTGCTGCTGGAGAACCTGCTCCGCACGGAGGACGGCGCGAACATCACCGCCGACCACATCCGGGCGCTCGGCGGCTGGGACTCCCAGGCCCAGCCCAGCCAGGAGATCCAGTTCACGCCGGCCCGCGTGATCATGCAGGACTTCACGGGTGTCCCCTGTGTCGTGGACCTCGCCACCATGCGTGAGGCCGTCAAGGAGCTCGGCGGCGACGCCACGAAGATCAACCCGCTGGCCCCGGCCGAGCTGGTCATCGACCACTCCGTCATCGCCGACAAGTTCGGCACCAACGACGCGTTCGCCCAGAACGTCGAGCTGGAGTACGGCCGCAACAAGGAGCGCTACCAGTTCCTGCGCTGGGGCCAGACCGCCTTCGACGAGTTCAAGGTCGTCCCCCCGGGCACCGGCATCGTCCACCAGGTCAACATCGAGCACCTGGCCCGCACGGTCATGGTCCGCAACGGCCAGGCGTACCCCGACACCCTCGTCGGCACCGACTCGCACACCACGATGGTCAACGGCCTCGGCGTGCTGGGCTGGGGCGTCGGCGGCATCGAGGCCGAGGCCGCGATGCTCGGCCAGCCGGTCTCCATGCTCATCCCACGCGTCGTCGGCTTCAAGCTGACCGGCGAGCTCCCGGCCGGCACCACCGCCACCGACCTCGTGCTGACCATCACCGAGATGCTCCGCAAGCACGGCGTCGTCGGCAAGTTCGTCGAGTTCTACGGTGAGGGCGTCGCCGCCACCTCCCTCGCGAACCGCGCCACCATCGGCAACATGTCGCCGGAGTTCGGCTCCACCGCCGCGATCTTCCCGATCGACGACGAGACGCTGAAGTACCTCCGCCTGACCGGCCGTGACGCGCAGCAGGTCGCGCTCGTCGAGGCGTACGCCAAGGAGCAGGGCCTCTGGCTCGACCCGGCCGCCGAGCCGGACTTCTCCGAGAAGCTGGAGCTCGACCTCTCCACGGTCGTCCCCTCCATCGCCGGCCCGAAGCGCCCGCAGGACCGCATCGTCCTCGCGAACGCCAAGGCGCAGTTCGCCCAGGACGTACGCAACTACGTCTCCGACGACGAGGAGGCGGGCAAGGAGTCCTTCCCGGCCTCCGACGCCCCCGCCGCCTCCAACGGCGTCCCGTCGAACCCGGTCACCGTCACCGCCCCCGACGGCACGACGTACGAGCTGGACCACGGCGCCGTCACCGTCGCCGCGATCACCTCCTGCACCAACACCTCGAACCCGTACGTCATGGTCGCCGCGGCGCTCGTGGCGAAGAAGGCCGTCGAGAAGGGCCTGACCCGCAAGCCGTGGGTCAAGACCACGCTCGCCCCGGGTTCGAAGGTCGTCACCGACTACTTCGACAAGGCGGGCCTGACCCCCTACCTCGACAAGGTCGGCTTCAACCTCGTCGGCTACGGCTGCACCACCTGCATCGGCAACTCCGGCCCGCTGCCGGAAGAGGTCTCCAAGGCGGTCAACGACCACGACCTGGCCGTCACCTCGGTGCTCTCCGGCAACCGTAACTTCGAGGGCCGGATCAACCCCGACGTCAAGATGAACTACCTGGCGTCCCCGCCGCTGGTCGTCGCGTACGCCATCGCGGGTTCGATGAAGGTCGACATCACCAAGGACGCCCTCGGCGTCGACCAGGACGGCAAGCCCGTCTTCCTCCAGGACATCTGGCCCTCCGAGGCCGAGGTCAACGACGTCGTCGCCAACTCCATCGGCGAGGACATGTTCAACAAGTCCTACCAGGACGTCTTCGCGGGCGACGCCCAGTGGCAGGCGCTGTCGATCCCGACCGGCAACACCTTCGAGTGGGACTCCGAGTCCACCTACGTGCGCAAGCCCCCGTACTTCGAGGGCATGACGATGGAGACGACCCCGGTCGAGGACATCACCGGCGCCCGGGTGCTCGCCAAGCTCGGCGACTCGGTCACCACCGACCACATCTCCCCGGCCGGTGCGATCAAGGCCGACACCCCGGCCGGCAAGTACCTCACGGAGCACGGCATCGAGCGCCGTGACTTCAACTCCTACGGCTCGCGCCGTGGTAACCACGAGGTCATGATCCGCGGCACGTTCGCCAACATCCGCCTGCGCAACCAGATCGCGCCGGGCACCGAGGGCGGCTTCACCCGCGACTTCACCCGGTCCGATGAAGGCGCCCCGGTGTCGTTCATCTACGACGCCTCGCAGAACTACCAGGCGGCCGGCACCCCGCTCGTCATCCTGGCGGGCAAGGAGTACGGCTCCGGCTCGTCCCGCGACTGGGCGGCCAAGGGCACCGCGCTCCTGGGCGTCAAGGCCGTCATCGCCGAGTCCTACGAGCGCATCCACCGCTCGAACCTCATCGGCATGGGCGTCCTCCCGCTTCAGTTCCCGGAGGGCCACACCGCCGAGTCCCTCGGCCTGACCGGTGAGGAGTCCTTCTCCTTCACCGGCGTGACCGAGCTGAACGACGGCACCACGCCGCGCACGGTCAAGGTCACCACCGACACCGGTGTGGAGTTCGACGCCGTCGTCCGCATCGACACCCCCGGCGAGGCGGACTACTACCGCAACGGCGGCATCCTGCAGTACGTCCTCCGCAGCCTGATCCGCAAGTAAGGGCACCGCGAAGTGAGCGAGGGCCGCACCCCCCGGGGTGCGGCCCTTCGCGTTCCGGTGTCCCGATGCGCCTGGGCAGCCGTCGCGGTCGCCCGCGCGGACAGGTTCCTCGCTCCGGCACAGCACCCGCACAGCCGGCTCCCAGGTGACCGGCCGACGATGGGCGGATGCCCGGTATCCGCACCGACCCCGCCCGCGTCCTCATCGTCGACGACGAGGCGAACCTGACCGAGCTGCTCTCCCTCGCCGTGCGCGACGCGGGCTGGCAGCCGTTCGAGGCCCCCGACGGCGCTTCAGCACTGCGCGCCGCCCGCAGCTGCGCCCCGCACGTCGTCTGCCTCGACGGGATGCTGCCCGACATGGACGGCCTCCACGTCCTGCGCTCGCTCCGCGCCGAGCAGCCCCGGCTGCCCGTTCTGATGCTCACCGCCCGCGACGGCCTCGACCACCGCATCGACGGGCTCTCCGCCGGCGCGGACGACTACGTCACCAAGCCGTTCAGCGTGCGGGAAGTGGTCCTGCGGTTGCGCGCGTTGCTCCGCCGGGCCGGTGCCGAGCGCGCGCCCGAGCCGGAAGCGCTCGTCCTCGGGGGCCTCGTGCTGGTCGGCGCCACGCGTGAGGTGCACCGGGACGGCGAGCCCGTCCACCTCACCGCGAAGGAATTCGACCTGCTCGCCCTGCTGCTGTCCCACCCCCGGCAGGTACTCAGCAAGGCACAGATCCTCAGCCGGGTGTGGAGCGAGTCCTTCGACGGCGGCGGCAACCTCGTGGAGGTCTACATCTCCGGCCTCCGCCGCAAGATCGACCGGGGGCGCGCACCCATGATCCGGACAGTGCGGAACGTGGGCTACGCCATCGGACCACCGGACGCGCAGCGATGACCGGGAGGCGGCTGCCACGTCCCCGACGGCTGCGAACCCGCCTGCTGGTCTTCATCGTGCTCACCTTGGCCGTCGTCTGCGGGGCGATGGCGCTGACCACCGTGCTGGCCGGCCGTGACTTCCTCCTCGGCAGCCTCGACGAGCGGGTGACCGATGCCGCCGAGCGCGCCCAGGGCGGGCTCCAACGCAGGATGGACGACGGCGGGAAGGCGCGGGACCTGTCGTTCCTCGACGAACGGGGACAGACCGTGGGCACCCTCGGAGCACGGCTGTCGGGCGATTCCACCGTCCTGGCCGCCGCCGTCGTCCCTGAGGACGGCGAGCTCGTCGCCCTCGACGCCGGACAGCTCGCCGCGCTCGACGGCATCGAGGCCGACGGCCGGACCCACACCCGCAGCATCCCCGGCCTGGGCACCTACCGGCTGAGGGCGCTGGCAGGCGACGGCGAGCCCGTCCTCGCGGGGCTGCCCGTCGGCGAGGTGGAGCACCTGGTGGGGCGTCTCATCACCGTCGGGACCGCCGTGTACGCGACGGGGCTGCTGGTCGCGGGGTGCACCTGCGCGGTCGTGATCGCCCGACAGCTGCGACCCCTCGGCCGGGTGGCGGCCACGGCCGCCGACGTCGCGGGGGCACCGCTCGGCCACGGTGAGGTCGGCCCGCTCACCCGGGTGCCGGCCCCCGACACCGATCCGGTGAGCGAGGCCGGGCAGGTGGGCGCCGCCCTCAACCGGCTCATCGACCACGTCGAGGCATCCCTCGCCGAACGACGCCGCCACGGGGAACGCATCCGTCTCAGCGAGGACCGGATGCGGAGATTCCTCGCCGACGCCGGTCACGAACTGCGCACCCCCCTGGCCTCGATCGTCGGGTACGCCGAGCTCATGAACCGCCCCGTGCCGCCCGTGGACCCCGCCCTGGCCTGGCGGCGGGTGGACGCCGAGTCCGCCAGAATGGCGGGACTGGTCGAGGATCTGCTGCTGCTCGCCCGGCTGGACGAGGGACAGCTGGGCGACGGCCGGCCGCCGGCGGAAGGACCGACCGAGGGGGAGGACGTCGACCTCGCGGGCCTTGTCGCCGAGGCGGTCTGGGACGCCCGGGCGGCCGGCGGCGGTCACCACTGGCAGGTGGCACTGGAGTCCGCCGACGGCGCGCTCACCGTACGGGGGGACCGGCCCCGGCTCCATCAGATCGTCGCCAACCTCCTCACCAACGCCCGCGTCCACACCCCGCCCGGCACCTCCGTGCTCGCCTCGGTGACGACGGACGGGGCCGGGCACGTCCTCGTACGGGTACGTGACGACGGCCCCGGCATCGACGCGTCTCTCCTGCCGACCGTCTTCGAGCGCTTCACCCGCGCCGACACCTCCCGCTCGCGCGCCACCGGCAGCACCGGCCTCGGGCTCGCCATCGCGGCGGCCCTCGCCCACGCGCACGACGGGCACTCGAGGTGGAAAGTGTCCCGGGCCGCACGGTCTTCACCCTGCGGCTGCCGGTTTCAGGTGCGGCTCAGGTAGGCGGTACAGAGTCGGGCCGGGCGGTCCGCAGGGGACGCGCCCCGAGTGGAAGGAGCGGACCGGAGTGAACGAGCAGACCGGTACCGAAGACGTCGCGGGTCCGACCGAGCAGCCGGGCCGGCACCGCGCCCTCACCGACCGTCGCAACTTCCTGCGCAAGGTGTTCTTCGCGAGCGGCGCCACCGCCGTGGCGACCATGGGCGGAGTCGGAGCCTGGTCCGCCCTGGCCGACGACACCACGACCACGCCGTCGGCGGCCCCGAGCGGCGCACCCAGCGGCGGGCCGGGTGGCGGCGGTCCGGGCAACCAGTCGGTCACCGAGGACTTCTTCGGTCTCACCACCGACGGCAAGCGCGTGGACGACCTCTACACGGTCCACTCCACCAAGGTGGCCACCGGTCCGGTGATCAAGGCGGCCGCTGCATTCCTCGCCGGGCTCAGCGACGACCAGAGGACCCAGACCCAGTACACCGTCCACTCCACCGAGTGGCGGCTGTGGAGCAACGTCGACGCCTACGAGCGCCAGGGCGTCAGCCTCGCCGACCTCTCCGACACGCAGAACGCCCTCGGCACCGCGCTGCTCGCGGCGGCCCTGAGCGCCGAGGGCCTGGAGACGACGGAGAAGATCCGCCGCCTCAACCAGGCGGCGGGCGAGGCGATCGGCAACACCACGGCGTTCAACGAGGACGCGTACTACTGGACCGTGATGGGCACCCCCTCCGCGGACGAGCCGTGGGGCTTCCAGTTCGACGGCCACCACCTGGTCGTCAACTACTTCGTGCTCGGCGACCAGGTCGTCATGAGCCCCTGCTTCTGGGGCTCCGAGCCGACGTCCATGGAGATCGACGGGGAGACGGTCTCCGTGTGCCAGGAGGAGGTGACGGCGAGCCTCGCCTTCATCAACTCCCTCACGGACGTCCAGCGGTCCGCCGTCATCGAGTCCGCCACCAAGTCCAACGAGTCGATGAAGGCGGGCGCGTTCTCCGACAACACCGTGCAGGCGTACACCGGTCTGCGGTGCAACACCCTGACAGGTACGCAGAAGACCAAACTCCTCGCCGTCGTCGAGGCCTTCGAGGGTCGCGCCAGGTCCGACGCGGCACGGGTCCGTATGAGTGAGGTCCGCAAGCACCTCAACGACACCTACGTCACGTGGGCGGGTGGCACGGCGGACGACTCCGCCTTCTACCTACGCGTCCACAGCCCCGTCGTGTGGGCCGAGGTCGACTGCCAGGGTCCCGGTCCGCTCGCCGGAGCCTACGGGGCCAAGCAGGGTGACGGTGCGACGCAGAAGCACGTCCACTCCATCCTCCGCACGCCGAACGGCAACGACTACGGCAAGGAACTGCTGCGCCAGCACTACCTGACATCGGCACACCACCGCTGACGTGTCCAAGGGCCGCACCCCCGGGGTGCGGCCCTTCGCCGTTAGGCTTGCAGGTCCGATGAAGAACACCCTCACCTCGCCCGCGGCCAAGGCCGGACACGAGTCCGTGCGCCGTCACAACCTCAGCCTGGTCCTGCGGACCGTCCGTGACGAAGGCGAGGTCACACGGGCCCGGGTGGCGAGCCTGGTGGGGCTGACCAGGGCCGCCGTCTCCTCGCTGGTCGAGGAGCTGCTCGCGCTGGACTGCCTCAGCGAGTCCGGCAAGACCTCCAGCGGATCGGCGGGCCGCCCCGGCACCGTGCTGAAGCTCTCCCGCACCGGTCCGGCGGGGCTCGGCGTGGAGATCAACATCGACTACGTCTCCGTGTGCGCCGTCGACCTCACCGGCACCGACCGGGTGCGGGTCACCGAGCACACCGACCACCGGGACGTCCCGCCCGCCGAGGTCCTGGCCCACGCCGCCCGGCTCACCAACCGGGTCATCGCCTCCACCAGGGAACAGGAACTGCGGGTCGTCGGCGTCGAGCTGGCGCTGCCCGGCCTCGTCTCCGGCGGCGTCGTCCGGCAGGCTCCGAACCTCGGCTGGAGCAGGGTCGCGGCCGAGGGCATCTTCGGGCAGGCGCTCAGCACGCTGCGCCCGGCCGGGCGGGCGCTGGCCGTCGGCTCCGACAACGAGGCCAACCTGGCGGCTCTGGCCGAGCTGTGGTTCGGCGGCCTCGGCGGCGTACGCACCTTCCTCTATCTCACGGGTGAGATCGGTGTGGGCGGCGCGCTCGTGGTCAACGGCGAGATGCTCCGGGGCGCCCACGGGTTCGCCGGGGAGATCGGGCACGTCGTCGTCGATCCGCAGGGACCCCTCTGCCGGTGCGGCGCGCGCGGCTGCCTGGAGCAGTACGCCGGCCGGGCGGCCCTGCTGCGCGCCGCCGGGATCGTCCCGGACACGGGTGTGCGGGGGATTGACGAGCTGGAGCAGCGGGCGGCGGCCGGTGAGAAGCGGGCCGTCTCGGCGCTCCGGGAGGCCGGGGACCGGATGGGCGTGGTGCTGGCCGGCGCGGTGAACCTCTTCGACCCGGAGGCGGTCGTCCTCGGCGGGATCTACCGCAATCTGATGCCCTGGCTGGAGGAGTCCGCGGACGCCCAGCTCAGCGCGCGGGTGGTGTCGGGCCGCTGGCACGCGAACGGCAGCCGGCTGCGGGCCTCGTCCGTATCCGGTGACGCGGCGCGGGGCGCGGCGGCCCGGGTGATGTACGAGGTGCTGGAGAACCCGGCGGCGTACGCCCTGCGGTGAGGGCGTACGCCGCACGGCCGCCCCGAGCCGGTGGCCGATCAGCCGAGGTGGCGGTGGTCCTCCTCGGTCCACTTGGTGGTGTCGCGCGGTTCCACGTACGGCTCCTCGGTTTCGGGGTGGCCGCCGTCGATGGCCCGCTGGCGGGCCATCTCCGCGTCGAATTCGAGGCCGAGCAGGATCGCCAGGTTGGTGATCCACAGCCACACCAGGAAGATGATCACGCCGGCGAGGGCGCCGTACGTCTTGTTGTACGAGGAGAAGTACGCCACGTACAGCGCGAAGCCGGCCGAGGCGATCATCCAGAGCAGCAGGGCGAGGAAGCTGCCGGGGGTCACCCACTTGAAGCCCCGGCCCCGGGCGTTGGGCGCCGCCCAGTACAGAAGCGCGATCATCACGATGACGAGCAGGACCAGGACCGGCCACTTTGCGATCGACCAGGCCGTCATGGCGGGGCCGCCGACTCCCAGGGCGGAACCGGCCCGCTGGGCGAGGGGACCGGTGAACACCACGATCAGGGCGCTGACGACCGCCAGCACCATCAGGGTCACCGTCAGCGCCAGGCGCAGGGGCAGCACCTTCCACACCGGTCGACCCTCGGGCATGTCGTAGACGACGTTGGAGGAGCGGATGAACGCCGCGATGTAGCCGGAGGCCGACCACACCGCCAGCAGCAGACCGACGACGGCCATCAGCGATCCCGTGCCGCCGTTGCCCTGCAGTTGCTGCACCGCTCCGGAAAGGATGTCCCGGACCGGCCCGGGGGCGAGCTTCTGCAGGTTGTCCATCACCTGCTGGGTGGCGGACTCGCCCGCGATACCGAGCAGGGACACCAGCACGAGCAGTGCCGGGAAGAGCGAGAGGACGCTGTAGTAGGTCAGGGCGGCGGCCCGGTCGGCGAGTTCGTCGTCCGTGAACTCGCGCACCGTGCGCTTCAGTACCGCCCACCACGACCTCTTGGGCATGGCGGCCGGCCCGTCGGGTGCGTCGCGCTCCACCTCCGGGTCCGGCCCGACGTGATCCGGCGTGCGGGTGGCGTCGTCCGCGTAGCGGTCGGAGCCGTCGTGGGTGTGGTGAGCCTGTGGTTCCGGTGTCCGTGCCATGGGAGTCCGGTAACCGCCCAGGCCGGACGGAAACCGGCCGGCCCGGATTCGCTCAGGCACCGTCCCGCGGCCACCGGCGCGCGGGAGGGACACGCACGGGGCCCGGGACGGCTGTCCGACCGTCCCGGGCCCGCGAGCCGTAACCGTGCGATCAGGCCTTGTGCGCCGCGATCAGCTGCTGATACCAGCGGTAGCTGTCCTTCGGGGTGCGCTCCAGGGTGTCGTAGTCGACCCGGATGATCCCGAACCGCTTCGCATAGCCCAGCGCCCACTCGAAGTTGTCCAGCAGCGACCACACGTAGTACCCGCGTACGTCGACACCGGCGTCCATCGCCGCGCGCAGCGCCGTCAGATGGGTGCGCAGGTACTCCACCCGGTCCGCGTCGTGGACGGAACCGTCGGCCTCGACGCTGTCGAACTCCGCCGAGCCGTTCTCCGTGATGTGCACCGGCGGCAGGGCGTCGCCGTAGGTCTGCTTCAGCACGGTCAGCAGATCGGTGAACGACTCCGGGACGACGGGCCAGCCCATGGCCGTCTTGCGGACGTCCGGGTAGTTCCCCTCCGCGTACCGGTTGTCCGTGGCCACGCGCAGCGCCGGGTCCGCCTCGCGGTGCGGGGCGGCGGCGACCACGATCGGCCGGTAGTAGTTGATGCCAAGGAAGTCCATCGGCTGGGAGATCAGCTCCAGGTCACCCTCGCGGCGGAAGTCCTGGCCGGTGATCAGCTCGCCCCAGGTCTCCTCCTCGGTGGCCGGGTAGCGGCCCGCGAGGAGCGGCTCGGTCCACACCAGGTTGTGCTGGGTGTCCGCGCGGACGACCGCGGCGAGGTCGGCGTCCGACTCGGTGGCCGGGACGTTGCGGTCCAGGTTGAGCGTGATGCCCGCCTCGCGGACGCCCGCCGCGCGCAGCGCGTTCATCGCGTGCCCGTGGCCGACCAGCAGGTGGTGCGCGGCGGCCAGCGCCCCGCGGCCCTCCTGGGCGCCCGGCGCGTGCCGCCCGACGGAGTAGCCGAGGAACGCGCTGCACCAGGGCTCGTTGAGGGTGATCCAGCGCGGCACCCGGTCGCCCAGGTGCTCGGCCATGATCGCCGTGTACTCGCCGAAGCGCTCCGCCGTCTCCCGTACGCGCCAGCCGCCCTTGTCCTCCAGGGCCTGCGGCAGGTCCCAGTGGTAGAGGGTGGCGGCCGGCTCGATGCCCGCCTCCAGGAGCGAGTCGACGAGCCGGGAGTAGAAGTCCAGCCCCTTGGGGTTGACCGCCCCGCTGCCCGTGGCCTGGATCCGGGGCCAGGCGATGGAGAAGCGGTACGACTCCACGCCCAGGTCGCGCAGCAGCGCCACGTCCTCCGGGTAGCGGTGGTAGTGGTCGCAGGCCACGTCGCCCGTGTCGCCGCCGTCCGTCCGTCCGGGCGTGTGGCTGTAGGTGTCCCAGATGGACGGGCCGCGGCCGTCTTCCTCCACGGCGCCCTCGATCTGGTACGAGGCCGTGGCCGCGCCGAAGACGAAACCGGGCGGGAAGACCGGGAAGTCACTCATGGAGAACCTTTACTTGACCGAGCCGCCGGTGATCCCGGCGGCGATGTACTTCTGGGACAGGACGAGGAGAACGGCAGCGGGTACGGCCGAGAGCACGGACGCGGCCATGACCGAGCCCCAGTCGCCGACGTGCGCGCCGATGTACTGGTAGATGCCCAGGGTGATCGGCTTGACGTCGTCCGTCGTGTTCAGCGTGAGCGCGAACATGAAGTCGCTCCACGCGTAGAGGAACGAGAACAGCCCGGCGGTGATCAGGGAGTTGCGGCTCATCGGCAGGACGACCTGGACGAACGTACGGATGCGGCCCGCGCCGTCGACCTCGGCGGCCTCGATGACCTCACGCGGGATCGACACCATGAACGACCGCATCAGCACGATGGCGAAGGGGATGCCCAGCGAGGCGTCCGCCAGCATCAGGCCGAAGTAGGAGTTGACCAGGCCGAGGTCCACGTACGCGCTGTACAGGGCGTTGGCGATGACGATGCCCGGCACCATCTGGGTGATGAGCGTGCCGAAGACGATCGTCTTGCCGCCGCGCAGGTTGAACTGCGCGAGGCCGTACGCCGCCGGCGCGGAGATCGCCAGACAGATGGCCACCGCGCCGAGCGCCACGGCCAGCGAGGTCAGCAGGTTGCCGCCCTGCTCGCTGATGGCGGAGGTGAAGCCGGAGAAGTCGATGCCCGTCGGGACGGGGCCCACGTCGACCAGGCTCGCGTCCGGCTGCAGCGCGGTGTTGATCATCCAGTACAGCGGGAACAGCATGACCGCGAGGACGACGACGCCGAAGACGGTCGCACCCCAGCGGCGCTTGGGCCGGTGGACGGCGGGTGCCGGGGCGGCGGGGATCTGGGTGGTGGTCGCCATGCCGGTCACTTCCCCTCGTTGCGGTTGACCCGCAGGTAGAACACCGCGAAGACGGCGGAGATCAGGATCAGGATGTTGCCGACCACGGCACCGGCCCCGAAGTCCATCTGGACGAAGGAGTTCTGGTACGTGAGCGTGCCCAGCGTCTGGGTGGAGTCGGCGGGGCCGCCGTCGGTGAGGGCGAGGACCAGGTCGAGGATCTTGACCGTCGACATGAAGCCGAGCACCAGTACCACGGTGATGACGGGCTTGAGCATGGGCAGGGTGACCGAGCGGAACGTACGCCAGGCGGAGGCGCCGTCGAGCGCGGCGGCCTCGCTCAGCTCCTTCGGGACCTCCTGGAGGCCGCCGTAGAGGATCACCATGTTGAACGGGATGCCGATCCAGATGTTCACCAGGATCACCGAGATCAGCGCCATGCTCGTGCTGGTCAGCCAGGGCGTGTCACCGGGGAGGCCGACGGTGCCCAGGAAGGAGTTGAGAACACCGGTGTCCTGGTCGAAGATGCGCCGCCAGACGATGCCGGAGACGACCATCGGGACCAGCCACGGCAGCAGGATCAGCGAGCGCAGGATCCCGTTGAGCGGGAAGCGGCGGGTGAAGAAGACGGCGAGGGCCAGACCGATGCAGAACTGGCCGACGAGCGATCCGACGGTGAAGAGGATCGTCTGCCAGAGGGCCTTGCCGAACAGCCCGTCGTTGAAGACGTTGCTCCAGTTGTCCGTGCCGTTGAACGGCGCCTCGCCGGTGAAGAAGGTGGACGGCGAGTAGTCCTGGAAGCTCATCACGATGTTCCGGACGAGCGGGTAGCCGAAGAACAGCGCCATGAAGATCACGGCGGGGGCGATGAACCCCCACTGGGCCAGCGACTTGCGCCGCCTGGCGCTCCGCGGGTTCACGGGCTTCTTGACCGCGCCGGCCGCGGGGGCCTTCGGGTCGGCGGGCAGCGCGGCGGCTGAGGCTGTGGTGGAAGACATGGTTCGTTACCTCAGTTCCCGCTCGTGACCTGCTGCTGGGCACGCTTCAGAGCGGCCTCGCTGGACTCGCCGGTGAGCGCGGACTGGAAGGCGCTCTGCAGGGCGAGCGACACCGACGACCACTGCGCGCCGACCTTCGCGGTACGGGAACGGGCCGTGGCGACCTGGTCGGCCAGCGCCGCCAGCTCGGGGGTCTTCTTCCGCCAGATGTCGGCCGCCTTGGTGTTGGCCGGGACCATCCAGCTGTTGATGGCGTAGGAGATCTCCTCCTGCTCGCCCGACATGCATCCGATGATCTTGGCAGCCGTCTTCTCGCGCTCGGTGTCGCCGGTGTTGGGCACGGTGAGCACACCGCCGCCCAGCGGGCCGACCGAGTCGTCGCCCGCCTCGGGCACCGGGATCTCGGCGATGCCCCAGTTGAGCCCCTTCTTGGCGTTCAGGGTCTCGACCTGCCACGGGCCGTTGATCATCATGGCGGCGTTGCCGGCCATGAACTGGTCGTTCACATCGGCCTGGGTCCAGTTGACCGTGGACTTGGAGAGCGAGCCGTCCTTCAGGAGCGCCTTCCAGTAGTCCAGCGCACCGGCGACCTCGGGGGTGTCGAGCTTCGACTCGTCACCGCCGTTGGACCACATGAACGGGGTGAACTGGAAGACGCCGTCCTCCGCGCCGCCCGCGCTCAGTGCCAGGCCGTACCGCTTGCCCTGGGTCAGCTTCTTGGCCGTGGACTGCATCTCGGCCCAGGTGGTGGGCACCTTCAGGCCGGCCTTGTCGAGGGTGTCCTTGTTGTAGAACAGCGCCAGGGTGTTCACCGTGCGCGCGGCCCCGTAGTACTCCCCGTCGAACGAGCCGAAGTCGACGATCCCCTCGGGGATGTCCGTCGTGGTCAGCCCGAGGTCCTTCAGCGGGATCAGCCCGCCGGCCTCGGCGAAGGTCGGCATCTCGGAGGCGTCCAGCTGGAGGACGTCCGGCAGGGACTTCGAGGACGCCATGCGCAGCGCCTTCGTCATCAGCTGCGCGGCCGGCACGCTCTGCTGCTCGATGGTGATCCCGAGCTGCTTGCTGCAGCGCTCGAGGGTGTCACCGTCCCAGCGGTGGTACGACTCGTCGGTCGAGGAGTTCATGACGGTGAAGACGTCGTCGTCCCGCTGCTGGCCGCACCCCGACAGGACGGTGCCGGCGACGATCGCGGAGACGACGGTGAGAGGGACGACGATCCGCCTGCTGCGACGGGTGCGGCGTCCGGTCCGCCCGTCGGGGGAAGGTTCTGTCACGGTGGTGCCCTTGCGGTGAGAGGGTGGCCGGGCCCATGGGAACGCTCCCACGGGATGTTCGTCAAGCCCCTGCGCGGATCCGGCGGTGTCACGGGCGGGGAGGGGCGGGCGCCCGGCTGGTGGGCCGGGTGCCCTGGGGGTGGTGTCAGCGGACGCCGATGAGGTGTTCCATGGCGAGCTGGTCGAGGGCTTCGAAGGCCATGGAGCGTTCGGCGGCGGTGTTCGCGTCGAAGTCTTCGTAGGCGGACCTGTCGGCGAGGAGGGCCTTGAGGCCGTCGTCGGCGGTGGGGCGGGCGAGTTCGTCGAGGCGGGAGGCGGTCAGGGCCTCCTGGACGGCGGGGTCGGCGCGGAAGGCCGCTGCGCGTTCCTTGAGGATGAGGTAGTTGCGCATGCAGTTCTTCGCGGATTCCCAGACGCCGTCGATGCCGTCGGTGCGTACGGGCTTGAAGTCGAAGTGGAGGGAGCCGTCGTAGCCGGCGGTCTCCAGGAGGTCGACGAGCCAGAAGGCCTGGCGCAGGTCGCCGGCGCCGAAGCGGAAGTCCTGGTCGTACTTGATGCCGGACTGGCCGTTGAGGTCGAGGTGGAAGAGCTTGCCGGACCACAGGGCCTGGGCGATGCCGTGGGGGAAGTTCAGGCCGGCCATCTGCTCGTGGCCGGTCTCGGGGTTCACGCCGACCATCTCGGGGCGTTCCAGGCGCTCGATGAAGGCCAGGGCGTGGCCGATCGTGGGCAGGAGGATGTCACCGCGGGGCTCGTTGGGCTTGGGCTCGATCGCGAAGCGCAGGTCGTAGCCCTGCTCGGTGACGTAGTCGCCCAGCAGGTCGAAGGCCTCCTTCATGCGGTCCAGGGCCACGCGTACGTCCTTGGCACCGCCGGACTCGGCGCCCTCACGCCCGCCCCAGGCCACGTAGGTGGTGGCGCCGAGCTCGACGGCCAGGTCGATGTTGCGGATGACCTTGCGCAGCGCGAAACGCCGCACGGCACGGTCGTTGGAGGTGAAACCGCCGTCCTTGAACACCGGGTGGGTGAACAGGTTCGTGGTGGCCATCGGGACCTTCATCCCGGTGCGCTCCAGCGCGTCCTTGAACCGGCCGATCAGCCGCTCCCGCTCGGCCTCGGAGGACCCGAACGGGATCAGGTCGTCGTCGTGGAACGTCACCCCGTGCGCACCGAGCTCGGCGAGCCGCTCCACCGACTCGACCGGGTCCAGCGCGGGACGCGTCGCGTCACCGAACGGGTCGTTGCCACGCCAGCCCACGGTCCAGAGACCGAAGGTGAACCTGTCCGCGGGAGTGGGGGTGAAGCGGTCCGACATTGCACAGCCTCTTGCTCGACGTCAGGCCCGACGACAGCTCCGCCGACCGGCCAATTTGTTTGCTTGCAGTACTAATACGCCATCCAGCCAACCGTTTCTAGACCATTTCCGTGACGTGTCGGTTACGTGGCGCCAACATGGCAGTTCCGGGGCGTCGTGCCATGGTTCGGTTTCTCGGGCAATACGGGAATTCCCCCTGCCCACCGCCCTTCTCGGCCAAATTTGTTTTGTGTACGATCAAAATCGAGAGGACCCGCAGCCGCGCTCGCCGCAGGCGCCCTGACGTCCCGCCCAGCACCCCCGGATCGGCTAAGGACCACCCCCATGAAGTTCACCGACGGTTTCTGGCAGATGCGCAGTGGTGTGCACGCCTCGTACGCCACGGAAGTCCGCGATGTCCGCCTCGATGACGACCGTCTCGCCGCCTACGCCGCCGTCAAGCGCGTCGAGCGCCGCGGCGACACCCTGAACGCTCCGCTGATCACCGTGGAGGCCCACGCCCCGGCCGAAGGCGTCATCGCGGTGCGCCTCACCCACCACGCCGGCAAGCGCCGCAAGGGCCCCGACTTCGGACTGCCGGGCGCCGCCCCGCAGTCCGCAGCCACCACCCGTACCCAGGGCGCGAGCGCCGAGCTGACCAGCGGCCCGCTCACCCTGCGGCTGCCCACCGAAGGCACCTTCGGACTGGAGTTCCTCGACGCGGACGGCCGGGTCCTGACCTCCGCCGGCCGCAAGGGCAGCGCGTTCGCCACCGTCGACGACGGCAGCCACCACATGTTCGCCCAGCTCGCCCTCGGGGTCGGCGAGACCGTCCACGGCCTCGGCGAGCGGTTCACGCCGTACGTGAAGAACGGCCAGACCGTCGACATGTGGCAGGCCGACGGCGGCACCAGCAGCGAGCAGGCGTACAAGAACATCCCGTTCTACCTCTCCTCACGCGGCTACGGCGTCTTCGTCAACCACCCCGGCAAGGTCTCCTTCGAGGTCGGCTCCGAGGCCGTCGGCCAGGTGCAGTTCAGCGTCGAGGACCAGACGCTGGAGTACTTCGTCATCGCGGGGCCCACCCCGAAGGACGTCCTCTCCCGCTACACCGCCCTCACCGGCCTCCCCGCCCTGCCCCCCGCGTGGTCGTTCGGCCTCTGGCTGACCACCTCGTTCACCACGTCGTACGACGAGGCCACCGTCACCTCCTTCGTCGACGGCATGGCCGAGCGCGGCATCCCGCTGAGCGTCTTCCACTTCGACTGCTTCTGGATGCGCGAGTACCAGTGGTGCGACTTCGAGTGGGACCCGGCCGTCTTCCCCGACCCGGAGGGCATGATCGCCCGGCTCAAGGACAAGGGCCTGAAGATCTGCGTCTGGATCAACCCGTACATCGGGCAGAAGAGCGCCCTGTACGAGGAAGGCGCGCGCGAGGGCTACTTCGTCCTCACCCCCGACGGCGACGTCTGGCAGTGGGACAAGTGGCAGGCCGGCATGGCGCTGGTCGACTTCACCAACCCCGAGGCCACCGCCTGGTTCCAGAGCAAGCTCAAGGGCCTCCTCGACCAGGGTGTCGACGGCTTCAAGACCGACTTCGGCGAGCGCATCCCCACGGACGTCGTCTGGCACGACGGCTCCGACCAGGAGCGCATGCACAACTACTACACGCACCTCTACAACAAGGCCGTCTTCGAGCTCCTGGAGAAGGAGCGCGGCCAGGGCGAGGCCGTCCTCTTCGCCCGCTCGGCCGCCGCAGGCGGCCAGCAGTACCCGGTGCACTGGGGCGGCGACTGCTGGTCCTCCTTCGAGGCGATGGCGGAGTCCCTGCGCGGCGGTCTCTCCCTGTCGCTGTCCGGCTTCGGCTTCTGGAGCCACGACATCGGCGGCTTCGAGGGCACCCCCGACCCGGCGGTCTTCAAGCGCTGGCTCGCCTTCGGCCTCCTTTCCTCGCACAGCCGGCTGCACGGCTCGTCGTCGTACCGCGTGCCGTGGGAGTTCGGTGACGAGGCGGTGGACGTGGCCCGGCAGTTCACCCGCCTCAAGCACCGCCTCATGCCGTACCTCTACGGCGCGGCCGTCGAGGCCCACCGCACCGGCGTCCCGGTGATGCGCCCGCTGCTGCTGGAGTTCCCGGACGACCCGACGGCCCGCACCGCGGACCGCGAGTACCTGCTGGGCCCGGACGTCCTCGTCGCCCCCGTCTTCACCGACGACGGCGAGGTCGAGTACTACGTGCCCGAGGGCACCTGGACCCACCTGCTGACGGGTGGCACGGTCACCGGCCCGGCCTGGCGCCGCGAGACCCACGGCTTCGACAGTCTGCCCCTGCTGGTCCGCCAGGGCGCGGTCCTGGCGCTCGGCGCGGACGAGACCCGCCCGGACGGCGAGTGGCTCGACGGCCTCGAACTCCGCGTCTTCGCCCCCGCCGGAACGGGCGACTTCACCCGCACGGTGACCGTCCCCGACCGCACGGGCGCGGTGGCCGCGACGTACGAAGTGGTCCGCGAGGGCGGCGAGGTCCGCGTCACGACGGACACGGACCGGCCGTACACGGTCACGGTGGTGGGCGAGAAGGCCTGACACCCGGGCGACCGCCCGCCCCCTGGCAGCAGGGTGCGGGCGGTCCGCCGTGAGGCGGGTGGGTTCCGCGGCCCGCTCACAGCGCCACGAGGGCGTCCGCGTGGGAGAGGCCGCTCTCCTCGACGACTTCGCGCACGCTCTGGGCGTCGCGGACCGCGGCGAGGCGGACCTGCCCGGCGGAATCCGTGCGATAGCCGTACACAGCGGGCCTGGGCAGCGAGTTGTACGAGAAGTGGGAGGAGAAGTAGTACGCCCCGGTGTCGTACAGAGCCACCACGTCCCCGGGCTCGATGGCCGGGAGTTCGCGGGCCGTCGCGGTCAGGTCCCCGGCGAAGCAGCACGGTCCCGCGATGTCCACGACCTCCGGCGGCCCCTCCTTGGGGCGGCCCGCGGCGTCGAACACGCCGACGCGCAGCGGCCACGCCTCCGGCATGAACACCGTGCGGGTGGCCACCTGGGCTCCGGCGTGGGTGACCGCGATCCGCCGGCCGCCGGCCGACTTGGTGTACTCGACGACCGTGCCGATGGTGCCGCTCTTCGCCAGCAGCGAGCGGCCGAACTCGGTGACGAGGACGTAGCGGCCGTCGAAGAGCCCCGGGGCGGCGTCGCGCAGCTCCGCGACGTAGTCGGCGTAGGTGGGCCGGTCGTCCTCGCCGTCGAAATTGACGGGCAGGCCGCCGCCGATGTCCAGGCCGGTGATCCGGGCGTGGCCCAGCTGATTGTTGATCCGCTCCGCGAGCTCGTACGCGGCGCCGACCCCCCGGGCGATGAGCGGGAGGGGGCAGCCCTGGGAACCGACGTGCGCGTGCAGGCGGTTGAGCCAGGGGCGCCGGGTGAAGGCGTCGATCACCGCGTCCACGGCCCCCGGGTCGCGCAGCGCGACGCCGAACTTGGACGTCGCGGTCGCGGTGCTCATCGCCCCGATGGCGCCCGCGCCGACCTGGGGGTTCACCCGCAGTCCCACAGGCCCGGCGGGCTCGCGCCCGGCCAGCAGGCGGTCGACGCGCTCCAGCTCCTGGAAGTTGTCCAGGTTGATCGCGACACCGCGCTCCAGTGCGAACTCCAGCTCCGCGACCGTCTTCGCGGGGCTGTCGAAGACCAGCCGGCCGGGGCTGAAGCCGGCCGCCAGCGCCTGTTCCAGCTCGCCGGGCGACGCCACCTCGCACCCCATCCCGGCCTCGGCGAGCAGCCGCAGCACCGGCACCAGCCCGCACGCCTTGGCCGCGAACGTGTGGTGGACCGTGGCCGGCCCCTCGAACGCCTCGTTCAGCGCGTCCACCGCGGCCAGCACCCCGTCCACGTCGAGCAGACCGACCAGGGGGGAACCGGGGCCGAGCAGGCCCTTCTCGACGGCACCGGCGAGCGCCGCCTCACGGGCGCGCTCGCGCTGGGAGACCGAACAGGATGTCACCTGAAGCACACTCCTACGTGGTGGGTCGCCCGTGCGCCGCTCGTCCGGCCGCGGACCGTGGTGACCAGCTTCGGTGCGCGGACCCCGGTACGTCTTCGTCCGCCACCACCAGGCCTGACCGGTACACCTGTCCGGCGCCACAACCGAACGATCATGGGGTCGGCCGTCCTCCCGTCACGGCTCACCCGGTACGCCGGCCCAGACGCAGTCCGACGTCCGCCAGGAGCCGCACGGCCGGATCGGCCAGGTCCACGCCGAACAGCTCCCGGGCCCGGCGCAGCCGGTACCGCAGAGTGTTGGGGTGCACGCCGAGGCGCCGCGCGGCAGCGGCCGTGTCACCGAAGGCGTCGAGGTGCGCGGCGACCGATTCGCCGTACCGCGAGCCGTGCGCCCGGTCGTGCTCCATCATCGCGTGCACGGGTCCCGGCACCGCCCCCCACAGCGGCTCCACCCGGTCGAGCAGGCGCAGTACCGCAGCCTCGGCCGCCACCTCCTCGTACGACGCCACCGCCGACACGGCCACGGCAGCCGGCAGACGCGTGGCCCGTTCTCTCAGCACGCGCACCACCAGCTCCGCGGCGTCGCGGGAGGCGGGCAGCTGCGCCAGGTCCGCCACGACGGGTCCGGCACCCGCGAACACCACGCCTCGCTCCACCGAACGGACCGTCGCCAGCAGCGTGCGCGCGGGGTCCGTCTCCCCGCCCATGGCCGGCACCACGGCGTACAGCCGCCGCCCCGACCGCGCGGTCACACACCCCGGACGGTAGGCGGCGGCCCGCAACGCGAGTACGTCGAGCACCCGTTGCCCGGCGTCCCCCGGTGCGGTCTCCCGGCCGTCGTACGCCTCCGCCACCATCACGGCGTGCGGCCGGTCCCGCGCGATCCCGACGTCGTGCGCCGCCTGCGTGCTGCCCGCCAGGAGCCCGTGCACCGCGCCCTCGCGCGCCCGGGCGGCGGCCCGGCCCCACGTCAGGTGGTGCGACAGATGCGGGACCGCGGCGCGCCCCGCCGTCCGGAGCGCCGCCACCGCGTCCTCCGCCAGCGGCCGCCCGTCGGCGGCGGCCCATATCGAGCCGAGCACTTCGGACCCGTGCCGCACCGCGACCGCGAGCCGCTCGGCGTACCGCCCGTCGGCGGGCAGCCGTACCACGTCGTCGGTGTTCCACAGGGCCTGGAAGAAGCCGCTCTCCCGCAGCTCGACGACCCGCCAGCGGGGCACCTCCTGGCCGAGGATCGTGAGCCTGCGCATCGGATCGGGCTCGTGGTCCATGCGCGAGTACGCCAGCACCCGCGACTGCGGGTCCTCGATCGTGATCGCGCCGCCGACGAGGTCCGCCACGGTGTTGGCCAGCCCCGGCAGGTCACCCAGCCGCAGCCCGCCCACCCCGGCCGCACCCGCGGACCGGTCCGTCCCGCTGTGCACCAGCGCCGTCCGCAACCGGCCGAGCACCTCGGTCCAGCCCTGCCCGGGCCGTCGCGTCAGCAACGCCGTACGCCCCCGCCCCGCAGCCTCCAGCAGAGCCGCCCGCGGCCCGCGGGTGCCGCGCCGCATCACCACGGCCGCAGCCCCGGCACGGTCCGCGGCACACAGCACGTCGACCGCGTCGGGCGAGGCGACCTCGACGCCGACCGCGAGCAGGACCAGCCCGGTGGCCGCCCACACCTCCTCGTCCCGCTCCTCACCCGGATCGTGCAGGACCACGTCGGACACCGGCACGCCGGTGCCGCACGGTGCCACGACGACGTCGAGCGTCCCGGCGGCGATCAGCGCGAGGAGCTGGGCCAGCGTGGGGCCGGGGTGGTCCGTCTCGGAGATGCGCATCGCCTCATCCTCGCCGCTCGGCGTCCCGGACGGCCATGCCCGTGGTCAGGACACCGGGGCGAGCCGCCCCTCGCCGGGCCCGATGGAATGCGATCGTTGGCCCGCAGGTTGGCACCAGCGGTACATACCCTCGAGTACGGCACAGAGAGCGGAAGCATCCATGGGCGAGTTGATCCTGATCAGGCACGGCGAGACCGAGTGGTCCCGGTCCGGGCAGCACACGAGCTGGACCGACCTGCCCCTCACCGAACTCGGCGAACGCCAGGCCCGCGCCCTCGTCCCGCTCCTCGCCGAACGCGAGATCGGGCTCACCCTGGTCAGCCCCTACCTCCGCGCCCGCCGCACCGCCGAACTGGCGGGTCTGCCCGCACCCCGCGAGACACCGGACCTGCGGGAGTGGGACTACGGGGCGTACGAGGGCATCACCACGGTCGAGATCCGCCGCACCCGCCCCGACTGGAACCTCTGGACCGACGGTGTCGCGCCCGGCCCCGAGGAGCACCCGGGGGAGAGCCCGAAGGAGGTCGGCGACCGGGCGGACCGGATCCTGGCCGAGGTCCGCGCGGCGGCGTCCCGTCTCGGCGAGGCGGACATCGCGCTCGTCGCCCACTCGCACTTCCTGCGCGTGCTCACCGCGCGCTACCTGCGGCTGACCCCCGCGAGCGGGGAACTCTTCCAGCTCGCCACGGGCGCGGTCTCCCGCCTCGGCACGGAACACGGCAAGCCGGTCGTGAAGGCGCTGAACATGGCGCTGCCGGAGAGGCTGTTCAACGCCATCGGATGACAGGCCTCAGAGCGAGCCGACCCTGAGGGCCTCCACGAACTGCGCCCAGCGGGCGGCCCCGAACGCCAGCACGGGGCCGTCGGGGGCCTTGCTGTCGCGGACGGGGACGAGGCCGGGGAAGCCGTCGGCGATCTCGACGCAACTGCCACCGTCGCCGTTGCTGTAGGTCGACCTGCGCCAGACCGTCGTACGGGGATCAGGGGCGGTTCCCATGAGCTGCGTGCTCCTTCGCTGCCGATACGAGCATGGCCTGCGAGGCCTCCGGTGACAGGGCCATGGCCCGCGCCAAATCGTATGCGGCCTGGGTGTCAGCTACCAGCCCAGGGTCCTCAGTGAGTTGACCGGAGTACGCGCCTTCCGTGTACGCCGCCGGCGGGGCGTCAGCGAACGACATCAGCGAGACCATCGTGTTCAGGAAGGGGTGCACTCCCGCGGCGAACGGAAGGACCTGGACGACCACGTGGGGGTGTGTCCTGGGCACCTCGACCAGGCGCGTGAGCTGAGCTGACATGATGCCTGAGCCGCCGACAGGCACGCGCAGGGCGGCCTCGTGCAGGATCGCCCAGAACATCGGGGGCGTGTCGCGCAGCAGCATGCCCGCACGTTCCATGCGTGCACCGACCTGGCCCTCCACCGTCTCCTCGGAAGCCAGCCGTCGGCTTGCCCGGGTCACGGCCTTCGCGTAGTCCCGTGTCTGGAGCACGCCCGGCACGAGCATCGGCGCGTACTCGCAGATGCTCGTGGCCCGTGCCTCCAGCTCCGCAGCGTCCGCGAAGTAGTCCGCGACCTTCGCCTGCTGGGCCAGCAGGCTCAGCCGCTCCAAGTGCTCACCGCTGCCCAGTAGTTCGTCGAACCTCCGGGACATATCCACCTGCGGTCGCCGCTCGGCCGCCTCGAAGAGCCCGATGTAGGTGCCCGAGCAGAACGCCCGCTCACCCAGCTCGTTCTGCGACAGTCCCGCCGCCTCGCGCAGGCGGCGCAGCTCAGCGCCGTAGAAGGCACGGGGATTGGCGTACGGGTCCAGGTCCTTCGGCAGCGGCATGCTGCGGAAGGTATCGGCTACCCCACCCCGGTATGCCAGGTTTCCGTGGACATCACCCGGACGGGTGGCCGGCGCTTCCTCCGCGCGGCAATCCCCGACACGAGTGCGGCGACGAGCAGCAGCAGACCGAGCAGCATCGTCAGCCCCAGCCTCACGGGGCCCGAGCGGTCGTCAAGGGCCCGGGCCACAACGGTCGTCGACGGTACGGTGCCCGACCGGTCGTCCAGGAAGGAGCGGGAATCCCTGGCGTTGGCGCGGAAGTCGCCGAGCACGAAGAGGCGTCCTTCGGGGACCACCACGTCGTAACCGGTCGCCATTCCGGACGGATCGCCGTCCCTGACGTACGGCTCGGTGAGCGTGGTGCCGTTCAAGGTCACGGCCCCGCCGGGCTGTTGTGTGACACGGTCCCCACCGACGCCGATCACCCGTCCGAGCGTGGCCAGACCCTGATAGCGCTCCGGCACGCGGTACAGGACCACGTCCCCACGCCGTACCTCATCCGCGTCGATCCGCTGGAGGAGTACGCGTTTGCCGATGGAGTACGTCGGCTCCATGGAACTGCCGGACACCTCCGCCGACGTGTAGCCCGTCGCGAACAGCGCCACGGGCCCCACCAGCAGCAATGCCCCGATGACGCCCGAGGCCCAGGCAGCCCGTCGCAGCCCTCGTCCCACCCGGCTCATAGTTCCCCCCTTCGCACGTGTGTACGTGCGTGCGGGGAGATTAGCGCAACGGCGGACGGCCGGTACCTCGCCCCCGAGGTACCGGCCGGTTCCGTGCGGCGTGCCCGGTTTCAGGCCGCCTTCTTCTTCAGAGAAGTGAGGTGGGCGAAGACGACGACGTTGGCGGAGTAGCCGTTCTTCTTGTCGAAGCGCCCGCCGCACGTCAGGAGCCTGAGCTCCGGACGGCCGGTGGCGCCGTACACCTTGTCGTCGGGGAACTCGTCCTTGGTGTAGGTCTTCACCTCGTCGACGGTGAACACCGCGGTCCGCTTGTCCGCCCGGGTGACCTTCACCGTGTCCCCGCGGCGAAGGGCGTTGAGGTTGAGGAAGATCGCCGGCCCGGTCGCGGTGTCCCTGTGACCGACGAGCAGCGAGGTTCCCGCCTCTCCGGGGGACGGGCCCTTGCGGTACCACCCGACCAGTTTTGGCTTGCTCAGCGGCGGGGCGCCGAGCCTGCCCTTCTTGTCGAGGGCGAGACCGGTGACCGGGGCCTCGATGAAGATCGCGGGGACGGCGACCTTCACCGGCCGGGAGTGCACCAGCGGGGCGTGCGATGCGGGCACCGTCTTCTGCGGCTTGTGCGGTGCCCTCCTGAACGGCGGTGCCCCGCCGCCCGCGGCGTCGCTGCCGCGGGCGGCGGTGACCGACGAGGCGTCCTCGGGCGAGCCGGAACTCGCCCACACGACGCCGGTCACCAGCGAGAAGGTCACGCACAGGGTGATCGTGAGCCGGCATGCACGGCTCGGTCCCCGTCGTCGCCGTCGGCCGCGCGGGTTATGCCTCGTTGCGGGCACGACGGCGCGCGGATCGACGGACCATGATCAGCCCCGCGATACCGGCGGCACCGGCGACCAGCGCGGCCGAGGTGCCGACGTTCGACTCGCCCTCGGAGCTGACGCTCTCCATCTCCGGGACGCCGCCGCCACCTGCCGGCACCGCGCCGGACGGCTTCTCGTAGATCTCGGAGGCGCCCTTCTCGCCGCTCTCCTCCGCGCCCTTGTCCGCCTGGGCGCCCGTCTCGGACGAGCCCCGGCCGCCCTCGTCCTCACGGTTGCCGTTCTGGCCGCTACCCTGGGCGGGACGCGAGCAGTCGACCTCGAAGCTCCTCTGCTTCGGGCCCGCCGGGACGGTCCACACCAGCTGGTACGTGCCCTCCGGGAGCAGGTACTGCTGGCTGCGGGCCTGGCCGTTCACGAGCGGAAGGGTGCCCAGCAGCGTGTCGCCCGGGGGGACGGTGGGCGGCTGCTCGGTGATCGTCCAGGGGACGGAGGGGAAGGACTCGAAGTTGCTCGCCTTGAGCACGAACTTGCAGACCTCGACGCCGTCGCGGTCACCACGTGAGTGCCAGCCGACCGAGGTGACCTCGATGTCGCCGCTGTCCCCGGGCAGGGCGTAGGCGGCGGGGGCTCCGGCGAGGGTGGCACCGGCGACGGCGACCGCAGCGGCCATCGTGACGCCCGTGCGGGCGCCGCGGGAGCGGACGGAAGTGGAAATGCGCATGCTGGGCTCCTTCAAGCCGAGATGATTGTCGTACTGATCACCTGATCGCCTAAGAGATGACATGGATCGTCAAAAGAGTCTGTCGGGACACCGTAAAAACGCCCAAAAGTACCCTGACTAGCCGATAGCAGTCAGTGGATCCCCGGGCGGAAACCGCCCGAGTGCCCGGAAAAGGGAGGCCGGATCAGGCGGACCGACGCCGACGGCGCAGGTGCGCGGCCGTCAGAGCAAGGGCCACGACAACACCCGCGGTGATCGAGCCCCAGACGACGGGGCGCAGGAAGGCCCGGTAGGCCGGGGCGGGCGAGGCGTCGAGCGGGATGACCGCGGTGTCGTTGCCGGGGGTGCGGTCGTAGGGGTTGTACGCCCGGATCGTGCCCCGGGCACCCGAGACCTGGCGGTCGATGCGGACGTGGAACACGAGGGACGTCGTGCCGTCGTCCTCCGCCCAGGCGAACGCCTCACCGCCGAGGTCGCAGACGAACGCCCCGCCGGGCTTCTTCGGCTGCTCGCACCCCCACTTCAGGTCGCTGTCCTCGAAGGAGTACGGGACGGAGGTGACCGTGGTGCCCTCCGGCGGGACCACCTCGAACCGGCCCTTCACCTCGTCGCCCTGCACCTTGCCGGGGCCCAGGTCCCGCACCCCGAGCCGTACCTCCACCGTGTCGCCGACGCGTCCACGGACGGTCCCGGTGACCGGCCGGTAGTCGGCCTGGACCGTGGTCGCGACCCGGACGGTCCCGTTGACGCCGTCGAACCGGCCGTCCGCCGCGCGGACCAAGGTGAGGGGAGCACCCGTACCGCGCACGGTGTGGCCGGCGGGCCTCGTAGGGGCCGACGACCAGGTGTAGGAGAGCGTGCCGGACAGTTCGCGCTCCGCGGCGACGTAGGCGAGCGGGGCGCCGGTGCGGTACGCGGTGCCCGGTGCGGCCTTCGTGGGGAACACGCACCACGCGGAAGTGGGGGAGGCGCCCTCGTAGTAGCAGTTGCTGTGACGGTTCTCCAGGGTGAGGCCGTCGGCCGCGGTGAGGTGCAGGGCGACGCCCCGGTCCGCGGTGAACCGGGTGTGGTTGGCGAACTCCGGTGTCAGCGGGGCGGGTCGGCCCGGCCCGACACCGCTGACCTTCAGCTCCTCGCCGGGCGCGTCCAGTGTGGGGCCGCCGACGACCATGCGCGTGGTGCCGGTGACGGGTGCCGCGTTCCCGGCGCTCGCGGTGTAGGTGACCGTGCCGCTGTCGCCCGGCTTCACGCCGTCCAGCCCGACGATGTCGAAGGGCGCGTTGCTCTCACCGTCGTTCCGGAGCGTGCCGTACTCGCAGGTGTAGACCCAGCCGCCGCCGGTGCAGTTCCCGTAACCGCCCTCGACCACGCGGGCGATGTTCTTGAGCCCCGACGCGTCCACCACGACTCTGATGTCGCGGGCCGGTTCCTTGTTGCCGGGGACGACGGCGACCGGCACCTGGAAGTCCCCGTTCGTGGCCTCGGCGCCCTCGTCCGCGTTGTAGACGACCATGGTGCGCGGGACGTCCTTCAAGCTCAGTGAGACCGCGTCCGACGCGGTCGCGGTGGCCGGTGCGAAGGCCACCGCGAGAAGGGCGGCGAGAGCCGCGCGTCCGGTGATCCGCGCCCATGTCCGTGGAGCCATGCGGAGCATCATGCCACCGGGGGCCGGCCACCCGCTCGTGCGGACGGCCGGCCCCCGGCTCCGTAACTCCCCTCAGGCGGTCAGGAGATCAGCTCGATCTCCGCCAGCGTCGCGGCGGCTGTGCTCACCAGCCGGTACTTCGCGTACGCCTGCGGTGCCTGCACCGAGAACACCCGGGTCTGCTTGTCCCAGGCGAACGTCTGGCCGGACCTCTTGTCGATGTCCTTCCAGGACGTGCCGTCCGCCGATCCCTGCAGCACCCAGCCCGTCGGGGCCTTCGCCGCCGTGGCCGAGGTCAGCGTGTACTGCACGGCCTTCGTGCCTTCGGCGGCCGGCAGGTCCACCGACTCGACCGGGGCCGAGGTGGCAGAGGTGTTGTCGTACAGCGCGCCGTCGCCCTTGAGCGCATCGCCCTTCGGCGTCGGCACCTTGTCGTCCTTGGTGACCGAGACCGGGGCCGCGTTCCTGCCCGTGCCCCATGCCGAGGGCTTGGAGCCCATGTCGAACTCCAGCACGCCGCCCTTGGCGAGCAGGTCGTGCGGCAGCGAAGTGGAGGTCCACTTCTTGCCGTTGACCTTCAGGCCCTGGACGTAGATGTTCGTCGCGCTGTTCTTCGGAGCCTTGACGACCAGGTCGCGGCCGTTCTCCAGGTGCACGGTCGTCTTCGTGAAGAGCGGCGAGCCGATGGCGTACTCACCGCTGCCCATGACCAGCGGGTAGAAGCCGAGCGAGGAGAAGAGGAACCAGGCCGACTGCTCGCCGTTGTCCTCGTCGCCGTGGTAGCCCTGGCCGATCTCGCTGCCGGTGTACAGACGGCCGAGGACCTCGCGGACCTTCTCCTGCGTCTTCCAGGGCTGCGAGGCCGCGTCGTACATGTACGTGGCGTGGTGCGCGACCTGGTTGCTGTGGCCGTACTGGCCCATCCGCACGTCGCGCGCCTCGGTCATCTCGTGGATCACGCCGCCGTACGAGCCGACGAACTCGGGACCGGCCGTCTCCGGGGTCGAGAAGTACGTGTCCAGCTTCTTCGCCAGACCGTCACGGCCGCCGTAGAGGTTGGCCAGGCCCCGGCTGTCCTGCGGGGCGGTGAAGGCGTAGCCCCAGCCGTTGGTCTCCGTGTAGTCGTAGCCCCAGACACGGGGGTCGTACTGGTCGGAGGGGAGGCGCCAGTCGCCGTTCGGCTTCTTGCCCTGGAAGAAGCCGGCCTTGTCGTCGAAGAGCTTGACGTAGTTCTGCGCGCGGTTGAGGAAGTACTCGGACTCCTCCTTGTAGCGCTGCTTCTTCGTCTTCTTGTAGAGGGCCTGGCCCATCTGCGCGATGCCGTAGTCGTTGAGGTAGCCCTCCAGCGACCAGGACAGGCCCTCGTGCGTCTCGGTGTTCGCGTAACCGGTGAAGACCGAGGTCTCCATGCCCTTGCGGCCGACGCCCGAGGACGGCGGGGTGACCGTGGCGTTCTTGACCGCCGCGTCGTACGCCGCCTCGGCGTCGAAGTCCACGCCCTTGACGTACGCGTCGGCGAAGGCCACGTCGGAGCTGGTCCCGGTCATCAGGTCGGAGTAACCGGGGGAGGACCAGCGGGAGATCCAGCCGCCGTCCTTGTACTGCTGGACGAAGCCGTCGACCATCTTGCCGGCCTGCTTCGGCGTGAGGAAGGAGTACGCCGGCCAGGTCGTCCGGTAGGTGTCCCAGAAGCCGTTGTTGACGTACACCTCACCCTTGACGATCTTCGCGCCGGTGTGGGTCGGGGTGTCCGTGCCGGTCTGCGGCGAGAAGGGGCTCGCGTAGGTGCTCTTCCCGTCGACCTGCTCGAAGCCCGAGTTCGGGTAGAGGTAGAGCCGGTAGAGGCTGGAGTAGAGCGTGGTCAGCTGGTCGGCGTTCGCACCCTCGACCTCGACCTTGCCGAGGATCTTGTCCCAGGCCTTCTGCGCGTCCTTCCGGACCTCGGAGAAGGAGTCCTTCGCCGGCAGCTCCATGGCGAGGTTCTTCTTCGCCTGGTCGACGCTGATCAGCGAGGTCGCCAGGCGCAGGCCGACCTTGCGGTCCTTGCCCGCGTCGAAGCGGAAGAAGCCGGTGACGTCGTCACCGCCGCCGCCCTTCAGCTTGCCGCTGTCGGTGACCGGCGCGTCGAAGGAGCCGTATACGAAGAGCCGGGTGGCCCCGGTGGAGCCGCCGCTCTTCACGTCGGAGTAGCCGGTGAAGGAACCGGTCTTCGCGTCGAGGGTGAGGCCGCCGTCGTTGGAGACGTTGTCGAAGACGAGGCTCGCGTCGTCACCGGGGTAGGTGAACTGCATGCGGGCCGCGTGGTCCGTGGGCGTCATCTCGGCCTTGAGGCCGTTCTCGAACGTCACCCCGTAGTAGTGCGGGGTCGCCGTCTCGTTCTCGTGGCGGAACGGCAGCTCGCGGGCCTCGCGGGAGGCGTCGGGGGTGCCGGAGGCCGCCGAGGGCATCATCTGGAAGGTCTGGCGGTCGCCCATCCAGGGGCTCGGCTCATGGCTGGCGCTGAACGCCTGCAGCGTGGGCAGGTTGTCCTCGTTGTTGCCCCGCGCGTAGTCGTACAGCCAGCTCGTGGAGCCCGCGTTGGTCACCGGCGTCCAGAAGTTGAAGCCGTGCGGGACCGCGGTCGCCGGGAAGTTGTTGCCGCGCGAGAAGCCGCCGCTGGAGTTGGTGCCGCGCACGGTCGACGCGTAGTCCGAGAGGTGCGCCTTGCGCTTCTCCGGGGCCTTCGGGGCGATCGAGATGTCGTCGACCCAGCCCTGGAACTTCGACGGGCCCTTGGGGGAGTCGTACGCCACCAGGATCCGGTCGACGGTCTTGCCCGCCGCGACCGTCCCGATCCGCGAGGCGACCTTGTTCCACTGGTTCACGTACAGCCGCTTGGCGTCGGCCTGGCCCTGCGGGGTGAGCAGCCCGCCGTGGCTGTCGGTGGCCTTCAGCTCGCTCAGGTAGGTGCCGTCGGTGAAGGCCAGGTCCACCGCCACGTGCGTCGCGGGGTAGTCGAGGTCCGTCTCGGCCATCTGCGGGTAGACGAGATACGAGAGCTGGGTGTCCTTGGTGATCCTCGTGTCGACGTCGAAGACCTTGTTGTACGAGTAGGCGTGGCCGTCCGGCTTGTGCGTGCCCGCGTAACGCAGAGCCTTCTTCCCCGTGAACCCGGCGCCCTGCTTGGCGGTGGGGGAGCCCGAGGGGCCGCGGTCGGCCTGCGTGCGCATGTCGTCGGGGGCGGGGGTGGAGGTGTCCCCGTCCGAGAACTGCACGTCGGCGAGCTGGAGGGCGTCGGACGCGCCGTTGTTCTTCGTGAACTCCAGCCGGAAGTGCTGGTAGGCGGTGTCCGTCGTGAGGTCGTACGACGTGGTCTGGAGGCGCTCGGAGAACGTCTGGCCGGTCCGGGTGTCCAGGTCCGTCCAGGTCTTGCCGTCCGCGGAGCCCTTCAGGGTCCAGTCCTTGGGGTCCCGCTCGTCGTGGTCGTTGGCCGAGGTGAGGGCGTACGTCACGACCTTGGTGGGCTCGACGAGGTCGAACTCGACCCAGCCCGTGGGCTGGAAGGCCAGCCACTTGGTGCCGGGCTCGACATCGACCAGGTTCTCCTTGACCTCACCGCCGTCGGTGTTCTCACCACTGGCGCGGAGATCCGTGACCTGATCGGTGATATTGCCCGGTATTCCGGCGGAGAACCCGCCGTCGACACCCGATGCCCTCTTCTTTCCGTCAGCACCTTCTTCGACGGTATTACGCCAGTCCGGCTGCTTTTCGTCCGTCTCGAACGAGGAGCTGAACGAGGTGTCGCCGGAAGGCTTCTCGGCGGCGCCGGAGGGCTGGGCGAGCGCCGCGGTGGGGGCCGCCAGGGCGAGGACGAGAGAGGCCGCGAGGACCGCGGCGGAGCGGTTGTGTCTGTGGCGAGAGCCGTGCTGAGGACCACGTAGGGGCTGCATACGGAGCCGTTCCTCCCGGGGACATGCTTTGGACAACGTTGTCATTCGAGGATGCGGGTTCCAGTAGGGAGCCAAGTGACGGGATGTGTCAAGGGTGTTGCGCGGTGTTGACGCCGGTGATTCGACCGTATTGCGGAAAAAGGCGATTCCGTGCGGAGGCGCGCGGTGCCGAGGTGTCCGTGAGGTCTCAACTCGGGAAAGACTGCCGCTCAACCATGCATTCGATCTTGCTCAGTTGGCGGCAAGTGGACTATACCTGTCGGCGTCTGCACAGCCGCTTCACAACGGCACGCGGGCACGGGGGAGGGTGGAACAGCTGTGGGCGCCGCGAGGCGTTCTGCCGTACGTTCCCCCGGAACTCCCCCACTGCATCTGGCAATCCGGCAATCTGCACGACCCAAGCGCAACTGACCGCGGTGGCGGGGCCCTTCGCCTGAGGCGAATTCTCTACGGGTGACCGGTACACCGCCTGAGTCCTGGAGAAGGCGAGGACTTGAGCATGGGATCCACCTCCGGCCGCACGAATGAGGGCCTTGGCCGTCGCGATGTGATCAAGCGTTCTGCCGCACTCGGCCTGATCGCTGTTCCGACGATGAGCTTCCTGTCGGCGTGCGCGAGCAGCGACGGCGGAAGTGACGAGAAGGTCGAGAAGGGCACCAAGAGCGCGAAGAACCCGCTCGGTGTCAACGAGACCGCAGCCCTCGAGGTCGTCATCTTCAACGGTGGCTTCGGCGAGCAGTACGCCATCGACGCCGAGAAGAAGTACAACGAGGCCTTCCCCAAGGCACCCAAGGTCAAGCACTCCGCGACCGAGAAGATCCAGTCGATCCTGCAGCCGCGCTTCAACGGCGGCACCCCGCCGGACCTGATCGACAACTCGGGTGCCGAGCAGATGGACATGGGTGTCCTGGTCGGCAAGAAGCAGCTGGCCGACCTGACGCCGCTGATGGACGCCCCGTCCTACGACGACCCCGCCAAGAAGGTCCGCGACACGCTGCGCCCCGGTGTCCTGGAGATGGGCCAGTTCGACGGCGACCCGGTCTGGATCATGTACTACGCGTACACGGTCTACGGCGTCTGGTACTCCCAGACCAACCTCGAGAAGCTCGACGCGGCGTACCCGGAGACCTGGGACGACATGCTCGCGCTCTGCGCGAAGGCGAAGAAGAAGGGCATCGCCGGCTGGACGTACCCGGGCAAGTACCCGTACTACCTGCCGTTCTCGCTCTACCCCTTCATCGCCAAGATCGGCGGCCGCGAGGTCCTCGACAAGATCGACAACCTGGAGCCCAACGCCTGGAAGGACCCGGCCGTCAAGGCCGCCTTCGAGGCGTACTACGAGCTCTTCCAGAAGGGCTACATCCTCAAGGGCACGCCCGGTCTGACGCACATCCAGTCGCAGACCGAGTGGACCAAGGGCAAGGCGCTCTTCATCCCGAACGGCTCGTGGGTGGAGAACGAGGCCGCGCCCACCACGCCCGAGGACTTCAAGATGATGGTCGGGGCGCCGTCCAGCCTGGACTCCTCCGACAAGATGCCCTTCGGCACCCTCTGGGCGTCCGGCGGTGAGCCGTTCATCGTGCCGGCGAAGTCGAAGAACCCCGAGGGCGGCATGGAGCAGCTGCGCATCATGCTCAGCGAGGACTCCTCGAAGAACTTCACCAAGTCGGTCAAGTCCCTCACCGCCTTCAACGGCGGCACCGACGGGCTGACGCTCTCCACCGCGCTGCAGTCCGGCGTCGACGTCCTGGCCAAGGCCGGCGACAACGTGGTGAACCCGCGCATGCAGGACTGGTACGCGAAGCTCCAGAAGGAGCAGATCGGTATCGCCGGCATCGGCGAGATGATGGCCGGCCGCGCGACCCCGGCGGAGACCATCAAGAAGATCCAGGCCTTCGCGGACGCGGCGGCCAAGGACCAGTCCATCAAGCACTACAAGCACCAGTGAGCAACCGTCACCAGCGGCGGCACCCGCTCGGAAATCGGGGTCGGTAAGCGATGCAGCACGGCAAGTACCGGTTCATCGTGGGGTTCCTGGTAGCCCCACTGGCGTTGTACGCCATCTTCGTCATCTGGCCCTTCGCCCAGTCCATCTACTACTCGTTCACGGACTGGACCGGACTGAGCTCCGACTTCAAGATGGTCGGCTTCGACAACTACAGCCGGATGCTCGGCGACGACATCTTCTGGAAGTCGCTGCAGCACAGTGTGCTGCTGGCGCTGCTGCTGCCGCTGGTGACGCTGGGCCTCGCGCTCTTCTTCGCCTTCATGCTCAATGTCGGCGGCCGGCGGCGTAAGAACGCCGCGGTCGCCGGTGTGCGGGGCTCCGCTTTCTACAAGGTCGCCTATTTCTTCCCGCAGGTCCTGTCGATCGTGATCGTGGCCCTGCTCTTCCAGTTCGCGTTCAACCCGACCTCGGGAATGCTGAACGCGACGCTCAAGGCCGTGGGCCTCAAGAGCCTCCAGCCGGACTGGCTCGGCGATCCCGACCTGGCGCTGTACTGCGTGATGGTCGTGCTGATCTGGTCGACGGTCGGATTCTTCGTCGTCCTCTTCTCCGCCGGAATGGCGTCCATTCCGAAGGACTTCTACGAGGCCGCGCTGCTCGACGGCGCCGACCGCATCACGACGTTCTTCAAGATCACGCTGCCGCTGCTCTGGGACACCGTGCAGTCCGGATGGGTCTACATGGGCATCCTGGCGCTCGGGGTGGAGGCCTTCACCGCCGTACAGGTCATGACGGTCGGCCCCGGCGGTCCCGACTACTCCACCACCGTCCTGCCGCTGT
Source organism: Streptomyces sp. NPDC088746 (assembly GCF_044751065.1). Taxonomy (NCBI): domain Bacteria; kingdom Bacillati; phylum Actinomycetota; class Actinomycetes; order Kitasatosporales; family Streptomycetaceae; genus Streptomyces; species Streptomyces sp. NPDC088746. The sequence goes on from NZ_JBIVLA010000006.1 coordinate 360,832, forward strand.
ACGTCTACCAGACGGCCTTCCGGGACGCCCAGGCCGGCTACGCCACCACGATCGGTGTCGGCCTGCTCATCGTGACCATGCTCTTCGCGGCCGTCGTGATGAAGCTGGGCCGGCGCGAGCGGCTGGAGTTCTGATGCGGTTCGTTGCGGGGTACGGCGACCGGGTGACCGGCGGCGCGCAGAACAGTTCGGTCCCGGCGGCCGGCTCGACAGTTGTACGAGGTGAGCACCCATGAAGGTCACTGAGACTCCTCCCGCCGTCCCGGCCCCGCGCTCGCCGGTGACGAAGACGGACCTCCCGGCGGGCGAGCCGGCGAAGAGCAGCGAGGGCAAGGTCCTCAACGTCTTCTCGCACGGTGTGCTGGTCATCTGGGCGGTACTCGTCGTCATGCCGCTGCTCTGGGCGGTGATGTCGTCCTTCAAGACGGACGACTCGATCCTGTCGACGCCCTGGTCGCTGCCGGACAAGCTCCACTTCGAGAACTGGTCACGGGCCTGGAACCAGGCCCACATGAGCGACTACTTCCTCAACACCATCCTGGTGGTGGGCGGTTCGCTCATCGGGACCCTGCTGCTGGGCTCGATGGCGGCGTACGTGCTGGCGCGGTTCGACTTCCCGGGGAACCGCTTCATCTACTTCCTCTTCATCGGGGGGATGAGCTTCCCGATCATCCTGGCGCTGGTCCCGCTGTTCTTCGTCATGAACAACATGGGCCTGCTGAACTCGGTGCACGGACTGATCCTGGTCTACATCGCGTACTCGCTGCCGTTCACCGTCTTCTTCCTCACCTCGTTCTTCCGGACCCTGCCGACATCGATCGCGGAAGCGGCCATGCTCGACGGCGCGTCGCACACCCGGACGTTCTTCCAGGTGATGCTGCCGATGGCGAAGCCCGGTCTGATCAGCGTGGGCATCTTCAACTTCCTCGGTCAGTGGAACCAGTACATGCTGCCGACGGTGCTGAACACCGACCCGGACGGCAAGGTGCTCTCCCAGGGCCTGGTCGAACTGGCCACCAGCCAGGGGTACAAGGGGGACTGGTCGGGTCTCTTCGCCGGCCTCGTCATGGCGATGCTGCCGGTCCTCGCCGCGTACATCGTCTTCCAGCGCCAGGTCGTCGCGGGGCTGACGGCGGGGGCGCTCAAGTAGCGGCGCGCGCGTTCCGCTGTCAGGTCTTGTCGTCACTCGGGTAACAGGAGTCACCAGAAACGAACAGGCTTCCCGAGCAGGGAACCACCCTCCGGCCACCGGCCGGGGGGTGGTTTTCATGCCCTTTCCGATGCTTTCGCGCCCGTCGGAATGTGGAGGCCCCATGCTCATCGGAGGCTGCGGCTGCTCAAGGTCTTGACGGGGAGCACCCCAAAACGCTCAGCTTAGGGTTCACATGTTAGAGAAAACGGCAGGAGTGAGTGAGTCGATGGAGACTCCGGGGTCGCAGACATCTCTGCATCGGGCCAACCTTGAGCGGGTCGTACGTGCCGTAAGGATGGCAGGGTCGCTGACCCAGGCCGAGATCGCCAGGAGCACCGGCCTCTCCGCAGCCACCGTCTCCAACATCGTCCGTGAACTCAAGGACGGCGGCACGGTCGAGGTGACTCCCACCTCGGCGGGCGGGCGCCGTGCCAGGAGTGTCTCCCTGAGCGGGGACGCAGGGATCGTCATAGGGGTAGATTTCGGGCATACCCACCTTCGGGTGGCCATCGGCAACCTGGCCCACCAGGTGCTGGCCGAGGAGTCCGAGCCGCTCGATGTCGACGCCTCGTCGGCTCAGGGCTTCGGGCGGGCGGAACAGCTGGTCAACCGCCTCGTCGAGACCACCGGCATCAGTCCCGGGAAGGTGATCGGCGTGGGGCTCGGCGTGCCAGGCCCGATCGACGTCGAATCCGGCACGCTGGGCTCCACCTCGATCCTGCCGGGCTGGACGGGCATCAACCCCAGCCAGGAGCTCGCCGGGCGCCTCGGTGTCCCGGTGTACGTGGACAACGATGCCAACCTGGGGGCCCTCGGCGAGCTCGTCTGGGGCAGCGGCAGGGGGGTCAGGGACCTCGCGTACATCAAGGTCGCCAGCGGCGTCGGCGCCGGTCTGGTGATCGACGGGCACATCTACCGGGGCCCCGGAGGCACGGCCGGCGAGATCGGCCACATCACCCTCGACGAGTCGGGCCCTGTCTGCCGCTGCGGCAACCGCGGCTGCCTGGAGACCTTCACCGCCGCCCGGTACGTCCTGCCCCTGCTCAAGCCCAGCCACGGGGCCGATCTCACCATGGAGCGGATGGTCCAGCTGGCCCGCGAGGGTGATCCGGGCTGCCGCCGGGTCATCGGGGACGTCGGCCGGCACATCGGCAGCGGGGTGGCGAACCTGTGCAACCTGCTCAACCCGAGCCGGGTGGTGCTCGGCGGATCCCTCGCGGAGGCGGGGGAGTTGGTGCTGGCACCCATCCGTGACTCGGTCTCGCGGTACGCCATCCCCAGCGCCGCGCGGCAGCTCTCCGTGCTCCCCGGGGCGCTCGGCGGGCGGGCCGAGGTGCTGGGTGCGCTGGCCCTCGTGCTGAGCGAGATGGGGGATTCAACCCTTTTGGAGAGCACCCTCCCCGCCGCGACTCCTGCCTTCACTTAGATAACGAATGGCACCGTTGTCATCTCGTTAAGTATTTACTCCTTGACGCTGACGTCGCGGCCGAGTTGACTTCCAGCCACCTCGGCCGCAACGTCGCGGCCTCGTCAGGGAGGTTCGAAATGAACACGCGTATGCGTCGTGCCGCCGTTGCCGTTGCCGCCACCACCATGGCCGTCTCTCTCGCTGCTTGCGGGAGCGCCAAGGAGTCCGGCGACAAGACCAGCTCGGAGTCCGCGAAGAAGGGCGACGACCTCAAGATCGGTCTGCTCCTTCCCGAGAACGCCACGGCCCGTTACGAGAAGTTCGACAAGCCGATCATCGAGAAGAAGGTCAGCGAGCTGACCGGTGGCAAGGCGGAGGTCGTCTACTCCAACGCCCGCCAGGACGCCACGCTGCAGGCGCAGCAGGTCGACACCATGATCACCAACAAGGTCGACGCGCTCATCATCGACGCCGTCGACTCCAAGGCCATCGAGAACAGCGTCAAGAAGGCCAAGGACGAGGGCATCCCCGTCGTCGCCTTCGACCGCCTCGCCGAGGGCCCGATCGACGCCTACACCTCCTTCGACAACGAAGAGGTCGGCCGCGTGCAGGGCACCGCCCTGCTGGAGGCCCTGAAGGGCAAGACCAAGCCCACCGTCGTGATGATGCACGGCGCGATCACCGACCCGAACGCCGCGCTCTTCAAGAAGGGCGCCAAGTCGGTGCTCGACGGCAAGGTGACGTACGGCAAGGAGTACGACACCAAGGAGTGGAAGGCCGAGAACGCCAACGCCAACATGGAGGGTGCGATCACCTCCCTCGGCAAGGACAAGATCGAGGGCGTCTACTCCGCCAACGACGGTCTGGCGGGCGGCATCATCCAGGCGCTCAAGTCCGCGGGCGTCACCAAGCTCCCGCCGATCACCGGCCAGGACGCCGAGCTCGCCGGTGTGCAGCACATCGTCGCGGGTGAGCAGTTCATGAGCGTCTACAAGTCGTACCCGCAGGAGGGTGTCGTCGCCGCCGAGATGGCCGTGGCGCTCGCCAAGGGCGAGAAGCTCGACTCGATCGCCACCTCCACGGTCGACAACGCCAGCACCAAGGGTGTTCCGACGGTCCTCGTCCCGGTCGTCTCGCTGACCAAGGACAACATCAAGGACACCATCATCAAGGACGGCATCTGGACGATCGACGAGATCTGCACGGCCAAGTACAAGGCCGCCTGCGACTCGATCGGTCTGAAGAACTAACTCCCACCGCGCGACCGGCCGCCGGCCGGAGACGCGCGGACCCGAGGCCTGTCCGGCGCCCCGCCCACCAACTGTCCCGCTACCGGGCGGGGCGCCGGACGGAACGCCTCAGCGGTTTCTTACTCTTCTGCTCGACCACCGCGCCTCCCCCCAGGCGCGGCATCCCCGCCGGGTCAGGCGGCGAAGGAGATGGTTCACGTGTCCGCTACGCCCGTGTTGGCGTTGCGAGGGGTCTCCAAGCGATTCGGTGCCGTCCAGGCGCTCACCGATGTAGAGCTTGAGGTCCACGCCGGTGAAGTGGTCGCCCTGGTGGGCGACAACGGTGCCGGTAAATCAACGCTGGTCAAGACGATCGCCGGTGTACACCCGATCGATGACGGAGTCATCGAGTGGGACGGCCGGCCGGTCCAGATCAACAAGCCGAACGACGCCCAGAGCCTGGGCATCGCGACCGTCTACCAGGACCTCGCGCTCTGCGACAACATCGACGTCGTCGGCAACCTCTACCTCGGCCGGGAGATCCGTAAGTACGGAATCCTCGACGAGGTCGAGATGGAGCGCCGCTCCCGCGAGCTCCTGTCCACGCTGTCGATCCGCATCCCCAGCGTCCGCATACCGATCGCCTCGCTCTCCGGCGGACAGCGCCAGACCGTCGCCATCGCCCGATCCATGCTCGGTGAGCCCAAGCTCGTCATCCTCGACGAGCCCACCGCCGCCCTCGGCGTCGAGCAGACCGCGCAGGTCCTCGACCTGGTCGAGCGGCTGCGTGAGCGCGGTCACGCGGTCATCCTCATCAGCCACAACATGGCCGATGTGAAGGCCGTGGCCGACAAGGTCGCCGTGCTCCGGCTCGGCCGGAACAACGGGGTCTTCGATGTGAAGACCACCTCGCAGGAAGAGATCATCTCCGCCATCACGGGCGCCACGGAGAACGCCGTGACCCGTCGTGCGGCTCGTAACGCGGAGGTCAAGAAGTGACAACCGACAAGACGTCCACGGCCGTGGTCAACCCGGAGGCCGCCAAGGGCGCGGACACCGCGGTCGACCCCCGGCTGCTCGTGCGCGAGCAGGGCTTCGGCGGGTACATCACCGAGTTCAAGCGCAAGATGCGCGGTGGTGACCTCGGCTCGATCCCGGTGGTCATCGGCCTGATCATCATCTGCGTGGTCTTCCAGAGCCTGAACTCGGAGTTCCTCTCCGCGAAGAACATCAGCGACATCGCCGTGGCGATGGTGGCCACCGGCATGATGGCCGTCGGCATCATCTTCGTGCTGCTGCTCGGTGAGATCGACCTGTCGGTCGGTTCGGTCAGCGGTGTCTCCGGCGCCGTCGTGGCCGTGCTCAGCGTGACCAACGGCATGAACGAGTGGCTCGCCCTCGTCGTCGCGATCGTCAGCGGCGCGGTCATCGGTGCCATCCACGGCTTCTTCTTCGCCCGGATCGGCGCCCCCGCCTTCGCCGTCACCCTCGCCGGCCTGCTGTTCTGGCTGGGTCTCATGCTCCAGCTGCTCGGTGACACGGGCACGATCAACCTCGACAGCGACGGTGTGGTCGGCAAGCTGACCACGTACTACTTCACGGACGTCGCCGCCGCCTACGGTCTGGCCGCCGTCGCGGTGATCGCCTTCTTCCTCTCCGCGTTCCTGGACAGCCGCCGCCGTGAGGCCGCGGGCGTCCCCTCCCGGCCGCTCACCGACATCGTGGTGCGCACGGCCGTCCTCGCGGTGTTCGCCTTCGCCGCGGCGTACATGTTCAACCAGTACCGCGGTCTCCCGCTGGCCCTGGTCCTCTTCCTCATCGTCCTCGTCGGCACGGACTTCATGCTGCGCCGTACGACCTACGGGCGGAAGATCTTCGCGCTCGGCGGCAGCGTCGAGGCGTCCCGCCGCGCCGGCATCAACGTCACCGCGATCCGCGTCTCGGTCTTCGCGATCGCCGGCACCTTCGCGGCCATCGGCGGCCTCTTCTGGGCCTCCAAGATCGCCGCCGTGAACCAGGGCTCCGGCACCGGTGACCTCCTGATGAACGTCATCGCCGCGGCCGTCATCGGCGGCACCAGCCTCTTCGGAGGCCGGGGCCGCACCTGGAACGCCCTGCTCGGCGTGATGGTGATCGTCTCGATCCAGTACGGCCTGTCGCTGGAAGGCATCAAGACCCCGGTCCAGTACATGATCACCGGTGGTGTGCTTCTCGCCACGGTCGTCATCGACTCCGTCACCCGCAAGACGCAGAAGACCGCCGGCCGCGCCTGACCGTCGCACCTGCGCACATGTGCCCGGCATCCTCCGTGATGCCGGGCACCGGCGCGTCCGGCGGGGCCCGGCGCGGCGCGACGGAATGCGCCGCCCGATGACCGGGGCCGCCGACGGAACATTAGACTCATCGGATCGGCAAGCTCGATCAGCTCACACGCAAGGAGGCACGGGTGGATCTGCTGACCCGCATCAGGGGACCGCGCGACCTGGACCGGCTCGGCCTCGAGCAGCTGGACCAGCTCGCCGGGGAGATCCGTACCTTCCTCGTGGAGGAGGTGTCCAAGACCGGCGGCCACCTCGGCCCGAACCTGGGCGTGGTCGAGCTGACCATCGCCCTGCACCGGGTCTTCGAGTCCCCGCAGGACAAGGTCCTCTTCGACACCGGCCACCAGAGCTACGTACACAAGCTGCTCACAGGCCGGCAGGACTTCTCGAAGCTCAAGAGCAAGGGCGGCCTCTCCGGATACCCGTCCCGTGCCGAGTCCGAGCACGACGTCATCGAGAACTCGCACGCCTCGACGGTGCTCGGCTGGGCCGACGGCCTCGCCAAGGCCAACGAGGTCCTGGGCAAGGACGACCACGTCGTCGCCGTCATCGGTGACGGCGCGCTCACGGGCGGTATGGCCTGGGAGGCGCTGAACAACATCGCCGCCGCCAAGGACCGCCCCCTCGTCATCGTCGTCAACGACAACGAGCGCTCGTACGCCCCGACCATCGGCGGCCTCGCGAACCACCTCGCCACCCTCCGCACCACCGACGGGTACGAGCGGTTCCTGGCCCGCGGCAAGGACCTCCTGGAGCGCACGCCCGTCGTCGGCAGGCCGCTGTACGAGACCCTGCACGGCGCCAAGAAGGGCCTCAAGGACTTCATCGCCCCGCAGGGCATGTTCGAGGACCTCGGCCTGAAGTACGTCGGGCCCATCGACGGCCACGACATCGAGGCCCTGGAGTCCGCGCTCCAGCGCGCCAAGCGCTTCGGCGGCCCGGTCATCGTGCACTGCCTCACCGAGAAGGGCCGCGGCTACACCCCCGCCCTGGAGGACGAGGCGGACCGCTTCCACGCGGTCGGCAAGATCCACCCGGACACCGGCCTGCCGATCTCCACCTCCGGCCTCGACTGGACCTCGGTCTTCGGCGAGGAGATGGTCAAGCTGGGCCACGAGCGCGAGGACGTCGTCGCCATCACGGCGGCCATGCTCCAGCCCGTCGGCCTCGGCAAGTTCGAGGAGGCCTTCCCGGACCGGATCTACGACGTCGGGATCGCCGAGCAGCACGGCGCGGTCTCCGCGGCCGGCCTGGCCACGGGCGGGCTGCACCCCGTCTTCGCGGTCTACGCGACCTTCCTGAACCGCGCCTTCGACCAGGTCCTCATGGACGTCGCCCTGCACAAGTGCGGCGTGACCTTCGTCCTGGACCGGGCCGGCGTCACGGGCACCGACGGCGCCTCGCACAACGGCATGTGGGACATGTCGATCCTCCAGTGCGTGCCGACCCTGCGGATCGCCGCCCCGCGCGACGCCGACCAGGTCCGCGCCCAGCTGCGCGAGGCCGTCGACGTGGACGACGCACCCACCGTCGTCCGCTTCTCCAAGGGCGCGGTCGGCCCCGCGGTCGACGCCGTGGGTAAGGCCGGAGGCATGGACATCCTCCGGGCGGCCGGCACGGACACGCCGGACGTCCTCCTGGTCTCCGTCGGCGCCCTCGCCCCGATGTGCCTGGAGATCGCCGCTCTGCTCGACGCCCAGGGCATCTCCACGACCGTGGTCGACCCGCGCTGGGTCAAGCCCGTCGACGAGGCGCTCGCCCCGCTCGCGGCGGAGCACCGGGTCGTCGTCACCGTCGAGGACAACAGCAGGGCGGGCGGTGTCGGCTCCGCCATCGCCCAGTCCCTGCGGGACGCGGACGTGGACGTACCGCTGCGCGACTTCGGCATCCCGCCGGTCTTCCTCGACCACGCCTCGCGCGGCGAGGTCATGGCCGAGATCGGGCTGACCGCACCGGACATCGCCCGCCAGGTCACCGGCCTGGTCGCCAAGCTCGACGGCCGCTACGAGAGCCGCGCCGTGGAACCCGTACGCGACTGATCCCTCGGCGACGCTCCGGGCCGGTCGGCCACCCCACTCGGGTGGTCCGACCGGCCCATTCGCGTGAAATCGGGGCGTACCGCACATCCGGGGGCGATCCGTTCCGAATCATGGCGTGCACGACGAGTGCGTGGAGGTACGCCGGTGAGCACGCAGCAGGACACGCCCCCCAGCGGAAAGGGACTGTTCCGGACCAAGACGGTCGAACAGTCCATCCGTGATACCGAGGAACCGGAGCACGCGCTCAAGAAGTCCCTCTCCGCACTGGACCTCACGGTCTTCGGAGTGGGTGTCATCATCGGCACCGGCATCTTCGTCCTCACGGGCAAGGTCGCCAAGGAGACGGCGGGCCCCGCCACGGCGCTCGCCTTCGTCGCGGCGGGCATCGTCTGTGCGCTCGCCGCCCTCTGCTACGCCGAATTCGCCTCCACCGTCCCGGTGGCCGGATCGGCGTACACCTTCTCCTACGCCTCGCTGGGCGAGCTGGTCGCCTGGATCATCGGCTGGGACCTGGTGCTGGAATTCGCGCTGGGCACCGCGGTGGTGGCGGTCGGCTGGTCCGGCTACGTCCGCTCGCTCATGGACAACATCGGCTGGACGATGCCGGAGGCGCTCTCCGGCCCGGACGTGGCGAGCGGCTTCGGCTTCGACATCCTGGCGTTCGCCCTGGTGCTGGTCCTGACGGTGATCCTCGTCCTCGGGATGAAGCTCTCCGCCCGGGTGACCACGGTCGTCGTCGCCATCAAGCTGGCGGTCGTGGCCATCGTGATCATCGCCGGCGCGTTCTTCATCAAGTCGGCCAACTACTCGCCCTTCATCCCCGAGGCCGAGAACCAGCCCGCGGGTTCGGGCCTGGACGCGCCGCTGGTCCAGCTGATCTTCGGCTACCAGCCGACGAACTTCGGCGTCATGGGCATCTTCACCGCCGCCTCCATCGTCTTCTTCGCCTTCATCGGCTTCGACGTCGTGGCCACCGCGGCCGAGGAGACCAAGCTCCCGCAGCGGGACATGCCGCGCGGGATCCTCGCCTCACTCGTCATCTGCACGCTGCTCTACGTCGCCGTGTCGATCGTGGTCACCGGCATGCAGCACTACTCCGAACTCTCCGTCAGCGCCCCGCTCGCCGACGCGTTCAAGGCCGTCGGGCACCCCTTCTACGCGGGCGTCATCAGCTTCGGCGCCGCGGTCGGACTCACCACCGTCTGCATGATCCTGCTGCTCGGCCAGACCCGGGTGTTCTTCGCGATGAGCCGTGACGGGCTGCTCCCGCGGTTCTTCTCGGTGACGCACCCGCGCTTCGGGACCCCGTACCGCCCCACCATCCTGCTCGGCGTGGTCATCGCTATCGTGGCCGGCTTCACGAGCATCAACGAGCTGGCGACCCTGGTGAACATCGGCACGCTCTTCGCGTTCGTGGTCGTGGCCCTCGGCGTCATCGTCCTGCGCCGCACCCGCCCCGATCTCCACCGCGCCTTCCGGACGCCGTGGGTGCCGCTGCTCCCGATCGTGTCGGTGGCGGCCTCGGTCTGGCTGATGCTGAACCTGCCGGCCGAGACGTGGCTGCGGTTCGGGATCTGGATGGCGCTCGGTGTGATCATCTACTTCGTGTACGGGCGCCGCAACAGCCGTATGGCGAAGTCCTCCTGACCCCGTCAGACACCTCGTGAGGGCGGCGGCAGCGGCCGTACCGTACGCGGGCCCGTGCACCGGGCCCCGTACGCCTCGACCCGCTGCCGCAGCCCGCGGTCGGCCGTGACCACGACGCAGGGCCGTGCACCCTGGGCGGCGGCGGCCAGTGCGGCGATCAGATCGTCCCCGCTGCCGGACGCCGCCTCCACGCGCACGCCCGGCACGGAGGCGACCTGCCGCGCGGCGCCCTCCACGACGAGCACGAGCTCGACGGGACCGGCGGCGTGTCCGGTCAGCCCCTCGGCGGCGTACGGGACCAGTGAGTCCCGCAGCCGCTCGGCGGCACCGTGCCGGTCGCGCCACCAGTGGTCGGGCACGGAGCCCACCACATTGGCGGCGTCGACGATGACGAGGGCCTTCTCACCGGTCATCCCCGAAGGATGACAGGTCAGCCGCCGGTCGCCGGCGACTTCTTGGCCGACTCGGGGATCGTGCCGTCCTTCCGGATCGCCTTCCACAGGTCGCCGGCCTGCGGCTCGGCGGCCACGACGCGGTTCGGGTCCTGCTTGTCGTAGGCGACCGGCAGCATGATCGTCTCCATGGAGGAGGGATCGACGCCGTTCATCGAGCGGGCGAAATCCGCGAGCGAGGTCAGCGAGGCGAGCCCCTCGTCGGTCGTGAGCGACTTGGTCGCGGAGTTGGCGATCTTGTAGGTGCTCGTCGGACTGCCCAGCAGATCCTGCGACTTGATCTCCGTCAGCAGGGCGAGCAGGAACTGCTGCTGGAGTCCGATGCGGCCGAGGTCGCTGCCGTCGCCGACGCCGTGCCGGGTGCGGACGTAGGCGAGGGACTCGGTGCCGTTGAGCTTGTGCGTACCGGCGGTCAGGTCGAGACCGGAGGACTTGTCCTTGATCGGCTCCTCGACGTCGACGGTGACCCCGCCGATCGCGTCGACGAGGTCCTTGAACCCGGCGAAGTTGATCTCCAGGTAGTGGTCGATCCGGATCCCGGACATCTTCTCCACGGTCTTGACCACACAGGCCGGACCGACCTGGGAGTACACGGAGTTGAACATGACCCGGTTCGCGGACGCCATCTTCGAACCGTCGGCCTTGACGCACTCGGGCCGGGTCACGAGGGTGTCGCGCGGGATGGACACGGCGACGGCCTCGGTGCGGCCCTCGGGTATGTGCACCACCAGCGCGGTGTCGGACCGCGCACCGCCGACGGCGCCGCCACCGCCCAGCTCCTTGTTCTCCGCCCCGGCGCGTGAGTCGGAGCCGAGGACGAGCAGGTTCTGACCGGTGGTGGGGAGCTTCTCGGGACGGTCCTCGCCGAGCGCCTTGTTGATGTCGACGCCCTTGATGTTGCCGTCGAGGTCCTGGTACATCCAGTACGCCGTACCGCCGCCGGCGAGCAGGAGAACGAGCAGGACCCCCAGCGTGATCTTGAGGCCGCGGCGGCGCTTGCGTTCCTTCTTGCGGCCCCGCTTCGGTGCTTCCGCCCGTCGTGAGGCGCGTGGAGGTACGGCGTCGTGGCTCATCCTGCGCGAGTCCCTTGGTCTGTGGCCCGTGAGGACCGGGTGTGGAGTCGGGGACTCGGGTGGGGCCGGTCCATGCGTGTGGGGACGCTAAGTGTGCACTATAGACATATTTTCGATTCTCGTGTACTTCTTCACGCAACCTTCAGGGCGCCCTCCCGACTTGTTCCGTCTCGCGTGATAGAGCCGCCACTTCGCGCGGGGTCGGGAGCGCCTGTCCCGGCGGCGGCCGGGGCTTCTATGATGGGGCGTGTGTTCGGTTTGCCGCGTGCCGGAACGCAGGGGGGCACCGGGCGCGGGGCCGAGAAGCTCGGGAAGGACAACCTCACGTCATGCCGGTCAGATCCAGGCGCGCCAACCAGGGGAAGGCACCGGTCCAGGGGACCGCGAGCCCCGACACCGGCGCGCATCACGCGGTGCGGGAGGTGGCCGGTGGCCGCTGGCTCGTTCTGGGCAAGGACGGCAGGCTCAGTGCCTACGCCCTGGGCGACGAGGGAGTGCTGCGCTGGACAGAGTCACGTCCCGGGAGCTCCGAGTGGGTGGGGCCGGAACTCATGCCCGTAGCTGGACTGACCTCCCTCGTGGTGGCTCAGGGCCCCGACGGTTTCGTTCACTTCGTGGGTCGTCGCGCGGTACACGCCGACGGTGGCCCGCCGGTCGTCGATCTGGTGAGCGCCACCCAGTTCCAGACAGGCCGTCCCGTCACTCAGTGGCGTTCCCTCGGCAATCCGCACGGTGAACAGGCGAAGGCCGCGCTTCTCGGTGTACCGACCGCAGCGGTGGACGCGGCAGGGATGGTGCACGTCTTCGTACGGAACGAAAGCGGCGGCCTGCTGCTGCGCTGTGAGAAGGCGGACGGCAAGTGGGAGGCCTGGCGGGACCTGAAGGTCCGGCGGGTCCAGGACGGTACGGCAGTGGTGACTACCACGTCCGGACGGGTGGACGTCTTGGCCCCGGCCGCAGGGGCGACCCTGCGGCTTAGCCGGCGCGAGTCCGGTGGTGCCTACCAGCAGGACCAGGACATCCCCTTCGCGCACACCCCGGGCAGCGCCGTCGCACTCGAGACAGCGCAGGACAGGGTCACTTACTACTGGGCGGACGAGTCCACAGGAGGAGTCGTCGCCTACCGCCCCGGGACCTGGGCGATTCCGCTGGGTGGCTACCCGTCCACCGGTCCGGTCGCGGCCATGCGGGTCATGCTCGACGGCTACGACTGCACCGTGCTCGCCCACAGCACGCCCGACGGTCAGGTCATGCTCACCGCTTGCGGTACGGAGAACGAGGGCGGCGGCGTGTGGTGGTCTCCCACCGGCGAGTACTGCACGGGCGGCCCGGCGCTCGCTCACGACGCCTATGGGCGGGTGGTGCTCGCGCTCATAGGGAGGGACGGCGAGCTGCGTATCGCGCGACAGAACCACGAGCCGGGTCTGGCGCTGGACCCGTCCGTCCAGGTCTGAGGACCACGGGGCGTGGTGGGAGGGACCGAGGACCCGCGGGACCCTCCCGCGGGTCCCGCCTTCGGACGGTGAGCCGACGTGGGATCAGGAAGCCAGCTTCAGCCCGATCGACAGGTAGTTGCTGTCCGTGTAGTACGGGTGGAACGCAACCGATCGACCCTGAGGGGTGGCGACGGACCGCTTCGGGAAGACGTTGACGGGCTTGCGCTTGACGATGTCGTCGCCGAAACGGCCGATCCGCAACCGGTGCGACGTGCCCGTGACCGTCAGGTTTCCCGGGATGCTCAGGGAGAGATCCCAGATGGTGTCGAGCTCGACCATCCTGTCGGCGTACTGCTGGAGATCGATGGTGAAACTCGCGCCCCCGTTCGAGAACGCGCACGGGATCGTGAAGAACGACTCCTTGTTCTTCCGGCTCTGGGCGATGACGTGGGCGCCGTCCCCGGCGACGTCCACCTGTGGGCCCCCCTGGGCGGCGTCGACTCCCAGCGCGAAGATCTGCACGTGCAGATGCGAACCGGCCGTCTCGACGGAGAGCACCTCCGCGTGCGCGGGAAACTCGCGGGAGACAATCTGGAGGTACCCGCCATCCTCGGAACGGGTGAAGGACCGGAAGCGCACCGGACTCGCGTGCGCAGGGCTGGAGATGAGGGAGTTCGCCGACTGCTGGAGCTCCTTGGTCTTCACCCGCCGCATCACTCCGTCGTCCTCACGGCGCAGGAGGACGTTCCAGGTGCCCTGGGCCAGCCGGAGGTGCCCCGGTATCGTCACATAGTGGCCGTTGGACGTCTGTTCCGCGGCCCCCGCCATCAGTGCCTGTCGTCCGTCCGCCGCGTTCACGCACAGGACGGTGAAGCGGCTGCCGGGCGCACAGGTGGGGTCGACGACGAATTCGAGGTCTCCCGCGGACGTGGCACGGCACAGGGCCTCGGGCCGGTAGTCGCGCGCCATGAGCAGGCGGGAGAGGTACGTCTCGTACGTCTGGGCCTGGGCCTCGTTGCTGTAGTTGCGGGCCTTCTCAGCGGCGTTCGCACCGAGTTGCACCCGCGTGTCGGCATCTCCCATGAGCCAGTCGAGGTTCTTGGCGAACGCGTCGACGTCCCCGACGGGGGACAGGGCCCCGTCCACCCCGTCCGAGATGATCTCGGAAGGCCCGTGCGGGCCGGCGGTGCTGAGCACCGGGACCCCACAGGTCATCGCTTCCACGATCGTCAGTCCGAACGTCTCGTCCGTGGAGGTCGACGTGTGCAGTGCCGACTTGGCGAGTTCCTCACGGAGGTGCCTCGTGTGCCCCATGAGAAGGATGCGCTCGGTCGCCCCGAGATCGTCGATGAGCTTACGGAGCTTCGGCTTCTCCACACCGCTGCCGTAGACACGCAGTGTCCAGTCGGGATACTTCCTGCCGAGCTGGGCGAAGGCGTTGATGAGGAGGTCGAACCGCTTCCAGTCGACCATGCGTCCCGATGAGGTGACGATGCGGGATTCCCGTACGTCGGATCGCATGAACGTGCTGGTCACCGCGTTGGGGATGGCATGGAAGTCGGTCCCGACCGCGCCGTAGGCGTCCCGGTGGGTCTGGGCGTCCTTCGCAGTCACCGTCACGAAGCCGTCCAGCTGCGGGATGGCGAGGTCCAGCATCTTCCGCGAAGCCGGGCTCTGGTGGTGGTAGTGCGTGTGCGCTTGGCCCAGGGTGACGTACTTTCCGGTCCCCAGGATGGTCAGGAGCGCGATGGTGTTGGGCGCCGTCGCGATGATGACGTCGGCATCGGCGCTCTGCAGATAGACGGCGGCACGTTCGTCCATGAGCTTGCTGTAGCGGTTCGGATCCTCGGGCTTCCACCCGGCACCGGGGCAGTGCTCCGTGGCGATCGAGTGCATCGGATGATCGAGGTCCGAGGAGCCCTGGCGGGTGTCCACGAGCGTGCGCAGCTTGATGCTCGGGTCGAACCGGAGTGGCGGGACGTCGTGGTACTGGAAGACGCTCACCAATTCGACCTCATGCTGTCTGGCGGCGAGGGAGTTGGCGAGGGTCTGGGTGGCGACGGACGTACCGGCCTGGCCGTAGGCGCTGTACATCAGAAAAGCGATCTTCACGTGGTCCTCCTGGATCAGTGGCCGTGGGCCCGGCTCAGACGGGCTGATTCTCGGAGTGGTGCAGGACCTGTGAGAGCGCCGACTCAAAGGCCGAGTCGGCTGCCGCCGTCGGATCTTGCCGGCGTACGTCGATCACGTGGCCCGTCATCTCGGAGAGGAGTACGTCCAGGGAACTGCGCGCGACCTCTTCCGAGGAGAGCAGCGAACCGCTTGGCTCCTGCCCGAACGCCTTGGTCCGCATCGGGGTCGCGGTCCGCTCCGGATTCACACAGTTGACCCGTATGCCGTCCTCGGCCCACTCGTCGGACAGTGCCTGGGTGAGGTTCACCATGGCGGCCTTCGTGGAGGAGTACAGGCTGTACTCCGCGCGCCCCCGGGTGTAGCTGCTGGATGTGAAGAGCAGCAACTGCCCACCGGTCTCCGCGAGGTACTTGTAGGAGGTGCGGGCGATGTTCACGGGCGCGAGGTAGTTGACCGCCAGCGCCTCGCGGACCGTGGAGTCGTCGGCCTGATCGAGCCGGCCGATCCGGAGAACCCCCGCTGTGTTGACGACGAAGTCGATCCTGCCCGTCTCCGCGTACGCCTTGGCGAAGGCCTCGTCCACGTGGTCGGGGTTCTCGACATGGGTGCCGGTCGTGGAGCGTCCGAGGGCGTGGACCCGCGCCCCGTAGCTCTCCGCGAGCCTGGCGATGTCGCTGCCGATTCCGTACGAACCGCCGAACACGAGCATGGTTCTGCCCGCCAGCCGGTCCCGGTAGAAGTCGTCGCCACCGGGTGCGGGAACCGTCGTGGAGGCCAGCTGGAACAGCTTGTCGGCGATGAAGACGTCTACGGGCTGGGTGACCTTCATGTTGTACTCGTCGCCCGCCACCACGTGGACAGGCACGTCGGGCAGGTACTTCACGATAACCGAGCAGTCGTCGGTCGCCTGGAAGAACGGGTCGGCGGCCGCCCGTTCGTACGCCGCGCGGATGGTGGACAGCCGGAATCCCTGCGGGGTCTGCCCCCGCCTGAGCCTGGCACGGTCGGGAACCTCGGTGATGAACTCGCCCGCGTCCCCGTGTGTTCTGGTGACGATCACGGTGTCGGCGGACGGGATGGCCACGTCCACGGCGTGGTAGCGGTCCAGCGCCGCCACGCATTCCTTGACCACGCGCTGGGACAGCAAGGGGCGTACGGCATCGTGGAAGAGCAGATTGCAGTCCTCGCCCGCGCCGAGCTGCCCGGTGACCGCCTGGATCGCGATGTTCGTCGTCTCGCTGCGGGCGCTGCCTCCGGCCAGGACCGCCGATACCTTGCGCAACCCGGCCCCGGTGACGATCTTCGCGGCCTCGGCCGTGTGGCTGGGTGTCATCAGCACGATCACGTCGTCGATGTCCGGCGCGCTCTCGAAGACGCGCAAGGTGTGCTCCAGGATCGACTTCCCCGCGATCTTCAGGAGCTGCTTCGGGATGGCGAGCCCGATGCGCTGGCCGGTACCACCGGCGAGAACAACTGCGACGGTACGGCGGCGGGTGGCGCGCGTGGTCAAGACGTTCCTGCTTCCTGTTCGCGGTGAGGATGAGCGAGAGGCCCCGGACGGGGGCGGAGAGCCTCGCGTACGCAGCGACCGTGAGGTCAGGCCGGCTGGTGGGGCTGCTGTTCGGGGAAGCCGTGCTGGTCCCCGTACTCGATCGGGAAGTCCCGCAGTCCGCGATGGTAGAGATCGTTCGCGGCGTGGGCGAAGCGGACGGTCGACGGCGGACTGTCTGGCCCCAGCAGGTATTCCTTGAGCTGCTCCCGGTAGGGGGCCATCACGTCCTGGTCCGCGGAGAACATGGCGGTGAGGGCCATCTCCAGGCCGTTGCACTCGGCATCGAGCAGGTACGAGGCGTAGGCGGTCCGCTGCTCGTTCCTGAACTCCGCGTCCGGCAGGCCCTCCAGGTTGAAGATCGCGTACGGCTTCCTGGTCGCTACGAAGTCGGAGACCACGCTCGACATGTCTCCGATGAGCAGATCCGAATGGTTGAAGCAGTCGTACAGGGTCGGCACCCGCTCCGTCACCACGTGGTGGGCGTCGACGGGCAGGGAGTCCCAGTAGAGCGTGCCGGCCTGGTCACGGAACTTGCGGATCCGGGTGGTCCGCTCCTCCTCGGTCAGGTCCGGGTACCTGGAGCGGACACCGCGCTCCTGGAGAGCGGCGAGCCGCTTGTCGATGCGCGCCAGCCTGCGGGCGGCGGCCTTCGAGTCCATGACCTTCCGGCCGAACCTGCGGGCGTTGTCCTCCTGCAGGAGCGCGATGATGCGCCGGTGCGCGGCCGCCGCGGCGGGAGAGCGCGTACCCGTCAGCGGGTGAGGCTTGTAGATGACTCTCAGCTGACGCTCGTGCGAGAGCAGCATGCGTATGAGCTGCTCACCTGCGGGGATGACCGAGGTGTAGCAGGCGTCGTCGGTCCAGCCCTCCCAGGTGGGGGCGTAGATGACGGTGGGCGTCTCGTTGCTGACCGACCCCGTCCACCGGCGCAGCGGCATGAGCTGCGGACGTCCGACCTCCACGATCTGGTTCGCGGACACGGCGTGCTTGATGCGTTCGTAGCGGTCGCGGCCGGCGCGGCCGGCGACCCAGATCTCGTCGAAGACCTTGCTCACGCGGTTGCTGCTGGCCAGCTTGTCGCTGTCGCCGTGGCCGATGAAGACGTGCTTGACCTCGTGGCGCTGCAGCATGTGGACGTTCTTGCCCGCGTTGCCCGGGTAGAGGGTGACGCGGAGCTCCGGCATCTCGACACGTGCCAGGTTCTCGGCCTTCGGGACGCAGATGACCGGCACGGAGGTGGCGTCCAGGAAGCGCAGCGTGGCCCGCTCGCGCAGGACGATGATCGGGCGCAGATCCATCGCCTCCAGCGACTCCAGCCACATGTTCACCTGGTACATGAAGTCCCGGGAGACCGCGGCGAAGGTGAAATAGAGCGCGACCTGAGGCCGATACTGCGCGAGCTGCCAGTTCAGCTCGTCCAGGGCGTCGTCAGGGCTGGGCAGGATCAGGGCGTTCCTGGCTCCCGGCAGCAGGACCAGCACCGCGACGACAGACAGCCAGACGGCCGCGATCCCACCGAACGTGACGTAGCGCCAGTCGTCCGTGGCGATGGTGCCGATGGCGCCGGCGACCAGGGGGACGTCCAGGTGGAGCATTTTGCGGACGTGCTTGTTCATCAGGAACGGGTGCGGCAGGCGGCGGATCCCCAGCGCCTCAAGGTCCAGCCCACGTGTGGTGAAGGGCAGCGCCGCGCGCTCGGACCGGACCCGCTTGAGCAGGGCTCCGTAGACGAGTTGCAGTACGAAGAGGAGCAGCAGCCCGACCGTCGTCATCTGCACGACGAACGAGTCGAGGTCGATCATGACGCCGCAGAGGGCGAGCAGCAGGAACTGGCGGATCAAAAAGCGGATGGTGAGGCCGAAGCGCGAGTCCCTGAGGCGGTCCAGCGTCGAGGACTGGGCGGTGTGAAGGAGGAGGTCCGCTCCGTAGCTGACTGCTGCGGCGTAGGCGAAGACAGGAAGGGAAACCATCACGACCGCCACCATCATGGTGACGAAACTGCCCACCAGTGCGGCTGTGATCAGAATACCGAGCGCGGCTTGCCGCTGTGGCTTGCCCATCGGGGGACAGCCCCTCCTTCAGTGATCGTGCGAACGCACGGCGACGGTGCCGGCGGGAGCAGGGAGTGCCGCACGTCATCACAGTGGGGGCCGAACCGCAGGATCTATCCGAGAGGCGGACGGTGCGTATGGAGCTCGTGAAGCATCAGACCGAACTGTAGACAGTCGTGAAAGATTTAGTGAACTTTCAGAGGGGAAAAGTCGAACATTTGACGACCGGATACCGAACAGTTATGAAGCGCTTGCTTTTCGTGATCGCGTGCGGGGCGACTCTCACGCTCGGTGACCGTCTGGCCGACACGAGCGCTCACCGCTACGACGGACACGCGTAGACCGCGAGTCGTCGTCGCCCTCCGGATGTCACCGAGAAGGCCACGCACAAAGCCTGGTCGGGCACGGGGCGAACGGCGAGACCCTCCGGCTCCCGGAAGGGCAGGTGGGGAGCGACGGAGACCTTGCGTCGCCCCACGGTCTTCCCGCTGCGCATATCGATGGCCGATACGAAAGTGTTCCCGCCCGCCGACGGCGGATTATCTCCTCCCGTCTCCGTGTAGGGCGTTCCCGTGAGCTGGTAGACGAGGTCCTTGTGCACGGCGCAGCCCTGGAGCGTCTCCCCCTTGCGCAGGGCGAGGTTTCGGAGGTCCGCCAGTGGTCGGTACGACCCGGACAGGAATTCGTCGAGGGCATAAGTCGTATAGCGGTGAGCGTCACCCGCCCGATGGCTCACCAGGAGGCGGTTGGCGGCGACGTCGACGGCCGGGTGGATCCGATGACTGCGAGGCAGGGGCCGGTGGTGACGAACCGCAAGTGAGGCGCTGTCCAGGACCGTGTCGTTGCGGAAGGGGATCCGCGCCACGGCACGTCCGTAGCCGGTCCGTTCGTCGGCGTCGGATTCCACCCAGAGCTGGGGGCCCGTTCCGGACGGCTCCACGCCCATCGAGATCCCGTGACCGAATCCGCGCAGGTACATGTGCTGTGGCGCCGCGTCGCGGTGGCGATGGGCAGTGACGCACATGTCGCCGGCCAGCCGACGTGCCTTCCCGGACATTGTCCGCCGTTCGTCGGGCAGCCGGATCCCGTTCTGCATGACCTGAAGCGAGTAGAGCCGGCCCTGGTCGTCGAAGGCGATCGACTGCGGCCCGGTGGTGTGGTGCAGCGGGGTGGGGGGCAACAGCTCCGAAGCCGCGTCGATGTCGAACAATCCGACGGTGCCGACGGGGCCGGGAACGTGCCGCTCCCGACGGCCGAACGCCACCCCGACAGCAGCGGCGGCGACCACGGTGCTGCCGCCTGCCAGCATTGCTCTCCGGCTCATCGGCCTTGGGGTGATGGCCATGACTGCCCGCGACCGTCGATTCTTCCGGGAACGGGTGACCCGTCCATGCTTTGGGGTGAGGTGCGGCATTCTGTCATGGGTCCGCTTGGTCCGGAAAGCTCGGCGACAGAGAAGGGTACGGCCCGTTGCCGAGCCGTACCCTTCGCGCCTGTCAGGCAGGTGTTACGCCGGGACGCTCGCCACGCCCTGCGCCAGGAACGGCTTGCCGTTCACCCGCTGCGAGACGCCCTCGCGGTCCAGGTACGGCGTGATGCCGCCCAGGTGGAAGGGCCAGCCCGCGCCGGTGATCAGGCAGAGGTCGATGTCCTGCGGCTCCGCGACGACGCCCTCGGCCAACATCAGGCCGATCTCCTGGGCCACCGCGTCCAGGACGCGGGCACGGACCTGGTCCTCCGTCAGGACGGTGTCGCCCTGCTTGAGGAGGGCGGCGACCTCGGGGTCGAGGACCGGCGCACCGGAGTCGTAGACGTAGAAGCCGCGCTTGCCCGCCTTGACGACCGCCGCGAGGTTCTCGGAGACCGTGAAGCGGTCCGGGAACGCGCGGTTCAGGGTCTCGGAGACGTGGAGGCCGATGGCCGGGCCGACCAGCTCCAGCAGCACCAGCGGGGACATCGGCAGGCCGAGGGGCTCGATGGCCTTCTCCGCCGTCTCGACCGGGGTGCCCTCGTCGATGATGTTCTGGATCTCGCCCATGAAGCGGGTGAGGATGCGGTTGACGACGAACGCCGGGGCGTCCTTCACCAGCACCGCGGTCTTCTTCAGCTTGCGGGCGACGCCGAAGGCCGTGGCCAGCGAGGCGTCGTCGGTCTGCTCGCCGCGGACGATCTCCAGGAGCGGGAGGACCGCGACCGGGTTGAAGAAGTGGAAGCCGACGACCCGCTCGGGGTTCTTCAGCTTCGACGCCATCTCGGTGACCGAGAGGGACGAGGTGTTCGTGGCGAGGATCGCGTGCGCCGGGGCGACCGCCTCGACCTCCGCGAACACCTGCTGCTTGACGCCGATCTCCTCGAAGACGGCCTCGATGATGAAGTCGGCGTCGGAGAAGCCCTCCGCCTTGTCCAGCACACCCGAGACCAGGGCCTTGAGGCGGTTGGCCTTGTCCTGGTTGATGCGGCCCTTGCCGAGCAGCTTGTCGATCTCGGCCTGGACGTAGCCCACGCCCTTGTCGACGCGCTCCTGGTCGATGTCCGTGAGGACGACCGGGACCTCCAGGCGGCGCAGGAAGAGCAGCGCGAGCTGGCTGGCCATCAGGCCCGCGCCCACGACGCCGACCTTGGTGACCGGGCGGGCCAGGGACTTGTCCGGGGCACCGGCCGGGCGCTTGGCGCGCTTCTGGACCAGGTCGAAGGAGTAGAGCCCCGAGCGCAGTTCACCACCCATGATCAGGTCCGCGAGGGCCTGGTCCTCGGCGTCGAAACCGGCGCTCAGGTCGCCGCTCTTCGCCGCGGCGATGATCTCCAGCGCGCGGTACGCGGCGGGGGCCGCCCCGTGCACCTTGGAGTCGGCGATCGCCTTGCCGCGGGCGACGGCCTGGTCCCAGGCGTCACCGCGGTCGACCTCGGGACGCTCGACCGCGATCTCGCCCTTGAGGACGGACGCCGTCCAGATCAGCGACTGCTCCAGGAAGTCCGCGCCCTCGAAGATCGCGTCGGCGATCCCGAGCTCGAAGACCTGCTTGCCCTTGAGCTGACGGTTCTGGTTGAGCGAGTTCTCGATGATCACCGAGACGGCGCGGTCGGCGCCGACCAGGTTGGGGAGCAGCGCGCAGCCGCCCCAGCCGGGGACCAGGCCGAGGAAGACCTCGGGCAGCGAGAACGCGGGGATCGCGGTGGAGACGGTGCGGTACGAGCAGTGCAGACCGATCTCGACACCGCCGCCCATGGCCGCGCCGTTGTAGTACGCGAACGTCGGGACCGCGAGGCCGGACAGCCGGCGGAACACGTCGTGGCCGCCCTTGCCGATGGCCAGCGCGTCCTGGTGGTTCTTGAGGAGCTCGACGCCCTTGAGGTCGGCGCCGACCGCGAAGATGAACGGCTTGCCGGTGACGCCGACGCCGACGATCGCGCCGTCGGCGGCCTCCTTCTCGACCTGGTCGACGGCGGCGTTCAGGTTCGCCAGCGACTGGGGGCCGATGGTGGTCGGCTTGGTGTGGTCCAGGCCGTTGTCCAGCGTGATGAGCGCGAAGCGCCCCGCACCGCCGGGCAGGTCGAGGTGGCGTACGTGCGCCTGGGTGACGACCTCGCCCGGGAACAGCTCGGCCGCGCCCTTCAGAAGCTCAGTGGTGGTGCTCACTTGTTGCCTCCGGCGTTCTCGAAGTGCGGGTTCTCCCAGACGACCGTGGCGCCCATGCCGAAGCCGACGCACATGGTCGTCAGGCCGTAGCGGACCTCCGGCTGCTCCTCGAACTGGCGGGCCAGCTGAGTCATCAGGCGGACGCCGGAGGAGGCCAGCGGGTGACCGTAGGCGATCGCGCCGCCGTACTGGTTGACGCGCTGGTCGTCGTCGGCGATGCCGTAGTGCTCCAGGAAGGCGAGCACCTGCACGGCGAAGGCCTCGTTGATCTCGAAGAGACCGATGTCGTCGATGGAGAGACCGGCCTTGGCGAGGGCCTTCTCCGTCGCCGGGATCGGGCCGTAGCCCATGACCTCCGGCTCGACACCCGCGAAGGCGTACGACACGAGGCGCATCCTGACCGAGAGGCCCAGCTCGCGGGCGGTCTCCTCGGAGGCGAGCAGCGAGGCGGTGGCGCCGTCGTTGAGACCCGCGGCGTTACCGGCCGTCACGCGGCCGTGGGCGCGGAACGGGGTCTTCAGACCGGCCAGCGACTCCAGGGTGGTGCCCGGGCGCATCGGCTCGTCGGCGGTGACCAGGCCCCAGCCCGTCTCCCCGGCTTCGGCGTTGGTGCGGCGCACGGAGACCGGCACCAGGTCCTGCTGGATCTTGCCGTTGGCGTACGCCTTGGCGGCCTTCTCCTGCGAGCGGACCGCGTACTCGTCGGCGCGCTGCTTGGTGATCGAGGGGTACCTGTCGTGCAGGTTCTCCGCGGTCATGCCCATGAAGAGGGCGGACTCGTCGACCAGCTTCTCCGACACGAGACGCGGGTTCGGGTCCACGCTCTCGCCCATCGGGTGGCGGCCCATGTGCTCGACACCGCCGGCGATGACGACGTCGTACGCGCCGAAGGCGATGGAACCGGCCGTCGAGGTGACGGCGGTCAGGGCGCCCGCACACATGCGGTCGATGGAGTAACCGGGTACCGACTGCGGCAGACCGGCCAGGATTCCGGCGGTGCGGCCGAGCGTGAGGCCCTGGTCGCCGATCTGCGTGGTCGCGGCGATGGCGACCTCGTCGATCTTCGCGGGGTCCAGGTCCGGGTTGCGGCGCAGCAGCTCCCGGATGGCCTTCACGACGAGATCGTCGGCGCGGGTCTCGTGGTAGATGCCCTTCGGGCCCGCTTTGCCGAACGGGGTGCGGACGCCGTCGACGAAGACGACGTCCCGGATGGTACGAGGCACGGTGGCTCTCCTCCAGGGTGCGGGATGGCACTGCTGCGGGCGCACGCATCGGCGCGCCACGACCCTCATGCTACTTGCGGGTAACCGGACTGCCCACCCCCCACCACCGGAGCGGTGAACGTCACACGCGGAGGGGGCCGGGAAGACCGGGTAAGTGGCGTGAATTCGATCCTCCTCGACGGACCGGCCCAGGGTGCGGCCCCGACACGCGTACGCCCCCTGCCGGATCCGGCAGGGGGCGTACGCGAGGCGCGCGGTGTCAGGCGCTCGTGTCGAGGGCACGCAGCAGCAGAGGGCCGACCTGGCCGATCTGCCAGTTGCGCGCGCCGTGTGCCGCCAGCGCGGTCTCGACCGCGTCCGGGGTCAGGACCTTGGGCGGCTCCCAGCAGATCCGGCGCACGGTGTCCGGGGTGATCAGGTTCTCCTGCGGCATGTGCAGCCGCTCGGCGAGCTCCGACACGGCGGTGCGGGCCGCCGACAGCCGGGCCGCGGCGGCCGGGTCCTTGTCGGCCCACGCGCGGGGCGGCGGCGGTCCGGCGGGCTGCTGGCCGGGCTGGGGCAGCTCCGACTCGGGCAGCTCCTTGGCCCGGTCGACGGCCGCCTGCCACTGCTCCAGCTGACGGCGCCCCATGCGGTGCCCGAAGCCGGGAAGCGCGGTGAGGGCCTGCACATTCGCCGGGAGCGCCAGGGCCGCCTCGATGATCGCGGCGTCCCCGAGCACCTTGCCGGGCGAGATGTCACGGCGCTGCGCCACCTGGTCACGGGCGGTCCACAGCTCCCGTACGACCGCGATCTGACGGCGCCGCCGCACCTTGTGCATGCCGGAGGTCCGGCGCCACGGGTCCTTGCGCGGGGGAGCGGGCGGTGCCGAGGCGATCGCGGCGAACTCCTCCAGCGCCCACTCCAGCTTGCCCTGCCGGTCCAGCTCCTCCTCCAGGGCGTCGCGCAGGTCCACCAGCAGCTCGACATCGAGCGCGGCGTAGCGCAGCCAGGGGTCGGGCAGGGGGCGGGTGGACCAGTCGACCGCGGAGTGGCCCTTCTCCAGGGCGTAGCCGAGGACGTTCTCCACTATGGCGCCGAGGCCGACGCGCGGGAATCCCGCCAGGCGTCCGGCGAGCTCCGTGTCGAAGAGCGAGGTCGGGGTCATGCCTATGTCGCGCAGGCAGGGCAGGTCCTGGGTGGCGGCGTGCAGGATCCACTCGGAGCCGGTGAGGGCCTGGCCGAGCGTGGACAGGTCGGGGCAGCCGACCGGGTCGATCAGCGCGCTTCCCGCACCCTCGCGGCGCAGCTGCACGAGGTAGGCGCGCTGGCCGTAGCGGTAGCCCGAGGCGCGCTCGGCGTCGACGGCGACGGGGCCGGTGCCCGCGGCGAAGTCCGCGACCACCCGGGCGAGCGCGTCGTCGGTCGCCACCACCGGGGGGATGCCCTCGCGCGGTTCGAGCAAGGGGATCGGCGCCGGGGCGACGTCGTCCGGGGGAGCGCCCCCGGTGGTTCGCAGTGAAGTGTCTGCTGCGGTCTCTTGGGCGTCGGTCACATGCCAAGGGTATCTGTGTATGTGCGTCGCCCGTCGACGGAACGTTCCGTCGACGGGCGGCCATGCGCCTAAACCGGCCGGTTACGCATCCGCGCAGGTACCGGCGGGGTGCAGGGGTCAGTGGATGATGCCCGTGCGCAGGGCCACGGCGACCATTCCGGCGCGGTCTCCGGTGCCGAGCTTGCGGGCGATGCGGGCGAGGTGGCTCTTGACCGTGAGGGCGGAGAGGCCCATCGAGACGCCGATGGCCTTGTTGGACTGGCCTTCGGCGACCAGGCGGAGCACCTCCACCTCACGGCCGGAGAGTTCGCGGTAGCCGCCCGGGTGGCTCGGGGAACCGGGAGGCCTGCGGTGCATGCGGGCGGCATTGGCGCCGATCGGGGCGACGCCGGGACGGGTGGGGTGGCCGATGTTGGTACGCGTGCCGGTGACGACATAGCCCTTCACGCCGCCCGCGAGGGCGTTGCGAACCGCGCCGATGTCATCGGCGGCGGAGAGGGCGAGGCCGTTCGGCCAGCCGGCGGCTCGGGTCTCGGACAGCAGGGTCAGCCCGGAACCGTCGGGCAGGTGGACGTCGGCAACGCAGATGTCGCGCGGGTTGCCGACGCGGGGGCGGGCCTCCGCGATGGACGACGCCTCGATGACGTCACGAACTCCGAGGGCCCACAGATGGCGGGTGACGGTGGAACGGACGCGCGGGTCGGCCACGACGACCATGGCCGTCGGCTTGTTCGGGCGGTAGGCGACCAGGCTTGCGGGCTGCTCGAGGAGAACGGACACCAGGCCTCCTGGGGAGTGGAGTGGGGGGACGGGCCGGCTCGGGGATGAAGCCGGGGCGAACCGTGCTTGAAGGGTCATTGACCTCTTCGGCAGCAGGTGCGTCCTCCTTTAGGGGAAGATCACGATTTAGTGAGTAACAATTCGGACAAATAGGACGCACGATCGATTGTACGAAAAGAGAGCCGGCCCCCGTGCGACCGGCTCCCCACGAAAATGACGCAGCGTTATGAGACCTGCGGCCCGCGCCTCTGGGGCAGCGTCACCACCGCCGCGTCGGAGGTGCCCGACGGCGGCAGGCCGGCGAGCTGGCAGAGCAGATCGCCCCAGGCGGCCAGGTGCGCCCCCGTGTCCGGCACCCCGCCGCGCCCCTCGCGCGGCGTCCACGAGGCCCGGATCTCGATCTGCGTCGCCGGGCGGCGCGCGGACAGCGCGCCGAAGTAGTGCGAACCGGCGCGCGTCACCGTCCCGCCGGCCTCCCCGTACGAGAGGCCCCGGGCGTCCAGCGCCCCCGTGAGCCAGGACCAGCAGACCTCGGGCAGCAGCGGGTCGGCCGCCATCTCCGGTTCGAGTTCGGCGCGTACGAGCGTCACCAAGCGGAACGTGCCCTGCCAGGTGTCGTGTCCGGACGGGTCGTGCAGGAGGACCAGACGGCCGTCGGCGAGATCCTCCTCGTCCTCCACGACCGCGGCCTCCAGGGCGTACGCGTGCGGGGCGAGCCGCTGCGGCGGGCGTGTCGGCTCGACCTCCAGTTCGGGGCGCAGGCGGGCGGAACGCAGCGCGTCGACCGCCGACCGGAACGCGGGCGGGACGCCGTCGCCTTCCGCGCCCTCCTCGCTGTCAGTGCCATCGGAATGATCGGAAAATTGTCCCTGAGCCGGAGCCATGCGGGGAAGAGTAGGCGGAACCGGAGCGCCGTGCAGGGAGGGACACCCATGCGGCGTCCGGCTCGTTGTCACTCCGTGCGAAGATTCTGTGCGTGAGTGCCAACGACCTTCCCCAAGAGCTCAGCTCCGTCCGATCAGGGGAGGGCCCGTCCTCGGGCCTGCGGACGACCCCCGCCACCCATGACTCGGCGTTCCTCAAGGCGTGCCGCCGGGAGCCGGTGCCGCACACCCCGGTCTGGTTCATGCGACAGGCGGGACGCTCGCTGCCCGAGTACCTGAAGGTCCGCGAGGGCATCGCGATGCTCGACTCGTGCATGATGCCGGAGCTGGTCACCGAGATCACGCTGCAGCCCGTGCGCCGTCACAAGGTCGACGCCGCGATCTACTTCAGCGACATCGTCGTACCGCTCAGGGCCATCGGCATCGACCTCGACATCAAGCCCGGCATCGGCCCGGTGATCGCCGAGCCGATCCGCACCCGCGCCGACCTGGCCCGGCTGCGCGACCTCACGCCCGAGGACGTCCCGTACGTCACCGAGGCCTTCGGGATGCTCACCGCCGAGCTCGGCGCCACGCCGCTCATCGGGTTCGCGGGTGCGCCGTTCACCCTCGCGAGCTACCTCGTGGAGGGCGGCCCGTCCCGCAACCACGAGCGCACCAAGGCCATGATGTACGGCGAGCCGGAGCTCTGGGCCGACCTGCTCGACCGGCTCGCGGAGATCACCGGCGCGTTCCTCAAGGTCCAGATCGAGGCCGGCGCCTCCGCCGTGCAGCTCTTCGACTCCTGGGTCGGCGCCCTGGCCCCGGCCGACTACCGCCGCTCCGTGATGCCGGCCTCCGCGAAGGTCTTCGACGCCGTCGCGCCGTACGGCGTCCCGCGCATCCACTTCGGCGTCGGCACCGGCGAGCTGCTCGGCCTGATGGGCGAGGCCGGCGCGGACGTCGTCGGCGTCGACTGGCGCGTCCCGATGGACGAGGGCGCCCGCCGGGTCGGCCCCGGCAAGGCGCTCCAGGGCAACCTCGACCCGGCGGTGCTGTTCGCGCCGACCGAGGTGGTGGAGGCGAAGACCCGCGAGGTGCTCGACGCCGCCGCCGGTCTCGAGGGCCACATCTTCAACCTCGGGCACGGCGTCATGCCGGCCACCGACCCGGACGCCCTGACGCGCCTGGTGGAGTACGTCCACCAGCAGACGGCGCACTGACGGCGGCCTCCGACGCCGTGCGCTGATCCACCAGGGATTACGGGACCAGCCCTCAGCCACCGGCCGCCCGCACCGCCGTCACGGCCTTGCGGGCGGCCACCAGGACCGGGTCCCAGACCGGGGAGAACGGCGGCGCGTAGCCGAGGTCGAGGGCCGTCATGGCCTCCACCGTCATCCCGGCGGTGAGCGCCACGGCCGCGACGTCCACGCGCTTCGCCGCCCCCTCACGGCCGACGATCTGCACACCCAGCAGCCTGCCGGTCCGGTACTCGGCGAGCATCTTCACCGTCATCGGCTTCGCCCCCGGGTAGTAGCCGGCGCGGCCCGTCGACTCGATCGTCGCCGTGACGAAGCGCAGGCCGACCGCGCGTGCGTCCTTCTCGCGCAGCCCGGTCCTGGCGATCTCCAGGTCGCACACCTTGCTCACCGCCGTGCCCACCACGCCGGGGAACGTGCCGTAACCCCCGCCGACGTTGGACCCGATGATCTGGCCGTGCTTGTTGGCGTGGGTGCCGAGCGCGATGTGCCGGGTGCGGCCCGCGACGAGGTCCAGGACCTCGACGCAGTCACCGCCGGCCCAGATGTCGTCCTGCCCCACGACCCGCATCGACAGGTCCGTCAGGAGGCCGCCGTGCGGCCCCAGCGGCAGACCGGCCTCGCGGGCCAGGGCGGTCTCCGGCTCGACGCCGATACCGAGCACGACGACGTCCGCCGGGTAGGTCCCCCCGTCCGTGACGACCTCCGTGACCCGGCCGTCCGGGCCGGTGCCGATGCGGGTGACCCCGGCACCGTTGACCGTGGTGATGCCCAGTCCGTCCATCGCGTCGTGGACCAGTTTCCCCATGTCCGGGTCGAGCGTCGCCATCGGCTGCGCACCGCGGTTGAGCACCGTCACCTCGAAGCCGCGCTTGAGCATCGCCTCGGCCATCTCGACGCCGATGTAGCCCGCGCCGATGACGACCGCCCGGCGCCCCGGAGCCCGTTCCAGCGATTCCAGGAGCGCCTGGCCGTCGCCCAGGGTCTGCACGCCGTGCACACCGGGGGCGTCGATCCCGGGCAGCCCGGGGCGCACCGGCCGGGCGCCCGTGGCGATCACCAGCTTGTCGTAGCCCGTCCAGTACGTCTCGCCGCTGTCGCGGTCCAGCGCCCGCACCCGGTGCCCCGCGACGTCGATCTCCGTCACCTCGGTGCGGGTGCGCAGATCGATCGAACGGGCCCGGTGCTCCTCGGGCGTACGGGCGATGAGGTCGTCCGGCCCCTCGACGTCCCCGCTCACCCAGTACGGGATGCCGCAGGCGGAGTAGGACGTGAAGTCGCCGCGTTCGAAGGCGACGATGCTCATCGCGTCCGGCCCCTTGAGCCTGCGGGCCTGCGACGCGGCGGACATGCCCGCCGCGTCGCCCCCGACGACCACCAGTCGCTCCGCCGTCATGTGCCAGGTCCCTTCGCCGTCGTGTGCGGGGTCAGGGGCCCACGCTACGACGCCCAGGGGGCCGGAGGGGCCTGCGGTCACGCCTAGGGGGCCGGCGGGGCCTGCGGCGTCTCCGGCGACGGCTCCCGTGGCGTCGTACGGCGTCGTGGCAGACAGCCGCGGAGCAGCCGCCACAGGAGCACCAGGACGGCCGCCGCGGCCAGGAACGGCGCCGTGGCGCCGATCGCCACCGCGATCCACCGCAGCATCGTCACGAAGGCGTCCCAGCCGCCTTCCAGGGCGTCCAGGAAGCCGGTGTCCTCGTCCTCGGGGTCCTTCCCGTCCTCGTACGGCTCGCTGAGTTCGAGCGTGACGGTCGCGAGCGAGGTGCGGTCCTCCAGCGACGCCTGCTGCGCGAGCAGGGACTCCAAGTCGGACTGCCGACTGCTCAGTTCGCCTTCCAGCGTCACCACGTCGGTGAGCTTCCCCGCCTTGTCCATCAGGTCCCGGACCCGTGCGACGCTCGCCCGCTGCGTGGCGATCCGGCTCTCGACGTCGACGACCTGCCCGGTGACGTCCTTCGCGTTCGACGTGCGCGACAGCAGCTTCCCCGACCCGGCGAGGCCGTTCAGCACCTCCTCGTACCGGGCCTGTGGCACGCGCAGGACGAGATGGGACATCTCATGGGTGTCGTCGACCCGTTCCGTGGTCTCGTCCGCCACGATTCCACCGGCGCCCTCCGCGGCGCTCCGGGCCGCGGAGGACGCCTTCGGCACGCTCTTCACCTCGATGGAGAGCGTGGCCGTGCGGATGACGTGGACCGCGACCGCGGAGCCCGGATCCGGTGCCGAGGAGGCGCCGTCGGCGGGCTTCACGGCCGACTTCTCGCCGGCACCGGCCCCGGCGGGCGCCGCCGCCTTGTTGTCGCCCGCGGATCGCAGATCCCGCGTGCCGCTGTCGCCGGAGGCGCCGCACGCGCCGGTGGCCATGAGCACCACGAGCAGCCCGGCGGCCGCCGTCACGCGTGATCCGCGGCGGCCGGGGCGAGTGGGTGGATGACTGTCCGTGTGTCGGTCGAAAGGCATAACGCGTCCCCCCAGGGCCGTTGTTGCTGGTGCCGGTTCGACGTAAGGGGTCCGTGTGCGGGTTTCGTGTCCGTGGTTTCGAAGCGGTCACGTTCGGGACTCGGGACGGGTTTGAGAGAGTGGACCCATGCAGCGTTCTTCTCAGCGCGACACCACGCGTACGGGCCACGTCGTCGTCATCGGCGGCGGCATCGCCGGACTCGCCGCCGCCCACCGGCTGCTGGGCTCCGGCCTCCGGGTCACCGTCCTGGAGGCGACCGAGCGGCTCGGCGGCAAGCTGATGACCGGCGAGATCGCGGGCACCCGGGTCGACCTCGGCGCCGAATCGATGCTCGCGCGCCGGCCCGAGGCGGTCGAACTGGCCACGGCGGCCGGGCTCGGCGACCGGCTCCAGCCGCCCGCCACCGCCACGGCCTCGGTCTGGACCCGCGACGCCCTGCGCCCCATGCCCAAGGGCCATGTGATGGGCGTGC
This sequence comes from Streptomyces sp. NPDC088746, assembly GCF_044751065.1. Taxonomy (NCBI): domain Bacteria; kingdom Bacillati; phylum Actinomycetota; class Actinomycetes; order Kitasatosporales; family Streptomycetaceae; genus Streptomyces; species Streptomyces sp. NPDC088746. The sequence goes on from NZ_JBIVLA010000006.1 coordinate 391,593, forward strand.
CGGGCGACCCGTCGGCGCTCAGCGGCGTGCTCTCGCCCGAGGGTCTGGCCCGGATCGCCGAGGAGCGCGACCTCACCCCGACCGCCGTCGGCGACGACGTCGCGGTCGGCTCGTACGTCGCCGACCGGCTCGGCCGCGAGGTCGTCGACCGGCTCGTCGAACCGCTGCTCGGCGGGGTGTACGCGGGCGACGCCTACCGGATCTCGATGCGCGCGGCCGTGCCCCAGCTCTTCGAGGCCGTGAAGGAGGGCGGCCCGCTCCTCGACGGCGTACTCCGCATCCAGGAGAGGGCCGCCGCCCGGCAGCAGACCGGCCCGGTCTTCCAAGGCATCGAGGGGGGCATCGGCACCCTGCCGGGGGCCGTGGCCGATGCCGTACGGGCCGCAGGCGCCGAAATTCTGATGGAGACCCCGGTGCTCGGCCTGACCCGGACCGGCGAGGGCTGGGACGTGCGCACCGACAGCCGGGTGATCGCCGCCGACGGCCTCGTCCTGGCCACCCCCGCCTGGTCCGCGTCCACCCTGCTCGCCGCCGAGTGCCCGGCCGCCTCGGTCGAGCTCGCCGCCGTCGAGTACGCCTCGATGGCCCTGGTCACCATGGCCTTCCGGCGCGCCGACATCGAGGGCACCGAGGCGCTCCGGGGGCGCTCCGGATTCCTCGTGCCGCCCGTCGACGGACGCACGATCAAGGCCGCCACCTTCTCCAGCAACAAGTGGCAGTGGGTCGCCGACGCGGCCCCCGACCTCTTCGTGCTGCGCACCTCCGTCGGCCGCTACGGCGAGGAGGAGCACCTGCACCGTGAGGACTCCGAGCTCGTCGCCGCGTCCCTGGGCGATCTCGAATCCGCTGCCGGGCTGACGGCCCGGCCGGTGGACACCGAGGTCACCCGGTGGATCGGGGGGCTGCCGCAGTACCCCGTGGGCCACCTCTCCCGCGTCGCCAGGATCCGTGAGGAGGTCGCCAAGCTGCCCGGTCTGCGGGTCTGCGGAGCGGTGTACGACGGCGTCGGGATCCCGGCCTGCGTCGCCAGTGCGCACCGTGCCGCGGACGAGATCGTCCAGGACCTCACGGGTCCGGTCACGGGGGAGATCGACAACACGCCGCCCCGGGTTCGGGGCACCGGGAGCGAGGCGGGACAATAGCCGTATGAGTGCGCCAGAAAAGCTTCCGAACGCAGGCAAGAAGGCCAAGGACCTCAACGAGGTCATCCGCTACACCCTGTGGTCCGTCTTCAGGCTGAAGGACGTCCTTCCCGTGGACCGCGCCGGTTACGCCGACGAGGTCCAGGAGCTGTTCGACCAGCTCGGGGCCAAGGACATCACGGTCCGCGGCACGTACGACGTGTCCGGTCTCCGGGCCGACGCCGATCTGATGATCTGGTGGCACGCCGAGACCTCCGACGAGCTCCAGGAGGCGTACAACCTCTTCCGGCGCACGAAGCTGGGCCGCGCACTCGAGCCTGTCTGGTCGAACATGGCGCTGCACCGCCCCGCCGAGTTCAACAAGTCGCACGTGCCGGCCTTCCTGGCCGACGAGACCCCGCGCGACTACATCAGCGTGTACCCCTTCGTGCGCAGCTACGACTGGTACCTGCTGCCCGACGAGGACCGCCGCCGCATGCTCGCGGACCACGGCAAGATGGCCCGCGGCTACCCCGACGTGCGCGCCAACACGGTCGCCTCCTTCTCACTGGGGGACTACGAGTGGGTCCTCGCCTTCGAGGCCGATGAGCTGTACCGCATCGTCGACCTCATGCGTCACCTGCGGGCCTCCGAGGCGCGGCTGCACGTCCGCGAAGAGGTCCCGTTCTACACCGGACGCAGGAAGACCGTCGCAGACTTGGTGGCCGGACTCGCATAGCCAGCGTTTCCGGTCATCCCGACCCGGAAGATCAGTTGGCGGGCAACGGCGCGTGTGACGCCGCCCGTCGTTCCAGCGACACCGGGTCCGGTGCCGGGTGCACATCGGCCGACGGCCGGCGAACTGTCGTGGCCCGCGGGGGAGTCAGCCATTCCTCTCCGCGGGCCGCCGCTCCTCGCCGGTCCGGCCGATGTGCCCCGGGCCGCACAACTGGATAGCACAGCACCAGGGCCGCCCCGCCGGGGCGGCCCTGGTGCTGTGCGGCCCTCGACCAGGGTTCAGCCGCCGGTCCGCGCCCCGCTCAGCATCGCGGCCCGCAGGCCCGGGTCCTCCAGGGCTCCCACGCCCCTCACCGCCACCGCCGCCAGGAGATCGCGGTCCGCGCCGTGCACCGGGGCCGGCAGCGAGTCCAGCCAGCGCTGCCCGGACGGGGAGGCCCACGCGCTGTACGGATGGTTCTCCACCCGCGCGATGGCCAGGCAGCCCAGCGTCAGTACGAGCGGCAGCCCGAACCACGCGGCCACCGGACCGGCGTCGCCCGTCTCCTGACCGGGCATCAGCATGGCGGTGACCGCCAGGGCCACCACCAGCACCGCCGCGCCCCGTACGGCCCGCACCGCCGACTCCAGACCCGTGCGGGTCCCGTGCGGCACGGCGAGGCCCGTCGCGACGAGGCGGTCGGCCAGGGAGAGTACGGCGTCGGCGGCCGCCGCGGCGGCCCGGATGGGGCCTATCCGGGACTGCCCTTCCGGGCCGATCGCGCGTATCACGGTGCGCTCGACCTCGTCCCGGCCCTCCGGATCGACGACCGTCGCCCAGCCCGTGTGGGCGAGCAGCAGCCGGCGCCGCAGATGCATGGAGACCAGCGCGAGATCGGCCACCCGCTGCGGTCCGCCGGCCAGGAACGCCGTCTCGTACAGGTTGAGTTCGGGGGAGGCGGGCGCCCGCGCGGCACGAGGCTGCGGCTGGGCCGCACCCGCCGTGAGGAGGCACAGCCGGATGCAGGAGACGGCGGCCGCGCCCCACGCGACCAGAAGAAGCAGGACCCAGAGCATGGCCGAGTTCTATGCGAAAACGGCAGGGAAGCGCCATGGGTTGTTCACGATATGGACCAAACTCGGTCACGGACGGTCATGGGTGGCTGAATCCATACGCCTGCCGACCCCGCACCGTCACGAGCCCCCGCCGCAGCTGGACCCTCCGCCACAGCTCGACCCGCTGCTGGAACCGGATCCGCCGCCACAGCTCGACCCACCGCTGCCGCAGCTCGATCCCGAACCGCACGCGGAACCCGAACCCGAGTCACCGCCGCCGCCACTGGATCCGCCGCAGCTCCCGCCGCCGGGGCCCGCCCCGGCGCACCACACCACCGGCACGAACGCGACGCCGGCGGCGGACGAGGACGTGGAGACCGACGAGGAGCGCCCGGCGGGCCGCTGCCTGGCCGCAGCCACCAACTGCCCCTGGAGCTCGGGGTCGGGGAGCGCGGCCGGTCCCCGGGTGGCCACCAGGTGGGCCGGGTCGGTCACATGGGCGTTGGCCGCCCGGCAGCTGTCCGCGGCCCTGCGTCCCGCCCCGGTGAGCCGCGCCCTGGCCGACGCCGCGGTGGCCAGACCGACCACGGCCCCGGCCGCGAGCGCCGGCAGTACCTTCAGGACGAAGGGGAACGGCAGGTCCGCGTACGAGTCGTGCAGGGCGTACTGCGCGACGGTCAGTGCGATGGCGACCGGGAACCCCACGATGCATCCGATGCCCAGGGTGAGCGCCCAGGTACGGCGGGCCCGGCTCTCGCCGGGCGCGACCAGCAGCCCCCGGGCGGCCAGCCCGTCGCCGATCTCCTGCACCGCCGGATGCCGCATCACGGCCTCCCGCAGGGTGTGCAGGGCGCCGCTCGGGGCAGCGGCCAGCTCCTGGAGCACGGCGCGCTCCACGGCGTCCCGGGCCTCGGGCCGCTGGACCACGATGATGCCGGGACCACCGATGCGCAGGCGCCCGTCCGTGTGCATGCGGGTGAGAGCGGTGTCCACGACCCTGGACGGGCCACCGCTGAGAAAGGCCTCCTCGGAGAGGTCGTGCACATACACGGTGGCGCCGCTGTCCCGCAGTCCGGCGCGGCGCGTCGCGACGACCAGGAGCGTGCAGGAGACGGCCACGGCCAGGGTCAGCAGAAGGGCAAGAGCGTTCATGCGAAGTCACCTTCCGAGCAGGGCGGTACGGGCGGCGTGGACCAGACGGGTCCCGCGGCGCGGCGGACGGGGGGCGGCGCGCTCCTGCCACCAGCGGGTCAGCCTCCGGCGGGCCGCGTCGTCGGCCGGGCGGCCGGTGGCGAGCAGCTGCTCGGCGAAGCCGAGCGCGTCACGGCGGTAACCACCGGACATCGGCCGGTTCCTGGCGTACGCCAGGAACGCCTTCCGGTAGCCGTCGCCGAGGATCTCGGGCAGCTCCGGTGCGACCTTGGCGACGACGTCGGCCCGCTTCGCGGCCAGGGCGCGGCTCTGCACCCCGAGGCGCCGGTGGTCGAAGCCGTCCGGGGCGGGCGTGCCGGCCACGAGCGAGGAGAGCAGCGCGGTCTGCGCCACGGCGGTCCGGTCACGGGCCCCGGCCGCGCGGACGGCCGGCTCCGGCGGCCGGGAGGGCCCCTTCCGGGCGGCCCCCGGCGCGCCGGCCGCAGCGGCCAGCGTGGAGCGGATCGCGGTCAGTTCACCGGCCAGCTCGCCGGCCGGCGGGAAGTCGTCGTCGCGCTCCAGGAGGACCCCGGGCGGGTCCACACGGGAGCGGAGCTCGCCCAGCACGTCCAGGACGGGGCGGGTCACGGGGTGGGCGTGCGTGTCGTGCCAGACGCCGTCCTTCTCGACGCCGCCCGCCACGTGGACGTACGCGATGGCCTCCACGGGCAGTTCGTCCAGCGCCGTCGCGGGGTCCTCGCCGCGGTTCACGTGGTTGGTGTGCAGATTGGCGACGTCGATCAGCAGCCGTACGCCGGTGCGCTCGACCAGCTCCGCGAGGAACTGGCCCTCGGTCAGCTCCTCGCCGGGCCAGGAGATCAGGGCGGCGATGTTCTCCAGGGCCAGCGGGACGGGCAGCGAGTCCTGCGCGATCCGCACGTTCTCGCAGAGCGCGTCCAGGGCGTCCCAGGTCCTCGGTACCGGCAGCAGATGGCCCGCCTCCAGGACCGGCGACGCGGTGAGCGGCCCTCCGGCGCGTACGAACGCGATGTGTTCCGTCACCAAGGGGGTGCCCAGCAGCTCGGCGCGTGCGGCGAGGCCGGCGAGGCGGCCGGGATCCGGGCGGTCGGCGCCGCCCAGGCCCAGCGAGACCCCGTGCGGGACGACCGTGACCCCGCGCTCCCGCAGGCGTACGAGGGAGTCGGGGAGATGGTCCGCGCAGACGTTCTCCGCGACCGCCTCGACCCAGTCGATCCCCGGCAGTGCCTCGACGGCGTCCGCGATCTCCGGCCGCCATCCGATGCCGATCCCCAGCTTCATGGTGTCCCCTCCCCGTCCTGTGCAGGGGTCATGGCCCCGTCGTGCGGCGGTGAACCCGGAAGGGGGGACGTTCAGAGCTGAATTTGAGGTTCCCGGACAGGACCGAAGTGCGCCGTTACCTGATCGTGATGCTCCTTGAGGGCTCAGCGGCACCCCACCGACCTGCGGAAACGCGGAGTGGCACAGATATGCCGACGAGCCGGACACTCCGGATTAATTCCACGGCCCGTTGACGGAGATCAACAGGCCTTCGCATGCTGATCGACATGCCATCCAAGGACGGCCGCACCCTCCCGGCGGGGTGTCCGGGCCGGCACCGCACGACCGCCGCGCCGCGCGTCCCGTAGCGCCCGGCGCGGGCGTTGACCGCCGCCCGGCTCCGCCTCCACCGGCGCGTACGTCCGCCGGAGAAGCCCGGCCCGCCCCGAACGAAACCGGCCCAGGAGCGGGCCGGACGATCCGCCGTGCCCGCCGACGGTCCTCGCGGACCGGCACGGCGTCCTGGACGAACGAAGGAGAACGTCACCGATATGACCAGCACCGAGAACAGGCCGCACCTCGGCCGGCGGTCCCTGCTGGCCCGTGCCGCCGGAGTGGGAGCGGCGGCCGCGCTGCCCGTGGCCGCCGCACCGGCGGCGCGGGCCTCGGCCGCCCCTGCTCCGGACCCCGTCCCCGCGGCCGCGGGGAAGCGGCGGTACCCGGCGAACTGGCCCGACCCCGAGCCCTACGGCCTCGCGGACACCCGGCAGGACCTGTGGCCTCGTGAGGACAACTCGTTCGTCCTCCCGCTGGAGCTGCGCCCCCGCGACAAGGAGCGCGGAGTGGTGTGGATGCGGGACACCTATGTCAACTGCTTCGTCGTCGACGGCCGTCCGCTCTACGTCGCCACGGGCACCACCCGCGTGCCCGGCCTCGAAGCGGCCGGTCCGTGGAACGACGGCATCTTCGTCTGGACGGCCCGCTCCCTCAAAGGCCCCTGGAAGCTGGCCGACACGACGGGGATCCGGCCCGGTGCGGAGAAGGGCAAGGTCTGGTCGCCGGAGTTCACCGACGAGAACCGGCCCGGGCGCACGGTCGTCGCCCCGTGGCAGGAGTACTGGTACGACGAGCAGTTCGGCAAGCGCGGCCAGGCGTGGGCCCCGGAGCTGCACCACTTCCGGGGGAAGTGGTACATCGTCGCGTGCATGGGGGACCACTCCGAGAAGGTGGGCTCGTTCATGCTCGTGAGCGAGGGCGGGGTCGAGGGCCCGTACCGGCTCGTCGAGGGCAACCTGGAGAAGCCCTTCGGCGAGTCGTTCATCGGAGGGCCGAGCTTCATCAAGCCCGGTGCCTACCACCACATCGACGGCAGCCTCTACAGCGAGGGCGACGACGCCTGGCTCGTGCTGCACAACAACCTGTACGCGAAGTTCCGCGACGACATGGAGGACATCGTCCCGGCGACGGGCCTCCCCGCGTTCCGGCAGACCCCCTACACGCCCGAGCCGTATCTCGAAGGCGCGTACGTGTTCAAGTACGGGGGGAAGTACTTCCTCCTCCACGCCGCCTGGGACCGGACGTCGGTCGAGGCCGACGGCACCGCACGCCAGGCCTACGACCCGGGCGGCACGGGCCGTGTGCAGTACCAGTACGACGCGGTCGCCGCCGTCTCGGACACCTTCGAGGGCCCGTACTCAGAGCGCTGGACGGTCGGCGTCGGCGCCGGGCACAACAACTTCTTCGAGGATTCCCGCGGCGACCTGTGGGCGACGTTCTTCCGCAACCCCAACTTCGGCCACTGGTCCAACCCGTCACGGCTCGCCGACGCTGCCGTGCCCGGTGTCGTACGGGTGGAATGGACGGGTCCGAAGGGCAACCGCCTGTACGTCCAGCGCCGCGACCGTGACTGACGGGCCCTACGGCTGAGGCAGCGGAGCCATCGTCGGTGGCACCGGGCGGGAGGTGAACGACTGGTCGCCGCTCGGAGTCACCGGCAGCGGGACCTGCGGGACACCCGCACCCGAGGACACGGGAGGCCCCGAGGGGCTGGCCGTCGAAGCGCCGGCCGCTTCGCGCGCCAGGCCGTCGAAGTCGACGAAGCCGGTGCGCTCCAGCATCGTGATGTGGTCGAGCACGGTCTGGTTGGCGTCGGAGGCCAGCTGCCGGATCAGTGAGTTGCGCGTGGTGTGCCGGACCTGCGCGATCAGCGCGAACACCTTGCCGTGCGCGGCGCGCAGGAGATTGGCGAACTTCTGCTCGTACTCCTGGCCGCTCGCCGCGGTGAGCTCCCTGAGCCAGCCCTGCTGCTGCTCGGTCGGCTGGTTCGGGAGCTCCACCCCGAGCTTGGCCGCCACGTCGCGGGCCCGCCGGTCCAGATCCGTGTGACCGACCACCAGGTGATCCCCGGCGAGCTTCACCCCCTCGCTCGGTGCGCGCTCGATGGCCTGCTGCCCCGCCGGCAGCTCCCACAGCCCGGCGAGACGCACCTTGACCAGGAAGTCCCGGTCGGTCGCGGAGAGCGGGCCCCACTGGGTCGCGACGCTGGAGGCGTTCAGATTGGCCTCGCCGGTGCCCGAGCGGTCGGCGTACGACCACACGGGAAAGGCGAGCGCGCCGAGCGTGGCGGCCAGCGCGGCGATGATGAGGGCCGTTCCGTTGATGCGTCGCAGCAAGATGTCTCCCGGGCCGGTGCGTGACAGCTCGAATCAACCGCCAACTGACTCGGCGTTCAACCTACTTGGCGGCAATGCCGGTGCGGCAGTACGGGGAGATACGTATATCGGCGCAGGGATGTTCAGCCGGGCGGGAAACGGTGGGCGCGCCACCCGCCCTGTCCGGTGGGCCGGCGGGGCGGGACCACGTCAGACGGTCGGGCTCCCGGATGTGTGAAGAGTCCGGCGGACGGCGTCGCGGAGCCAGCGGTGGCCTCCGTCGGCTGCGTGGCGGGGGTGCCATGCCATGCCGATGGTCAGCGGCGGCAGGGGCAGGGGGATGTCGAGGAGGCGCAGACCGAGCGTCGTGGCGACATCGGTGAGGGGGGAGGGGGCGGCGCCGGGGAGTGCGGTGGGGATGAGGCAGACCGTGTCGCTGCGGGCGGCGAGGGCCATGGCGGCCATGTGGCTGGGGAGGACGGCAATGACCCGGCGGTGAAGGTTCCGCTCGGACAGGGCGGTGTCCAAGGGGCCGGTGAACCGGCCACGGCGGCTCACCACGACGTGTTCGGCGGCGGCGAGCCCGGCCGGGGTGAGGGGCCCCTCGGTGAGGGGGTGGCCGGGCCGGACGGCCGCCGCCATGCGGAGGGTGACCAGCTCCTCGACCCGGGTCTCCGGGTCGACGTGGTCGATGGACCCGACCTCCAGATCGATCCGCCCGTCGCGGAGCGCCGGTCCCGCTTCCAGGTCCTCGGCCCGGAACCGCAAGGACACCCCTGGCGCCTCCTGCCGGGCCAGCCGCAGCAGTCCGGGGGTCAGCGCCGCGCCGACCAGATCGGCCGCCTGGAGGGTGAAGGTGCTGCGCAGCGCGGCGAGGTCGACACCGGAGCCGGGAGCGAGCAGCGCTCCGAGGCGGTGCACCACCGCGGCGGCCTCGTCGCGCAGGGCCTGGGCGCGGGGCGTGGGGACCATGGTCTGGCCGGCCCGGACCAGGAGGGGGTCCTGAAGGATGCGGCGGAGCCGGGCGAGGGTGCGGCTCATGGCGGCGGGGGACGTGTGCAGGCGGGCGGCGGCGCGGGTGACGCTCTGCTCGGCCAGCAGGGCGTCCAACGCGACGGCGAGGTTGGCGTCGATTCCGGACCCTGGACTGCTGCTCATAGGCGTAATTCCCTCTCAGGCAAGTATTCCGTGCTGAAGTTCCCATTGTGGCAACACTGTGGGCCTCCGCAGGATGAGGGACGTACCGATCCGGCACGACCCCATGAGGTTTCCATGATCGTCATCACTGCTCCCACCGGGAACATCGGCCGCCATCTGCTCCCGCTCCTCCTGGAGGCCGCACCCGCCCACGGCGAGAAACTGCGCGTGATCGTGCGCGACCCCGCACGGCTGCCTGACGCGGTGCGTGAACGCGTCGAGGTGGTCACCGGCTCGCACGGCGAGACCGATGTCGTCGACCGGGCCTTCGAGGGTGCGGACGCCGTGTTCTGGCTCGTTCCCCCGGACTCCTCCCTGCCGCCGGAGGACGCCTACCGCGGCTTCACCGGCCCCGCCGCCAAGGCGCTCGTCGCTCACGGCGTCGGCCACGTCGTGGGCGTCTCCGCACTCGGCCGCGGAACCCCGGCCGCAGACCGCGCCGGACTCGTCACCGCTTCCCACGCCATGGACGACCTCATCGCCGGCACCGGCGTCGCCTACCGGGCCCTGGCCAATCCGTCCTTCTTCGAGAACCTCCTGGAGGAGGCCGGCTCGATCCGCGAGAAGGGTGTCTTCACCGATGCCGTCCGCGCGGACCGCAAGGCCCCACTCGTCGCCGTCACCGACATCGCGTCCGTCGCGGCCGGCCTGCTGCTGGAGCGCTCGTGGACCGGTAACGACAGCGTGCCGGTCCTCGGGCCGCAGGACCTGTCCCCCGACGACCTGGCCCGCATCATGACCGAGCAGCTCGGCCGCCCTGTCCGCTACGAACGCCGGCCGTTCGACGAGCTGTACGCCGACCTCATCGGCTACGGACTCGACGCGGCGTTCGCCCAGGGCATCGTCGACATGAAGCGGGCCAAGGACGAAGGGCTCGACGCGGGTGTCGCCCGCACGCCGGACACCGCCTCGCCCACCACCTTCGAGCAGTGGTGTGCCCGGACCCTCAAGCCCGCCGTCCTCGTCTGAAGACGCATCGCCTGAAGATGCGCCACCCCGTCACCGGCCCACAAGACGCCCACCGCACCACAACAACCGCCACCCCGGAGGCTCCCGTCATGTCCACCGAGGAAACCGCACCGCCGGTCACCGCGTTCATGCTCATCAAGACCATGCCCGAGTGGCTCGCCATGACCCCCCAGGAACGGGTGAACGCCTTCGCCACCCAGGTCATCCCCGCGATCAAGGCCAAGACCACCGGAGTCCGGTCACGCTTCTACGACACGGAGTTCTACTCCACCCGCGTCACCGACGTCTGGGTCTGGGAGGCCGACGACCACAACGCCTACCAGCTCCTCATCGACGCGCTGCGCGAAACCCCTTTCTGGGACCGCTACTTCGAGATCGTCGACCTCCTCGTCGGCACCGAGAACGGCTACGCCCGTACCTACGGGCTCGACCCCGTCGCCACCATCAGCACCTGACGGACCGCCCGCCCGGGCCGGCCGGCCCGGGCGGGTCAGCCGCGCAGGGCCGGGTGGTCGGCGACGACCGTGCAGGACCCCGGGGCGATCTCGGTGAATCCGGCGTCCCGCACCACCGGCAGCCCGGCGGAGGTGAGTTCGCGCCAGCGGGCGGCGTCCGGGGTGGCGACGGAGAGCGGGAACCCCGCCTCGCGCCACGCCTTGCGCTCCGTGTCCGACAGCTCCCACCAGGCGAGCTGGGCGCCGTGGCCCGCCTGAGCCATGGCCTTGCCCGCCGACATGTCGACGTCCGGACTCATCCACAGCACCGGACCGGCCGGATCGGGAGCCTGCGGAGGCTCCGGGTCGTCCAGGTCGGTGCCCGACACCTGGAGCTTGGCCAGCTCCTTGGGCCAGCCGTCCAGGGGCACCGGCGGGAACACCCGGACCTCGGCGTGCTCGCCCGTGACCGTGATCCCGGGCAGCGCGGAGGCCTTGCGCCACTCCGCGCCGCGCGCCCGCCGCACCACCTTGCGGATCCGGGCGTCCTGCCAGTCCCGCATGACCTGCGCCCACTCACCCTCCGCCCCGCCCTCGTCCTCACCGAGCGAGCGGGGGTCCGAGAGGATCGTGAGCACCGCGCGGGCCGCGGTCACCAGGGCGTCGTTGCGCGCCGGGGGGTCGGTCTTCTCGAGGTGGACCACCAGCGGCAGGACGAACTGCGGGGCCTCGTCACGGGCCGTCGGCTCCGTACGGAACGGGCTGTCGGCGGAGGTCTCCGGCGCGGCGGGAAGGGGTTCAGGAATGCTGTCGCTGCTCACGCGTCCAGTCTGCCAGGCCCCTGGGACAACGCGTTCTTGGCGGAACAGAGGGCTCCGGGTGAGGATGCGCGCTATGAAGAGCGACCTCTTTTCCAGCGAGCACATGGCGCAGCAGGCCACCGCCCCCGGCATGACCCTGCAGAACGCCAAGTCCATCAAGTACGCCGTCAACGGTGAGATGCACGCGCGTCAGGGATCCATGATCGCCTTCCGTGGCAATCTGAAGTTCGAGCGCAAGGGCCAGGGCATCGGCGGCATGCTCAAGCGGGCCGTGACCGGCGAGGGGCTGGCCCTGATGGCGGTCACCGGCCAGGGAGAGGCCTGGTTCGCCCATGAGGCGGCCAACTGTTTCATCGTGGAGATGGAGCAGGGCGACGTCCTGACCGTCAACGGCCGCAACGTCCTCTGTTTCGACGCCAGTCTGTCCTACGAGATAAAGACCGTGAAGGGCGCCGGAATGACCGGCGGCGGCCTCTTCAACAGCGTCTTCAGCGGATACGGCAAGCTCGGCCTGATCTGCGACGGCAACCCCATCGTGATCCCCGTCACCGCGCAGCAGCCGGTGTACGTCGACACGGACGCGGTCGTCGGCTGGAGCGCCCAGCTCTCGACCTCCCTGCACCGCTCGCAGAGTGTCGGCTCCATGGTGCGCGGCGGGTCCGGCGAGGCGGTCCAGCTGATGCTCCAGGGCGAGGGGTTCGTGATCGTACGCCCGAGTGAGCTCAAGCCGGAGAAGTCGTCCTCTTGATCCTTCGAGGAGTCGGCCGCCGATACGGCCTGCGCGGCCCCTGGGTGCTGCGCGGGCTCGATCTGGAGCTGCCCGCGCGCACCCTGGTCCGGATCGAGGGAGCCAACGGCGTCGGCAAGTCGACTCTGCTGAGGCTGCTCGCCGGCATCGACGCGCCGACCGAGGGGCGGCTCACGGACCGGCCGCGCACGGCGTACGTCCCCGAACGCTTCCCCGCGGCGCTCCCGTTCACCGCGGCCGGCTACCTCATCCACATGGGCCGCGTCCACGGGCTCCCCACCGCCGAGGCCGCCGTGAGGGCCCAGGAGTGGCTGGCGCGCTTCGGGGCCACCGGACACGCCCGTACACCTCTCGCGGAACTCTCCAAGGGGACCAGCCAGAAGGTCGCCGTCGCCCAGGCGCTCCTCGCCGAACCGGACCTCCTCGTCCTGGACGAGGCCTGGACCGGGCTCGACGCCGCGGCCCGCGGCGAACTGGACCGCGCCGTTGCCGAGCGGGTCGCCGAGGGCTCCACGGTGGTGTTCGTCGACCACGACCCGCGGCGGCTCGCCGGGGCGGCCGGCCTCGCGTACCGGCTGGAGGGCCGCACACTCACCCCGGCGGCGGATTCGCCCGGTGATACCGGCCCGCACGTCCGGATCGAGGCGACGGGCCGCCCGTCCTCCGCCCTCCCGCCAGGGCTGCCGGGCGCGCCCGTGGTGGAACGGGACGCCGGGAACCCGGCCGCGGTCCGGCTCACGACGACCGCGGCGCACTCGGACACCGTGCTCCACGCCCTCCTCACGGCCCGTCCGCCGTGGCACGTCACCGGGCTCTCACAGCTCCCCGCACCGGTGCCGGCCCCCGGACCCCCCGCCACGGACGGGGCGTCCGTGGATCTGATGCCCCGTCCGTCTCCCGGGACCGCGGGCACCGCCGCTCCCGTGCCGGAGACGGCCTCCCGCCCGGCCCGTGCGGTCCGGTCGCCGGTGGGTGCCACGACCGCCGTGATCCGCTACCAGGCCGCGACCCTGGCACGCTCCCAGCGGTGGCTCGCGCCCCTCCTCCTGTACACGGCGGTGCTCGGCATCGGCGTACGGGCGGGGCAGCCCCTGCTGGACTCGCTCGGCTACGCCGCCGCGGCGCTGCTCCCCGCGGCCGCCTGGTTCGTGCGGCTCTGCGTCACCCAGGAGCCGCTCGCCGCCCGGACGGTCACCGCCTCCGCCGCCGGGCCGTCGCGCGCCCACCTCGCCTCACTGCTCACCGGCCTGGGGTGCGCGCTCGCCCTGGGCGCCGTGGGTGCGGGGATCGTCCTGCTGATCAGCGAACCGGTCAGCACCGACCACACCGTCGCCGTCCCGCTCCTGCCCGCCGCACTCGCCGGACTGCTCGCGGCCGGGTGCTCCGCGCTGCTGGGGGCGGCGGTCGGGGCGCTCTGCGCCCGGCCGGTCCTGCACCGGCACGGCTGGTCGCTCGCCGCCACCGTGTCCGGCGCGCTGCTCGCCGTCGTGACCGAGGGTTCACCCGCGAAGGCCGCGGTGACGGGCCTGGTCTCCGGTTCGCTCACCGGCACGGTGCGGGTGCCGCTCCTGCCCCTGGCGGGGGCCCTCGTCATCGCCGTCGCGGTGGCCGCACTGACGTCCCGGACCGCCGCTCTGCGCGAGTGAGTACGCTCGGGCGTATGGACGATGCGTACTGCGAGACGCCCGCGCCGGACCCCGCACCCGTGGACGCGGGCCCGCCGTACGCCGAGTGCGTGCTGTGCCGGAAGCCGACCGAACCCCCCGAGTCGACGAAGGGCGCCACCCTCTGCCCGGTCTGCGCCTGGCAGGAGGCGGGGCGTAACGCCTGTTCCGGCTGACGCGGGCGGGGGTGCTCAGCCGCGCATCAGCTCGGAGACCTTGACGAAGCGGTAGCCGCGCTCGCGCAGCTCCGGGACGATCCGGCGTACGGCGTCCTCGGTGACGGGCGCCGCGCTGCGGGTGCAGTGCATGACCACCAGGGACCCCGGTTCCACCCCGTCCAGCACCTGCTCGGCCACCGCGTCCGCGTCCGTGGCGAAGGCGTCACCGCTGACCACGTCCCACTGGACGGCGGTCACCCCGGCCGGGCCCAGGGCCTTCAGCGACGCGTCGTCGTAGCAGCCGCCGGGGAAGCGGAAGTACGGCACGACGTTGCGCGCCCCGGTCTTCCGGATCGCGGTGAAGGCCCGCTCCACATCGCCCCGCATGTCCGCCTTCGCGACGGCCGGCAGGCCGTAGCAGGGGGAGGAGAAGGCGTAGTGGCTGAACGAGTGGTTGGCGATCTCGAACAGGGGGTCGGTGCCGATCGAGCGGGCCTGGGCGGGATACTCCTGCGCCCACCTGCCGGTCATGAAGACCGTCGAGGGGACCTTCAGCCGGCGCAGCGACGCGATCAGCCCGGGGTTGTCGAAGCGCTCGCCGTCAGCGGCACGAGGCCCCTGATCTGCCGTCATGTCCGCGTCGAAAGTGAGGGCCACGACCTTGTCGGCCCCGCCCGCCCCGCGCCGGGCGCCGGAGCCCTTGCCGGTCCCGCCCGCCCGTCGTTCGAAGACCGGCGTGAGACCACCGGGGCCGGGGGCCAGGACGGGCGGCTCGCTCTCCGGAACCCGCGACGGGGATGAGGGCCCCGTCGCGGGTTCGGTCGCCGGTGCCGTCGCCGTCGCCGGTGAAGGAGAGGCCGTCGGGAGCGCGGCGGTCGTCGCGCGGGTCGCCTCGGAGCTTCCGCAGCCGGTGAGCACTCCACCCACCACAGCCAGCACGATCATCGTACGAACGGATTTGATCATCGAAGGACGCTAGCCGTGGATCGGCGGATCGTGCTCGCGGCGCTCCGGCCGCCGGCCGGCCGGGCAGCCGGATCACCCGACTGCCCGTACCCCCGTCAGCGCCAGGGGCCCGTCACCGCGAACGTCGTCCCCGGCGTGTAGCAGTTCACGAACATCGTCCCGCCGTCCGGTGAGAACGTGACGCCCGCGAACTCGCCCCACTCCGGCTCCTCGGGCGTCCCGATGTTCTGCCGGCCGCGCGCCATCGCGTAGACCTCGCCGCGCCGCGTCACCCCGAGCACGTGCTGTGCGCCTCCCCCGTCCTCACAGACCATCAGCCCGCCCCCTGCGGCGAGGCAGATGTTGTCCGGGGACTCGCCGGGCAGCTGGACGTCGGTGTCCGGGCCGAAGACGATCACCAGGGTGAGCCTCCGCCGCTTCGGCTCGTACCGCCACACCTGGCCGAAGTGGTCGGCGGCCGATCCCTCCGCGCTGTGCGCGAAGCTGGAGACGAAGTACACCGAGGAACCGCCCCAGTAGCAGCCCTCCAGCTTCTGGGCGTGCGTGATGCCCTTCGGCCCGAAGTCCTGCAACCGGATCGGCGTCCGGGCCGCCTGCGGGTCGGGTACGGGGACCCACTCGATCCGGTCGAAGCTCGCACCCGTCTCCTGGATCACCGAGAGGTCGGGCACGCCGGGAACCCGCATGGCCTCGAGCGCGCCGCCCGCCCGGAGGGAGCCCGTGCCGCCGAGCGGCTTCTCGGGGAGGAAACGGTAGAAGAGCCCGAACGGCTTCTCGAAGGCGTCCTCCGTCTCGTACACGATGCCGTTCTTGGGGTCGACCGCGACGGCCTCGTGCTGGAAGCGCCCCATCGCGGTCAGCGGTACGGCCCCGGTGCGGCGCGGATCGGCGCCGTCCACCTCGAAGATGAAGCCGTGGTCCTTCGTGTAACCGTTGGTGCCGGCCCTGTCCTCGGTCTCCTCGCACGTCAGCCAGGTGTTCCAGGGGGTGGGCCCGCCCGCGCAGTTGACGGCCGTTCCCGCGATGGCGACGCGCTCGCCGCGTACGTTGCCGCGGCCGTCGAGTTCGAGGGACGTACAGCCGCCCTTGCCCATCGGGTCGTACGTGAGGCCCTCGACCGTGGGCACACCGATCTTTCCGGTGCTGCGGTTCTCGTGGTTGCGCACGAGGTGGACGCGGCCGTTGCGGCCCGCGAAGGCGGCCATGCCGTCGTGGTTGCTGGGGACCTGGCCCTCGCCGGAGCGGAGCTGGTCGCCCTCCCGGGAGAGCACCCGGTAGCGGAAACCTTTCGGCAGATCGAGCAGGCCGTCGGGGTCCGGCAGGAGGGGGCCGTAGCCGCTGTGCCCCCTGGCTTCGGCGGTGCCGGAGAAGAGCTCGGTGAAGGCCCCGGTGAAGGCGACGGAGGCTGCGGTCGCGGCGCTGCCGGCCAGGACCTGTCGTCGTGTTGCGAGGTGTCGGGATGTGGATGACATGAGGCAACTCCCTGTTGGCGGACAGGTGAAGTGACCCGCATGTGTGTACCACGCGCCGTGGCGCGCGGGAACCATGCGCGCCACGATGCCGCCTGTGCCCCCGGGGCGGACGAGGCCCCGGGGGCGGGTGGTTCTCAGGCCAGCGACGCGGTGAGCGTGATGGTGGTGCCCGAGAGCGCCTGGCTGACCGGGCAGTTCGCCTTGGCGTCCTCGGCGGCCTTCACGAAGCCCGCCTCGTCCAGGCCCGGGACCTCGCCCTCCACCGTGAGGTGGATGCCGGTGATACCGGTGCCGGGCTGGAACGTGACCTCGGCCTGGGTGTTCAGCCGGGTGGGCGGGGTGCCCGCCGTGGCCAGGCCGTTGGACAGGGCCATCGAGAAGCAGCTGGAGTGCGCGGCGGCGATGAGCTCCTCGGGGCTGGTCTTGCCGTTCGCCTTCTCCGCGCGCGACGGCCAGGAGACCGGGTACGCCCCGATCCCGGAGGAGTCGAGGGTGACAACGCCGTTGCCCTCGAGCAGGTTGCCTTCCCAGACCGTGTGCGCCTGACGCGTGGTAGCCATGCTGGATCCCTTCAAACGGTGTGCGCGGTTGTATCGGGCGTACGCGGCACCCGGAGGCACTCGTACGCCCTGCAACCCCCGAACCTACTGCGCCACCAGTCCCTTTGCGTCACGTGCCAGTGCTGTCAGCCGCGAGATGGCCCGGAAGTACTTCTTCCGGTACCCGCCGTTCAGCATCTCGTCGCTGAACAGCCGGTCGAAGGGAAGACCGGAGGCGAGCACCGGGACCTCGCGGTCGTACAGCCGGTCCGCGAGGACGACCAGGCGCAGCGCCGTCGACTGGTCGGGCACCGGCCGCACATCGGTGAGGCAGACCGCGGTGATCCCGTCCGTCAGCGCGCCGTACCTGCTCGGATGCACCCGGGCGAGGTGGTCGAGCAGGGCGGGGAAGTCGTCGAGCGAGGACCCCGGAGTCGCGTACGCGGCCCTGGTGACCTGGTCGTCGGAGTACGGCGGCGGTGCCTCGGGGAGCCCTCGGTGGCGGTAGTCCTCGCCGTCGATCCGCTGTGGCCGGAAGTGGGCGGACAGCCCCTGGATCTCGCGGAGGAAGTCGGCCGCCGCGAAACGGCCCTCGCCGAGCTTGCCGGGCAGGGTGTTCGAGGTCGCGGCCAGCGCGACACCCGCCTCGACGAGCCTGCTGAGCAGGGAGGACACCAGGACCGTGTCACCCGGGTCGTCCAGTTCGAATTCGTCGATGCAGAGCAGCCGGTGTTCGCTCAGGGTCCTGACGGTCTGCTGGAAACCCAGCGCGCCGACCAGGTTCGTCAGCTCGACGAAGGTGCCGAACGCCTTGAGCGAGGGGTCGGCCGGGGTGGCGTGCCAGAGGGAGGCCAGCAGGTGGGTCTTGCCGACGCCGTAGCCGCCGTCGAGGTAGACACCCCGAGGTCCGCTGGGCTCGGCGGCCTTCCTGCCGAACCACCTGCGCTTGCCGGTGCCCGTCGCGTGCGCCCCGCCGAGCCCCGCCGCGAACGAGCTGAGGACCTCGACCGCCTCGGTCTGGCTCGGCTGGTTCGGGTCGGGTACGTACGTATCGAAACGCACCGAGTCGAAGCGCGGCGGCGGCACCATCTCCGCGACCAGACGGTCGGCGGGGACGCGCGGCTCGAGGGCGCACAGGGACTGCGGGGCCGTTTCGGCTATGGGGCTCTGCCCCGGCACGGCTGTGGAGGACGACACAACCATCCACTCTAAGCGCCGTGCCAGACTGCTGGGCATGCGACGCCTGCTCCCTGTGACGGACCTGACAACCCCGCCCGCCGCCACCGCGGCCGCCGACCGCGAGTGGACGCTCGACGAGCTGGCGGACGCCTACGCGTATCCCGGCGGTGAGCGCCCCTGGCTCCGCGCCAACATGGTCACCACCCTGGACGGCGCCGCCCAGCACGACGGCCGCTCCCAGGGCATCTCCTGCCCCACCGACATGCGGATCTTCGGCACCCTGCGCGGCCTCGCCGACGTGGTCGTCGTCGGCGCCGAGACGGTGCGCCTGGAGGGCTACCGGCCGGCGCGGGCCCGCGAGGCCTTCGCCGCCCGGCGCGAGGCGGCGGGCCAGGGCCCCGCCCCGGCCGTCGCGGTCGTCAGCGCGAGCCTGGACCTGGACTTCTCGCTCCCGCTCTTCGTCTCCCCGCTGGTCCCGACCCTCGTCGTCACCGGGGCGACGGCACCCTCGGACCGGGTCCACGCGGCCCGGGAGGCCGGGGCCGAGGTGCTGTTCGCCGGGGACGGCGCCGCCGTCGACCCGGCGCGTGCGGTCGCCGCGCTGGGCCGTCGGGGCTTCAGCCGGCTCCTCACCGAAGGCGGACCGCGTCTGCTCGGCCAGTTCGTGGCGGCCGGGGTGCTGGACGAACTCTGCCTGACCCTCTCCCCGCTGCTGACCGCCGGAGACGCGCAGCGCATCGCGGCCGGTCCCGCGGTCACCGTGCCGGAACGTTTCTCCCTCCTCTCGCTCCTGGAAGAGGCAGGATTCCTCTTCACTCGGTACGGGAAGATCTGACACTTAGCGGAATTACCCGTTCCGGTTAGCTCCGGGTGGGCACACTTAGTCCTGCTACCCCGTGCAATTGCGGGGAAGGATGGTTTCAGCAACAGCGGCCGACCCTGCGGCCGACGAGATGAAGCGGAAGGGCGCCTGTCGTGTTCACAAGCGTTTTGATGATCGAGAAGCCCCTCACCCCCGAGGACGTGGAATTCGTCACGACCCTTCACGGCGAGGAGCGGATCTCGTTCGTCGTACTGATGCAGCCCCGCGGTGACCAGGCCGACGTGCTGCTGCGCGCGATCGACGACGTGGCGATCGGCGAGCTGCGGGAAGCCGTCCGCGAAGGGGAGCAGCCGGAGGGGAAGGAGGCCAGGGAGCCAGCGGAGATGGCGCTGGAGTTCTCGCTCCGGGAGCTGCGCGAGGCGGGGTCGGAGGCTGTCGGACAGGTGGTCGAGGACCACCCCCTGGACAAGCTGAAGACCGTCGTCGACGACTCCGGGGCCGACGAGGTGATCGTCCTGACGGCGCCGCACTACGTCGAGGAGTTCTTCCACCGCGACTGGGCGTCCCGGGCCCGCCACAAGGTCGGCGTACCGGTGCTCAAGCTCTTCGCGCACAGCGAATAGGCTGGGGCCGACCCAGACCCACCCCACAGCTCGGGAGAGACACGTATGGCACCCGGTATTCCTGCCGCCCTGGAACGGCCGCACTTCATCGGCATCGGCGGCGCCGGAATGTCGGGCATCGCGAAGATCCTCGCCCAGCGCGGCGCGAAGGTGGCGGGCAGCGACGCCAAGGAGTCCGCCACCGCCGAGGCCCTGCGCGCGCTGGGAGCTGCCGTCCACATCGGGCACGCCGCCGGACACCTGGCCGACGACGCGACCTCGGTGGTCGTCTCCAGCGCCATCCGCGCCGACAACCCCGAGCTGGTCCGCGCCGCCGAGCTGGACATCCCCGTCGTCCACCGCTCCGACGCGCTCGCCTCCCTGATGGACGGCCTGCGCGCCATCGCGGTCGCCGGCACGCACGGCAAGACGACCACCACGTCGATGCTCGCCGTCGCCCTCTCCGAGCTGGCCCTGGACCCCTCGTACGCCATCGGCGGCGACCTGGAGGGCCCCGGCACCAACGCCACGCACGGCAGCGGCGACATCTTCGTCGCCGAGGCCGACGAGAGCGACCGGAGCTTCCAGAAGTACGCCCCCGAGGTCGCGATCGTCCTCAACGTCGAGC
Organism: Streptomyces sp. NPDC088746; assembly: GCF_044751065.1. Classification (NCBI taxonomy): domain Bacteria; kingdom Bacillati; phylum Actinomycetota; class Actinomycetes; order Kitasatosporales; family Streptomycetaceae; genus Streptomyces; species Streptomyces sp. NPDC088746. The sequence continues at coordinate 411,768 of NZ_JBIVLA010000006.1, forward strand.
TGGACCACCACGCGAACTACGCCTCGATGGACGAGATCTACGAGTCCTTCGAGACCTTCGTCGGCAAGGTCGTCCCGGGCGGGACCCTGGTCGTCGCCGCCGACCAGCCCGGCGCCGTCGAGCTGACCCGCCGGGTCCGCGAGCTCTCCTCCCTCGACGTCGTCACCTACGGCGAGTCCGAGGGCGCGGACGTACGCGTGCACAAGGTCACCCCGCGCGGCCTGACCAGTGAGGTCACGGTCGTCCTCAACGGCAAGTACCTCACCTTCACGGTCTCGGTCCCGGGCCGCCACTACGCGCACAACGCGGTCGCCGCGCTCGCCGCCGGTGTCGCCCTCGGCATCCCCGCCCACAATCTGGCCTCCGCCATCGGCAAGTACACCGGGGTCAAGCGCCGCCTCCAGCTCAAGGGCGAGGCGGCCGGCGTCCAGGTCATCGACTCGTACGCCCACCACCCCACGGAGATGACCGCCGACCTGGAGGCCATGCGCGGCGCGGCGACCGATGCCCGCCTCCTGGTGGTCTTCCAGCCCCACCTCTTCTCCCGCACCCAGGAGCTCGGCACGGAGATGGGCCAGGCCCTCGCCCTCGCCGACGCCTCGCTGGTCCTGGACATCTATCCGGCCAGGGAGGACCCGCTCCCGGGCGTCACGAGCGCACTGATCACCGACGCCGCGAAGGCCGCCGGCGCCGATGTCACGGCCGTGCACGACAAGGCCGCCGTCCCCGCGGCCGTCGCGGGAATGGCGAAGCCCGGCGATCTGGTTCTCACCATGGGAGCGGGCGATGTCACCGACCTCGGCCCGCAGATCCTGGACCACCTGTCGAGCTGAGGGAGCCACCGTGTCGTACGACGTCGAGAAGCCTGACGAACAATGGCGGGCGGAGCTGACGCCCGCCGAGTACGCGGTGCTGCGCAAGGCCGGCACCGAGCCCGCCTTCGTGGGTGAGTACACCGACACCAAGACGGCGGGCGTCTACTCCTGCCGTGCCTGCGGTGCGGAGCTGTTCCGCTCCGACACCAAGTTCGAGTCGCACTGCGGCTGGCCGTCCTTCTACGACCCGAAGGACACCGACGCGGTCGAGCTGCTCCAGGACAACACCCTCGGCATGGCCCGCACCGAGGTGCGCTGCGCCCGCTGCGGCTCGCACCTGGGGCACGTCTTCGAGGGCGAGGGCTACCCGACGCCCACGGACCAGCGCTACTGCATCAACTCGATCTCGCTGACGCTGGCGCCGGACGAGAGCTGAGCCGCCGCACCACCGGTGCCCCCGGCCTTCGGGCCGGGGGCACCGGTGCGCTCACGTCTTCACGAGCTCGACCGGCCCCCGCTGCGCCGGGATCTCCCGCCGCAGGCGCTCGCCCTCGATGTCGAGGTCGGGCAGCACCCGGTCGACGGGGCGTGGCAGCCACCACGCGGCGCGTCCCAGAAGGTGCATGACCGCCGGCACGAGGGCCATCCGCACCACGAAGGCGTCGACGAGCACGCCGATCGCCAGGGCGAACCCGATGGACTTGATGATCGGGTCGGGCATGAACACGAATCCGCCGAACACGGCCGTCATGATCACCGCTGCGGCCGTCACCACGCGTGCGTTGTGGCCGACACCGCTGATGACCGACTCGCGGGCGTCGGCGCCGTGGACGAAGTCCTCCCGCATACGTGAGACGAGGAAGACCTCGTAGTCCATGGCCAGCCCGAAGAGGATGCCGATCAGAAGGATGGGCAGGAAGCTGACCAGCGGCCCGGGCGTGTCGAGGCCGACCAGCTCCGACAGGTGGCCTTCCTGGAAGATCGCGACGGTGATCCCGAAGGTGGCGCCGATGGTCAGCAGGAAGCCCAGCGCCGCCTTGAGGGGCACCAGGACCGACCGGAAGACGAGCATCAGCAGCAGGACGGACAGCCCGACCACGAGCAGGAGATAGACCGGCAGCGCGGCGGCGAGCTTCTCGGAGACGTCGATGCCGACCGCGGTGGCGCCGGTCAGCGAGACGGCGGCGCCCCCGACGTCCGCCACCCGGTCACGGATCTCGTTGACGGTGTCCTCGGTCGCGGCGGCGGTCGGACCGGTCTCGGGTATCACGGCCAGGAGGGCGGTGGTGCCCTTCTCGTTCATCTGCGGGGCGGCGACGGCCAGTACCCCGTCGGTGTCCGTGATGAGCGCGGCGGTCTCCTTGGCCGCCGTACCGGTCGCCCGCGCGGTGTCGCCCGACACGACGGCGACCAGCCGGCCGTTGAAGCCCTCGCCGAACCCCTCGGTCGTCAGGTCGTACGCCTCGCGGTTGGGTGACCCGACCGCCTCCGTACTCGCGTCGGGCAGCGCCAGACGCATGTCCTGCACGGGCAGGGCGAGAGCGCCGAGCCCGGCCACCCCGAGGACGAGGACGGGCACCCGCAGCCGTGCCACGATCCTGCCCCAGCGGAAGCCGAAGCCGGCCTCGGCCCCGGCCTCGACGGGGGCAGGAGCGGGTGTCCGGTCCCGGGTCCGCTGCTTGCGGGGCAGTACGCGGGCGCCCGCGAAGCCGAGGACGGCCGGCAGCAGCGTGAGGGACACCAGCACCGCGAGAGCGACCGTGGCCGCGGCTGCCAGGCCCATCACCGTCAGGAAGGGCACACCGGCGACGGCGAGTCCCGCGAGCGCGATGACGACGGTGGCACCCGCGAACACGACGGCCGAACCGGCGGTCCCGGCCGCCCGGCCCGCCGCTTCCTCCCCGTCCATGCCCTCCAGGAGGTAGTGGCGGTAACGGGAGGTGATGAACAGGGCGTAGTCGATGCCGACCGCCAGGCCCAGCATGAGCGCCAGGATGGGCGCGGTGCTGGTCAGCTCCACGGTGCTGCTGAGGGCGAACAGCCCCGCCATGCCGGCCGCCACGCCGACCAGGGCGTTCAGCAGGGTCATGCCCGCGGCCACCAGGGAGCCGAAGGTGAGGACCAGGACGAGGGCGGCGACGGCTACACCGATGATCTCGGTCGAACCGATCTCCGGCACGCCCCGCATGATCTCGCCGCCGTGTTCGACCCGCAGGCCGGAGACGGACGCGCCCGCCTCGGTGAACGCCTCCCGCTGCGCGTCCGTGATGCCGTCGGCACCCGACTCGAACTGCACCTGGATCAGGGCGTAGCGGCCGTCCTGCGAGACGGCCTTGGACACGAAGGGATCGACGGCCGCGAGAACACCGGGAACCTCCGCGGCCTCCTCGGTCACGGGAGCCACAGCCGATGGCGTGAGCTTCCCGCCCTCGGGTGCGGCGACGACTATGGTCCCCGTCGCGCCGCCCGCCTGCGGGAACTCCCGGGCGAGCGAGTCCAGGGCCTTCTGGGACTCGGTGCCGGGGATCGAGAACTTGCTGGTGGTGGGCCCGCTGAAGGCCGCGGCGCCCCCACCGAGCAGGGCGAGCAGCAGGAGCCAGAGGGCGAGGACACGCCCTCGGCGCCGGAAGGACAGCCGGCCGAGCCGGTACAGCAGTATTGCCATGCGAAGGAGGCGTCTTTCTCTTCGGTCTGGACGGCTTCTGTCAGCTCCGGCCGGTCGGATGCCCGAGGGTTCTCAGGGCTCCCCGGACCAATTCGGCGCGCATCGTGCCGGGTTCGACATCCACGCCGGACGCGACCGTGACAGCCACGCCGCCGATCACCATCTGCGCCGTCACGCGTGCACGGGGCTCGTCCGAACCACCGGCCAGCGCGGCCGCGAGCTGGTCGACGGTCCGGGGGATGACGGCCAGCACGGGATGGCCGAGCATCTCGGGCAGCTCGGCGAAGATGATCTTTATTTCGAGGTGGAAGCGCATGGCGAGGCCGACGTAGCCCGTGACGGCGGATTCGACGGCCTGACCGCCGGTCAGCGCGGCCAGCTCCTCGCCCATGGCGGAGAGCCCCTCGGCCGGAGGGGTCAGCAGTTCGGTGAGGATCGCGTCCTTGCCGGCGAAGTGGTACAGCAGGGACGCCTTGGAGCAGTGCGCCTCGACTGCGATGTCGTGCAGCGAGGTTCCCTTGAAGCCGTGCTCGGCGAAGAGACGCAGTGCGGAGTCGAGAATCTGACGACGCATCGCGGAAGGCGGACGTGGCATGGGGCCACCGTAGCTGACCGATCGGTCAGAGCTGACCGATCGGTCAGGCGTTTCGGGTGACGCACGCCACATCCGGGTCCGTGGGGGAGGGGCGCTACTTCTCCGGTCGGCTCCGGCCGACGAGCTCTCCGTCGCGCGCCACGACCACTCCGCCGTGCACGACCATGTCCCGCCGGGGCATGTCCACGACGACCTGAGGCAGGCACTCGCCCCGCAGCAGGACGAAGTCGGCCGGGGCCCCGGGCCGGAGGTCCGCGTGCGCGAGGCCCATGACGTCCGCGCCCCCGTGGGTCGCGACGCGATAACAGTCCGCCAGCTCCTCGTCCAGGCGCACGTCCGTGACCCATCCGAGCAGATGGGCGCGGTGCAGCATGTCGGCGTCGCCGAAGGGGCTCCAGGAGTCGCGTACGCCGTCGGAGCCGAGCCCGACCCGCACGCCGTGCTCGCGCAGCCGTGCGATCGGCAGCACCAGGGAGTCGGAGGGCGCCACCGTGGTGAGCGCGATGTCCAGATCACCCAGTTCGGCGGCGAGGGAGCCGAGTTCGCCGTCCGCCAGCCCGGGCAGGCAGAAGACGTGGCTCACGGTGACTTTGCCGGTGAGGGACAGTGCGCGCGTCCGGTCGATGATGCCGCGCAGTGCCTCGATCCCCTGTGCTCCCCGGTCGTGCAGGTGGATGTCCACGCCGATGCCGTGACGGTCGGCGATACCGAAGACGAGGTCGAGCTGCTCGTCCGGGGCCTGGTCGAAACCGCCTGGGTCGATGCCGCCGATCATGTCGACGGCGCCGGTGCGTGCCGCTTCCTCCAGCAGCTCCGCCGTGCCCGGAGTGCGGATGACACCGTGCTGCGGGAAGGCCACGATCTGGACGTCCAGGGCGTGCCGGAGCCGCTCGCGGGCCTCCGACAGACCCTCGACCCCGGCCAGGTCGTAGGCCGGGGCCACGTCGGCGTGGGCGCGCATCGCCCGCGTGCCGCGCGTGACGGCGTGGGCCATCAGGCCGTACGCGCGTTCCGCGACGGGCCGGCGCTGACTGTGGAACAGGTCCACGTCCTGGGCGACGTAGTCCGCGATACCGCTCGCCGGCCGGCGCGACACCCAGGACCCGCCCCAGGTGGTCTTGTCGGGGTGGATGTGCGCGTCCACGAGGGACGGCAGTGCGATCCGGCCGCCACCGTCGACGACCTTCGCGCCGCGAGGTGCCGGGCCCCGTGAGACGCGGCCGGCGACGACCACGAGGTCCGTGGTCTCCGGAGCCCCGTGCAGGCGTACGTCGCGGAAGACGACGGTCCTGCCGTCGTCCGGTGCGGCACCGGACGCGGCTGCTCCGGCCGGGGCGGCGTCGGCCCGGGCGGCCGGGGCCACCACGGCCGCGGTCGTCGTGGCCGTGGTGCCGGCGAGTGCGGCGGCACCGGCCAGCACCGTGCGACGGGAGAAGGTGCCGGGAGCGGGCGATGACGGCTGCATGGGGACTCCTACTGCGGGTCGGCGCGGCGAGGGTGCGGGGGAGGGGCGGGGGCCCGGACGGGTCAGAGTGCGACGCCTGCCCGGATCACCCGCACCGGCTTCGTGAGGACGGAGACGTCGGCCAGAGGGTCGCCGTCCACGAGGATCGCGTCGCCCGCGTAACCGGACGCGAGACGGCCCACCGTGCGTTCCAGTCCGAGGAGGCGGGCCGCGCCCGTCGTGGCGGTGCGGATCGCGTCGAGGGCGGGCAGTCCGGCCGCGCGCATCAGCTCCACCTCCCGGCCGATGGGCCGCACCGTGCCGCCGGACGAGTCCGTCCCGGCGGCGAGCGGCACGCCGAGTTCGTGCGCGGCGAGGACCGCCCGTTCCAGGACGGGGAGGTAGGTGCGCCCCCGCTCGGCGAGGACCGGGTCCGTGGACTGTGCCAGGCCGGCGATGGCGGTGAGGGTCGGCGTGAAGTACGTACCCCTGCGGAGCATTTCGTCCAGAGTGCGCTCGCCGACGAACGCGCCGTGTTCCAGGGAGCGGATGCCGGCGGTGACGGCGTCGTGGCAGCCCTGCTCGCTGTAGCTGTGGCAGAGGACGCCCTTGCCCCGTCGCCGTGCCGCGGCGACGACCTCCGAGAGCTGCTCGTGCGAGTACACCTGGGTGAGCGGGTCCTGTTCGGGCAGCCCGGCGCGCTCGTTGACCCGCGTCTTGATCACGTCCGCACCACGCGCGATGTTCACCTCCACCACGCGGCGCAGGGCCTCGGCCGAGCGGACACCGTCCTTGAGCCGGGCAAGCGGGGTGAGGTCCGGGTCCGCGAGCACGGTCTCACCGAGGTCCGGGGTGACGAAGACGCCCGCCGCGGTCAGCCGGGGCGCGAGGCCGGGGCTGTGCCGGGCCAGTTCGCGGACGGCGATGTCCTGGTAGAACGACGTCGACCCGCTGCGTGCGCTGGTCGCCCCCTGGCGGACGGCGTCACGGGCCTCGGCGGCCGTGCTCAGGTGGATGTGCGCGTCGACCAGGCCCGGCAGGACCCAGCGCCCGTGCGCGTCCAGGACGTCGGCGTCGCCCGGTATACCGACACTGCCGCGTGGTCCGGCCGCGCGCACCGTCCCGTCGCGGATGACGACGACGGCGTTCTCGGTGACCTCACCGGTCGCCGGGTCGAGGAGAGTGCCGCCCCGGATGACGAGGCTGCCGCCTCGCACCGCGCCGCCGGAGGCGCTCCGGGCGGCCGCGCCCCGGTCCGCGGGAGCGGCCACCGCCGGAGCCGCCGCGGCCACGGTCCCGGCGAGGGCGGCGGCACCGGCGAGAACTCCGCGGCGGGTCAGCCTGCCTGAGGGTGGGGGGAGGGCTTCGACGCACATGAGAGCTCCTTGGGGGAGTGGGCCGATGGGTACGGAATTTGTATACCAAGCATCGGGCGACGAGCAAGGATCATGTCGACGAACAGCCGGAATGCGGGTTTTGGGGCCATCGGCACCCAAGGTGGCGCATGTGTGAGTCCGGCTTGGTATACAAGCTTGGCTCGCGGGCCCCTTGCCAGGATCAGGCGTCGCCGAACAGCGAGCGCAGGGCGACGGCTCGGCTGTCACGTACATGCAGGAGCGTGCAGGCCGCGGCGGCCTCCACGTCGCCGGCGGAGATGTGCCGGAACATCTGCGCGTGCTGGGCCCGCATGTGGGCGGGCTCCTCGCGCATGCCGAACAGCAGCCGGAGCTGCCAGCTCAGCTGCTCCATGGTGCGTGCCAGCAGGGGATTGCCCGACATCGCCACGACACCCTCGTGGAAGGCGGTGTGGGCGGCCACCTCGCGCGTCCCCTCGTCCGACGCGGCGGCCGACTCGGCCTGGCGGAGGGTGGATTCGAGAACGGCCAGCCCTCCGCTCCGGCCCGCCGCCACCGCACGGGCCGCGAGCCGCGACGCCTGGACGGCCAGGGGCTCCCAGACCTCGTACAGGTGCTCGACATCGGAGTATTCGAGGCGGCGCACGCGGACGCCGCTGTGGGGGAGCAGCTCCAGCAGACCTTCCGCGACCAGCGCGCGAAGAGCCTCGCGTACGGGCACGCGGGACATGCTGAGCTCCTCGGCGACCTCCCGCTCGACGAGGCGGGCGCCCTGCGCGTACCGCCGGTCGACGATGCGCTGCAGGACGGCTTCACGCGCCCTCGCGCTGAGCGAGGCCGGCACCGGCGCCCCCGGCGCACGTGAACCGCTGTCGCTTCCGTCCGCCACCTGTTCCGCCCTGAACCTAGTCCTCGTCGGACCCGGACCCGGACTCCGCGGCCGCCTCGGCCCGCAGCAACGGGTGCACCACCCCGGGGAACACCCTGGCCCGCACGACCTCCTCGGCCGCACCGCCCCGCACCACGGTCTCGGCCACGCCCCACGGGCGCCCCGCCAGGCGGACGGTGAGCGTGTACGACGACGAGCAGCCCATGCACTCGTAGCGGTCCGCCCAGACCTCGACGTCCGTGACACTGCCCGGGTAACGCTTCACGTGCCGGTGCCGGGCATGGCAGTGATCGCACGTCTCACCCGGCTCGCACGTACCGCCGCACGGACACGGCACGTCCAGCGACTCCGCGGGCTGCCACCGCTGGACGAGCCGGGCCTCGCGGGTGGCGCCCATGTCCTTCATCGCCTTGAGGTTCCGCGCGGCGACGTTGTACGACTCGCCGGTCGCGGCCATCCGGTCCCGGATGACGTCCTTGCGTCCGCGGTTCGTCGTCATGCCGTCTCCTCCTGGGGTGTCACGCAGCCCGCCAGGAGGCACACGAGATCAGAACATCCCACGGTACCCGCCGTCAGGAGCGTCCGGCGACCTCGTCACGCCCTCCGGACCCGCCCCGCGATGCGTCTGCCGAGGCGTCCCAGGGAGCGGGGCGGCCGGTTCCAGGCGCGGAACGCTTCGAGAGTGCGGCTGCTGCCCTCGCGTTCCACGGCCTCCTCCACCGCCGCGAGCCCCTCGGGGGAGAGGGCGCGTACCGCGGGGCGCAGCACCTCGTCGAGCAGCGCGGTCCGGGTCAGGGACCAGCCCGCGCCCGCGTGCGGGTGGGCGTTCCACACGGTGAAGCAGTCCGCCACGTACGCGGGATCCGCCCGCAGCAGCGCCAGGACCGCTTCGCGGCGGGCCGCCCCGCCGTACGCCGCGATCAGGTCCTCGTCCCCGCTGTGCACGAACGCGTACAGCTCGTCCCCGGGCCGGTCCGGAGCGAGCAGCCGCTCGGACAGCGCGGCCAGGGCGTGCTCCAGGGCCGGGGGCTCCGCCGGTCCGGCCTGGCCGCGCAGCGTCCGTACCCGGTCCGTCCAGCCGGGTTCCGCCGTTCCGGAGCGCATGTCGCGCGCGAAGTCGAGCAGCATCAGGCAGCCGCGTACCCGGGCGCCGATCTCCTGCGGGAAGCCGCGCAGCAGGTCGTGGGCGAGCTCGGGGGCGTCCTCGTCGCCGACGGGCGCGGCGAGCGCGGCGTCGACCAGCCGCGCCCAGGTGCCGGCCGTCCGGTGGGCGTCGGACGTGGTCTCGCCCAGCAGCGACCGCGCCTCGCCCGCCGTCGGGGTGTCCTCGCCCCACACCAGGCCGACGGCCGTCCGCAGCACCAGCGGCTCGGCGAACGGGGACATGCCCGCCGCGCGCAGCACCGTGTGCAGCACCCCCACCCGGTCGGCGCCCCGTGCCTTCGCCCCGGGCGCCTCGGCGCACATCCGCAGATGAGGCAGCGCCTGGGTCCCGGTGAAGGGCAGGGGCACCCGGACCAGCAGCCGTTCCGCGTCCGCCGGGCGGTCCGGGGCGAGCCGGTCCAGCTCACCCAGGAGCGCCGTACGGACGTCGAACTGCTCGTCCAGCAGGTCCGGCAGCGCGCGGCACGCGCCCGCCTCGGGGTCGTCGAGCAGTGCCCGCGCCAGCCGGCCCACCACGCCGGGCAGCAGCTCCGCGCGGTCGACGCCGAGCAGCCGGGCGATCCGCAACAGTTGCACGGTCCGGGCGACGCCCCCGGGCGTCGCGGCGGAGAGCTCGGCCAGCAGCTCCTCGCCGAGCTCCTCGACCAGTGCGGCGAGCGCGCGCTCCCCCGCGGGCTCCTCGAACGCCGAGCGCGCGGGCGGCTCCAGGTCCACATCGCCGCCCCGCACCGCCTCAGTCACCAGCAGCGCGGCCAGCGGCGCGGTGACGGCGGCGGGGCAGCGGCCGTCGAGCGCCGTCAGCAGCCGGAGCGCCGCCGCGCACTCGGCGGCCGTACGGTCGTCGGCGGGCGCGGTCAGGGCGTCGGTCAGCCGGCGGGTCCGCTTCTCGTCCAGCGCGTAGGGCCGCTCGGCAGCCCAGTCGGCCGCCGCCGCCCGCTCGGCCGACCCGAGCGCGATGCCGGCGCCCAGCGCGGTGACGGCGAGCGGCCCCGCGGCGAACGGCTCGCCCGGCAGCTCCGCCGCCTCCCGGAAGAGCTCCGGGGACCGGCTCCGCCAGATCCGGGCGGCCGTCCCCGCCCACGCGTCGTCCACCGTCCCGGAAGGCCGCGGACCGGAGGCGGCGTGCACGCGGAAGCGGGGGTCGCTGATGTCGGGCGCGTCCTCGGGGAGGACACCGATGACCTGGTGCGTGGTGAGTCCGGGCTGCCGGGTGTACGTGGTGAAGGTCAGCCGCTCCGCGTGCTCCGGGGGCAGCACGGCGCTCGCCAGCGCGACCCACCGGGCCACGTCCGCGCTCTGCCGCTCCACGAGCACGACCGGCGGCGCCGACGGATCCTCGCTCACCCGGCGCAGATCGCTGAGCACGGCGGCGAGCCACGGGCTGCGGGCCACGGCGAAGTCGCCGAGACCTTCCCGGGTGAGCCCCCGCGAAGGGCCGTGCGCGGTGAGCATGGAGGTCAGGGGATCGGGCGGCATGCGGTCCGGTGTGGCGGAGAGCCACCCCGCGGCCCCCCACGCGGCGACCGGCAGCACCCGGCCGGGTATCGGCGTGCCGGGCAGGAGATGTACGGCGTGGGCGTGGAACCCGCCCGCGCCCGTGGCCACCGTACGGCTGAGCAGATGACTGCCGTCGGAGAGCAGGGCGAAGCCGAACGCCACCGGCAGCGCGCGGAGTCCGGCGTCGGGGAGCCGCTCGGGGGTGCCCGCCGGAGCGTCGTACGCCAGGATCGGCGCGGCCTCCGCGCGCACCGGCCCGGGTATCGCGGGGTCCACGGCGGTGAACCGGCCGGAGGGCACCCGGTCCCCGGACACGACGGAGGTGTAGTGCAACTGCGGGAGGCTCATGCGTAGGCCCTCATCGTCCCTGCCACGTGCGTCCCCGTCACACGCACCGGCCGCCGCTCGCCGCCCTGTCGGTGCGGCCCGGCCCGGCGGAGCGACGACCCCGGCGGGGAGCTTTCCGCAGTCGTGCGGGCGACGCTATCAAGCCCTGACGCCCCGTTGGGCCCCACGGAGGCGGAGGACGCCCTAGGTTGACCGTATGACCGAGGTGACGCTTTCCGCGGGAGTGGTGGAGTACGAGGACACCGGGGGCGACGGGCCCGTGGTGGTCCTGCTGCACGGGGTGGCGATGAACGGCTCGCTCTGGCGTCACGTCGTCGACGGGCTGCGCTCGGACTACAGGTGCGTCGTGCCCACGCTGCCGCTGGGAGCCCACCGCAGGCCGATGCGCCCGGACGCCGATCTGACGGTGCTCGGAGTCGCCCACCTGGTGGCGGAATTCCTGGAGAAGCTGGACCTCCGGGACGTCACCCTGGTGATGAACGACTGGGGCGGGGCGCAGGCCCTCGTCGCGGACGGCCGGGACCAGCGGATCGGCAGGCTGGTGATCACGTCCTGCGAGGCGTTCGACAACTTTCCGCCGGGGCTGCCCGGCCGCAATCTGTACGCCGCGGCCAAGGCGCCCGGCGGCCTGCGGCTCGCCTTCGCTCTGCTGAAGTCGAAGCGGATGCGCCGGCTCCCCCTGACGTGGGGATGGATGAGCAAGCGGCCGGTTCCGCACGACGTGATGGACGAGTGGTTCCGGCCGCTGTGGACCTCCGCCGCGATCCGGCGGGACCTGCGGGCGTACGTGCTCGGGGTGCCGCCCGAGGACGAGCTGCTGGCCTGGGCGGAAGCGCTGCGCACGTTCGACCGCCCCGCGCTCGTCGTCTGGGCGACGGAGGACAAGGTCATGCCGATCGCCCACGGCCGGAGGCTGGCGGAGATGCTGCCCAAGGGCGAACTCGTGGAGATCGCCGACAGCTTCACGCTCATCCCCGAGGACCAGCCCCGGCGGCTGAGCGAGGCCGTCAGGTCGTTCGTACCGCTGTCCTGAGCGCGGCCCGGCCGGGTGCGGGAGGTGCGTGTCCGCCCCTCCCGCCCCCGGACAGGAGGGGCCTCAGCTCTCCACGGCCCCGGTGCGGCCGCGCATCCCGAACCCGGCCAGCAGCGCCCCGGCGGCACACAGGACCGCCGTGACGACCACCGCGGCGTGCATGCCGTTCATGAAGGCGTTGCCGCTGCCCTCGATCACGGCGGCCCTCAGCTGGGCCGGCATGTCGGCGGAGACCGGAGAAACGCCCATGGACACGGCGTCCTTGGCCTCTTCGAAGCGGGTCGCCGCCTCGGCCGGGACACCGGCGGAGGTCAGCTCGCCGGTGAGCGTGGACCCCACCTTGCCGCTGATCAGGGAGACCAGCACGGACGTGCCGAGCGCACCGCCGATCTGCAGCGAGGTGGCCTGGAGCCCGCCCGCGACGCCGCCGTCCTTCCGGGGGGCGTTGCCCACGATGGCGTCGGAGGAAGCGGACATCACCATGCCGACGCCCAGACCGATGGCCAGGAACGGCGGCCACATCGCGGTGAACGCCGAATCCGCGTCCCAGGTCAGCATCCACAGGGAGGCCGCCGCCTGGAGGACCATGCCGGCCGGCATGGTCACCCGCGGGCCGAAGCGCTGGGTCAGGGCGGCGCCGAGCGGCGCCGCCACCACGGTGGCCAGGCTGAACGGCAGCGTGCGGACACCGGCCTCGACCGGCGTGAAGCCACGCACGTTCTGCAGGTACAGCATCACGAAGAAGATGACACCGAGCATCACGAAGAAGTTGATCGCGGTGACGAACGTGCCGATGGTCAGCGAACGGTTGCGGAAGAGGCGCATCGGCAGCAGCGGGTGCTCCTGGCGCGTCTCGTACCAGCAGAAGACGGCCAGCACGGCCAGGCCCGCGACGATCGACCCCAGCGTTCCACCGGAGGTCCAGCCCCACGTCTCCCCCTTGACGACGCCGAAGATCAGGGCGACCAGACCGACGGCGAGCAGGAACACGCCGGGTACGTCGAAGCGGTGGCTCCCCGTGGAGTCCTTGCTCTTCGGAAGGACGAACAGGCTGAAGACCAGGGCGAAGACACCGATGGGGGCGTTGATGTAGAAGACGGACTCCCAGTTGACGTGCTCGATGAGCAGTCCGCCGACGATCGGGCCGAGCGCGGTCGAGCAGGACGCCACCATGGCCCACAGGCCCACGGCCATCCCGAACTTCTGGGGCGGGAAGACCGCGCGCAGCAGACCGAGGGTGTTCGGGATCAGCAGTGCGCCGAAGAGGCCCTGCACGGCACGGAAGGCGATGACGCCCTCGATGGAACCGGAGAGGGCGATAGCGACCGAGGCCAGGGTGAAGCCGACGGTGCCGACCATGTAGACCGTGTGCCGCCCGAAGCGGTCACCGAGCTTGCCGCCCAGGATCAGCAGGGCGGCCATGGCGATCAGATAGGCGTTGGTGACCCACTGCAGGTCGGCGGTGGACGCGTCGAGGTCCCGGCCGATCTCGGGGTTGGCGATCGCGACGACCGAACCGTCGAGGTTGACCATGAACAGGCCGATGGCGACGGCGATCAGCGTCAGCCAGGGATTGGCGCGCCTGCCCCGGGGCAGGTCGGGTGGACTGCTCTCGGGCAGGGCGGAGGTGTCCACGGTGGTGGAGGACATGAGGAAGCCTTGTCTGTGGAACTCGGTACGGAGGAAAGGGACTTCGGGACGGCCGAGGACGCGCCCCGGCTACGACGGCAGCGCCGCGGGCGCGTCGGCGGACCCGGTCACGGCCGGGCCCGGTGGCGGAGTCAGCCGAGGGGGGAGTGGAGGCCCCGGTTCAATGAGGTCAGTGCGCCCAGGGCGGCACCGAGAGCGTCGAGCTCCCCCTCGGTGAGGGTGCGCAGCGCGCCGGCCAGCTGGGCTTCCTTGAGCCCCCGCGCCTCGGCGAGCCGCTGCCGGGCCGTGGCCGTCGGATACAGATGGGCGACCCGCTTGTCGGCCGCGTCCTGCCGGCGTTCCAGCAGGCCCCGGTCGGTGAGCTGGGAGACGAGGGCGCTGACGTTGTTCGGCTTCATCAGCAGGGCTTCGGCCGCGTCCCTGACGGTGATCCCTTCGCGCTCCTCGACGAGGAAGAGCAGCGCCAACTGGCCGTCAGGGAGCCGTGGGTGCGGGAAATCGCGTGCGACCTGCCGCTCCAGACCCCGGTGCAGCGCAGGCAGGGACGCCACGAGCGCGGAGGCTACGTGGTCGATGTCCTGGTCGGGCGCGGTGGGGTCGGGCACGTCCACAGCATAGGTACCGGAAGATAGCTATGTCAACATACCTAAATGTGATGCGGTCCGCCGGGTGGTATATGTGCCGTGAAAAGAGCCCCCGAGGCGCCGCGCACGCGGTCGAGAGAAGGACCGTGGACAAGCCGACGCACTTGATCGAATTCGAGGCGATGCTGCTCGGGCGGCACCTCCAGCCGGGCGCGTCCCGGTCGAGGCGCGGCGGCGGACACCTCGACCGCAGCGCGTACACCCTGCTGAGCCGGATCCGCATGGAAGGCCCGATGTCCATCGGGCAGCTCAGCGACGCCTTCGGCCTCGACGCCTCCACCCTGAACCGGCAGACCGCCGCCATGCTGCGGGCCGGTCTGGTCGAACGCATCCCGGACCCCGAAGGGGGCATCGCCCGCAAGTTCCGCATCACCGGTGCGGGTGAAGACAGTCTCGACGCGGAGCGCGCGGCGAACATCAGCGGCCTGGAGCGGGTCATGGCCGACTGGTCGCCCGACGAGGTCGCGGCCTTCGCCGCGTGTCTCAAGCGCTTCAACGGCGACATCGAGAACCTCGCCGGACGGCCCTGGCCCCGGCCCTGCGTGAAGCGGAGCTGCGGCGGCGCTTAAGAAATCCTCGATGGACCTGCGGTCCGGCGTGCGGCATGGTCTCTGTGACGGCAGCGAGCGGCGGATGACGCGCTCACACGCGCCGTCACCCACCCAGCCACTCCGGGCCGCAGGCTGCCTCCGGCATGCCCCTGCCCGGGTGTTCACCAGGTACCAGGTACAGGGAGCCGCAGCTGTGAAGGCACTCGTGAAGCACAAGGCCGAGCCCGGACTGTGGCTGATGGACGTGCCGGAGCCGGAGACCGGCCCCGGGGACGTGCTGATCAAGGTACTGCGCACCGGGATCTGCGGCACGGACCTGCACATCCGCGACTACGACGGCTGGGCACAGCAGGCCGTGCGCACCCCGCTCGTCCTGGGCCACGAGTTCGTCGGCGAGGTCGCCGGGATCGGCGCGGACGTCGTGGACATCAAGATCGGCGACCTGGTCAGCGGCGAGGGCCACCTGGTCTGCGGGAAGTGCCGCAACTGCCTCGCCGGGCGCCGGCACCTGTGCCGCTCCACCCTCGGGCTCGGGGTCGGCCGCGACGGTGCGTTCGCCGAATACCTGGCGCTGCCCGCGTCGAACGTCTGGGTGCACCGGGACAAGGTCGATCTCGATGTCGCCGCGATCTTCGACCCGTTCGGCAACGCCGTGCACACGGCCCTGTCCTTCCCCCTGGTCGGCGAGGACGTGCTGATCACCGGCGCCGGCCCGATCGGCATCATGGCCGCCGCCGTCGCCCGCCACGCGGGCGCCCGCAACGTCGTCATCACCGACGTGAGCGAGGCGCGGCTCGACCTGGCCAGGAAGGTCGGGGTGGACCTCGCCCTGAACGTCGGCGGCGCGACCGTCGCCGACGGCCAGCGCACCCTCGGCCTGCGTGAAGGCTTCGACATCGGCCTGGAGATGTCCGGACGCCCCGAGGCCATGCGGGACATGATCGCGAACATGACGCACGGCGGCCGGATCGCGATGCTCGGACTGCCGTCCGCCGAGTTCCCCGTCGACTGGTCCCGCGTCGTCACCTCGATGCTCACCATCAAGGGCATCTACGGCCGCGAGATGTACGAGACCTGGTACGCCATGTCCGTACTCCTGGAGGGCGGACTCGACCTCGCCCCCGTCATCACCGGCCGGTACGGCTACCGCGACTTCGAAGCCGCCTTCGACGACGCCGCGAGCGGTCTCGGCGGCAAGGTCCTGCTCGACTGGGCCGCCTGACGCTCTTCGTACGCACCCGTATCCACCTGGGAGACACCCCTGATGTTCGATTCCGTACGCGATGACCTGCGCACCACCCTCGACGAGATCCGCGACGCCGGACTCCAGAAGCCCGAGCGCGTCATCGGCACCCCGCAGTCCGCCACCGTCGCCGTTACCTCCGGGGGCCGCGCCGGTGAGGTCCTCAACTTCTGCGCCAACAACTACCTGGGCCTCGCCGACCACCCCGAGGTCGTCGCCGCCGCCCACGAGGCGCTGGACCGCTGGGGCTACGGGCTCGCGTCCGTCCGCTTCATCTGCGGCACCCAGGAGGTGCACAAGGAGCTGGAGCAGCGGCTCTCGGCCTTCCTCGGCCAGGAGGACACGATCCTCTACTCCTCCTGCTTCGACGCCAACGGCGGAGTCTTCGAGACCCTCCTCGGCCCCGAGGACGCGGTGATCTCCGACGCCCTCAACCACGCCTCGATCATCGACGGCATCCGCCTCTCCAAGGCGAAGCGCCACCGCTACGCCAACCGCGACATGGCCGACCTGGAGCAGCAGCTCAAGGAGGCCTCCGGGGCCCGCCGCCGCCTCGTCGTCACCGACGGCGTCTTCTCCATGGACGGGTACGTCGCCCCGCTGGCCGAGATCTGCGACCTCGCCGACCGCTACGACGCCATGGTCATGGTCGACGACTCGCACGCCGTGGGCTTCGTCGGCCCCGGCGGCCGGGGCACCCCCGAGCTGCACGGCGTCATGGACCGCGTCGACATCGTCACCGGCACGCTCGGCAAGGCGCTCGGCGGCGCGTCCGGCGGTTACGTCGCGGCGCGCGCCGAGATCGTCGCGCTGCTGCGCCAGCGCTCGCGCCCGTACCTCTTCTCCAACTCGCTCGCCCCGGTCATCGCCGCCGCCTCCCTCAAGGTCATCGACCTGCTGGAGTCCGCGGGCGACCTGCGCGAGCGGCTGAACGCCAACACCGCGCTCTTCCGCTCCCGGATGACCGAGGAGGGCTTCGACATCCTGCCCGGCGACCACGCCATCGCTCCCGTCATGATCGGGGACGCGGCGAAGGCAGGCCGGATGGCGGAGCTGCTCCTCGAGCGCGGTGTGTACGTGATCGGGTTCTCGTACCCGGTCGTCCCGCAGGGGGCCGCGCGCATCCGCGTCCAGCTCTCCGCCGCCCACTCCACGGACGACGTCAACCGCGCCGTGGACGCGTTCGTCGACGCCCGGGCCGCCCTGGAGGCGTAGAACCGTCTCACGATCTGGGATCATGGGCGCATGATCGATGCACGGCGGCTGCGCATCCTCCGTGCGGTGGCGGACCACCGCACGGTGACGGCCGCGGCCGCCGCGCTGTATCTGACCCCCTCCGCGGTCTCCCAGCAGCTCGCCGCCCTGGAGCAGGAGACCGGCCACCGGCTGGTCGAGCGCGGGGCGCGGGGGGCCCGGCTGACCGTGGCGGGGGAGATCCTGCTGACCCACGCCAACGCGGTCCTCGCCCAGCTGGAGCGGGCGGAGGCGGAGCTCGCCGACTACAGCGCGGGCGTCGCGGGGACGGTCACCGTCGCCGCGTTCGCCACGGGGATCGGGCTCGTCCTCGCCCCCGCGATCGCCGAACTCACCCGCACGGCCCCGGGCATCCGGGTCCGGGTGCAGGACGCCGAGGGCGACGCCAGCGTGCCGATGGTGCTGGACCGGCAGGCCGATGTGGCGGTCGCCGTCGAATACCGGGGCGCGCCCGGTGACGACGACCGGCGGCTGACCCGGGTGCCGCTGTACTCCGAGCCCTTCGACGCGGTGCTGCCGGTCGGCCACCGTCTCGCGGGCCAGGACCACGTCGCCGTCGCCGATCTCGCCAAGGACGCGTGGATCGGCCCGTACCCCGGCAACCCCTGCCACGACGTGGTGGTCCTGGCCTGCGAGTACGCCGGCTTCGAGCCCCAGCTGGAGCACTCGTCGGACGACTTCCACGCCGTCGTCGCCCTGGCCGGAGCGGGCGCCGGGGTGGCGCTCGTGCCCCGCTCGGCGCTGCGCGGCACGGAGCTCGGCAGGGTCGTCGTACGTCCCGTGGAGGGCGCCGCCCCGACCCGGCGGGTCTTCGCCGCCGTACGCCAGGGGGCCGAGGGGCACCCCCTGATCAGGCCGGTCCTGGAAGCACTGCGCGCGGCGGCCGGGCCGGCGTGACGTCCCGGGCGGGCCGTCACGCGGGCTGCAGCAGGTCCCACCGGTTGCCGTAGAGGTCCTCGAACACCGCGACGGAGCCGTACGTCTCGTGCCTCGGCTCCTCCAGGAAGCGGACCCCGGCGGCCCGCATCCGCTCGTGATCGCCCGCGAAGTCCTCCGTGTGCAGGAAGAAACCGACCCGGCCGCCCGTCTGCGCCCCGACGCTCGCGAGCTGCGCCTCGTCCTTGGCGCGCGCCAGCAGCAGCCCCGTGCCCGTGGTGCCGCGCGGCCGCACGACGACCCAGCGGGAGCCGTCGCCGCGGTCCGTGTCCTCCACCAGCTCGAACCCGAGGGCGCCGGTGTAGAAGGAGAGGGCCTCGTCGTAGTCGCGGACGACCAGCGTGACCAGGGCGATGTGAGACATGGGGACCTCGTCCTCGACGTACGGACACTGACTGAGTTATACGTAACACTAACGTGCCCCGGTCCCGTGCGGGGACAATGCCCGCCATGGACACGATCGACCTCGCCGCGCTGGCGGACCGCGCCCGGGACCTCGCCGCCGGGGGGCACCGCCGCATCCTCGGCATCGCGGGTGCGCCCGGAGCCGGGAAGTCCACGCTGGCCGCCCGGATCGTCGAACGGCTCGAAGGCCGTGCGGTCCTCGTCCCGATGGACGGTTTCCACCTGGCGGGGGCGGAGCTGGTACGTCTCGGCCGGGCCGGCCGCAAGGGCGCCCCCGACACCTTCGACGCCGCCGGGTACGCCGCCCTGCTCCGGCGGCTGCGCGACCCCGGGGGCCGGGACCCGGTGTACGCGCCCGCCTTCGACCGGGCGCTGGAGGAGCCGGTCGCGGGCTCCGTGCGCGTCCCGGCGGACATCCCGCTCGTCGTGACCGAGGGAAACTACCTGCTGCTGGACGAGGGGCCCTGGGCGCAGGTGCGCGGACTGCTGGACGAGGTGTGGTTCCTCGACGCCGACCCGGGGCTGCGGGTGCGCAGGCTCGTGGACCGGCACGTGCGCTTCGGGAAGCCGCGTGACCACGCCGAGCGCTGGGTCGCCGGCTCCGACGAGCGCAACGCCCGGCTGGTCGAGCGCCACCGCGACCGCGCCGACCTGGTCGTGCGGCTTCGCTGAGCGGGGCGCGGGAGGGGGCGGTGGTGCCGCCCTGTCCAGGCCGCGCGCGGCTGCCGGTCGCTGCGCGCTATCCGGCGTCGCGCGGCGACAGCCGCCGTGTGATCCGGTCGAACAGCTCCGTCAGCGGCTCGCCGACATCCCGGCCGAACTCGGTCAGCCCGTAGGTGACCTGGGGCGGTGTCGTCGGTTCGACCTCCCGCCAGACCAGGCCGTCCTGGACCAGTGCGCGCAGGGTCTGGGCGAGCATCTTCTCGCTGATGCCCTGGATGCTCTCGCGCAGCTCGTAGAACCGGAGGCTGTTGCTCCGCAAGGAGATCAGCACCCAGACGCCCCACCTGCTGGTCACATGGTCGACCACGTCACGGGCTACGCAGTCCGTGTGAAACACGTCATACCGTCTGCCTGGCTCGACCTGCCTGCGCTGCACACCTTCCACCATGTCATGAGCTTACCTTGAGGTATGTCCTTACCAAAAGTTAGCCGCGCTCCTAGCGTCGAGCCCACAGAAGGCATCTGACGAGGAGCTGACCATGATCGTAGTGACCGGGGCCACCGGAAACATCGGCCGTCCGTTGACGCAGGCACTGGCCGAGGCGGGCCGGCAGGTGACGGCGGTGTCGCGGCACACGGCGGCGGTGCCGAACGGCGTCCGCCACGTGGTGGCCGACCTCACCGAGCCGGCCGGCCTCAAGCCGGCGCTGGCCGGGGCGGAAGAGCTGTTCCTGCTGCTCTCCGGCGACCTGCACGCCACCGGGGCCAACCCTGCCGACATCATCGGCGAAGCCGCTGCCGCCGGCGTCCGCCGGGTCGTCCTGCTGTCCACGCTGGGTGTGGTGACCAGGCCCTCGGGCCGGACGCGGATCGCGATGCGCGCCCTGGAGGACATGCTGCGGGAGTCCGGCCTTGAGTGGGTCATCCTGCGGCCGGGCGGCTTCGCCTCCAACGCCCTGTGGTGGGCCGAGTCCGTCCGCACGCGACAGGCCGTCGCCGCGCCCTTCGGCGACGTCGGGGTGCCGGTCATCGACCCGGCGGACATCGCCGCCGTCGCGGCGGCCTGCCTGCTGGACGAGCGGCACACCGGCGGCGTGTACGAGCTGACAGGTCCGGAGGTGATCACTCCACGCCTGCAGACGGAGGCGATCGCCACCGCGCTGGGCTCACCCGTGCGGTTTCACGAGCTCACCCGCGACGAGGCCAGGACCGCCATGAGCCGGAGCATGCCGGCGGAGCTCGCCGACGACACCCTGGACATCCTCGGCTCTCCGAACCCGGCCGAGCTGCGCGTCAGCCCGGACGTCCAGCGGATACTCGGCCGCGCTCCGCGTCCCTTCGCCGACTGGGCAGCCCGCAACGTCGACGCGTTCCGCTGAATCATGTGCATCCGCACGGCCGGTCCGGGCCGCACCTGACCCGCCGGCGTACGGCTTCGTCGGGCCGGGCGCGGCACACCCGGAATCCTGCTCGCGTCCGCCCCGGCGGCCGGGCAGGATGCTGTGTGCCGCGTCGCCCCGCCAGGAGGTCCCATGTCCAGCACCGACCAGCCCCTGCCCTTCACCGCCGACGACTACCGGGCCAGGATGACCCGCGCCGCCGAGACGGCCGACGCGGCGGGCCTGGCCGGCGTGCTCGTCGCGCCCGGCCCCGACATGGTCCACCTCACCGGCTACCGGCCGACCGCGGACACCGAGCGCCTCACCCTGCTCGTCCTGCGGGCGGGCCACGAACCCGTCCTCGTCGTACCGGCCCTGGAGGCGGCCGACGCGGAACGCGCGCCGGGTTCCCCCGCCCTGGCCCTGCGGGAGTGGACCGACGCGGCGAACCCCTACACCCTGACCGCCGGACTGCTGCACGCCAAGGGCCGGTTCGGGATCAGCGACAACGCCTGGGCGCTGCATCTGCTGGCCCTGCGCAAGCTCCTCCCCGACTCCTCGTACGCCTCGCTCACGGAAGCCCTGCCGATGCTGCGGGCGGTCAAGGACGCGGCCGAACTGGAGCGGCTCGCCGCCGCGGGGGCCGCCGCCGACGCGACGTACGAGGAGATCCTGAAGGTCCGCTTCTCCGGCCGGCGGGAGAGCGACGTGGCTGCTGATCTGGCCGCCCTGCTCACAGAACACGGGCACTCCCAGGTCGACTTCACCGTGGTCGGCTCCGGCCCGAACGGTGCCAACCCGCACCACGAGGCGGGCCACCGCACCATCGAAGGGGGCGACATGGTCGTCCTGGACTTCGGCGGGCTGATGCACGGCTACGGCTCCGACACCTCCCGCACGGTCCATGTCGGCGAACCCACTGCCGAGGAACAGCGGGTCCACGACGTCGTACGGGAGGCGCAGGAGGCCGGCTGCCGTGCGGTCCGGCCCGGGGTCGCCTGCCAGGAGATCGACCGTGCGGCCCGTGCCGTCATCACGGAGTTCGGCTACGGCGAACGCTTCATCCACCGCACCGGCCACGGCATCGGCGTCACCACCCATGAACCGCCCTACATGATCGAGGGCGAGGAGCAGCCGCTCGTCCCCGGGATGTGCTTCTCCGTCGAGCCGGGCGTCTACCTCCCGGGCCGCTTCGGCGTCCGCATCGAGGACATCGTCACGGTCACGGAGAGCGGAGGCAGGCGACTGAACACCACCGCGCGTGAACTGGCGGTCGTCGAGTAGCGGTTCCAGCCGCCGGGGCCGGGTCCGGGCCCCGGCGCGGTCCCGGCGGACCGCCCTCGCTCACGCGGGCCGAGCGGGGCGCGTGACCTCCCAGGCCGCCTCGATCATCCGGAAGATCTCGTCCACCGCTCCATCCGGATCGGCCGCCTCGCGGGCCAGCGCATGGGCGTCGACCACGAACCGCGCGATCGTCCGGCTCGCCGTCGTGCCCCGCGACAGTCCGGGACCGGCGGCGATGGCCGTCGCCAGCGTCTCCGCGTGGCGCAGCCTCATCGACTCCTCGTACTTCCGCAGAGCGGGCGACCCGTCGATCATGCGCCAGATCGTCGCGCCGCCGGGCGCCGTGCAGTGCCGCACCATCGCCTGGATCTCGCGGCGCAGAGCAGGGATGAGCGGCTCGTGCGGGGCCCGGCCGGTGACCGCCCGCGTGAGGCGTTGCTCGAAGTCCTCGTCCTGCTCGAAGACCAGGGCCTCCTTCGAGGCGAAGTGGGAGAAGAGCGTGGTGACGGCCACGTCGGCCTCGGCGGCCACCTCACGGATGCCCACCGCGTCGTAACCGCGTTCCAGGAAGAGCCGCAGGGCGGCGTCGGCGATCTTCTGGCGGGTCGCGGCTTTCTTGCGCTCACGGCGCCCGGGGGGCTCGGTCATGCCCGCACGCTATCAGCTAGGAAACCATAACCGTTTCAAAACACTAACCGTTAGTGTTACGGTCCACCGCATGAAGAAAGTGAGCTTCGCCGAGTTCGGCGGCCCGGACGTCCTGCACCTCGTCGATGCCGAGGAGCCCCATGCGGGCCCCGGCCGGATACGCGTCGCCGTGCGGGCGGCGGGCGTGAATCCCGTCGACTGGCGGGTCCGTGAGGGCCAGATGCTGAAGGCCCATCCGATCGAACTGCCCGCCGGGGTCGGGCTGGACGCCGCCGGGGTGGTGGACGAGGTCGGCGAGGGCGTCGAGGGGGTCGAGGTCGGCGAGCCCGTCTTCGGCGAGGGCTCCAGCACCTACGCCGAGTTCGCCGTCCTGTCGGCCTGGGCCCGTATGCCCGAGGGGCTGACGTTCCAGGAGGCCGCCGGGTACCCCTCCGTGGTCGAGACCGCGCTGCGCGTCCTCCGCGAGGTCGGCGTGCGGCCCGGGGAGACGCTGCTCGTCAGCGGTGCCTCCGGGGGAGTCGGGTCGGCGGTGCTGCAGATCGCCCGCGACCGCGGCATCGCGGTGATCGGTACCGCCGGGGCCGCCAACCAGGACTATCTGCGGAGCCTGGGCGCCCTCGCCACGACGTACGGCGACGGCTGGGCCGAGCGGGTGCGGCAGCTCGGCCGTGTCGACGCGGCGCTCGACCTGGCCGGCTCGGGCGTGGTCCGCGAGCTCGTCGGGCTGACCGGGGACCCGCGGAAGGTGATCTCCATCGCCGATCTCGACGCACCGGCGCTCGGTGTCCGGTTCTCCGGGGTGGCCGGGAGCGTGCCGGACGCGCTCGCCGAGGCCGTCCGTCTCATCTCGCTGGGGAAGCTCCACATCCCGGTCGAGAGGTCCTACACGCTCGCCGAGGCCGCGGCGGCGCACATCGACAGCCAGGCCGGTCACTCGCGCGGGCGCCGGGTCATGGTCGTCTGAGCCCCCCACCCGGCCGCACGGGCTCGCGAGGGGGAAACCCCTTGTCCGGAGGGCGAGTTGCCCGGCGCCTGAGGCGGAAGCGCCCTCGGGGTCGTAGGATCCGTACGCTCCTCGCACCGGCGGGGAGCGTACGAGGGGGGACACCGGATGGCCGGCATTCTGACGTTGAGTCACCCGAGGCGACAGGAAGGCGTCGCTCCCGAGCCGGTCGCCCGCAAGATCGACCTCTTCGTCAAGCCGGGGCCGCCCCGGACCGTGGCCCACGTGGAACGGGAGCTGCCGCCGGGTGGCGTGCCCGCCTATCTCGCGGCCCGGGGCAGCGGCGCGCGCTCCTTCGTCCTGTGGGCGGACGAGTACCGCGCGGCACGGGCCGCCACCGTGGTGACCGTCTCCTGCGGGAAGGGGACCTCGGTGTATCAGGTACTCGGCGCGCAGGGCGAACTCCTGTGCACCGTCGTACGCGAGAAGGCGTTGAGGAGGGGGCTGCGCGTCCGGTGGACGGTGAGCCGGCCCGGCGCACCCGACGCGGTGGGGTACAAGGGCCGGATCTTCTGGTGGTGCGTGTGGTGGCTGTTCTCGCCCCTGCTGCCGTTCCTCCTCGTGGGGGCCGTGTTCGGTGGCGACGTTCCTCGTGGACCGGGCCGCATCGTCTGGCGCGAGGGCGGCCGGGTGCCCCTGGAGTTCAAGGCGCACGGAAACCAGCTGCATCTCCAGGAGGCCTTCCTGGACCCGCGGTCGGGGGCCGCCGTACTGGCCCTGGTCCGCTCCTTCGACGGCGCTCTGAACTCATGGGACCGGGGCAAGGTCTGACGGCCGCCCGCAGGGGGCGCGGCCTCAGTCGTCGGCCAGCACCACGCACGACTCCGGCGGCAGGCGCAGCACCCCGTCGCCACCCGGGGCCTCGGCCGGCTCCCAGGCGGCCAGCACCCTGCCCCCGGGCGCACGGTGGCGGCCGGCCCCCAGCGGGATGGCGGCGGGCTTCGCGGACAGGTTGACCGCGATCCGCAGGTCGCCACGCCGGTAGGCGATCCAGCGGGCCTCCTCGTCGTACGCCGTCCGCACCGACGCCAGATCCGGATCGGAGAGGTCCGGCAGCGCGCGGCGCAAGGCGGTCAGCTCGCGGTACCAGGCGAGCAGCCGGGCGTGGGGCTCGCGCTCCGGTTCGCTCCAGTCGAGGCACGAGCGGGCCCTGGTGCCCGGGTCCTGCGGATCGGGGATGTCCTCCTCGGCCCAGCCGTGCGCCGCGAACTCCCGCCGCCTGCCGTCGCGCACGGCGCGGGCCAGCTCCGGGTCGGTGTGGTCGGTGAAGAACTGCCACGGGGTGCGGGCGCCCCACTCCTCGCCCATGAAGAGCATCGGGGTGAACGGCCCGGTGAGCACGAGCGCCGCGGCGCACGCCTGGAGCCCGGGGGAGAGCCCGGCGGCGAGCCGGTCACCGAGGGCACGGTTGCCGATCTGGTCATGGGTCTGGGCGTAGCCCACGAAACGGTGGGCGGGCGTCCGCGTGACGTCGACCGGGCGGCCGTGCGTGCGGCCCCGGAAGCTGGAGTACGTACCGTTGTGGAAGAACGCCCTGGTCACGGTCTTGGCGAGGGCCGCCAGCGGGGCGGCCGCGAAGTCGGCGTAGTAACCCTGGGACTCACCGGTGAGCGCGGTGTGCAGGGCGTGGTGGAAGTCGTCGTTCCACTGGGCGTGCAGCCCGGTGCCGCCCTCCGTGCGCGGAGTGGTCGTCCGCGGGTCGCAGAGATCGGACTCCGCGATCAGCCCGAGCGGTCTGCCGAGCTCCGAGGCGAGGGCGTCGACGGCCGTGGAGAGCTCCTCCAGGAAGGTGAGCGCCCTGCCGTCGGCCAGCGCGTGGACGGCGTCCAGGCGCAGGCCGTCCAGCCGGTAGTCCCGCAGCCAGGCGAGCGCACTGCCCAGCAGGTAGGCGCGCACCTCGTCCGAGCCGGGGGCGTCGAGATTGACGGCCGAACCCCAGGGGGTGTGGTGCGTGTCCGTGAAGTACGGGCCGAAGGCCGGGAGGTAGTTGCCCGAGGGGCCCAGGTGGTTGTGGACCACGTCCAGGACGACCGCGAGCCCCAGACCGTGCGCCGTGTCGACAAAGCGCTTCAGTCCCTCCGGGCCGCCGTACGGCTCGTGCACCGCCCAGAGGGACACTCCTTCGTACCCCCAGCCGTGGGTTCCAGGGAACGGGCAGACGGGCATCAGCTCCACATGGGTGATGCCGAGGTCCACGAGGTGTCCGAGCCGCTCGGCCGCGGCGTCGAAGGTGCCCGCCTCGGTGAACGTGCCGATGTGCAGCTCGTAGAGGACGGCGCCCGGCATCCCGCGCCCGGCCCAGACGGTACGCCAGGCGTGGGCGCCGTGGTCGACGACCGCGCTCTCGCCGTCGGGCCCGTCCGGCTGGCGGCGGGAGCGCGGATCGGGCAGCACGGGGCCGCCGTCGAGCGAGAACCCGTAACGGTCCCCGTCCGCCGCCTCGGCCTCCGCGGTCCACCAGCCCGCACGCAGCGGATCCCGCTCCATCGGCCGGCGGCCGCCCGCCACGCACAGCGCGGCGGAATCGGCCTCGGGGGCCCACACCTCGAACTGCATCCAGCACTCCTCGTCCATGAACCTGACGCCTCGCCGGAGGCCCCACGATCGGCGGAATTCGCACGCACGGCCCCAGGACACTGGAACGAGCCCGTAACTGGCGATTAGGGTCTGGTCCTGATCATTGCCCTACTGGGTTCTGCTCATTCGCGGCGAGCCCGGGTAGTACCCCCGAGGTCCCTCCTACGGCTGCTGGAGGCCGAGATGACCGTGCCGACCTTCCCACCCGGCTTCCTCTGGGGTGCCTCCGCCTCCGCCTTCCAGACGGAAGGGGCCTTCGACGCCGACGGCAAGGGTCCCTCCGGCTGGGACGCCTTCGCCGCACAGCCCGGCCGGATCAAGGACGGCACCGACACCACCCGGGGCACCGGCTTCCACGAGCACTACCGCGAGGACGTCGCCCTGCTCGCCGGACTCGGCGCGGACGCCTTCCGCTTCTCCATCAGCTGGCCCCGTGTCGTACCGGGCGGCAGCGGCGCGCTCAACCCGGCGGGACTGGACTTCTACGACCGCCTCGTCGACGAACTCTGCGCCCACGGCATCACCCCCGCCCCCACGCTCTACCACTGGGACACGCCGCTCCCGCTGGACGAGGCGGGCGGCTGGCTCAACCGGGACACCGCCTACCGCTTCGCCGAGTACGCGGGCATCGTCGCCGAACGCCTCGCCGACCGGGTCCCCATGTGGATCACCATCAACGAACCGGCCGAGGTCACCATGCTGGGCTACGCGCTCGGGGAGCACGCCCCGGGCCGCACGCTCCTCTTCGACGCCCTGCCGGCCGCCCACCACCAGCTGCTCGCGCACGGACTGGCCGTACGGGCGCTGCGCGCCGCCGGAGCCGGCAACATCGGCATCGCGCTCTCCCACTCACCCGTGTGGACGGCGGGGGACTCGGACGAAGACCGCATGGGCGCTGAGCTCTACGACACCCTGACCAACTGGCTGTTCGCCGACCCGGTCCTCACCGGCCGCTACCCCGACGAGGGCTTCGCCGCGCTGATGCCGGGGCCCGTCGAGGACGACCTCAAGGTCATCTCGGCGCCCCTCGACTGGTACGGCGTCAACTACTACAACCCGACGCTCGTCGGCGCCCCGCGCCCCGAAGCTCTCGGCTCCTTCTCCGGCTACACCATGCCCGAGGGACTTCCCTTCGGCATCAGGGAGATCGAGGGCTACGACACCACCGACTTCGGCTGGCCGGTCGTCCCCGAGGGGCTCGCCGAGACCCTCGGGCAGCTGAGGGACCGCTTCGGCGACCGGCTGCCGCCCGTCTACATCACGGAGAACGGCTGCGCCGTCGACGAGCCCGTCGCCGACGGCCGCCGCATCGCCTTCCTGGAAGGGCACCTGGAGGCGCTGCGTACGGCCATCGACGCGGGCGTCGACGTGCGCGGCTACTTCACCTGGTCGCTCACCGACAACGTCGAATGGACCGAGGGCGCCAGCAAGCGGTTCGGCCTGGTCCACATCGACTACGAGACGCTGCGCCGCACGCCCAAGGAGTCGTACGCCTGGTACCGCGACGTGATCAGCGCCCAGCGCACCGGGGGCTCGCAGGGCACGGCGCTCACACCAGGTGGACACGCTCCTGCGTGATGCGGTGACCGGCCCGGGCGAACGCGGCCGCCATCGGCGTGTTGCTCCGGTCCGTCGCCCCCGCGACGGACGTCGCGCCCTCGGCCGCCAGGAAGCGGGTGCACTCGACGAGCAGGTCGTAGCCGTAGCCGTGACCACGATGCTCCGGTACGACCCCGATGAAGCCGATGCAGGGCCCGCCCGGGTTGCGGGCCGGCACATGGATGCCCGCCAGGCTCCCGTCCGGGGTGTAGGCGAGCTGCCACCAGGAGCGGGGCGACGGGCACCAGTGGAAGAAGTCCAGCTCCTCCTGGGCGGCCTGCTCCAGACCACCCGGGCCCTCGATGGTGCGCCGGGCGTGGGCGTCCAGCGTCTCGGAGTGGACCCGGCGCAGGACCTCCAGGACCACCGCGTCGTCGGGCTCCTCGCGGAACTCCAGCCGGCCGGGCGGCTCGGGCAGCCCGTCGGCGGGCGTCCACTCGTAGCGGTAGCGCTCGACCAGCGGCCTCATACCGGCGGCCTCGGCCGCCGCGATCCGCGCCGAGGCCGCCGCCCGGACCGCGGGCACGTCCCGCCAGCGGGGCGGCACGATCAGCTCGTACTCGACGGACCACGGGGCACGGCGCAGCAGTTCGGTGCCCGCGGCGTCCTCGCCCTCGGCGAAGTCGAAGTAGTTGAGCAGCACGGGCTCGGTGTCCTCGGGCCCGCCCCACCAGGCCGCCCTGGCGACGACGACGCCGTCGCGCAGGGCCACCCAGGTCCACTCGGGCCGGTACTCGCCGCCCTCGTCGACGGTGGCGTAGCGATGGCCGAACGCGGCTCGGCCGACGAGAGAGGGACCCTGCAGGGAAGCGAAGAGATGTGCGTCGCCCGTGGTGAGCGAACGGATGACCGGAACGGTCATGGTGGTGTCCTCCGGGACTCGGCGCCCCCGGTCAGACCGAGTCCGACACCGCCCTGCGGACGGGACGGGAGCGCGTGAACGTGGTGCTACGGGTGGTGCCTGTGTCACGCACGTGTCTCGCCTCCTTCCTCGTCCTGGGCAGGCGCCCGAGGGGGTGCCGGGCGCCGACATTACGGCCTCCGGCACCCCGTGTCCACCGGTTTACGGCTGGTCCCACACCATGTCGAAGGCCCGCTCGAAGTTGACGTACCCCAGGCGCTCGAAGGACCTCGCCATCGGGACGTTGCCGAGGTCGGTCGCCGCCCTGATCCGCTCCACCCCCTCCTGCCCGGCGAGCACCCGGGTCCCCTCGGCGAGGATGTCGTCGATGTAGCCGTGCCCCCGGTGGGCCGGCAGGACCCCGATGTAGGCGATCATCGGGTGGTAGTTGTTGCGGGCCGGAACGACGAAGCCGACCGGCTCCCCGCCCGGCAACTCCGCGACCCGCCACCACTCCTGCGGGGTCCTGAGACCGGCGAACTCCTCGTCGTACTGCTTCTCCGCCGCCTCACGGGCACTCAGGCCGGAGGCCACGTCCGCCTGGCCGTGGGCGTCCAGGGTGCCTTCCATCACCGGGGTCATCAGCGCGACGAGGTCCTCGCGTCCGGTGACCCGGCGGAACACCAGCCGGCCGGTGTCCTCGGGCACCGGTGTGCCGGCCCGCCACTCCAGACGCAGCCGCTCGACCAGCATCCGGGCGCCGCTCGCCTCCATGACCCGTATCCGGGACTCGACGACCTCGCGGGCGGCGGGGTCCTCGCGCCAGTCCGGCGGGACGAACCGGCCGTACTCCAGGCGGGCGGACCCGGCGGGAACGACCGCCGCGCTCGCCTTCTCGACCAGTTCGAGCCCGATCGTCCCGCGCTCCGGCTGGGGCAGGGTGTCGTCCAGGTCGAAGAAGTCCAGGAGCTGAGGACTGCCGCCCTCCTGGCCCGTCCACCAGGCGATCCGCCCCACCACGCGGTCGCCGCGCAGGGCCACCCACATCCACTCGGGGCGGCGGCGACCCATGGCGAGGTCGTCCGCGAGCTCATGGTCGAGCACGTAGGACAGCCGCAGGAAGAGACCGAGTTCGTCCGCTCCGGTCAGCGGACGGATGGTCAGTTCCGATGGTGCAGGGGTCACGGGGTCTCCTCGACGCGAGTGCCGCCCACGACGGCGGCAGCGCGCGAGGGTAACAAGCCCCGGGCCCCCGGCGTGCGGTATTTACCCACTGCGGCGCAGGTCAGGGTGGCCGGAAACGGGCATCGTCTGGACACCTCGGGCCCCTCGGCCCGACAATCGGTGCTGTGACGTCCTCCTTCGAGCACTACACGTATCCCGCGCGGCTCTCGGACGCCGAGCGCGACCGTGTACTCGGTGTGCTCAGAGACGGCGCCGCCCAGGGCAAGCTCTCCCACGACACGTTCCTGCGACGCATGGAACTCGCCCTGACCGCCCGGCGCTCCGAGGAGCTGAAGGCGCTCACCTCGGACCTGGAGTCGGGCGGACGCTGGTCCCGCGGCCTGTACCGCGCGGTGGGCGGGGTCTCCGCCTTTCCGGCCCGGGTGCGCAGGGCGTGGCAGTCCGAGCGGCTGCCCAGACTCCTGCTGCCCGTGCCCGGACCGCAGCCGCTGCGCATCGGCCGCGACCCGGGCAACGGACTCCGGCTCAGCCACGAGACGGTGTCGCGGCTGCACGCCGAACTGACCGCGCACGGCAGCCGGTGGATCCTGCGCGACCTGGGCTCGACGAACGGCACCTGCGTCAACGGCCAGCGGGTCGTCGGCTCGGTCGTGGTGCGCGACGGCGACCAGGTGAGCTTCGGCCGCATGACCTTCCGGCTCTGCGCGTCGCTGCCCGTGCCCCCTCCCTGAGCGCGCGCCCCGCTCAGCGCCCCGCCCTCACCAGCAGTGCCACCGGCCGGTCCGCGAAGAGCTCCGCGACCGGGACCACGGGTCCGGTGAACTCCCGTCCGGCGGCCAGGAGATCGCTCCACGGCCCCTCGTCGGGCAGCGCCAGCTCCGTGTCGCGCCAGCCGCCCTCCTCGTCGAGCCGGAGCGACAGCCGGGTCACCGCCGTGACCACCTCGCCGGAGCGGCAGAACGCCAGACAGTGCGCGGCCGCCGGGCCCCGCGCAGTCAGCGGGGCGTAGGTCCCCGACTCGCCGAAGAGCTCCGGGCGCTCCCGGCGCAGCCGCAGCGCGGCCGTGGTCAGCGCCGCCTTCTCGTCCTCGCCCCCGGGGGGCCTGCCGAACGGCCTCCGGTTGTCCGGGTCGACCAGCGCGATGTACTCCCGCTCCGTGCCCTGATACAGATCGGGCACCCCGGGCATCGTCAGATGCACCAGCGCGGCACCCAGCACATTGGCCCGCACGAAGGGGGCCAGCGTGTCCGCGAAGCCCGTCAGCATCGACCGGGCCTCGCCCGCGTCGCTGCCCGGGCCGGCCGCCACGAAGTCGGTCACCGCGCGCTCGTACGCGGGATCCGGCTCCGTCCAGCTGGTGAACAGCCCCGCCTCGCGGACGGACTTCAGCAGCGCGGGCTCCAGCCTGCCCGCCATCTCACCGGCGGGAAGGCCCGCGCAGCCGTACGCCGACTGCCAGGCCTGCCAGGCCAGCTGGGGATCCGGGGCCGGCACGGAGGCCGCCCTGGCCAGCCGCCCGACCAGCGCGGACCACCGCTCGGGGCACTCGGAGAGCACCGCGATCCTGGCCCGTACGTCGCCGCTGCGTTTGGTGTCGTGGGTGGTCAGCACCGTGCCGGTGGCCGGCCAGTCCCGCGCGATCCGCGCGCAGAAGGCGTGGAACTCCTCCGGGCTCACCGCCGGCCGGCCCGGGTCGCCGCCCACCTCGGTGGCCGAGATCAGCGGGACGTAGCGGTAGAACGCCGTGTCCTCCACCGACTTGGCGTGCAGCGCCGAAGCGGTCTGCGCGAACCGGGCACAGAACGCCACGTGTTCCGGCCCGTCGCCGAGCCGGCCCAGCGCCAGATCCCGCACCACATCGACGGCGTCCGCCTCCTGGGCGACCGAGAACACCGCCCTGGCGTCCCGCACCGCCTCGGCCGGGAGCGTCGACTCCGCGACCTCCGTGAGCGGGCCCCCCGCGGTCACGTAGGGCCGGTAGACGGGCACCCGCACCAGCAGCTCGCGCACCGCCGTGTGGAGCGCCCACGGCGCGTGGTCGCGCAGCGCGGCGTCCCCGGCGCACGCCTCGACGGCGAGGCGGGTCAGCCACTCCGTCTCGGCGGCCAGCTCATGGGTGACCACGCGGTACGCCGCGCGGCGGACGGTCGCGGTCCAGTAGCCGCCGCGGTCCCCGGGAGGACCCGCGAAGTCCCGGTAGCGGCCCAGCAGGTCGGCCGCGCCCATCGGATCGGTGAACACGCCGTCGATCCGGTGCAGCGCGTCGTAGCCGGTCGTGCCCGCGACCGCCCAGCCGGCCGGCAGGGCCTCCGGACCGGTGAGGATCTTCTCCACCACCGTCCACCGCCCGCCGGTGGCGTCGCCGAGCCGCCCGAGATAGGCGGCGGGGTCGGCCAGCCCGTCGGGGTGGTCGATGCGCAGCCCGTCCACGACCCCGTCGCGGACCAGTTCGAGGATCTTGGCGTGGGTGGCGGCGAAGACCTCCGGGTGCTCCACCCGGACACCGATCAGATCGGAGATCGTGAAGAAGCGCCGGTAGTTCAGCTCCGTCCTGGCCAGCCGCCACCAGGCGAGCCGGTAGTGCTGGGCGGCGAGCAGCTCGTCCGGCGGAAGATCCGCTGTACCCTCACGCAGGGGGAACTCCAGGTCGCCGTAGCGGAGCACCGGCGTGCCGTCGTCCCGGGTGCCCGGCTCGATGCTGCCGCTCTCCTCGCCGAACCGCCCCGCCAGCACGGGCAGCAGCACCTTGCCGCCGCCCGCCGCCCAGTCGATGTCGAACCAGCGGGCGTACGGGGACTCCGGGCCCTCGCGCAGCACCTCCCAGAGCGGCAGGTTGTGCCGGGGCGCGGCGGCCATGTGGTTCGGCACGATGTCGAGGATCAGCCCGAGGCCGTGGGCGCGTGCCGTGACGGCCAGCTCCCGCAGCCCCTCCTCGCCGCCGAACTCGGCCCGCACCGTGTGGTGGTCGACGACGTCGTAACCGTGCCCCGAGCCGGGCACGGCCTCCAGGACGGGGGACAGATGCAGATGGGAGACGCCGAGCTCGGCGATATACGGCACGGCGTCCGCGGCGGCGGCGAACGGGAAGTCCGGTTGAAGCTGCAGCCGGTACGTGGCGGTGGGCGTCATGGACTCGTACGTACCCAGCCGGACGCCTCTCTCCCACCTTCTGCGCCACCCGGACCGACCGGGCGGCCCCGCCCGGTCGGTCCGGTCACCCCAACGGCCGAAGGCCGGCCTACGCGGGACGCTTGAGCACCGTGAGGCTCCGCCCGACGAGCGTCACCCGCTCGCCGGCCGACACCTTGGGTCCCGCGCCCGGCGGTACGCCGTCCGGGATCGCCGTGTCCACGACGACCTGCCACTGCTTGCCGTGGTTCATCGGAACGGCGAACTCCAGCGTCTCGGCACCCGCGTTGAACATCAGCAGGAACGAGTCGTCGGAGATCCGCTCACCGCGCGGCCCCGGCTCCGAGATCGCGTGGCCGTTCAGGAAGACGGTCATGGCCTTGGCGTGCGCCGCCTGCCAGTCCCGCTGGGTCATCTCCTCACCCCTGGGGGTGAACCACGCGATGTCGGACAGCTCGTCGTGCGTGCCCTCCACCGGACGGCCGTGGAAGAAGCGTCTGCGCCGGAAGACCGGATGGTCGCGGCGGAGCCAGACCATGGACCGGGTGAACTCCAGCAGGCTCGTGTCCGTGGAGCCGCCCTCCTCGTCGCCGTCCTCCGCGTGCGAGGCGGCGGCCGGATCGGGCCAGTGGACCCAGGAGAGCTCGTTGTCCTGGCAGTAGCCGTTGTTGTTGCCCCGCTGCGTCCGCGCGAACTCGTCGCCGTGACTCAGCATGGGCACGCCCTGGGAGAGCATCAGCGTGGCGATGAAGTTGCGCATCTGACGGCTGCGCAGCTCCAGGACCTCCTTGTCCTCTGTCTCCCCTTCCGCCCCGCAGTTCCACGAGCGGTTGTGGCTCTCGCCGTCCCGGTTGCCCTCGCCGTTGGCGTCGTTGCGCTTCTCGTTGTACGAGACCAGGTCGTGCAGCGTGAAACCGTCGTGGCAGGTGGTGAAGTTGATCGAGGCCAGCGGGCGTCTGCCGTCGTCCTGGTAGAGGTCCGAGGAGCCTGTCAGACGCC
This sequence comes from Streptomyces sp. NPDC088746, assembly GCF_044751065.1. NCBI lineage: Bacteria > Bacillati > Actinomycetota > Actinomycetes > Kitasatosporales > Streptomycetaceae > Streptomyces > Streptomyces sp. NPDC088746. The sequence continues at coordinate 445,563 of NZ_JBIVLA010000006.1, forward strand.
CGGCGAACTCCGCGAGGGTCCGGGGCTCACCCCGCCAGAGATCCCGCACCGTGTCCCGGTACTTGCCGTTCCACTCGGTCCACAGCGGCGGGAAGTTCCCCACCTGGTAGCCGCCCTCGCCCACGTCCCAGGGCTCGGCGATCAGCTTCACCTGGCTCACCACGGGGTCCTGCTGCACCAGGTCGAAGAAGGAGGACAGCCGGTCCACCTCGTGGAACTGGCGTGCGAGTGTCGCGGCCAGGTCGAAGCGGAAGCCGTCCACGTGCATCTCGGTCACCCAGTACCGCAGGGAGTCCATGATCAGCTGGAGGACGTGCGGGGACCGCATCAGCAGGGAGTTCCCGGTGCCGGTGGTGTCCATGTAGTACTTCTGGTCGTCCGCCAGGCGGTAGTACGAGGCGTTGTCGAGGCCCCGGAAGGAGAGCGTCGGACCGAGATGGTTGCCCTCGGCGGTGTGGTTGTAGACCACGTCGAGGATCACCTCGATGCCCGCCTGGTGCAGCGCCTTCACCGCCTGCTTGAACTCCAGCACCTGTTCACCGCGGTCACCCCAGGAGGCGTACGCGTTGTGCGGGGCGAAGAAGCCGATGGTGTTGTAACCCCAGTAGTTGGCCAGGCCGGCGTCGGCGAGACGGTGGTCCTGGACGAACTGGTGCACCGGCATCAGCTCGATCGCGGTGACGCCCAGCTCCGTCAGATGGGCGATGATCTCGGGATGCGCGAGTCCCGCGTAGGTGCCGCGGAGCTCCTCGGGCAGGCCCGGGTGGAGCATCGTCAGGCCCTTCACATGGGCCTCGTAGATCACCGTGCGGTGGTAGTCGGTGCGCGGGCGGCGGTCGTCACCCCAGTCGAAGTAGGGATTGACCACGACCGAGCTCATCGTGTGCGGTGCCGAGTCGAGGTCGTTGCGCTCGTCCGGCTTGCCGAACGGATAGCCGTACACCGCCTCGCCCCACTGGATCTGCCCCGAGATCGCACGTGCGTACGGATCGAGGAGCAGTTTCGCCGAGTTGCAGCGCTGTCCGTGCTGCGGCTCGTACGGTCCGTGCACCCGGAAGCCGTAGCGCTGCCCCGGCATCACCCCGGGCAGATAGGCGTGACGGACGAAGGCATCGGTCTCGCGGAGTTCCACCGCCGTTTCTGAACCGTCGTCGTGCAGAAGGCACAACTCGATCCGGTCGGCGGCCTCCGAGAAGACCGCGAAGTTGGTTCCGGCGCCGTCGTACGTGGCGCCGAGCGGATACGCGTGTCCCGGCCAGACCTGCATAGATAGGACTCTTCCACTTCTGATCCGGGTGCTGGGGGTTTTCGCCCCGATACTCCCCGAAAGACGGTCCCGTACCTAGTACGTCGACCGGTGCGGCCGGTTTCCGTCGTGGGATCCCACCGGTCCGGTCAACCCGGTACACCTCGGTGTCGCCCGGACAGGTGCACGGGCCGCCGGGCAGCTCCTCCGTCCGGTATGCGGCGTGCGAGGGGTGCGCAATCACTATGAACCATCTCACTCCACCCGATCTCACCGCAAGGAACGAGCCTGCGGCATAGGGGAGTTGAGTAAGGAGCCTGTGCATCCTGCTGCACCGGCTCCCGGTGGCGGAGTACCCTTCCTTGATCGTTGGTGGGGGAGCGGAAGGCGGTACACGGGTGAGCTCGGGAGGGTTCGAGCTGCCCCCAGGTGACGCGGGTCACGAGGGGGAATCGACCGATGCCCCGCCAGGGGCTGTCTCCCTCGCACAGCCCATGGAGATCGGTGCCGATCTGACCTGGGGAGCGGACGCCTGGAACGAGGTGCGCACACGCGCCCAGCGCGCCGGGCGGGCGTACATCTGGCTGAATCTGGTGGAACAGCGGCTGCGCGCCGTGGTCTCCGCCGTGATCCGGCCGATCTACGAGCCGGTGCACGGCGAGGACTGGGTGGTGGCCGCCGCGGGGCCCGCGGGGCAGGAGTGGGTGCAGCGCGCCGTCGCGGTCCGGGAGGTCTCGCGCCGCAAGGGCTATCTGCTCGACCCGGCCGACGACAACGTCCTGAGCTTCCTCACGCTGCCGCAGCTGCGTGAGCTGATGGTCCAGCACTGGCCCTGCTTCGAGCCGTACTTCGACGACCGCCGCGAGGTGGAGCTCGCGCTGGACGAGCTGGAGGTGGCGCGCAACGTCGTCTCCCGCAACCGCGCGCTCAACGAGGCGGTCCTGGCGCAGGCCGAACGCGCCTCCGCGCGGCTCCTGGAGATCCTCGGCAGCGGCGCGGCGGTCCCCTCCGCCGAGCGGCTGCCGGTGGACGCCGTGGAGGAGCTGGTCGGCGACCGCTACGCCGACGTGGTCTCCGTCCACCCGGACCGGGTGCGGCTGCAGCGTCAGCTGCCCGCCGAGGACCTGTTCGGGAACGCGCGCCGGCTGGACGCGATCGGCATCGGGCTCAACCTCCTCACGCAGAACTTCTCGGGACGCCGGCTGGTGCGCCTCGCCGAGTCGGGCTGCCGGGTCCGGCTGCTGTTCATCAATCCGGCGAGCAGCGCCGTCAAGCGCCGGGAGCGCGAACTGGGCCTCAAGAAGGGCGAACTGAGCCGCTCCGTCGAGATGAACATCCTCCATATGCGCCGGGTCCGCTCCAAGCTCCGCGACCCGGGCGCCTTCCAGATCCACGTCTTCGACGAGACACCGCGCTTCACGGCCTATCTGGTGGACGGCGACGGACCCGACGCGGTCGGGGTCGTCCAGCCCTATCTGCGGCGCGCACGCGGCATGGAGGCGCCCGTGCTGGTGCTGCGCGGCGGGGGGCGTGCGGTGGTCAGGGCGGGGCAGGACAGCGAGCACGGCCTCTTCGAGACGTACCGCGAGGAGTTCGAGTCGGTCTGGACGGACTCCAGGCCCGTCTCCTGACGCTCCTTCCAGCGTTGTCAGTGGTGCGTGCGAAGGTGGTCATCACTTGGGGGAACGCACCACAGAAGGAGGTACGGGATGAGCTGGATCAGCGGGCCGCTGCTGGCGTTCGACCTGGAGACCACGGGGACCGACGTCGAGACCGACCGCATCGTGACGGCGGCGGTCGTCCGGCTGGAGGCGGACGGCTCCGTTTCGCAGGAGCGGACCTGGCTGCTGGATCCCGGTGTGGCCATACCGGAGCAGGCGTCGGCCATCCACGGCATCTCGACCGAACGCGCCCGCGAGCACGGGATGCCGGCCGCCTCCGCGATCGAGGAGATCACCCGGGCCGTCGTCGACGGGCTGCGCTCGGGGACGCCTCTGGTGGTGATGAACGCGCGCTACGACCTCTCCCTGCTCGACCGTGAGTGCCGGAGGTACGGCGTGGAGTCGGTCAGCGAGCGGCTGGGGGACGCGCCCTCGCCCGTCATCGACCCGCTGGTGATCGACAAGCATGTCGACAAGTACCGCAAGGGGAAGCGCGCCCTCCACGCGCTGTGCGCCCACTACGGGGTGTCGCTGGAGGACGCGCACGACGCGAGGGCGGACGCCGTGGCCGCGGCCCGGGTCGTGCGGCGGATGGGGGAGAGGCACCAGCCCGTCGGGGTGATGCCGCTGGAGGACCTGCACGGCCTCCAGGTGCACGCGGCGGCCGAGCAGTCGCTCTCCCTGCAGGCATATCTGCGGCGCACGGCGGATCCGGCGGCCGTCGTGGAAGCCGCCTGGCCGCTCATCCCCCGGAGGCGCGAGCCGCAGCCGGACGAGAGCGATGCGGGGGCGTCAGTTCGGAGCCGGTGAGGCCGTTTCGTCGGCCTTGATGCCGAAGTCGATCCGGTCGCCGTCGACCGAGGTCACGGTGACGGACACGCCCAGGGTGCTGCCGTCGTCCGCCGTCAGTGTGCAACGCGTGGTGGTGCCGGTCTTCCCGACGAGGTCCTCGGGGCAGGTGACGTCAGGCTTCGGCTGGTTCATGGTGCTTGCGAGCTTCTCGGCCACCGTGTCGGCCAGCTTGTCCGCGGACATCTTCGGCTCGGAACTCCCGACGTCGACCGAGGCCGAGCAGCCGACGAGCAGCAGACCGGCGGCCAGGGCCGAGAGGCTCCATGTCGCCGCGGCCGAGCGGGTTATGACCATGGGGGAGCTCCAGTTCCGGATGTTCGAGGCAGTGGCCGGAAGCATACGCGGCGGGGGTGCGGCCGATACGGGGCGTCCGGATCCGGCCGGATCACAGCTTCCCGAAGAGCACTCCGCGCCAGGTCCAGCCGGACGTGAGGGCGGTGTCCCGCAACGGTCCGGTCAGCTCCGCGCTGTCGAAGCTGAAGGTCTCCGTCGTCTGGAGGCGGCCGTCCTCCCCGCGCTGGAGCGACCAGCGGCGCGAGACGGTCCTGCCCGAGCCGCGCCCGTACTCCGCCGACGTCCGGAGCCGAGGGGATCGCCGACGCGGGTGACCTCCCACTGCTCCTCGACGGCCCGCACCTCATGGCTCTCCCCGGCCAGGCGCATCCGGATCCGGATGGCGTGCGTCAGCTGGGACCCGATGAAGAAGGTCTGCCAGGCGGGCTCGGCGATCCGCCACTCCGCCACCAGGTCCGCGCCGTCCGACGCGCCGTCACGGATGACGTAGGGGACGTCGGGCCGGTTGAGAGCGAGCAGGGCGTTCCGCAGCTCCTCGGCCGGACGTGGCACCACCCCGTCCTCGGGGTGCCGGGTTCCGGTGAGCTTGTCGAGGATTCCCATGTGGTCAACCTATGCCACGCGCATCCGGGGCCGTGCGCGGCGGGGATGCCGTTCAGAAGGGGTACCAGCGCACCTCGGGGTCGTCCTCGCGCAGGGAGGCCACCCTGCGCCGGAACTCCGCCAGCGCCTTGGGGTTGGCCGGGGCGTGCTGGGACACCCAGGCGCAGCTCGCCGTCTCGCGGGCGCCGCGCAGCACCGCGCAGCCTTCCCAGGCGCGTACGTCCCAGCCGTACGCCTCCGTGAAGGCGTCGTAGGCCCGCGCGGGCAGGCCGTACCGGTCGCGGGAGAGTGCGAGGACCACCAGGTCGTGCTCGCGCAGGTCGGCGGAGAAGGTCTCCAGATCGACCAGCACCGGCCCGTCCGGGCCGACGTGGACATTGCGGGGGAGCGCGTCGCCGTGGATGGGACCCGGCGCCAGGTGCGGGGCGAGCGCCGCCGCGGCCTTGGCGAAACCGTCGCGCCGGCCGCGGAGATAGTCGGCGTCGGCCGGATCGATCGCGTCGCCCGCCAGACGCAGCCAGCGCTCGACACCGCCGAGCAGCTCACGCCGCGGCAGCGTGAAGCCCTGCGGGGCGGGCAGCGCGTGCACCTGGGTGAGCAGCGGGGCAAGATCGCGCGGTTCGGACGGGCGCACGGCGTCGGCCAGCCGGTGCCACAGGGTCACCGGGTGCCCCTCGACCACACGGGCCAGAGGTTCGGCGGCCCGCACGGCGGGTACGCCCGAGTCGGCGAGCCACAGGGCGACGGCCACTTCGCGCTCGGCCCGCTCACGGAGCTCGGGGTGGTGTGTCGAGTCCCGGCCGACCTTGACCACCAGGTCGCCGAGGCCGAACACCGCGTTCTCGCCGAGCGCGAGGAGCTCCGCACCGGCGGGCAGTCCGGCGGCCGTCAGTACCTCGCGCGCACGCATGTCGTCCATGGCTCGATTTTCTCATCCTCGCAGGCCACCTTGACGAACGGGCGGCCCGTCAGCACGATGACGGGGGCCGCCCGGGCGGCGATACGGGGATGAAACCGATCCAAGGAAGTAAAAGGGGTCGAATTCATGACATTGGCGACCGCAACGGAGCGGTCCGGGCGTAAGAGCCCACAGGGCGGCCGGAGTCAGGGCCGCGGACGGGACGGCGCCACCTGGTTCCTGGTGCTGCCCGCACTGATCCCGATCCTGATCCTGAGCGTCGGCCCGCTGGTCTACGGCATCCTGCTGGCCTTCACCGACGCCCAGTCGGGCCGCACCCGCTCCACCCAGTGGATCGGGGCGCTCAACTTCCAGGACCTGCTGCACGACACCCTGTTCTGGGACTCGTTCCGGATCGGTCTGCTGTGGGCGGTCGGGGTCACGGTCCCGCAGTTCGTGCTGGCCCTCGGCCTCGCCCTGCTGCTCAACGCGAACCTGCGGATGCGCTGGCTGGCGAGGGCGCTGGCGATCATCCCCTGGGCCATGCCGGAGGTCGTCGTCGGCATCATGTGGCGGCTGGTCTACAACCCCGACGCGGGCATCCTCAACGAGACCATCCGCGATCTCGGGCTCGGTGACGGCAGGGACTGGCTGACCGGCCTCGCCACCGCGCTGCCCGCCGTCATAGTCGTCGGCGTCTGGGCCGGCATGCCGCAGACCACCGTGGCGCTGCTGGCCGGACTGCAGAACACCCCGCACGAACTCCACGAGGCCGCCGCCCTCGACGGAGCGGGAGCCTGGCGCCGCTTCCGCACGGTCACCTGGCCCGCCATCCGGCCCGTGGCGCTCGCGATCAGCGCGCTCAACTTCATCTGGAACTTCAACTCCTTCGCCCTGGTCTACGTCCTGACCAGCGGCGGACCGGGAGGCCGCACCCGGCTGCCCATGCTCTTCGCCTACGAAGAAGCCTTCCGTTACGGGCAGTTCGGCTACGCCGCCGCGATGGGATGCGTGATGGTCGCCGTCATCTCGGTGCTCCTCGCCTTCTACCTCGTCGGCCGGCTCAGGGGAGGCGAGGACGCATGAGCCTCCGTACGGGCAGAACCGCGCGCGCCGGGCAGTACGCCGCGCTCCTGTGCTACCTCGTCTTCCTGGCGTTCCCCTTCCTCTGGCTGATCTCCACCGCCTTCAAGCCGGCCCGTGAGCTCGGCTCGCTGCACCCCACGTGGATCCCCGAGGACCCGACGCTGGACAACTTCCGGCAGGCATTCGACGAGCAGCCGCTGCTCCGGGCCGCGGCCAACTCGCTCACCGCGGCGCTCTGCGCCGCCCTGATCGCGGTCGTCATCGCCACGCCCATGGCCTATGTGATGGCCCGTCATCGCGGACGGCTGTCCACGGCGGCCACCGGGTGGGTCGTGGTCAGCCAGGCGTTCCCCTTCGTCCTGGTGATCATTCCGCTGTTCCTGGTCCTCAAGTACCTGCACCTGATCAACTCGCTGTGGGGGCTGATCCTGGTGTACGTCGTCTGGTCGCTCCCCTTCGCGCTCTGGATGCTGGCCGGATACGTACGGGCCGTGCCGCCCGAACTGGAGGAGGCCGCCGCTGTGGACGGGGCCGGGAAGGCGCGGATCCTGATCTCGGTCACCGCGCCGCTGCTGGCCCCCGGGATCGTCGCCACCGCACTCTTCGCGTTCATCACCGCATGGAACGAGTTCTTCTTCGCGCTCGTCCTGCTCAAGACACCGGAGAAGCAGACCTTGCCGGTCGTACTCACCCACTTCCTCGGCGCGGAGGGTGTGGCCGACCTCGGGCCGCTCGCCGCCGCCGCGTTCCTCGCCACCCTTCCCTCGCTCGTGCTCTTCGCGGTCATCCAGAAGCGCATCACGGGCGGTCTCACGGCCGGGGCGGTGAAGCACTGATGCGCCGCCGGATGCCCGCGCTCGCCGCGGCGACCACCGCCCTCGTCCTCCTGCTGGCCGGCTGCTCGGGGGAGGGCGGCGGTACGGACGCGGACGGCACGATCCGGCTCAGCTTCCAGTCGCTCGCCTGGCAGAAGGAGTCCGTCGACGCCAACAAGCAGCTCGTACGCGAGTGGAACGCCGCCCACCCCGACGTGCAGGTGGACTACGTCCAGGGCAGCTGGGACAACGTCCACGACCAGCTGCTCACCTCCTTCGAGGGCGGCGAGGCGCCCGACATCATCCACGACGCCTCCGACGACCTGGCGGACTTCGCGTACGGCGGATACCTCGCCGATCTGCGGACCCTGCTGCCGGACCGGCTGACCGAGGACATCCCGCAGGCGTCCTGGGACACCACCACCTTCGGCGACGGGGTCTACGGGGTGCCGTTCCTCCAGGAGCCCAAGGTCCTGATCGCCAACAAGAAGATCCTCGAGTCCTCGGGCGTCCGTATCCCCACCCCCGAGAAGCCCTGGAGCTGGGAGGAATTCCGGCAGGTCACCGAGAAGCTGACGAAGAAGGGGACGTACGGGGTCGCCTGGCCGCTCAAGGAGCCGGTCTCCGTCACCCTCAATCTGGGGCTCTCCGCCGGCGGGCAGCTCTTCCACCGCGGCGCGGACGGCAAGGTGACCATCCGGTCCGGCGAGGGTGACCGTGTCATGCCCGGTACGGTCCGGGACCAGGTCAACTCCGATCGGAGCGCGGCGCGTTCGGCGCTCGGCATGGGGGGTTCGGACACGCTCCCAGGATTCTTCGGCGGCAAGTACGCCATGGTCCCGCTCGGCTTCTCCTACCGCCAGCAGGTCGTGGAGCAGGCCCCCGAGGGCTTCGAATGGACGGTGCTGCCCACCCCGGCAGGCAGCGGAGGTCTCACCCAGGGGGTCAGCCCGCAAACCCTCTCGGTGGCCGAGGACAGCCCGCACAAGAAGGAGGCCGCGCGGTTCATCGACTTCCTCCTGCGTCCACCGAACATGGTGCGGCTGGCCAAGGGCGACTGGATGCTGCCGACCGGCACCGAGGCGCTCGCGGATCCCGCACTGCGCACCGAGGAGAACGGCTGGGCGACGGGCACCGCTCTCGCCCGGTCGCTGCGGCCGGCCCCCGCGCAGTCGGTGCGCGGCTATCCCGAGTGGAAGGACAAGGTCGCCACGCCCGCGCTCCAGGAGTACTACAGCGGGGCCATCGACACCGAGGAGCTGAGGAAACGCCTGGTCGACGACGGGAACAGGGTGCTGGCCCGCTATCAGCGCTGAGCCGGGCCCGGCGCGGACCGGGAAATAGGCTGGACGAGACGTTGCGTCTCGTTTACGGTGAGGGCATGACATCGACCCCGCGTGCCCACATCGCCATGTTCTCCATCGCCGCCCACGGGCACGTGAACCCGAGCCTCGAAGTGATCCGGGAGCTCGTCGCCCGTGGGTACCGCGTCAGTTACGCCATCCCGGCCTCCTTCGCCGAGAAGGTCGCCACGACCGGAGCCGAGCCGGTGATCTACACCTCGGTGCTGCCCACCGAGGACAACCCGGAGGACTGGGGGACCGAACTGATCGACAACCTCGAACCGTTCCTCGCGGACGCGATCCAGGCCCTCCCGCAGCTCGCCGACGCCTTCCAGGGCGACGAACCGGACCTCGTCCTGCACGACATCACCTCCTACCCGGCCCGCGTCCTCGCCCACCGCTGGGGAGTGCCCGCAGTCCAGCTCTGGCCCAACCTGGTCCCCTGGGAGGGGTACGAGAAGGAGGTCGGGGACCCCGCGACCGCCGAGCTGAAGCAGACCGAGCGAGGCCGTGCGTACTACGCGCGCTTCGCGGCCTGGCTCGGGGAGAACGGCCTGGGCGACCTCTCGTCCGACGACTTCGTGGCCCGGCCGCGCCGCGGGGTGGTGCTCATCCCCGAGGCGCTCCAGCCGAACGCCGACCGGGTGGACCACGCGAGGTTCACCTTCGTCGGCGCCTGCCAGGGTGAGCGTGCCGACCAGGGGGAGTGGCAGCGGCCCGCCGGGGCCGGGAAGGTCCTGCTGGTCTCCCTCGGCTCGTCGTACACCAACGAGCCCGCGTTCTACCGCGAGTGCGTCAAGGCGTTCGGCGACCTGCCGGACTGGTACGTGGTGCTGCAGATCGGCCTCCACGTCGACCCTGCGGACCTCGGGGACGTACCGGACAACGTCGAGGTGCACTCCTGGGTCCCGCAGCTGTCCGTGCTGAAGCAGGCGGACGCCTTCATCACCCACGCGGGCGCGGGCGGCAGCCAGGAAGGGCTCGCCACCGCCACCCCCATGGTGGCGGTCCCGCAGGCCGTCGACCAGTTCGGCAACGCGGACATGCTCCAGGCCATCGGTGTCGCCCGGCACCTGCCGAAGGAGGAGGCCGACGCCGCGTCCCTGCGTGACGCGGTGCTCGCCCTGGTGGACGATCCGGACGTCGCCGCGCGGCTGGCGCGGATCCGGGAGCAGATGGCGGGGGAGGGCGGGGCGAAGCGGGCAGCCGACATCATCGAGGCCGAACTCCCCGCCCGCCAGAGCTGACCGGCATCGGCGGGGCCGCAGGGGCCACTACCCGCGTCGTGCCGCGTCCTCCCCGTGCCGGAGCGGGGGGTCGGCGGGGGTGCCCCGTTGCTTGAGCGCCCGTATCCCGCTGGGGCGCAGACGCGCGGGGGCCGGCCGGTCCGGCCCCGCGCCGAGAAGCCGAAGAAAACCATCTCGGCGTTGTGGCCGCGCAGCCCGACCCCGCCCGCCTCCGTCAGCCGGCCCGGTTCCCGGTCCTCCGCGTCGAGGACCGCCCGTCCGTTCAGGGGCAGCGCGATCCGGACCCGGTCGCCGACCCGGCGTCGGGCGTTTGCGCTTGAGAACGACCATGCCGTCGCGACGGCGGAAGCTCAGGGCGTACAGCTCCTGCGCGCTGTGGTGGCGAAGCCGGAGATGACCGCGGGCGTCGACGCTGCGCCGTATGGCGCCTGGCCGGTCCGGGCTCGTTACCAGCGGGTCCGTGTGCTCGACGGTGGCGCCCTGGGCCGTGAGCCGGTCCATGCTCTCCAGGGCAGGGCTCTCGCGCAGATCCGCCGCACCGGGTTGGCAGGCAACGCCCAGGATCAGCACCCGGGCGGGCTGTTCGGCGATCGCCGTCGTCGCGGTGTCCATCAGGGGGCGTCCTCTTCCTCGCCCGCAACTGCCGCAGCAGGTGGTGCGGGTCGCAGGGGATGCAGTGCCCGCCGATGCCCGGGGCCGGGCAGAGGGGCATGAAGCCTCGTTCGCCAGTGCGATGTTCACCGCCCGGAAGGTGTTGTTCCACAGCTTGCTCATCTCCGCTGCCTCCGGGCTGCCACCCGGTGGACGGAGGGCGCGCGCCGCGCCTGCTGACGTTCGTCACCCCGACGTGTCGGCACAAGCGGTGTGCCGAGCTTTTCGTGTCAGGAAGGGGAGGGATCGCTGGGGGTGTGCACAACCGAAACATGGCATTCCGTTCCCGCCTTCATCAGCAATGAGGTGCGGTTATGCAGGCTCGATCGTGCGAAGTTCACCCGACCGGAACCCGCGTACGTCCTCATGTCCGGCCGGAGGTACGGCGGTTTGCCCGACATGGCGGGGAGTGCGCAGGTTTTCTGTGACGAAAGATTGCCGAGTACGTGACGGCTACATGAAGGTCTTGATCTGGGCGCGTCAATCGAGCAGGGTTTCGAGGCAGCCCCCGGAGATCTTCCGGCCGAGGGCCAATCCCCCCACAAAAGAATGACGAGGAGACCCCTCTTCATGGCAATTCACAAGCGTGTGCGTTCGGTCAAGCTCACCGCCGCGATAACCGCAGTGGCAGCGGCCGCCGGTGTCACCCTGCTCACCACCCCGTTCGCCGGAGCCGCCACGGCGCCCGCGACGGGCACCGTCTACGGCACGGACGCGGCGACGGCCGTCTCCGGCAGCTACATCGTGATGCTGGACCAGAAGGCCGACAAGGCCGGCCTGGCCGAGGAGTACGGCGGCACCCTCAAGCGGAACTACAAGTCGGCCATCAACGGCTTCTCGGCCAGCGGGCTTTCGGAGACCGAGGCCAAGCGGCTCGCCGCCGACCCGGCCGTCTCCAAGGTCGTCCAGAACAAGAAGTTCCACATCGACGCCACCCAGGACAACCCGCCGTCCTGGGGTCTGGACCGGATCGACCAGGCCGAGACCGCCGGTGACGGCGCGTACACCTACCCCGACGCCGCGGGCGGGGACGTCACCGCGTACGTCATCGACACCGGTGTCCGCGTGACCCACAAGGACTTCGAGGGCCGCGCCACTTCGGGCTTCGACGCCATCGACAACGACGACGACGCCGACGACGGCAACGGACACGGCACCCACGTGGCCGGAACCATCGCGGGCGCGTCCCACGGGGTGGCCAAGAAGGCGAAGATCGTGGCCGTCCGCGTCCTGGACGACGCGGGTTCGGGCACCACCGAGCAGGTCGTCGCGGGCATCGACTGGGTCACCGCGAACCACGAGGGCCCCTCCGTCGCCAACATGAGCCTCGGCGGATCCGCGGACCCGGCCCTGGACGCCGCCGTACAGAAGGCCATCGCCTCCGGCGTCACGTTCGCGGTCGCCGCGGGCAACGAGTCGAGCGACGCGGGCGAGGGCTCCCCCTCCCGCGTCCCCGAGGCCATCACCGTCGCCTCCTCCACGGTGGACGACGAGCAGTCCTCGTTCTCCAACTTCGGCTCGGTGGTGGACATCTACGCCCCCGGCTCGGACATCACGTCGGACTGGAACGACAGCGACGACGGCACGAACACCATCTCGGGCACCTCCATGGCGACCCCGCACGTCGTCGGAGCGGCCGCCGTCTACCTCGGCGGACATCCCGACGCCACGCCCGAGGAGGTCGCCACGGCGCTGACCGACGGAGCCACCCCGGACGCCATCTCCAACGCGACCGAGGGCACGGCGAACAAGCTCCTGAAGATCGTGGAATAGGCCCTGCGGGCCGGGTAGAACACGCAGGAGGCCGCCGCGCCCTCCCCCACGGGGCGCGGCGGCCGTCGCCGGTGGAAAAAGATCTAGGGTGGGGGCATGAGCACGATGTACGCGGCGCTGCTGCGCGGGGTCAACGTCAGCGGTCACCGGCGGGTTCCCATGGCGGAACTCCGTACGCTGCTCGGGGAGCTGGGACACGAGGACGTGGCCACCCATCTGCAGAGCGGCAACGCCGTGTTCCGCAGCGCGTCGGGCGACGAGAACGCCCTGGCCGCCGAGCTGGAGCGGGGGATCGAGGAACGGTTCGGCTTTCCGGTCGACTGCCTCGTCCGCTCGGGCGCCTATCTCGCGGGCGTGGCCGACGCCTGTCCCTTTCCGGCCGCCGAGCTCGAGGCGAAGCAGCTGCACGTCACCTACTTCGACCGGGCCGTGGACGCCGCCCGGTTCGCCTCGCTCGACGCCGACGCCTTCCGCCCCGAAGAGTTCCGGCTGGGGGACCGCGCCCTCTATCTGTACGCGCCCGACGGGCTCGGGCGCTCCAAGCTCGCCGTGGCGCTCGGACGGCCCGCCTTCACCCGTGGCCTCGTCGCCACGAGCCGTAACTGGAACACCGTGGTCAAGCTTGTGGAGATGACGCGTGACTGAGCACTCGCCCGCCGTGGCCGCAGCCATCGAGGGCGAGCTCCGCCTCCTCGACCCCGTGGTGCGGGCCTCCGCCGATGTGCTGGCCACGCTGCTGCACCCGGACTTCCGGGAGATCGGCACCAGTGGCCGTCTCTGGCAGCGGGACACGATCATCGCCATGCTCACGCAACCGGACGTGGACCCGGGTGCTCCGCCTCCCGTCGCGATCACCGCGTCACGGATGCGGGGCGACCAGCTCGCACCGGACCTGGTGCACCTCACCTTCGACACGGAGTCCCAGGGCCTGCGGTCCCACCGCAGTTCACTGTGGCGGCTGGCGGGGGACGGCTGGCTGCTCTACTTCCACCAGGCGACGCCCTTCATCGACGATCCGTTCGCCGAGGTCTGAGCCGGCGCCTCCCGCCGGTTCCCGCACCCCCGCAGCACACGCCCGGGCGGCCCCGCAAGAGTGCCGCGCCGGTCTGATCTGTGCCCGTCGCCCGGCCGGTTTTCGCCGGAGGGGCTGATTCCGGCCAATTGGGGCCGCCGGGCAAAACGCCGGTAAGCCACCCGAACGGGCCGCACGCCGACGGGCCCGGTCCGGGCCGCGGAGACCCGCGCCGCCGCGCTTTCCGGGCGGGGGTGGTGTGTGTGAACGCGATGCGCGTAGACAGGGGCCGACGTCCGCTCCCCGTTACGGGCTTTGCTGCAATTCGCTGTCCTCCTCCGTTCGGTGAGCGGACGCCGTTGTTCGGAGGTCATCCGCACGCATATCGGAGTTCAGGGTCCGTTCTCCGTTCCGGTCCGGAAGACGTCCTTGTCACCGGTTCAAGCGGAGTCAAGGATTCGAGGCGTGCGGTTGGCAGGTCCACGACTAGAACCCACTGGTCTCGGACGGCCGCATACTCCGGACCGCCCACCCAGCGGACCGGACACCCCCCAATGACGGAGGATCCTGTGACCTTCAAGCGCTTCGCCCCCCTCTCCTCGATCTCCAGACGCGCCCGTCTCATCGCCGCGACCTCAGGTCTGGTCACCGCCGTGGCGCTCGCCGCGCCCACCGCGGTCGCCCAGGCCGCACCGGACACCACCGTGACGAAGGCCGAGCTGGCCGAGGCCAGTTCAGCCGTACGCGGTGCCGACATCGCGGGCACCGCCTGGTACACCGAGGCGAGCACCGGCAAGGTCGTCGTGACCGTCGACAGCACGGTCACCGCCGCCGAGATCGCCACGATCAAGAAGTCGGTCACCGACTCGGGCGCGAAGGCCGACATCAACCGCACCGAGGGCACGTTCAACAAGCTCATCGCGGGCGGCCAGGCCATCTACGCCGGCGGCGGCCGCTGCTCCCTCGGCTTCAACGTCCGCAGCGGCAGCACCTACTACGCGCTGACCGCCGGGCACTGCACCGAGATAGGCAGCACCTGGTACACCAACTCCGGGCAGACCACCACCCTCGGCACGAGGGCCGGCTCCAGCTTCCCGACCAACGACTACGGGCTCATCCGGCACTCGAGTTCCGCCGCCGCCGACGGCCGGGTCTACCTGTACAACGGCAGCTACCAGGACATCACCTCCGCCGCGACCCCCAGCGTCGGCCAGTCCGTCAAGCGCAGCGGCTCCACCACCGGCGTCCACAGCGGCACCGTCACCGGCCTCAACGCGACGGTGAACTACGGCAGCGGTGACATCGTCTACGGCATGATCCAGACCAACGTCTGCGCCGAGCCCGGCGACAGCGGCGGTTCGCTCTTCTCGGGCACCACGGCCCTGGGCCTCACCTCCGGCGGCAGCGGCAACTGCTCCTCCGGCGGCACCACGTTCTTCCAGCCGGTCACCGAGGCACTGAGCGCCTACGGCGTCAGCGTCTTCTAGACCTCACGCACAGCACCCCCCGCCGACGGGCCGCGCTCACCGAGCGCGGCCCGTTGTCGTGACCGCTTCCCGTGCGGGCGGGCGCTGTGCCAGGCTCGTGGGCATGCGTCACATCATCGTGGGAACCGGCGCCGTCGGCGGCGCCATAGGCGGGCGGCTGGCGGAGGCGGGCCACGAGGTGGTGCTCGTCGCGCGCGGAGCGCAGTACGAGGCCCTGCGTGACGACGGGCTGCGCCTCACCACACCAGAGGGCACCCGCACCCACCGCCTCCCCGTCGTCGACGGCCCGGAGGCACTGGACCTCGGTCCGGACGACGTCCTCGTCCTCGCCGTCAAGACCCAGGACAGCGTCGCCGCCCTCGACGCCTGGAGCGCACGGCCCGTGGCGGGCGGCGGAACCGCGGGGGAGCGGCTCCCCCTGATCTGCGCGCAGAACGGCGTCGAGAGCGAACGCCTGGCCCTGCGCCGGTTCCACCGTGTCTACGGCTGCTGCGTCTACCTCCCCGCGAGCTTCGTGGAGCCGGGCAGGGTCCTCGCCGCCGGAGCCCCGCTCACCGGCATCCTCCACCTCGGCCGGTATCCGTCCGGCGCCGACGACACGGTGCGCGCCGTCTCCGCGGACTGGGAGAAGGCGAAGCCGGAGGCCCCCGTCGTCCCCGATGTGATGCGCTGGAAGTACGCGAAGCTGCTCTCCAACCTCGCCAACGCGATCGAGGCGGTCACCGGGGTGCTCGACGGCCCGGAGGGATTCGCCCTCTTCGACCGGGCCCGGGCGGAAGGGCGGGCGGTGCTCGCTGCGGCCGGCATCGAGGCGACGGGAAGCGAGGAGCAGGAGGAGGCCCGTGGCGGCAGGATCCGCTTCGACCCGTTCGACGGGGCCGAGCGCGGCGGCGGCTCGTCCTGGCAGAGCCTCAGCCGGGGCACGGGCACCATCGAGGCCGACTACCTCAACGGAGAGATCGTCCTGCTCGGCAGGCTGCACGGCATCCCGACACCGGTCAACGAGGTGCTGCGGCACACCGCGAACGCCTTCGCCCGGGAGCGCCGCGCCCCCGGCTCGATGACGGTCGCCGAACTCACCGCCCTGGTGGACGCGGCGTCCTGAGACCCGAGGGCGCTGTCGCATTTCTTCATGACCCGGCCGCCGGGCGGAACGCACGATGGGCGCATGCAGACCGCGTACACACACGTGGCCGAATGCGCCACGGAGTCCGCCCGGGTCGCCCGGGGCATCGAGGCCACGATGCCGCTCACCTCCACGACCCCCTGCCACGGCTGGGACCTGCGGGAACTGATCAACCACTGGGTGCTCTACAGCGCGTACGGCCTGGAGCACCGGGCCCTGCGCACCCCCATCCCCGGCGAACTGACGGCGCGTGACTTCACGGCCGACCCCGGCCGGCCCGACCGGTACGCGGCCCAGCTGGAACGCGCGGTCGCCGCCTGGTCCGACCCGGCGGCCCGGGAGGGCACCGTCGACACCGGGCACGGCTCCACCCCTGCCGGGGAGATGGCCGCGATGCTCCTCATGGAGATGGTGCTGCACGGCTGGGACGTGGCCCGGGCCACCGGACAGGAGTGCGGCCCGGAGCCGTGGGCCACAGTCTCCCTTCTTCGAGCCCGGGGCGCCCGGCCCTCATGACGATGGTTTCACCGAGACGGTGGGCTCCAGCCGGACCACGATGCCCTTGGCGGTCGGCTGGTTGCTGGTCGCGGCGACGCTGTCCAGCGGCAACAGGACATTGGTCTCCGGGTAGTAGGCGGCGGCGCATCCGGCCGACGTCGGGTAGGGCACCACCTTGAAGTCCTCCGCCCGGCGCAGGACATCGTCGGCCCACACGCTCACCAGGTCGACGCGCTGACCTTCCGCCAGGCCGAGCCGGTCCATGTCGTGCGGGTTCACCATGACCACCCGACGGCTTCCGTGGATACCCCGGTAGCGGTCGTTCTCGGTGTAGGGGATGGTGTTCCACTGGTCGTGGGAGCGCAAGGTCTGCAGCAGCAGGTGGCCCTCGGGGGCGCGCGACATCTCCCAGGCGTTGCAACTGAACAGGGCCTTGCCGACGGGGGTGGGGTAGATCCCTTCGTTGACCGGATTGGGCAGCCTGATGCCACCGGGGCGGATCACGCGCCGGTTGAAGTGGTGCAGCCCTGGCACCACGTGGGAGATGCGGTCACGGATGGTCCCGTAGTCGGCCTCGAACTGCTCCCACGGAATCCCGCCCTTGCCGTCGAGAGTCCGCACGGCGAGCCGGGCCAGGATGGCGACCTCGCTGAGCAGGAGTGTGGAGGCCGGCTTCAGACGCCCGTAGGAGGTGTGCACCTCGCTCATGGAGTTCTCCACGGTGACGAACTGCTCACCGGTCGCCTGCGTGTCCAACTCGGTACGGCCGAGGGTGGGCAGAATGAGGGCGGTCCGGCCGCAGACGGTGTGAGACCTGTTGAGCTTCGTAGAGATGTGGGCGGTGAAGTCGCACCGCCGCATGGCGTTCTCGGTGTAGGTGCTGTCCGGAGCGGCCCGGACGAAGTTGCCGGCGACGCCGAGGAAGACCTTGACACGGCCCTCCTGCATGGCCCTGATCGAGTTCACCGAGTCGAGGCCGTGGGCGCGGGGCGGTTCGAAGCCGAATTCCTGCTCCAGCGCGTCCAGGAACGAATCGGGCATCTGCTCCCAGATTCCCATCGTCCGGTCGCCCTGCACGTTGCTGTGCCCCCGGACCGGGCAGGTGCCGGCTCCGGCCTTGCCCAGGTTGCCGCGCAGAAGCAGGAAGTTCACGATCTCCCTGACGGTGGGGACACCGTGCTTCTGCTGCGTGACCCCCATGGCCCAGCACACGATGACACGTCTGCTGCTCAGGACCTCGTCGCGGACCGCCTCGATCTCCTCGCGAGTGAGATCCGTGGCGGTGAGGACGTCGTCCCAGGCGACGGTCCGGGCGTGCCGGGCGAACTCCTCGAACCCGCTGGTGTTCGAGCGGATGAATTCATGGTCGAGCACGGTGCCCGGCCGTTCGTCCTCGGCTTCGAGCAGAAGCCGGTTCAGACCCTGGAACAGCGCGAGGTCTCCGCCGCTGCGGATGTGAAGGAAACGATCGGCGATCCGGACGCCGTCGCCGATGACACCACGGGCCTTCTGAGGGTTCTTGAACCGCAGCAGTCCGGCCTCCGGCAGGGTGTTCACCGCGATGACGCGGGCGCCGTTCGCCTTGGCCTCCTCCAGCGCGGAGAGCTGTCGCGGGTGGTTGCTTCCGGGGTTCTGTCCCACCAGGAAGATCAGATCGGCGTGGTGGATGTCATCGAGGCTCACCGAGCCCTTGCCGGTGCCCAGGGTCTCGTGCAGAGCGAAGCCACTGGACTCGTGGCACATGTTGCTGCAGTCGGGCAGATTGTTGGTGCCGAAGACCCTGGCGAAGAGCTGAAGGAGGAACGCGGCCTCGTTGCTCACCCGGCCCGACGTGTAGAAGACCGCTTCGTCCGGCGAGTCCAGCGCCTTCAGTTCCTCGGAGAGCAGCCCCAGGGCGTCGTGCCAGCTGATCGGCTCGTAGTGGTCCGAACCGTCCCGCTTGACCATCGGCTCGGTGAGCCGGCCCTGCTGGTTGAGCCACAGATCGGAGCGCTTCCCCAGTTCGGAGACCGAGTGCCTGCGGAAGAAGTCGGCGGTGATGCGGCGCGTCGTGGCCTCATCGTTGATGTGCTTGGCGCCGTTCTCGCAGTACTCGTTGAGGTGCCGATGGCCCGGGGAGGGATCCGCCCAGGCGCAACCGGGGCAGTCGATGCCACCCACCTGGTTCATGGTCAGCAGCGTCGTGCCTGTCCGCCGGACCGATGTCTCCTCCAGGGAGTACTCCAGGGCGTGCGTCACCGCGGGCACTCCGGCCGCCCATTTCTTGGGCGGAGTCACGCTGAGTTCGTCACCGGGTTCTTGGCTCGGGGGCTTCTTCATCGGGCGTCTCTCGCTCTCTTGCGCTGAAGGAAGCGGGTCACCCGACAGGCCAGTGGGCAACCCGGCTTCTGGGCGGTTCCGGCTCCATCGGCTGGACGTGGCCGTTCCGGATGGAACCTCGCCAGGCGCCGCCCTCCTGGCCCAGACCCTCGATGAATTCTTTGAAATGCGCGAGTTCGGATCGGACCACGCGGTGCGTGAACCTGCTGAAGAGGTCCGCGGCTCCGTGCTGCTTCACTCTTATGCGTACGGAAATCTCGGTGCGGTCCGGTTCCGTCGTACGGAATGACACCTCACCCTGATGGCCGGAGCGCCCCCCGAGGCTTCGCCACACCACATGCGAGTCGGGAATCTGTTCCACGATCTCAGCCGCGAACTCGCGTCGCACCGGGCCGAAACCGATCACCCAGTTGGTGAGATTCGGCCGGATCTGCTCGACCCTCTTCACCGTGGACATGAAGCGCGGGAAGCTTTTGTACTGCGTCCACTGGTTGTAGGCAGTACGAACCGGCACCGCGACTTCAATTGTCTCTTCAATGATATTCATGTCCCACCTGTCCTGCCGCCGCCGCTCTCGGTGTCACCGCTTCTGTCCACGACGAAGCCGCTTCCGTGCCCGCCTCGTCAATTCCGTTCCGGGTTTCCGGCGTCGTTCGAGCGCGTCGATCCGCGGTCCGGTGCACCCACCGCTCCGTTTGACTTGTGGTGATGTGTCATCGCGTTCTCCTCGTGGCGTCGCGAGCGCATTGCATGGGCATGAGGCCGGGCAAGGAAAAAGGCACCGACCACCGGTGGTGGAGTCGCTGAGTCCCCGGGTTCCGCCCCCGCAGGAACAACGCGGGACAGGGGTACAGACAGTCAAACCTGCCGCATATCGCGCCGCAAGTGGCGGAGCCCGTGGCAGGGCCCGGCCGGGTACTTCATTCCCGTACATCGCTGTGGGCGGGGACGGGCAGTTCCGGTCACCTGCTTCTAGGCTTGGAAAAGCCGGATGGAACGACCGCACAGGGCGGACCCGACGACAGCGAGTTCCTCGGTGACAGGACGGAACTCCTCGCGTCGGGCGTTGTGGTGGGTGGTGGCGGCGTCCATGGGCCACAGTACGATCCACCCCGCGACGATGAAGATCGTCTCCGCCGAGGCGATGCCTGCGAGGATGCCCAGCGGCGTATTGGTCAGGCCACTGACGACCGCCCCGGCAACCGCTCCGAGGATCGACGCGCCGGTGAGCCGGGGAACGGCGGAGAGCAGCAACCTGCGGATCATGGGGACCTCGAAGCGGTGCCTCGGCTGTACCGAAAGGGGCCATGGCCTTCCGGCATCTTCAGCGTATTTACGCACGGGCCGGGCGGCAGTCCGGCCGTCGTGACGTCACCGCCGTCGGACGAGGCGCTCCAGGAGCGGGTGGGCGCGCTGTCCGCGGTGGCGAGGTACGGGCGGAGCGTGCGCCGGCCGCGTGCACGGCGGCGTCCGGGTGCGGACGATCCCGAGAGTGCTGCTCGGTGCCCGGTCCTGGAAGAGGGCCGCCGCTGACGAGGGGCGGCCCACGCCGACGGAGCGCGCCGGACGCGCTTAGGCGCTCAACGCCCCGTCGACCGGAACGAGCGCCTCGTCGTACCGGGTCAGCAGCAGCCGGGCCAGCGCGGGGGACGGCCCCAGGACCCCGGCCAGCACATCAGCCCCGGCCTCCTCCGCCCCCGCCGCGATGCGGTCGGGGAGACGGCCGGGCGCGATGACGTACGGGGCGACCGCGACCCGCCGTACGCCGTCGGCCCGCAGGGCGCGTACGACGTGGGCGGTGCGAGGGAGGGATGCGGAGGCGAACGCAGGCCGCACGGCGCACCAACCGGTGTGCCGCAGCTCCCGCGCGATTTCAGCGATCACTGCGATCGCCTCCGGGTCTGTGGAGCCCGCCGAGGCCAGGACCAGCCCGGTCGAGCGCTTGTCGCCGGGGGAGACCCCGGCCTCGTACAGCCTCTGTTCCAGCGCCGCGTTCAGCAGCGGGGACGGGCCGAGGACCTCGGCCTGGCCGATCCGCAGCCGCGGCAGCCGTGCGCGGGCCTCGCGCAGCACCGAGGGGATGTCCGACTTGGCGTGGAAGGCCCGGGTCAAGAGCAGGGGGAGCGCGACGACGTCGCCCGCCCCCTCCGCGGCCAGGCGCTCCAGCACCCGGGGCACGGACGGGGCGTTGAACTCCAGGAAGCCCGTCTCCACGCGCAGCCCGGGCCGCAGCGACCGTACCCGCGCGGTGAGCGCGTGGACGGTCGCCGCGTGCCGCGGGTCGCGGCTGCCGTGGGCGATGACGAGCAGGACGGGGGAGGCCATGGGAGATCAGCCCTTCACGAGGAGACCGCGGCTGCGCAGCACCCGCCGCTCCAGCGGGCTGAAGATCAGCAGGTCGATCGCGATGCCGACGAACAGGATCAGGAGGATCGCCAGGAAGATCCCCGGCATGTCGAAGTTGTTCCGGCCGTTCTCCAGCAACTGGCCGAGTCCCAGGCCCAGATCGGGCGAGGACGCGATGATCTCGGCGGCCATCAGCGAGCGCCAGGAGAACGCCCAGCCCTGCTTGAGGCCCGCCAGATAGCCGGGCAGCGCCGCCGGCAGGACGATGTGGATCGTCCCGCGCAGCCCCGTCGCACCGATCGTGCGGCCCGCGCGCAGGAAGAGCGGCGGCACCTGGTCGACACCGGAGACCAGACCGTTGGCGACGGACGGCACCGCGCCGAGCAGGATCACCGCGTACATCGTCTTGTCGTCGAGGCCGAGCCAGATGATGGCCGGCGCCACCCACGCCACGGACGGCAGGGACTGCAGCCCGGAGAGGATCGGGCCGATCGCCGCCCGGACCACCTTCACCCGTGCCACCAGCAGACCCAGCGGGGTGCCGATCGCGACGGCCATCACGAAACCGAGGAGACCGCGCGACACACTGGTCCAGACGACCTCCAGCAGGGTGCCCTGCATCCACATGTCGGTCAGGCTGTCCCAGACGGCCGCGGGCGGCGGGAGCTTGTAGTCGTCGGTGACCTTCGCCCAGACCAGCACCTGCCAGACGAGCACCACCAGGACGACCGCGACGACCGGCGGCAGGACCTTGTTGAGCAGGATCTCGCGGGTCGGCGTCCTGCGCACCTGTACGGCGTCGAGGGCGTCCAGGCCCGCCTCGAGCCCCGCCAGGTCGTCGGCCTTCGTCTCAGTGCTGGCCATGTCGGCGGATCTCCCCACGCAGTTGTTCGGTGATCTCGACGGACAGCTCCGCCACGGCGGTGTCCTCGATGCGGCGAGGCTGCTCGATGTCGACCGTCCACTCCCGGGCGATCCGGCCGGGACGCGACGACAGCAGGATGACGCGCTGGGCGAGCCGCACCGCCTCACGCACGTTGTGGGTGACGAAGAGGACGGAGGCGTGCGTCTCCCGCCAGATCCGGGTCAGTTCGTCGTGCAGCACATCGCGAGTGATGGCGTCGAGCGCGGCGAACGGCTCGTCCATCAGCAGCAGCTGGCTGTCCTGGGCGAGCGCCCGGGCCATCGCCACACGCTGGCGCATCCCGCCCGAGAGCTCGTGCACCCGCTTCCCGTACGCCCCGCCGAGGCGCACGAGTTCGAGCAGCCGCTCCGCCTCGGGGCGGCGGTCCGACTTCGGCACCCCGCGCAGCCGCAGGGCGAGTTCGATGTTCTTGCCCGCGGTCAGCCACGGGAAGAGGGCGTGCTCCTGGAACATCAGGGCCGGCCGCCCGCCGGGGGTCTCGATGGACCCCGCGGTCGGGCGGTCGAGTCCGGCCACCAGGTTGAGCAGGGTCGATTTGCCGCACCCGGATGCTCCCAGGAGGGTGACGAACTCGCCCGGAGCGACATCGAGCGTGATGTCGTCCAGGACGAGCTGCTGCCCCGTGGGCCCGGCGAAGGACTTGGACACGTTCGTGATGCGAGCGGCGTGCTCGACCGCTGCACGGTCCTCGGCCTTGGTGAGGGTGGTGGTCGCCATGGTCGTCACCTCCTGGGAGTCGTCAGTGATCCTGATGCGGTCGGGCTTACTTGACGCCGAGACCGGCGTCGGCGACCTCGGGCTGCCCCGCGGCCTTGAGGATCTTGTTCAGCGGCTTCAGGTCGTAGATGCCGCCCAGATCGGGCTTCTCCAGCAGGCCGGCCTTGACCGCGTGGTCCGCCTGCGCCTCGAGCGTGGCGGCCAGCGGGTCGTCGGTGATCTGGATGGACTCCCAGGCCGGGTCGAGTACCTCGGCGGGCAGGGCCTTGCCGCTCAGCTCCTTGAGCGCCGCGTTGGCCGAGGCCTTCGCCTTGTCCGGGTTGGCGTTGATCCACTTGTTGGTACTCACCGTGCCGCGCAGCACCGCGTCGACGACGTCCGGGTGCTCGGAGAGGAACTTCTGCGACACGATGATGTTCGTGATGACGAACTTGTCGTCCGGCCACAGGGACGACTCGTCCAGCAGGACCTTGCCGCCCTCGGCGACCAGCTTCGAGGCCGTCGGCTCCGGAACCCAGGCGCCGTCCAGGGACCCTGCCTTGAAGGCGTCGGGGGTCACCTTGTTGTCCGAACGGACCACGGAGACGTCGCCCTTGCCGCTCTGGGCGTCGACCTTCCAGCCCTTCTCGGAGATCCAGTTGAGGAACGCCACGTCCTGCGTGTTGCCGAGCTGCGGGGTGGCGATCTTCTTGCCCTTGAGGTCGTCCAGGGTCTTGATCTTCTTCGGGTTCACGACGAGCTTCACGCCGCCGGAGGCCGAGCCGCCGACGATCCGCAGGCTCTGGCCCTTGGACTTGCTGTAGCCGTTGATCGAGGGCGAGGGGCCGATGAAGCCGATGTCGATCGAACCCGCGTTGAGCGCCTCGATCTCGGAGGGCCCGGCGTTGAACGTCGAGGGCTTGACCGTGGTGCCGCCCAGCTCCTTGGCGATGAGGCCTTCCTGGATGCCGACCAGGGCGGTGGCGTGCGTGAGGTTCGGGAAATAACCGATCTTCACGGTGTCGGCCGAGAGCTTCTTCCCGCCGGCGGAGACGTTCGACTTCGCGGAGTCGTCGTCCTTCGCCTCGGAACCGTAGCCGCAGGCGGTGGCCGCCACGGCGAGCAGCGGCAGAGCGGCGGCAGCGGCGAGGCCGCGGCGGAGAGTGGTACGGGTGGCAGGCACGGGAGGCTTTCCTCTCGTTGGCCCGGTGCTCACGTCCCTCTGGGACCAGGGGGCGCGGCCGGGCGATCGGCAGGTCTTCGTCTGAACTGGCGGTGCGGTCGGTGCGAGCGGGCGCGCAGGCAGTGCGCGTACGTCATCACGCACATCGCCCGACCCCGCCCTGGCCGCTGCCGAGGGCGCCGCTGCCGACCCGGCCGCCCTCCTTCGCGAAGGTCGAGAAGAAGTCGGTGATCATCAGAAGTCCCACTCCGCGTCCTCGGCGGAGGTGTCCGCGTCCGCGTTCCCGTCGGTCACGGCGGCGAACGAGGCGCCCGCCATGCCGGCCGTCAGCGTGGTGCCGTCGGCCGGGTCGATCAGCAGGAACGAGCCGGTGCGCCGCGAGTCGGCGTAGGCGTCGAGCGCGAGCGGCTCGGCGGTACGCACGACGACCCGGCCGATGTCGTTGGCCACCAGCTGCCCGGGCGCCGGGTGCTGGGAGAGGTCGTCCAGCGTGAGCCGCGACGGGATCTCCTTGACGATCGCCTTGACCGTACGGGTGGTGTGCTTGAGCAGCACCCGCTGGCCCACCGTGAGCGGCTGGTCGGCCACGTGGCAGACGGTCGCCTCGACGTCCTGCGTGGTGGCGGGCACGTCCGCGCTCGGCGCGATGAGATCGCCGCGGGAGATGTCCAGGTCGTCGCTGAGCCGCAGGGTCACGGACTGCGGCGCCCAGGCGATGTCGACGCTATCGCCGAGCGCGTCGATCCCCTCGATCGTGGTGGTGCGTCCGGACGGCAGCACGGAGACCGACTCGCCGACCCGGAACACCCCGGCGGCGATCTGGCCGGCGTACCCCCGGTAGTCGGGGTGCTCGGCGGTCTGCGGGCGGATCACGTACTGGACCGGGAAGCGGGCGTGGCACTCGGTCAGGTCGTGGCTGACGGGCACCGTCTCCAGGTGCTCCAGGACGGTCGGTCCGCCGTACCAGTCCATGTGCGCGGACGGCTCCACGACGTTGTCGCCGGCCAGTGCGGAGATCGGGATCGCTGTGATCTCCGGGACGCCGAGCGAGGCGGCGTACGCGGTGAACTCCTCCGCTATCGCCGCGAACACGGGCTCCGCGTACTCCACGAGGTCCATCTTGTTGACGGCGAGGACGACGTGGGGGACGCGCAGGAGTGCGGCGACGGCGGCGTGGCGGCGGGTCTGCTCGACGACGCCGTTGCGGGCGTCGACCAGGACGACGGCGAGTTCGGCGGTGGAGGCGCCGGTGACCATGTTGCGGGTGTACTGCACGTGGCCGGGAGTGTCGGCGAGGATGAAGCGGCGGCGGGGCGTGGCGAAGTAGCGGTAGGCCACGTCGATGGTGATGCCCTGCTCGCGCTCGGCGCGCAGTCCGTCGGTGAGGAGTGCGAGGTCGGGGGTGTCCTGGCCGCGGTTGGTGGAGGCCAGGGTGACGGCTTCGAGCTGGTCGGTGAGGACCGACTTGGAGTCGTGCAGGAGGCGTCCGACGAGGGTGGACTTGCCGTCGTCGACGGAACCGGCGGTGGCGAACCGCAGCAGGGTGGTGGCCGAGAGCTGCTCGGTGGTGGTGGTCATTTTTAGAAGTACCCCTCGCGCTTGCGGTCTTCCATCGCGGCCTCGGACATCTTGTCGTCGGCGCGGGTGGCGCCCCGCTCGGTGAGGCGGGAGGCGGCGATCTCGGTGATGACGGCGTCCAGGGTGGTGGCGTCGGAGTCGACGGCGCCGGTGCAGGACATGTCGCCGACGGTGCGGTAGCGCACCTGGCGGGTCTCGACCTTCTCGTGGTCCTTGGGGCCGCCCCAGTCGCCCGCGGTGAGCCACATGCCGGAGCGGCTGAAGACCTCGCGCTCGTGGGCGAAGTAGATCTCCGGGAGCTCGATGCCCTCGCGCTCGATGTACTGCCAGACGTCGAGCTCGGTCCAGTTGGAGATCGGGAAGACGCGGACGTGTTCGCCGGGGGCGTGGCGGCCGTTGTAGAGCTGCCACAGCTCGGGGCGCTGGCGGCGGGGGTCCCACTGGGAGAACTCGTCGCGCAGGGAGAAGACGCGTTCCTTGGCGCGGGCCTTCTCCTCGTCGCGGCGTCCGCCGCCGAAGACGGCGTCGAAGCGGTGCTGCTGGATCGCCTCGGTCAGCGGGACCGTCTGGAGCGGGTTGCGGGTGCCGTCGGGGCGCTCGCGGAGCTTGCCGGCGTCGATGTACTCCTGGACGGAGGCGACGTGCAGGCGCAGCCCGTGCTTCTCGACGGTGCGGTCGCGGTATTCGAGGACCTCGGGGAAGTTGTGCCCGGTGTCCACGTGCAGCAGGGTGAACGGGATCGGTGCGGGGGCGAACGCCTTCAGCGCGAGGTGCAGCATCAGGATCGAGTCCTTGCCGCCGGAGAAGAGGATCACCGGCCGCTCGAACTCACCCGCCACCTCACGGAAGATGTGCACCGCCTCCGACTCCAGGGAGTCCAGGTGGCTCAGCGCGTACGGGTTGACAGTGCCTTCCGGCACGGTGGCGACAGTGCTCACGCCAGGCCCCTCTCGGTGAGCAGCGCACGGAGCGCCGCTGCGGACTCCTGCACGGTCTGCTGGTGCGACTCGATCCGCAGATCCGGCGACTCGGGTGCCTCGTAGGGGTCGTCGACCCCGGTGAGACCACTGATCTCGCCCGCTGCCTGCTTGGCGTACAGCCCCTTCACATCGCGCTCGGAGCACACCTCGACCGGGGTCGCGACGTGCACCTCCAGATACGCGGTGCCCTCCTGCTGATGGCGCTTCCGTACGGCGTCACGGCTGTCGGCGTACGGCGCGATCACCGGGACGAGGGCCTTCACGCCGTTGGCGGCCAGCAGTTCGGCGACGAAGCCGATCCGCTGGACGTTCGTGTGCCGGTCCTCGCGGGAGAAGCCGAGGCCCGCGGAGAGGAACTCCCGGATCTCGTCACCGTCGAGCACCTCGACCCGGTGCCCGTCGGCACGCAGCCGGCCGGCCAGCTCGTAGGCGATGGTGGTCTTGCCCGCGCTCGGCAGACCGGTGAGCCAGACGGTGGCTCCCGTCTCCGTCACGCTCATCGATATCTCCTGATCAGTCGTCATCAGCCGTGCAGCCCGCACTCGGTCTTGCCCCGCCCGGCCCAGCGGCCGGCCCGTGCGTCCTCGCCCTCCAGCACCCGGCGGGTGCAGGGCGCGCAGCCGACGGAGGCGTAACCGTCCATCAGCAGCGGGTTGGTGAGTACGCCGTGTTCGGCGACGTACGCGTCCACGTCGTCCTGGGTCCAGCGGGCGATCGGTGAGACCTTGACCTTGCGGCGCTTCTCGTCCCAGCCCACGACCGGGGTGTTCGCCCGGGTGGGGGACTCGTCGCGGCGCAGCCCGGTCGCCCAGGCCGAGTACGCCGTCAGCCCCTCCTCCAGCGGCTTGACCTTGCGCAGCGCGCAGCACAGGTCGGGGTCGCGGTCGTGCAGCTTCGGTCCGTACTCGGCGTCCTGCTCGGCCACCGACTGACGCGGGGTCAGGGTGATGAGGTTGACGTCCATCACGGCGTCCACCGCGTCCCGGGTGCCGATCGTCTCCTCGAAGTGGTAGCCCGTGTCCAGGAAGACGACGTCCACGCCGGGGAAGACCCGGGAGGCGAGGTGCGCGACGACCGCGTCCTCCATGGAGGAGGTGACGCAGAAGCGCTTGCCGAAGGTGTCGGCCGCCCACTTCAGGATGTCGCTCGCGGAGGCGTCCTCCAGGTCGCGTCCGGCCTGCTCGGCAAGGTCCCTCAGTGCCTCGTCGGTGAGCTCGGCGGTGTGCAGCGTGTCGGTCATGTCCCGTCCCCTTCCACGTCGTTGCGCTGGAGTCCCTGGGACAGCAGGCCCAGGAACTTCAGCTGGAACGCGCGATTGCAGGAAGCACATTCCCAGGCGCCGTGCCCTGCCTCGTGCGGGCGCAGGTCCTCGTCGCCGCAGTACGGGCAGTAGAACGGCGCGGCTCGCTCGCTCATGACAGCGACTCCGCACTGGCCCTGGCGGCCCAGGTCGCGAAGCGCTCGCCGTCCTCGCGCTCCTCCTGGAACCTGCCGAGCACCCGCTCGACGTAGTCCGGGAGTTCGGCCGAGGTGACCTTCAGACCGCGGACCTTCCGGCCGAAACCGGCCTCCAGGCCGAGCGCGCCGCCGAGGTGCACCTGGTAGCCCTCGACCTGGTTGCCGTCGCCGTCCAGCATGAGCTGGCCCTTGAGGCCGATGTCCGCGGTCTGGATGCGGGCACAGGCGTTGGGGCAGCCGTTGATGTTGATGGAGAGCGGCTCGTCGAAGTCCGGCATACGGCGCTCCAGTTCGTCGATGAGCGCGGCGCCGCGCGCCTTCGTCTCGACGATCGCCAGCTTGCAGAACTCGATGCCGGTGCAGGCCATCGTGCCGCGCCGGAAGGGGGAGGCGTTCACCTGGAAGTCCAGTGCCTCCAGACCGGCGGTCAGGGACTCGATCCGGTCCTGCTCCACGTCCAGGATGAGCATCTTCTGCTCGACCGTGGTGCGCACCCGGCCGGAGCCGTGTGCTTCGGCCAGGTCGGCGATCTTGGCGAGGGTGGAGCCGTCGACACGGCCGACGCGCGGGGCGAAGCCCACGTAGAAACGGCCGTCCTGCTGGGCGTGCACGCCGATGTGGTCGCGCCAGCGGGAGGACGGCTGCGCGGGCGGCGGTCCGTCCAGCATCGGGCGCTTGAGGTACTCGTCCTCGAGGATCTGGCGGAACTTCTCCGGACCCCAGTCGGCCATCAGGAACTTCAGGCGTGCGCGCGTGCGCAGCCGGCGGTAGCCGTAGTCGCGGAAGATCCCGACGACGCCGGCCCAGACGTCGGGGACCTCGTCCAGCGGCACCCAGGCGCCCAGGCGCTCGGCGAACCGCGGGTTGGTGGAGAGGCCGCCGCCGACCCACAGGTCGAAGCCGGGGCCGTGCTCGGGGTGGTCCACCCCGACGAAGGCGATGTCGTTGATCTCGTGCACCACGTCCTGGACCGGTGAGCCCGAGATCGCGGTCTTGAACTTGCGGGGCAGGTTGGAGAATTCCTTGCTGCCGATGTAGCGCTCATGGATCTCGTCGACCGCAGGCGTGCCGTCGATGATCTCGTCGGCGGCGATCCCGGCCACCGGGGAACCGATGATCACACGGGGGCAGTCGCCGCAGGCCTCGGTCGTCGAGAGCCCGACGGCCTCGAGCTTCTCCCAGATCGCCGGGACGTCCTCGATGCGGATCCAGTGCAGCTGGACGTTCTGCCGGTCGGTGACGTCGGCGGTGCCGCGCGCGTACTCCTGGGAGATCTCGCCGATGACGCGCAGCTGCCCGGTGGTCAGCCTCCCGCCGTCGATGCGGACGCGCAGCATGAAGTAGCGGTCGTCCAGCTCCTCCGGCTCCAGGACGGCGGTCTTGCCGCCGTCGATGCCGGGCCGGCGCTGGGTGTACAGCCCCCACCAGCGCATACGTCCGCGCAGGTCGTTCGGGTCGATGGAGTCGAACCCGCGCTTCGAGTAGATCGTCTCAATGCGCGTCCGCACGTTGAGACTGTCGTCGTCCTTCTTGAACTGCTCGTTCCCGTTGAGCGGGGTGTAGTGACCCATGGCCCACTGACCTTCACCACGGTGACGTCCGGCCTTGCGGCGGGGCGTGGCGGTAGCAGGCTTCTCGGGGATGGCGGCCATGGCTATACGTCCTTCGGGACTGCAGGAGGGCGGCTCTGAACTGCACACTCGCGTGAGGCGCGGCGGTGCGCAGGGGTGGAGCGGAGACTTCGGGAATTCGCGGTGCTGGAG
This sequence comes from Streptomyces sp. NPDC088746, assembly GCF_044751065.1. Classification (NCBI taxonomy): domain Bacteria; kingdom Bacillati; phylum Actinomycetota; class Actinomycetes; order Kitasatosporales; family Streptomycetaceae; genus Streptomyces; species Streptomyces sp. NPDC088746. The sequence continues at coordinate 475,403 of NZ_JBIVLA010000006.1, forward strand.
ACTCTCAGCGGACCGGACAGATGGCGCTGGACATGCGGCCGAGGTCGACGTGCCGCCGACTCACCAAGGCAATTCCAGTTCCAGACATGACGGAAGCGTGTCACGCGGATCTCGGGCCAGTCCACCACGATCCAACATGTGGACGAGATGGTCCCGAGGGGTGAGACGCTGTGGTGTCGGTCACGCCCTCGCTGTCGACAAGGCGACATGAGGGCGTGCGACCAGGCGGGCGATCAGGCGTGCGATCAGGCGTGCGATCAGGCGTGCGCACCGGGCCAGGGGCCGGGGTGGGCGACCTGGAGCTCCTGCTCGATCTTCGTGTCGAACAGCCGGAACCCCCGCCGCAGATAGTTGTCCATCGCGTGCGGGCCGTCGTCGGAGCACGTGTGCAGCCACACCCTCTTGGTGGGGGTCCGCTCCGGGTGGCGCTCCGCGAGGTCCCAGGCGCGCGCCACGCCGTACGACAGCAGGTGCCCGCCGATCCTGCGGCCCCGGAAGGCCGGGATCAGGCCGAAGTAGGTGATCTCGACGGCCCCGTCCTCCTGGGCGTCGAGCTCGATGAACCCCGCCGGGGTCCCCTTCTCGTACGCCACCCAGGTCTCGACCCCCGGCCGCTCCAGGAAGGCCCGCCACTGCGCGTGGGTGTGGTCCAGCCGGTCGGTCCACCGGACGTCCGCGCCCACCGCCGTGTAGAGGAACCGGCTGAACTCCGGCAGCGGTATCTCCGAGCGGGCGACCGTCACGCCGTCCGCGGGGAGGGCGGCGGGGCTCAGGTCGGAGGGCGACGTCTGTTCCAGATACCAGACGGTCACGTCGGAGACGGCGGAGGCGGAGTGGGTGGAGTCGCTCATGGCGGTCAGAAAACCACGGCCGCGACCTCCGGCCAAACCCGGGGCGGGTCAGAGCGTCCCCGCGGGCATACGCGCCCTGAGCACCACCGGAGCCGTCGAACGGGGCAGCAGATCGGCCGGCACGTCCGGGTGGACCACCTCCACCTCGACGCCCTCGCGGAAGCGGTACGGCCGATGGGTCAGCACCTCCGCGAGATGGCGGCGCATCCGGGATATCTCGGCCCGCACCGTCACCGTCCTGGAGGCGTCACCGAAGACGTCCTCGGCCAGCTCGGCCGCGGTGCGCCCCTCCCGGTGCAGGGCCAGGGCGTACAGCAGCTCCGCGTGGCGGGGCGAGAGCGGGTGCGTCCAGCTGCCCACCGGGCCCGTCACATGGATCGTGAGGCCCCGCTCCCGGCTCAGGTCGAGCACCACCCGGCGCGGCGGGCGGTCGTGCGCGCCCTCCGCGACCTGGACCAGCCAGCCGCCGGGCAGCGGCTCCACCCGGCACATCCCGAGCGAGGCCAGCCACACCGTGCCCGGCTGGAGCGACTTCGGAAGCGGCAGCCGGTCCATGGGCGGCATCCCGCTGACGGCGGCCAGCCAGCCGTGGGTGTCCACCACCAGCGCCCGGCCGCCCAGCCGGCACAGGAGCGGCGCGGCGACCGAGCGGAGCCGCTCGATCGCCACGAGGTGACGGCCGCGCAGCTCGCTCTCCGCCAGCGCCGCGACCGAACCCACCAGCGCCAGCGTCGCCGGGTGGAAGGTGGAGGCGGGCCCGCTGATGTCGACGATGCCCATCAGACGGCCGTCCCGGGGGTCTCGCACCGGGGCCGCCGCGCAGGTCCAGGTGTGCAGGGCGCGGATGAAGTGCTCGGCGGAGTGGACCTGGATGGGTGTGCGTGCGGCGAGTGCCGTACCGATGGCGTTTGTGCCCGTCGCCGACTCCGCCCAGGCGGCACCCTCCTCCAGGCAGATGTCCTTGGCCCGGCGCATCACGGCCGAGTGTCCCTGACGCCACAGGACCCTGCCCTCGGCGTCGGTGACGACCATGATCTGCTGCGTCGCGTCCGCGATCGTGGCCAGCCCCTCCCGCAGCACGGGCATGACCTCGCCGAGCGCCGTGTCCCTGCGCCGGTGCTCGATCTCGTCGGTCTCCAGCAGCCTGCTCTCCGGCGACTGTTCGGGATCGATCCCGCTGCGCAGCACACGGTCCCAGGACGCGCCGATCTCCGCGCGCGGAGCGGCCTCCGTACGCTCGCCCGCCAGCCGGGCCTCCCGTGCACGGTGGACCAGGCGCTCGGTCCGCGCCGGGTACGAGGCCTTCTCCGGCCGCGGTCGCGCGACAGGATCTGCTTCCATGACGGTCCCCCCAACACGACATGGGCCCGGTCCGGAAGAGAGAAACCCGGCCCAAAGGACACATCCTGCCGTGCAGGGTGCCCGTTGACTCGTACTCCACGCAATGGTTGCAACCCTTTGCAACTCTGGTGAACAGGCCGCGGACCGTACGAGAGTGGCGGGACGCCGTGCGACGAGTCCTCGACCCGCCGTGCGGTGGTGCACAAGCGTGGAGGGTGGTGCCGTGTCGGCGCAGCACCACCCTCCGTCGTTTGTCATCGTTCCTCCGGAATTCCTACCCCTCCTGCGCCCGCGCCCGCTCCACGACCGTGGCCAGATCCAGACTGTGCGGCAGCGTCCCGAAGGCCGAGCCCCAGTCCCCGCCCAGCCGTGAGGCGCAGAACGCGTCCGCGACCTCCGGCGGCGCCCAGCGCAGCAGCAGCGAGCCCTGCAGCACCAGGGCCATCCGCTCCACCACTCTCCTGGCACGTGCCTCGACCGCGTCCAGGTCGGCCAGTTCCGTCAGCAGGCCCTTGATCGCCGCGTCGAGCCGGTGGTCCGCGCCCCGCGCCTTCCCGACCTCCTGGAGGAAGGCGTTGAGCGCCTGCGGCTCCCGTCGCAGCGCCCGCAGCACATCGAGGGCCTGTACGTTGCCCGAGCCCTCCCAGATCGAGTTGAGCGGCGCCTCCCGCAGCAGCCGGGGCATTCCGGACTCCTCGACGTAACCGTTGCCGCCGAGGCATTCGAGGGCCTCTCCGACCACCGCGGTGCACCGCTTCGTCACCCAGTACTTGGCCGCGGGCACCGCGATCCGCAGGAAGGCCCGCTCCTCCTCCGTGTCCGCGTCGTAGGCGGCGGCCAGCCGCAGCGCGAGCGTCGTCGCCGCCTCCGACTCCAGGGCCAGGTCGGCCAGCACGTTGCGCATCAGCGGCTTCTCGATCAGCAGCCCGCCGAAAGCGCTGCGGTGGGCGCTGTGGTGGATCGCCTGCGCCACCGCCTGGCGCATCAGCGCCGCCGAACCGACCACGCAGTCCAGCCGGGTCGCCGCCACCATCTCGATGATGGTGCGCACCCCCCGCCCCTCCTCGCCGACCCGGCGGGCCCACGTCCCGTCGAACTCGACCTCGCCGGACGCGTTGGACCTGTTGCCCAGCTTGTCCTTGAGGCGCTGGATCGCGAAGACGTTGCGCGCACCGTCCGGCAGGACCCGCGGCACCAGGAAGCAGCTCAGCCCGCCCGGCGCCTGCGCCAGCACCAGGAAGCCGTCCGACATGGGCGCCGAGCAGAACCACTTGTGGCCGGTGAGCAGGTACTCCCCGTCGCCGGCCAGCGGCACGGCCCGGGTGGTGTTGGACCGCACGTCGGTGCCGCCCTGCTTCTCCGTCATGCCCATCCCGAAGAGCGCACCGGCCTTCTGCGACGCGGGCCGCAGCTCCTCCTCGTACACGTGCGACGTCAGCAGCGGCTCCCACTCCGCGGCCAGCGCGGGGTCGGTCCGCAGCGCCGGGACCGCCGCGTGCGTCATCGACAGCGGGCATCCGTGGCCCGCCTCGGCCTGCGTCCAGACGAGGAACCCGGCAGCGCGCCTGACATGGCCGCCCTGCCTGCCCCAGGCGTCCGTCAGCCCGGCCGTGACCGCGTGCCCCAGCAGCCGGTGCCAGGCCGGGTGGAAGTCCACCTCGTCGACGCGGTGGCCGTAGCGGTCGTGCGTACGCAGCTTCGGCGGGTTCTCGTTGGCCTGCGCGCCCCACTCCTGGGCCTGCACGGAGCCGGCGGACCGGCCGAGACCGCTGAGCTCCTCCCGGGCCTCGTCGAGGATTCCGGGCGCGAGATGCCGCTCGACGGCCTCCGTCAGCGCCCGGTCGGCCGCGAAGACGTCATAGCCGACCAGCGGCGGAACCTGGTTGGTCACTGTGTGGGTGCTAGGTGCCATGCCGATACGGTAAGGAGGTGCAGGCAGCAAATGAAACACCCGAGCGGCCACCGGGTCGGCTCCACCGGGCTCGAGTTCTCTACCGCAACGTCTCGAAGCGGCAGATGGCATGGCAGTTGCTCAAGGACACGGTCAATTCGTGCATCGAGTACCGCATCCTCGGCCTCGCGGCCGAGGCGGCGTTCTTCACCCTGCTGTCCCTGCCGCCGCTGCTGCTCGGCCTGATCGGGCTGCTCGGCTACGTCGACGACTGGACGTCCACCACGACGGTCGCCTCCATCGAGCGCAACATCCTGGGCGCGGTGCAGACGGTGCTCTCCGAGCGGGGCGTCAAGGAGATCGCCGAGCCCCTCATAGCCGACGTGACCACGGGCGCGCGCCCCGACGTCATCTCCCTCGGTTTCGCGATCGCGCTCTGGTCGGGCTCGCGCGCGGTGAACGTCTTCATCGACACCATCACCGTGATGTACGGACTCGACGGCCACCGCGGCATCGTCAAGACCCGTCTGCTCGCGTTCCTGCTGTACGTGGTCGCGCTGTTGCTGGGCGCGGTGGTGCTGCCGCTGCTGGTGGTCGGTCCCGACCGGGTCGTGGAGCTCGTCCCCTGGGGGACCGAGGTGCTCGCGGTCCTGTACTGGCCGCTCGTGATACTGCTGTCCATCGCGTTCCTGACGACGCTCTACCACGTGTCCGTCCCCGTCCGTTCGCCGTGGATAGAGGACGTGCCCGGGGCGCTCGTGGCGCTCGGGATGTGGGTGGTGGGAAGCTTCCTGCTGCGGATCTACCTGACGAGCACGGTCGAAGGGCCCACCATCTACGGCTCGTTGGCCGCGCCCATCGCCGTCCTCCTCTGGATAGGAATCTCTGCGTTCGCCGTGCTCGTGGGCGCCGCCGTGAACGCGGCGATCGACCGTGTCTGGCCCTCGCTAGCCACCGCCGCCGCCCGCGCCGCCAGTGACCGGATCAAGGCCGCCCAGGCCGCGCAGTTCGTGGCACGGGCGGCGAACTGGGACGCGTACGCCGACGAGGACGACGAGGAGGACGTGTCCATGCCGTCCGAGTTCCCCGAGCGCTGGTCACGCTTCCTGCCCCCGGACGACGTGAAGTCCCGCCTGCACGGGAACCGGGACAAGGATTCCCCCTGAGGACCCGGGGGCTCTCCCGATAGCCTGGTGACATGGGCGCACGGTACGAGGAGCGGGCATCGCGCTTCGGCGGCGCGGTCCTGTGGACCTGGTCCGGGCCGCGCGAACCCTCACGGCCCGTCCTGCCCGACGGTTGCATGGACCTTCTGTGGGCCGGCGGGCGGCTGCTGGTGGCAGGCCCCGACACCCACGCCTTCACCCCCGCCGCGGCGCTCTCCGGCAGCTGCGCGGGCATCCGCTTCGCCCCCGGCACGGCGCCCGCGCTCCTGGGCGTCCCCGCGCACGAGCTGCGCGACCGGCGGGTCGCGCTCGACGCCCTCTGGCCGGGCCCCGAGGTCCGCGGGCTCACCGAGCGGACCGGCGAGGCCGCCGACCCGGCCGCCGCGCTGGAGGGCATCGCCCTGCGCCGGGCGGCCGGCACCGAGCCCCCGGACCCGCTCACGGCGGCCGTCGCCGCACAGCTGCGGCAGGGGCGTTCCGTCGCCGCCACCGCGCAGGAGGTCGGGCTCGGCGCCCGCCAGCTGCACCGGCGCTCGCTGGCCGCGTTCGGCTACGGCCCCAAGACGCTGGCCAGGGTCCTCAGACTGCAGCGCGCCCTGGACCTCGTACGGGCGGGAACGCCCTACGCCGAGGCCGCGTACGCCGCGGGCTGTACGGACCAGGCGCACCTGGCCCGCGAGATGCGGGACCTGGCCGGAACGACCCTCGGCGGCTACCTGGCCGCGACGGGCTACGACGGGTCGGCCGCGAACAGCGAGACCCCGCTGCCGTCCGGGTCGAGGACGACCGCGTAACGCTGTCCCCAGACCGCGTCCCAGGGCTCCAGACCGCCCTCGTACCCGGCGGCGGTCAGTTCGGCGTACACCGCGTCGACCTCCGCCGGGCTGTCGCAGAGGAAGGCGAGTCCGAGGCGCTCACCGCCCTTCGGAGCCGTCCAGCCGGGGTCGAACGAGCGGATGACGTCCTCGGTGTCCCACAGCAGGCGCTGCCCGCCCGGAAGGGTCACTTCGACATGGGGTGCCGATTCGGCCCCGGCGGGGATGTCGAGCCCGAGCCTTCGGTAGAAGGCGAGCGATGCGGCCATGTCGGCGGTGACGACGGAGATCGCGTCGAGTCGTGGAGTCATGGAAGGACCGTACGGCGGAGGCCGTGACCAGGTCTTGTACGAAACGGTCACGGCCCCCGGCGTACGGCTCAGGCGCAGTCGGCCGGCGAGGTGCCCGGGTCCGTCAGCGCCAGCCCCAGCTGAGCGCGCTCGGTGAGCCAGCGGGTCGGCCGGTGACGCGGGTCGCCCGTCGTGGCGTGCAGGGACCGCTGCAGCTCCAGCATGCGCGCGGCGCCGACCCGGTCGCCCCAGGCCAGCGGCCCCGCCGGGTAACCGAGGCCCGTCGTGACGGCGAGGTCGATGTCCGCCGGGGTGGCCAGCGAGCGTTCCGCGATCGACGCGGCGACCGAAACCACCGACGCGAGCAGCCGCTGCGCCACCGAACCCGGGGTGTCCCGCACCACCGACACGGCCCAGGGGTCCTCACCGTCAGCCGCGCGGGCCAGGACGGCGCGGGCGTCCCGCGCGGCTGCCGGGTCCGCCGCGGGCGTCACCGCGAGCACCCGCCGTCGGCCCGCCGGGGCCAGCGGGTCGACGCCGAAGGTGCGTGCGGCGGGGAGCCCCAGCGAGGCCACTGCGGCCGCCACCGTCGTGCCCCAGACCGGGGCGAGGACGAGGGCCCGGCCGGAGGGCTCGGCACCGCTCTCCACCGCCGCACCGGCTTCGGACAGCGCGGTCCGCAGCCCCTCGGCGCCCTCGCCGCCCGCGACGAACACCGGCCGGTCCGCGTCACCCGTCACCGGCGCCTCCGGGGCCGGGGCGGGCGCCTCGGGGCCGTACGCGAACCAGCCCTGCCCGGTCTTGCGGCCGTGCAGGCCCGCGGTCACCCGGTTCGGCGTCAGGTAGGAGGGGCGGAGCCGGTCCTCGTGGCGGAAGCCCTGCCAGATCGAGTCGATCACGGCGGCCGTGACGTCGAGGCCGGTGAGATCCATCAGCTCGAAGGGGCCCATGCGCAGCCCCAGCACGTCCCGGGCGATCCGGTCGATCCCGGCCGGGTCGGCGACGGACTCCTCCAGCAGCGCCAGGGCCTCGGTCACCAGCCCCCGGCCCGCGTGGTTGACCAGGAAGCCGGGGGTGTCGGCGACGGTGACCGCGCGATGGCCGCAGCTCTCGACCAGCTCCGTGAGAACCGCCGGGATCCCGGCACGGGTGGCGGCGCCCGGCACGACCTCGACGATCCTCATCAGCGGCACGGGGTTGAAGAAGTGCAGCCCCGCGAGCCGCCCCGGATCCCGGAGCGACGCGGCGATCCGGGTCACCGACAGGGACGAGGTGTTGGTCGCGAAGACCGCCGACTCCGGCAGGACCTGCTCCAGCTTCCCGAAGACCTCGGCCTTGGTGTCCAGGTCCTCCCGTACGGCCTCGACGACCAGCCCGACCTCCGGGCCCGGAGCCCACGGGTCGTCCAGCGGGACCAGCCGCTCCAGGGCCGCGTCCCGGTCCCCGGCGGACATCCGCCCCTTGTCCACCGCGCGCTCCAGCATGGACCGTACGAAGCCGACCGCCGCCGTCACCGCCTCGGTCCGGACGTCGCAGAGCTCTACGGTGTGTCCGCCGGCCGCCGCCCACTGGGCGATACCGCGTCCCATGGCTCCGGCGCCGACGATCCTGATACGCATGGCAGTTACGGTCCTCTCGGGGTGGGGATCGGGGAAGTGCTCCCCGGGGTCGGGGTGGTGCCCTCAGCGAAGATAGACGCGGCCGGGGTCGACGTCCTCCCGGAGGAGCCGCAGCTCCGCGGCGGTCGGCGGAGGCACGGTGCCGACCTCGTCGGACACCTTCAGGTCCCAGCCGGTCGCCTCCCGGACCTGCTCGACCGTGACACCCGGGTGGACCGCGATCAGCCTCAGCTCCTCGCCGACGCCCTCGCGTGCCAGGATGCCCAGTTCGGTGATGACCCGGGTGACTCCCGCGCCCAGCGGCCTGATGCCCTCGGCGAGCGCGCGGTCCGGTCCCGGGGTGGTGCAGAAGTCCAGGGTCCCGGTGAAGGAGCGCGGGTTGTGACGGCGCATCACCACGAACACCTCGTGGGAGTTGGCCATCACCTCGACCGCGCCGCCGGAACCGGGGAGCCGTACCGCGGGACTGTCCCAGTCGCCGATGACGGAGGTGTTGAGGTTGCCCCACCGGTCGATCTGCGCGGCGCCGAGGAAGCCCACGTCGATGTGGCCGCCCTGGAGCACGCAGCCGAAGAGCGCCGGCATCGACAGCACGGCCTCCGCGCCCGAGATGAGTACCGCGTCGGCGATGGTCTCCGGCAGGTGCGAGGGGTGCGCCCCGCAGACCCCGGACTCGTACACGACCTCGATCTGCGGCGCGACGGTCAGACGGGCGAGCTCGGTGGCGAGCGTCGGCAGCCCGATGCCGGCGAACACCGTGCGGCGGGAGGCCAGTTCGCGGGAGGCGACGACGGAGAGCAGCTCGGACGAGGTGACGGTCTCCGGTGCGGTGGTGGTCATGGTCCGTTCCTTCCCCTGCGGCGCGCTCACAGCCGCCGCCCGTAGTTCACCGGTTCGCTGAGCGCCTCGCCCACCGCGAGCCCCGCCCAGAAGTCCTCGCCCAGCTTGTCGACGTACGCGGCGTGGTCCGCCGTGCCGTACACCCACTCCTCCAGCCACGCACGGAGCCGCTCCGGGTCCTTGCTGATGTGCGACCAGGCCCGGTAGAAGGCGTTGTCGCGGTCGTAGTACCCCTGCGCGAAGGACGGGTGCGCGCCGCGCGGACAGACGACGACGGCGTCCACGGCGTGCGACGGGACGAGCGTGCGGTTGGGGTCCGAGCGGACCACCTCGTCCCCGACGACCTCCTCGACGACGACGATCGCCTTGTCCGCCGCGTACACCGCCTCGGCCTGGATGCCGGTCAGCCCCCAGATCTGGGTGTTGCCCCGGCGGTCGGCCCGCTGCGCGTGGATGATCGTCACGTCCGGGTTCACGGGCGGCACGACGTAGATCTGCTCCGGCTCCCCGTCGGGCCCGGGGTAGGGCGACGTCACCTTGCGCAGATCGCTGTTGACGGACGGCAGATCGCTGCCGCCGTAGCTGCGCAGCGGATAGAACGGCAGCCGCTGGGAGCCCGCGAGGTAGCGGCAGACCATCCCGTAGTGGCTGTACTCCTCGAAGGTCAGCGGAGCCGGGTCGGCGCGCTCGATCCTGCGCCGCAGCTCACCGAGCGAACCGGCGGAGGAGTTGCCCACGAAGGAGGAGACCAGCCGCGAGACGCAGCCCGCCGCGATCATCTGGTCCACCACGATGTCCGCCGTCATCCGTACGACGGTGAGGTCCTTGCGGCCCTGCCGGATGATCTCGTGCCCCGCGGCGGTGGGGACGAGATGGGTGAACCCTTCGAGGCTGACGGTGGCCCCGTCGTGCACGAAGGAGGCGACGGCCTCCTTCATCGACATGACTTTGCCGGCCCCGTCGGCCGTATCCGTCCGCTCCACGGTGCTCCTCGGGCGAGTGCGTGCTGGTCGCCCTTACCGTGTCAGCGGCCATTGATTGCTGTCCAATACCAAATTAAGGTCGGATCAAGACTGATCGTTTATGAATGGAAGTCCTGATGGAACTGCGTCATCTGACCGCGTTCACCGCCGTCGCCGAGGAGCTGCACTTCGGCCGCGCCGCCAAGCGGCTCCAGATGGCGCAGCCCCCGCTCAGCCAGCAGATCCGGCAGCTGGAGAAGGAGCTCGGCGTCCAGCTCTTCGAGCGCAACACCCGCTCGGTGCGGCTCACCAGCGCGGGGGAGTCCTTCCTCGAACCCGTACGGACCGTGCTCGACGACCTCGACATCGCGGTACGGGCCGCGAAGGCGGCGGGGCGCGGGGAGTACGGCCGGGTCACCATCGGCTTCGCGGGAGCGTCGAGCCACGAGACGCTGCCCCTGCTCACCCGGGCCGTGCGGGCCGCCCATCCCGGGATCGAGCTGGCCATGAAGGGCCAGACCTACGCCAACGTCGCCCTGTCCCGGGTCGCCGACGGCTCCCTCGACCTGGGATTCGTCCGGCTGCCGGTCACCCAGCCCGGGGTGGCCTACCGGGTGATCGACGAGGAGGAGCTGCTCTGCGCGCTGCCCTCCGACCACCCGCTCGCGCGCCTGGAGAGCATCCCGATCGGGATCCTCGCCGACGAACCGTTCGTCTCCTTCCCCGCGAACGCCGGCTCCACGGTGCGCGACGCGATGGTCCAGGTCTGCGAGGGCGCCGGATTCAACCCGCGCGTGGTGCAGGAGGCCCCCGACTCGTACACGATCCTGGCCCTCGTCGCCGCGGGCGTCGGCGTCACCCTCACGGTCTCCTCCGTCCGCCACATCCAGCAGAACGGGCTGGTCTACCGGTCCCTCGCCGGCCCGCCCGTCCGGCGTCAGGCGGCGCTGGCCTGGCGCACGGACAACCCCTCGGCCGCGCTCCGAGCGGTGCTCGCGGTCGCCGAGGAGGCCCTGCCCACGCCCTGAAGGCACCGATTGAGACGCGTGGCGTCTTGAAAGTGCGGTAACTCGATATTGGACCGACTCAGTGGTCCAGTGCGAAGGTCACCCCACACACCCGAGCCGCCGAAAGGTGTTCCGCCGTGCCCGACCAGACCGATGTCGTCATCTGCGAACCGCTGCGCACCCCCATCGGGCGGTTCGGCGGAGCCTTCGCCCAGCAGACGCCCGCCGCGCTCGCCGCACGCGTCATCGCCGAGGTCGTCGCCCGTACGGGAATCGACCCGGACCGGGTGGACGAGGTGATCCTCGGACACGCCTACCCCTCGTCCGAGGCCCCCGCCATCGGCCGCGTCGCCGCCCTGGACGCCGGACTCCCCGACACCGTCACCGGCGCCCAGACCGACCGGCGCTGCGGCTCCGGGCTGCAGGCCGTCCTCGACGCGGCGATGCAGATCCGGGCCGGCTTCAGCGACGTCGTCGTCGCCGGCGGCGTCGACGTCATGAGCGCCGCCCCCTACTACACGCACGACGGACGCTGGGGCATCAAGGGCCCCGGCCTCCAGCTCCACGACTCCCTGGCCCGGGGCCGGGTCACCGCCGGCGGCGTCCACCACCCCGTGCCCGGCGGCATGATCGAGACCGCCGAGAACCTGCGCCGCGCGTACGGGATCAGCCGGGCCGACCAGGACGCCCTCGCCCTGCGCTCGCAGGCCCGCGCCGCCCGCGCCGTGCGGGAGGGACGCTACGACGCGGAGACCGTCCCCGTCACGGTGAAGACGCGCAAGGGCGGGACGGTCGTCACCGCCGACGAGCACCCCCGCCCCGACACCACCGCCGAGCAGCTCGCCGCACTCCGCCCGATCATGGCCAAGGCCGACCCGGAGGCCACCGTCACCGCGGGCAACGCCAGCGGGCAGAACGACGCCGCGGCCGCCTGCCTCGTCACCAGCGCCGCCACCGCCGAACGGCTCGGGCTCACCCCGCTCGTCCGTCTGGTCTCCTTCGCCCGCGCGGGTGTCCCCGCCGCGACGATGGGCATCGGCCCCGTCCCGGCCACCCACGCGGCCCTCGGCCGTGCCGGTCTCACCCTCGCCGACCTCGACCTGATCGAGATCAACGAGGCCTTCGCCGCCCAGGTCCTGGCCTGCACCCGGGAGCTGGGACTCGGCGAGAAGGACCACGAGCAGCGGATCAACGTCAACGGGTCCGGCGTCTCGCTCGGCCACCCCGTCGGCGCCACCGGCGCCCGCATCCTCGCCACGCTCAGCCGGGAGATGCATCGCAGCGAGGCACGCTACGGCCTGGAGACCATGTGCATCGGCGGCGGCCAGGGCCTCGCCGCAGTCTTCGAACGCATCGCCGCCTGACACCCCTCTCACGTCGAGAATTCCGTCCCCTCCCCACCACGCGACCAGGGCGTCCCGGACGACGCCGGGTCAGCCGTGTCCATCCGCTCGATCAACCATGTCCACGGGAGCCACCATGAGTGCGAACACCGCAACCGCACGCGAGCGAACGAAAGCCGCCAACCGCGCAGGGTTCGGAGCCTTCATCGGCTCCACCATCGAGTGGTTCGACTTCTACATCTACGGAACCGCGGCAGCGCTCGTCTTCGACAAGGTGTTCTTCCCCGAACTCGAAGGCCCCATAGGCACCCTGGTGGCCTTCGCCACCTTCTGGGTCGGCTTCCTCGCCCGCCCCCTCGGCGGCATCATCTTCGGCCACTACGGCGACAAGCTCGGCCGTAAGAAGACCCTCGTCATCACCCTGCTGATGATGGGCATCTCGACCACCGCGATCGGTCTGCTGCCCGGCTACGCCTCCATCGGCATCGCCGCCCCGATCCTGCTGGTCTGCATCCGCATGATCCAGGGCATCGGCCTCGGCGGGGAGTGGGGCGGCTCCGTCCTGATCGCCTCCGAGCACGCGCCCAAGGGCAAGTCCGTGCTGTACGGGGCGTTCGCCCAGCAGGGCTCGCCCGTCGGCAACACCCTGTCCACCGTGAGCTTCCTCGCCATCAGCCAGCTGCCCGACGACGCCTTCGTCTCCTGGGGCTGGCGGGTGCCGTTCCTCGCCTCCGCCGCACTCGTCATGGTCGGCCTGCTGGTCCGCCTGAAGGTCACCGAGTCCCCGGCGATGGCCAAGCTCATCGAGAAGAAGGAAGTCGTCAAGCTCCCGCTGACCGAGGTCCTGCGCAGCCACCCCATGCTGATCGTCCTCGGCATCGGCGCCTGCACCATCGGCCTCTCGGCCACGTACTTCAAGTCCACGTTCGCCCTGTCCTGGGCCACCACGTCCCTGGACTTCGACCGCAGCTCGTTCCTGACGATCATCCTCGTCGCCAACGTCACCCAGATCATCGTCCAGCCCTTCGGCGCCCTCATCGCCACCCGGATGAAGAGCTGGTCCCGCGCGGTGACCGTGATGCTGCTTCCCGAGCTGATCCTGATGCCGGTGATGTTCCTCCTCATCAGCACCGAGAACTACGGCCTCGCGATGCTCGGCGTCGCCGTCGCCACGATCCCGCACTGCCTCTACTACGCGGCCCTCGCCGGCATGCTCGCCAGCCGCTTCCCGGCCCACCTGCGCTACACCGGCATCTCGCTCTGCTACCAGCTCTGCGGCACGCTGCTCGGCGGCACGACCCCGATCATCGGCCAGTTCCTGCTCAACCGCACCGGCTCGATCACCGCCGTCATCGCGTACGCCGTCTTCCAGGTGGCGCTGACCCTGGGCTGCATGCTCCTCCTGCTCAAGCGCCCCAACCACGACGAGCAGGCCGCGGAGCCCGTCACCGCGCCCCGCACCGCGCCCGTCACCGCCTGACCACACCCCCGTACGAGACCCCCGTACGAGCAGAACGGAGCACCACCGATGCCCCTGACCGTCAACGGCATCCCGGAGATCCTCGCCCTCGGCGGGCGCGACCTCGGGCACTCGGAGTGGAAGGAGGTCACCCAGGAGCTGATCGACGCCTACGCGTACGTCTCGGGGGACCACCAGTGGATCCACACCGACGTCGAACGCGCGGCCGCCGGCCCGTACGGGCGCACCATCGCCCACGGCTACATGGTGCTGAGCTGGGGCATCCCGATGTTCGGCGAGCTGCTCCAGGTCCACGGCGTGGGACGTGCGCTCAACTACGGGGTCAACCGGGTCAGGTACCCGGCGCCCGTCCCCGTCGGCAGCCGCGTACGGCTGCACGCGTCCGTGGCCGGGGTGACCGAGGTCGCGCGGGGCGGCGTGCAGATGACCCGGGCCTTCACCTTCGAGCTCGAAGGGTCGCAGAAGCCGGCCTGCGTCGCGGAGTCGCTGACCCACTTCTATCCCTGACGGCCGTTGCTCCCGTCAGGGGCATCCCGGGGGAGTCCGCGCGTGAGGAGCTCCGCCAGGTGCAGGCCGGTCCGGCCGGTCAGGTCGGCGATCTGGGTCCGGCAGGAGTAGCCGTCGGCGAGGACGGCCGTGCCCTCCCGCGCACCGCGCAGGGCCGGCAGGAGCTGCTGCCCGGCCACCGCGACGGACACCTCGTAATGGCCTTTCTCGGCACCGAAGTTGCCCGCCAGCCCGCAGCATCCGCCCAGGCGCCGGACCGTGGCACCCGCCGACTCCAGGAGCTCCGCGTCGGTGTCCCATCCCATCACCGCGTGGTGGTGGCAGTGGGGCTGGGCGACGACCTCGCGCCCCCTCAGATCCGGGGCCGTCCAGGCCGGGGTCTCCGCCAGCAGTTCGGCGAGGGTGCGGGTGGCTTCGGCGACCGGCCGTGCCCTGTCCCGACCGAGCAGTTCCAGGGAGTCCGAGCGGAGTGTCGCGGTGCACGACGGCTCCATGCCGACGACGGGCGTGCCCGGGGCCGCCGCGGCCCCCAGGACGTCGACCGTCCTCCCGAGGAGCCTGCGTGCGGTGTCGAGCTGCCCCGTGGAGATCCAGGTGAGACCGCAGCAGAGCTGTTCCCGGGTGATCTGCGGCCGGTACCCGGCGGCCTCCAGGACACGGACGGTGGCGATGCCCACCTCGGGGGAGAAGTGGTCGGTGAAGGTGTCCACGAAGAGCAGCACGGGCCTGCCGCCCGCGTCGCGCCCGGGCCGGGTCCTCCCGAACCACTTCCGGAAGGTCTCGCGCGGGAACGACGGCACGGTCCGGCGGCTGTCCACGCCGGCCGCCGCCAGCGCGAGCGGGGCGATGCCGGGCAGCCGTGCCACCCGGTTGACCAGGCCGGGTGCGTGACCGGCGAGGCGCGCCCAGCGGGGGAGCCACCCCAGGGAGTAGTGGATGGCGGGACGGATCCGGTGCCGGTAACTCTGGTGGAGCACCTCGGACTTGTACGCGGCCATGTCCACACCCGTGGGGCAGTCCGAGAGGCAGCCCTTGCACGACAGACACAGGTCGAGGGCCTCGTGGACCTCCGGCGACCGCCAACCCGCGCCGACCAGCGTCCCGTTGGCCATTTCCTGGAGGACCCGGGCCCGGCCGCGGGTGGAGTCCTTCTCCTCCTTCGTCGCCAGGTACGACGGGCACATCACACTCCCGGCGGAGGTGTTGTCCGCCCGGCACTTGCCGACGCCCGTGCAGCGGTGCACCGCCTGGGTGAAGTCGCCGCCGTCCTCCTCGTACAGCAGGGCGAGCCCGCGGTTCACCGGTGGTGCGGCGGGGACCCGCAGGTCGGCGTCGACGGGCCGGGGATCGACCAGGACACCGGGGTTCAGGATGTTGCCGGGGTCGAACACGGCCTTGACGCCGGCGAAGAGCTCCAGGGCCTCGGGGGAGTACATGGCGGACAGGAGTTCGCTCCTGGCCCGTCCGTCACCGTGCTCACCGGAGAGCGATCCGCCGTACCCGGCGACGAGTTCGGCGGCCTCGCCGAGGAACGCGCGAAGGACGGCGCTGCCCCCGGGTCTGTCGAGCGGCAGGTCCAGCCGGATGTGGAGGCAGCCGTCGCCGAAGTGGCCGTACGGCAGCCCGGTGACGCCGAACCGGTCCATCAGCCGCTCGAAGTCGCGCAGATAACCGCCGAGTGCCGCAGGGGGGACTGCCGCATCCTCCCACCCGGCATGCGCGGGAAGACCCGCCGGGCTGCGCCCCGACAGGCCCGCGCCGTCCTCACGGATGCGCCAGAGAGCCGCCGCCCGGGCGGGATCGGGGACGACCAGGCTGTCCTGTGCGCCGCATTCGCGGCCCACCTCGCGGGCCCTGTCGGTGAGTTCGCCGAGGGAGTCGCCCGACACCTCGACGAACAGCCACGCCCCGCCCGTCGGCAGCGGAGGCACGGCACCGGCTCCGTGGCGCGCCCGGACCACGTCGACGATGCGTGAGTCGATCGCCTCGCACGCCGTCGGCAGGTGTGCGGCCGCCGCGGGCGCGTGGTCCGCGGCCGTGGCGATGTCCGGGTAGCCGAGGACCACGAGAACGCGGTGGCGCGGGTCGGTGACCAGGCGGACGGTGGCCTGTGTGGACACGGCCAGCGTTCCTTCGCTGCCGACGAGGAACCGGGCGACGTCGAAGCGGTTCTCCGGCAGGAGGTGCTCCAGCGCGTACCCGGACACCTGGCGCCCGAACGTGCCGAACTCGGTCCGGATGGTGGCCAGGCCCGCGCCGACGACGCTCCGCAGCGCGGACAGTTGCGTACTCCCGGGCACCCGGCCGGGCGGCGAGGTGAGGGCGAGTGTGCTGCCGGTGCCCGTCAGCACGGTGAGCCCGAGGACGTTGTCGGACGTCCGGCCGTACGCCAGCGTCCGGGTGCCGCACGCGTTGTTCCCGATCATCCCGCCGATCGTGCAGCGGGAGTGGGTGGACGGGTCGGGGCCGAAGCGCAGACCGTGACCGGCGGCGGACCTCTGCAGAGTGGCGTGCACCGTGCCGGGTTCGACGGTCGCGGACCTGTCGGCCGGGTCGATCTCCAGTACGCGGTTCATGTGGCGGCTGAAGTCCATGACGACGCCCGGCCCGATGGAGTTTCCCGCCACCGAGGTCCCCGCGCCGCGCGAGGTGAGGGCGACCCCCCGCCGCCGGCAGACCTCCAGCGTCGCGGCGGCCTCCTCGGCCGAACGCGGCCGGACGACGACGAGCGGCGGCACACGGTAGAGGGAGGCGTCGGTGGAGTGGGCCGCCCGCGACGTCGTGTCCGTGAGGACGTCGAGGACGCCCGCCCGGCGCAGGTCGGTGCGGACCGCTGCGCCGAGACGGGGGTGGCGGGACTCAGTCGTCGACAAGGCCACTTCCGACGGTTCCGGGCTTGCTCGTGGTGAACGCGATGGCCAGAGCATAGGGGAAGGAGAAACCGGGGGCCGGGAACCGCGGAGGAAGAGCTCAGGCCAGGTCTTGGCCCACCGGGTCCTTCCGCTCGGTGCCCACGGCCTCGGAGGGCGCGGCCAGATGGTCCCTCGGCGCGTCGGGGTCCGTGAGCCGGTTCAGCCGGGCCGGTACGTCGAAACCGACCAGCAGCACCACGATCACCGTCCCCGCGAAGGTCAGCACCGCCAGGGCCTGTCCCAGGTCCATCCCGGACGCCAGGTGCGCCCCGAGGACCGGCGCGACGGCCCCGCCGAGCGCCCCCACGTTGTACGTGAAGCCCAGCGCGGCCCCCCGGTTCGCGGTCGGGAAGTGGCCGCCGATGTAGCGCGGCAGCAGCCCCGAGATGCCGAAGCTGGTGGCCTGCAGCAGGAACAGCAGACAGCCGAGCACCAGCAGGTTGTCCCGCACCGCGAAGACCGGGTAGACGAAGGCCAGCGAGGCCAGCAGCGTCAGCGCGTACGCCTTCTTCGCCCCGATCCGGTCTCCCAGGAAGCCCGCGGCCCAGCAGCCGGCCATGGTGCCGAAGCCGGCGAAGTAGAGGACGTCGGTGACCTGGCCGGTGCTGTAGCCCAGCTCGGACTTCAGATACGTGGGCAGCAGGGCCTGGATGGGCCAGGAGTAGAGGAACGCGAAGAACAGCGTCACGATCATCGAGACGTACAGCAGCCAACCGCGCTTCCCGCCCAGCTGCACGGCGAACGCCACGAGGGCGAGTCCGGCGACCACCGACAGGACCGGGACCATCCCCTCACCGCTCGGGGTGAAGACCATGAAGAGCGCGAGGGTGGCGACCACGATCAGGACCGTGTTGACCAGGGCCGGCCGCGGGCTGCGGAACAGCGGCTGGAAGGGGTTGGGCCTGGCGCCCCGGTCCGCGACGTCCGCGGTCCACTCCTCCGCCTCCGGCAGCGCCCGCCGCATCCACAGCGCGACCACGATCGGGATCAGGCCCAGGTAGAACATCCACCGCCAGCCCAGCGACGGCACCACCCAGTCGTAGACCTGCGCCGCGAGGACCGAGCCGACGGAGAAGCCGGATATCAGGAAGCCGCTGGCGCGGCTGCGCAGGCGGGCCGGCCAGCTCTCCATGACGTACGTGGCGCTGGCGCTGTACTCCCCGGCCATGCCCATGCCGATGGCGAGCCGGGCGGCGAAGAGGCTGTGGTAGTTCCAGGCGAAGCCGCAGGCGAAGGTGCCGAGCGAGTAGAGGAGGATGCTCAGCACCATGGAGAGCTTGCGGCCGTACCGGTCGCCGATCGCGCCCAGGACCGCGCCGCCCAGCCAGCGTGTGATGAAGGCACCGGAGATCAGGCTCGCCGCCTGGACGGTGCTCAGTCCGAAGTCGTCACTGATCTCGGTGAGGACGAGCGTGATGAGGACGAAGTCGAAGCCGTCGAGGACGTAGCCGATCCAGGCGGCGAAGAATGACTTCCACTGCGTACCGCTCACCTCGCGGTACCAGGGGAGCGTGGGGGAGGATTTCTGCACGGTGCGCTCCATGGTGCGGAACGGCGACGCGTCGCCGCCCGCGTGGTGAGGGCTGCTCAGGGCCGGGCGAGACCGGCGACGAAGCGGGACGTCAGGGCGGTGGGTGCGGTGATGGCCGTGCCGACCACGACGCTGTGGGCGCCGCGGGCGAGGGCCTCGGCAGCCTCCTCAGGGGTATTGATACGGCCTTCGGCGACGACCGGTACAGGGACCGCGGCCGAGAGAGATGTCACAAGGTCCAGGTCCGGGCCGGTCTGCTCCGGGGACCCCGGCACATAGCCGGACAGGGTGGTGGAGACGAAGTCCGCCCCCTGCCCGGCGGCGGTGACCCCCTCGGCGAGCGTGGAGACGTCGGCCATGACCAAGGCGCCCGCCGCGTGCACGGCGGTGACCAGCTCGGCGAAGGTCGAGCCGTCGGGGCGCGGCCGGTCGGTGGCGTCGGCGGCGACGACGGCCGCACCGGCCTCGACGATCGCCAGGGAGTGCCGGACGGTCGGGGTGATGTAGACCCCGGTGTCGCCGTCCTTCCACAGGCCGATGACCGGCAGGTCCACGGCCCCGGCGATCGCGGCGACGACCTCCGGCTCGTTGGCGCGGATCGCGGAGCCGCCGCCGGCCACGGCCGAGAGGGCGAGGCGTACGAGGGTGGCGGTCTCCCGCATCGGGTCGCCGGGAGGCGCCTGGCAGGAGACGATCAGCCGGCCCCGGAGGGCGTCGGCCAGGTCCTGTGCGGTCATCGGAGAGCTCCCGGGTGGTGGAGGGGAAGGGTGGTGGTCAGAGCCGCGGCGCCCAGGACGGCGGCGTCGTGGCCGAAGCGCGGGGGCGCGGGGACGAGCCCGCGCAGCGGAGGCATCAGTTCGGCGGCGAAGGCGGCGGCCAGCGCGTCGCCGTACAGTGCACCGATCCGCGGGACCCCGCCCCCGACGACGACCCGGTCGGGGCCGAGCGCGTTGGCGAGACCGCCGAGGACCCGTCCGGCGGCGGTCGCGCCGGTGGTGACGGCGCGTACGGCGGCGTCGTCGCCACCGGCCGCCCTGAGGGCCACCGTTTCGAGCCGGTCCGCCGGGGCGCCGGTGAGCCGCTCGTAATGCGCGGTGATACCCGGGCCGGAGGCGATGACCTCCAGGTGCCCGGTGGCCCCGCAGGTGCAGGGCAGTCCGGCCGCCTCCGGGCTGGGGAGGTGGCCGAGGTGGCCGGCGATGCCGGACGCGCCGTGGAGCATCCGCCCGTCGACGGCGAGCGCGCCGCCCACCCCCGTACCGACGGCCGCGAACAGCAGCGAGCCGCGCCCGTCCGGCAGTTCGGCGAGCTCCGGTCCCGCGGTGGCGCGTACGTCGTTGTCGCAGGCCACCGGCAGGCCCGTACGGTCCGCGAGACCCGCGCCGAGCGCGGTGCCCGCCCAGCCGCTGATCGAGTCGGTGGCGCTGGTGACCATGCCGCTGCGGGGGTCGACGACCCCGGCGGCGGCGATGCCGAGCACCGTGGCCAGGCGGCCGGGGTCCACCTCGGCCGCCGCCGCGGCGAGCGCGTCGAGCACCGCCACGGCGCCGTCCCGGGCGGGGGTGGGCCGGGTGTGCCGGGCCAGCACCGTGCCGTCGGCTGCGACGAGCGCGGCCGCGATCTTCGTACCGCCGAGGTCGAGGCCGATCACCACGGTCCCGGTCGCCCGCCCGCTCATCGGACCGGCGGCAGACCGGCGGCGCGCAGCCGCTCGGCGATCAGCGCGACGGAGCCGTCGGAGAGCTGGATCTGCGGGAAGGCGGTGGCGCCGCTGTCGATGACACCGAGCAGCCGCAGCGCCTGCTTGAAGGAGCCCAGCGCCGAGGAGCTGCGGCCCATGTCCTGCTCCGGGCCGGCGTCGACCATGGCGAACAGCTCGACGAGACGCTCCTGCTCCCGGGCGGCGAGCTCCCAGTCACCGGCGCGCGCGGCGTCGTACAGCCGGACGTAGCCGGCCGGGTCCACGTTGCCGATGCCGGGCACGACACCGTCGGCACCGGCCAGCAGCGCCGCGTCCACGGTGAGTTCGGAACCGGTCAGCACGCTGAAGTGCGGCACCGGGCCACCCGCCCGGCCCTCGCGTCCGCCGAGCTCCACGACGAGCCTGCGGAGCCCGCCCTCGTCACCGCTGCTGTCCTTGAGGCCGGCCAGGGTGCCGTCCTCGGCGAGCTCGCGCACCAGGGCGGCGGAGAGCTTGGAGTGCACGGCCACCGGGATGTCGTAGGCGAACAGCGGGAGGTCGACGGCTCCACGCAGCCGGCGGAAGTGCCCGGCGATCTCCTTGGGGTGCGTACGGGTGTAGAAGGGCGCGGTCGCCACGAGGGCGTCCGCGCCGAGCTTCGCCGCGGTCCGGGCGTGCTCGACGACGCGGGCGGTCGTCGTGTCGATGACCCCGGCGAGGACCGGGACCCGGCCGGCGGCCGCGGTGACCACGGTCTCCAGCGCCGTGGCGCGCTGGTCGTCGGTCAGATAGGCGACCTCGCTGGTCGAACCGAGGGCGAACAGACCGTGCACACCGCCGTCGACGAGGTGGCCGACGAGCCGGGTGAGGGAGGCCGTGTCGACCTCCCCACGGGCGTCGAGCGGGGTGCAGACCGGCGGTACGACGCCGTGCAGCGGTGCGGTCAAGGACATGGTGTGGGGCTCCAGCTCGTTAGGAACATTGGCCCGTCGCCCGGGAAGGGAGGCGGGACCGAGACATGGGACGTAAGATGTCCTATGTCTGGACTCACCTTAGACAGATGCCCCGGCGACCGGTCAAGAGGTCCCGGCGGCCGGCGACACCGCAGGAGGACCGTTGTGGCCCGCCCCACCATGGCTCAGGACATCGAGCGAAAGATCAAGGAACTGATTCTCGAACGCAGGCTGGGACCGGGCGATCCGCTGCCCACCGAGACCGAGTTGATGGAGCTGTTCACGGCCGGACGCGTCTCGGTTCGCGAGGCGCTCAAGGCGCTCCAGGCCATGAACGTCGTCGAGATCCGGCGCGGCTTCGGGACCTTCGTCGGCTCCCTCTCCCTGTCGCCCTTCGCCGAGGGCCTCGCCTTCCGGGCCGCCGTCCGGCACAGACAGGGCGAACCGGGCCTGCTGGAGCTGATGAAGGTGCGCGAGGCGCTGGAGACCGGGCTGGTCGGCGCCGTCACCGTCGGCGTCCCCGCGGAGGACCTGGCCGTGCTGCGGGCCCTCGTCGTGACCATGGAGGGCGAGGCCGCCCGGGGCGGCCGGGTCGCCCGCTCCACCGACCGCGCCTTCCACCTCGCGCTCTACGCCTCCCTCGACAACCACCTGCTCAGCGAGGTGCTGGACGCGTTCTGGGCGGCCATGGACCGGGTGCGCGAGGACATGGACGACGGCCACCAGGACCCGGCCGTCACCTGCGCCCAGCACCACGAGATCGTCGAGGCGGTCGCCGCCGCCGACGGAGCGCGTGCGGTGCGCGCGATGAGCACCCACTTCGACGGGATCCGCGGCCGCCTGGAACCTCAGTCCGCGTCCGTGCCCGTTTCCGCGTAGAGATAGCTGCTCGTGCCCGCCAGGGTGGCGCGGCACCACGCGTCCACCGCTCCCTGGTCCATCGCGGTCCAGTCCGGGGCCCGCTCCACCTGGGCGCGGCCCAGTCTGCGGCCCAGCTCCACCAGCCGGGCCCCCTCCGGGGTGCGCTCACGGGCGTAGTGCCGCAGCGCCCCGGCGGCCGAGGCCGACGTCCGCAGCACCTCCTCCAGGCAGAGGGCGTCCTGCAGCGCCTTGACCGCTCCGCTCGCCGTGTGCGGGCGGGTCACCCCCGCCGCGTCGCCCGCGAGGAGGAACGGGAGCTCCGCGGCGAGGGGCGCGTGCAGATCGGCGACGGGGTGGCAGGTCGTCGCGGTGTGCTCCCCCCGGGCCACGATCTCGGCCCACTCCCGGGGGAAGTGCTCCTCGGCCAGCTGCCGTACGTACCCGGCCTCGCCCGGTGCCCGGCCGGGCGGGGTCGCGTAGATCGCGTAGGCGAGCAGGCGGTCGTCCGGCCCGGCGCCCCCGCCCCGGGGGATCAGGTAGAAGATGCCGTGCCCGCCGGGGAAACCGATCGTCACCCAGGCGCCGCGCAGCAGCTCCAGAGGGCGGCGGTGGTCCGCGAGCGCGGACAGGGGGAGCGTGCCGCGCCACACGGTGTACCCGGCGGGGGTGGGCCGCAGGTCAGGGGCCAGGACGCGGCGGGTGAGCGATGCGTGCCCGTCGGCGCCCACGACGATGTCGTAGGTGCCCTCGCTCACTGCCGTACGGACGACGGCGCCGCCGGAGGGTGCCCGCTCGACGGAGACGACGGGGCGTCCGCGGTGATGGCTCGCGCCGGCGGACGCGGTGCGCAACGCCTGCCACAGCAGACCCCAGTTGCACGGGGTCACGGGGCTGGACTGCCGGGCGAACTCGCGTGCCGAGCGGTCGCCGGGGGCCCGGGTCAGCCAGACGCGGGTCGCCACGGGAGCGGTGGGCATGGCGGCGTCGAGATAGCCCGTGGCGACCAGCCGCTCGTGCAGGGCGGGCGGGATCACGATGCCGAGCCCCCGGTCCTGGAGCGCGCCCGCACTGCGCTCGTACACGGTGACGTCGGCCCCCGCCCGGAGACCCGCGACCGCCGTCGCGCACCCGGCGATGCTGCCGCCGACGACGCCCATCCGTAAGCCCGTTGCCGCCATGCCGCTACCGCCTGTCGTCGTCCCGGGTCCGGCGAGATGCCGTCCCCCATCGTCGCAGCCGGGCGGGCGCGGACGGGGGAACCACACCACCCTCGGGACGGGGCGTCACGGCGTGACGGTCACCGTCCGGCTCCCCGAGGCCTGCTTGCCGTCGGCCTTGTAGGTCACGGTGAGCCTGGCGTCCCCGGAGGCGCCGGCCGGGATCGTGACCGGGACCTTGATGTTCGCGCCCTCGCCCGGGCGCGTCGCCGGGAAGGCCACCTGCTTCGTCGTCCAGCCGCCGGGCACCGTCAGGTCGAGCGTTCCCGCACTCCGGGTCACGTCCATCCGGTTGACGACCCGGACGGTGACCTCGGTGCTGGTCCCCGCCTTCAGCGTGGCCGGCGGGGTGATGGTGATGTCCGCGCAGGTGCCGCCGAGCCACTGGAGGTCGAAGGAGGAGTAGGTGATGTTCTTGTAGTGGTCGCGCTCGTGGAGCAGGCCGACCCGGCCGTTCGACAGCTTCGTCATCGTGGAGTACGCGGCGCTGCCCGCGTCCACGACCTTCCGGATCGGCCAGGACTTCCCGTTGTCGCAGGACATCTTCACGGTGAGGTTGCTCCGGGAGGAGGTGCTCTCGGTGTTGCTGAACAGCAGCCACGAGGACTGCGGGTCCGACGCCGCGGCGTCCGGGGCGTACCGGATGACCGAGGCGTTGTTCGCCGGGTCGGGCAGCTCGGTGTCCTGGGTGAACGGCGTGTAGTTGACGCCACCGTCGGTGGAGTAGGCGATCGTCCGGTAGGGCGCGGAACGGTTGTTCAGCATGATCCGGCCGTCGTTGAGCTCGACGGTCTTGTTCTCGTCCCCGCCGGGGCCGACCGGGTTGCCCGTCCTCCAGGTCGCGCCGTGGTCGTCGCTGTACGCGCTGACCGCGTAGTTGGCCCCGTTGTCGCGGATGGCGTACTGCTGGATCAGCCGCCCCTTGTACGCGCCGTTGCGCACCTGGATGCCCTCGCCCGAGGCCGCGAACATCCCGGCCCAGGCCGGGTTCTTGATCTGGCCGGTGATCCGGCGGTGGGTCCAGGTCAGCCCGTCGTCGTCGGAGTAGCTGTAGTCGGTCTGGAGGATGTCCGGGTCGGTCTCGTCGTTGCCGGTGCCCGATCCGAGGAAGCCCTGGTTCACGGAGCCCGCGTAGAAGACGAAGATCCGGCCCGTCGTGCGGTCCACGAGCAGGCTCGGATCACCGAAGCCCTTGGGTGCGGCCTCCTTGCGGACGACCTGCTGGGTCCCCCAGGTGATGCCGCCGTCGGTGCTGCGGCGCAGCACGATCCCGAGGTTGCCGGGCAGGTCGCCGAGGGTGGGACGGGCGTCGTAGGCGGCCAGCAGCGTGCCCTTGGTGGAGGTGGTCAGCGCGGGGATGCGGTAGTAGGGGGATCCGGCTCCCGCGGTCGCGATGTCCTGGGAGGTCAGTTCGCCGGCGGCGGGGGCGCCGTGCGCGGTGCCGGCCGCGGTGGCCACCATGACGGCGGCGGACAGCATGGCGAGGGTGACTCTGCGCTGCATGTACGGTCTCTCTTCTCGTGAGGGGGAGAGCTGCGGAGACGGAGCGGAGCGAGTGGGATCCGGTCAGGAGCGGCCGGCGAACAGGGAACGCACCCAGGCCAGTTGCCCGGCCCGATGGTGCTCGGCGCCGCCCTCGTGCCCGTTGAACTCGTAGACGCGTACGTCCTTGGGGCCGGCGTAACGGTTGTAGGCCGTGAAGCAGGTGGAGGGCGGGCAGATCTCGTCCATCATCGCGATGGAGAACAGTGCGGGCGCCGTCGCGCGGGTGGCGTGGTGCGCGGCGTCGAAGTAGGACAGCGTGCGGAAGGCCGACGCGGTGCGGTCGCGGTGGAGGCGGAGGTGGTCGGCGATCTCGGTGTACGGCGGCACCCCGGCGATCCGGGCGGCCCGGGGGATGTTGCACAGGAACGGCACGTCCGGCATCACCCCGGCCAGCCCCGGCACGAGCCCGGCCACGGCCAGCGCGATGCCGCCGCCCTGGCTGAACCCGGTCACCACGATGCGGGCGGGGTCGACCTCCGGGTGGTCGAGCATCGCCTCCACGCAGCGGACCGCGTCGGTGAACACCCGCCGGTAGTAGTAGGTTTCGGGGCTCTCGATGCCCCGGGTCACGAAGCCCGGCACGGTCCCGGCGGCCCCGGCGTCGGTGTCCGGGGTGACGCCGCCGGCCACCGACCATCCCTGGCCGCGGGTGTCCATGATCAGGTGCGCGTATCCGGCGCAGGCCCACATCAGCTGCTCGTGCGCGAGCCCCCGGCCGCGTCCGTACCCCAGGAACTCGACGACACAGCCGAGCGGTTCGGTGGCACCGGCGGGCATGTGCAGCCATCCGCGCACCGGCCGGCCGGCGTACCCCGGGATACTCACGTCGTACGTGCGCACCTGGCTCAGCCCGCAGTCGACCGGCCTGTAGCGCGGCTTGTCCGGGACGCCGTCGTGAGGCGCCTCGCTCAGGGTGCCGGACCAGAAGGCGTCGAAGCCGTCGGGCAGCGGCATTCCGGGCCGATAGGTGAGGCATTCCTCGAGCGGGAGATCGGCCGACGGCATGGCTGTGCCCTCCTGGGGACGGGAAGCGACAGGACAGAAGACGTCAGATGTCCTGGTGGCATCCGGACCCTAGGGAGCCTTGCGGCCGGCCGTCAAGGGTGGGGCGGTGCCGGGGCCCCCGCCCCGGGAGGCGGGGGACCCGCGGTCAGAGCGGGTCCGCTCCGCGTGACCTGGCCTCGGCGATGCGCCGCCTGACGGGTGCGTAGTGCTCGCCGAGAGCCTTGAGGAACGCGGTGGTGTCGCCCGCGCGGGCCGCGTCCACGATGTTCTGATGGGCGGTGATCGTCGCCGTCTCGTCGGCGTGTGTGAATCCGTCGAGGTGCGGAGCGACGATCGTGTACACGTCCCAGAAGGCCATCGAGAGCTGGCCGATCAGGTCGTTGCCCAGCGGGGCCACGAGCAGGGCGTGGAACGCCCGGTCCGCCGCGACGAATCCGTGGCCGTCGCCCGCGCCGGTGGCGCGCATGGTCGCCACCAGCCCGTCCAGGGCGTCGAGCTGTTCGGTGGAGAGCGAGGAGATGATCCGGTCGGCCATGCCCCGCTCGAAGAGCTCGCGCACGTCGACGAGGTCGGCCATCACCTGGAAGTCGTCGTCGGGGGAGAGCAGGCCGCGGAAGGTCAGGCTTTCCACCAGCGCGGACAGGCTCAGCCGGCCGACGTACGTCCCGTGGCCGTGGCGCACCTCGACGATGTCGAGGGCGGCGAGGATCTTGACGGCCTCCCGGACGCTGGACCGGCTGGCGCCGAGCGCCTCGCACAGGGCCGGCTCCGTCGGGAGCGGGTCCCCGGGGCGCAGCCGCTCGTCGAGGATGTAGCGCTTGATGCCCTCGACGACTTCCTGCCGCAACAAGGTGCGACCGGGGCGTGTGCCGGACATATGTGAACTCCCCACCTCTTGACCCTTCTCGATTGTCAAGCTACGTTCCCACGCTATCAAGGCATCAGACATCTGACGTCTGATGCTTGGCGCTTCATCGGCCTGCCGAGAACGCCAAAAACAGCCTTCTTCACCTGTTTCCCCATCCTCAACTCCCCTGGAGGACCCGTGCCCGAGCTGAGGCCGGCCGGCGTCGAGCGCCGCACCTTCCTGCGTTACACCAGCGCCATCGGGGCGGCCGCCGCCATCACGGCAGGCCTCTCGGCGTGCGGCGGGCCCTCCTCGACCGCCGACGGAGCGGCGGGCAGGAGCGACGGCAACGGCACCATCGAGGCCGGTCTGTCGTACCCCCTGTCGACCGGATTCGACCCGATGATCACATCGGGTGCCACGCCGTACGCGGCCAACATGCACATCTTCGAGGGCCTGGTCGATCTCGACCCGGCCACGCTCGTGGCCGCTCCCGCACTCGCCACCGAGATGCCGAAGAAGATCAACGCCACCACCTACCGCGCCACCCTCCGCGACGGCGCGACCTTCCACGACGGCTCGGCGGTCACCGCCGAGGACGTGGTCTTCAGCTTCGAACGCATCCTGGACCCGAAGAACTCCTCGCTGATGGCACAGTTCGTGCCCTTCATCGACACCGTCACCGCGGTCGACACCAAGACGGTCGAGTTCAAGCTCAAGTACGCCTTCGCGCTGTTCCCCTCCCGCATCGCCGTCGCCCGGATCGTGCCGAAGAAGATCGTCGAGGCGGACGTCAAGGGCTTCGACGCCAAGCCCGTCGGCTCGGGCCCGTACAAGTTCGTCGAGGCCACCCGCGAGGACAAGATCGTCTTCGAGAAGTACGACACCTACAACGGCCCGCACCCCGCCAAGGCCGAGAAGATGGTCTGGCGCCTGATGTCGGACCAGTCGGCCCGCGTCAGCGCCATGGAGTCCGGCCGTGTCCAGGCCATCGAGGACGTCCCGTACATCGACGTCAAGCGGCTCTCCGCGACCACGAAGACCGAGTCCGTGCAGTCCTTCGGCCTCCTCTTCCTGATGTTCAACACCGCCGACGAGCGGTTCGCCGACAAGCGGGTCCGCCAGGCCCTGCACTACGCGCTGGACACCGAGAAGATCATCTCCACCGCGATGGTCGGCAACGCGGCGGCCGCCACCGGCTACCTCCCCTCGACCCACCCCGACCACCACCAGGCCGCCACCGTCTACACGCACGACGTGGCCAAGGCGAAGAAGCTGCTCACCGAAGCGGGCGTGGGCAAGCTCGGGTTCACCGTCCTGACCACCGACACCGGCTGGGTCAAGGACATCGCCCCGCTGCTCAAGGAGAGCTGGGCCGCCGCGGGCATTGAGGCCACCCTCGACATCGCGCAGTCCCCGGCCCAGTACGCCAAGGTCGACGGCGGCGACTTCGAGGTCATGGTCGCCCCCGGCGACCCCTCGGTCTTCGGCAACGACGTGGACCTCCTGATGCGCTGGTTCTACTACGGCTTCTGGCCGGAGAAGCGCTACGGCTGGGCGAAGTCCGCCGAGTACAAGCAGGTCAAGCAGCTTCTCGACAAGGCAGCCCAGACCGCCGACGAGGCCACCCGCAAGCAGCTGTGGGGCCGGATCACCGACGTCGTCGCCGACGAGGCCGCGCTCTACCCGATCCTCCACCGCAAGCTGCCCACCGCCTGGAGCGAGAAGGCCCTGCCCGGCTTCAGGCCGCTGCCCACCACCGGCCTGTCCTTCGTGGACGTCGGCCGCGCCTGACGTCCACCGGTCCGGGCCGCCCTCCCCGGCGGCCCGGACCCGCCGTCCGCCCAACCGCAAGGAACCCGACGATGGTTGCTTTTCTCCGGCTCGCGCTGCGCCGCGTCGCGATGATGCCGGTGATGATCCTCGGCATCGCGCTGCTGGTCTTCGTGGTGCTGCAGTTCTCGCCGGCCGACCCGGCCTTCAACGCGCTCGGGGAGAGCGCCACCCCTGAGGCCAGGGAGGCCTTCGCCGAGGCGAACGGGCTCAACGCCCCGCTTCTCGTACGCTACTTCGACTTCCTCGGCCAACTGCTCCACTTCGACCTCGGGATGACCGCCCCACCGAGCCGGCCCGTGATCGACCGGATCACCGCGGCCTTCCCGCTCACCCTCCAGCTCACCTTCCTCGGGCTGCTCCTCGCGATCGTCCTCGCCGTCGCCGGCGGCGTCGTGGGCGCCATGTACCGCGACCGCTGGCCCGACCAGCTCTTCCGGATCCTCTCCATGGCCGGCGTCGCCATCCCGTCGTTCTGGCTCGGCGTCCTGCTCATCCAGCAGTTCGCGCTGAACACCCGGATCTTCCCGACCGGCGGATACACCAACCCCGCCGACTCGTTCGGCGGCTGGCTCACCACGATGGCCCTGCCCGCCGTCTCGCTCGCCGTGCCCGTCGCCGCGTCACTCGCACGCCTCGTCCGCACGTCGATGGTCGCCGAACTCGACCGCGACTACGTCCGTACGGCCCGGGGCAACGGCCTGCCGGTCCACCTCGTGATCCGCTCGGTGCTCCGCAACGCGCTCGTCACCCCCCTCACCGTGCTCGGCGTCAAGGTCGGCTACCTGCTCAGCGGGGCCGTCGTCATCGAGGCGATCTTCGACCTGCCCGGCATGGGCAAACTCATCCTCGAAGGTGTCACCGGCGGCGACGTCGCCCTGGTCCAGGGCACCGTACTGACCATCGCCATCGCCTTCCTGGTGGTCAACGTCATCGTCGACCTGCTCTATCTGCTGGTCAACCCGCGCATCAGGACGGTGTGACATGTTCGCCACGGGCCGTCTGGCCGACAAGCTCTCCCGACCGGGCATCGCCTTCCGCGCCCTCCCGGTCACCTCCCGCATCGCCCTCGGCGTGCTGATCGTCGTCGTCCTCGGCGCCGTACTCGCCCCTCTGCTCACCCAGGACCCGCTCACCACGGGCACCCCCGTACAGGCCCCGGACGGCGACCACTGGTTCGGCACCGACCGTGCGGGCCGCGACGTCTTCGCCCGTGTGGTGCACGGTTCGCGCTACTCGCTGGTCATCGGCCTCGGCGCGAACGCCGTCGCCCTGGTCGCCGGAGCCCTGCTCGGCTCGCTCGCCGCCACCTCGCGCAAGCTGGGTGACGAGTCCGTCATGCGCACCCTCGACGTCGTGATGTCGTTCCCGCCGATCGCCCTCGCGGCCGTCCTCGTCGCCGTCTTCGGCACCAGCGTCCCGGTGATCATCTTCACCATCGCCTTCGTCTACACCCCCTCCCTCGCCCGCGTCGTACGCGCCAACGTCCTCGCCCAGTACGGAGAGGACTACGTCGCCGCCGAGAAGGTCATCGGGGCCCGCCGCGGCTACATCGTGCTCCGCCACGTCGCCGTCAACTGCATGGCCCCGGTCATGGTGTTCGCGACCGTCATGGTGGCCGAGGCCATCATCTTCGAGGCCAGCCTCTCCTTCATCGGAGCGGGCGTGCAGGATCCCGACCCGAGCTGGGGCAGTGTCCTCGCCTACGGCCGGCAGATCCTCCTCGCCGGCGGATGGTGGGCCACCTTCTTCCCCGGCCTGGCCCTCCTCGTCACCGTCCTCGCGCTCAACATCCTCTCCGAAGGCCTCACCGACGCCTCGGCGGCGCCCAGGAGCGCACGCCCCGCCGCCGAGCCGGCCGCCACCACGGCACCGGACCCGGTCGAGGCCGCCTCCACCGCCGACATCGACGCCGCCCTGGCCGAGCTCGCCCGGCACATCGACGCCACCGAACCCACCATCACCCCCGTACGCGAGGACGCCGACGACCTCCTCGTCGTACGCGACCTGGCGATCCGATTCCCCGACCGCTACGGCGACATCCCGGTCGTCGACGAGCTGAACTTCACCGTCCACGAGGGCGAGACCCTCGGCCTGGTCGGCGAGTCCGGCTGCGGCAAGTCCGTCACCAGCCTCGCCGTCATGGGTCTCCTCGCCCGCAACGCCGAGGTCAGCGGCGAGATCCTCTACCGGGGCCGGGACCTGCTGAAGCTCCCGCCCAAGGAACGCCGCGCCCTGATGGGCCCCGAGATCGCGATGGTCTACCAGGACGCGCTCTCCTCCCTCAACCCCTCCGTGCTCGTCGGCACCCAGCTGCGGCAGCTGACCTCACGCGGCGGCACGAAGACCCCCGCCGAACTCCTCGAACTGGTCGGCCTCTCGCCGGAACGCACCCTGCGCAGCTACCCGCACGAGCTCTCCGGCGGGCAGCGCCAGCGCGTCCTCATCGCCATGGCCCTGTCCCGCAGCCCCCGCCTCCTGATCGCGGACGAGCCGACCACCGCCCTCGACGTCACCGTCCAGGCCCAGGTCGTCGAACTCCTCATCCGGCTCCGCGACGAGCTCGGCTTCGCCATGGTGCTGGTCTCCCACGACCTCGCCCTGGTCGGCGACCTCTCGCACCGGGTCGCCGTGATGTACGCGGGCCGGCTCGCCGAGATCGGCGACACCCGGTCCGTCCTCACCGACCCCGCCCACCACTACAGCCGCGGCCTCCTCGGCTCCGTCGTGTCCCTGGAAGCCGGAGCGAACCGCCTCCACCAGATCCGCGGCGTCGTCCCCGCTCCCCAGGGCTTCGGCGGGGGATGCCGCTTCGCCGGGCGCTGCGGTGCCGCGACCGACCTCTGCCGCACCACGCCCCCCGCACTCACCGGGCGCGGCATCAAGAGGGACCACGGCTTCGCCTGCCACCACCCGTCCGGGGCCGACGCCGCGAAGAAGCTGGAAGGGAGCGCCCTGTGATCAGGCTCGACGGAGTTCACGTACGCCACAAGGCACGCAGCGGAGGCCTCTTCAGCCGCGACGCGGTCCACGCCCTCACCGACGCCACACTGGAGGTCAGGCGCGGCGAGATCGTCGGGCTGGTCGGTGAGTCCGGCTGCGGGAAGTCCACCCTGGCCCGGGTGCTGACCGGACTGCAGAAGCCCACCGAGGGAGAGGTCCGCTTCCACGGGCGCGACCTGTGGCAGATGACGGGCGCCGAGCGGCGCAACGACTTCGGCTCGGCCGTCGGCGTCGTCTTCCAGGACCCCTCCACCGCGCTGAACCCGCGCCTCACGGTCCGGCAGATCCTCCGCGATCCGCTGGACGTGCACAAGCGCGGCACCCGTGAGGAGCGCGAGGCACGCGTCGAGGAACTGCTCGACCTGGTCGGGCTGCCCGGCCACACCCTCGCCGCGCTGCCCGGGCAGCTCTCCGGAGGCCAGCGCCAGCGCGTCGCCATCGCCCGCGCCCTCGCCCTCGAACCGGAGCTGATCGTCGCCGACGAACCGACCTCCGCGCTCGACGTGTCCGTACGCGCCCAGGTGCTCAACCTCCTCGTCGACCTGCGCGAACGCCTGGGTCTCGGCATGGTGTTCATCTCGCACGACATCCAGACCGTGCGCTACCTCGCCGACCGCATCGCCGTCCTCTACCTCGGCCGGATCGTCGAGGAGGGCCGCGCCGCCGACGTGGCGGGCACCCCCAGGCACCCGTACACCGAGGCGCTGCTCTCCGCGACCCCCAGCCTGCTGGAGGCCACGGAGCGCATCGTGCTCACGGGCCCGGTCCCCTCCGCGACCAACCCGCCGCCCGGCTGCCCGTTCAGCACCCGTTGCCGGCATGCGGACGCGGAGTGCACCACGGCCTTCCCGGCCGGGGCCTCCGGGTCCGGCGAACACCGCTGGCACTGCGTCCACCCCAGGCCCCCCGTCTCCCTCACCGGGGACCTGACCCCCGTACCGCCCGCAAGGAGCACCGCATGACCGCCCCCACCACCCCGTACTCCGGAGTGATCCCGCCCGTCGTCACGCCGCTCACCGCGGACGGCGAACTCGACAGGGCGTCCCTGGAGCGGGTCGTCGGCCACCTCCTCGAAGGGGGAGCCGGCGGACTCTTCGCCCTCGGAAGCTCCGGCGAGACCGCCTATCTGACACCCGCGGAGCAGGACGAGGTCATCAAGGTGATCACGTCGGCCGCCGCAGGACAGGTGCCCGTCCTCGTCGGCGCCATCGAGACCACCACCAACCGGGCGATCGAGCGGGCCCGCGCCGCGGCCGGCCTCGGCGCCGACGCGATCGTGGCCACCGCGCCCTTCTACACGCGCACCCACGCCCCGGAGATCGACCGCCACTTCCGCGACATCGCGGCAGCCGTGGACCTCCCGCTCCTCGCGTACGACGTGCCGGTCTGCGTGCACAGCAAACTGGACCCGGAACTGCTGCTGCCGCTCGCCGCGGACGGGGTGCTCGCGGGTGTGAAGGACTCCAGCGGGGACGACGGATCCTTCCGCCGACTGGTCATCGGGGCGCGTGAGCACCCGGGCTTCTCGGTCCTGACGGGGCATGAGCTCGTGGTCGACTCGATGATGCTGAGCGGCGCGGACGGGTCGGTGCCCGGCCTGGGGAATGTGGACCCGCACGGCTACGTCCGTCTGCACGAAGCCGCCGTGAAGGGGGACTGGGCCGCCGCCAGGGCCGAACAGGACCGGCTGGTCGCGCTGTTCGACATCGTCGGGGCCGCCGCACCCGGCACCGCCTCGGCGACGGCCGCCGGGCTGGGGGCCTTCAAGACCGCCCTGATGCTGCGCGGCGTCATCGCGACCAACGTGATGAGCCCGCCGATGCGCCGCCTGGACGCCGGCGAGGCGAAGGCGATCGCCGCGCTCCTGGACCGGGCGGGCCTGTCCCGCGTCTGACACCACGTCCCCGCACAGGAGGAGGGGCCGGGGGGGGGCCCCCAAAATGGAGGGGCGCCCCCCCCCCCCCGGGGGGGGGGGGGGGGGGCGCCCCGCGGGGGGGGGCCGGGGCACCCCCCCCCCCCCCCCCGCCCGCACCCAGCCGCGGGCGCGTACCCCCCCCTCGACCCGCGCGCCCCCCCCCGGGGGGGCGGCGGGCCCGCCGCCCACCGCGCCCCCCACCGCCCCTCCTCCTGTGCGGGACTAGTTGCGCGAACCGCGGGTGCGGCGCATGAGCACCGCGCCGCCCAGCAGCAGTGCGGCGCTGGCGCCGGCGGCCATGCCGATGTCACCCGCACCGGTCTGGGCCAGCTGGGTGTCGGGAGTGTTCGGACCGGGGTTGCCGGCCGGCGGCACCACGGCCGGGGGCTCCTCGGCCGGGGGCTGGACCGGCGGCTTCGAGGTGGGGGGCTCGACGGTCGGGGGCTCGACGGTCGGCGGCTCCACCACCGGCGGCTCGACCGGCGGGTGCTCGTAACCGCTGTCGTTGACGCAGGTGTTGCCGAAGGCCGGGTTCAGCAGGCCGACCACGTTGACGCTGTTGCCACAGGCGTTCACCGGGACGTGGACCGGGGCCTGGGCCACGTTGCCGGACAGGACGCCGGGGGAGCCGACGGCCTGGGCGTCCGCGCTCGCGCCGGAGCCCTGGCTGCCCTGTCCGCCCCCGTAGGCGTCGTCGTGCTCGTCCCCGTAGGCGCCGCCGTGCTCCTCCTTGTGCTCGTCGCCCGAGCTGACGTTCGCGCAGGTGTTGCCGAAGGCCGGGTTGAGCAGGGCGATCACGTCCACGGTGTTGCCGCAGAGGTTGACCGGAACGTGCACCGGGACCTGCACGGCGTTGCCCGAACCGACGCCGGGGGAGTTCGCGGCCACTCCGTCGGCCGAGGCGTCGGCGTGTGCGTAACCGCCTGCGGCGGTCAGGATGCCCGACGCCGCCGCCATGACGATCATGCTTTTGTTCAGAACCTGTCGCATTACATGCCCTTCTCCGGAAAATCGCGTGGGCGGTGACCCTGATGGCGGTCATGCCATCGACGCGGACGCATCCATAACGACGCGAAGGATGCGGGGGAAACTTGGAGATCCGTGGAAATCGTGTAACCACCCGAAAGGGTCACGTACGCGTGTTCGTCTCGCGGCGGAGTTCTGGCATTCGGGTGAATGGGGGTGAACGGGGGGAACCAAATGCCCGGCGGCGAGTTGATCAGGGTGCTCCGCTGCGGGGCACTCGGTACGAGAAGGGTTCATCGTGATCAAGAAGGTTCTGGCCACGGGCGCCGTCGCCGCCTCCATCCTCGGTCTCTCGGCGACCAGCGCCATGGCGATCGGTGACGACACGGGCACGACGTCGATCAACGGCAACGGCGCCGAGGCGGAGTACGGCAACAGCGAGACCAAGGGTGACCAGAGCCCGCAGCTCACGCTCGTCCAGGGCTCGCTGAACAAGCCGTGCATCGCCCTGCCGGTCAAGGCCAACGTGGGTTCGCTGATCGGCCTCGTCCCGATCGCGGTCCAGGACATCAACGTCCTGTCCAACCCGCAGAACCAGCAGTGCGCCGACAACTCCACCCAGGCCAAGGGCGACGAGCCGCTGTCGCACATCCTGTCGGACATTCCGGTTCTCTCCGGCAACGGTGCCGGCAACAGCTGACCGGCCCTCAACGACCGGCCCGGGCCGCCGACACTCCTCCATCGCGCGGCCCGGGCCTGCAGCATTCGGGCGGTTTTCCGAGAAACGGCTCCCATAGCGTTTCGATGTCGCCCGCCACTCGTTACGGATTACAGCTCCGGAGTCACGAGCGCATTCACGTAATCGCTCGTGCGGCACGAAAGACGTGCCCGCCCAGGACTCCGCTGCAGAAAGGGATGAAAGTGAAGTACACCAAGGTTGCCGCCGTCGCCGCCGGAACCCTCATGGCGCTCGGCGCCGCTGCCCCGGCCATGGCTGACGCCGGCGCCGGTGCCGCTGCCGTCGGTTCCCCGGGCGTCCTGTCCGGCAACGTCGTGCAGGTTCCGATCCACATTCCGGTCAACGTCTGCGGCAACACCATCAACGTGATCGGTCTGCTCAACCCGGCCTTCGGCAACACCTGCATCAACGACTGATCTTCTGTCGTTCGAGCCGACGGCTCGTCATGAGAAGGCCCCGGAGCGCATATCGCGCCCCGGGGCCTTTCCCACTTTCCGGGCCCAGCGCGAAGGGGGAAATGCCGGCGTACGCAGTTTCCCGGTCCGGGGCTCGGTCGTTGTCCCGTTCAGAGGCGGCGGACGCCGCCCGCAGAAGGGATTTGAGAAGTGAAGTACGCGAAGACCGTCGCCGTTGTCGCAGGTTCCGTGGCCGCTCTCGGAGCGGCTGCCCCCGCCTTCGCCGCCACCACCCCCACGGCCCCCAGGCTCAGCCTCACCACCGGCGTGAACGAGCTGACGTCCACCGCGCCGCAGATCCCCGACCAGGTGGTGAACCCCGTGGTGGACGCAGTCGGAGAGACCGCCGGAGCGGTTCACGAGGACGGCACGGTCAGCAGGTCGGCCGACGCGGTGAACGGTGTGGCCGATGCGGCGGGGCCGCTCCTGGGCGGGCTGCCGCTGGGCGGCTGAACGGCCGCGTGGCGCCTGGCCCGCCCTTTCACTCCGCACTGTTCCCATGACGGGGGTCCCCGCATTGTGCGGCGGTCCGGCCGAGGAATCGTTCGGGTGAAATGGCGCAACCATTGCCACGGGGCCGAGTTGAACAGAATGCTCCGGACAGGCGGGCAACAGAAATACCAGAAGGGCACGTTTCATGATGAAGAAGATTCTGGCGTCGGCGGCAGTCGCCGCCTCCGTCGCCGGCGTTTCCGCCGCCGCGGCCCCCTCGGCCATGGCGATCGGCAACGACCAGGGCACGACGTCGGTCAACGGCAACGGCGCCGACCAGTACTACGGCAACAGCAGCACCCACGGCG
The DNA here is from genome assembly GCF_044751065.1 of Streptomyces sp. NPDC088746. Lineage (NCBI taxonomy): Bacteria > Bacillati > Actinomycetota > Actinomycetes > Kitasatosporales > Streptomycetaceae > Streptomyces > Streptomyces sp. NPDC088746. Next base: position 511,778 of record NZ_JBIVLA010000006.1, read on the forward strand.
ACATGAGCCCGCAGATCGGCCTGATCCAGGGTTCGTTCAACAAGCCCTGCATCGCGCTGCCCGCGAAGGCCAACGTCGGCTCGCTCCTCGGGCTCATCCCGGTCGCGGTCCAGGACATCAACGTCCTGTCCTCCCCGCAGAACCAGCAGTGCACCGAGAACTCCACCCAGGCCAAGGGTGACGAGGCGCTGTCGCACATCCTCAACGACATCCCGGTGCTCTCGGGCAACGGCGCGGGCAACAACTGACACCGCGCGACTCCGGATCCCCCTGCGCCATTCCGGCCAGGGTGCACCGTTTCCCGCCTCGTCGTAGTTCGTGAAGACGCGTGGGGCTGTTCCGTCCGTGCAGCTGCCGACCTCGGTCGGCCGCGGGGGCGGAGCGGCCCCACGTGTCTGTCCGCGCCCGGCCGGTCGTCCGCCGGTCTGCACGTCGGGTAGCCCGATAGTGCGGGGATTGGGCCGGTTGCCTCACGCGCGGCCCACGCCGCACGCGCGGCCGGGTAGATGCGCCTCATGGACCCGTACGACAGTCATCACGCCCCCGGCCGCGACCGGTTGCCCGAGAGCTCCACGCCGATCTACGACCGGCTGTTCGCCGAATGGCAGGAAGCGGCGCGGCGTGCCGCCCGGCCGGGCCCGGTGGACGCGTCGCCCGGCGCGCGGGTGACCCGCGGCTCCGCGCGACGGCGGAAGGGCGCGTTCGTCCCCGCCGCACGTGCGGAAGAGGGGCGCGGGTAACGGCCTCGTCGACCGCGAACGTGATCCAACTCGTTCGAGTGGTGTAGCGGAACCAAACCTTCCGTTCTTGGTTAACCAGTACGTTCCACAACGGGACGCTCCGAAAGGTGAAGCGTAATGAAGAAGATGACCGCCGCCGCCGCTGTGGCTGTGTCCCTTATCGGTCTCTCCGCCGCCGCGGCCCCCTCGGCCATGGCGATCGGCAACGACCACGGCACCACCACGGTCAACGGCAACGGTGCCGAGGCGGAGTACGGCAACAGCGAGACCAAGGGTGACCAGAGCCCGCAGCTCAGCCTCGTCCAGGGCTCGCTGAACAAGCCGTGCATCGCCCTGCCCGTCAAGGCCAACGTGGGCTCCCTGATCGGCCTCGTCCCGATCGCGGTCCAGGACGTCAACGTCCTGTCCAACCCGCAGAACCAGCAGTGCGCCGACAACTCCACCCAGGCCAAGGGTGACGAGCCGCTGTCGCACATCCTCAACGACATCCCGGTGCTCTCGGGCAACGGCGTCGGCAACAACTGACACGATCGAATGCGGGCGGCTCCGGGCGTATCGCCTGCGGGCCGCCCGCATTCGGCTGCGTGGCACACACGGCGGTGCCCACCACTCCACGGGGGGTGGTGGGCACCGTTCGCGCACGAGGGGGAGCGGGTCAGCCCAGGCTGCGTACCGGCATGAGGCAGTGGGCGGAGGTGCTGATGACCTCGGGGTCGCCCACGAAGGACCGCAGCAGATCCTCACCGACCGGCTGCCCGGGGACGGCCGCGGGCCAGGGGCGCGTGGCGAACATCCCGTGCACCGTGCCCTCCGACCGTGCCGCGGCCAGCCACTCCGGCGGAACGGTGTACTGCGCCGTGAAGTGAGGCAGCGTCAGGACGGCCTGGCCGGCCTGGATGAGGAGCTTCACCGGAAGGTTCGGCAGATCCGTGGCGTCCAGGGTCTCGCCCCCCACTCGCAGGCCGCTGCGCTCCAGGGCGGTGCGCATGGCCCTCTCGCCGGCCTCCGGTCCGCCCGGAGCGTCGCCGAGGGTGTAGGTGAGCAGGAAGGCGGTCTCACGCCCTGTTCCAGGGTTCGACCCGCTCCAGCCGATCAGGATCTGGGTGCCCAACTGGGCCGGTGAGAAAGGGGCGGTGGCGGATTTGGGTGAGGTCATGTCCGGCACCCTAACGGCCCGAGACCGGTCCTTGTGCATGCGTATCACCTGATCGGGGAATATTCCTGCCAACCCGGTCCAATCCGCCGCGCGCGAAGTGCTGTCCGGAAAAACCCTTTGACTGTCCGGGGAGCCCCCGGGCTAGGCTGTGCCCAGTTCGAGGAACCAGGAGGTGAGGACATTGATGACTGTCGTTGCGGTGGGCGCTGCCCACGACCCGAAGTGCATCGTTCCCACCCCTGCGGCCGCCGGCTGACCTTGACCTTCTCTCTCCGCGCCTGAACGCGCGGTGCCGGGGCCGCCCTTGTGAAGGGTTTCCCTTGTCTTTCCCGATCTCCCAGGCTTCCACCCCGTCGCACCCGCTGGCCCCGTACGGCTGGGACGACGCATGGGCCGACACCTTCGCCCCGTACGCCGAGCAGGGACTCCTGCCGGGACGCGTGGTGCGGGTCGACCGCGGTCGGTGTGACGTGGTCACTCCGGACGGCACCCTCAGGGCGGACACCGCCTTCGTGGTGCCCCGCGACCCCATGCGGATCGTCTGCACCGGCGACTGGGTGGCCGTCGACCCCGACGGCGACCCGCAGTTCGTCCGTACGCTCCTGCCCCGCCGCACCGCCTTCGTACGCTCGACGTCGTCGCAGCGCTCCGAGGGCCAGGTCCTCGCGACCAACATCGATCACATCGTCGTCTGCGTCTCGCTCGCCGTCGAGCTGGACCTCGGACGGCTGGAACGGTTCCTGGCGCTGGCCATGTCCAGCACCGCCGGCGCCGCTCTGCTCGGCGACGCGAGCCGCTCCGCCGCTCACGAGGGGTACGAGGCTCACCCGCTCGTACTGCTCACCAAGGCCGACCTCGTCCCCGACGCCACGACGCTGTCCCACCTCGTCGAGGACATCGAGCGCATCGCCCCCGGGGTTCAGGTGCTCCCCGTCAGCTCCGCCACGGGGGAGGGCGTGGACGTCTTCGGGGCGATCGTCGGCGGCGGGACGAGCGTGCTGCTCGGGACCTCCGGCGCCGGCAAGTCGACGCTGGCCAACACGCTGCTCGGCGAGGACGTGATGGATGTGCGGGCTGCGCGGGACGTGGACGGCAAGGGCCGCCACACCACGACCACCCGCAACCTCCTCGTGCTGCCGGGGGGCGGCGTCCTGATCGACACCCCCGGGCTCCGGGGGGTGGGTCTCTGGGACGCGGAGGCCGGCGTCGGCCAGGTCTTCTCGGAGATCGCGGACCTGGCCCGGCAGTGCCGTTTCCATGACTGCGCCCACGAGGCCGAGCCCGGCTGTGCCGTGCTCGGCGCCATCGAGGACGGGTCGCTGCCCGAACGTCGCCTCGACAGCTACCGCAAGCTGCTCCGCGAGAACCACCGCATCGCGGCGAAGACGGACGCCCGGCTGCGCTCCGAGACCCTGCGTGAGTGGAAGCGCAGGGGAGCGGAGGGCCGGGCGGCGATGGCGATGAAGCGCGGCAGGACGCGCTAGCCGGAACGGCGGGAGGAGGCCGGGCGCCGTCGCCGTTCCGGCCCCCTCCCGCCTCAGCCCCAGATGACCGCACCCAGCCACGCACCCACCGCCAGAAGACAGCAGAAGAGCTCCAGGAGCACCGAGTACCCCGTCGCCCGCATCACGGACCGGAGCGAGGTCCAGCCCGCCGCCCGGCTGCCGAGCCGCAGGCGTTCGGCGCAGTAGACCGCGCCCACGTATCCGAGGATCCCGCCCACCACCGGTACGACGAAGAAGCCGGCGATCGCCGCGAGGCCGCCGGCCATCAGCGTTTTGCGCGGCGCCCCCGACTCGCGGGGGCGCCGCGAGGGCAGCAGCGCCTTCAGCGCCTGGTTCAGCAGCAGGAGGCAGGTCGCGCCGATCAGCACGCCCCAGGCGACCGGGGTCGGGTCGGTCAGCGCCCACCAGAGCACCGCGGCCCAGACGATCGCCTGCCCGGGCACGCCCGGCACCAGGACGCCGACCAGGCCGAGCAGCATCACCGCCCCGACGGCAACGAGCTGCCACACACTCATTCGACCAGCGTGCCGGAGTACGCCGGGTCCCGCCCGTCAGCGCTGTCCCGACGAGCTGCCGAAGCCGCGGTCAGCGCGGGGCGCGGGCCACCCAGCCACGTTCGTACGCGTGCCAGCCGAGCTGCAGCCGGGTGGTGACCCCGGTGAGCTCCATGAGCCCCTTCACCCGCCGCTGCACCGTCCGCAGCCCCAGGTCCAGCTGCTTCGCCACGCTCGCGTCCGTCAGACCCGCCAGCAGCAGCGAGAGGATCTCCAGGTCGGTCGGGTCGGCGCCCGGCCCGTTCTCCTCACGGATCCCGCTCCCGCCGAGCCGCAGCGGCATCGCGTCCCGCCACACCGCCTCGAAGAGGCCCATCAGGGACTCCAGCAGCCCGCTGGCATGGATCACCAGGGCGGCGGGCTCGGCCCCCCGGCCGGTCAGCGGCACCATGGCCAGTGCGGCGTCGGCGACCACCAGTTTCGTCGGTACCCGGTCGACCACCCGGCACTGCTCGTCGCGGCCCAGCGCCGCCGACAGCTCCACGATCCCGGACGGCAGCGAGAGCACGTCGCGCTCGACGACCACGCGGTAGGACACACCGCGCATCGCCGCCCGTTCCTCGGACTCGTTCTCCATCCCGGTGACCGCGATCGGCTTCCCCGTGACCAGCGCGCAGACCTCGGACGTCGCGCCCAGCTGAAGCTGGTGGAACCGGTGGGCCACCGCGCTCGCGCCCGTCACCACCTCCACCAGGTCGTGCACGGCGGGTTCGGCGGCCTCCGCCCGGTACTCCTCGGCGAGCAGCGCGGACGCCAGCTCCGCCTGTTCGAGCTCATGGCGCTGCTGGGTCAGCAGCGCGCCCAGGGCGACCCCGGGCGGGGCGGCGACCCAGCGGTCCGCCCGTGACGACGACTGGGCCACGAGCCCCTGCTGCTCCAGCCGGCGCAGCGCACGCTCGGTGTCCGCCTCCGGCAGGGCGAGCCGGCGCGCGAGGTCGGAGAGCTCCGCGGCACCGGCCGCGACCAGTGCCCGGTAGGCCGCTTCCTGTCTCTCGTCGAGACCTATCGCTGACAGCATCCTCGGCCCTCCCCGGCTCCGTGCTCGCGCCTTCCCGCGCCCGTCGGGCGGGGTGTGCGGTGGCGGGAAACAGCCACGGCGTAAACCCGCCGGGCCCATCATGCCCCGTCGTACCCGTCTCTCTGACAATCTGGCGCCACCGAGGCGACGCCCGCGCCATGGGCGGCGGGCCGAGCACACAGACCGGCCCGCCGGGCGACCTTCCCGTGGGGGGTGGGGACGCCTGGCGGGTCACCTTTCCGGAGCCACTTCCGGGCCACTTTTCCGGATGACCCGGTTTCGTACGCCCCGAGCGGTCGACAATATGGGCATGAGCCAGCAGGGGGAGAAGCCCGCCGCCCATGAGGACGACTGGTGGCGGGCGCTGTACGACGAGACCGCGCCGGACGCCGGGCCGAGCGGCGCGGCCGACAGCCTCGACGACCGCTTCGACTCCGCGTCGGACGCCGTGGGCGGCCCGGAGACCGACCGGGCGGAGCACGTGGACCACCCGGTCACGGTGGTGCCGCTGCCCGACCCGCGCCTGCCGGAGGCGGACCTCGCGCCGGAACCCCCGCCTCCCGCGCCGGAGTCCCCGCCCGCGCGCACCGTCGCGGTCGGGCGCGCCCCCTGGGAGGCCCCCACCGGACCTCCTGAGCCGCGGACCTTCGCGGTACGGACGCCGGCCGCCGGCCCACCCGCCGTGCCGGAGCCGGCCGGGGCCCCGCCCGTACGCCCGGCCGTCGGCCACATCGGGGACCGGCCCCCCACCTACGACGCCGAGCCCGCCGCCCTGCCCGCCTCCGGCCCCGACGACCTCGACGGCCTCGTCCCCGACACGGTCCTCGACGGCGCCAGGTACGGGACGTACACCCTGCGGGCCGCGTCCGTACGCGGCGACTCGGCGCGCTTCCGCGGCGAGCCCCGCCGCGACGCCCTGCTCACCGCGCGTTTCGGCGCCGGGGACAGCGCCCTGGTCCTCGTCGCGGTGGCCGGCGGAGCCCGCGGCACGGAACAGACCCGCCTCGCCGCAGCCGACGCCTGTCGCTGGATCGGCGGATCCGTCGCCCGCAGTCATGCCCGGCTCTCCGACGACATAAGGGCAGGACGCAGGGGCGACCTCAAGTCGGGGCTGCAACGCCTCACCGACCGCACCTACGGCAAGCTGCGCGGCCGGGCCGCCGAGCTCGGCCTCCAACCGTCCGCGTACAACGCCGACCTGCGCTGTCTGCTGCTGTCCGCCGACCCGGAGTGCCGTACCCGGGTCTTCTTCGGCATCGGACGGGGCGGCCTCTTCCGCCTGCGCGACGGGGTCTGGCAGGACCTCGACCCCGTGCTCCCCGCGTCCGGCCGGGAGGCGGACGAGGAGAGCCCCGGCGGGGACCGGCTGACGATGGATCTGCAGATCACCACGGCCCGGCCCCCGCACGCCGGGAGTCCGCCGCCACCCCCCGCGGAACCCTTCCGCTTCCGTGCCTCCGTGGCACGGCCGGGTGACACGCTGCTGCTCTGCGGAAACGGCCTGGCCGAACCCATGCGCGGCGAGCCGGCGCTCGCCGCGGAGCTCGCGCGGCGCTGGACCGCCGACGGGCCGCCCGGACTGCCCGCCTACCTGGCCGACACCCAGCTGAGGGTCAAGGGGTACGCCGACGACCGTACGAGCGCGGCGGTCTGGGAGGCGTAACCCGGCACGCCATGGGTTGATGGAGGCACGGACAGCCGGAGGCAGAGAGGGTGCGCACCCATGGCCAAGCAGAACGTGTCGGAACAGTTCGTCGACATCCTCGTGCGGGCGGGGGTCAAGCGGCTGTACGGCGTCGTGGGCGACAGCCTCAACCCCGTGGTCGACGCCGTCCGGCGTAACGCCGCCATCGAGTGGGTCCAGGTCAGGCACGAGGAGACCGCCGCGTTCGCGGCCGGTGCCGAGGCCCAGATCACCGGCACCCTCGCGGCCTGCGCCGGTTCGTGCGGGCCGGGCAACCTCCACCTCATCAACGGCCTCTACGACGCCCACCGCTCCATGGCCCCGGTGCTCGCCCTCGCCTCGCACATCCCGTCGAGCGAGATCGGCCTCGGCTACTTCCAGGCGACGCACCCCGAGCTGCTCTTCCAGGAGTGCAGCCACTACAACGAGATGATCTCCAACCCGCAGCAGATGCCGCGGCTCCTCCAGACGGCGATCCAGCACGCGATCGGCCGGGGCGGCGTCAGCGTCGTGTCGATGCCGGGTGACATCGCCTCGCAGCCGGCCCCGGAGAAGTCGATCGAGCACGCCCTGGTCACCTCGCGGCCCTCCGTGAAGCCCGGTGACGAGGAGATCGACAAGCTGTGCCGGATGATCGACAAGGCCAAACGGGTGACGCTGTTCTGCGGAAGCGGAACGGCGGGCGCGCACGCCGAGGTCATGGAGTTCGCCGAGCGGGTGAAGTCCCCGGTCGGCCACGCGCTGCGCGGCAAGGAGTGGATCCAGTACGACAACCCGTACGACGTGGGCATGAGCGGACTGCTCGGCTACGGCGCCGCCTACGAGGCCACCCACGAGTGCGACCTGCTGATCCTGCTGGGCACCGACTTCCCGTACAACGCGTTCCTCCCGGACGACGTGAAGATCGTCCAGGTCGACGTGCGTCCGGAGCACCTGGGCCGGCGGTCCAAGCTCGATCTGGCCGTCTGGGGCGATGTGCGGGAGACGCTGCGCGCCCTGACCCCGCGCGTGAAGGTCAAGACCGACCGCAAGTTCCTCGACCGGATGCTGAAGAAGCACGCCGACGCGCTCGAGGGCGTGGTCAAGGCGTACACCCGCAAGGTCGAGAAGCACGTCCCGATCCATCCCGAGTACGTCGCCTCGGTCCTCGACGAACTCGCGGACGACGACGCGGTGTTCACCGTCGACACCGGCATGTGCAATGTGTGGGCCGCCCGCTATCTGACGCCCAACGGCAAGCGCAGGGTGATCGGTTCGTTCAGCCACGGCTCGATGGCCAACGCTCTGCCGCAGGCGATCGGAGCCCAGTTCACCGACCGGAACCGGCAGGTCGTGTCGATGTCCGGCGACGGTGGATTCACCATGCTGATGGGCGACTTCCTCACGCTCGTCCAGTACAACCTGCCGGTGAAGGTCGTCCTGTTCAACAACTCCTCGCTCGGTATGGTCGAGCTGGAGATGCTGGTCGCGGGGCTGCCCTCGTTCGGCACGGCCAACAAGAACCCCGACTTCGCGGAGATCGCGCGGGCCGCCGGGGCCTACGGGGTGCGGGTCGAGAAGCCCAAGCAGCTGGAGAGCGCGCTCAAGGCGGCCTTCCGGCACAAGGGCCCGGCGCTCGTCGACGTGGTCACCGACCCGAACGCCCTCTCCATCCCGCCGAAGATCAGTGCCGACATGGTCACCGGCTTCGCGCTCTCCGCCAGCAAGATCGTCCTGGACGGCGGGGTCGGCAGGATGCTCCAGATGGCCCGCTCCAACCTCCGCAACGTCCCGCGGCCCTGAGCGGGGCCCGTGCGGCTCACATCAGCCGTAGGGTGCCGGGCCGGGTCCGCTCCCTGATGATGTCGACCAACTGGTCGAACAGCGTCGGGCCCAGGCCCGCCCGGGCCTCGGCCAGCTCCCGCTCGACGCGCGCCCTGTTGGTGGGGTGGACCCGGGGGAGCAGACCGGCCAGCCGGCGGGCGGTCTCCTCGTGGCCCAGGGCGCGGGCGGAGCGGGCGTGGTCGTGCCACTCGATGACGAAGGAGCCGTCGTCCGGCGTGCCGAAACCGCCGCCGAGGCAGTCCGCGAAGGCGTCGAGACCACGGCCGAAGTAGCCGCCGGGGCCGTTCACCGCCTCGCCGACCGCATCCCAGAAGCCGTCCAGGCCGCTGATCCCGGAGCCGTCGATCACATAGGTCACGGTCATGCGTGGAGCGTACAAGCGCGAGTTCTCCCGACGCCGGTCCGATGGTCCGCGCCGCAGGTGGGGGACTACGGCGCGGACCGGTCCGTGGGTGTACGGCTCAGCAGTCGTGGTCGACCAGGTCGAAGGACTCGTAGTGGTCCGCGGTGTAGTAGTCCTCCTCGACCTCTTCGCCCGTCACGATCCGGCGGGCGCCGCGGTCCGAGGAGCCGGGCGTGATGACGGTGTACTCGTGGTAGTAGCCCGTGCTCCGGCTGGGCAGCAGGGCTTCCCGGTTCTGGAAGACGGTGCCGTCCTGTTCGTACGGGAACGGGCCGCCCGCGTCGATGAGGTCGAGTGTGTCGTGGGCCTGGGACGGCAGCGCGGAGTAGCAGACGCTGCCGACCGCGGCGGTCGAGGGAGCCGTCGCGGCCGATGCGGTGACCGGCCCGCCGACGAAGAGGACGGACAGGAGGGCGGCGACGCCGCCGAGCGTGGTGATCCGTGGGGGGATTCGCATGTCCACCATGATGACGCGCGTAGATCCCCATCCGTCAACGCCAACACGAGTGAATTTTTGGGGAGTTAACGGTGAGTACGAAAAACGTAACGTGCCGGCCGCCGACCGGGGGTTGCGCGACCGCCCGTTCATATGTTGACGCCCGGGGACGCGTGAGCGCTGCCCTGTGGGGCATGCATCCCGTGACGGCGTTCGAGACATGACGTCATGAAACGGAACTCAGGGAGGCCGATTCAGCGTGCGTGCGGGGGACATGACGAAGCGACAGGAGAGCCCGCCCAAGCGGCTGCACCGCAGAGTCGGCCATGCCGATCTGTCGGCCGTGGGGGAGATACGCGGAGCGCTGCGGGAGTTCCTGCGCAGCCGAAGACGGCCGGAGGAGACGGAGGTGGCGGAGCTCCTGCTCAGCGAGCTGGTGACCAACGCGCTCATCCACACGAGGAACGGCGCCGTGGTCACGGTGACCTCCGTGCCCGCGCGGGTGCGGGTGGAGGTGCGCGATTTCGTGACCGGACAGGAGCCCGCGCCGTACGTACCGAACGCCGACGACGGTACGCACGGCAGGGGACTGATCCTCGTCCAGAGCCTGGCCGACTCCTGGGGAGTCACGATGCAGGCCCTGGGCAAGGTGGTGTGGTTCGAGCTGAACGCCGGGAAGGCCTGACGCTCAGCCGAACTGCTGCTCCAGGTCCTTCAGTTTCTGCTCCAGCGAATCGAGCCGGGGCAGGGCCTGGGTGTCGTCCTCGGCCGTGAGGTCGACGGTCGCGGGTTCACCGCTGGGGGTCTGTGCCGAAGTACTCCTGGAGTTCGAGCCGTTCACGGCTTGGAGGGATGGCCGGGGGCGCAGTGGCAGTTGTCCCGGTTCTGTTATGGCAGGCTCCGCGACGGCCGGTGGGCCGCCGCCCGGTGCCGGGGCGATCGCCTGGACGTCCACCTGGCGGCCGGACCGGCCGCCGCGGCTCCAGACCCGGTTCTGCCGGTTCAGGGCCTTGATGTGGGCGCGGTCCAGCTTCGCCTGGTCCCTTCTGCGGTGCCGGTCCTGTTCCGCCTCCCGGCGGTCCTCGCGTACCTCGTCGACCGCCTCGTCCAGGGTGCGTACGCCCTCGAGGAGCATCAGCGACCAGGCGCCGAAGGTCTCCCTGGGGGCGCGCAGCCACCGTACGATCCGGATCTGCGGCAGCGGGCGGGGCACCAGGCCCTGCTCGCGCAGCGCCGCACGGCGGGTCTGCTTCAGCGCGCGGTCGAACAGCACCGCCGCCGAGAGCGACATGCCCGCGAAGAAGTGCGGGGCGCCCGCGTGGTCCATCCCGCGCGGCGCGTGCACCCAGTTGAACCAGGCGGCGGCGCCGGCGAACGTCCACACCAGCAGCCGGGAGCCGAGTGCGGCGTCCCCGTGGCTGGCCTCGCGCACCGCGAGCACCGAACAGAACATCGCGGCCCCGTCGAGGCCGAACGGCACGAGGTACTCCCAGCCCCCGGAGAGGCTGAGGTTTTGCCGGCCGAAGCCGACGAGCCCGTGGAAGGAGAGGGCGGCGGCGACCGCGGCACAGCAGAACAGCAGGACGTACGAGGCGGTGGCGTAGAGGGCCTCCTTGCGCCTGCGGCGCTCCTCGCTGCGTTCCCAGCTGTCGTCGGCCGCGGCCTTCCCAGCGGCGCGCTTGCCGCGCGCGACCACCGTCACCGCCGCCATGACCCCCACGAGCAGCACGGCGCCCGGAAGCAGCCAGTCAAGCGATATGTCGGTCAGTCTCATGCGCGGTCCCTTGCGTCACGTAGGGCGTTTCGGGCGCCATCGTGGCGGAAATACTGCCGCGCTCAGGGGGTTTCGGGGCAAGTGGACGCGATTGGGGTGACCGGCCTCATCGTTGGGCGGAATCTTTTCGAACGCCCTGTCGTGGAAGGCGAGTTGCATTCGAATTCCGGTCGCCCGCCCGGGTGGTGCGGACCATGGTGGGTCTCAGACGGCCGGGGTCAGCTTCCGGACGCGGTCGGCGTCGCAGGTGCGCGGGCAGGTCACGCAGGTGTCCTCGGGCCGCAGTGTGTAGAAGAGGCAGCAGCTGGCGCGGTCGCGCGTCGGGAGCGATTCCCCGTCGGGGCCCGTCAGTTCACGGAAGCCGGCCGTGCCCACGTACGGCTTGGTGGTGCCCGGCAGCAGCAGCTCCAGCTCCCTCATCGCCCGGCTCTCCTCGCCGAGCAGATGCGCGATGTACCAGAGGCCCTCGACGATCTCGTCGGTCGCCATGCCCCACAGGGCCCGCTTCCCGCGCCGCATGCGTGGCCGGAAGCCGTCCAGCACCGGACCGAGGTGCTGGGCCACGGAGTCGAGGACCTCGGCCCGGAGCGCCGACTCGTCCGGGACGACCCGGGCGCCGGGCAGTCCTGCCGCCGGGTCGTCGGGCAGGCAGGCGAACTCGCTCACGCGCAGGGTGAGATGGCCCAGGCCCCGGTGGAAGGAGACGTCACCGACGGGGATCCGCGGCACCCGGCGGTGCGTGAACCACGGCAGGGTCACCAGGAGGCAGGCCGGCCAGGCGTAGCGGTGGAGTCCGAAGCTCGCGATCACGTCGGGGCGGGCTCGGGTGCCGTAGTCCCGGAGCACCTGCGCCTCGTCCCAGGCCAGGAAGGCGTCCAGTGCGGCGCCGCCCGCCGCGAGCTCGGAGGCGCCGACCCAGCCGCTGTCCGAGGGGGCCGCGACGTCGTCGGTGAGCACCTCGGCACGCAGGCCGGGGAAGACCTCGGCCAGACGTTCGTACGCCGCCGTCAGTGGGGACGGGGCGGTGGCGGCGAGCAGAGCGGGCACGGTCATTCAGGGACCACCGAATCACGATCTTTTGCAGGTAAGCCTTACCTTACCCGAACTGATCGGTGTTTGAACTGAGGCCCGCTCCGCCTATCGTGCACAAGGGGCCGGACGCGCGCGAGTCGGCCCGGCAGTGGGAGGAGGGTCAGGTGGAGCAGGGCGGAGCGCGTGAGAGCGTGCGGCCGTACGCGTCCGCGGGCACCCCGCAGGACGTGCGCGTGCCGGAGCAGGCGCGCGGCGAGCACACCCACAGCGAACCCCCCGCGCCCCGCGTGGTCCAGCGGCACTCCGTGCGCGGCCAGGTCCTGGACGCCCTGCGCGCCGCGCTGGTCGGCGGGGAGCTGGCCCCCGGGGAGGTCTACTCGGCCCCGGCGCTCGGTGCCCGCCTCGGCGTGTCCGCGACCCCGGTGCGCGAGGCGATGCAGCAGCTGGCCGTCGAGGGCGCCGTCGAGGTCGTGCCGAACCGCGGCTTCCGGGTCAGCGAGCGGGGTCCCCGCGAGCTGGCGGAGCTCGCCGAGGTGCGCGCCCTGATCGAGGTGCCCGTCATGCTGCGGCTCGCCCGCGCCGTCCCCGCGTCCGGCTGGTGCGCGCTGCGGCCGCTGGCCGACGCCACGGTCGCGGCGGCCGCCGTCGGTGACCGTGCGGCGTACGCCGAGAGCGACCGCGCCTTCCACGGCGCCGTGCTCGCGCTGTCGGGCAACCAGCAGCTCGTCGCGGTGGCCGACGACCTGCACCGCCGGTCCCAGTGGCCCCTGGTCAACAGCCCCGCGGGCCGCCGGGCCGACCTCCTCGCCGACGCCTCGGAGCACACCGCGCTCCTGGACGCGCTCATCGCCCGGGACCTCACGGTGGTGCAGTCCCTCGTACGTGAACACTTCAACGGCGCGGACGTCTGAGACGGCGCGGTCGCCTGAGACGGCGCGGACGTCCGGGAAGGCGTGGCCGTCCGGGAAGGCGCTCAGTTCGCCTCGACGGTGTCCGGGGACGGCGGCTCCAGCCGGGGTGCGAGCCAGGTCGGTACGCCGCCGAGCAGCCGGAACAGCCGGCCCGCCTCGGCGCGCAGCCGGGCCGCCGCCTCGGGTTCGGGCTCGGCGTCGGCGAGGGAGATGAGCGCCGGAGCCGTGCCCACGAGATAGCCCAGCTCCTCCCTTATCCGCAGCGACTCCGCGAAGCCGTGCCGCGCCTCCGCCAGCTCCCCCTCGCCCAGGGCGAGCGAGGCGAGGTGCCGCCAGGTGAAGGAGAGCAGGAGTTCGTCGCCCCGGGCCGTGGCACCGGCGTGCGCCCTGCGGTAGGCGGCGCGGGCGGACTGGGGGGAATCGGCGATGTTCTGGGCGATCAGGCCCCGGCGGAAGTCCAGCAGAGGGCGGCCGGCGGCCGAGGGGGAGAGCAGGGCGGCGGCTCTGCTGAGCGCCACGCTGGCCTCGTCGGCCCGGTCGCGCGCCCCCAGCAGGGTCGAGGCGTAGGCGAGATAGCCGCGTTCGCAGGCGGCCGCCCCGCGCTCGGAGTCGTCCTGGGCGAGCGCCTCCGCGGTGCGCAGCGCGTCCTCGGCGTCCGTCCATCCGACGCCGGTGTAGAGGCACCGCTCCGTCAGCAGCGAGGTCCGCTGGAGGGCTGCCGCGGGGTCGGTGGCCGCCCGGGGTTCGAGCAGCGCGGCCGCGTCCGTCCAGCAGGCTCGTGAGCGCAGCCGCCATACCGCTGTCTGGAGCGGCGGATCGTCATCTGCGGTCGTTCCGGAACCAGACATGGCGGTATGCGCCACATTGCCCTCCCCGAGCGCGCCATCGAGCTGTGGAGGCCGGCCGGCGAGTGCCGGGGTCGGCCAGGGTCTGCGCGCATCTCAGCACGGAATGGCACGCTGGGCCAAGGGGTGGGATCAATGTCAGGTGAAAGATTTCACAATCACCTGGAGCCCGGGAGGGCGGTGATACACGCGCGAAGTCAGCTCATACGCAGGGCGAGGAAGAAGTCGAGCTTGTCCTCCAGGCGCGAAAGGTCACGTCCCGTCAACTGCTCGATACGTCCGACGCGATAGCGCAGTGTGTTGACGTGCAGGTGCAGCCGGGCCGCGCAGCGTGTCCAGGACCCGTCGCAGTCCAGGAAGGCCTCCAGCGTCTCGATCAGCTCCGCGCGGTGCCGCCGGTCGTAGTCGCGCAGCGGGTCGAGGAGCCGGGCGGTGAAGGCGCGGCGCACGTCGTCCGGGACGAAGGGCAGCAGCAGGACGTGCGAGGCGAGCTCGTGGTGGCCCGCCGCGCAGACCGGGCCCGGCCGGGCCGCGGCGACCCGGCGGGCGTGCCGGGCCTCCTCCAGCGCTCCGCGCAGCCCCTCGGCGGAATGCACGGCGGCGCTGACACCCAGTGTCAGGCGCCCGTCGTCCGCGAGGCCGGCCGAGAGCGGCGCGCGGACGGTGTCGAGCAGGGCGTCGGCGTGGAGCGCGGTGGCGTGGTGCTCCCGGTCCTCGGAGTCCCCGGACGCCTCGGACCCGTCGGCCGCCGGCGGAAGCGCCGTCAGCGGTACGAGGGCGATGGCCTCCTCACCGGTGTGCGCCACGGCGATCCGGTCCGCCGAGTCGGGGCCCGTCACCGCCGGGTCGACCAGGATCTCCTCCAGCAGGGCCTGAGCGGCCTGGCCGCCCGCCGGCTCCGTACCCTCGGCCGACCACTCGACGCGGGCCACCACGACCTGCCAGTGCGGCGCCGCGCCGAGGCCCGGCAGCAGGACCGGGGCGGCCACCCGCAGCCTCGCCGCGATCTCGGCCGGGGCGGCGCCCGTCTGGACCAGCTCCAAAACCTCCTGGGCCAGCCTGCGGCGTACCGCGCGGGCGGCGTCGCGGCGGTCCCGTTCGACGGCGATCAGCTGGGTGACGCCCTGAAGCAGGTCCAGGCGGGCCGCAGGCCAGTCGCCGGAGTCCGCCGCCACAGCCAGCAGCCAGTCCGAGAGCACGGACTCGCGCACATCGCGGGACGGGGCGGGCAGGGCTCCCCGGCCGGTGTTCCGGATCGGGAACAGCGAGTAGGCGGTGCCCTCCACCTCGGCGCGGTGCGGCCCCGGGCGTCCGGTGCGGGTCGCCGCCAGATGCCGGCCCGCCAGCTCCGCGCCGACGCGCGGGGGCAGGGGCTCACCGGCCCCGGCGATCTGCCGGCCCGTCGGGGACAGGACCCAGGCGCGCAGGTCCAGGTCGGAGGTGAGCAGGTCGAGGACCACCTCGGGGCCGCCACCCGCGGGGCCCGAGGTCATGAGCCTGCGGTGGCGGTCGACGACCGCGGCGAGGTCACCGGCACGCTCCCCGGATACCTGGCGCACCACGTGCTCGGTGATCGTCGCGAACGCAACCGTCTCGTCGACCGCGAACAGCGGGAGCCGGTGCCGCAGACACGCCTCGACCAGATCGTCGGGGACGGCCCCGAGCTCCGCCTCACCCGCCGCCAGGCCGGCCACGCCCGCGTTCGCCAGGATCCGTACGAACGGTTCCGTGTCCGACGCGTCCCGGCGCCACGCCAGACCCGTGAGGACCAGCTCACCGCCGGAGAGATAACGGCTGGGGTCGCGCAGGTCGGTCGTCATGACGCCCCGGACCGAACGGTCCAGCTCGTCCTCGCCGCCGAGCAGCCGCAGGCCCAGTACCTCGGTGTCCAGCAGTGCGCGCAGCCGCATCGTCGATTGCCGCCGATCTCTTCGTTGGTGCGGGGGAGGGCGGAGGTCACCTGTGAATTGCGGTGAGGTTACCGATACCCGCCATTCGTTCGAATCTACAAGACCGGGACGGGGACCAGCCAATTCCTTCATGGTTTCGGTGACTGCACCGAGTGGAGCAAGGCTTGTGTACTGGGCCACACACCGCGTGAACAACACATGAACGACCTTTCCCGGGCCGGCCGTCCCCAGCCCAGCCGAACGACCCGATTGAGAAGAAGAGAGCCACTCATGGACTTCCTTCGCCCCGCCAGCTGGGAGGAGGCGCTCGCCGCCAAGGCCGAGCACCCGACGGCTGTGCCCATCGCGGGTGGAACCGACGTGATGGTCGAGATCAACTTCGACCACCGGCGGCCCGAGTACCTCATGGACCTCAACCGCATCGGTGAGCTGTCCGAGTGGCAGGTGGGCCCTGACGCCGTACGCCTCGGCGCCTCCGTGCCGTACAGCGCCGTCATGGACCACCTGCGGGCCGAGCTGCCCGGTCTCGCCCTCGCCTCGCACACCGTCGCCTCGCCGCAGATCCGCAACCGGGGCGGCGTCGGCGGCAACCTGGGCACCGCCTCGCCCGCCGGCGACGCCCACCCGGCGCTGCTCGCCGCGGGAGCCGAGGTCGAAGCCGCGTCCGTACGGGGGACGCGGATGATCCCGATCGACGACTTCTACACCGGCGTCAAGCGCAACGCCCTCGCCCCGGACGAGCTGATCCGGGCCGTCCACATCAAGAAGGCCGACGGCCCGCAGCAGTACTCCAAGGTCGGCACCCGCAACGCGATGGTCATCGCCGTCTGCGCCTTCGGCCTCGCGCTCCACCCGGAGACCCGGACCGTGCGCACCGGCATCGGCTCCGCCGCCCCGACCCCGGTCCGGGCGAAGGAGGCGGAGGCGTTCCTGAACGCCGCGCTGGAGGAGGGCGGGTTCTGGGAGAGCGGAAAGATCATCACCCCTTCCGTGGCCAAGCAGTTCGCCCAGCTCGCCGCCGGGGCCTGCAACCCCATCGACGACGTACGGGGCACCGCCGCCTACCGCAGGCACGCGGTCGGCATCATGGCCCGCCGCACGCTGGGCTGGACCTGGGAGCAGTACCGCGGAGCGGGACGCACCCTCGAAGGAGCTGCTTAACCATGCGAGTGAATTTCACGGTCAACGGCCGGAAGCAGGAAGCCGACGACGTCTGGGAGGGCGAGTCCCTCCTGTACGTCCTGCGCGAGCGCATGGGCCTCCCCGGCTCCAAGAACGCCTGCGAGCAGGGCGAGTGCGGCTCCTGCACGGTGCGCCTCGACGGTGTGCCGGTCTGTTCCTGTCTCGTCGCCGCCGGCCAGGCGGAGGGCCGCGAGATCGTCACCGTCGAGGGCCTGGCGGACTACGCGAGGCACCGCGACGACGCCCACCCCGGCACCGGCTGCGCCGCCGGCACCTGCGGCACCTCACTGGACGCCGCCCAGCGGTGGCAGGCCAGGCCCACCGACGGGCAGAGCGCCGAGGCGGAGGAACTCTCCCCGGTCCAGCAGGCGTTCATCGACGCGGGCGCCGTCCAGTGCGGGTTCTGCACCCCCGGTCTGCTGGTCGCCGCCGACGAGCTGCTCGAGAAGCAGCCCTCCCCGTCCGACCAGGACATCCGCGAGGCGCTCTCCGGGAACCTCTGCCGGTGCACCGGTTACGAGAAGATCCTCGACGCGGTCCGCCTCGCGGCCGCCCGTCAGGAAGAGGCGGTCCGATAGCCATGACGCTGCACCCACGAGCCGCGTCCGTACCGGCCGGCACCCCCACCAGGATCACCCAGGGCTCCGAGACCCGGGGCGGCATCGGCGAGTCCACCCTGCGCCCCGACGGCACGCTCAAGGTCACGGGTGAGTTCGCGTACTCCTCCGACATGTGGCACGAGGACATGCTGTGGGGCCACACGCTCCGCTCCACCGTCGCCCACGCCGAGATCCGCTCCATCGACATCGGCGAGGCCGTCGCCACCCCCGGCGTGTACGCCGTCCTGACCTACGACGACCTGCCCGCGGCGATGAAGAACTACGGGCTGGAGATCCAGGACACCCCCGTGCTCGCCCACGGCAAGGTCCGCCACCACGGCGAACCCGTGGCCCTCGTCGCCGCCGACCACCCCGAGACCGCGCGCCGAGCCGCCGCCAAGATCAGGATCGACTACGCCGAACTCCCCGTGATCACGGACGAGGCGTCCGCGACGGCCCCCGGCGCGATCCTGGTCCACGAGGGCCGCGACGACCACCACATCGGGCACGTCCCGCACCCCAACATCGTCCACCGCCAGCCCATCGTCCGCGGTGACGCGGACGCGGCCGCCGCCCGGGCCGACGTGATCGTCACCGGCGACTACGTCTTCGGCATGCAGGACCAGGCCTTCCTCGGCCCGGAGTCCGGCCTCGCCGTGCCGTCCGAGGACGGCGGCGTGGAGCTCTACGTCGCGACCCAGTGGCTGCACTCCGACCTCAAGCAGATCGCCCCCGTCCTCGGCCTCCCCGAGGAGAAGGTCCGCATGACGCTCTCCGGCGTCGGCGGCGCCTTCGGCGGACGCGAGGACCTGTCGATGCAGATCCACGCCTGCCTGCTGGCGCTGCGCACCGGCAAGCCCGTCAAGATGGTCTACAACCGCTTCGAGTCCTTCTTCGGGCACGTCCACCGCCACCCCGCGAAGCTCCACTACGAGCACGGGGCCACCAAGGACGGCAAGCTCACCCACATGAAGTGCCGGATCGTGCTGGACGGCGGCGCCTACGCCTCCGCGTCCCCGGCCGTCGTCGGCAACGCCTCCTCGCTCGCCGTCGGACCGTACGTCGTCGAGGACGTCGACATCGAGGCGATCGCCCTCTACTCCAACAACCCGCCCTGCGGTGCCATGCGCGGCTTCGGCGCGGTCCAGGCGTGCTTCGCCTACGAGGCGCAGATGGACAAGCTGGCCGCCGCGCTGGACATGGACCCCGTCGAACTCCGGCAGCTGAACGCCATGGAGCAGGGCTCCCTGCTCCCCACCGGCCAGCGCGTCGACTCGCCGGCTCCGGTCGCCGAACTGCTCCGCCGCGTCAAGGCGAGGCCCCTGCCGCCCGAGCAGCAGTGGCTCTCGGCCGACGCGGAGGGCAGCTCCGTCGACGTACGCGCCCTTCCCGGCGGGCTGTCCAACACGACCCACGGCGAGGGTGTGGTGCGCGGCGTCGGTTACGCCGTCGGGCTGAAGAACGTCGGCTTCTCCGAGGGCTTCGACGACTACTCCACCGCCCGGGTGCGGATGGAGGTCATCAACGGCGAACCGGTCGCCACCGTGCACACCGCGATGGCGGAGGTCGGACAGGGCGGGGTCACCGTCCACGCCCAGATCGCCCGTACCGAACTGGGCGTCAACCAGGTGACCATCCACCCGGCGGACACCCAGGTCGGCTCGGCCGGCTCCACCTCCGCCTCACGGCAGACGTACGTCACCGGTGGTGCGGTGAAGAACTCCTGCGAGGCCGTCCGGGAACAGGTCCTGGAGATCGGCCGCCGCAAGTTCGGTACGTACCACCCCGCCTGGGCCACCGCCGAACTCCTCCTCGAAGGCGGCAAGGTCGTCACCGACGGCGGCGAGGTGCTCGCCTCGCTGGCCGACGTGCTGGAGGACGAAGCGGTCGACGTCGAGCTGGAGTGGCGCCACCGGCCCACCGAACCCTTCGACCTGCGCACCGGACAGGGCAACGGCCATGTCCAGTACTCCTTCGCCGCGCACCGCGCGGTCGTGGAGGTCGACACCGAGCTCGGCCTGGTCAAGGTCATCGAGCTCGCGTGCGCCCAGGACGTCGGCAAGGCGCTCAACCCGCTGTCGGTCGTCGGCCAGATCCAGGGCGGCACCACTCAAGGGCTGGGTGTCGCCGTCATGGAGGAGATCATCGTCGACCCGAAGACGGCGAAGGTACGCAACCCCTCCTTCACCGACTACCTGATCCCCACCATCCTCGACACCCCGACCATCCCGGTCGACGTGCTCGAACTCGCCGACGACCACGCCCCGTACGGGCTGCGCGGCATCGGCGAGGCCCCGACCCTCTCGTCCACCCCGGCCGTCCTCGCGGCGATCCGGAACGCGACGGGACTGGAACTGAACAGGACGCCGGTGCGCCCCGAGCACATCACCGGCAGCTGACGGCTCCTCAAGACCCTCCGGGCGGTGCGCGCCTGCCGTGAACGTCACACTTCCCCGCGCCGCGCACCGTCCGGAGCCATGGCACAACCGCTCCATCTGCACGAAGAGTTCGTCTCGGGCCGTCCCCCGGGTCGTGCGCCTCGCAGTCATCCCAAATCCCGCAGTCTCCAGAGCTCCACGCGGGTGCCCCTGTGAACCTTGGGAGTCAGGCAACATGACCCAGCAGTCCGTGGAACCCAGGACAGGCGCGGAGGACGCGGGCCCCGGCTCGCGTGTCCCCGCCGGACGGTCCTGGCTCGACCGGTACTTCCACATATCCGAACGGGGATCGACCGTCGCGCGCGAGGTGCGCGGCGGCGTCACGACCTTCATGGCCATGGCGTACATCCTCCTGCTCAATCCGCTCATCCTGGGCGGCAAGGACGTCGACGGCCAGCTCCTCGGCCAGTCCGGGCTGATCACCGCCACTGCGCTCGCGGCGGCGGCCACCACCCTGCTGATGGGCTTCGTCGGCAAGGTCCCCCTCGCGCTCGCGGCGGGACTGAGCGTCTCCGGGGTGCTCGCCTCGCAGGTCGCACCGGCCATGACCTGGCCACAGGCCATGGGCATGTGTGTGATCTACGGGGTGATCATCTGCCTCCTGGTGGTCACCGGGCTCCGCGAGATGATCATGAACGCCATCCCGCTCGCCCTGAAGCACGGCATCACCATCGGGATCGGCCTCTTCATCGCGCTCATCGGCCTCGTCAAGGCCGGGTTCGTCCACCAGGGAGTGGCGACCCCGCTGTCGCTCGGCCCCACGGGAGCGCTCACCGGGTGGCCGGTGCTCATCTTCGCCGTGACCCTGCTGCTCATCTTCATGCTGCAGGCCCGGAACGTCCCCGGGGCGATCCTCATCGGCATCGTCGTCGGAACCGTCATCGCGATCGTCGTCAACGCCGTCGGTGACATCGACCCCAAGGCCTGGAGCAGCGGCCCACCCGAGCTGAGCGGCAGTGCCGTCTCCTCACCGGACTTCTCGCTCTTCGGCGACGTCGAGTTCGGCGGCTGGGGTGACGTCGGGGTGCTGACGGTCGGCATGATCGTCTTCACTCTGGTGCTGGCGGGCTTCTTCGACGCCATGGCCACCATCATCGGGGTGGCCACCGAGGCGAACCTCGCCGACGACAAGGGCCGGATGCCCGGTCTGTCGAAGGCGCTGTTCATCGACGGCGCGGGCGGGGCGATCGGCGGTGTCGCCGGAGGCTCCGGCCAGACCGTGTTCGTCGAGTCGGCGACCGGGGTCGGCGAGGGCGCCCGTACCGGTCTCGCCTCCGTCGTCACCGGGCTCTTCTTCGCGGCCTGCCTCTTCTTCACCCCCCTCACCGCGATCGTGCCGGCCGAGGTGGCCGCCGCCGCCCTGGTCGTCATCGGCGCCATGATGATGCAGAACGCCCGGCACGTGGACTGGGCGGACCGCTCGGTGGCCGTACCGGTCTTCCTCACCGTGGTCCTGATGCCGTTCACGTACACCATCACCACCGGTGTCGCCGCGGGTGTCATCTCGTACTCCGCCATCAAGCTCGCCCAGGGCAGGGCCCGTGAGGTCGGCGTCTTCATGTGGGTCCTGACGCTCGTCTTCATCGTGTACTTCGCCCTGCACCCCATCGAGAGCTGGCTGGGCGTCAGCTGACCCCCCGCCGCGCCCCTCACCTCAGTCAGAAGGAGACACGCCATGCTGGACATCGCCGAAGAGCTCCACCGGTGGGTCGGGCAGGGACGCGCGTTCGCCGTGGCCACCGTGGTGGCCGTCGGCGGCAGCGCGCCCCGGCAGCCGGGCGCCGCCCTCGCCGTGGACAGCGACGGCACCGCCATCGGATCGGTCTCCGGCGGGTGTGTGGAGGGCGCGGTGTACGAGCTGTGCCGGCAGGCGCTCGAGGACGGCACCACCGTGCGCGAGCGCTTCGGCTACAGCGACGACGACGCCTTCGCGGTCGGCCTGACCTGCGGCGGCGTCATCGACATCCTGGTGACACCGGTGCGCGCGGACGACCCCGCGCGCCCGGTGTTCGCCGCCGCGTTCGCCGCCGCGGCGGAGGGCCGGGCGGCCGCGGTCGCCCGCGTCACCGAAGGGCCGGACGACCTCCTCGGCCGCCCTCTGCTGGTGCACCCCGACGGCACCCGCGAGGGCGGGCTCGGCGGACATCCCGAGCTGGACCGTACGGCCGGTGCCGAGGCCCGCGCGATGCTCGACGCGGGCCGTACGGGAGAGATCGTCATCGGCGCCGAGGGCTCCCGCTGCGGCAGCCCGGTCACCCTGCTCGTCGAATCGAGCGTCCCGCCGCCCCGGATGATCGTCTTCGGGGCCATCGACTTCGCCGCCGCCCTGGTGCGGGCCGGGCGTTTCCTCGGGTACCGCGTCACCGTCTGCGACGCCCGCCCCGTCTTCGCCACGGCGGCCCGCTTTCCGGACGCCGACGAGATCGTCGTCGACTGGCCGCACCGCTATCTCGCCGCCACCGAGGTGGACGCGCGCACGGTGCTCTGCGTCCTCACGCACGACGCCAAGTTCGACATCCCGCTGCTGGAACTGGCCCTGCGGCTGCCGGTCGCCTACGTCGGCGCGATGGGCTCGCGCCGCACCCACCTGGAGCGCAACGAGCGGCTGCGCGAGGCCGGTGTCAGTGAGCGTCGGCTGGCCGCGCTCCACTCGCCGATCGGGCTGGACCTCGGAGCCCGTACGCCGGAGGAGACGGCCCTGTCCATCGCCGCCGAGATCGTCGCGGTGCGCCGGGGCGGCAGCGGCCTGCCGCTGAAGGGCGCACACACCCCGATCCACCACGAGAGCGGCGCCCCGCTGGCCTCGGTGGCCTGATCCGGACCATCGGCAGGTGACCACGGTGGGCGGGTTGCCGCCACGGCGGTTTCACGCCAGGGGAGAAGCCGTCCGCAGCCCAGGATTTACCGATAGATCAGCTGCATGACATTTTCCCTCTCCTCCGTTTCCGGCCGGGCGAGACCCGCTCGCGCGGGACGCAGGGCTCTGCTCATAGCGACCTCGGTCGCCCTGGTGAGCGGCGTCATGCTTCCCGCAGCGGGTTCCGCCACCGCCGCCCCGAAGCCGTCGACCGCCGAGGACCGCCGAGGTTCCGAGGCCCGCGACTACGACATCACGCTGGTCACCGGTGACGTGGTCCACTACGCGGACGGCGCGGGCGGCCAGGACACCGTCACCGTCGACCGCCCCGACGGTGCGCAGGGCGGCGTGCATGTGCAGCAGGCCGGGGAGGACATCTTCGTCATCCCCGACGAGGCGAGCGCCCTCATCGCCGCCGACAAGCTGGACCGGCGGCTGTTCAACGTCTCGACACTGGTCGAGATGGGTTACGACGACGCGCGTGCCGGTGGCATCCCGCTGATCGCCACCTACCCCGCGAGCAGGGCGCGTTCGCTGCCCGCAGCCCCGCGCGGCAGCGAGACGGTACGCCGGCTCGAGTCGGTGAACGGCGCTGCCCTGAAGACCGACAAGGACGACGCCCGCGCCTTCTGGAGCGACATCTCCCGTACGGCGAAGAGCCGTTCGCTGGACAACGGCATCGCCAAGCTGTGGCTCGACGGCAAGGCAGAGGCGGCGCTCAAGGACTCCGTGCCGCAGGTCAACGCCCCGCAGGCCTGGGCCACCGGCTACGACGGCAAGGGCACCACGGTCGCCGTCCTCGACACCGGTATCGACGCGACGCACCCGGACGTCAAGGACCGCGTCACGCAGTCCAGGAGCTTCATCCCGGGTGAGGAGGTCGACGACAAGAACGGCCACGGCACCCACGTCGCCTCCACCATCGCGGGTTCGGGCGCGGCGTCGGACGGTGTCAACAAGGGTGTGGCCCCGGGCGCCGACCTGATCGTCGGCAAGGTCCTGAGCGACGAGGGGTCCGGCGCGGACTCCGGCATCATCGAGGCCATGGAGTGGGCGAAGGCCGAAGGCGCCGACGTCGTCTCCATGAGCCTCGGATCCAGCATCCCCGACGACGGCACCGACCCGATGGCACAGGCCGTGAACGCGCTGTCCGCCGACGGCGGCCCGCTGTTCGTGATCGCCGCGGGCAACGCGTACGGCGCGGGCACCATCGGGTCGCCCGGTTCCGCCGCGAGCGCGCTCACCGTCGCCGCCGTCGACAAGAGCGACAACCGCGCCGACTTCTCCTCCATGGGCCCGCTCGTCCGTTCCTACGGTCTGAAGCCGGACCTGTCCGCGCCCGGCGTCGGCATCAACGCCGCCGCCTCCCAGTCGGTGCCCGGCATCGAGGGCATGTACCAGTCGATGGACGGTACGTCGATGGCCACCCCGCATGTCGCGGGCGCCGCCGCCATCCTGAAGCAGCGTCACCCGGAGTGGTCCGGCGAGCGCGTCAAGAACGCCCTGATGAGCTCCTCCGAGGAACTGGCCGGCTACACGCCGTACGAGCAGGGCACCGGCCGCCTCGACGTGAAGGCCGCGATCGACACGACCATCGAGGCCACCGGCTCCGTCGAGGTCGCGTCGTACGACTGGCCGCACGCCGCGTCCGACCCGGTCGCCGAGCGTACGATCACCTACCGCAACACGGGTGACGACGACGTGACGCTGAACCTGGCGACCGGCACGGACTCCAAGGCGTACACGCTCTCCGCGTCCACGCTGACCGTCCCGGCAGGCTCCACGGCCCAGGCGGTGCTGTCCCTGGACCCCTCCGAGGTCCCGAACGACACCCAGTTCTCCGGCCAGGTCGTCGCCACCGACGCTTCCGGCGCGACCGTCGCGCACACCGGCTTCGCCCTGAACAAGGAGCAGGAGCTCTACGACCTGACGCTCCGGCTGCGCGACCACTCCGGTCAGCCGATGGACGGCAACGTCGTCATCGCCCAGCTCGGCGACCCCGACCTGGGCGTCGTGGCGGTCCCGGGTGACACCACCCTGCGGCTGCCCCCGGGCAACTACACCGCCTGGACCTCCGCGGACATCGACGGTGACCGCGCGGACTCCCAGGCCATCGCCTTCCTCGCGGCACCCGAGACCGTCCTGGACGGGCCCACCACGGTCACCCTGGACGCGTCGAAGGCCCGCAAGGTCGCCGTGCGCACCCCCGAGGAGACCGAGACCCGTCAGCTGCGGTACGACATGGCACGCACCGCCCCGGACGGCACCGTCCAGCGCGACGCGTACCAGATCCCGCTCGTCTACGACCAGCTCTGGGCGAGCCCCACGAAGAAGGTCACCCAGGGCAGCTTCAGCTTCCTGACCCGCTGGCGCCAGGGCGAGGAACTGCTCGACCTGACGGCCGACGGGCACGACATCCCCGTCACGGTGCAGAACGGCTCGGTCGTCGCCGAGGACAGCGAGCAGAAGCTCACCGGCGTCTACGCCGGCGACGGCGCCGCGGCCGACTACAAGGGCCGCGGCGTCAAGGGCAAGGCCGTCGTCGTCACCCGCAGCGATGCCGTCCCGCCCGTCGAGCGGCTGGCGAACGCGCTCGCGGCGGGCGCGAAGGCGCTCTTCGTCGTCAACGACGGCCGTGGAGTCGCGCTGGAGAGCTACGCGCCGTACGGCGAGCAGACGACCATCCCGGTCGCCTCGGTGCAGAGGATCGCGGGTGCGACGCTGATCAAGGCGGCGCAGCGCGGCAGCAAACTCTCCGTGGACCAGAAGAAGTTCGCCACGTACGTCTACGACCTGGTGGACCGTCACGACGGCACCATCCCGGACCGCTCGCTGGTCTTCGCCCCGTCGGCCCGTCAGCTCGCGAAGGTCGAGAACACCTTCTACGGCCACAAGGCGACCCTGGGCGCCGGATACCGCTACGACATCCCGGACTACGGACCGGGCCTCGGGTTCGAGGAGTACGAGAAGTTCCCCGGCACCCGCACGGAGTGGGTCACCCCGCTGCCCGGTGACTCCTTCTGGTACGAGAACCACTCGGTGCTGGGCGCCGACGGCTCCGGCACGGCGATGGAGA
Organism: Streptomyces sp. NPDC088746; assembly: GCF_044751065.1. Taxonomy (NCBI): domain Bacteria; kingdom Bacillati; phylum Actinomycetota; class Actinomycetes; order Kitasatosporales; family Streptomycetaceae; genus Streptomyces; species Streptomyces sp. NPDC088746. The sequence goes on from NZ_JBIVLA010000006.1 coordinate 537,722, forward strand.
TGCGCAGCGGTGAGCAGGACTACTCGGCGGGCAGGAAGTACCACGACGAGTGGTTCGCCCCGGTGACGGCGCCCCGCCTGGGCACCGGCTACTGGGGGCCGTTCCGTACGTCGTACAACGACATCCAGTTCAACATCACCCCGTGGACCGACTCGGGCGAAGGCCACTCCGGCGCGATGCCCGACGACGAGTACGACACCACCACCTACGCCTTCTCCCAGGGCGGCACCCTGATCAAGAAGGGGGCGGGCCGGGCCGGTTACGCCTGGGACCTGTCGGCGGAGGCGCTGCCGTACAGCCTGGTCATCGACTCGGCCCGCGACGAGGCCACCTGGAAGACCTCCACACGGACGCACACCGAGTGGGACTTCGTCTCGGGCGCCCTGCCCGAGGGCGTGGGGCAGACCGACATCCCGCTGCTCCAGCTCGACTACGACGTCGACACGGACCTGGCGGGCGACGTGAAGGCCGGCCACCAGATCGAGGTCGGACTGTCCGCGGGAACCCAGGCATGGCTGGACGGCGCCGTGAAGGCGACGAAGGCTTCCCTCTCGGTCAGCTACGACGAGGGCGGCACCTGGAGCAAGACCGAGCTGCGCAAGGGGTCGTCGGGCGAGTGGACGGCGAAGTTCAGGGCCCCGAAGCACGCGGACTCCGTCTCGCTCAAGGCCCGCGCCGAGGGCCCCGGCGGGCTCGCCGTGGAGCAGGAGATCATCAAGGCCTTCGGCCTGAAGTGACCGCCTGAACACCCCTGCTGAGAAACCTGGACGAGGTGGTCCCGCGCTCCTGCGAGGAGCGCGGGACCACCTCGTTCTCAGTATCGGCGTGCGCCGGACGACGGCTGATGGACCGGCGTCACCGGCCGAAGCGTGCCAGTAGGTGCCACACCCGCTTGAGGTCCTGCGGATCGTGCGCACCGGTGCGGTCGGCCTCGCCGAGGAGCAGGGGATCGAGGAATCCGCCGACGGCGAGAGCGCGGCCCAACTCGACGTACTCGGGGCCCCGGTACTCCGGATGCCGAGCCAACTCGTCGACGGACAGCTGGAATCCGCCGTGCCACTCCACGGGGAAGGGCAGCGCCTTCGCCGCGGCCTCCGTCTGCGTACCCGCGTAACACGGGTCCAGGACGACCGCCTCGACATCCCGGACGAGGCGGACCGGCCGGTGTACCTGGGCCTCGACGTAGTCGTCCAGGGCATCGCGGTCGTCGGCCGCGGCGAGCGCGACGACATGGCCGCCGGTCGCCACCACGCCGAAGTCGCCCGGCTCCATGAAACTGTCCGAGTAGCAGAACGTGGACCGCCCCAACGCCGCCGCTCCCAGCCGGAGATGGGCGGAGCCGAAGCGGGGCGCCGCGCCGTACGGGGAGCGGCGGAAGTTCAGCGCGCCGTAGACGGGCCGCTCCTGGGCGCTCGCGCCGTCGTAGGCGCCGCCGAAGATCCGGCTCTCCCAGCGCCACCGGTCACCGCCCGGGTGCGCGGTGAGACCGCCGTTGCTCGTGCCCGTGACGAACTGGGAGACGTACACACCGTCCTCGGCGAGCCGCTCCAGGACGGTGCGTCCGCCGCTGACGCGGTCGGGGTGGAAATTCAGCGTCACGCGCAGGGAGGGGTCCAGGGGCGGCCCTGCGGACAGTGACGCCACGTGTCGCAGGGCACGTGCCCAGGCCTGCGGCAGGTCGGCGCTCATGGGCCCATTCTGCACGGACGCCGGCCACGGGCGCAGACGGGTTCACCGGCGGCGGGCCGGCTCCTACCGCCCCTTGCGCCGTGCCACGGTGTAGTCCGACCAGTCGCCCCGGTGCCGGTCGCACCGGGAGGCGCCCTTCATCGCCAGCCGTTGGCAACGTGTGCCCTTCTGGGTGAGTGCCCCGCATTTCGACTGCGTACGAGCCATGTTCGACCGCCCTCCGGGTCCCGTCGGCCGGACGCCGACAGAGCCCAGGTTGGTCCGTGGGCGTGGTTCGGGGGAAGGCGCACCCCCGTCGGCCGGGTGCGCTCCGGAGTGCACGGGCGGCCGGGGCGGCGTCAGGAAGCCGCCTCTCCCACGCCGGTGGCGTCCGTCTCCCGCTGTTCCTCGATGCGCCGCTTCGCCTCGTCCCACGTGATCGGCAGTTGTCCGACCGGCGCCTCCCAGAAGGTGAACGTGGAGGAGCGCATCGTGGGCTTGAGGGCGGTCATGATGGAGCGGTGCGGCTCCGTCCTGGCGAAGGCGTAGAGCGCGTCGCGGCTCTCCCATGCCGAGAGCGTGAAGAACACCCGCTTGCCCGGCTGGGCGACGAGCGAGGCACCGAAGGCGCCCGGCGCGGAGCGGACCTGCTTCCACGCGGCCATCGACTTCAGGAAGAAACGCGGCACGTCGAGCAGGGAACGGACCTCGAAGCGCGAGGCCATGACCACGGTCGTGCCTTCGGACGGAGGCGGCTGGGGGGTGACCCACGGAAGAGTCGGCATCGCACTACTCACCTTCGATATAGATAGTGGTGCTGTCTGCTTCCTATGTTAGAGAGTGGCACTCTCCAACGCCACCGGAATGCGTGTACGCGATGTCGGGCCGGGCCGCCGGTCACCCGCCGCGCCGGGAGTCCGGTGCGGCGGGAGTTCAGGCGCGGCGGAGATCAGAGTCCGGACTGCAGTGCCTTCCAGGTGTCCGGGCCGACGCTGCCGTCCACCGAAAGCTTCCGTGTGCTCTGGTAGTCGCGGACGGCCTTGTCCGTGTTCGTGCCGAAGGCCCCGTCGACGGCCACGGTTCTGCCCAGCGCGGCGGTCAGTGCCCGCTGGAGCCGCTTCACCGCGTCGCCCGAGGCGCCCGTGACGAGCGTCGGCGTCGTGCCGGCCGAGAGCAGCGCGGTCCAGGTCTTCGGGCCGACCGCCCCGTCGGAGTCCAGACCGCGGGCGGTCTGGAACAACCGCACGGCGCTCTCCGTCTTCGTCCCGAAGATGCCGTCCTCGGTGCCCGCGTCGTAACCCTGCTGGTTGAGCAGTGTCTGGACGGCCTTGACCTGGGTGCCCGTCGAACCCGTCCTCTGGGTCGTGTAGGACGGGAAGCTCAGTCCGTCGGCCCCGCTGCCGGAGCCGCCGACGAGCTGCATGTAGTAGGTCCAGTTCCAGTTGGCGCCCGGGTCGGTGTGGTCGTTGCCGGGGGCCTCGCTGTGCCCGATGACGTGCGACCGGTCCTTGGGGATGCCGTACCGGTCGCACAGGTACGTCGTCAGTGCGGCCGAGGAGCGGTACATCGTGTCGGTGAACCACGACGGGTCGTCGACGAACCCCTCGTGCTCGATGCCGAGCGACGAGGCGTTGGCGCTCTTGGCGTGGTAGGCGGTGTCCGAGTCGCGCACCATCTGGGTGATCTGGCCGTCCGAGGAGCGGACCACGTAGTGGGAGCTGACCTTCGACGTCGCGTTCTGGAACCAGCTGATGGTCCCGGCGTACGAGCCCTGCGTGACGTGGATGACGACCTTGTCCACCGCCGCCGTGCGGCCTGCCGCGAAGTTGGCGGAGTTGGCGGCGACCCAGAGCGCCGCGGGGTAGTCCGGGCTCTTGGCCGTGACGTCGGCCTTCGCGAGGGGGCCCTTCTCGGGGGAGACGGGGCGGGAGGTGACCGTGACGAGTTCGCCCCCGGCGACGGCGGCCCGCAGGCCCTGGGCCAGGAAGGTGTAGACGGTGTCGGCGTAGAGCGCGGCGACGGCGCCGTCGGTGCCGCTGTAGCGGGCCACGGCCGGGTACCAGGCGTCGATGTCCGCCCGTTCGGCCGTGTCCAGGCCGAGCGCGTCGGCGTGGCTCCGCAGCACGGCCGCGCCGCCCAGGATGTTGGCATCGGTGTCCTCGCGCAGCTCGGCCGTGGACTCGCCCGTCAGCGCGGCGGCCTGCTCCAGGGAGTGGTTGACGGGGTTGCTCACGAGGTGCATGACGCCGTAGCCGTTGTCCTGGCTGGGGCGCCCGGAGTGGCCGTTCAGGTGCGTCTCGCCGTAGCCGACGGCGGCGAGCAGGTCACGCGGTACGTCGTACTCCTCGGCCGCCTGCTCGAAGGCCCGGTTCATCGGGTCCGTGGCCTCGGGAGCGGCGCCCGCCGGGTGGCCCGTGGCGACGAGTGCGGTGACGGTGAGAGAGGCCAGAACGGCTGCGCGGCCACGGGTGTGGCCGGCGGGACGTCGGGGCATACCTGCTCCAGGTCTGTGGGGGAGAGGGGGCCGCCGGTCCCGTGGGGGTGCGCCGAGGGCCGCTGAGTCCGCACAGGCTATCCATCGGTCAAGGGCATGACAATGACGCCTCCGTGTGTCCAAATGCCTTTCACTCCAATGGAGTTGAGGCGACCACGGACGGACGTCCGACTGGCCGTCACCCCCCGCAGAGGGTGACGGCGCGGGTGCCGTTACCAGCGGTTCCGGTGGATGACGTCGGCGACCGGGCGGCGGCGCACCGGCCCGAAGTTGCCCTGGGGCCACCCCACGGGAATGGCGGCGAAGGTGTGCGTGTCCGACGGGATCCCGAGGGCCTTCTTCCACTCCTGCTCCAGCATCAGATGCCAGATGGTGAGGTTGGCCGCGAGCCCCAGCGCCCGCGCCGCGAGCAGGATGTTCTGGACACCCGGATAGACGCAGGAGCCCTCCGCGAGCGCCTGGAAGCGCGTCTGCGTGTTCCCCATGTGCTCGAGACCCGCCGGGCCGAGCGACTCGGCGTAGACCCCCAGGCCCTCCTCGTCGAACTCCGGCTCCGGGAACGTGTAGCAGGGGATGATCAGCGCCGGCGTGTCCGCGAAGTGGTCGCGCTGGTGCTCGATCGCCGCCACCATCCGCCCGTACGCCGCGTCGTCCATGCCCTTCGGCGCGTGCTTGCCGGTCGTCGCGAGGTAGGCGTCCACGCACCGCTTCCAGAGCGGGGCCAGCTCGGCCATCACCGCGCGGTCGGTGACGACCACGTACTCGTAACACTGCATGTTGCCGCCGCTCGGTCCCCAGACGGCGGCCTGTATGAGCTGGTCGAGCGTCTCGTCCGGGACGGCGTCCGGCTTGAGGCGGCGCATGGCGCGCATGGTGGACATGGTCGGGAAGAGGGCGGGCCCGTCGGGGGCGGGCGCGTCGGCGTACACCGTTTCGAAGGTCATGATCGCGGAGTGTACGGCTCAAGGCCCGGCGCGGGCAGCCCCGTTGGCCGCCCCTTCCTCCCTTGCCCCGCGCAGGTCAGCGCCGTCGGAGCCGGACCACGGGAATGTCACGGGAGGTCTTCGCCCGGTACTCGGCGTACCGGGGGAAGACCTCCACCAGATGGGGCCACACCCGCTCCTTCTCCTCGGGGGAGAGTGTCTCGGCGAGGGCCGGGAAGCGTTCCGTGCCCACCCGTACGTCCACGGCGGGATCGGCCAGCAGATTCAGGTACCAGAGGGGGTGGCGGTCCGAGCCGCCGTTCGAACCGACGATCAGCCAGTCGTCGCCGTCCCGCCCGTACATCAGCACCGTCCGTCGCACGGCGCCGCTGCGCCGGCCGACGTAGTCCAGCAGCAGGCAGTCCACGCCGAGCTGCGTGGTGCCCTTCGTGCCGCCCGACGACTCGTACAACTCGGCCTGCGCCGCGACCCACTTGGCCGGGCTGGGCATGACCCCACCGTCGTTCCGCTCCGTCTCCACCGCTGCCTCGTCCTCCGCCAGGTCCTCGTGTCCGTACGTCCGTGCCCATCCTGTCACCCGCCGCCGCGGCGCGCCGGAATCGCACACCTGGCCGTCCCCCCTCCTCACGGGGGAACGGGGTCGGGAACAGCGGCCGTGGAGGCGTATAAAGGGTCCCTCCGAGCAGCCGGCGTCCCCGATGGCCATCTCACCCCCCACGCGGCCGGCGTCACCGCGTACCGAGAGCGGAGGAGCGTCCCATGAGCACCTCGGAAGAGATCAGCGCCTTGCTCGTCACCAGGTTCGGAACCGATCCGGATGCCATCCGGCCCGAGGTGCCGCTCAGGCAGCTGAGGCTGGACTCGCTCGCCCTGGAGGAGCTCCGGCTCCTCATCGAGGACCGGATGGACATCGACCTGGAGGACGTCGTCCTGTCGTCACGCGACACCGTGGAAAGTCTGGTCGCGGCCGTGCGCACCAAGGCCGGCGCGTGACACGCCGGGGGCCGTTCGCACGCAGGTCCGCCCGGCCGGGCATCGAGCCGTTCAGCGCCGCCGTCACCGGCGTCGGCCTCGTCACCGCCGCGGGGGTGGGGGTCGAGGAGGCCTGGCGCGGCGTGTGCGACACGGCGGTCGCCCCCTCCGTACCGCACCTGCCGGAACTCGACGGGCTGCCCTGCGACTTCATGTACACCGTCGACGCCCTGGACACGAGGGCCGCACTGGGCGTGGCCGCGCAGCGGCTGATGGACCGCTTCTCTCAGCTCGCCGTCGTCGCCGCCCGTGAGGCCGTCGCGGACGCGGGGCTCGACCCCTCGGTCTGGGACAGCGGACGGGTCGCCGTCGTCATCGGCTCCGCCCACGGCGGCCTGCCCTTCTACGACGAGCAGCACACCACCCTCACCGAACGCGGCGCACGCCGCGTCTCACCGAAGCTCGCCCCGCTGAGCGTCGTCAACGGCGCCGCCAGCAGCGTCGCCATGGACCTGGGCGTGCACGGCCCGAGCCAGGCGGTCTCCACGGCCTGCTCCTCCGGCACCGTGGCCATCGGCACGGCCCACCAGATGCTCCGCACCGGCGCCTGCGACATCGTCGTCGCGGGTGGCGCCGAATCGGTCCGCTCCCGGCTCCTGATCGCCAGCGCCTGCCAGATGCGGGCCGTCTCCACACGCCGGGACGACCCCCAGGCCGCCTGCCGCCCCTTCGACACGCACCGCGACGGCTTCGTCGTCGGCGAGGGCGCCGGCCTCCTCGTGATGGAGCACCCGGAGCACGCACGGGCCCGGGGCGCCACCGTCCGCGCCCGTGTCGCCGGTTACGGGGCCTCCAGCGACGCCCACTCCGCCGTCGCCCCCGACCCCGACGGCCTCGGCATCGAGCGGGCCCTGCGCACCGCCCTCGCCGACGCGGGCATCGACGCCCTCGACGTCGGCCACGTCAACGCCCACGGGACGTCGACCGTCGCCAACGACCTCATCGAGGCGACCATGCTGCGCCGCGTACTCGGCGAGCATCCCCTCGTCACCTCGACGAAGGCCATGACCGGGCACACCCTGGGCGCCGCGGGCGGCATCGAGACCGCGCTGACCGTGCTGGCGCTCCAGCACCAGCTCGTCCCGCCAACCGGCAACCTCGACGCCCCCGACCCGGCGATCCCCGTCGAGGTGGTGAGCAAGGAGGCCCGGCGCGCCGTGTTCGAGTGCGCTGTCAAGACCTCGCTCGGCTTCGGCGGCCACAACGCGGCGCTCGTGCTCACCAGGGCCTGACGGGAAGCGAGGAGCACCATGCCCGAGGAGATCATCCGGTCCCTCACCGTGGACGGACTGCGTTACGGCTATCGTCTCCTGCCCCGTGATCCCGCCGCGGGCGGAGCCCGTGCCACCGAACCGGTCCTCGTGATCGGCGGGGCGCTGCAGGGCATGTTCGGCTGGCCGCAGATGGACGACCACCTGGGCCCGGTGGCCGACGTGGTGACGGCCGACCTGCCGGGCATGGGCTCCGCCGACCCCCTGCCGCCCGGCCCCAGCGCCCCGGTCCTGCGCGCGGCGGTCACCGGGATCATCGACGATCTGGGCGCCTCCCGGATCAACCTCTTCGGCTTCTCCTACGGCGCCGCCATCGCCTTCGGCTGCGCACGGCACGCTCCGGGGCGCATCGCCCGGCTGGTGCTCGGCGGCGTTCCCACCCACATCGGTGAGGACCGGCGGATCCACTGGCAGCGGGCGACGCAGGCCCTGGCCGAAGGGGACGTGGAGGGCTTCGCGACGCTGGCCGCCGACGGGCTGATGTGCCTGGACCCGGAGCGCCCCGTGCACCGCAGGGAGCTCGCCCGGCGTTATGTGCGGCGCTCCTTCCTGCACGCGCTCGCCCACTCGGAGCACGCCGCCGACTCGTTGCGGCGGGCGCTGGGGGACCGGCCGGACTTCTCCGGCGGACTGTCGGGCGTGCCGGCGCTGGTCTTCGCCGGGGAGCACGACACGGTGACCTCGCCGGCGCTCCAGCGGGAGTTCGCCGGGACCATCGAGGGGAGCCGCTTCCTCACCCTCCCGGAATCCGACCACTGGGTCGTGCTGGAGCGGTCCGACGAGGTCGCCGCGCTGGTGACCCGGTTCTTCACGGACCAGCCGCTCGAACCGGTGACGGCCCGGCTCCCGCACCAGGCACGGGCCGGCGAGGCCGTACCGGCGGAGTCCGCACCCGTACCTCCTCCGGAGCCCGGTTCGTACGCACCGCGGTGAGCCCCCGTGGTGGCGGCCCGCACGGGGCCGCCACCGGGGTGGGTCAGTGCCGGTGACCCTGGCCCTTCACGTCGATCCGCACGATCTGCGGGTCGTGGTCGCTCGCCTGGTCGGCGAACTCAGCGTTGATGTGCACCACGTCGTAGTCGAAGCGGCGGATCGCGGGGCTGGTCAGGATGTGGTCCAGCGTCTGCGAGTTGCCGTCGTAGACGTAGCTGTACTGCTCGCCCGCGGGCAGCGTCGTGATGAGCGGCTTGAGCACCTTGCCACCGGTGAGCGCCGTCATCGTGGGGGAGAAGGCGAAGTCGTTCAGGTCGCCGAGCGTGACGACCCTCGCCGACCCGTCCGCCTTCAGCAGTGAGGTCACGAAGGTGTTGACCTCCGCCGCCTGCCGCACGCGCTGCGTCTCCGAGCTGCGCACCGGCTCCTGGTAGCGGCCGTGCAGGGACTGGTCGCCGCCCTTGGACGCGAAGTGGTTGGCGATGACGAAGACCGGCTCGCCACGGAAGCGGAACTCGCCCACCAGCGGCTTGCGGCTGCTGTCCCAGGCCGTGCTCGTCGGGTTGATCCGGCCGGGTGAGACCGAGAGCGTGGCGCCCTTCTTGGTCTTCACCGCCTTCACGGCGGTGGTCGCGTCGCCGCCGGGGCGGTCCACGAAGTCGACCCGGTCGGGGTTGAAGAGGAAGACGTTGCGGATGTTGCCACCGGGCTCCCCGCCGTCCTGGCCGTCGGCGGGCGTCACATAGCGCCAGGCGTAGCGGGGGCCGCCCGCCGCGAGGATCGCGTCCGTGAAGCGCTTCAGCGTCGCCTCGGAGCCCACGGTGCCGTCGTTCACCGCACCGTTGTCGTCCTGGATCTCCTCCAGCGACACGATGTCCGGGGCCGAGAGGCTGACCGCCACGCCCTGGGCGAGCGTGTCGAACTTCGCCTGGTCGTCGGCCGCGTCGAGGTTCTCCACGTTGTACGTGGCGACGGCGAGCTCCTTGCGCTTCTGCTTGCGCGTCACCTCGCGCTTCAGGCCGTTGTCCTTCAGCGTGCCCAGCTCGGTGGCCTGCACGTTGTAGCCGCCGTACGACGCGTAGTCGACGACGCCCGTGGTGGAGCCGGACAGCACGTCGCCCACGTCCGCGACCGGGACGGGCCGCGCGGCGTCCAGCGACATCACCTTGAGGCGGCCGGTGTTCTGGTCCTCGTACGAGGCGTACAGCGTGCCGCCGCGCCGGGTGGGGTTCTCCTGCGGCTTCACCGTCACCCAGACCTCGTCGTACGCGGTCGTCGCGCCGGTCACGCGGGTGTCCGCCATCGTGACGCGTGCGCCCTCGAGCGACTCGTACAGGTCCAGGGCGTAGGCCGCCGGGTCGAGGGAGAGGGCCTCGATCGAACCGCCGCCGGCCGTCGGCACATAGGCGTCCGGCACCGAGGAGGCGTCGAGGACGACCGCCTCCGGCAGGGGGTTGCCCGAGGACAGGACCGTGGTCAGCGGGGCGGTGATCTGGGTGAGCGACTGGGCGCCCGTGGCCGGGTAGTACTCCGCGACCTTGCCGCTGACCAGCACCGAGTCACCGACGGCGACGGCGGGGGCCGAGGATCCGGTGTAGACGAACAGGCCCTCGCTCGTACGGGAGTCGCCGTCCGGTGCCGTGTCCTGGATCCAGAAGCCGCAGGAACCCGTGGTCCGGACACCGGTGACGACGCCCGGGACGCCGGAGACCGGCTGCCCGGCGAGCGGGGAGAGCCGGGTCGTGCCCTGGATGTCGTGCACCCGCACCGTGCCGGGCTCGGTCGGCCCGCCGGGCTCGCCCGGTCCGGAGCCGCCGGCGGTCTCACCGGCCGCGTTGACCGGCGTCGGGGCGCCGGCGGTCAGGTCGGCCGCGTTGTCGTCGGTGTCCGCGAGGGACGTACCGCGCGCCACGGAGGTGGTCGCGGAGGCACCCGCCACCGGGCCGCCGCCCTCGCGCACGACCGCGGAGCCGTAGCCGACGAGGTCGACGATCCGGGTGTCGGCGGCGCAGTCCGCCGCGGTCTTGCAGGTCAGCGGGGTGGTGCCGGAGACGAGCGCGACGGTGCCGCTGGCCGCGGACATGGGAGTCGTGCCGGTCGCGTCGGGAGCGGGCAGGGCCACCGTGCCGCCGGTGCCCGCGGCCTGCGCGACGAGGTAGCGGCCGCCGGGCGCGACGGCGCCGGACAGCGCGGAGACCTGCCACAGCGATCCGGCGGAGGGCGCCCCCGGGAGGTACTGGACGCTGAAGCCGGACAGCGTGAAGGAGGCCCCGCCGGCGTTGGCCAGCTCGATGTAGTCACGGGTGAGCGTCGCGCCGGAGTTGCCCCCGCCGCCGTACACCTCGGAGATGACGGCCGACGACGACGGTGCCGCGAAGGCGGCGGGCAGCGCGGTCACCGAGAGGGTCACGGCGACGGCGGCGGCCAGCAGGGCGGAGCCGGGTCTGGCTATGTGCACGGGAACTGCCCCCAGTTGTGTAGTGAGGGGCCAAAAACTATGCGCGTAGAACGGCCGTGGCAAGAGACCGGAGGTTAATTCCGGGCGTCATCACGGTCCTTCACCGCCCGGGGCGGCGGTACGGGTTCAGCGCCAGGGGATGTTCCGCCACGGGCTGCCCTCGCTCTCCGTCAGCAGACGGTGCGCCGTGACATTGCTCGTGTAGTACCTGCCGTAGTCCTCGCCGTCGAACCGCAGGACGCGGCCCAGGGCGTATCCCGCGGAGAAGTCCTCCCAGGACCGGTAGGCCGACTTGCTCAGCGCACCGGCGTACACGACGGCCTGCTCCGCCTCGTGCGGGAAGCAGAAACGGGCGGACAGCCCCCACCTGGCCAGGTTCACGGCGCGCCCGTAGTCGTAGGCGACCGTCGTGCCGACCCGGCCGTCCGGCGGCAGCAGCCCGTCGGCGCGGAACCTGGCCTCGTACCTCAGGATGCGCCGTACCAGTGCCTCGATGTCGCTGACCGTGTCGTGGCCGACCCCGATGTCCTGGGCGTGCCCGGCGGCCGTCTCCCGCCACAGCTCCGCGGAGGGCTGCTCACCGAGCCCCGCCGCGAGCTGTTCACGCACGCGCAGTACGAAGTCGGGTTCGGGCGGACTGTTGTGCGCGTCCAGCAGGATGTCCAACTGCTTGCGCCAGCCCGTCGGTTCGGTGATGCCCCAGGAGTCGCGGAGCAGTTCCCGCTCGCAGGTGTACTCGTGGTAGACGCTGCCGACCTCGTTCCAGGGCACGCCGTTGCCGACCGCCAGATGCGCCCCGCAGGCCAGCCCGTAGGCCAGTGGGCCGTGGAGCGCCCCGTGGCGCAGCGCGATCAGCCGGTCGGACCGGGAGCGGTCGTTCTCCGCGTGGTAGCGCAGCCACATCGCGCGGTGCGGGGGTGTGGCCGGGAAGTACATCCCCGCCGGTGTGCCCGGATTGACGGCCAGCAACTGCTTCGGGTCCCGCCAGCCGAACTCCGCGATCCACTTGAGGGAGACGGCGTGGAACACCCACTCCGGGTGCCACGGCGGCAGCATCCCCCGGGTGAGCACCGGCCGGCAGCTCCGTCCGGCCTCGTCCCGGTGCGAGCGCCACGTGATCATGTCGGGAGCGGCGTCGACCTCGGCCTTCGGCGCGGCGATGAACAGCTCCTCGCCCGCCAGCACGCGGAGTTGGGCCTCCGCGTCACCGCGTGCTCCCGCCTCGTGCAGGAGGTGCTCCGTCACGGACGGCGGAGCCCAGGGGGCACCCTGGCCGGGGTAGGGGGGCAGTTGATTCATGACCAGGCGATGTTCCGGTAGGGGCTGTCGGGGTCCTGGGTCAGGACGCGGTGCTGGGCGAGTGACTGCTCGTACTTCACCCCGGACGGATCGTCCTCGTCGAAGTGCATCACGCGGGTCAGCGAGTAGCCGAGGGAGAACTGCGCCCAGGAGCCGTAGGCCTGCCTGGCCAGCGCGCCGATCCGCAGCACGGCCTGCTCGGCCTCGTGCGGATCGCAGAGGCGGGCACCCAGCGCGAGCCGTACGACGTTGACCGCCCGCCCGTAGTCGAAGGCGGCCAGGGTGTCCACCCGTTCGCCGGGGCCGAGGGCGCCGTCCGCACGGAACCGGTCCTCGTACGTGACGGCCAGCCGCAGCGCCTCATGGGCCTCGGCCGACTCCGAGGGGGAGGACCGACGGCGCGCCAGGGCGTCGGTGAGCGCGGCGGACCACTCCGGAGCGGTGGGGGTGTGCCCCAGCCGCCCGGCGAGGGTGCGACGGATCCCGAGCACCGACTCGTACGTACGGCCCACGAGCCGGGTGGACAGCAGTGCGTCGAGTGTCCCGTGGTAGCCGGCGCGGTCCAGCACCCTCCAGGGATGACGCAGCCGGGCGCGATCCGTCCCGTACCCCTCGTAGGCGGCGCCCAGGTCGTTCCAGACGAGACCGTTGTGCACGGCGAGATGGGCGCCGAGGGCGAGGCCGTGCGCCACCGGCCCGTGCAGCGGGCCGGCCCGGTGGGTCAACAACCGGCCCGCCTGGGGCCCGCCGGACCGCGCGTGGGCCTTCAGCCACGCCCGGCGGCGACCCGGCCCGGCCTCCAGGGTGACGGCGTACGGCGTGCCCGGATTGACCACCAGCCACTTCACGCCGTTCGGCCAGCGGCGCGCGAGGTCGTCGAGAGCGGTCGCCTCGAACACCCAGTCGGGGTGCCAGGGAGGCAGCACGCCGGAGGTCAGCACCGCCACACACATGCGGCCCTGCGTCGAGGGGTCGGGCTGCGTGGGGAGCGGGGGAGTGAAGCCGGGGGTGTCCGCGTGCAGCCTGGCGACGCGTACGAACAGCCTGCTCCGGGACAGCGCGGCCGGCAGCGCGCCCCGGTCGCCGGCCGACGCGGCCTCGTGGAGCAGTCGTTCCGTCTCCGTCGGCGGGGCCCAGCCCGCCCCGGAAACGGTGCTTCCCGGCGCCGGCGCCCCCGTCGTCCCTGTCCCCGTCGTCACGGTCGGATTCTACGGAACGCGTCCGACGGCCGGCTCGGCGACCTGCGATGCCCCGCGAAGCCGCGTACGGAGGACGGAAGTCGGCCGGGCCGGGCGGGAGTCCACCATGCGGTCAGGTGTTTGACCGCCTCACGGCGTTCCCGATACGTTGCGTGACATGCAGCGATCCGCACACCTGACGACGCGAGGTCATGTCGACCTGAAGCGCGTGTGCTCCGCGGCGTGTCACCGGGGCTGAACACCCCGTAGTCCACGCGCCCCTGGAGGATCCGCCTCCTCCCCGGCCACGCGCGGGACGCCCCGTCAAGGCTCAGCGGGACGCCGGCCGGCTCGATGCCGCCGGGTTCCGTCAGGAGGCCCCCGCTCCGGGGCGCTCACCTCCACGCCCGCTGCCATCGAGGACCTGGAAGACCTGTGACACGTCTGCCTGCGCCCACCCGCCTGCCCCGGCCCCCGCGCCGCTCCGAGATCCCCTCGTCCGGACCCGCCCGCCGTGCCTCCGGCACGGGATCCGTGCTGGGCGCGATCCTCGACCACGGCCCGGTGGCCCGCTCCACCGTCGCCCGGCTCACCGGCCTCTCACCCGCCTCGGTGACGGGCCACGTGGCGCAGCTCCTCTCCCGCGGTCTGGTCCGCGAGAGCGCCGAGACGACCGGACCGCGCGGGCTGGGGCGCCCTCATGTGCCCCTGGAGATCGACACCTCCCGCTTCCTGGTGGCCGGGGCCCACATCGCGGTCGCCCACTCGACGGTCTCCCTGATGGACCTGCGTGGCCGGGTCGTGGCCGAGGACCGCAGGCCGCACCTCGACACCGACCCGCGCCGCATCCTCGACGACCTGGCCGCCCGGCTTCCGCTGCTGACGGCGGCTCACGCCGCCGGCCGGGAGGTGCTCGCGCTGGGCTTCGCCACCGGACACCGGGTTGACCCCGCCGCCGGAGTCGTCGTGGAGCATCCGCACCTCGGCTGGCGCGCCGTTCCCGTACGCGAGATCCTGTCCGCTGCCACCGGCCTTCCGGTCCATGTGGACAGCCACTCACGGGCGTTGGCGCGTGCGGAGCAGATGTTCGGCGAGGTCTCGACCCGGCGGAGCACGGTGCTGCTCTTCATCGGCGCGGTCGTCGACGCCGCCTTCGCCACCGCCGGTGAGCTGCACCGGGGGCCCCGCTCCGGCGCCGGCAGCGTGGCCCATCTCCCCCTGGGATCGGGCGGATCGGGCGGATCGGGCGACGCTGAGTCCTGTAGCTGCGGGCGTACCGGATGCCTGCAGTCCGAGGTGTCCGAACGGGCCATGATCCGCCGCGCCGCCGCACAGAGCCTCTACGTCAGCACCTTCCAGGAGCTGCTGGACCATGCCATGGCCGGGGAGCCGCGCGCCGTGGCGCTGTTCCGCCGCCGCGCCCGGCTGGTGGGCAGGGCCGCCGCGCTGCTCCTCGACATGTTCGACCCGGAGTGCCTGGTGGTGGTCGAGCCAGGATCGGGCAGGCTGCCCGAGTGCCTCGCCGACCTCCGCGAGGAGGTGGGCCTGCGCTCCTGGGTCTGCGACGACCCCGAACGGGCCGTGGTGCCCAGCAGCTTCACCGGATCGGTGCTCGCCACGGCGGGCGGCGCGGTGGCTCTGGGCGCGCTCTACACCGACCCGCTGGGTTCCTGGCCCGCGCTGCCCGCGGTGTCCTGAACTCCGCCGGTACCCGCTTTAATTCAGAACGTTGCATTGTTGACCCGGCCCCACCCCGACGGGAAAGATGGATTCATGACCAGCCGACAGCGGAATTCGGAGGAAGCGCCGACAACGGCACGCTCCTGCCGCGCGGCCGCGCCGTCGAGCGAATACGCCCGGCGCTCCTGTTGTCGCCCCTGAACGGGAAACCGACAACCCCCAGCTGAATTCCGGGCGGTCCGCATCCCTGCGTGATTCCCCTTCCGCCCGAAAGTACTCACGCCCGTACGCCTTCGCGTGTTCCCGCAGCGCCCTCGTGCGATTCCGCATGCCCGCATTCCCATTTCCGATTTCCGACCGGGGAGAGACATTGACCGTCACCGTGTCCTCGTACGCCGCCGTCCGCCCCTCCGAACCCGCCACGACCCCAGCCGCCCCCGGTATCGCGCCGGAGCGCTTCAAACAGGCTTTCCGCAGGTATCCGGCGGGCGTCGTCGTCGTCACCGCCGACGCCGGAGGCGGGCCGGTGGGATTCACCGCCACCTCGCTCAGCTCGCTGTCCCTGGACCCGCCGCTGGTCTCCTTCGGGATCGGCACCTCCACCTCGTCCTGGCCGCACATCGAGCGGGCCTCGACGGCGGTGGTGAACTTCCTCGGAGCCGAACAGCAGCAGCTGGCCACCACGTTCGCCACCAGCGGCGTCGACCGGTTCGCCGCCCCGACCCGCTGGCGCCGGCTGCCCGGCGGGGAACCCGTGCTCGACGGGGTGACCGGCTGGCTGCGGCTCACCGTCCGGAGCATCGTCCCGGCCGGCGACCACCGCATCGTCGTCGCCGGGGTCGAGGAGTCCTGGCTGGACGAGGGGCGAAGCCCGCTGCTCTTCCACGACGGCTCCTACCACTCCATCCGCCCCGTGCCCGACCAGTGATCAGGAATTCACGATGACACGCCACGACAACAGGCGGGCCCTGGCCCGGAGGTCATTCCTCGCTCTCGCGGGAGGCAGCGTACTGAGCCTCGCCGCCTGCTCTCCGCAGGTGAAATCCGTCGCCGACGCGGAACCCGCCGGCGCCCTTCCGTCCGGAGATCCGGCCTCCGGGACGAAACTGAGGATCGCCGCCCGTACGACCCAGCTACAACTGGGCCCGGCGGGGCTGGCCGGGGAACTGCCCTTCACCGTCGCCGAGTGGCCGAACCTCTCCGCCGGACCCGATGTCATTCAGGGATTCCGCGCCAAATCGATCGACCTGGCCACCAATGCGGGAATTCCGCCGATCCAGGCGCACGCCATCGGTGTCCAGGCGAAAATCGTCGCCGTGCAGGTCCGCCGTCACCCGCTCTACACCTTCGCGACGGCCCCCGGCTCGTCCATCACCAGGGCCGAGGACTTCCGGGGGAGGAAGATCGGGTTCTCCCAGGGCCAGGCCCAGGGCGTCGTCGTCCTGCGAGCGCTCGAGGAGGCGGGACTGAAGAACTCCGACGTCGAACTGGTCGACCTGCCCAGCACCCAGTTCCTCACCGCCCTCCAGTCCGCGCAGGTCGATGTGGCCCCGCTGGGTGAGCCGACCCTGACGAAGTATCTCGACCAGTACGGCAAGGACGGCGCCCGCGGGGTGAAGACGAAGGTCGTCGACCTGCTGACCGTGCTCTGGGCTCCCAACGAGGTCCTCAACGACCCGGAGAAGGCGAAGGCCGTGCGCAGCTTCGTACCGCTGTGGGCGCGCGGTCAGGTGTGGGCCTGGGAGAACAAGGACGAGTGGATCGACACGTACTACGTGAAGGACCAGGGCGTGTCGAAGGAGGACGGCCGGCGCATCGTCGACTCCCATCGGAAGCCGCAGTTCCCGGTCAGCTGGGACGAGGCCGTCGACTGGGAGCAGAAGACCGCCGATCTGCTGGCCGAGGGGGGCTTCGTGCCGGAGCAGAAGGCCTCCGAGCTCTTCGACCGCCGATTCGAAAGGCTGGCGGCCGACGCCGTCGCCGCCGAGTACCGGGAGGGGTCATGACCGACCTGCTGGCGAAAGCGCGGACGACCGGCACGGAGACGGCGGAGCCGCAGCCGGCCCGACCACCGGTCGGCGGGGGGACGGCACATGTCTCCCGGGGCACCCGCCGGCGTCTCGGCCCCGGCCGGGCGCTGCCCTTCGGACGGCTGACCGGCCCCGCGCTGCTCGTGCTCGCGTGGTGGGCGGCCTCGGCGTCCGGCTATCTCGACCCGCGGATCCTGTCCTCGCCGGGCACGGTGTTCGCCACCGCCGTCGACCTGGTCACCACGGGCCGTCTCCAGGACAACGTCCTCATCTCGCTCCAGCGCGCCGGTCTCGGCCTGTTCTTCGGGGTGTCGGCCGGTGTGATCCTGGCCGTGGCGGCGGGGCTGAGCCGCACCGGTGAGTACCTGCTGGACGGCCCGCTCCAGATCAAGCGGGCCATCCCGTCCCTGGCGATGCTCCCGCTGCTGATCCTCTGGCTCGGCATCGGCGAGCAGATGAAGGTCACCGTGATCGCTCTCGGCGTCGCGGTGAACATGTACATCAACACGTACGCCTCGCTGACCGGCATCGACAGCAGGTACGTCGAACTCGCCGAGGGGCTCGACCTGAGCCGTGCGACGTTCATCCGCAAGGTCGTCGTGCCCGGCTCGCTGCCCGGCCTCTTCGTCGGCCTGCGGCTCGGCGTCACCTCGTCCTGGCTCGGCCTCATCGTGGTCGAGCAGATCAACGCCACCAGCGGCATCGGCTACATGATGTTCCAGGCCCAGCAGTACGCCCAGTCCGACGTGATCATCGTGGGCCTGGTGGCCTACGGGATCTTCGGGTTCGCCTCGGACGCGGCGGTACGCGCAGTCGAAAGGAAGGTCCTGTCATGGCGACGCACACTGGCGGGCTGACGGAGACCAGGCCCGCGATCCGCACCTCCGGGCTGGTGCGGCGGTTCGGTGACCGGGACGTCCTCCAGAAGCTCGATCTGACCGTGGCCCAGGGGGAGTTCACCGCGCTCCTCGGCCGCAGCGGCTCCGGTAAGTCCACCTTGCTGCGGGCCCTCGCCCGCCTCGACCACACCGTGGAGGGGTCCGGTGAACTCTCCGTACCCGACAGGGTCTCGCTGTCCTTCCAGGACTCCCGGCTGCTGCCCTGGCTGCGGGTGCTCGACAACGTCGTCCTCGGACTGCGCGGCCCCGGGACCCGCGAGCGAGGTCTGACGGCGCTCGCCGAGGTGGGCCTGGAGGGCCGTGACGGTTCCTGGCCCCATGAGCTGTCCGGCGGCGAACAGCAGCGCGCCGCCCTGGCCCGCGCCCTCGTACGCGAACCCGAACTCCTCCTCGCGGACGAGCCGTTCGGCGCCCTCGACGCACTGACCCGGATCAAGATGCACGACCTGCTGCGCGAGCTGTACGAACGCCACCGCCCCGCGGTGCTGCTGGTCACCCACGACGTCGACGAGGCCGTGGAGCTGGCCGACCGTGTCCTCGTCCTGGAGGACGGCCTCATCTCCGTCGATCTCAGGATCGACCTGCCGTCCCCACGCTCCCGCCGCGAACCCCGCTTCCAGGAGTACCGAGACACCCTGCTCGCCGCCCTCGGCGTGGCACAGCCCCCGATCACGCACTGATCCTCCGAGGAGAAGACACCCATGCCGCGCAAGCAGCTCCATCTGAACGCCTTCCTGATGTCCACCGGCCACCACGAGGCGTCCTGGCGGCTCCCCGAGAGCCACGCCGAGGCCGACTCGGACCTGGAGCACTACAAGACCCTGGCCCGCATCGCCGAACGCGGGCTCCTGGACTCCCTGTTCCTCGCCGACGGACCCGTCCTCATGGGCGACCCCGGCCGGCGGCCCGCCGCCAAGCTGGAACCCACCGTGCTGCTCACCGCGCTCGCCGGCGTCACCGAGCGCATCGGACTGATCGCCACCGCCTCCACCAGCTACAACGAGCCGTACAACCTGGCCCGCCGGTTCGCCTCGCTCGACCACGTCTCCGGCGGCCGGGCAGGCTGGAACATCGTCACCACCGCCGGTGCCGACGCGGCCCGCAACTTCGGCCTCGACGACACGCCCCTGCACCACGACCGCTACCGGCGCGCCGCGGAGTTCGTCGAGGTGTCCACGAAGCTCTGGGACAGCTGGGCGGACGACGCCGTCGTGGCCGACAAGGAGGCCGGCGTCCACGCGCTGGCCGACCGGGTCCGCGCCATCGCTCACACCGGAGAGTTCTTCCGGGTCGACGGCCCCCTCAACGTGCAACGGCCGCCCCAGGGCTACCCGCTGCTCGTGCAGGCGGGGTCCAGCGAGGACGGCAAGGACTTCGCGGCCCGTTATGCCGAGGCGGTGTTCACCGCGCAGCAGACCCTGGAGGAGGGCATCGCCTTCTACAAGGACGTCAAGCAGCGCGCCGAGGCGCTGGGCCGCAATCCCGACGGCATCAAGATCCTGCCCGGCATCGTCCCCGTCATCGGCGACACCGAGGCCGAGGCACTGGAACTGGACGCCGAACTCGACCGGCTCATCGTCCCCGAGTACGCCAAGCGCCAGCTCGCCAGGACGCTGAAGCTCGACCCGGCCGAGCTGCACCTCGACCGGGAGCTTCCCGAGAACCTTCCCGACGAGGACGAGATCGAGGGCGCCAAGAGCCGCTACACCCTGGTGGTGGAGCTCGCCAGGCGCGAGAGGCTGACGGTGCGACAGCTCATCGGGCGGCTCGGCGGCGGGCGCGGACACCGTACCTTCGCCGGAACGGCCGAGCAGGTCGCCGACACCATCGAGCACTGGTACGACAGCGGGGCGGCCGACGGCTTCAACATCATGCCCGCCGTACTCCCCTCCGGGCTGGAGGTCTTCGTGGACCGGGTCGTCCCGATCCTCCAGGAGCGGGGCCTCTTCCGCACCGAGTACACCGGAGCCACCCTGCGGGAGCACTACGGCCTGCCGAGGCCGGCCAACCGGCTGTTCGACACCGTCGACACCGATGCGGGCCACACCGGCATCGGCCTCGCCGGACTCGTCGGGGTGAACGCGGGATGACGGAGTACCGCACCCTCGGGCGTACCGGCGTGAAGGTCAGCCCGCTGGCCCTCGGCACCATGATGTTCGGCGCCCGCGGCAACCCCGACCACGACGACAGCATCCGGATCATCCACCACGCGCTGGACTCGGGCATCAACTTCGTCGACACCGCCGACGTCTACTCCGCGGGCGAGTCGGAGACCATCGTCGGCAAGGCCCTCGCCGGCGGCCGGCGCGACGACGTGGTGCTGGCGACCAAATTCCACGGAAGCCTCGGTGACGACCCGAACGAGCGGGGCAACAGCCGCCGATGGATCATCCGCGAGGTCGAGAACAGCCTCCGCAGGCTCGGCACCGACTGGATCGACCTCTACCAGGTGCACCGCCCCGAACCGGACACCGACTTCGACGAGACCCTCGGCGCGCTCTCCGACCTGGTCCACCAGGGCAAGATCCGCTACATCGGCACGTCGACCTTCGAGCCGTCCGCGATCGTCGAGGGCCAGTGGCTCGCCGAGCGCAGGGGCCGCGAACGCGTGGTCGCCGAACAGCCGCCGTACTCCCTGCTGGCACGGGGCGTCGAACGCGAGGTCCTGCCGGTCGTCCAGCGCTACGGGCTGGGGGTGCTGTCCTGGAGCCCGCTGGCCGGCGGCTGGCTCTCCGGCCGGTACCGCACGGGCGCCGAGCAGCCCGCGTCCAGCCGCGCCGACCGCCAGGCGGCACGCTTCGACGTCTCCGCACCGGAGAACGCGGCCAAACTGGCCGCCGCCGAAGCCCTGGCCCGGCTCGCCGAGGAGGCCGGACTCACCCTCGTACAGCTCGCCCTGGCCTTCGTGCTCGAACACCCGGCCGTCACGTCGGCCATCATCGGCCCGCGTACCTTCGAACAACTGGACAGCCAGCTGGGCGCGGACAAGGTGAGGCTGAGCCGGGACGTCCTCGACCGGATCGACGAGATCGTCCCGCCCGGCACCAACCTCTCGGCACGCGACACCGGTTACACCCCGCCGTCACTCACCGACCCCGCGCTGCGCCGCCGCACGGACCGGGGGGTGACCGCCTAGCGGTTCTCCGGCTGACGGGCCGGATACACGGCCAGGGAGAACGAGTGCCCGGCCGGATCGTTGTAGACGCGGACATCACGGGGGCCGCTGTTGCTGTCCCCCGTGTCCACGGGCCGGGCGCCGAGGCCTATCGCCTCGCGCTCGGCCTCGTCCATGTCACCCGGGTCCACCAGGATGCGCAGATGCGCCTGCTGGGAGTCCTCCGGGCGCGGCCAGCTCGGCGGCGCGTAGCCGTGGTCACGGCGGACGGCCAGGTGCACACCGGTGTTGCCGACGATCTCGACGAAGTCGGGATCGCTCCCGATCCGCGTCTCCGCGCCGAGGAGGTTCGCATAGAAGTCCGCGAGCTCGACCGGCTCGCCGCAGTCCAGGACCAGAACGCTCGTTTTCCCGACAGTCATGCCCCACGGCTACCCCCGATGGGGCCGGGCAAGCCGCACCGGCACCCCCGGGGCTGACGGGGGCTCACCGCACCGCCCCACGGCGCGCCCGGGACGACGACCGGGCGGACGCGAACTAGGGTGCGGGGCATGGCAGAGAGCACGGAGCACCGGCCCACGGGCATGCCTGGCCCCGGCCCCTCCGACCCCCGTCGCTGGCGTGCCCTCGCCGTCTGTCTGGTGGCGGGCTTCATGACGCTGCTCGACGTCTCCATCGTCAACGTGGCGCTGCCGTCCATCAAGGAGGGCCTCGACACCCCGGAGTCCGACCTCCAGTGGGTGCTGTCCGGCTATGCGCTCGCCTTCGGCCTCGTCCTCGTCCCGGGCGGACGCCTCGGCGACGCACGGGGGCGGCGCACGGTGTTCATGGCGGGGCTGACGCTCTTCACCCTGGCCTCCGCCGCTTGCGGGGCCGCCCAGTCCAGCCTCTGGCTGGTCATCGCCCGGCTGCTCCAGGGCGCGGCGGGCGGGCTGCTCTCGCCGCAGATCTCCGCGCTGATCCAGCAGATGTTCTCCGGCCGCGAGCGGGGCCGGGCCTTCGGCATGTTCGGCACCGTGGTCGGCATCTCCACCGCCGTCGGACCGCTCCTGGGCGGCCTCCTGATCCAGGGGGCCGGAGCACAGGAGGGCTGGCGCTGGGTGTTCTACGTCAACCTGCCGATCGGTGCCGTCTGCCTCCTGCTCGCCCGGAAGCTGCTCCCCGACACCCCGTCGGCAGGCCGGGTGCGTCCGCGTGACCTGGACCCCGTCGGAGTCCTGCTGCTCGGGGCGGGGGTGCTCGCCCTGCTGCTGCCGTTCGTCCAGGCCCAGCAGTGGCCGGGCAACGGCAAGTGGCTGCTCGTGCCGGTGGCCGTCGTCCTCCTCGCGGCGTTCGTCGCCTGGGAGTCCCGCTGCGCGCGACGGAACGTCCAGCCGGTGCTGAACCTGTCACTCTTCCGGCTCCGGTCCTTCTGGCTCGGCTGCCTGATGATCCTGCTGTACTTCGCGGGCTTCACCTCGATCTTCTTCATCAGCACGCTCTACCTGCAGTCCGGGCTGCACTACAGCGCACTGGAGGCCGGTCTCGCGATCACCCCGTTCGCCCTGGGCGCGGGCGCGTCGGCGAGCATCGGCGGCCGGCTGGTCGGCCGGTTCGGCCGGCCCCTCATCGTCGTGGGCCTCACCATGGTGGCCGTCGGACTCGGGCTCACCGCGCTGGCCGCGCACCTGGTGCCCGGGAGGGGCGCCGGGCTCGCGATGGCGGCCCCGCTGCTGCTGGCCGGCCTGGGCAGCGGACTCGTCATCGCGCCCAACCAGACCCTCACCCTCTCCGAGGTGCCGGTGGAGAACGGGGGCAGCGCCGGCGGCACCCTCCAGACCAGCCAGCGTGTCGGCTCGTCCATCGGGATCGCCGCGGTGGGCTCGCTCTTCTTCGCCCAGCTGGGCGACGGCGACTGGGCGGCGGCCTACGACCACGGGCTCCTCGTCTCGGTCGCGTTCGTCCTCGCGGGGCTGATCGTGGCACTGGCCGATGTCGCGGCGGGCAGACGGGGAAGGAGACGTGACCAGACGTCCGACGCGACCGATGCCACGAGGAGAACACCATGAGCGGCACCGAGGACCGGGAGCAGGGCGGGAACACCTCGTACGGCCACAAGCCCTTCAAGCGCTCCCGCAGCCACTTCGCCGACCGTATCACCGCCGACGGCCGGGACGGCTGGCCCGTCGAGGCCGGGCGTTACCGCCTGGTCGTCAGCCGGGCCTGTCCCTGGGCGAGCCGGGCCCTGGTCTCACGGCGGCTGCTGGGTCTGGAGAGCGCCCTCTCCCTGGCCGTCGCCGGTCCCATCCAGGACGACCGCAGCTGGCGCTTCACCCTCGACGAGGGCGGCAAGGACCCGGTGCTCGGCATCGGCTACCTGAGCGAGGCCTACGACGCACGGGAGCGCGGCTACCCGGGCGGGGTCAGCGTGCCCGCGATCGTCGACGTACCGACCCGGGCCCTGGTCACCAACGACTACCAGCAGATCACCCTGGACCTGGCCACCGAATGGACCGGCCTGCACCGCCCCGGCGCCCCCGATCTCTACCCGGAGCGGCTCCGCGGCGAGATCGACGAGGTGATGGACGGCATCTACCGGGACGTCAACAACGGCGTCTACCGCGCCGGGTTCGCCGCCGGGCAGGGGGAGTACGAGGCGGCGTACGTCGATGTGTTCCGCCGCCTGGACCTGGTCTCCGAACGCCTCGCCGGGCAGCGCTACCTGGTCGGCGACACGATCACCGAGGCCGACATCCGGCTGTTCACCACCCTGGTGCGCTTCGACGCCGTCTACCACGGCCACTTCAAGTGCAACCGCTCGAAGCTCGCCGAGGACCCCGTCCTGTGGGCGTACGTCCGTGACCTCTACCAGACCCCGGGCTTCGGGGACACCGTCGACTTCGACCACATCAAGCGGCACTACTACCAGGTGCACACCGGCATCAACCCGACCGGGATCGTGCCGCTCGGCCCCGACCTGTCGGACTGGACGGCCCCGCACCACCGGGAGCAGCTGGGCGGCCGGCCGTTCGGCGACGGCACCCCGCCCGGCCCTGTGCCGCCGGGCGAGGAGGTCCCGGCGCGAGGGCGGCCCTGACCGCCCCCGTCAGCTCACGCGCGGTGGCGGCGCCGGCTTCGCGGTCGCCAGCGGGGAGCGGGCGAGGACGACACAGCCGAAGGTGATCGCGGCCACCCCGATCAGCTGGGGCAGCAGCCACCACCCGGTCCGCAGCTCCTCCCCGAACAGGGTCACCCCGTAGCAGATGCTGATCAGCGCGTCCCCGAGCGTCAGCATCGGCTGCACCGCCACCAGTGAGCCGGCCTGGAGCGCGTTCTGGAGGAGGAACAGCGCGCCCACGCCGGCCACCGCGGTGGCGTACAGCTGCCAGGCGGTCAGCAGGCCGGCCACGCCGTCGGCGTCCAGCCGCGACATGGCGTCCTTCATCAGCGCGGCGGTGAGCGCGTACCCGCATGCGGCGGCCAGCCCCAGCAGCGCGGCCCGGGCGTTGCCGGACGTACCGAGCGCCGCGGCGATGAGCGCCGCCTCGAAGACCGCGGTGGCCACCAGGGCCGGGATCCAGGCCGCCCCCTGCACGTATTCGCTGCCGCCGACCGGCGCGGCGGCCGCCATGCCGAGGGCCAGGCCCACGGTCACGGCGGCCACCCCCAGCCAGACCTGGCGCGGCACCCCGACCCGCATGACGAACCCGGCGACCACCAGCGTCGCGGGCAGCTCGATCACGAAGATCGGCTGGACCACGGCGATGGGGCCCGTGGCCAGGGCCACCGCCTGGCAGACGGCGGCGACGATCACGAGAGCGATCCCGGCCAGCCACACCTTCTGCCGCAGCAGATGCCCGAACAGGGACAGGCGCATCGCCTCGCTGTCGGGCACCTCGAGGGCGGCGCGGCGCTGCAGTACCGAGGCGGTGCCGTTGCTGAGCGCGGTCAGAACGGCGAACAGGACGCTGATCACCGCCCCATCATGAGGGCCGACGCCCTCCGGGCAGCGGTGCCCCGCACCCGTGCGAGTGTCGCCCGTTCCGGGCCCGCCGCCACAGGGCACGCGTAGTCTGCGGGCCATGGCCGCCAGATACGCTCCCGTGCTCTCCACCCGCGCGCTCAACAGGGCGACGATGGACCGCCAGTTGCTGCTCCGCCGCACCGCCGTGCCGGTGAAGGACGCGGTCGGCCGCCTGGTCGGCCTCCAGGCGCAGAACACCAGGCCGCCGTACTTCCAGCTCTACTCCCGGCTGGAGGGCTTCACCCCGGCCGCGCTCTCGGAGCTGATGGAGTCCCGCGAGGTCGTCAGGATCGTCAGCCTGCGCTCCACCATCCACACCCACACCGCCGAGGACGCCCTCACGCTGCGCCCCCTGGTCCAGCCGGCGCGCGACCGGGAGCTGAACATGTTCCGCAGCGGGCTCACGGGCGTGGATCTGGACCGGCTCTCCTCGCTCGCCAGGGAACTCGTCGAGGAACGGCCCCGCACCATGAAGGAACTGCGGGAGGAGCTCCTCCTCCACTGGCCGGACGCCGACCCCCGGGCACTCGCGGTCGCCGCCCGCTGCCGGCTGCCGCTGGTCCAGGTGACCCCGCGCGGGCTGTGGGGGCGCAGCGGGCAGGTCGCCCTGACGACCGCCGAGCACTGGCTCGGCACCCCGCCGCAGCCGGCGGCCTCGCCCGACGGGACCGTGCTGCGCTACCTCGGGGCCTTCGGCCCGGCCTCGGTGAAGGACCTCCAGACGTGGGCCGGGCTCACCCGGATGCGCGAGGTCTTCGAACGCCTGCGGCCCCGGCTCGTCACCTTCCGCGACGAGAACGGCGTCGAACTCTTCGACCTGCCCGACGCCCCGCGCCCCGGCCCCGACACCCCGGCCCCGCCCCGCTTCCTCCCCGAGTTCGACAACATCCTGCTGGGCCACGCCGACCGGACCCGGGTGATCCCGCCCGCGTACAAGGGCCGCAACGGGTTGGGGAACCAGGCCTACGGGACCGTCCTGGCCGACGGCTTCCTCACCGCGCTCTGGCGGCTCGACGAGAACCGGGACACCGCGACCGTCACGGTGCAGGCCCTGGGCACGCTCGACCGGGCCACCCGCGAGGAGATCACCCAGGAGGCCGTGGGGATGCTGACAGTGATGTCCCCGGCGCCCGCCCACGACGTCCGGTTCGCCACCTTCGTCGACTTCGGGGACTGAGACTTCGGGGACTGAGCCTCCCGCTCCGCACGGCCCGGCTCACGGCGGCAGCCCGACGCGGCCCGGCTTCACGGCAGCAGCCCCGCGCGCCGGGCCGCCACCACCGCCTCCAGCCGGGTGTGCGCACCCAGCTTCCGCATCGCGGACCGCAGATAGCTCTTCACGGTCTCCGGCCGCAGTCCCAGCCGCTCGGCCGCCAGCGCGTTGGTCGCACCCGACGCCACGCAGGCGATCACATCCACCTCGCGGGGCGCCAGCCGTGTCCGCCCGGGTGCCGGAGGCCGGTCCGCCCCGGCCGCCGACGCCAGCCGCCCGCACACGGCGAGCAGTTCGCCGCGCAGCGCCGGGTCCACGATCTTCGGGGCGAGGGCGCGCAGCTCACGATGAGCCTCGCGGACGTCCTCCCAGGTGCCGGGACCCACGCCCGGATCGGCGATCTGTTCCCGGGTGGCGGCCAGCAGGCGCTGCACCTCGTCCCGTACGGCCAGGGCCTGCTCCACGTCGCGGGCCGCCGACGCCGCCGCGTCGAACGTACGGTCCCCGAGCGTGAGCGGCTCGCGCAGCGCCCCGTACAGCACACCGCGCACCGTCCGGCGTACGACGACGGGCACCGCGACGACGGAGCGCAGTCCCTCCGCCGCGACGACCGCGTCGTACTCGTGGCTGATGTGGCGCGCCGACGGGTAGTCCGTGACCGCGCACGGCCGTGACAGGGCGATCGCCTTTCCGCCGAGCCCGCTGCCCGCCGAGATGACGAGCCCGCGCAGCGCGGGGGTCTGCGCCCCGCTCAGCTCGGCGATCCGGGCGTGGCGGGCGTCGGACAGCAGCCCGCCGAAGACCACGGGCAGCCCGCTCGTCCTGCGCAGTCTGAGCATGGCCGCCCGCAGCTCGGTCGCTTCGCCCGGTTCCGGCACGCCCATGACTCTCCGTCCCGTCGGAGCCCTGTCGGACCACCCCCGTCCGGGGGTGGTGAGACCTGGGTCACTGTTTACATGATGTTACGGCCGAAGGACGGGTTCGCGACGAGGAGAGCACATGCCGGCAACGAATGCGACGGAGACGTTCCGGGCTGCCCGGGACTTCCTGATCGAGCACCGTGAGGACTACTCCACGGCGTACGAGGGCTTCCGCTGGCCCCGCCCCGACCACTTCAACTGGGCGCTCGACTGGTTCGACGTCATCGCCGAGGACAACGACCGCACCGCCCTGCACATCGTCGAGGAGGACGGCGGCCGCACCGAGGTCTCCTTCGCCCGGATGGCCGCCCGCTCCAACCGGGCGGCCAACTGGCTGCGGGACCAGGGCGTGGCCGCGGGCGACCGGATCCTCGTCATGCTCGGCAACCAGACCGAACTGTGGGAGACGGCACTGGCCGCGATGAAGCTGCGCGCCGTCGTCATCCCCGCCACCCCCCTGCTGGGGCCGGCCGACCTGCGTGACCGGGTCGAGCGCGGCAGGGTCCGCCATGTGCTCGTACGGTCGGCGGACACCGCCAAGTTCGAGGAGGTGCCCGGCGACTACACCCGGATCTCGGTCGGCGCCGACGTCCGGGGCTGGATCTCCTACGGCGGGGCCGACGAGGCGCCGGAGACCTTCACCGCGGACCGCGCCACGGACGCCGACGAACCCCTGATGCTCTACTTCACCTCGGGCACCACGGCCAGCCCCAAGCTCGTGGAGCACACCCATGTCTCGTACCCCGTGGGCCACTTGTCGACGATGTACTGGATCGGGCTCAAGCCCGGCGACGTCCACCTGAACATCTCCTCGCCCGGCTGGGCGAAGCACGCCTGGTCGAACCTCTTCGCGCCGTGGAGCGCCGAGGCCACCGTCTTCATCTTCAACTACACCCGGTTCGACGCCGCCCGGCTGATGGCGGAGATGGACCGCTCCGCGATCACCAGCTTCTGCGCGCCGCCGACGGTCTGGCGGATGCTCATCCAGGCCGACCTCGCGCAGCTGAGGACGCCGCCGCGTGAGGTCGTCGCGGCGGGTGAGCCGCTCAACCCGGAGGTCATCGAGAGCGTCCGGCGCGCCTGGGGCGTCACCATCCGGGACGGCTTCGGGCAGACGGAGACCGCCGTGCAGGTGGCCAACACACCGGGGCAGCTCCTGAAGGCCGGCTCCATGGGGCGTCCCAGTCCCGGCTTCGAGGTGGAGCTGCTGGACCCGGTCACCGGTGAACCGGGCGCGGTGGAGGGCGAGATCTCCCTCGACCTGGCCACGGCCCCCGTCGGCCTGATGACGGGCTACCACGGAGACCCGGAGCGCACCGCCGAGGCCATGGCGGGCGGCTACTACCGCACCGGCGACATCGGCGCGCGGGACGAGGACGGCTACATCACCTATGTGGGCCGGTCCGACGACGTGTTCAAGGCATCCGACTACAAGATCTCGCCGTTCGAGCTGGAGAGCGCCCTCCTGGAGCACGAGGCGGTGGCCGAGGCGGCGGTCGTCCCCGCCCCCGACCCGGTGCGGCTCTCCGTCCCGAAGGCGTACGTCGTGCTCGCCGCGGGCTGGGAGCCCGGCGCCGCCACCGCCAAGGTGCTCTTCGAGCACTCCCGGGCGGTCCTCGCCCCGTACAAGCGCATCCGCCGGCTGGAGTTCGCCGAGCTGCCCAAGACCGTCTCCGGGAAGATCCGCAGGATCGAGCTGCGGGAGCGCACCGCGCAGGGCACCGGTACCGAGTTCGACGAGGGGGACCTGCGATGAGCGGCCTGTCCTACGCGCACGGCACCAGCTCCACGGAACTGCTCGGCGACACCATCGGACGCAACCTCGACCGGGCGGTCGAGGCGTACGGCGACCGGGAGGCCCTCGTCGACGTGGTGTCCGGACGCCGGTGGACGTACGCCGAGTTCGGTGCCGCCGTCGAGGAGCTGGCCCGCGGCCTGATGGGTTCCGGGGTGGCCAAGGGCGACCGGGTCGGGATCTGGGCGGTCAACTGCCCGGAATGGGTCCTCGTCCAGTACGCCACGGCCCGCATCGGCGCGGTCATGGTCAACATCAATCCGTCCTACCGCGCGCACGAGCTGGAGTACGTGCTGAAGCAGGCCGGGATCTCCGTCCTGGTCGCCTCCCTCGCCCACCGCACCAGTGACTACCGCGCACTCGTCGGCCAGGTCCGCTCGAACTGCCCCGCACTGCGGTCCGTCCACCACATCGGCGACCCGTCCTGGGACGAGCTGACCGCCGCGTCGGGGTCGGTGACCGCCGGACAACTGGCGGACCGGGAGGCGGAACTGTCGTGCGACGACCCGATCAACATCCAGTACACCTCCGGCACCACCGGGTTCCCCAAGGGCGCCACGCTCTCCCACCACAACATCCTCAACAACGGTTACTTCGTGGGGGAGATGGTCGCCTACACCGAACAGGACCGGGTCTGTCTGCCCGTGCCCTTCTACCACTGCTTCGGCATGGTCATGGGGAACCTCGGCATCACCTCGCACGGCGCCTGCATCGTGATCCCGTCGCCGTCCTTCGAGCCCGCCGCCGCGCTGGCCGCCGTCCAGCAGGAGCGCTGCACCTCGCTCTACGGCGTGCCCACCATGTTCATCGCGGAGCTCGGCCTGCCCGACTTCGCCTCGTACGACCTCTCCTCGCTGCGCACCGGGATCATGGCCGGATCGCCCTGCCCGGTCGAGGTGATGAAACGGGTCGTCGCCCAGATGCACATGGAGGAGGTCTCCATCTGCTACGGGATGACGGAGACCTCGCCGGTCTCCACCCAGACCCGGCGGGAGGACGACCTGGAGCGCCGCACCGGCACGGTCGGCCGGGTGATGCCGCACATCGAGGTGAAGGTCGTCGACCCGGTGACGGGCGTGACCCTCCCACGCGGCGAGGCCGGTGAGCTGTGCACCCGGGGGTACAGCGTGATGCTCGGCTACTGGGACCAGCCGGAGCGGACCGCCGAAGTCATCGACGCGGGGCGCTGGATGCACACGGGGGACCTCGCGACGATGCGGGAGGACGGCTACGTCCAGATCGTCGGCCGGATCAAGGACATGATCATCCGCGGGGGAGAGAACGTGTATCCGCGTGAGATCGAGGAGTTCCTCCACGGTCATCCGAAGATCGCCGACGTCCAGGTGGTCGGAGTTCCCGACGAGAGGTACGGCGAGGAGATCCTGGCCTGCGTCGTACCGCGCGACCCGGCCGACCCGCCGACGCTCGACGAGGTGACGGCGTACTGCCGGGACCAGCTGGCGCACTACAAGATCCCGCGCGGGCTGCGCATTCTGGACGCGTTCCCCATGACCGTCAGCGGTAAGGTCCGGAAGGTCGAACTGCGGGAGGGATACGGCGCGTAGCCCGTGCCGGGGGCCGCGGGGTCAGGCGGCCTCTATGACGCCGGAGCCTATGCCCTGGGTCGCGGCCGCCCACTCGATGAGCAGGATCTCGTACTCCGCGGCTTCCACCGGCGTCCAGTCCTGGCCGGCCCGTGAGTCGACGAGCGCGCGGATGGCGTCGTTGGCCTCGACGACGGACGGGTGGACGGGCTGGGTCAGAAAAACGGGGGCTGAGTGGGTGGGAAGCCGAGGAGTTAAGACCATGCCTTCACTCTACGTCCTCATTCTGACAACAGCTCGAACATATGCGGCTGGCAGGGCACAGGTGACCGAAATCATTCGCCGGGGGCCGGTCCGACGCTGATCAGTTCCTCCGCGGGGCCGTTCACCGGCTGCGGGGTGCCGGTGAGATCCAGGACGAACAGCGGGACGGCGAGGCCGTCGGCGCGTGAGCGCGCCTCGTCCGTGTAACCGGCCAGGGAGAACAGCACGCCGGACACCGAGGTGTTCAGGGCGTTCAGCCAGAGGCACTCGACGTCACGCAGGGCGGTCGGGCGCGTGGTCGCGTCCACCTGGGCGATGAGACCGGCCGCCCTGAGGTCGATCCGGGAGCTGGGCCGCACCTCGGGCTGGACGATGTCGTGGAAGCCCAGCCATCTCAGATAGAGCGCCGCGGTGTTCACCGCGTCGCGGGCCGTCCGTATCACCAGCGGCCTGAACGACGGCCGCGGGTGGGCGGCCGTGCGTGGCAGCGGTATGTGGGCCGGGCCGGGCGAACCTCCCGCCGTGGACGGCGGCGTGGTGCCGCGCGTGGCCAGCGGGCGCACGGGGATCCGGAGTACCGCACCGCAGGGGCAGCAGAGTTCGGGGTGTGGCCACTGGTCGCGGCGCCCGCAGGAGTGGCACCGCACGCTCACCCAGTCGTCGTTCCAGGTGCGGTGCGTGATGAGCACGGCCGGCGCGCCGCGCATCAGCGGCGGGGCGGTCGGGGAGCCGCAGGGGCAGGGGTATACCGGCGTGATGTACGCGTGATCCCGGCGGCAGGCCGGGCAGCGCACCGGTACGGACTCCACGTGCTGCCCCCTTCTTCCGCCCCTGTGGCGGCGACTGCGTTCCGTACCTCCATCGTCCACGAGGAGCGACGCTCCGGGGGGTGATTCGCGCACTTCGGACCGACGGTCTCCGCCGCTTTCCCCGTCCTCCCTTGACGGCCGTCCCGAGCCGCCCTAAATTGTTTTCACATAGCAGAAAGAAGTTTCCGTAATGTGGAATTAGTGCTCTCAGGTGGCGCGACAGAGCCCGACTCCACCAGGTCCGAGCAGGAGCACTCATGCCTCGTATGACCGCTGCCCGAGCGGCAGTTGAGATCCTCAAGCGCGAAGGCGTCAGCAACGCGTTCGGTGTGCCGGGTGCGGCGATCAACCCCTTCTACGCGGCTCTCAAGGCCTCCGGCGGGGTGCAGCACACCCTCGCCCGCCACGTCGAGGGCGCCTCCCACATGGCGGAGGGCTACACCCGCGCCAAGGCCGGGAACATCGGCGTCTGCATCGGCACGTCGGGGCCCGCCGGCACCGACATGATCACCGGTCTCTACTCGGCCATCGCCGACTCGATCCCGATCCTGTGCATCACCGGCCAGGCGCCGACCGCAGTCCTCCACAAGGAGGACTTCCAGGCCGTCGACATCGCGTCGATCGCCGCGCCGGTGACCAAGGCCGCGACCACCGTCCTGGAGGCCGCGCAGGTCCCGGGCGTCTTCCAGCAGGCCTTCCACCTGATGCGCACGGGCCGGCCGGGTCCCGTCCTCATCGACCTGCCGATCGATGTGCAGCTCACCGAGATCGAGTTCGACCCCGAGCTGTACGAGCCACTGCCCGTCCACAAGCCCGCCGCGAGCCGCAAGCAGATCGAGCGGGCCGTCGAGATGCTCAACGCCTCCGAGCGGCCGCTGCTCGTCGCGGGCGGCGGCATCATCAACGCCGACGCGTCGGAACTCCTGGTGGAGTTCGCCGAGCTGACCGGCGTCCCCGTCGTCCCCACCCTGATGGGCTGGGGCATCCTCCCCGACGACCACGAGCTGAACGCGGGCATGGTCGGCCTGCAGACCTCGCACCGCTACGGCAACGCGAACTTCCTGGAGTCCGACTTCGTCCTCGGGGTCGGCAACCGCTGGGCCAACCGCCACACCGGCAAGCTGGACGTCTACACGAAGGGCCGCACCTTCGTCCACGTCGACATCGAGCCCACCCAGCTCGGCAAGATCTTCGCCCCGGACCTCGGCATCGCCTCCGACGCGAAGGCGGCACTCGAACTTCTCGTCGAGGTGGCGCGCGAGCTGAAGGACGCGGGCAAGCTGAAGAACCGCTCGCGGTGGGCCGCGTCCACGCAGGAGCGCCGTGCGACCCTGCAGCGCCGCACGCACTTCGACAACGTGCCGCTGAAGCCGCAGCGGGTGTACGAGGAGATGAACCGGGCGTTCGGCCCCGAGACCCGGTACGTGACGACGATCGGCCTCTCCCAGATCGCGGGCGCGCAGATGCTGCACGTCTACCGGCCGCGCCACTGGATCAACTGCGGCCAGGCCGGGCCGCTGGGCTGGACGATCCCCGCGGCCCTGGGCGTCGCCACGGCCGACCCGGACGGCTCCGTGGTCGCCCTCTCCGGCGACTACGACTTCCAGTTCATGCTGGAGGAGCTCGCCGTCGGCGCGCAGCACCGCATCCCGTACGTCCATGTGCTGGTGAACAACTCCTACCTGGGGCTCATCCGGCAGGCGCAGCGCAACTTCGACATCGACTTCCAGGTCAACCTGGAGTTCGAGAACCTCAACTCACCGGAGCTGGGCGTCTACGGCGTGGACCACGTCAAGGTCGTCGAGGGCCTGGGCTGCAAGGCGATCCGCGTCACCGAGCCGGACCAGCTGCTGCCGGCCTTCGAGGAGGCCAAGAAGCTCGCGGCCGAGCACCGGGTCCCGGTCGTCGTCGAGGCGATCCTGGAGCGGGTCACGAACATCTCGATGAGCGGGACCGACATCGCGTCGGTCAACGAGTTCGAGGACGTGGCCTCCGAGCCCGGCCACGCGCCGACGGCGGTCCTCCCGCTGACGGTGTCCTGACCCTGGCGTCCGGCCACTGACGCTCTCACCCCGGGATCCGCGGACACTGTTCCGCGGATCCCGGAGCTGTGTGCCGGGACGGTCGGGGCCCCGTCGGACCGGGCGCGGCACGTTCGCTGTCGCTACCCTTTCCCCATGCCGTGGCCGTGGGGGACCGAAGTAGCAATGAGAAGGCTCGCGTGGTCGACCGAGGGCCTCGCCGCTCGGCTGGCAGGCGTGACCACGCTGACGCTCCTGGTGGCTGCCGGTCTCTGGCTGGCCCGTGACGACGCGACGCTGCAGATGTCGGTCCTCGTCGTCAGCCTGTGGCTCACGGGCACCGCGGACAGCGTCCACTGGTCGTTCAGCAACGGTGTGGGGTTCTCGCAGACGGTCCTCTGCGCGGCTGTCTTCACTGTTCTCGCGTACGTCGCCCTGTCCGGGGTCCGGCACTCCCGTGGTCCGGACGCCTGGCAGCCCTGGCTCGTCACGAGCGGAGCGCTGCTCGGCGCGGCGTACGTCCTCGACCGCTACCGCAGCCCGGTCATGGCTCGCCTGTGGGATCTGGGGTTCATGTCAGGCCTGGCAGCCGGAGCAGTCGGCGGACTGTGGATCCTCGACAGCCACCTCCACCGGCTGCCCTGGGCCGTGGCCGGCGTGTGGCTGGTCCATGTGGCCCGTGCCGTCCACTCCCACCGCGCCTGAACACGGGTACCGCTCAGCCCTTGCAGTACGCCACCACGACGACAGGGGTGGGGGGGGCGCCCCCCCCCGGCCCCCCCCCCCACCGAGGCCAACCCGTGACACCCCCCCCCGGGGGGGCGGGCGGGCGGCCGGCGCCCGGTCGCGCAGGGGGTG